>CAWDMB010000012.1:0-241277 GCA_963803375.1 uncultured Actinomycetes bacterium | reverse complement strand
CCACGATCCCGAGCGCTTCGACGAGTTCCGCGCCCGCTATCGCGACGAGCTCTCAGCGCACGAACAGCGGCTCGAGGAGCTGCGCCGTCGCGCGCGCCAGGGACCGCTCACGATCGTCTTCGCCGCCCGCGACCGCGAGCACAACAACGCCGTCGCGCTCGCCGAAGCCGCCGCGCGATGGCTGAGGCCTGGACCAGCCAATCGGCCGGGCTCGCGGCCCCGATCAGCTTTCGACGAGCCCTACCAGGTGATCGGGATCGAGCGTCGGACCCCGACGATCTCCGAGCTGTGGTTGCGGCCGCTCGCCGGCGCCGTGCGCGAGCTGCCCGTGCCGCTCGAGGCGAGCCTCGCCTCAGCTCAGGCTCCAGCAGGCTCGGATTCCGTTGCGGTTTAGGGGCCGCGGCTGGAGCCGCGGCCGGAGGGCGCCGCTAGCGCGCTTTCCGCGCACCGGGGGCCTACCGCAACTGGGCCCAGCGCTGGTTGAGCAGCCGCGTGGGGACGATCGCGGGGGCCATCATCGTTGCCGCAGGGCCGGGACGACCTCGCGGGAGAGCAGATCTATCGACTCGAGCGCGGTTTCCACGGGCATCCCGCTCCAGAACGGCCGGAAGATGAAGTGATCGACGCCGAGATCGTCGCGCCAGGCCAGCAGCTCGCGCAGACAATCGTCGGGCGTGCCGATGACGAAGCGCTCCTGGAGCAGCCGTTCGAATGGCAGGTCGAACGTCTCGTCGTCCGGGAGCGCCGCGTCCTGCCCCCACGCTCGGTAGGCCTCGTACTTGGCCGTGAGGTAGGGCTTTGCGATCTCCAGCGCTCGTGCACGGGTGGGGCCGCACACGACCTCCTTGATGGCCGGGAGCTCGCCGAGCGGCGGGCGGCCCAGTGCCCGCCGGACCCGATGAAACAGCTCCAGCTGCCGCGCGATCGTCGCGGTAGTGGCGTGGGGGTTGATGATCCACGTGTCGGCCATGCGCGCGGCTCGCTCGACGCCGCGGTCGCTGTCCGCCGCCATCCACACCGGCGGTCGCGGCCGCTGGACGGGAAGGATGGTCAGCGTCGCGCGTGCAGCCGGCACCATGGGAGATCGGCGCTCACCGCCCTCCCCGCCCACAGCGCCTCCACGAGCCGGAGGTTCTCCTCGAGCCGGCGTACCCGCTCGCGCGAAGCGATGCCGAACGCGTCGGATTCCACCTCGCGGTAGCCCAGCCCGACGCCGAGCGTGAAGCGTCCGCCGCAGACCACGTCCATGGACGCAAACGTCTCGGCCACCTCCAACGGATTGGCCAGGGCGAGCAGAAGGACCCCGAGGCCCACGCGCATCTCGCCGGCCTCGGCCGCCAGCCGAGCCAGGAACGGGACGGGCTGGGTCATGGCGATCGTCGCCAAGAAGTGCTGCGCGCCCCACACGGAATCCCAGCCGCGCTCGCGAGCATGATGAAGCAAACGGATCTGGCCCCGCAGCGCTTCGACCATGTCGCTGCCCACGGGGTGCTGGTTGGTCAGGTACAGGCCGATCTGCACAGGCCTCCGGGCCGGGGCAACCGCCGACGAGGCAAGCGTCTCGCTCACGAGCGCGATCATCTCGCATCAGGTGTCGACGAGCGGGCGAGCCAAAGCGCCTACGCCGCCGGTCGCCGGGCGCGTAGACGCAGCGATCGTCGAGCAGCTCCATCGCCGCGAGCACGCGCCACTGGCCAGCGACGCCGTCGTCATCGTGCGGATGGATCTCCGCTGAGATCGCCGGCTCGCCGCCTCCGCGACCACCTGTTCGTTGATCCGCTGGAACCAGTGCCGATCGACGCACCGGCCGCAACCAGCAGCTCGATGTGCCGTTCCGACACGAGGTCAGGCCTCTCAAAACCATCCTCGGTCAGGAGCGGCGCGTCGGCGTGCGCCGAGGCCGCGACGACGCGAAACTACCGCCAGGCGGCTGGTGGCGCGCGAGCGCGCCGGGCGGCTGCGGGGCCGACCCGGAGACGATCTGCCCCGCGTCGCGCCAGCTGGTGCGGACTGGGTCAAGGTCCTCGCGCTGGTCTTCGAGCCCCGGCGCCCCTGCGCCCGGCCGACGACCGGCTCGTGGTGCTCGACGATGTGTCCCTGCGCTTGGCGACCCGGCAGAGCACGCCTCCGGATCGCGTTCGGGTCTTCTGGGCAAACCCGAGGAAGGTGAACACGATGTGCGCGTGCCCGGCGCTTGGCGTCTTGCAATGGGGAGCCCGGGAAGTTCCGGGCAATCCAGAGATCGAACGCGTAGTGCTTGAAAGGCTCGCCAGGACCGGCGAACCCACCCCTGCGGAGGTCCCTTATCCCGCTCGCCAAGCGTGCCATCCGGCTGCTTCAGGCGGGCCTTGAGGCCGCGCGCACCAAGCTGTGGCGCGTCGAGGCGCTTCCCAACGAGCCAGGCAACCCGGGAGGCGTTCGCGACGCTAGCGGCGGACATCCCGGGCTGTCGAGCTGGCTGGATCGCGCCGGCCGCATCCTCGAGGACCAGTTCCGCCCCCGCGGTCCGCGCTGCCCGGCCGCCCGGTACGCGCTTCAACGAAGCCGCGGCGTACGACCCAGTCACCGGTTTTTCGCCGGCCTGGGACGAGGGCCCGGATACGCTGCCTGACGCCCGCCGTTGACGATCCGAGTGACCATCCACATCGGCACTTCTGGCTGGAGCTATGACCACTGGAGCGACATCCTGTACCCGCCGGGCGCAGCGTCGGGCGACCGGCTCCGCTACTACACGCGGTCGTTTCAGACGGTCGAGCTCAACAGCAGCTTCTACCGCTGGCCCGGGCTGGCAACGTTTCGAGGCTGGCGCCGCCGGCTGCCGGATGGGTTTCGGTTCTCGGTCAAGGCGCCGCGAGGTCTCACCCACGCCAAGAAGCTCTACGCGCCGTAGGCTTGGGTCAAGCGGATCGCCGCGTGCTGGCACGAACTGGGCGACAAGCGCGCCGCGCTTCTGGGCCAGCTCGCGCCCGACCACGCCCGCGACGACGCGCGGCTCGGGTACTTCCTCGAGCTGCTGCCGCACTGGATCCGCACATCGGTCGAGCTCCGCCATCCGAGCTGGAACGATGAACACGTCTTCGCGCTGCTGGAGCACCACAAGGTCGCCTACTGCGTCATGAATGGTGCCCGCCTCCCGTGTGTACTGCGCGCCCCGGCGCCGTTCGTGTACGTGCGCCTGCACGGTCCCGACCCACACCACCTCTACGCGGGTTCCTACTCGAACGCGGACCTGGCCTGGTGGGCCGACCGGCTGCGCGAATGGGACGCTGCCGGCAAGGAAGTGTTCGTTTACTTCAACAACGACGGGCACGGCAACGCGGTGCGCAACGCCGTCGCGCTCCGGCAGCTGTTGAGCTGCTGAACGGGTGCCCCGCCCCGGGGCCAGCCCGCGAGCTCGCCGGGCACGCCGACATCCGCACCACCACCATCTACACCGCGCGGTCAGCGCCACCCGCCTCGAGCACGCCATCACCGACCACGCCCAGCAGCGCCGCGGCGCGCGCCGCGTCGCCGCCGGCCGCTGAAGGGCGTTGTTAGCGAACCTCATGAAGGGCGTGCGCTGGTAGCGCGCACGAGGGCGAGCAGCGCGGGCGCCGTCAGCTCCGGCGTGACGCGCAGGCGGGGCAGCGCGTAGGGATCGCCGCCCCGGCGGGCGACCCCCGCATCGGTCGTCGTGGCGCCGCGGAAGCCGGCCGCGCGCGCGGCCGCCTCGGCGCGAGCGTCGTAGCGCCCGGCGGGGTAGGCGAAGACGTCGACCGGCACGCCGAACGTGCGCCGCAGCCAGCGCCGCGAGCCCGCGACCTCGTGGCGCAGCTGTGCCGCGCCGACGGTGGTGAGGTCCGGGTGGGTGAGCGTGTGGGCGGCGAGCTCCCAGCCGTGACGCAGGAGCGCGCGGACCTGCCGGCGCGTCAGCCCGCCCGCGAGGCCGACGTTGTGGACCTCGAGGTTGAGCACGCCGGGCCAGCGCAGCGCCCGCAGCGTCGCGCCCGCCCGGCGCTCCTGACAGGCGTAGCCGTCGTCGAAGGAGAGGACCACCGGACGCCGCGGCAGCAGCGGCCCGCCGCGCCAGGCTCGCAGGACCGCGCCGAGCGTCACCGCGTGGAAGCCAGCGCCCCTCAGCGCGAGCATCTGACCGACGAAGCGCCGCCACGAGACCCAGAGCCCGCGATACGCCGCGCCCGCCGGCGGATCGCCGATGACGTGGTACATGAGGATCGGCACGGCGACGTCGCGCGACGCGTGCCCGCGGCCGCGGTCGAGCGCGAACGGGCGCGCGGCGCGCGTCCCGCGCGGGGCGCGAGGGTGCACCGGCGCGGGCGGCCCGCCGCCGCCGCATCCGGCCGCCGCGAGCGCGACGACGACGCTCGCGATCCCCGCCCGTCCTCGCATGCGCCGACCGTACCGGCGGGCGCGGGCGGAACGCCACCGCGGGCTCGAGCCCGGCGACACGATCTCGTTGACGGCGAGGACGTCGCCCTCGGCGTCGATTGCGTCTATGCCGCCGCGGCCGGCCGCGGTCGAGCACACGAGCCGTCCTACAGCCGGAAGATGGGCACGAGGCGCTTCTCTCGCTCGGCTCGCCGCTGAGTTGGACCACCAACAGGCGCACGAGTTGAGGCGCCTGCTTGTCGACGAACGCAGCAGTGTCAGCGCTTCGAGCCGGGCGGCCGACTCGCTGCTGAGTTGGACGAGGAGCAGTAGACCCGCCGGCCGACTCGCGCTGCTGTGCCCGCGTTGGGGGTCGTCTGCGTCCGCCCCGCGCGATTCGGCAGCGCTCGCTCTCCGAATGGGGTAGCGATCGTTCCGCGCGCAGGCCCGCCAAAGCGGGCTCGGTGCGCCGAGAGCGATCGGCGGTCCGTCCCCGAGAGCCGAGTACCGGGCGCGGGCGAGGCCACGCAAGTGGCTGCGCCAGCCTCGATCCCTCTGCTTCTCGGTTCGATTGCGACTCAGGCGGGCGGCGGCTCGAACACGGCCAGGATGTTGCCGTCCGGGTCCTTGAACCATCCCCCCTTGGAGCCGGCGACCTCGGCGATACCGCCCTCGGTCTTCAACCCAGGCATGTCGTACTCCTCGAAGGTGATGCCCTTGTCGCGCATCTCGCTTACCGTCGCCTCGGCGTCCTCGACCTCGAAGCTCGCCAGGGTGGCAGGGGACTTTCCGGCATTCTCCTCGGTGGGGTACGTGTACACGCCGGTTCCCCCGCCACACTCGTATTCGATGCTCCCATCGGCGAGCTCGCGCGAAAACTTCAGCCCCAGCCTGCCCTCGTAGAAGCTGCGCGCCTGGGCCGGATCTCTGACGGGAATAGTGGTGGCCACTCGCTTGTCTCCGAGCATCGGTTCGTCTCCTCTCGCCGGGTGATCCCGAGGGCGCGAAGCTTCTCGCCACAGGGAATCCAAGGTCGCCGCCGAAACCTATCGCGACGAAGGCCTCCCGAGGTGATCCCAACAACGGCTCAAACAGGGTCAGCACGGCGCGGATCGAGCCGATGCCCACGCCTCTGGGAGCCGCGGTCACCTCGACGGTCACTACTCGGGCGCTTCGGTCACGATCCTCCCCCGAAGCACCACCGACGCGCCGGGCCGGCGGGCTTCGGCCTCCGGAATAAGCCGGGCGCGAGCCGGCGGGGCGGCTCGGACTCCTCCTGCTCGTCGACCAGCAGGAGCGCAGATCGAGACCGCTGCTCCACGACGAAACCGACGGTCTGCGTCGGGCGGCTCGACCCGCCGCTCGCCGCTCCCTTGGTCCGATGGAACCCCAACCGGCAGTCCGATGGAACCGCCCGCCGCACCACCCGTGACACCGTCCCGGTACGGGATCCTCTGCGGGACGCGCCGGTCGGCCGCGCGGCGAGCGTCGCGCGTGTCCGCGGATCACAAGGCAGGAGCAGGTTCATGCTCGCGCTCGCTGGTCGGGCTGGGCGAGCTCAACGAGCGTGGTCCAGCCGTGGGTGGTTGGCCACCAGCAGCGGTTGGTCGCGCACGTGCGCAAACCGCCCCGTCGCAAGGCGCCGCAGCTCGCGCTGCCAATCGGTCCAGCGAAGCGGATCGCTAGGCACTTCAGCGGGCGGCCTTCCGGGACACACCGCTCCTGCGCCGGTCCGGATGGCACCCCAAGCTCAACACGCCCCGGTAACGGTTCGGCTCCGGCACCGCGCTCCATGGCATTCAGCTCCGCAAGAGTCCGAGAGTCTGGGGTGGTCGAGCGGCGATTCGAGGCGTCCCTGCTGGGCCGAGCCGTCGCCCGCTTCGGGGGCGGGCATTCCGGGCGTGACGGCGCCGTTCAACGGTATCGGGAGCGTGTCACCGCGGCACCTCAGTGGGGCCCGGGCGCCGTTCGGTTTTTCCACCGGCGTCCTGCCTTCGTCTACCGGTGACCGCAGGTAGGGCTGGTGGGACCGTCGACGAGCCACGTCTGAGTTGAGGAGTGGTGGTCATGTCATCCCCGCCCGCGCACGTTCCGGATGCCGGCTCGCCGGTGTCACCGTCGAGTGTTCGGGAGGTGATGCGGAAGTGGCTGGCCACGGCGACAGGGAGGCGCGAGGCGCGGCTCGCCACGGCGATCGGGGTGGCAGCGATCGCGGCAGCACTGGTCGGGATCGTGATGCCGCGCGGGCCGGTCACGACCGCCGATGCGCTGTTCTCGATGGCGATCGGGGTGCTGGTCGGCTTGACCTCAGGTCTCGCGATGCGGTCGCGCTGGGCGATGCTCGTGGCCCCGTTGACGTTCATCGCGGTGTTCGAGCTGGTGCGGATCGGCGCGAGCGGCCCAACGGTCGACGGCATCCATCTCGGCTCGATCTACGGCATCGCGGCGTTCCTCACCGGCCGTGGCCTTCAGGGTGTCCTCACGCTGGTGCCGATGCTGGTGGGCGTCTCCTATGGCGCGGCAGCGGCCCGCCGGCGCGCGGCCGGGGACGCGGGATTGCCACCGCACAGCCGTCGAATCGGCCTGTTCCTGCGGCGCGGCGTCCTCGGGCTGGTGACGGTGGCGCTGATCGCGCTGGCGGTGATGATCGCCAGGCCCGCAACGACCGACCCGATCCTGGGCGCCGACGGCAAGGTGCTTCCCGGCAGCATCGCCGAGCTCACGCGGGTCAACATCGGCGGTCATGACCAGGCGATCATGATCCGCGGCCACAGCGTGAAGGCGCCGGTGCTGCTGTTCCTCGCCGGCGGACCGGGCGGGAGCGAGATCGGGACGATGCGCAACCTCGGGACGGGCTTGGAGCGCGACTTCGTGGTGGCGACGTGGGACCAGCGCGGCGCCGGCAAGTCGGCCAATCAGCTCGAGCCGACGTCGACGCTGACGGTGGCGCAGTCGGTCAGCGACACAATCGCCGTCACGAACTACCTGCGCCGGCGCTTCGCCGAGCAGAAGATCTACCTCGTCGGCAATTCGTGGGGCACGATCATCGGCGTGCTCGCCGCCCAACAGCATCCCGAGATCTACCGCGCCTACGTCGGCACCGGCCAGATGGTCGACCCGGCCGTGACCGACCGGATGTTCTACGCCGACACCATCGCCTGGGCCAAGCGCACCGGCGACAGCGGGCTGGTCGACACGCTGCGCCGCAATGGGCCGCCGCCCTACAAGGACCTCTGGAAGTACGAGCCGGCGCTGTCGCATGAGCACGACTGGAACCCGTACCCCGGCCTCGACCGCCTCGAGGAGAAGGGCGAGATGCCCGGCAACATCTTCGTCAAGGAGTACAGCCTGATGGAGAAGCTGCGGACGATGCCGGGGTTCCTCGACACCTTCGCGGTCCTCTATCCGCAGCTCAGCAACGTCGACTTCCGGCGCGAGGCCAGCACGCTGAAGATCCCGGTGTACCTCGTCCAGGGCGCGCACGAGGCACGCGGCCGGGCGGTGCTCGCGGATCAGTGGTTCGCGGGCCTCGCGGCGCCGCACAAACAGCGCTTCGTCTTCAGCCGCTCCGGACACAAGCCGTCGTTTGAGGAACCGTCGCACTTCCGTGCCGCCATGACCCAGACGGTCCTCGCCGACGCCGCCGCGGCGAGCCGCTGAACCGGTGGAGGCAGTTGCTATGCCCGATGTCATCTACACCCAGCGGCCGGCGCCGAGGCCGGACGCCGCCAGGCCCGCTCCCTCCCAAGCCGCCGGTCGCCGCGCGCTACGTACCGGATCGCGGCGATCCGGGCCGGTTTCGGCGGTGTTCCGCGCCGTCGCCTACGGCGTCGCCGGAACCGCTCGCACGCCGAATCGCCCCGACCGCTTCGCCAGAGTCGCCATTCCCGGCCGGATAGTCACGACCGCCCGGTGCGCTCGGCATAGCCGAGCGCTTGCCCGAGGACGTGCCGCTTGCCGATCCGCTTGTGGAACTGGCGCGGGGTCCAGAGGGCGAGCATTCGGCGGTGCCTGCGCCGACGCGAAGCGCACTGCTCAAAAGCCCGCGGCGCAACCCAAGCCGCGCCGATCAACTCAGTCTGCCGCCGCCAGGCGGGTGAGCTTGAAGCGCCAGAAGGTTGCGTCGCCGAGTCGTACTTGCGGGTCGAATTGGAGGCCGGCCTTCTCGAGCACGCGGTTGGAGGCGTTGCGCTCGGGGAGCGTGTGGGCGATCACCGCGCTCACGCGATCGTCGGCGAAGGCCTCGGCGATCATCGCTCGGACGGCGGCGGTGGCGAGACCGCGCTCGCGGCGCGACTCGGCGATCTCGTAGCCGAACTCGACGACGCCGTCTCGCGGTGGGCCCTCAAATACCGCCTCAGCCGACGAGCTCGGGCGGCCCGCCGGCGACGAACAGACGCGGCCCCGGGGCGTTCGCTCGACGCGGCGGCGAGTGCGCCCCGGGTCCACGCCAGTGCCGCGGTGAATGTGGCCCAGCCGGCGACCACCTCGTGCCCGAGTGCGCTCGCGACAGATCGGTCCCCCGCGATTGCGGCATCCAGGAGATCGACGCGTCAGGGCGTACGAGCTAAATCACGCTGCCCGCCGCGTCAGGTGCTCACTCGTCATAGGGGCCCGAGGAGGTTGCGATCGCGAACAGGAGCCGTGCGTTCCGTCGCAGCCTGCTATCAGGGCACTGCGACGTCGGCGAGCACGTTCAGGTCGGCGTCTCCCCACGCCGCCATCGCTTCGAGCACGGAGCGGAAGCTCTGACCGCGCTCGGTCAGCGCGTAGACGACACGGGGCGGGACCTCGGCGTGCACGGTTCGGGTCAGCACGCCTTGATGCTCGAGGATGCGCAGGCGCTCGGTGAGCGTCTTGGGGCTGCCGATCCCGAGCGCCGTCCGCAGCTCGCCGAACCGCTTGGGGCCGGTCAGCAGCTCACGGATGATCAGCGTCGACCACTTGCCGTCGAGGACCAGTAGCGCCCGCTCGATCGGGCAGCCGGTGGTCGGGCGGATGTCGAGAGCGTCCGTGGCCATGGTTCCCCAAAGGATACTGCATCCCTCTCTGGGTACTGCTACCCAACTCGAACTAAAATTGGGCATGACCCTCGAAAGCATCAGGCGCCCTCTGCATCCGCAGGTGCAGGCGTTCATCGACGCGGCGGACCCTCGCCGCCCCAAGCTCTACGAGCTCGAGCCCGCGGCGGCGCGCGCCCAGGCGGCCGGCGTCGCTGCTCTCATCGGCCCGGGTCCCGCCGTCGCCGCCGTGCGCGACGTCGGGATCCCGGTCGGCGACGCGACCATCCCCGCGCGCGTCTATGGACCAAACGAATCCCACGGCACCATCGTCTGGTTCCACGGCGGCGGGTGGGTGATCGGCGGGCTCGACACGCACGACGCGATGTGCCGGACCCTCGCCAACGCGGCGCATTGCACGGTCGTCAGCGTCGCCTATCGCCTGGCGCCCGAGCACCCCTTCCCGATCCCGCTGGACGATGCCTGGGCGGCACTGCGGTGGACGGGCGCCGAGTACCCGTCGGCGCCGCTCGTCGTGGGAGGCGACAGCGCCGGCGGCAACCTGGCCGCCGTCTGCGCGCTGCGGTCCCGCGATCGCGGAAGGCCCGCACTGGCCCTGCAGGTGCTCGTCTACCCGGTCACCGACCACGACCTGGCGACCGCCTCATACATCGACCGCGGAGGGGAGGACGCCTCGTTGAGCAGGCGATCGATGAAGTGGTTCTGGGACCAGTACGTCCCGGATCCCGCCGATCGCGCGAACCCGCAGGCGTCGCCCCTGCGCGCGCCTGACCTCTCGGGCCTGCCGGCGGCGGTCTTCGTAACGGCGGAATACGACCCGCTCCGCGACGAGGGTCGCGCCTACGCGCAGCGGCTCCGGGACGCGGGCGTGACCGTCACGGCAGACCACTACGAGGACATGGCGCATCCCTTCTTCGCTTTCGTGAACGTCTTCGAGCGCAGCAACGAGGCCGTCGAGCGCGTGGCGGAGCGGATCCGCGCCACCGTCGCGTCCGCCGCGCCCGCCACCAGCCTCCCGCGACGGATCGTGAACCCGCACCAGGGCGACATCGCCACCTTCCTGCAGACAAGCGAGGAGAGCCGCGGGGAGGGCACGCTGACTGCCGCGCCCCACGATTCGTGCTGAGAGTCGTGCGGTAGAGGATCGGGCTACGGGACAGCGAGCGATGACCGTCGCCCGTGACACGTTCGGTGATCAGCTGGGTGACAGGTCGATCAGGCCCCGCCCGCTTTCCGGGTCCCACGGCACGGACTCGTGGTCGTGGACGATGCGCCAGTCCCCGTCGATCCGACGGAGGCCGAGCGGTGGCCCGCACCCACATGTTCACCGCGTCGCCCGAGGTCAACGTGCCGCTGACGTGATAGACGAACGAGCAGAACGCGACATCGTCGCTCGCGTGGATCTCGAGCTGCTCGACGTCGTAGCCGATGTCGGAGGCGTAGCCGTCGAACCACGCTTGGGTCTTGCCCGCCACCGCTTCCTTGCCGCGGCTGTTGAGCGGAGGCAGGACGTCGAAGGTGACGACGTCGTCGGCCTCCCGATTGGCCAGCGGTCCGGGATCCTTGGCGTGAACCGCCGCCACGCGCTCATCGATCACCGCCCGGATCTGTTGCTCAGTAGTCGTCATGGGCTCGTCCTACCCGGCGGAAACGCCTCGCCGCAAGCGGATCGGCCTACGGGACCCCCGGGTTCTCGGGCGGTCGCACCGCCTGCCGCGTTGCGAGAGCGACGTCGAACCCGTACCGGGGGCAATCAGCGCCGCGACCGCGGTGATCACCGCGATGGCGAAGCTGGATCTCGTCGCCAGCGCTGAGGCCGAGGACCACGCGTCCATGATCAACGGCGCATCAGACGGCCCACGAGACCGGACGGAGGCGCCCTCGGGGGCGCGCCTCGTGGGTTGCGCGTGATCGCGCGCACCGGTTTCGCTTCGACCCGAGACTGGCGAACCGCGCGAGTCAGACCACGGCCAGCTCGTCGCCGACCGGGTGGAGCTGGTCGCGGCGGTCGTCTTTGAGGCCCATCGCCACGCTGCCGTGGGGCTCAGACCGTGGCGGCGCCCGCGGCGCCGTCGACGATCCTCCAGGGCGTCTCGTCCGAGCCGTCGAGGGCTAGCGTCCAGCGCTCGGTGAAGCGGCTCTCGCGCGACTGGCTGCCCGAGATGACGGCCGCGGTGTCGCGATCCTCGCGGTAGCGACGGCCGCGGACGTCGACCTCCACGGTCATCGTGGCCGGCTCCGCCGCCGCGTCGAGTCGGACGAGGCGCAGCCTGTCTACCCGAGGGCCGCGCACGACCACGCGGGTGCGCTCGCCTCCAGGGTGGAGCAGCATGCGCACGGCGTCGGGCGTGGCCACCTGCTCGAGCGCGGCGTCGGCGCCGTCCACCGCCTCGGCCCAGGCCGCCACGGCCCGGCGCGCGGTGGCCTCGAGCACGACGGGCGCGAAGCGACCGTCGGCAAGCGACAGGTCGAGCGCCTGCGCGCGGGCGTCGTCGGCGAGCTCGAAGTCGGCGAGCTCCGCGATCTTGTAGCCGTCGAGCGTCTTGTCGGCCGCGGCCTGCTCGACCAGCGTGTCGTCGCGCAGCTGGGCGTCGCCCCACGGAACGGCGACGATCTCGTCCTCGAGGTGGTGGTCGCCCTCGGCCTGCTGCTCGATCGAGACGACGATCCAGGCGTCGCCCCGGCGGGCCAGTGTCCAGTACTCCGCGCGCGTGGTGATCGTGTCCCACGAGTCCGTCCTCGTGATGCGCCTGCCGCGGCGGTCCTCGACGTAGTCCTCGAGCGTCGCCTCGATGCGCACCACGACGCGGTCCTGCGAGTCGTCCTCGCGGTTCACGAGCCCGACGTACTCGACCTCGGGGCCGGCGATCACCTCGACCCGGTTGTGCCAGCCCTTGCGCTCGAAATCGTCCAGGCGGCGGCGCCATTCGACCAGGAGGTCCTCGCCTACGAGCTCGGCCAGCCGCTCGCGGTCGCGTGCGTCCCACGCCTCCTGGCAAGACATGAACAGCTTCGCGGCGCCCTCGCCGACGGCGTCGGCCGCGAGGTAGGCGTCGTCCTCGGCGGCCTCGGCCGCCGCGGCACGCACGCGCTCGACGCGCCTGCGACGCTCGCGCCGGTAGCGCGCTCTGCCGATCGCGCCGACCAGCAGGAAGGCGATGAAGCCAACGGCGATCAGGCCGAAGAGGAGCACTCCGCCGCCGCCGTCGTCACCGGAGCCCGAGGAGCCGCCTCCACCACCGCCCCCGCCCCCGAAGCCGGAGGAGCCGCCGCCGGCGGCCGCGAGCGCTGCGGGCGCGAGCACGAGCAGCGCGGACAGCGCGAGCGCCAGGGCCGGGGTCACGCGACGGGTAATACCGCCATTGAACCCGCGATCACCCTCGCGGTGATGCACGCCCCGGTGCCGGCTCAGCGAGCATACGCGAGTGCCCGTGGGCATCAGCCCATCGGCCTCCTTGTCGACCACCTCGAGGATCCCACTGCGCACGTCTCCCGCATCCGGGGAAGCGAGCACCGCGGCTGCGACACAGTACGGATCCGCCGTCGCCTTCAGCGAGCAGCAACGGGACCACCTCGCCGGCGCTCGCGGACGCCGTCCTCGCCGCCGCCTCTCAAGCGCGACTGGATCCGCCGCATCGCCCACCCCTACGCCGTCCTGCTCGCCCGACACCGGCCACCAGATTCGAGCATCACGATCACCGGCGACCTGGCCTCACCGCGCGTGACGATCGCAAGCGTCCCACTCAAGGATCGGCTTCCCGGAGGCGGCGTCCTCGCGTAGTGGATGCGGGTTTCTCAGGCTGGCCGGCTTGGCCGGCTCGGTTAGCCGCGTCACGTTGAAGGGCTCGGCGAGCTCGCGATGGTCGCCAGGACACCGGCAAGCCGCTCGTGGGTGCGGCGGCGCATGGGTTCCGACAGGGCGAAGAACTTCCGATCGAGTGGTTTCCGTTATGGTGCACCGATCGGTGCACCATAACCCGTTCTCAGCCGAGGAGGAGCGCATGGCTTCGACGGTTCTCTACATGTCACTCTCGCTCGACGGGTTCATCGCCGGTCCGAACGAAAGCTGGGACGACAATCCGCTCGGCGACGACGGCGGCCACTTGCACGGCTGGTTCCCGGCCGGCGTCACGCCCGGCGACGCGACTTCCCGGCGCGCCTCGGAGGCCAGCAACCGCCAGATCTTCGACGAGTTGAACGCCACAGGCGCGATCGTCGCGGGAGCCGGCACCTTCGAGCCGGCCGGCGGCTGGGGCGGCGATCACCACGACGGCGTGCCGATCTTCATCTACGGCCGCCACGAGCCTCGGATCGACATCAGCGGCTGGCCGCTCGTGACCTACGTCACCGATGTCGAGACCGCCATGACGGGCGCCAAGCAGGCCGCCGGCGAACAGGAGGTCTCGGTCCACGGCGCCGCGGTCGCGCAGCTCGCGCTGGCGGCCGGCGTCCGCGATGAGCTCGAGCTCCACGTCGTCCCGGTGCTGCCCGGACAGGGACGCCGGCTGTTCGACGGCCTCGATCCTGAGCACATCGAGCTCGAGCGGGTCCGGGTCCTCGAGGGCGAGCACGGCGTGACGCACTTGCGCTACCGCGTTCGCCGCCCACGCGGCGCATGAGCTCAATGCCGGCCGCTCGACAGAACCTGCGCGTGCTACAGGGCCTCTTCGTCCTCACGCGCGTGACCGACGTGCGCACAGTCGCCTTCGAGGCCGATCTACTCGCGCTCGTGCTCGGTCCGGACGGGGGTGCCACGATGCGGCGCGACGACAAGGCCGAGGACGCGTGGGCGGCACTTTGGAACGGAGATGACGCGCACGACCCCGAGGCGACGGGCATGCTCAGCGCCATCGTGGCGCCGCTCGCCGCCGCCGAGCTCCCCGTCTGGACCGCTGCGAGCTACGACGGAGACCTCGTCCTCGTCCCGGCCGGCCGGCTGGAAGAAGCAGTCGACGTGCTGCGCCGTGCCGGCCACCACGTGGCGGTGTGAGCAGTGGCCGCGGCATCCCCTTGCGCGCTGGCCGCCAGCTCCGTCTAGGCCCGCCGGCCGCGATCAAGCGCCTCGACGTCGTAGGCGAGCTCGCGGCCGGGACCCGGGCGCCCCGCACCAGTTGCCTTTCACTCAAGGATCGCCCAGTGGGGCGAAGGTTCAGTCGTCGTCGACCGGGGCTCTCTCTACGACACGGCTCGGTGGCGTGCTAAGTGAGCCGACCGTCCTGCGTGCCCCTCGTCAGGCGACCTCAGGGCGGTGCACAGGCGCGGCAAGGTCGCACGGGCGCCTTGCGTCGGGCCCGAAGCCGGTCGATCGCCAACCCTGGGCGGCTGCCGTTGAGGCCGGAAGTGAGGCCGTCAGGACGTCGGGCGGGCGGCCACGCTCAACCAAAGGGGCGAGCAGCGGTATAGTGCGCCGATCGGTGCAGTATCGCCAACGCTCGACGCGACGTTCTTCGCGCTCTCGGACCCCAAGCGGCGGGGCATTCTCGAGCGTCTGGGCCGCGGCCCCGCGACGCTGAGCCAGCTCGCTGGGCCGTCGGGCCTGACCCTCAACGGGATCAAGAAGCACGTCGGGATTCTCGAGCTCGCCGGCCTCGTCGAGACCGAGAAGGTGGGCCGGGCGCGCGAGTGCCGGCTTGGCGCGGCGACGGCGCTCGGCGAGGCGGGCGAGTGGATCGAGGCCCACCGCCGCGCCTGGGAGGGCCGGTTGGACCGGTTCGGGCGCTTCGTGGAGCGCTCGGGGTGAGCCGCGAGGTGCGTTACGAGCGCGTGATCCAGGCGTCGCCCGCGCGCGTGTTCGACCTGTTCACGAGCCCGATGGGCCAGCGCGAGTTCTATGGCAACGACGCGTCGGGCTGGGTGGTCGACTCGCGCTGCGAGCTGCACGTCGGCGGCGCCTGGGAGATCGCCTTCGGCCCGTCGCCGGGCGAGCTCTACCGGCACCGGCACGTGTTCGAGGCCATCGAGCGCCCACGCCACCTGCTGCTGGCCACGAGCGAGACCCGTCTCGACGGGTCGAGGCTCGCCTTCAGCACCGAGTTCACGTTCGCGCCCCGAGACGGGGCGACCCTGATGACGATGGTCCAGTGGGGCTTTGAGTCCGACGAGCTGCGCGACGAGCACGGCCGCGGTCTCCCGCACGCGTTCGACCGGCTGGAACGGGCGCTGTAGGCCCGAGGAAGGAGACCGCATGGCGAAGTCCGTCCTGTACATGTCGATGTCGCTCGACGGGTTCATCACGGGCCCCGACGACGGCCCAGGCAACGGGCTCGGGACCGGCGGCCAGCGGCTGCACGAGTGGATCGGCGAGCCCGTCTCCGAGCGGCCGCGCTTCGACCCGCCGGGGCTGAGCGGGCAGGTCTTCGCCGAGTCGATGGCGACCGGCGCGGTCGTCGTCGGCCGCAAGACGTTCGACTACGCCGGTCACTGGGGCGGCGACCACCACGGCGTGCCGATCTTCGTGCCCACGCGCGGCGCCCCGCCGGAGCCGCAGAGCGGCTGGGTCCACTACGTGCCCGACGCCGCGACCGCGATGCGCGAGGCCAAGGCGGCCGCCGGCGACCAGGACGTGATGGTGCACGGCGCCGGCCTCGCGCAGTCGCTGCTACGCGAGGGCCTGCTCGACGAGCTGGAGATCCACCTGATCCCGGTCGTGCTCGGCGACGGGCGGCGGCTGTTCGGCGCAGACCGCATCGAGCTCGAGCCGACGCGCGTGCTCGACGCGCCCGGCGTCACGCACGTGCGCTACCGGGTGGCGTCATGAGCGGCCGTCGGGCAGGTTCCTCGATGTCCAAGGTGTGGCTCGTGACGGGAAGTTCGCGCGGTCTTGGTCGCGCCCTCGTCGAGGTCGCGCTCGAAGCGGGTGATCGCGTGGCGGCGACGGCGCGTAACCCTGAGCGGTTACAGGACCTCCTCGACACGTACGGCGACGCGGTGCTTCTCCTGCGGCTCGACGTGACCGACTACGACGCGGCCGCGCGCGTGGTCGCTCAGGCCCAAGAGACGTTCGGTCGCATCGATGTCGTCGTCAACAACGCCGGCTATAGCGACCTCGCCTCGTTCGAGGACACGACGATCGACTCGTTCCGGACGCAGTTCGACACCAACTTCTACGGTGTCGTGAACGTCTCCAAGGCGGTTGTGCCGGTTCTGCGCGAGCAGGGCAGTGGTCACATCTTCCAGGTCTCTTCGCTCAGTGCCCGCGTGTCCGGCCCGGGCCTGACCGCCTACGAGGCGGCGAAATGGGCCGTCTCCGGGTTCTCCAGCGGTCTCGCCCGAGAGATCGCTCCGTTCGGGGTGAAGGTCACCGTTCTCGAGCCAGGCGGGATGCGCACCGACTGGGCTGGCTCCTCGATGACGATCCCGCAGCCCAGCGTGCCGTACCAGCCGACGATCGAAGCGTTCGCCGAGCTGGTGCGCGCCGGCTCTGGTCACGAGGCGACGGACCCGCGTCGCGTCGCCCAAGTGGTGCGAGACCTCGCCGGCCGGGACGTTGCACCCGTGCGTCTGCTGCTCGGCACCGATGCTGTGCCGGTGGCGAGGCAGGCGGCACAGGAACTCGCCGCCAGCGACGAGGCCTGGCGAGAAGTCAGTCTGAGCGTCTCCGACGGACCTAGGAGCCTGTGTCGGTAACGGGTGCAGGCGGACCGGCACCGGGCCGCTGGTGGCGGGTGGGCTGTGTGGCGGGTGTCAGGCTGGTTGAGTGTCCTGTGGGACCGTGCGCGACGCTTCCGCGGAGGCGTCCTTGGCCGATCATCCGGTGGGGATCAGTGCCAGGCCGCCGTTGCGCTGCAGCTTGAGCAGGTTGTGTACGGCGCAGTGGAAGCGCCATTGGGCGCGGGCAGCGGGCTTGCCGCGCAGCCTGAGCTGGCGCGCGTTCTGGACGGTGTCGATCTGACCGAAGACGGGTTCGACGATCGTCTTGCGTCGCGCGTAGAGCGCGGCGCCGGCATTCTTGGCGAGCTTGCGGGCCATCAGCTGCTTGGCCGTTGCGTTCTTGGGGACTGGTCCGCGCGGCGCCGGGGCCGGTGGTTCTGAGTGCTTGAAGCGTCCGGTCGCCAGGTGCGGGTCCAGGCCGTGCGCCTCGGTGATCGTGATGTTGTGCTCGGAGAAGTAGCCGGCGTCCCCAAGCAGCGCCGCGTTCGTGGGCAGCTCGGCGTCGATGCTGGTCAGGTTCTCGCCCAACTGATCAAGCGATGCTTCCAGCAGCCGCGCGTCGGGCGCCTGATCGGACAGCTCGGCCGCGACGATGACCTGGAAGGCGGAATCGACGATCGCCTGGCCGTTGAAGCATTGGTGAAACGCGCCGTCGGCGGTCATCATGATTCGGCTGTCGGGGTCGGTGAAGTTGCGCTGCGCCTTGGGCTTGGGCGCAAACGGGTCACGCCCGCCGGGCGGGTTGCGCGGCTCTCGGCCCTCGACGCGCATCTCGGCGCGCCGCGCCTCCTCGGCCGCCTTGGCCTCGGCCTCCAGCGCCGCCTTGGCCTCGCGGATCCGCGCCAGGCGCGTCTCGCGGCGCTGCAGCTCTTCGGGCAGCTCGTCGCCGCGCCGGTCAGCGCCGAACTCGGCGTCCTCGGCGGCATCGATCGCCGCGGCGTCGGCCAGCAGCGCGTCGACCCGCTCGCGCAGTGCCGCGATCTCGGCCCCCAGCTCGCCTTCCTTCTTGACCATCCGCTCGTAGCTCATCGCCTTGTGGCGCGAGGCGTTGGCGCGCACCTTGGTGCCATCGACGGCCAGCACCCCCAGCCCGACCATCCGCGCCCGCCTGCACAGCCGCAGTGCCTGCACGAACAGCTCCCCGAGCGCCTCCAGGTGCCGCTCGCGGAAGCGCGCGATCGAGCGGAAGTCCGGGTGCTGATCGGCGCACAGCATCCGCACCGCAACATCCCGGTAGGTCGCGCGCTCAAGCTTCCTTGACGACGTGATCCCGACCGCGTAGCCGTAGACCAACAGCTTGACCATCAAGCGCGGGTCACACGGCGCAAAGCCGCGCTCCTCGGTGTAGTCGGCGTAGATCGCCGACAGATCCAACACGCCACTGTCGACCAAGTCCGAGACGAAGTGCGCCAGATCCCCCTCGGGCACCCAGTCGCGCAGCGCCGGCGCCATCAACAACACCTGATCGGGGTCATACGGCCGAAACGCCTTGTCCACCGCCCGCCGCTCCCCCGCCGCCTCGGGCACCCCGACCGCCTCGACCTCAACCAGGCGCTCCTGCTCAGCCGTCGTCATCCACGAATGGTCTTAACCGCGCCGGACGACACCGGCACGGTTACTGACCCACGCTCCTAGGGAGCAGTGACGTACGCGCCGGGCGGGCCTGACCGCGGCCTACGAGCGTCAGGACGAGCTCGTGGCATCCCTACAGAAGGAGCATCCCCCGTGAGCAAGCTCGTCCTGAAGATGTCGATGTCGCTCGACGGCTTCGTGGCCGACGCCAGCGGCGACAACGCATTCATCTTCTCCTCCATGTCCGAGGATGCCACCGCCTGGACCATGGACACCCTGGGCGACACCGCCTCGCACCTGATGGGTTCGAGCACCTACCACGACATGGCCGCCCACTGGCCAGAAAGCGACAGCGTGTTCGCCGCGCCGATGAACGACCTTCCGAAGATCGTGTTCTCCCACGGCATGACCACGGCGGAATGGGGCGAGACGCGCATCGTGGCCGGTGACCTCGCCGAGGGGGTCGCGAAGCTCAAGGCCGAGCGCGCCGGCGGCTACCTGCTGGCCCACGGCGGCGTACGCTTCGCCCGGTCGCTGGTGCGCACGGGCCTGATCGACGAGTACCGGCTCCTGGTTCACCCGGCGGTGCTCGGCGACGGCAAGCCAATCTTTCCCGGCCGGATGGACTTCGAGCCGGTCTCTGCCACTGCGTTCAGCAGCGGCGCCGTGGCGCACGTCTGCCGCCCGGCCGGCCCAGGCACCGTCCCGTAGCGGGATCCCCTGCGCGACGAGCTGGGAGCCGAATGAGTGTTCGATGTCGAGAGCTGTCGGAAGGTCGTCTCGCTGAGCGTCCTGCGCCCGGACAGCGGCACCCCAGGACCACCACGCGTTAGCTCCACGGACTCCAGGGAGAGGAAGATCATGGACCCGCAAGCGATCACCGAAGAGCCGCAGGATCGGACCGGCTCGTGGGTACGCAGGCACGACGAGTACACGCCGCGGGAGCTGGCCGGAGGCCGTTTATGACCGTCCAGCGCCTGGAGCACATCGGCATCGTCGTCGACGACCTCGCGGCGGCGACCGCGTTCTTCGCCGCACTCGGGCTCGAAGTGGAGGGCGAGGCGTCCGTCGAGGGCGGCTCGGTGGACCGCATCAACGGGCTCGAGGGTGTGCGGGCGGATATCGTGATGCTGCGGACCCCGGATGGCGACGGCAGGGTCGAGCTGGCCAAGTACCGCTCGCCCGCATACGAGGGCGACGACGGGCCGGCGCCGGCCAACGCCCCGGGCATCCGCCACATCCTCTTCGTCGTCGGCGACATCGAGGGATCCCTCGCCGGCCTGCGAGCGCATGGCGGCGAGCTGGTCGGCGAGCTGGTGAACTACGAGAACAGCTCCTGGCTCTGCTACGTGCGCGGCCCGGCGGGGATCATCGTCGAGCTGGCGGAGAAGATCGGCTGATGGGTGTCCGATTGTTCGGTCACGAGCACGTCGACAGATACCGCGAAACCGACAGGCAACCAGCTTCGCCGTCGCCAACGGCGGCGTTGAAGGCTTCGTGCGCGCTGCGGCCCTCAGCCTCGAGCGGACGCTACGGATCAACGCCGTCAGCCCAGGGCTGGCCAGGACAGCCACGAGCAGTTCGGCCACTTCAACCCCGGCCGCGCCCTCGTCCCCGTGCGCGACATCGCGTCCGCCTTCCGGCGCAGCGTTGAGGGATGGCGCAGCGGAGAGATCATCCGGGCATGTGATGAGCCGAGCTCGACACGCCCGCCCAGCTCGGCAACCAGAGCGTTGGGCGATCCGCGAGGTCGGGGTAGCCGTACGGGCGTCCTCGCGGCGCGCGGCTACGCTTTTCGTGTGCCCGCGAGCGTCCGCAAGGCGGCCCTGGTGCTCGATCTCTTCTCGGTCGAGCACCCGCATTGGGGGCCGAGCGAGGTGGCGGGCGAGTTGGGGATCGCCAAGTCGACGGCGCATGCGCTGCTGGCCGAGTTGACGAGCGTCGGCTTGACGGAGCGTTTGCCGTGTGGGCGCTACCGGCTCGGCTGGCGGACGCTGGGGCTGGCGCGCACGATGCTCGCCACGAGCCGCTACCGCGACGCGGTCATGCGCACCGCACGCCGGCTGGCGAGCCACTTCGGCGAGACGGTCCACGTCACCGCATGGGAGCGCGGCCGCGTCCTGTATGTCGCCAGCGAACGGCCACCCGGCGGCGTGGTCGCGCCGACCGCACCGGTTGCCGCGCAGCTCACACCGCCGGGCACGGTGCTGCTCGCCGAGCGCGGCGGTGGCGGGCTCGACCCCGACGAGGCCGAGCGCGTGCGCCGTCGCGGCTACGCGGTCGGGCCCCAGCGCGCCGTCGACGGCGTGGACTGCGCCGCCGCCCCGGCGCGCACCAGCGACGGGCCGGCGACCGCCGCCCTTGCGCTCTGCGCGCCGCGCGGCCGGTTCCAGGCGCGGCGTGACGAGTACGCGCGCGCGCTCGCCGGCGCCGGCGCGCGCATCGCGCGATCCGTTCGGCAATAGCGAACGGGCATGGTCGTGGCCGCCGACCGGCGGCATCCTCGACTCATGACGAGCAACGATCCGACGGCCCCGCGCGAAGCGCCTGTGACCGCGACCAGCCGTCCGCCGCTGCACCGCCCCACCGGAACCGGCGCGACCTACGTGGGACCGGGCGACCTCTACCGGTTTCTCGTCACCGGGGACGAGACGGGCGGCGCGTACTTCGCGATGGAGGCGATCGTCCCGCCCGGGGGCGGCCCACCGCCCCACATCCATCGCCGCGAGGACGAGACGTTCTACGTCGTCGAGGCGAATGCAGCATCCTCCTCGGTGAGGACTGGATCACCGCGGGCGTCGGCGACTTCGTCAACGTACCGCGCGGCACTGTGCACCGCTTCCACAACGAGGGCACCGAGGCGATGCGCATGATCGTGACCTTCACGCCGGCCGGGATCGAGAAGTTCTTCGAAGGAGACGCTCGAGCCGCGGCTGGACCCGACGGCCCCGATTCCCGACAACGTCGACGCGGTCGCCGCCCGCTTCGACGCGGCGGCGCCCCGCTACGGGATCGAGTTCCTGATCGAATAAGCGACGTTCGTCACGTTGCCGAAGGCAACGCCGATCGCGGCAACCATGCGAGCGCACGAGTCGGACGAGCGCCGTTACGGTCGCTCGTTGATTTCAAGCCGGCGCTGGTCGTCATCGAACGACACGCACGCGGGTGCGGCGCGCGTCGGCGACCGATCACAGGAGGGATGCGGACCATCATCGGCAAGGTGGTGGCCTGACCCGGTTGGCGGGTCGGCGGCTAAGCGACCGCCGACGCTGAAGGTGGCGCTTCCCGCGCGCTGCTGCTTCTCCAAAGCGGGAGCGGCGACAAGCTAGGCGGTTCATTCAATGCGGGTGACGAGCGTGCGGTGGGCTGCTCCTACGCTCTGCTCATGATCTTGCCCGCGGGGTCGTCTCGGAACTTGTGTAGTCCGCGCTGCCGTGCGATCGGTTTGGGTGGCGGGGCTCATGCGTAAATGGGTTCCCCTGGGCATGTTGGCCTCGGCGCAGTTCGTGATGGTGCTCGATACGAGCGTCATGAACGTGGCGATCTCGCAGATCGTCGAAGACCTGAACACGACGGTTCAGGGTGTGCAGACGGCGATCACGCTGTACACGCTGGTGATGGCGTCCTTCATGCTGCTCGGCGCGAAGCTCGGGGACATCTTGGGACGCAACCGCGCGTTCGCGATCGGCCTGGGGTTCTACGGGCTCGGGTCGCTGACGACAGCGTTGAGCCCGAACCTCGCTGTGCTGTTGGTCGGCTGGTCGGGGATCGAGGGGCTCGGCGCGGTGCTCGTGATCCCCGCGATCGCTGCGCTCACTGCCGCCAGCTACCAGGGCCGTGACCGTGCGCTGGCCTATGCGCTGCTCGGGGGCGTCTCTGCGGTCGCGGTCGCTGCAGGCCCGCTGATCGGTGGCTGGGTAACGACGGAGTACTCATGGCGCTACGTGTTCGCCGGTGAGACGGTCGTGGTGATCATCATCTTGCTGCTGCGCGGGCAGATTCCACGTGCAGTGGCGGCCGCGCGCCGACCGGACCTCGACAAGGTCGGCGTGCTGCTCTCGGCGAGCGGGCTGGGCTTGATCGTGTTCGCGATCCTACGCAGCAGCGAGTGGGGGTTTGTCGTGCCCCGCAACCCGCCGGAGATCGACGGCAACGAGATCACCCCGCTGGGCTTCTCACCCGTGCCGTTCATGGTGCTCGCGGGACTGGCGCTGCTGTACGGATTCAATCTCTGGGAGCAGCGCCGCGCTCGCCTGGGACGGGACCGCCTGCTCGACACCACGCTGCTACGGATCACGCAGCTCCGCGCGGGGCTGTCGAGCTTGGGGGGACAGCAGTTCGTCCTGATGGGCACGTTCTTCATCCTCCCCGTGTACCTGCAGATCGTGCTGGGCCTCGATGCGTTTGAGACCGGCAAGCGCCTGCTGCCGATGTCCTCGGCGATGCTGGTCTTCGCGCTGCTGGGCCCCAAGATCGCCGCCCGCCGCTCACCGCGCACAGTCGCGCAGGCCGGGCTCGTCGCGGTCAGCATCGGCGCGATCGTGATGCTCGCGACGCTCGACGTGGAGCTGAACGACACCGGCTTCAAGGTCGCACTCGTCCTGATCGGCGCGGGTGCGGGCCTGCTCGCCTCGCAACTCGGGAACGTCATCATGTCCTCGGTACCGCCCAAGAACTCGAGCGAGGGAGGCGGGCTACAGGGCACCGCCCAGAACCTCGGTGCGTCCCTCGGCACTGCACTCATCGGCGCGGTGCTGCTCGCGGCGCTAACAACCGGCTTCACCGAGAACGTCACCAACAACCCCGACCTGTCAGCGGCCACACGCGACGCGGTCGTCGCGCATGCCGAGCAGGGGGTCGACGTCGTCCCGGTTAGCGACGTCGAGCGGGCGGCGCTCGACGGCGGGCTGAGCCAGGAGGAAGCCACCGCTGTGGCGAACGATTACGGCGAGGCGCAACTCGACGCGCTGCGGCTCGCACTCGGAGCCATCGCGTTCGCGGCGCTGCTCTCCCTCGGTCTGACACGCCATCTCCCAACAGGCTCACTCGCCGACAGCACAGACAGCGCCCCGCAGGCCGCACCTGCCGCAGCCTGACCCGCCCGCTCCGCTTTCTCGTTGCACGAGGTCGGCGTGTCATCCATGAAGGAGCGGGCCGAGTGGGGGCTGCCGGTTTCGTCGAGGAGGAGGTCGATCCGGCCCGCGGCGCACGGGCAGGCTTCACGGTCGGCGAGGTCGGGCTCTCTACACGGACAGGCTGACCGGGAACGTTGCGATCCAGATCACGCTGGAGAGGAACACGACATAGCCGAGCCCGAGGATGACGGTCCGCGTCGTGGGCGAGCGTAGTCGGGTGCTGATGCCCGCGAAGAACAACGACGCGGCGAAGAGGACGACGGCCAGCGCGTAGTCGTCGGCCCGCTGGATGAAGCGCCCCACGCGCTGGGAGAACGCGGCGGCCTGAGCCTCGAGCCGGTCGGCCCTCGCGGTGGCCGCGAGCCTGTACTGGGGCATGGCGAACGGCGACAGCGGCGCGTTGCGATTCATCCGCGGCCTCGTCGCGACCCACGCCTCGAACGCCGGTCGGAACTCGGGGCGAAAGCGCTTGCGATAGAACGCGGCGAGCTCGGTCTCGTCACGCGCGTAGGCGTCGACCCATTGCGTGAACAGCGCAACGTCGATCTGCGCCTGGCGATTCGCCACGTTCGCCGTGCGCGTGGACTCGACGCGCGCGGCGATCGATGCGCTCTGGGCCTCCGCCTGCTCGCCGTGCCAACGCGCCGACTGGTAGGCCGCCCACGCGGTCGCCACCGCCGCCATCGCGAGCAGCACGGTCGCCGCGAGCTCGAAGCGGCCCTGTCTCGAGTCCTCCATCAGGACGAGACCCGAGCGCCGCGGGCGTCGCACGGGAGGGGAGCCCGGTCGGTCACGATGGCGCGCGCGCGGTCGAGGATTCGCAGTGACCGCTCCATCGCGACCGGTTCGATCTGCCCGAGACCGGGCCGGAACGGGTTGTCGAGCGCGTTGATCGCCAGCAGCGTCAGGACGATCACCGTGGTCGCCGATCCCATCAGCATCGCTTGAGCGCCCGCGCCCTCCCCGCTGTCCGCGAAGAACAGCATGTAGGCGAAGACGACGCCGGCGACGAGGAAGAGCACGAGCCAGATCGAGGCCGGGATGATGCCCTCCGCGCCGTGGAGTCGATCGCTCCGGGCCTCCTCGCGGTCCGAGGTCTGATCGAGCCACTTGCTGTACGCGGCCTGCTCGCCGGCGCTGGTCGGGCTCGCGAGCTTCAGGCTCCGGAAGAGGGCGACCGCCCAGGGGTTGATCGTCTCGCCGCCCCTTCCGTGCTCCATGTCAGGCCACTCCTGGTCCACGACCGAGCGTCCGTAGCAGACGAGCTCGCCGGTCAGGCGGTCGCGCGTGGCGCGGGGGAGGAACTCCGCGGTCTCGAACTGCTGCACCACGGTCAGGGCCTCGGTTTCCCCGCCGGTCCGCGATTGATCGTAGGTCGTGAAGGCGAGGAAGATGATGAAGCCGGCGAAGATCGCGAAGCCACCCGCGAGCACGCCGAACACGCCTGACGCGCGATCACCGTCCGCGAAGCGGCTGCCGTCCGGCGCGCTGCGCCGGACCAAGAGCATCGCTGCGATCGTCGCAACGTTGGCGGCAAGGAGGATGACGATGCTCCAGAGCAGGGTCATGGCTGATGTCGATCAAGCGCCGGCGCACGCCGCCGGGCGCTGCTCGGCAGGGTCAGAAGGCCCTGGCCCCGGCGCTTCGGGGGTCAACGGTTGTCCAGCCTTCCCCGGCCCGCCTGTTCGAGGGCTTGCCGGGCGCCGCGAGTGTATGTCGTCGTTCGTGTTCCCGGCGGCGAGCGTTGCTCCACGACGGCCGAGCGCGAGCTCGACCAGGCACGCTAGGAGTGAGGACCGCCGCGACGCATCCCCCGAAGCGGGTGATCGGGGAAGCTGGTCTGCATCCGTCAGATCCGGGTTCGAGTCCAGGCGGGCCCCGCGCGTCGCGCGCGTTTCACCCGATCCGGAGGATGCGCTCGACGGCCTCGCGGGCGATCGTGGGGCTCCCGGACCGGAGGAGACGCATGAGCGAGCCGCCGCAGACCGCGCCCAAGAACTCGGAGGCCGACGAGATCGGCCCGATCGACATCGTCGTCATCGCGTATCCGCCCGACGCGCCGATGGCCGGCGACGCCGCCCCGCTGCTGCTCGACCTCGTCGAGCGCGGCATCATCCGCGTGCTCGACGTCATGTTCGTCGTCAAGGAGGCCGACGGGACGTTCTCGGGGTTCGACGCCACCGACCTCGACAGCCACGGCGTCGGCGGGTTCGCGGTCTTCGAGGGCGCGTCGTCGGGCCTGCTCGGCGACGACGACGTGGCGACCGCCGCCGCGGCGATCGAGCCCGGCACCGCGGCCGTCATGATCGTCTACGAGAACCGCTGGGCGGCGCCGTTCGCCGCCGCGGTCCGCCGCAACGGCGGCGTCCTCGTCGACAACCAGCGCATCTCCGCCCAGGACCTCATGGGCGCGCTCGACGCCGCCGAAGCCGCGTCCTGATCGAAAGGATCGAGACATGCCAGGACTCCTTCGCGGGGTTGCCCGCACCGCCGTCGTCGCCGGTACGGCGACCGCCGTCTCCAACCGCGTCAGCCGCCGCCAGGCCGAGCGCTGGGGCGCGCAGGACGCCGCCGCCGACCAGGAGGCCCCGCCGCCGGCCGCCCCCGCACAGGATCCGATCCAGGCCCTGAAGGACCTCGCCGCCCTCAAGGATCAGGGCGTCCTCACCGACGAGGAGTTCGCCGCCCAGAAGGCGCGGATCCTCGGGGGCTGAGGCGGCGAGCCGCCGAGGCGCCGGAACGGAAGGTAGAGGCTGATGATCGCCCGCGGCACGCGGACGCGATCACCCCGTCTGCATGATGCGCCGGCGGGCGGCCCCGCGTGAGCATGCGGACACTGCCCAACTCCAGGGAGGAGCTCGCCGATGCGGCCCATGTTCTTCTACGCCGGCGTCTACGACGCGCCGATGGATGCCGACGCCGACTACGAGGCGATCAAGGCGCTGCACGCCGACGACGCGATCGGCTCCTACGACAGCGCGATCATCACCAAGCAGCTCAACGGCGAGGTCAAGGTCACGAAGACCGAGAAGCCCACGCAGCACGGCGCCTGGGTCGGGCTCGCGGCCGGCGCCGGAGCCGCGGTCGTCTTCCCCTTCCTGCTGCCGGGCCTCGCCGCCTCCGGGGCGGCGGGCGCGGGGCTGGGCGCCTGGTTCGGCCATCTCGCGCACGGCACGAGCCGTGGCGAGGCCAAGGAGATCGGCGCGATGCTCGAGGACGGCACGGCGGCGCTCGTGGTCATCGGCCTCGACCGCGACGCCGAGCTCATCGAGCAGGGCGCCACGCGCGCGCGACAGCACGTGCTCAAGCGGGAGGTCGCCGACTGGGACGAGGCCGAGCAGGAGGCGCTGTCCGCGATCGAGCGCGGCGCGCAGGCCGTCGTCTGACCGCGGCGACGTCCGCGGCCTCGACCCGCGAGGTGGCGGGCCCCGCAGTCGACGCGGGGCAGGTGCATGATGCCGGCGACGATCTGGCCGGGCACGATCGGAATCGGGCGATCTACGCCTCGCCCGCGGGCTCCTGGAGGACGATCACCGTGTCCCCTGTACGGGCCGCGGGGCCGCGCTCGTCGGTCGCGACCCTGAGGGTGCCCTCCGGCGTGACCACGATGAGCACGGTGCGCCCGGCGGGCCCGCTGTCGGCGCGGTGCACCGCGTCGACCAGGCGCGCGCCCGCCGCGAAGCGCCGGCTGAGCTCGTCGAAGGTCAGGTCGTCGCCGCCCAGGATCCCCGCCTCGGCGACCGGCGGGAGCAGGTCGCCGCCGCCGGCCGCCGGGGCCACGCGATGGACGCTGCCGTGGCCGAGCTCCGTGCGCAGCTGCGCCGCGGCCAGCGCGTTGAAGTCGTCGTTGCCGGTGAGCACGAGCGCGTCGGTGACCTCCTCGAACTCCGCCTCGCGGCTCGCCGCGTCGACGATCATCCGGCCACGGTCGGCGTCGAGGCCGGCCGCGCGCGCGGCGTCCTGCTCGCCGGGGTCGCCGGTCCACAGGCGCACGCCGACGCCCGCGCGCAACAGCGCCGCGCCGAGGGCGCGTGCCCAGGCGTGGCCGCCGACGACGAGCACGAGCGCGCGACCGGAGCCGGCGACCCCGAGCGCCCGGGCGACCGGCGCGGCGCTCAGCCCGTAGAGGACGACCGTGCAGAAGATGACGACGAAGGCGATCGGCAGGATCCGGTCGGCGCCGTCGACGCCGGCCTGCGCGAGCTCGAGGCCGAAGGCCGACGCGGTGGCGCCGGCGACGATGCCGCGCGGCGCCATCCAGGCGACGAACCCGCGCTCGGGCGCCGTCAGCGGCGATCGCCACGTCGCGAGCGCGACGGCGAGCGGACGCAGCACGAGCACCATGACGGCGACGAGCACGAGGGCTTCGGGGAGGACCGCCTCGACGTCGGACGGGCTCACCGAGGCCGAGATCAGGACGAATAGCGCGCCGATCAGCAGCTGGACGAGCGTGCCCTGGAACTCGAGCGTGAGCGAGACGTCGATGCGGCGCTGGTTGGCGAGGGCCATGCCCATCACCGTCGTCGCCACGAAGCCCGCGTCCTCGCGCAGCAGGTCGGCGCCGACGAGCGCGGCCACGACGACCATGAGCGTCGCCGGGGCGGCCTGCCGCGGCGCCGTCACCTGCAGCCCGGGCAGGATGAGCCAGAGGACGCCGGCTCCCGCGGCTCCGACGAGTGCCCCCACGCCGAGGCTGACGAGGATCGCCCCGGGGTGTGAGACGCCGCCGGCTCGCACCCAGTGGAAGACGACCACGCCCAGCAGGGCGCCGATCGGGTCGACGAGCACGCCCTCCCACTTCAGCAGCGAGCGCAGGCGGCGCGCGGGGCGCACGAACGCCAGCAGCGGCAGGACCACGGTGGGTCCCGAGACGACGAGGATGGCGCCGATCAGCAGCGGCACGCCCTGCGTCAGCCCGTCGAAGAGAAGGGCGACGCTCAGCGCGACGCCGGCCCAAGTGACGAGCACGCCGACGACGACGAGCCGCAGGACGACCGGGCGCGTGGACCCCTCGAGCTCGCGCCACGACAGCCGCAGCCCGGCCTCGAAGAGGACGATCCCGACGGCGACCGACACGAACGGCTGATAGAGGTCGCCCAGCAGCTGGTCGGGGTGCACGTCGACGGTCGCGATCCCCGCGAGGAAGCCCGCCGGCAGCAGCGCCACGATCGCCGGCACCCCGAGCCGCCCCGCGACGAGCTGCGACCCGACGGCCAGCACGGTCACGAGCCCGAGCCCCAGCAGCACGTCGTCGGTCGTCACGCCGACACGATCGCGCCCGCGCGCCTCGGCCACATCACCTGCTCCGGATGACGACGCCGACGCGCCCCCGCCGCTAGCGTGCGCACGCGTGGACGACGCTGGGGCCAGCCCCGCGCAGGATCCCGCCGCGGTGATGCGCAGCCCGCGCTTCCTCGTGCTGCTCGCACTGGCCGCCGTCGTCGGCGTCGTGGCGTCGCTCGCCGCGTGGTGCTTCCTCGAGCTGGTCGAGCAGATCCAGCAGGGCGTCTTCGACGACCTGCCCCGAAAGCTCGGCTTCGACACCGCTCCGCTGTGGTGGTCGGTGCCGGTCCTGGCGGTGGCGGGCGTGCTGGTCGCCGTCGCCGTCGTCCGCCTTCCGGGGCGCGGCGGCCACATCCCGGCGAACGGCCTGAGCGCCGCGCCGACGCAGCCCGTCGAGCTGCCGGGCGTCCTCCTCGCGGGCCTCGCCGGCATCGGCCTCGGCCTCGTGCTGGGTCCCGAGGCGCCGCTGATCGCGCTCGGGGGCGGTCTGGGACTCCTGGCCGTGCGCCTGCTCGGCCGCGACGCGACCCCCGAGATCGGGGTGATCCTGTCGGCCTCGGCGACGTTCGCGGCGCTTTCGCTGATCTTCAGCTCGCCGCTAATCGCCGCGGTCATCCTGATCGAGGTCGCGGGCCTCGGCGGCCCGCGGCTGCCGCTCGTGTTGATTCCCGGCCTGCTCGCCGCGGGGATCGGGTCGCTCGTCTCGATCGGGATGGGGTCGTGGACGGGCCTGAGCTCGAGCGCCTACGCGCTCGGGGCGCTGCCGCTGCCGGACTTCGCCCGCCCCGACGTCGCCGACTTCGCCTGGACCGTGCCGCTCGGCGTCGCGATCGCGCTCGTCACCGCCGTCGTGTTCGCGCTCGCCCGGCGCGTCGAGCGACTGGCGACGCCGCGCCCGCTCGTCGTGCTGCCGCTCGCGGCGCTCGCGGTCTCGGGCCTGGCGATCGCGTTCACGCAGGTCACCGACAAGGGCGTCGAGGAGGTCCTGTTCTCCGGCCAGAGCGCGCTGCCCGGCCTCGTCGGCGGCGCGAGCACGTGGTCGCTGTCGGCGCTCGCGCTCCTCGTCGCCTTCAAGGGCGTGGCCTACGGCATCTCGCTCGGCTGCTTCCGGGGCGGACCCACCTTCCCGGCGATGTTCCTCGGGGCGGCCGGCGGCCTCATGGCCGCTCAGCTCCCGGGCTACGCCACGACGCCGGCCGTCGCCGTGGGCATCGGCGCCGCGGTGGTGGCGGTGCTGCGGATCCCGCTGTCCGCGGTCGTGCTCGCCGTCCTGCTCACCGCGAGCGCGGGGCCCGGCGCCGCGCCGCTCATCATCGTCGGGGTCGTGGCGGCGTACCTGACGACGACGTTCGTCGCGCGGCCTCCGGCCGCAGGCGCCCCGCCCGCTACCCCGCCGGCGGCTTCGGCGCGGCCCCTGGCCGGGAGCCCCGCCAACTGAGCGCCCGCTGCGTCAGGAGCGTCAGCGTGCCGCCCGTGAGCAGCATCGCGACGTTGACCCCGAGCACGGCCAGGGCCCCGGCGGCCTTGCCGACCTCGCCGACGCCCGCGACGCCCAGCCCCGTGGCCAGCGTCGTGAAGGCGCGGCGTACGAGGCGCGGGCGCCGGGCGGCGAGGCCGATGCAGGTCGCCGCGATCGGCAGGAAGTCGGGCTGACGGCCATCGCGCCGACGATGAGGATCCCGTTGGCGTAGACGACGCCGTAGCCGGCGATGACGCCCGCGGCCGTCATGAAGGCGAGGTAGCGCGCGACGGGGCGCGCGTGCTCGCCGGCCGGCCGAGCAGCGTCTCGGCGACCTCGGCCATCGCCGGCGCCTCGCCGAACACGCGAAGCTGGAGCACCCGCGAGACGGTAGTCCGGACGCGCCGCGCCGGACATCATCCGAACGGGATGACGCGTGGCGCGCGCGGTCCGCCTAGGGTCCGGGCCCCGAGCCATGACCCGACCCTCCCGTGACCGCGCGCGCGTCAGCGCCGACGAGTTCGACGCGCTGTTCTCGGCGCTGGAGACGTGGGGACGCTGGGGCGAAGACGACGAGCGCGGCGCGCTGCACCACATCACCCCCGCGCGCGTCGCCGCGGCGACGGCGCTCGTGCGCGAGGGCCGCAGCGTCACGCTCAGCCTGCCGCTCAACACGCTGGCCTCGCCGGACTGCCCCGAGCCGGCCGTGCACGACATGACGATGCTTACCGACACCGACATCGGCTCGGGATCGGTGCGCTTCGCGAAGGACTTCGTCGGCGTCGACTACCACAACGACGGCCACACGCACATCGACGCGCTCTGCCACGTCGCGTACCACGGGTTGCTCTACAACGGCCGGCCACAGGGGACGGTGACCGAGGGCGGAGCGGCGATCAACACGATCGACGCGCTCGCCGACGGCCTGGTCGGGCGCGGCGTGCTGCTCGACGTCCCGCGCGTGCGCGGCGTGCCGTGGCTCGAGCCTGGCGAACACATCCTGCGAGAGGACCTCGAGGCCGCCGAGCGCGAGCAGGGCGTCACGGTCGCCGAGGGCGACATCCTGTTCGTGCGCACGGGCCACGCGGGACGCCTCGCCGCGCTGGGGTCGTGGGACACGGCGGCGAGCAAGGCCGGCCTGCACCCCTCGGCGATGCCGTTCGTCGCCGAGCGCGGCGTGGCGGCGCTGGGCTCGGACGGCAACAGCGACGCGGCGCCGAGCAGCACCGAGGGCGTCGCCTTCCCGATCCACGTCCTGGCCATCAACGCGATGGGGCTGCACCTGCTCGACTACCTGCAGCTCGAGGACCTGCGCGCGGCCTGCGAGCGGACGCGCCGATGGACGTTCCTCTTCGTCGCCGCGCCGCTGCGCATTGTCGGCGGGACCGGCTCCCCGCTCAACCCGATCGCGATCTTCTGAGGCGCCGCCGGCGCCGGGCTCAGGCGTCGTGGACCTCGAGGCGGAACGTCGCGGTGCGGCTCTCCCCGGCCGGGATCCACTCCAGCGCGTCGTCGGGCCCGGCGAGCGCGTTGGCCGGGGCGGTCATCGGCTCGACGCACACGTACTCCTCGTCCGGCGGCGCGAAGATCTGGGCGACCGGAAAGCCCTTCGCGAAGTCGACGCGCAGGGTCCGCGGCCCGGCGCTGACGTCGAACACGGGCGCGCCCTCGAAGCGGTCGAAGCCGTCATCCCACGTGCGGTCGCCGATCGGGCCCGACAGCGGCGTCACGCGCTCGGCCTCGCGCGTCGGGATGAGCCGATGGTCGAGGACGAGGCGACGGCGCACCGGGAACGCGACCTCCCAGGCCGCGCGCGGCGCGCCGGGCAGCCGCAGGTAGGGATGGAAGCCGAAGGCCACGGGGACGGGACCGGCGCCCGTCGCCGTGACCGTCGTGCGCACCTGCAGGGCGCCGCCGCCCACCGCGACCTCGATCACGACGAGGTGGGGGAAGGGAAACGCGGCGAGCAGCTCGGGCCGGTCGAAGTAGAGGACCGCCGAGAGGCGCGCGCCGTCGGCCCCCGCAACCGCGTCACGAACGGTCCACTCGCGCGACGCGGTCAGCACGCCGTGGATCGGCAGGCCGCCCTCGTCGCGCAGGAGCATCGTCGAGCTCGGGTCGAGCTCGACGTCGTGGCCGCCCGCGCGGTAGCCGAAGCCCTCCAGGCGGTTGGCCCACGGGTGCAGGAAGGGGATACCCATGAACGTCCGCGTGTCTGCGTAGGCGGCCACCCCGGCGCCCTGCCACAGCAGCTCCTCGCCGTGGTGCACGAGCGAGGCGCCGAGCATGCCGGCGGCGGGCACCCACGTGGCGTGCAGGTCGGCCGCGTCGTCGTGCAGGACGACGGCGGGCATGCCGGCCACCCGCACGCTCTGGAGGCGGTATCGAGCGCCGATCGAGGAGGGGGACGGCTCGCTCACGTCGACTCCACGCCCGCGGAGGGACGGTCCGACAGGCGTGCGCGGAAGACGTGATAGGACCAGCCCTGGTAGAGCAGGACGACGGGCAGGAAGACGCCCCCGACGACGGTGATCACGCTCAGGGCGTAGTGCGCCGCCGCCGCGCCCGAGATCGTGAGGCTGTTCGTGAAGTTCGGGTGCGAGACCATGACGCGCGGGTAGAGGCCGGTGAAGATCGTCGCGACGGTGAGCACCGCGGCGAGCGCCGTGGCCACAAAGGCCCAGCCGCTCCGGCGCGCGAGGACGAGGAGCACGACCGCGACGAGCGCGGCGCCGCCGAGCGCCGCGGGGACGACGGCCGGGAGGAGGTCGCGGTTGTTGCGGTCGACGGCCACGGCGACGGTCGCGGCCAGGAAGCCGGCGACGACGATCGCGGCCGGGATGCAGAGCCGTCGGCCCGTGGCAGTGGCCCGCGCGCACAGCTCGCCGCCCGTGCGCAGGGCGAGGAAGGTCGCGCCGTGCAGGGCGAAGAGCGCGACCACGGCGACGCCTGCCAGCACCGTGTAGGCGCTGAAGAGGTCAAGCACGTTCCCGGTGAAGTCGCCGTTTGAGTTCAGCGGCAGCCCGTGGACGAGGTTCGCGAGCGCGACGCCCCAGATGAACGGGGCGCCGATGCTCCCGATCGTGTTGGCCCATCGCCACGTTGCGCGCCAGCGCGGGTGGTCGCTCTTCTCGCGCCACTCGAACGAGACGACACGGACGATGAGCAGCACGAGCAGGAGCAGGAGTGCCAGGTAGAAGGCCGAGAACATCGTCGCGTACCAGGCCGGGAAGGCCGCGAACGTCGCCCCGGCGGCGACGACGAGCCAGACCTCGTTGCCGTCCCAGACGGGGCCGATCGTCTCGAACATCGTGCCGCGCTCGCGCTCGGTGCGCGGCAGGGAGGCCAGCAGCATCCCGACCCCGAAGTCGAAGCCCTCGAGCACGAAGTAGCCGGCCCAAAGGACCGCGATCAGCCAGAACCAGAGGATCTCGAGGCTCATCGTGATCGCCTCAGTAGCTCGGCACTGGGTCGGCGACGACGTCCTCGCGCAGTGGCGGCGGATCCAGGCCCGCGTAGCGGCGCATCAGCACGAAGTCGACGACGCCGAGCAGGACGTACAGGGCCACGAAGACGCCGAGGCTCGTCCCGATCGTCGCGCTGCTGACGGTCGGCGAGTTGGCGCCCGAGGTCTGCAGCAGGCCCTGGACGATCCACGGCTGGCGCCCGACCTCGGTCAGCACCCAGCCCGCGGTCGCGGCGACGAACGGGAACGCCATCGCCACGACGGCGGTCCACAGGTACCAGCGGGCCGTCTCGAGCTTGCGCTTGCGGTACAGCCACGCCCCCACCGCGGCGATGAGGAACATGAGCGTCCCCACGTAGGCCATCACCCGCATCGCCCAGTACGCGGTCGCGACCGACGGGATGTAGTTGTCCCTGCCGTGCTGCCTGGTCTCCTGCTGCTGGAGCTGGTTGAGCCCCTGGACCTCGCTCGTGAACGAGCCGGTCGCGAGGAACGAGAGCAGCTTCGGGATCTGGATGACGACGCTCGGCGTCTGGTCGGAGTGCGTGAAGCCGCCGATCTGGAAGAGCGAGAAGCCGGCGGGCTGCTCGCTGTTCCACAGCGCCTCGGACGCGGCGATCTTCATCGACTGGTCGCTGGTGACCGTGATCCCGAAGCGGCTGCCGACCGCGAGGTTGACGGCCGTGACGGGGACGGCGACCACGAGCGCGAGCGCCGCCGCGCGGCGGAAGAGGTCGAGGTTGCGCCCGTGCGCGAGGTGCCAGCAGGCGACGCCGAGGACGACCATCGAGCCGGTCGTCAGGCCGACGAGGATCACGTGCAGCCACGCGTGCATCGCGAACGGGTTCGTGAGCAGCGCCCCGACGTCGGTGAGCTGGGCCTCGCCGTTGACGACCTTGTAGCCCACGGGGTGCTGCATCCACGAGTTGGCCACGAGGATGAAGTACGCCGACGCCCACGTCCCGGCCACGACGAGCCAGATCGTCGCGAGGTGCAGGCGCGGCGAGAGCCGGTCCCAGCCGAAGATCCACAGCCCCAGGAACGTCGCCTCGAGGAAGAACGCGGCGAGCCCCTCGATCGCGAGCGGCGCGCCGAAGACGCCCCCGACGTACTCGGAGTACACCGACCAGTTCATCCCGAACTGGAACTCCTGCACGAGCCCGGTCGCGACGCCGATGACGAAGTTGATGAGCAGCAGCGTCCCGAAGAACTTCGTCAGGCGCAGCCACGCGTCGACCCCGGTGCGGTACCAGAGCGTCTGCATGGTCGCGACGAGCGGGGCGAGCCCGAGCGTGAGCGGGACGAAGAGGAAGTGGTAGATCGACGTCGTCGCGAACTGGACGCGGGCGAGGTCGACGGTGCTGACCGCCAGCGGCGTCACGCCGCGGGCGCTCCCGCGTCGGTGCGGTCCTCGCGCTCCGGCACCGCCTCGTCGTCGCCCCAGTAGTCGCTCATGTCCCAATCTCCCGGATGCGCTGGGCGAGGATGATCCGGGCCGCGGCCTCGATCAGCGCCAGGTGCGAGAACGCCTGCGGGAAGTTGCCGAGGTGCCGGCTCGTGTCGGCGTCGAACTCCTCCGCGTAGAGCCCGAGCGGCGACGCCTCGCGCAGGAGGCGCTCCATGAGGTCGCGGGCGCGCTGCGTCTCGCCGATGATCGCGAGCGCGGAGACGAGCCAGAACGAGCAGATCAGGAACGTCCCCTCCTTGCCGGAGAGCCCGTCGTCGGTCTCGCCGGTCTTGTAGCGCAGGACGAAGCCGTGCTCGGTCAGCTCGTCGGCGATCGCGAGCACGCTCGCGCGCATCCGCTCGTCGGTTCCGGGCAGGAACCCGAAGATCGGCGCCAGCAGCGTCGAGGCGTCGAGCGCCTTGGTGTCGTAGTGCTGGGTCAGCACGCCGCGCTCGTCGACGCCGTGCTCGAGGATGTCCGCGTGGATCTCGTCGGCGACCTCGCGCCAGGCGGTCGTGAGCTCGGGATCGCCGCGGATCTCGGCGAGCTTGGCCGCGCGGTCCAGGGCGGTCCAGCACATGAGCTTGGAGGAGACGTAGTGCTGCGGGGCGCCGCGGGCCTCCCAGATGCCCTGGTCGGGCTCGCGCCAGACGCGCGTGGCGCCCTCGGCCTGCGCCTGGACGATCGGCCACAGCCGCCGTGGCAGCCGTGAGCTGCGCCGGGTGTGCAGCAGGATCGAGTCGAGCACCGCGCCGTAGACGTCGTTCTGGCGTTGGTCGAAGGCGCCGTTGCCGACGCGGACCGGGCGCGCGCCCGCATAGCCGGAGAGATCGTCGCGCGTGGACTCGGTGAGGTCGCGTCGCCCGTCGATCCCGTACATGATCTGCAGGCCGCCGTCCTCGTTGGGCTCGAGGTCGGCGACGAACTGCATGAACTCGTCGGCCTCCCAGTCGAGGTTGAGCCAGTGCAGCGCCTGCAGCGTGAACGTCGCGTCGCGCATCCAGGTGAAGCGGTAGTCCCAGTTGCGCTCGCCGCCCGGCGTCTCGGGCAGCGACGTGGTCAGCGCGGCCACCGTCGCGCCGGTCGGCATGTAGGTGAGGCCCTTGATCGCCAGCGCCGAGCGCTGGATCGGCTCGCGCCACTCGTGATCGGGCAGCCGCGCGCGGTTCAGCCACCCGCGCCAGTAGCGCGTCGTCGCGCCGAGCCGCTCGTTCGCCTCGTCGACGTTCGCGGGCGACTCGAGGTGCTCCTCCCAGGAGAGCGAGCAGAAGAGCTGCTCGCCCTGGCGCACGCTGTGGCGCGCGCGCACGCGGTTGCCCTCGATCCCCACGGCCATGCTCGTCGCCAGCCGGATCGTCCGGCCGGCGCCGGTCGCGTCGACCACGTGGCGATCGTCGCCGACCAGCGACCACTCGGCCGGGGCGCGGCCGTAGTCGAATACGGGCTCGCAGACCAGCTCGACCTCGACGATCCCGTCGAGGCACAGGACGGTCCGCACGAGCAGGTGATCGGCGTCCTCGTCGGCCGGTGGGCGCGTGTGGGGCGTGACGACGTCCTCCCGGCGCCGGGGACCGATCGTCAGCGCGTCGCGGACGAGGATCCACCCCGTCGGCGTGTGCCAGGTCGTGAGGAGGCTGTTCGTGCCCGGCTCGTAGGTCCGCGTTGCCGGCACGTTGATGCCGAACGGCGCCAGGCGGAAGGCCCCGGCCTCGCGGTCGAGCAGCGTCCCGAACACGCTCGGGGCGTCGAAGCGCGGGACGCAGAGCCAGTCCACCGATCCGTCTGGCGCCACGAGCGCCCCCGTGTGGCAGTTCGAGAGGAACGCGTAGTCGGCGATCGGCGGGAACGGGGACGGGGCCGCCGCGCTCTGCGCCACGGGCGCGCCCGTCGGGGCGCCGGCGCCCTCGGCGCCGCCCGCGACGGCGCTCACGACGCCACCCACGGCCCGTGCCAGCGGCCCTGGCCGGCGACGAGCCCGAGCGCCGCCTCGGGACCCCAGGAGCCCTTCGCGTAGGGGTGCACCGGGGGTGGGTCGTCGAGCAGCGGCTGCATGATGCGCCACGTCTCCTCCACGCCGTCCTGGCGGATGAAGCGCGCGCTGTCGCCCTGCATGGCGGCGTGCAGCAGCACCTCGTACGGCGCGGGACCCTCGCCCCCCTCCTCGGCGAACTCCATGTCGAGGTGGATCTGCTCGGGCTCCCGCGCGTCGCGCCGCTGGGCCTCGACGAGCAGCTGGACGCCCGTCGCAGGGTCGAGCTTGATCACGAGCTGGGGGGGCTCCGGCCGCCGGGTCGACTGGTGGAAGCCGAGCCGCGGGGGGCGCCGGAAGACCAGCCGCGCCTCGGTCTGGGTCACCGGGAGGTGCTTGCCCGTGCGGATGAAGAAGGGCACGCCCGACCAGCGCCAGTTGTCGACGAGCAGGCGCATCGCGGCGTAGGTCTCGGTGGCCGAGTCCGCGGCGACGCCGTCGATCTCGCGATAGCCGTCGTACTGCCCGCGCACGTAGTGGCCGGGGTCCGCCTCGGGCATGGCGCGGAAGAGCGCGGCGAGGCCGTCCTTCAGGGCCGAGGGGTCGCCGAGCGTGGGCGGCTCCATCGCGACGGCGCCGACCACCTGCATCAGGTGATTCTTGACGACGTCGCGCAGCGCGCCGACCGGGTCGTAGAAGTGGCCGCGGTCCTCCACTCCGAAGGACTCGGCCATCGTGATCTCGACCGCCGCGACGAAGTTGCGGTTCCACACCGGCTCGAAGAGGGCGTTGGCGAACCGCAGGTAGAGGATCTCGGCGAGCCCCATCTTCCCGAGGAAGTGATCGATCCGGTAGAGCTGCGACTCGTCGATGTAACGGTGGATCTCGTGGGCGAGCGCGCGGGCCGAGCTGAGGTCGTGTCCAAAGGGCTTCTCGACGACGACCCGCGCGTTCTTGGTCAGGCCCGCCTCGGCCAGGCCCTGGATCACCCGGCCGAAGAGGAACGGTGGGATCTCGAGGTAGAACACCGGCGACTGCGCATCGCCGATCGCCGACGCCAGCCGCTCGAAGGTGTCGGGCTGTGTGAAGTCCCCGCGCACGTAGGACAGGCGCGCCGCGAGGCGGTCGAACGCGCTCTGGTCGAGCTCGCCGCCGGCCTCGACGGCCGCGCGGGCGTGGGCGCGCAGGTCGTCGGCCGTCCAGTCGTCGACCGCCACGCCGACGATCGGGCAGTCCAGCAGGCCTCGGCGCTCGAGGCTGTACAGCGACCGGAACGTCATCACCTTGGCGAGGTCGCCCGTGATCCCGAACGCGACGAAGACGTCGGCCGGCCGCAGGGCGCCGGCAGGCGCGCTGAGGGCGGTGGTCACGGTCGTGGTCATCGTCCGATGCTGTCCGCGGCCGCGGGGAGCGTCATCATCCGATCGGGGTGAACGCCCGGCCGAGACCGTCCCCCCCGACGAGGCGCGGTATGAGAGCATCGACCGAACGTGGGGCTCCGGCCCGTTCCGCGTCGACCGTTCGGCATGACGAGCTCTCCAGCACACCCCGGGCGGGACCCCGAGGCGCTCGACACGCCGCGCCTAGTCGCTCTCGCGGCGCTCGGCCTGACGCTGTCGGGCGCCGCCGTCGCCACGGGGCTCTCGGGCAGCGTCCCGGACGACGTGCCGCGCGCCCTCAACGTGGGGCTGAGCGTGGGCGTCCCGGTCGCGGTGGGCCTGTACGTCTGGCGCCAGCGGGTGCACGCCCGGTTCGGCCGGCTGCTCGTCGCCGTCGGGCTGGCGTCGTTCCTCCCGACGCTGGCGGCCTCCGACGACGAGCTGCTCTACAGCGTCGGCCGTGTCACCGAGTGGCTCGTCGTGGTCGCGCTCATCGCCCTCGTGCTCTCGTTCCCGGCGGGCCGTCTCCCGAGCGTGATCGATCGGGCGCTGGTCGTCGCGGCGCTGGGGCTGGTGTCCGCCCTGTACCTCCCGACGGCGCTCCTGGTCGAGCAGTTCCCGCTGCCCACCCAGTGGACCGCCTGTCGCGCCGGCTGCCCGCACAACGCCTTCATGGTCGCCGCGTCGCAGCCGGGGTGGATCGACGCCGTCGTGGTGCCGGTTCGTGAAGCGCTCACGGTCACGCTGCTGCTCGCGATCCCGGCGCGCCTGGCCTACCGCGTCGCAACCGCCACCGCGCTGACGCGACGGACGTTGGCGCCGGTGCTCGCGGGCGCCATCGCGTCGACGCTCGCCCTGGCGATCGGCGTGGCCATCCGGCGGACCGATCCGGAGTCGCCCGCGGTCGGGGTCGCGATCCTCGTGCTCGACGCGGGGCTTCCGCTGCTGTCCCTGGGGTTCCTCGTGGGCGTGCTCGGCTGGCGCCTGCACGTCGCCGGCGCGGTCGAGCGCCTCGCTCTCGGCGTGCGCGCCGATGCGCGGCCCCTGCAGCTGCCCGAGATCGTCGCGCGCGCGCTCGGCGACCCGACCGTGGAGCTCGCGTTCTGGAGCGCGCGCGGCCCCAGCCGCTGGGTCGACGCGGAGGGTGCGCCCGTGCTGCCGCCCGCCGCCCGACCGGGCCGGTCCTGGACGGAGATCCGCGACGGCGACGGGCACCTCGCGACGATCGTCCACGATCCCGCGCTCGACGGGCAGCGCGCGTTCGTCGGCGCCGTCGGCGCGTATGCGCTCGTCGGGTACGAGAACCGGCGCCTGGCGGCCGACGTCGACCGTTCCCTGCGCGAGCTGGCCGACTCGCGCGCGCGCATCCAGGCCGCCGCCGACGAGGAGCGGCGGCGGATCGAGCGCGATCTGCACGACGGGGCGCAGCAGCGGCTCGTGGCCCTCGGCATCAGGCTCGAGCTGGCGGGACAGCTGATGGACGAGGACCCCGCCAGAGCTCGGGCGATGCTGGACGAGCTCGGCGCCGAGGTGACCGACACGCTCGACGAGGTGCGGTCGCTCGCGTCGCAGGTCTACCCGGCCGTCCTCGCGGACCTGGGTCTGGCCGACGCCCTGCGCGCCGCCGCGCTGCGCTCGCCGGTCCCGACCAGCGTCCGCGTCGTGGGCGGCGGCTCGCCCGCGCCGGAGCTCGAGGCCGCCGTCTACTTCTGCTGTCTCGAGGCGCTCCAGAACGCGGCCAAGCACGCGTCGCGCTGCAGCGCCGTGCGGGTCACACTCGACCTGCGGGAGGCTCTGCGCTTCGAGGTTCGCGACGACGGCCCCGGGTTCGCGCCGAGCGCGAACGGCGCCGGCCACGGCCTCGTCAACATGCGCGACCGCATCGAGGCGGTGGGCGGCCGGCTCGACGTGTCCACGGCGCCCGGACGCGGCACGCGCGTCACCGGGATCGTCCCGGCTCCCCACGCTCTCGCCGATTGATGCCGCGACCTGGCGCGGCGCAGGCCGCGGGCTCGCAGCCGTGGCGTCCACCGTCTAGGAGTCGAGCAGGCCGAGGACGCCGGCGCGGGCGACCGCCTCCGATCGCGAGCAGGCGTCGAGCTTGCGGTAGACGGCCTGGGCCTGCGTCTTGACCGTGTTGGGAGAGACGTAGAGCCGGCTCGCCATCTCGCGAAACGAGAGATGCGTGGGCAGCATGCGCAGGATCCGCAGCTCGGCAAGCGTAAGCGACGAGGGCGCCGAGCGGGAGAACCCGTCGACCTGAGCCCACGCCGCCTTGAGCCACTCGTGCAGCACGGGCGCGTCGGGCGTCGCGCCGACCCCCTGTCCGGCGTCCTCGAGCAAGGCGCGCGCGTCGACGACGTTGCTCAGCCGCACCGCGACGCGCGCGAGCACGATCCGCACCTCCGCGAGGTACCACGGCGCGAAGTCGGCGAGACGGCCGAGGAGCGCCGCGGCGTCGGCGGCATCGCGCTGCACGGACTCGAGCCTCCCCGACGGCGCGTTCGCGACCGCGGAGGCGGCGAGCACGAGGCTGGCGGTCGGCAGCTCGACGAGGCCGAAGCGCTCGACCTGGGCGCGCGCCCGCGCTGCGAGGTCGGCGGCGCGCACCCGGTCGTCGCCGTCGAGCGCCAGCAGGGCGAGCTGGGCGAGGCACAGCGCGCCGACGCTCGGCGCCGCCACGATGCCACGGCGACCGCCCTCCTCGAGCGGTCGCCGTGCGTGGTCGCGGTCGCCCAGCAGGTGGCGTGCCGTCCCCTCGAGCTGGCAGGCGAGGGCGCGCCAGGGGCTGTCGTCGGGCGCCAGCGCGTATGCGCGTCCGGCGTCGTCGCGCATCTGCGCAATCCCGTCGCGCGCGATCGCCGCCTGCATCGTCGCGACGCCGGCTTGTACGCCGGGCGCCGCGCGCGCCCCGCGCGCCGCCGCGTCGGTCCAGTGCTCGGCGAGATCGCGCTCTCCGCTGGACAGGTGACTGTGGGCGGCCGCCAGCGCGAGCGACGGGCAGTCGCCGAGCTGGCGGGCGCTGAACCGGTCCAGCCAGTGCCGGACCGTTGCCGTGCGACCGTGGGGCAGGTAGCGCAGCGCGGAACCCCAGATCAGCTCGCCCGCGCCCGGAGCATCGCCGGCCGCGACGGCGTGGCGGATGGCGGCGTCGACGTCGTCGTGGCGCACGTGCCAGCGGCTCGCACGGCGGTGCAGCTGGGCCGCGAGGTCGGGATCGCGCCGGCGCAGCTCCGCGCGGAGCATCTGCGCGAGCAGGCGGTGGAAGCGGTACCACGTGTCGGTCCGGTCGAGCGGCACGAGCAGCACGTTCGCCCGAGCGAGGTCGCGCAGCACGTCGCCGGACCCCTCGCGTTCGAGGACCGCATCGCAGAGCGGGCCCGTGAGCCGTTCGAGGACCGCCGTGCGCTCGAGGAACTCGACGTGCTCGGGCGGCAGGTCCGCGAGCACGGCGTCGTCGAGGTAGTCCGCCACGAGGCGGTCGTCGCCGCCGAAGCCCGCGATCGCCTCGGGCCCGGGGCGGTCGCGCACGCACAGCGCCGCGAGGTAGAGGCCGGCCGGCCAGCCCTCCGTGCCCCGCACCAGCGCATCGAGCTCCGCGGCCTCGACGTGCACGCCGGCGAGCTCGATCAGCTCGGAGGCTTCGGCGCGGGTCATGACGAGATCGCGCGCCGTCAGCTCGACCAGCGCGCGATGGCCGCGCAGGCGGCCCAGGCGCAGCGGCGGCTCCCGGCGGGAGGCGAGCACGACCTGGGCGCCGAGCGGCGGGCGCCCGGCGATCGCCTCCAGGGCGCCGATCGCCTCGCCCGAGCGCAGGTGGTGGACGTCGTCGATGACGAGCACGCCACCGCGGCCCTCGTCGCGCCCCGGCCGCCTCCGGGTCGCCCGCGCGATCGCCGCAACGAGGCTGCGGGGGTCGTCGTCCTCGGGTCGCAGCGCGACCCAGGCGAACGGACGCGGGTCGTGCGCGGCCCATTCGAGCAGCGCCGTGGTCTTGCCGTACCCGGCCGGCGCCGAGACCACGACGAGCGGGACGTCGTGCGCCTCCATGAGCGTGCGCACGAGGCGGGGGCGCTCGACGAGCGCGCCGGCCGCGGGGCGGACCGACGTGCGCGGGGACACGAGGACTGGAGAGCTCATGGTGGCCGGAACCTGGGTCAACATCGCCGCCGCGCGCCAGGCCCGGCAAGGGCGCAGGCCTCCGTGTTCGCCGCGGCGCGCACGCATGCGCGCACGCGTGGGCGCTCACGCGCGCAGGTGCCGCCGGCCGGCGATCGTCGCGGCGTCGAGACCGAGCGCGACGGCGACCACGATGCGGACGCGGTGATGGGGGACGCTGGCCCCCCGGCCCGGGGGGGTAACAGGTCTCCAACATTTGGCATGTGGGCAGTGTGGTGCCGGGGACCGAGGCTCGTGACCATCTGTCGGCTTGCCGTCCCCGGAGCGTCGTGGCCTTCGCGGAACCTCCATCTCAACCGTCGTCCGTGAGCGTGCTCGTCGTCGACGACCAGCCCGTGTTCCTCGCCGTCGCGCGTCAGGTGATCGAGGCAACGCCCGGCTTCGAGTGCATCGGGGAGGCGACCTCCGGGGAGGAGGGGGTCGAGCTGGCGGCGGCGCTGGGGCCCGACCTCGTGCTCATGGACGTCCGCATGCCGGGCATGGGCGGCCGCGAGGCCGCGCGCCGGATCCGGGACGCCGGCGGCGCGAGGGCGGTGGTGCTCGTCTCCTCGGACCCGTCGGGCGTGGACGCACCCGCCGTGATGAGCAAGCGCGAGCTGCGCCCGTCGACGCTCACGGCCCTGTCGGACGCCCGCGCCGGCGCGCGGTGGCACATACGCTGATCGCGTTGATGCGGGCGACGGCCGGACCGCCTCCCGACGGCGCGGCGCGCTCCCGCCAGCTGAGGTGCGAGACTCGCGATATGGGCGACGACTGGCGGGTGGAGCTCGACGTCGAGGGGCACGGAGGCCTGCAGCACCTGCTCGACGGGTTCCGCGAGCACAGGCTGGCGCGCGATGCGCGCGACCGGCTCGGCGAGGGCACGCACGTGACCGTCGACGCGGACCGCCTGTTCGCCTACGCCGAGACCGAGGCGCAGGCCCGCGAGGCCGAGCGGGTCCTGAGCGAGCTCGCGGCGGCGCGCAACCTCCGGGCGAGCGCGACCGTGACCCGCTGGCATCCCGAGGCCGAGCTCTGGGAGCCTGCCGACGCGACCCTGCCCCGCACCCCGGCCGAGCACGCGGCCGAGCGCGCGACCCGCGACGCCGACGAGGAGGCGGAGAGCCGCCAGCGCGGGTTCGCCGAGTGGGAGGTGCGCGTCGAGCTCGCCGGCGCCGAGGACGCCGAGGCCCTGGCGGCGCGCCTCGAGGGCGAGGGCATGACGGTGGTCCGGCGCTCGCGCTACGTCGTCGTCCCGGTAGCGACCGAGGACGACGCGAGCGCGCTCGCGAGCCGGATCCGGGCGGAGGCACCCGACGCGCGGAGCGTGACCGCGGAGGGCAGCGCGGCGGTCGCGATGGACGAGCTGGGCCCGTTCGCGGCGCTCAGCCACCTGCTGCGCCGGGGCTAGCGACGGCGTCGGCGTACTGCTCGTGGCCGAGGCCCACGAGCCAGCGTCGGAGGTGACGGTGAACCGCCTCGGCCCCGACGAGCTCCGCGGCCGGCGCCTCGAGGTCGGCCGGGTGCAGCAGGAACGGGAACGACTGGGTGCCGCCCATGCCGCCGTGCGAGCCGACGAGCTCCTCGAAGGCCGCGACCTCGTCGAGGTGCGGCCAATACGTGCTGTTGACGACGAGGTCGGGGCAATGGGGGAAGCCGTCGGTGCGGCTGACGTGGCGCGCGGCGCGGGGACCGAACGGCGCGAGCGGATCCTCGCCCTCGACGCGGCCCTCGTCGAGGAGATGAGTGCCGCGCGGCCCGAGCACCACCGCGCCGTGCTCGGCCGAGCGCACGAGCACGAACCCGATCCCCGGGTGCCGGCGCAGCGTCGCGAGCACGCGCGGATAGCGCTCGTCGAGGCGCTCGAGCGTGACGCGGCCGGGTTCGCGCGGGAACGACACGAGCCCGAGACAGCCCGAGGCCATCACGACGAGCTCGGGCGCCTCGCCCGCCGGCGACGGCGACGCCCCGGCGCCGTCGCCGGCCCCGAGCTGCACCGCGCCGGCGACCGTGCGGCGTCGGGTCAGCCGGCGGATCGCTCGCGCAGGCGCCGAACCGCCCCCCGAGGCCTCGGTCAGCGACGCGCCCAGGTAGCCGAGCGCCTCGTCGGGGTGGCCGTCGGCCGACATGCTGCCGGCGTCGGTCGCCTCGCGGACGAGCGCTTCGAGGGTGATCCCGTAGCGGTCCAGGAACGTCGCGCCCTGCGACTGCCCGTGATCGGAGAGCACCACGAGCCGGTACGGGCGCGGGGCGTCGGCGGCGGCCGCCGCGATCCGGCGGATCTGGCGATCGACGCGCCGCAGCGTCACGAGCGTCTCGGGGCGCTCGATCCCGGAGTGGTGGGCCACCTCGTCGTAGGCCAGGAACGTCGTGTAGGTGACCGGGCGCCCGGCGTAGAGGTCGGCGATGACCGCCTCGACCTGCAGGTCGCGCTGGATGACCGTCGCCCACGCGCGCATGACCGCGTAGCTCGCGCTGCGGTGGATCCGCGGGCGGATGTCGAGGCGTCGCTGCTGCGCGGCGCTCCACAGCTCGCTCGCCACCTCGCGCAGGACGAGCGCGAGCGTGCGCGTGACGTTGTAGGGGTTGGCGAAGTAGGCGAAGTAGTCCTGGCCGATGCGGCCCGGGCGGTCGCGCTGCATGACCGTGCTCATCGTCAGCAGGCTGTATGGCGCGTCGCCCGAGAGGATGTTGGCCCGGCTCGCCCCGTCGGCGAAGAGCAGCCCGCGCCCGTTCGAGTGGCGGCGCTCGAGCTCCATCGCGTCGCGCGGGTGGTTGGTGACGATCGCGGCGTTGCGGTCCTTCTCCCACCACCGGAACGCGGGCATGTCGTCGTTGTCGCCGTGCAGGATCCCGGCCTGGCACGCCCCGGTCTGCGACGACCAGTCGGTCTCCCAGCGGACCAGCTCGTGGGTCCCCTCGCGCAGCCAGCTCGCGAGCGTGGGGGCGTTGCCGTCGCGCAGGGCGCGCGTGAGGACGGCGTGGGCGAGGCCGTCGATCTCGAGCAGCAGAAGCCCCGGGACGTCGCTCTGGATCGCTCCGGCGGAGCGCCGGGCGCGCCGCTTGACGACGTTGCGGAAGTAGGGCTGGTCGTCATCGATGGCCAACAGCGATGCGGCGGCCGTGGTGACGACGGTGACGGCGAAGGCGACGAGGATCCCCGCCCACAGCGTCGTGACGTCGAGCCCGGCGTCGAGCGCGCTGACGAGGAGCACGACGGCGCCGTTGAGGACGAGCGATCCGAGGCCGAGGGTCAGGACCGTGATCGGCAGCAGCAGCCGGATCGCCAGCGGCCACAGCAGCCCGTTGACGAGCCCGATGAGCGCGGCCGCGCCGAGCGCGGCGCGGATGTCCTCGACCTGCACGTCGGCGAGCAGCGCGCTCGCGAGCAGCAGCGTCCCGGCACTGAGGACCCAGACGACGACGATGCGGAGGATCGGCCTGGTCCGGCGCTGCGGCGGGGTGCTCACCGGGACCCTAGCTGCAATCGATCTTGGCGAACGTCTGCTGGTAGGCCGTACCGAGCTGCTGCACCGCCGAGGAGAGCTGCGTCTTGGCCGTGCTCAGCGACAGCCCCGAGCCGAGCTTCGACGTGATCGACTCGACCTGCGTCGCGAAGGCCTGGTTGGCGGCCTGGACCTGCCGGCGGCGGTCGTCGGCCAGGTCGCCCTGGGCGTCCTTGATCTTCGCGAGATCGTCGCCGATCGCCTCGAGGCTCGCCTGCGCCTGGTCGACCGCGGCGGTCGAGATCTCGAGCCCCTTGAGCTTGTCGACCTGCGTGGCGATGTCCGACCGCGCGTCGCAGACCGTGCTCTTGGCCTTCTCCTCGGAGGACTCGCCGCAGGCGCCGAGCGCCAGGGCGACGGCGGTGAGCAGAACGGCGAGCACGACGCGCACGGTGCGACTTCACATCGCCCCGCGCGGGCGCACAACGGGGCGCGCACGTGCGCCGCGGTGGTGCGCGCACGTCCCGGCGCAGCGCGCCCACGGCATCGCCCGATCGGGGCGATGCACGGCGTCTGGGCGGCCTGGGAAGCTCCGGGCATGGCTGTCGCGGTCCCGGCCGGTGCGAGCCAACGCGAGCGCTATGGGGCGCTGCTGGCGGCGATCATCGCCGTCTTCGCCCTGGAGGGCATCGGCTCGCAGACCGGTTGGGTCCAGGTGCTGATCACCGTGCTGCTCGCGGCCACGATCGTGCTCGCGCTGTGGGCGGCCGAGGTCGCTCGGCCGCTCGTGCGGATCACGGCCGCGCTCGGCCTCGCCGTCGTCGCCTTGAGCGTCGCCGATGCGATCGCCGGCGAGCCGGGCGGCGGCCCGACGCGCGTGGCCAGCGCGCTGCTCGTCGCCCTCGCGCCGCCCGCGGTGGTGCTCGGCGTCGTGCGCACCCTGCGCCGCCGTCGGACAGTCACGGTGGAGACGGTCTTCGGCGTCCTCTGCCTGTACCTCCTGCTCGGCCTGTTCTTCGCGTTCGCCTTCGGCGCCGTCGATCACCTCGGCGGGGCGCCGTTCTTCACGAGCGGCACGCCCGCCACGACCTCGCGCTGCGTGTACTTCAGCTTCGCGACGCTGACGACGGTCGGCTACGGGGACCTGACGGCGCGCAGCAACCTGGGCCACACGCTCGCCGTCTTCGAGGCGCTGATGGGCCAGATCTACCTCGTCACCGTCGTTTCGGTGATCGTCGGCAACCTGCGCCCGCGCGCGCGGCGGGGCAGCTAGCTACTCAGCGGCGCCCCGGGCCCGCCCGGCAAGCATGCGGGCACGTGTGCCGGGCGCGTGCGCGCGTCCGCGCTGAAAGCAGGCGTGCGCCGTTGCCGACGGTCGCGTTCGCCTGCGAGCGTCGGGCTCCCGCCTCATGGCCGCCGACGAACCGCATCCGCCCGAGCGAGCCCCGGCGTCCGCGCCCAAGCCCGCCGGGAGCCCGCAGCCGCGGCACCGCGCGGTCGTGTGGTCGCTGATCGCGCTCGCGTCGGTGCTGCTGATCATCTCGATGACCGCGAACTGGGTTCAGCGCGCGGCCCTCGACACGAATCAGGTGGTGGACACGACCGACGAGATCCTCGCCGACCAGGATGTGCAGAAGGCGCTCAGCATCTACCTGGTCGATCAGCTGTACGCCAACGTCGATGTCCAGGGCCAGATCGAGAACGAGCTGCCGAGCAGCGTCAAGGCGCTGTCCGCTCCCGTCGCGGCGGCAGCGAGGCAGCTCGCGCTGGACGTCTCGGAGAGGGCGCTCGCCTCGCCTCGTGTCCAGTCCCTCGTCTCACACGCCGTTCGAGTGACGCAAGAGCAGTTCGTGAACCTGATCGAGGACAAGGACCAGTACGTCTCGACCACCGGCGGCGACGTCACGCTCGACTACGGAAGCCTCGTCGCCGAATTGGCCGCCCGCCTGGGGGTGGACCCGGCGACGATCTCCCAGATCCAGGACGTCGTTCAGAGCCTCTCGAAGGACCTCGAGCAAGGCCTGACCACGGCTCAGGCCCAGATCAGGTCGGTGCGCGCAGAGATCGCGCAGGTGCAGGGAGGTTCGCCGAGCCCTCAGCTGCAACGGAATCTCGAGACGCTCGAGACCAAGATCGCCGAGCTCCAGACGAAGATCGCGAGCGTCGAGAAGAAGATCAAGAGCGCCGAGGCGAAGGCCCCGTCCCAGCTCGAGGGCCGCCTGGCCAAGCTCGACAGCCGGCTGTCCGGCCTCGACAGCCGGCTGACCGCGCTCGCCCAACAGACCGCCGCCGTGCTCGAGGATCCCAGCCGGGCGAACGGCCAGCGGCTCGACGCCTCGCTCGCCTCGGCCGAGGCACGGATCACCACTCTGCTCGATCGCCAGGTCGTGCAGAGCCCCGGGAAGCTCGTCGTGATCGAGTCCGGCCAGCTCGATGGAGTTCAGGCCGCCGTGCGGGCGCTGCGCAACCTGGGCTTCGTGTTGCCGCTGCTGGTGCTCCTGCTCTACATGGGCGCCCTCTACCTGGCGCGGGGGTGGCGTCGGCGAGCGCTGATGGCAGTGGGAGGCGGGATCCTGCTGTCGGCGCTGCTCGTGCTGCTGACCAGGCGCCTGATCGGCAGCGCGGTCGTGGACTCGATGGCGGGCTCCGAGACCGTCCAGCCGGCCGTCCGATCCGTCTGGGACATCGTCACCGAGGGGCTGCGCCAGCGGGGGCTGTTCATCCTCGTGATCGGGCTGGCGTTCGTCGGCGCGGGCCTCTTGGCAGGGCCCGGCCGTCACGCCGTCGCCGTGCGACGCTTCCTCGCACCGCACCTGCGCGACCGGCCGGTCGTCGTCTACGCGGTCGTCGTCGCGCTGTTCCTGCTCTGGCTGGCTTTCATCCCCGGGATCAACAACCTCGGCCAGGTCCTCGTGATCGCGGCGCTCGCGGTGCTGGCCGTGGTGGGCATCGAAGCGCTGCGGCGCCAGACGGCGCAGGAGTTTCCGCCCGGCCCGAACGGCTCCTGACCCACGCCGGCCCGGCCGGGGCGAGCTTCACACGGTCAGTCCAGGCTGAACCAGGCTCGCACCTGTGCTTCGTGGTCGATGTACCGCTTGCCGGAGACGTCGACGACGACCTTGTCGATGACGCCGCCGCTGAAGGTGAACGGCGCCTGATACTCCGGGGTCACCGCTGAGGCGCTGTCCCGTCCGACGCAGATGCCGTCGCCCGTGAGGCAGAAGTACCCGGGTTGGGTGACGATCTCGCCCGAGCCGACCTCCTGGTCGTCGACGTAGAGCGTCAGGGTGCCCGCGGCACCCGGCATCTGCGGGTTCTCGCTGCGTCCCTTGGCCGTGAACTCTGCCGTGTACACGTGCGGACCCGGCGTGACGTCGGTCTCGGCGACGACATCCTGCAGCGTCGTGCCGATCCAGTTGAACGCGTATCGCAGTCGCCCACCCTTGATGTACAGGCTGTGCCCGCCGGGAACGCCGCCGGCCGCCCAGACGACGCCCTCGGCACCGGCCGACTCGACCTTCACCCCGGCCGCGATCGTGTAGGACCGCCCGCTGATCGGCGGGCCCGCCGACTCGGGGACGTCCGCACAGTCGGGATAGAAGATGTAGCGCTCGCGCGGGGCTGCGGCCCGCGGGCGCTCCGCCAGGACCTGCTCGAGCGCCGTGCGGTCGTCGAGCGGCAGCCCGTTGTAGCGCTCTGCGCAATCGAACCAGAGTCGCTCGAGCTGCTCGAGGCGCTCCGGCTCGGACTCGGCGAGGTTCGTGCTCTGCGAGCGGTCGGTCTCGAGGTGGTACAGCTCCCACACGTCCAGCTGGAACTTGCCCCAGCCGCTCAGCGGCGGGTGGACCGTGCAGGCCAGCCAGCCCTCGTGGTAGATCGAGCGCTGCCCGAGCATCGCGTAGAACTGCGTGCTCTTGGCGGGAGCGCCCGCGTCGGTCAGGGCGGCCGCGAAGCTCTCGCCCTCGATCGCGTTCTGCTGGTAGCCCCTGAGGACTTCGGGCGCCTCGACGCCGAGCAGCTCGTACACCGTCGGGACGACGTCGACGGCGTGGATGTACTGGTGGCGGACGTCCTCCTGGGCCTTGATCCTCGCCGGCCACGAGACGAGGCACATGTCCGCCGTCCCGCCCTCATAGCCGGCCCAGCGCTTCCAGTACGGGAAGGGCGTGTCGAACGCCCACGCCCACCCCGTGTTGTAGTGATTGTTCGACGCCGGAGTCCCGAGCTCGTCGATGTGCGGCAGCGTTGTCTCGGCGGTGTCGGGCACGCCGTTGAAGAAGCGCCACTCGTTGAAGCTGCCGTTGGGGCCGCCCTCGCCGCTCGCCCCGTTGTCGGACACAACGACGATGATCGTGTTCTCCATCTGCCCGGACTCCTCCAGGTAATCGAGCACCCGTCCGAACCGGTCGTCGTAGTAGGAGATGTAGCCGGCGTACACCTCGGCCATCCGCGCAAACAGGCGCTGTTCGTCCGCGCTGAGCGAGCCCCAGGGCCGGACGGTGTCGAGCAGCGGCCACGGCTGACCGTCTGGGCCGGTCGCCGCGGGCTCCCCATGGGGGTTGATCGGAGACAGCTGCGTGTCCTCCGGCAGGAGGCCCAGCTGCTTCTGACGCGCCAGGATTGCATCGCGGATGGCCTCGTAGCCCTCGTCGAACACGCCCTTGTACCTGTCCGCCCACTCCGTGGGGACGAGGTGCGGCGCGTGCCCGGCCTGCGGGGCGAAGTACATGAAGAACGGCTTGTCCGGGTCGATCACCTTCGCGTCGCGGATGAACTCGACCGCCCGGTCGGATATGTCGTCGGCTAGGTGGTACCCGTCCTCGGGCCGTGCGGGCGGCTCGATCGGGTGGTTGTCATGGACCAGGTCCGGAAAGTACGAGTTCGTCTCCCCGCCGAGCCACCCGTAGAAGCGCTCGAAGCCGCGGCCGAGCGGCCAGCGGCCCTTGAACGCCGCCTGGTTGCACTCCTCGCCGGGCGTGAGGTGCCACTTCCCGATGCAGTACGTGTTGTACCCGCGCTCGCCGAGCACCTCGGAGATGAAGCCGCTCTCGAACGGGATCCGCGTGGAGATGCCCGGGAAGCCCGAGGCGAACTCCGCGATCGTGGCCATGCCGTTGGTGGTCGCGTTGCGGCCGGTGAGCAGCGAGGCCCGGGTCGGCGAGCAGAGTGCGGTGGTGTGGAAGTTCGAGAACCGCACCCCCATGTCCGCGATGCGCCGCATGTTCGGGGTCTCCACCGGGCCGCCGAACACGTCCATCGTCCCGTACCCGACGTCGTCCCAGGCGACCATGAGCACGTTCGGCGCGCCCGCGGGCGCCCTCGGAGCCAGGAACGGCTCCCAGTCCGGCACCGAATCCCGGACGTCGAGGCTGACCTTCCCCCTGAACGGCTTCGCCATCTGATTGCTCCTCACGTCGTCGGGCATGCGCGCCATCATCGGAGCCGGACGCGGGCGCCCGCATCACCTCAACCGGATGATCAGACGCCGGCCCGTACGCTCGGGCTAGGGTGCACACATGCCCGTCGCCGTCGCGCTCGCCGACGACAACCTCATCGTCCGCGAGGGCATCGCGCAGATCCTCTCGATCGAGCCCGGCCTCGAGGTCGTGGCCTCCTGCGGCGACCTGCCGACGCTGATCGCGGCCGTCGAGCGCGAGCGGCCCGCCGTGGTCGTCACCGACATCCGGATGCCGCCGACCGACACCGACGAGGGCATCCGCGTCGCCGCCCTGCTGCGCGAGCGCCACCCGGAGATCGGGGTCGTCGTGTTGAGCAACTTCGCGGAGGCCGCCTACGCGCTCGCGCTCCTGGAGTCAGGGTCGGAGGGCCGCGCCTACCTGCTCAAGGAGCGCGTACACGACCGCGTCCAGCTCGTCTCGGCGATCGAGTCGGTCGCGGCCGGCGGCTCGGTGCTCGACTCGAAGGTCGTCGAGCCGCTCGTGGCCGCGCGGGCGCGCGCCAACCGGTCGCCGCTCGGGGCGCTGACCCCGCGCGAGCGCGAGGTCCTCGCCGAGATCGCCCAGGGCAAGAGCAACGGCGCGATCGCGGACGCGCTCGTGCTGACCAAGCGCGCGGTCGAGAAGCACATCAACTCGATCTTCCTCAAGCTCGACCTCGCCTTCGCCGAGGACGTCAGCAAGCGCGTCAAGGCGACGCTGCTCTTCCTCGCCGAGACCGAGTCGCTCTCGCGAAGCTGAGCCGCCGCCGGCGCGCGTCGGGAGGTGGGCACCCCATGCCCCGCAGGCGTGCCTCCTTGCGGGGACCCGCCGCGCGCCGCGAAGCTGCGGCATGGGCGTACTGCGCGTCGGGCTCGCCGACGACAGCTTCCTCGTCCGGGAGGCGCTCGCGAGCCTGCTCCGCGGCGCCCCGGAGGTCGTCGACGTCGTCGCCGTCTGCTCCGACGCCGAGGGGCTGCGGACGGCGGTCGAGGAGCAGCGCCTCGACGTCGCGGTCACCGACATCCGCCTGCCGCCGACCTTCACCGACGAGGGGATCCGGCTCGCGGCCCACCTGCGCCGCGCGCACCCGGAGGTCGGCGTGGTGGTCATGAGCGCCCACTGCGAGGCCGCCTACGCCCTGGCGTTGCTCGAGTCGGGCTCCGACCGGCGCGCCTACATCCTCAAGGACCACGTCCACAGCCGCCGGCAGCTCCTGGCCACGATCGAGGCCGTCGCGGGCAACGGCTCGGTGATCGATCCCAAGGTCGTCGAGGAGCTCGTGCGCGGGCAGGCACATCACGGCGGATCGCGGCTGGAGCGCCTGACGGCGCTCGAGCGCAGGACGCTCGGCGAGATGGCCCAGGGGGCGAGCAACCCGGCGATCGCGCGGCGCCTCGAGCTGACCAAGCGCGCGGTCGAGAAGCACGTCAACGCGGTCTTCGCCAAGCTGGAGCTCCCGCCGACGCCGGATGTCAGCCGTCGGGTCCAGGCCGTGCTGCTGTTCCTGGCAGACGTCGACGCCAGATCCCGGCGGGCGACGCCGAGGACGTGACCGCGCGAGGCCGCGCGGACGTCGTGGCCGTCGCGCCCGCGCGAGCGCCGTGTGCGGAGATGGCCGTCACGTGCGTCTGCGAGCTCAGTCGTGCGCGTGGTCGTGCTCGTGCTCGAGGCCGGCCTCGTGCGCGTGCCGGTGCGAGTGCACGCGGTCGCCGTGGTTGTGCTCGTGCTCGTGCTCGACGTGGTCGTGCTCGGGCCTCCGACCTCCTTCGGGAGCGGCGAGCGCGCGAGCGCAGTCCGCGCAGTGGCCGTGCAGCGGGAAGTGGGTGAAGCGCACGTGGTACCCGAACCGCCGCCGCACGGTCGCCCGGACCGGGTCGAGCGCGTCCGCCGCGACGCTCGTGACCCGGCCGCAGCGCTCGCAGGCCAGGTACTCGCGGTCGCCGTCGCGGGCGAGGACGTAGAGGCCCGGGCCGTGGCCGAGGTGTACGTGGGCGACCGCGCCGACCGCCTCCAGGCGCTCGAGGTTGCGGTAGACGGACGCCAGGTCGGTCGCGGGCCCGCGGCCCCCGGGACCCGCGGCGATGCGCTCGGCCGAGACCGGCCCGTCGGCCTCGAGGAGCGCGTCGAGCACGCGGCGTGCGGGCGCGCTCACCCGGTGCCCCGCGCGACGCAGGGCGTTCTCGACCTCCTCGATCGTGCCGCGGGCGAGGGGCCGGCGGGGCGGCGCGACGGTCATCGCACGTCCGCGCCCCAGCGCTCCTCGATGCGCCCGAAGCGCCAGACGGCCACCGCGATCGCCCACGTCACCACGATCAGCGCGACGACGAGGTAGCCGACGACGTTCAGGTCGAGGTTCGCGACGACGTCCCAGAGCCCGCCGGTGAGGCTCAGCCTGTGCGCCAGGACGCTCAGGAGCTCGATCGTCCCGATCAGGAGCGCGACGGCCACCGACAGCCCGGTGACGGTCAGGTTGTAGAAGATCTTGCGGATCGGCTGGGAGAACGCCCACCCGTAGGCGAAGTTCATGAAGGCGCCGTCGATCGTGTCCAGGAGCGACATGCCTGCCGCGAAGAGGATCGGCAGGCAGAGGATGGCGTAGAAGGGGAGGCCGCTCGCCGCGCCCGCGCCGGCCAGAACCAGCAGAGCGATCTCGGTCGCCGTGTCGAAGCCCAGGCCGAAGAGGCACCCGAGCGGGTACATGTGCCAGGGCTTGGTGACGAGTCGAGTCGCCCGGCCCAAGACGCGGTTCATGCCGCCGCGCCGGTCCAGCTGCTCCTCGAGCTCGGCTTCGTCGAAGGCGCCCCGGCGCATGCGCCCGACGATCCTCACGATGCCCACGAGCACCACGAGGTTCAGGATCCCGATCACGATCAGGAACGCCCCCGACACCGTCGGGCCGATGAGCCCCGTCGCCTCGTGCAGCGCCGAGCCGTCGCTCTCGACCGCGCCGCTGAGGCCCCGCACGCCGACCGTCACCAGCACGCCGAGGGCGAAGACGATCGTCGAGTGGCCGAGCGAGAAGAAGAACCCGACGCTGAGCGGGCGCTGGCCGTCGGCCATGAGCTTGCGCGTCGTGTTGTCGATGGCGCCGATGTGGTCGGCGTCGAAGGCGTGACGCAGGCCGAGCGTGTAGGCGGTGATGCCGAGGCCGAGGCCGAAGACGCCGCTCGACCCGAGGCTGTAGCCGTGCGGGACGACGAGCGCGAGGAGGATGAAGAAGCCCACCGCGTGGAGTCCCGCGATGACCGCGGCCAGGCCGGCGACCCGGCGCCACTCCGCCGGGGTAAGCGCTGCGCGGATCCGCGCCCTGCGCGAGGCACCCACACCCGCCGGTGAAACGGCCTGCATCGACGATCCTCCTGCCCTCGGGACCGTGCGACCCTACGCCGCCCCAGGACGCAGATGCAAGCCGCTCGCAGTAGCCGGTGCTGCGCCGCCACCCGCGTCGCAACGCCGAGCTGGTCACCGACGTGGCACGCTACCGGCGATGATCTAGGCTCGCGGCGCCATGACCACGCTCGACCGCAAGACGTTCGACAAGGAGCTCCAGCGCCTCCAGCGCGAGCTCGTCATCCAGCAGCAGTTCATCAAGGCGCGCGGGCTGCGGGTCGCGGTGATCTTCGAGGGGCGCGACGCGGCCGGCAAGGGCGGCGTGATCAAGCGCATCATGGAGCGCGTGAGCCCGCGGGCGACGCGGATCGTCGCGCTCGGCACGCCGACCGAGCGCGAGCGCACGCAGTGGTACTTCCAGCGCTACGTCGCCCACCTGCCGGCGGCGGGGGAGATGGTCCTCTTCGATCGCAGCTGGTACAACCGCGCCGGCGTCGAGCGCGTGATGGGCTTCTGCACGGCCGAGGAGCACCAGGAGTTCCTGCGCTCCTGCCCGGAGTTCGAGCGGATGCTCGTGCGCTCGGGGATCATCCTCATCAAGTACTGGTTCTCGGTCAGCCCCGAGGAGCAGGAGCGCCGCTTCCAGGCCCGCGTCGAGGACCCGATGCGCCGCTGGAAGCTCAGCCCGATCGATCTCGAGTCGCGCGCGCGCTGGGACGCCTACTCGCGCGCGAAGGACGAGATGTTCCAGATCACCGACATCAAGCAGGCCCCGTGGTGGGTCGTCGAGGCCGACGACAAGCGCCGCGCGCGGCTGAACTGCATCGCGCACCTGCTGACGATGGTGCCCTACGAGGACGAGACGCCGCCGCGCCTCGAGCTCCCCCAGCGCCGGGAGGAAAGCTACGTCCGCCCGCCGGTCACCGACCAGACCTTCGTGCCCCAGCGCTACTGACCGACGCGGGCGGCGCGCAGCACGTGCGGGCGCAGGAAGCGCGCCAGCGAGATCGCCCCGACGCCGCTGAGGTGCAGGCCGTCCGCGCCGAAGAACGTCGCGCCCGCGCTGAAGGCGTTCCAGTCGGCGACGACCACGCGCCGACCCCAGCGGGCCGCCTCGGCGCGGATCGCGGCGTTCGCGCGGACGTACTCGCCGCGGTACCGGCCGGCCTCGCGCAGCGTGACCCAGACCACGGCGCGCGCGCCCCGGGCGCGCGCGGCGGCCACGACGCGGCGCATGCCGCGGCCGTAGCCGGCGCCGCCGTCGTTGTAGCCCACGTCGACGACGAGCACGTCGCCCACCGCGCGGCCGGGCGCGCGCACCGCCTGCAGCGCGGTCGGCGGGGTCGCGCCCTGGTAGGGGCAGCCGGGGGCGACGAGGCGCCGGCAGACGCGCAGGTCGAGGCGCAGGCGCAGCCGCCGGCCGAGCACGCCGCGCGCGGCCGGGCTGGAGCTCATCGCCGCGGGGACCGAGTCCCCGACGAACGTGACGCGGGCGGGCCTCGCCGCGGCGGCGGCGGCGGGCGGGGTCAGGGCCGCGAGCGCGAGCGCGGCGAGCAGGATCGGGCGGAGCGACACCGGCCGGGCACGGTAGCGGCCGCGCCGCGACCGCGGTCGTCAGCCGCGAGCGCGGTCGTCAGCCGCGACCGCGGTCGTCAGCCGCGAGCGCGCGCCGCGAGGCGCTCGGGCGGGACGCGCACGACGTCCCAGACGAGCCCGAGGCGCTCGAGCACCCGGATGACCGCGGCGGAGATGTCGACCTGGCCGCGCCGCAGCCCGTGGACCGCGGAGGTGGGGAAGGCGTGGTGGTTGTTGTGCCAGGCCTCGCCGAACGTGAAGGGCGCGAGCCACGCGAGGTTGCGCGACTCGTCGCCGGTCGCGAACGCCTGGCGCCCGAAGACGTGGCAGAGCGAGTTGATGCTGTAGGTGACGTGGTGGACGACGAGCATCCGCACCGCGCCGCCCCACAGCAGCCCGGTCAGCCCCGCGGCCAGCGTGCCGCCCAGCAGCCAGCCGAGCAGGAACGGCACCGCCAGCCCCACCCCGACCCAGAGCACGAACGTCCGGTCGACGAAGCGCACGACCGGATCGGCGAGCAGGTCGCGCGCGTAGCGCTGCTTCGAGCCCCGCTGGGTGTGGATGAACAGCCAGCCCACGTGCGCGTGGAAGAGCCCGCGCAGCGCGCCGCCGACGCCGCCGCCGTGGCCGACGTGGGGGCTGTGCGGATCGCCCTCCTCGTCGGAGAAGGCGTGGTGCTTGCGATGGTCGGCGACCCATGAGATGACGGGGCCCTCGATCGCCGCGGAGCCCAGCGCCGCGAGCGTCGCGCGCACGGCGCGGTGGGCCTTGAAGCTGCGATGCGTGAAGTGGCGGTGGAAGCCGACGGTCACGCCGAGGCCGGTCAGCGCGTAGACGAGCGCGAAGACGACGAGGTCGTGCCAGTGCAGGAGGTCGTTCCACGCCTGCCAGGCGGCGATGCCGAGGCCGACGAACGGGATCACCGTGATCGCCCCGGTGAGGAAGCGGTCGAGCGCCTCGTTTGATACGGGCTGGACGTCGTCGCGCTGACGCCCGGCGGGCGTCTGCGGCGGGGCTGCCTGGGCGCTCACCGTGCTCTCCTCATCTGCGGGGGAGCGATCACGCTAGCACTCGGTAGGGTGCCCGCGCATGGCCCTCGCCCGCACCGGCCCGATTCGCCGCGAGCTCGAGCGCTCGCTTCCCGACCGGCCCTTCGCGGTCGCCTTCTGGGACGGCACGGTGCTGCCGGCAACGACGAACGGCGGCGAGCCCGCCCCGCGTATCGTCGTGCGCTCGCCGGCGGCGGCCGCGCACGCGCTGCGCGCTCCGGGCCAGCTCGGCGTCGGCCGGGCGTACGTCGCCGGCGCGATCGAGGTCGACGACCTCGACGGATTCATGCGCGTGCTCGGAGCCTGGCGCGCGCCCGCGCTCGACCGCCGCGCTCGGGCGCGGCTCGCACTCGCCGCCGTCGCGGCGGCGGGCGTCACGCGGCCGCCCGCGCCCCCCGCGGCGGAGCTGCGCCCCGACGGCCGCGCGCACACCCCCGAGCGCGACGCGCGCGCCGTGCGCCACCACTACGACATCTCCGACGACTTCTTCGCGCTCTTCCTGGACGCGTCGCTGACCTACAGCTGCGGGCTGTTCTCACGCGGCGCGAGCACGCTCGAGCAGGCTCAGGAGGCCAAGCTCGAGCTCGTCTGCACGAAGCTCGGCCTGGCCGAGGACGAGGCGGTCCTCGACGTGGGCTGCGGGTGGGGGAGCTTCGCGCTGCACGCGGCCGCACGCCACGGCGTCCGGGTCGTGGGGATCACGCTGTCCCCCGCCCAGGCCGAGCTCGCGCGCCGGCGCGTGGCCGCGGCCGGACTGGCCGAGCGCGTGCAGATCCGCCTCGCGGACTACCGCGACCTGCGCGGCGAGCGCTTCGACGCGATCGCGAGCATCGGCATGGTCGAGCACGTGGGCGAGCGTCAGATCGACGTCTACGCCGCGCAGCTCGCGGCGCTCCTGAAGCCGGGCGGACGACTGCTCAACCACGGCATCGCTCGCCTCCGCCACACCGACCCGGAGGCCGGGCCGTTCTCCGAGCGCTACGTGTTCCCCGACGCCGAGCCGCTGCACCTCTCCCGGATCCTGCTCGCGCTCGAGCGCGCGGGCGTCGTCACGCGCCACGTCGAGGGCTTCGCGCGCGACTACGCCGAGACCCTGCGCCACTGGGCCGAGCGCCTGGACGATCATCGCGACGAGGCCGTGCGGCTCGTGGGAGAGGAGCGGGTGCGCGTCTGGCGCCTGTACCTGCGCGCCGCACGCAACGGCTTCCGCAGCGGGTTCATCGGGATCTACCAGGTGCTCGGCGCGGGGCCGGGCTAACGCTAGCGGGCCGGCGCGAGCGCGATCTGGTCGCGCTCGATGCTCCAGCCGCGCTCGGCCCCGGCCCGAGGGGCCGTGGCCCGCACGGGCGCGCATCCGGGTCCGCCGTCCGTGGTCGGTCCCCCCAACTCCGTCCGATGGCGTTCGATGATCGCCAGGACCCGGTATGCGTGCTCGTGTGCGTGCATCTTGCCTTCCCATCATCGGCACCGGGCGACGGTTCCTTGAGTGACGACCGTCACGCAGCGCGTCGGCCCGCGGGAGGAAGGGGCAGCCACGCCGTCGAATGGATGCCTGCCCATGAAGCGGACGGGATCCCCCACCGTGCCGCCGCCGCTCCAGGCGGGCGGGCACCAGACCCTCTCGGCGTACATCCAGGCGCGCTTCGACGAGTTCTCCCGCTCGCAGAAGGACGTCGCCCAGTACATCGTCGACCACCTCGACGAGGTCGCGTTCCAGACCGCCGAGGAGCTCGCGCGGCGGGCCAGCACCTCGAGCTCGACCGTCGTGCGCTTCGCGCAGGCGCTCGGCTTCGAGGGCTTCCCCGAGCTCCAGACCCAGGCCCGCGACGAGTACCGCCGGCGCGTCGCGGCCGGCAACGGCGCTCCCGGGAGCAGCCCGATGCCGCTCTTCTCGCTCGACCAGAGCGCCTTCGAGACCGCGGTGGCCGCCGACCACGTCAACGTCGAGGAGACCGCGCGGCGGATCTCGCGCTCCGACGTCGAGGCGGCCATCGACGCGATTGCCGGCGCCGGGCGCGTGCTCATCGCCGGCACCGACCAGATGGCCTTCTTCGCCTCCTACCTGCGCCACCTGCTGATGCTCCTCGACCTGCAGGCCGACATCGTCGCCAGCCCGTCGCAGGAGGCGCTCTCGCGTTTGGCGCGCATCGAGGAGGGCACGCTCGTGATCGGCCTGAGCGCGGGGCGCCCGCACCCGCTCGTCGTGCGGGCGATGAAGCTCGCGCGCCACCGCAAGGCGCGCACGGTGGCCATCACCGATGCGACGCTGAGCGAGGTGGCCAAGCTCGCGCAGGTCCGCCTCTACTACTCCTCGGACTCGCCCGCCTACGTGCGCTCGCACGCGGCGCTGCTCTCGATGATCCAGGCCCTGGCGTACGGGGTGTACAGCCGCGACGCCGAGCAGTACGCCGATCGGATCAAGGCCTTCCGGCTGAAGTAGGCCCGCGCGCCCGATCCCTACACTGGGAGTCGGATATGCGAGACGAAGCGACGTTCAGGGTCAAGGCCGGGTTGGCGGAGATGCTCAAGGGCGGCGTCATCATGGACGTCGTCGACGCCGACCAGGCGAAGATCGCCGAGGACGCGGGCGCGTCCGCCGTCATGGCGCTCGAGCGCGTGCCCGCCGACATCCGCCGCGACGGCGGCGTCGCCCGCATGAGCGACCCGCGGATGATCAAGGCGATCCAGGCCGCGGTCACGATCCCCGTCATGGCCAAGGCGCGGATCGGCCACTTCGCCGAGGCCCAGGTCCTCGAGGCCCTCGAGGTCGACTACGTCGACGAGTCCGAGGTCCTCACGCCCGCCGACGAGGCCCACCACATCGACAAGTGGGCCTTCCGGGTCCCGTTCGTGTGCGGCGCGACGAACCTCGGCGAGGCGCTGCGGCGCATCGGCGAGGGCGCCGCGATGATCCGCTCCAAGGGCGAGGCAGGCACGGGCGACATCGTCGAGGCCGTCCGCCATCTGCGCGCGATCACCGGCGAGATCAAGCGCCTGGGGACCCTGAGCGAGATGGAGCTCATGACCGCGGCCAAGGAGCACGGGGCGCCGTACGACCTCGTGCGCGGCGTCGCCCGCGACGGCGCGCTGCCCGTCCCACTCTTCTGCGCGGGCGGCATCGCCACCCCCGCCGACGCCTCGCTCGTCATGCAGCTCGGCGCGCAGGCCGTCTTCGTCGGCTCGGGGATCTTCAAGTCGGCCGACCCCGCGACGCGGGCGGCTGCGATCGTCGAGGCGACGACGCACTTCGCCGACGCCGACCGCGTCGCGCGGGCGAGCGAGGGCCTCGGCGTGGCGATGTTCAGCCTCGAGGCCCGCAAGCTCGACCCCGAGCAGACCCTCGCCGGCCGCGGCTGGTAGCCGGCCGCTCGTCGGCGTGCTCGCCCTGCAGGGCGGGTTCGCCGTGCACGAGCGCGTGCTCGGCGAGCTCGGCGCCGACGTCCGCGAGGTGCGCACGCCGGACGACCTCGACGCCCTCGACGGCCTCGTGCTGCCTGGAGGCGAGTCGACGACGATGACGCTCGGGGTGCAGCGCGAGGGGCTCGCCGAGCCGCTGCGCGCGCTCGCGGCGGCCGGCACGCCGATGCTCGGCACGTGCGCCGGGCTGATCCTGCTCGACCGCGACCACCTCGGGCTCATGGACATCGCCAGCGAGCGCAACGCGTTCGGGCGCCAGCTGCACTCCTTCGAGGAGGAGCTGACCATCGCAGAGCTCGAGGGCGGTCCCGTGCGCGCGGTCTTCATCCGCGCGCCTTGGATCCGCGAGGCGGGCCCGCAGGTCGAGGTCCTCGCGTCCGTCGACGGCCACGGCGTCGCGGCGCGCCAGGGCCGCCTGCTCGTGCTCTCCTTCCACCCCGAGCTCGGCGACGATCGCCGCCTGCACGAGCGCTTCCTGGCCGACGTCCGCGCCGTGCGCGGCACGGTCTCAACCTAGATCACGACGCCGTGGCGCAGCGTGTTCTCGGTGACGACGCGCGGCTCGACGAAGTGCAGGAGGTAGTCGGGGCCGCCGGCCTTCGTCCCGGTGCCCGAGAGACGGTTGCCGCCGAAGGGCTGGCGGCCGACCATCGCGCCCGTGATCGCCCGGTTGACGTAGAGGTTGCCGACCGGCGAGCGGCGCACGACCAGCTCGACGGTGTGCGGGTTGCGCGCGAACAGGCCGCCCGTCAGCGCGAACGAGAGCTCGTCGACGCGGTCCATGGCGGCGTCGACCGAGGCCACGCGCTCGACCGCGAGCACCGGCCCGAAGATCTCCTCGCGCAGGACCGGGGAGTCGGGCGGCAGGTCGGCGGCCACGGTGGGGGCCACGAACCACCCGTGTTCCGGCAGGCCCTCGGCGCGCTCGGCGGCGATCCGGCCCTGCTCGCGGGCGAGCGCACGGTAGCGCTGCACCCGATCGCGAGCGTCGCCCTCGATGACCGGCGGCACGTCGGTGCCGAACGCGTCGGCCTGCCCGACGACGAGGATCTCGACGGCGCCGGCCAGCCGCTCGACGAGCGCGTCGTGGATCGCCTCGTGAGCGAGCACGCGCGAGGCCGCCGAGCACTTCTGGCCGGCGTACACGAACGCGCTCTGCACGATCGCGGGCACCGCGTCGTCGAGGTCGGCGTCGGCGTCGACGACGATGCAGTTCTTGCCGCCCATCTCGGCGACGACGCGCTTGAGCTGCCGCGTCCCGGGCTCGGCGGCGGTGCGGATGATCTCCAGGCCGACGGGCCCCGAGCCCGTGAAGGCGATCGTCGCCACCGCCGGATGGCGGACGAGCGCCGCGCCGGCCTCGCCCTCGCCGGGCAGCAGGGCCACGGCGTCGCCCGGGACGCCCGCCTCGCGCAGCGCGCGCACGACCACGTGGCCGCAGGCGGGGGACTGCTCGGCGGGCTTGAGGACGACGGTGTTGCCGGTGGCCAGGCCGGCGGCCACCATCCCCATGGGGATGGCGACCGGGAAGTTCCAGGGGCCGATGACGGCGACCACGCCGCGCGGCGCGTAGTGCAGCTCGTTGCGCTCACCGGGCACCTGGAAGAGCGGCTTGCCGTCCTCGAGCGCGATTGCTCCGCGCGCGTAGAACTCGAGGAAGTCGATCGCCTCGCAGACGTCGGCATCGGCCTCGGCCCACGGCTTCGCGCACTCGCGGACCGCGAGCGCCGCGACCTCGGCCCGGCGCTGGCGCAGCCACGCCGCGGCCGCCACCAGGCGCTCGGCGCGCCGAGCGGCGGGCAGCGCCGACCAGGCCGGGAACGCGGCCGCCGCCGCGTGCACCGCGGCGTCGGCGTCGTCCGCGCCCGCCGCCGGCGCCACCGCGACGACGCGGTCGGGATCGCCGGGGTCGGTCGAGACGAGCTCGTCGCCCTCGCGGCGGTCCTCGCCGATCCAGACCGCGACGCGCAGCGGCCCGCGCCCGTCGACGGCCTGCATCGCGGCCGCCAGCTGCTCGCGCACGGGCGCGCGGCGCAGCTCGAGGACCGGCTCGTTGGCGAACGGCGCAAGCGCCATCAGGGGGCCGCGAGCAGCTCGTCGAGCGGGCGCCCCGTGGCCTGCTCGTGGAGGAAGGACTCGTTCGAGGTGTTCTCGAGCAGGCGCCGGACCAGGTACGCCATCCCACCCACGAGGTCGCCAACCGGGCAGTAGCTGCGCACGCGCAGCCCGCGGACGGCGAGCGCCTGGCCGAGGTCGTCGCCCAGGCCGCGGAGGACCTGCAGCTCGAGGTCGCCGTCGGGCGCGCCGAGCACGCGGTTGACGGCCACGGCGTGCGCCACCGAGCGCAGGTTGTGCGACGCGATCGCAACCCGCACCGCGGGGCGGGCCTCGAGCAGCCGCCGCGTGAGGACCTCGAAGGTGCGGTCCGAGTCGGCCTTGACCTCGAAGACGGGCGACCGCCACCCGTGCTGGCGCGCCTCGACGATCTCGTGGTCCCAGTAGGCGCCCTTGACCAGGCGGACCGTCAGCGGGTGGCCGCGCGGGGTGGCCCGAGCCCAGGCGACGATCCGCTCGCACAGCTCGGGCGAGTCGCGCAGGTAGGCCTGGAGCACGACGCCCGCGCTCGGGCCGTCGCGGAACTCCTCCTCGGCGAGCAGCTCGAGCACGAGCTCGGTGACCGCCTCGCGCGAGTCGAAGGACTCCATGTCGATGTGCAGGTGCGCTCCGAGGTCGCGCGCGCGGCGCAGGAGCGCGCGCAGGCGGCCGGCCGCGTCGCGCTTGCCGAGCTCCGGCGCGTCGGGGCGCAGCAGCGGGGTGAGCGCGCTGACCTTGACCGAGAGGTTCTCGCGCGGGATCGGCCCGGCGCTGTCGGCCTCGAGCAGCGGGCGCTCGGGCAGCCGGCGGTAGACCTCGACGAGCCCCTCGAGGGCGTCGTCGCAGCGCCCGGCGTAGCGGTCGGCCTCGGCGGTGGTCACCGTCGCCTCGCCGAGCAGGTCGACGCTCGTCGCCACCCCGTCGCGCCAGAGCTCCTCGAGCACGCCGGTGGCGTCGCGCGGCGTCGCGCCGACGATGAAGCGGTGGGCCATGTGCCTGACGCCGGCCGCGGCGGCGGCGCCGAGCGCCGCGCGCCCGGCCTTCGACGAGCCCATGCGCAGCGCCACCTGCAGCGGCGGTGACCGGTCCGGCACCTCGTCGAGGAAGCCCGTGAGGTGCCTGGCGAGGTCGTCGAGGCTGCGGCACGCCGGCACGACGTCGACGAAGCGGAACAGCGCGGCACGCAGCTCGGCGTCGTGCGAGGCGAGGTCCATCGCCTTGTCGTCGAGCGCCTTGAGCGGATGACGCGAGGGCGACGGCAGCGCGGCGGCGATGTCCCGCCCGACGGCGAGGATCTCCGTCTCGGGCGCCGTCGTGCTCACGATCGCGACGATAGCGACACGAACGTCGTGATCCGGAGCTTCGCGCTCGCGCTCTTCGCGGCGGCGCTTACGCCGGCGCCGCTGCGCGCCGCCCGGGCCTGAGCGCGCCGCTGCCGCGCGCCGCGAAATCGGCGATCGCGCCGGCGAGCAGCTCGGGATCGTCGGACATCGGCACGTGCCCCAATCCCTTCAGATAGCGCAGCTCGGCGTCCGGGATCAGCCGCTCGAAGCGCCTCCCCTGGCGGGGCAGCAGGATCACGTCCCGCGTTCCCCACAGGAGCAGCACCGGGCAGCGGATCGCGTCGAGGCCTCGGACCTGGGTGCCGCGCCCTGCGGCCAGAGTGGGCTCGAAGCCGGGCGCATCTGCGAGCAGCCTGGCCTGCTCGATCAGGTCGTCCGGATCGATGCGCCACGGGCGGCCGAAATTCGGACCCGCGAAGAGCGTGCGTCCGAGCGGACTGCGCAGCAGCGCCTCGGGCGCCGGCGCGTTGCGCGCGAGCCATCGCTCGGCGCGCAGGATCCCCACGCCCCAACCCGCCTCACGATCCAGGGTGAGGCCGGCCGGCGAGATCGCGGTGACGGTCGCGGCGCGCCCGCGGCGGGCGAGCTCGAGGGAGATCCAGCCGCCCAGGGAGTTGCCCGCGAGATGAGCCGTCTCGAGACCGGCCGCGTCGATCGCGCGCTCGACGGAATCGGCGAGCCGCTCCGGACTCGATGCGATGCCCGCGGGCAACGGCGGCGAGTAACCGAATCCCGGCAGGTCGACCGCGAGCACGTCGAAACGCTCCTCGAGCAGCGGCAGCAGCGGCTTCCAGCCGCGCCAGGTGTGACCGATGCCGTGGATCAGCACGAGCGGATCGCCGGAGCCGCCGCGGTGATGATCGAGGTCGAGTCCCTCCACGCCCGCAAGCGTACGGGAGCCACGATGCAGGCCGCGGGCCACCGCGTCCCGCCCTGCACGTGGCTCACCGACGACACGACGATCGTCCGCCGCCCGCGAACGGTGCGCGGCCGGTAGCGTCCGGCCCATGCGCATCGCCGTCGCCGCCGACGAGCGGACCGGGGTCGCCGACGCCGTCGTCGACGAGCTGCGCCGCCGCGGCCACGAGCCGCTCGGGCACGGCGCGCTGGCCGACGCCGAGCGCGAGGACTGGGCGTGGTGCGCGGAGGCCGCCGCGCGCGACGTCGCCGACGGCCGCGCCGACCAGGCCGTCGTCTGCTGCTGGACCGGGACCGGCGCGTCGATCGCCGCCAACAAGGTGCCGGGCATTCGTGCCGCGTTGTGCGCCGACGCGCAGACCGCCGCCGGGGCGCGCCGCTACAACGACGCGAACGTCCTCGCGCTCAGCCTGCGCTCGACCTCGCAGGCCGAGCTCGAGGAGATCCTCGACGCCTGGCTTCAGACCGGCCCGAGCGACGCGGCCGAGGACGCCGCCAACGTCGCGCACCTCGACGAGATCGCCCCGTGATCCTCGTCAACGCCCGCGCGGCCGCCCGGCCGGAGCTGGGCGGCGTCGAGCGCTGGGCGCGCGAGCTCGCCGCGCGGCTCCCGGCGCTCGCTCACGGCGCCTACGCGGTCGCGCGGCCGGCCGCGGCGCTCAGCCACCGCGCCGGCCACGCCTGGGAGCAGGCCGTGCTTCCGCTCCGCGCCCGGCGCGCGTCGCTCCTGCTCAATCCGGCCAACCTCGCGCCCGTCGCCTTTCCGCGCAACGCCGTCGTCGTCCACGACGCCGCGCCCCTGCGCGAGCCGTCGTGGTACTCGGCCTCCTACGTCGCCTGGCAGCGCCGCGTCCTCCCCGCCGTCACCCGGCGCGCGCGCCTCGTCGTCACCGTGAGCGCCTTCTCCCGGGACGAGCTGCGCGACCTGCTGGGGGTCGAGGCGACCGTCGTGCCAGGCGGCGTCGACGCGCGCTTCGCACCGTCGGTGGACGCCGCGCCGGCCCGCGCCGCGCTCGGCCTCGACCGGCCCTACGTCCTCACCGTGGCCAGCCGGACGTCGCGCAAGAACCTCGGCGCCCTCGACCTCGCGGCGCGGCGCCTGGGCGCAGACGGCATCGACCTCGTGGCTGCGGGCGGCGGGCGCCCGCAGCTCCGCGACGCGCCCTCGGCGTCGGTGCGCTCGCTCGGCCACGTCCCCGACGCGCACCTGCCGGGGCTCTACGCGGGCGCGCGGGCCTTCGTGCTGCCCTCGCACTACGAGGGCTTCGGGCTCACGTGCCTCGAGGCGATGGCGTGCGGGACCCCGGTCGTCGCCGCCCGCGCCGGAGCGCTGCCCGAGACCTGCGGGGACGCGGCGCTGTACGCCGACCCGCGCGACCCCGGCGAGCTGGCCGACGCGATCACGCGCGCGCTCGGCGACGAGCGGCTGCGCGCGGCGGGCCCGCGGCGCGCCGCGGCATTCTCGTGGGAGCGCACGGCGCGCGAGCTCGACGCGCTGCTCAGGCCGCGCTGAAGCGCACGACGCCGTCGTCCTCGTGCTCGCGGACCTCGTCGCGCGCGAGGAGGAGGTCGACGTGGCCGAGGACCTCGCTCAGCGCGAGGTACGCCTGCGTGACCGCGACGTTGCCCCACAGCGCCTGGGCGAGCTCGTAGGCGGTCCGCGGCCGCTCGGCGATGAGACCGTACAGCTTCGCGGCGCGTCGCTCGTGCATCGCGAAGCGCTCGTCGATGAGCGCGACGTGGTCGGTCACCTCGTCGCCGTGGCCGGGCAGCACGACGCGCACGCCCTCCATCGCCCGCGTCGCGCGCAGCGAGTCGAGGTAGACCACGAGCGCGCGCGGGCGGTTCCGCGGGGCGCCGCCCTCGAGCGGGCGCGAGACGAGCGGGTTCGAGGAGACGCGCTCGAGCAGGTGGTCGCCGCCGAGCACCTCGCCGGAGACCTCGTCGTGGAAGATCGTGTCCGAGGGCGAGTGCCCCGGCCGGTGGTGGACCCGCCACGCGCGCGACGCGAACTCCAGCACCTCGCCGTCCGCGAGCCGGTGGTCGACGACCGCGCGGTGGCCCCAGGCCCGGAAGGCGTGGGTCACCGCCCGCAGGCCGAGCGCGAGGTCGGGCGGGATGCCGTGACGCAGCATGATCGCCTCGGCGAAGGCGTCGTCGGCCTCCATGCTCGCCGCGTAGTCCTCGAGCCACGGCGCGAGGCGGTCGAGCGCGCAGACCTCGGCGCCGGCGCGCCGGGCGAGGATCTCCACGAGCCCGATGTGGTCGATGTGCTGGTGGGTGACCACGACGCGCCCGAGGTCCTCGACGCGGCGCCCGCGCGCCGCAAGCGCCGCCTCGAGCTCGGTCAGCGACGTCGCCGAGTTCGGGCCGGCGTCGACCAGCGTCAGCGGCTCGTCCTCGACGAGCCAGACGTTGACCCGCCCGATCGCGAACGGCGTCGGGATCGGGAGCTTGTGGATCACCCCCGGATGAGCCCGAGGACCTCGTCGCGCTTGGCCTCCATGTCCTGGCGCGAGACGAGCGACTCGAGGCAGAGGCGCAGCAGCGGCTCGGTGTTCGACGGGCGCACGTTGAAGTGCCAGTCGTCGAAGTCGACCGAGACGCCGTCGAGATGCGAGATCCGCCCGTGCGCGAAGTGCTCCTCGATCGCCGCCATCCGCGCGTCCTGGTCGTCGACCTCGGAGTTGATCTCGCCCGAGATGAAGTAGGTCGAGCGGTACGGCTCGAGCAGCTCGCTCATCCGCTTGCCCTCGACGGAAAGCTTCTCGAGCACGAGCAGCGCGGGCAGCGTGCCCGAGTCGGCGTTGTAGAAGTCGTGGAAGTAGTAATGGCCCGAGACCTCGCCGCCGAAGATCGCGCCCTCGTCGCGCATGCGGGTCTTGAAGAACGCGTGGCCGACGCGGTTCGCGAAGGCCTTGCCGCCGGCCGCCTCGACGGTGCGGGGCACCGCCCACGACGCGCGCACGTCGTAGAGGATCGAGGCGCCCGGCCGGCGGGCGATGAGGTGCTCGCCGAGGATCGCGGTCAGGAAGTCGCCGTCGACGAAGCGGCCGGTGTCGTCGACGAAGAAGCAGCGGTCCGCGTCGCCGTCCCACGCGATGCCGAGGTCGGCGCGCTCGGCGCGGACCTTGTCGACGATGAACCGGCGGTTGGACTCGATCATCGGGTTGGGCTCGTGGTCGGGGAACTCGCCGTCGGGCTCCCAGTAGGTCTTGACGAGCTCGAGCGGCAGCTGCTCGAGCAGCGGGCCGACCATCGGCCCGGCCATCCCGTTGCCCCCGTCGACGACGACCTTCATCGGCTTCACGTTGGCGGGGTCGATCGTGCGCAGCGCCGCCTCGTGGAAGGCGCGGGCGACGTCGACCTCCTCGACCGATCCTCCTCCCGGCGCTTCGCCGAGGCCCTCGTCGACGAGGACGCGGATGTCGTCGATGCCCTCGTCGCCCGAGAGCGCGATCGCCCCCTCGCGCACGAGCTTGGCGCCCGTGTAGGCCTTCGGGTTGTGTGAGGCGGTGCACATGAGCCCGCCGTCGAGCTCGCGCGAGCCGACGAGGAAGTAGAGCATCTCGGTGCCGACCATCCCGGCGTCGAGGACGTGCGCGCCCTCGGCGACCATGCCCTCGCGGTAGCGCGCGGCGAGCTCGGGCGCGGTCAGGCGCATGTCGCGCCCCAACCCGATGCGCAGGCCGCCCGCAGGCTTGCCGGCGAGGCGGCCGAGCACGCGCACGAACGCGCGCCCGACCTGCTCGGCGACGTCGGCGTCGATCTGCTCGCCGTAGAGGCCGCGCACGTCGTAGGCCTTGAAGATCTCGGGGGCGACGGCCATGCGGCGCAAGCTAGCATCGGGCCCATGTCCGGGCACTCCAAGTGGGCGGGGATCAAGCACAAGAAGGCGATCGTCGACGCCAGGCGCGGCAAGCTCTTCACGAAGCTCGCGCGCGCGATCACGGTGGCCGCGCGCGAGGGCGGGGGCGACCCCGACACCAACCCGGCGCTCGGGCTCGCCGTGCAGAAGGCCAGGGACGCCTCGATGCCCAAGGACAACATCGAGCGCGCGATCGCCAAGGGCACCGGCGAGGGCTCCGACGCCGACGCGCTGCAGTCCGCCCTCTACGAGGGCTACGGCCCCGGAGGCGTCGCGCTGCTCGTCGAGGCGCTCACCGACAACCGCAACCGCACGGGCTCGGAGATCCGCCACACGTTCGCCAAGCACGGCGGCAACCTCGGCGAGCCGGGCTCGGTCGCCTACCTCTTCGACAAGCGGGGCCTCGTCGTCGTCGACGCCGAGCGCTACGGAGAGGACGACCTGCTGCCCGCGATCGAGGCCGGCGCCCTCGACGTCGCCGTCGACGACGACGTCTTCGAGATCGTGACCGAGCCCCAGGACCTCGCCGCGGTGCGCGCGGCGCTCGAGGCCGCGCGGGTCGAGCTCGAGAGCGCGGAGGTCTCCCAGCACCCCAAGACGCGCGTGCCGATCGACGAGGAGACCGCGACGCGGCTGATGCGGCTCGTCGACGCGCTCGAGGACAACGACGACGTCGGCGAGGTCCACGCGAACTTCGACGCCGACGCCGCGGTCCTCGAACGCGTGGCCGGATAGCCGGTTTCCGCCGCGGCCGGCGGGCGCTAGCCTCGCCGCCGATGCTCCCGCCGGCACTGCGCGAGCCCGGACCGTTCCGGCTCCTCTTCTGGGGCCAGGCGCTGTCCGTGGTCGGCGACCGGATCACTCCGGTGGCCATCGCCTTCGCGGTCCTCGGCCTGGGGTCCGCCACGGATCTCGGCGTGGTGCTCGCCGCGGGCGGCGTGCCGTTCGCGCTCTTCGCGCTCGCGGGCGGGGTGTTCGCCGACCGCCTCGGCCGCCGCGAGGTCATGATCGCCTCGGACCTCTTGCGCGCGACCACGCAGGCCGTGACCGCGGCGCTCCTGCTCACGGGCGCCGCCGAGGTCTGGATGCTCGCCGCGCTCTCCTTCACCTACGGGACCGCGGCGGCGCTCTTCGGCCCTGCCCTCACGGGCCTGATCCCGCAGACGGTGGCCGCGCCCCGCCTGCTCGAGGCCAACGCGCTGCTCGCCTTGACGCGCAGCCTCGCCAACGTCGCCGGGCCGGTCGCGGCCGGCGTCGTGCTCGCGGTCGCGGGCCCCGGCGAGGCGATCGCGCTCGACGCCGTCACGTTCCTCGTCAGCGCCGCGTGCCTCGTCGGGCTGCGCACGGTGAGCAGCGGCAAGGCGCGCGACGAGTCCGGCGATCCCTTCACGGCCCAGCTGCGCGCCGGCTGGCGCGAGGTGCGATCGCGTCCGTGGCTGTCGTGGGGCCTGGGCGCGATGAGCGCGTACCACGTCTTCGTCCTGCCCGCGGTCTTCGTGCTCGGGCCGGCCCTAGCCGCGCGCGAGCTCGACGGATCCTCGAGCTGGGCGACGATCGTCGCATGCTTCGGGATCGGCTCGATCGTCGGCAACGTCGTCGCGCTGCGCCTGCGCGTGCGGCGCCCGATCCGCCTCGCCGCCGGGGCGCTGCTCGTCGCCTGCACGCAGGCCGCGATCATCGGCAGCGGGCTGGGCACCGCCGGCATCGCCGGGCTCGAGCTCGTGGCCGGCGTCGGCGTCGCGCTCTTCTTCACGCTCTGGGACCTCTCGATCCAGGAGCAGATCCCCGCCCACGCCGTTTCGCGCGTGAGCGCCTACGACTTCGCGGTCTCCATGGGCCTGATGCCGCTCGGCATGGCGGTGGCCGGCCCGATCTCCGACGCGTTCGGGCTCCACGCCACGCTGCGCGCGATGAGCGCGCTCGGGCTACTCGCGGCGGCGCTGTGGCTGGCCCAGCCCGCGACGCGGCGCCTGCGCCGCCCGGCGCCGGCGCCGCCGCCGCCGCTGGCCGAGCCCGCCGAGCGTCCGGTGGTCGCGCCGCTGTAGGCCGGCTAACGGACGCGGACGGTCCGGACCGCGGGCCTGAGCTGGCGGTTGCCGGCGCGGTCGACGGCAAGGACGGCGAAGCGCTGCTGCCCGCGGCGCGGGCGCACGAGCGTGATCCGGTAGCGGCCCGCTGCGCGCCGGACGGCGTGCAGGGCCTGCTTGACCTTGCGCGTGCACGTCGTGCGGCGCCCGTGACGGCGGCAGCCGCGCTTGAACGACGTTGTCACCGAGCTGACGACGCCCTTGACGCCCGTGCTGAAGCCGGCGTCGCGGACCCTGACGTCGAGCGTGCAGCGCTTGCGCGAGCAGCTCACCTTCGCGAAGCGGGCCACGGGAGCCGTGACGTCGCGCGGCGGCTTCGGAGTGGGCGGGGCGGGCGTGGGAGCGATCGGGGGGGTCGGGCCCGGCGCCGCGGCCACGGCGGCGCTCGCGGCGCTGCGCGCCCGCGCCCAGCCGCCCGCGTTGCGCGCCTCGACGAGGCAGACGACCTGCCAGCCGGCGTCCGCGGGGGTCAGGCCGTACGAGCCTCCCGAGCCCGCAAGCGCGACGGTGGTCGTGCCGGCCGTCTTGACCAACGTGGTCGAGAGCGCCGGCGAGCCCGTCCACGTGCCCGGGTCGCAGGTCAGCGTCTGGCCCACCTGCGGGGTGCCGTGGAGGCTCGGCGCCCCGGCCAGGGTCGGCGCGGGCGGCGGATCGCTCGTGAGGTACGCGTGGATGCCCGGCTCGGGGACCTCGGAGTAGACCCCGGGGTGGTCGGGCTCGGCGCAGCCGACGCCGAAGCTCGTGACGCCCAGCAGCAGCCAGTCCACGCCGGACTGGACCGCGAGCGGACCGCCGGAGTCGCCGAAGCAGGTGTCGGCGGTCTCGTCCCCCGCGCAGAGCATCGTCGCCGCGGTGAAGCTGCCGGGGTAGTCGGCCGCGCACAGGCCGTCGGGGTGGATGTCCACGGTGGCGCGCCGGATCGTGTCGGGATAGCGCCAGCGGTCGTCGAGCTTGAGATAGGCGCCCCAGCCCGAGATCCGGCCGCTGACGATCCCGGCGCCGCCGGCGGCGAGGTCGATCGGGGTGCCCACGGCCGGGCTGACCGCCGCGCCCAGCGTGAGCAGCGCGACGTCGCGGTCGCCTCCCGCCGCCTCGAAGGCGGGCGAGAACGAGACCTCGGCCACGGTCAGGCGGCGGAGGTCGTCGGCGGCGTCGGGGTAGGCGCTGAGGTTCGAGAGGCCGGCCAGCACCTCGAGGTCGGCGGCGCGCGTCGGCGCGCCGGACACCCCGTCCACCACGCAATGGGCCGCGGTCACGACGTGGCGCTCGTCGACCAGCGTCCCGCCGCAGAACTGCTGCGAGGCCGGGAGGCCGCGGGGCACGAGCCCGACCTGCCAGGGGACGGTGGCGATCGTGGTCGTCGTCCCGCCCACGACGGCGCCGGCGGGCGTCGCGACCGCGAGGATCGCCGCGAGGCACAGGAGCGCCGAGCAGAGGACGCGAAGGCCCACGAAGGATTTCATCGGCATCGGGCCCGCCCCACCTTAGTCAGGCCTCGCCCTCCAGGCCCTCGAGCCAGCCCTTGCGCCTCGGCGTCGATCGCCACCGCGGCTCAGAGTAGCCCGGGAAGGCATCCGGGCCGCCGCGCAGAATCCCCACCCGCATGGTGGTCCTCGGCATCGACCCCGGGCTGGCCCACACGGGCTTCGGCGTCGTCGCGCGCCGAAACGCGGGCCTCGCCGCGCTCGACGGCGGCGTCGTCGTGACGGCCGCAGGCCTCGCGCCCGAACGCCGGCTCGCCGCCCTCTTCGCCCGCGTCGAGGCGCTGCTGGACGAGCACGAGCCCGACGCCGTCGCGCTCGAGGCGCTCTTCTTCGGCCACAACGCCCGCACCGCGTTCGCCGTCGGGCAGGCGCGCGGCGTCGTCCTCGTGGCCGCCGGGCGCCGCGGCCTCGCGTGCGCCGATTACACCCCGCAGCAGGTCAAGGGCGCCGTCTGCGGGACCGGCCGCGCGCCGAAGGAGCAGGTCGGCCGCATGGTCCAGGCGCTGCTCGGACTGCCCGCGCCGCCGACGCCCGACCATGCCGCCGACGCGCTCGCCGTGGCCATCTGCCATGCCAACCACGCGCCGCGTGCGCGGACCGTGGCGCTCGCGTGATCGCGCTCGTGGCCGGCGAGGTCGCCGTCCGGCGCCCCGACCACGTGGTGGTCGCGACCGCGGGCGGCGTCGGCTACCGGCTCGCGGTCTCGGCCGAGACGCTGCGCCAGGTGCCCGCCGTCGGGCGCGCGGTCTCGCTGCACGCGCACCTCGTCGTGCGCGACGACGCCCTGTCGCTGTTCGGCTTCGCCACCGAGGAGGAGCGCGACCTCTTCCTGGCGCTCGTCGGGGTTCAGTCCGTCGGTCCCAAGGTCGCGCTCGCCGTGCTCTCGGGCGGCAGCCCCCGGGAGCTCGTCGGCGCCCTGGCCGTGGGCGACAGCGCGCGCCTGCAGGCGGTGCCCGGCATCGGCAAGCGCACGGCGGAGCGCATCGTCGTCGAGCTGCGCGAGAAGGTCGGCGGCGCCGGCGACGAGGCGCCGGGCATCACGGTCACGCGCGGCGACGACCCGCGTCACGTCGCCCGCGACGGGCTGCTCGAGCTCGGCTTCGCCCCCGCCGAGGCGCAGGCGCTGCTCGAGGAGGCCGACGGCGCCACGGCCGAGGAGCTGCTGGCCGGCGCGCTGCGGGCGGCCCGTCGGTGAGCGCGCCGCGCATCCAGACGCCCGGCCCGCTCGGCGGCGAGGACGACCTCGACCGCTCCCTGCGCCCCCGCCGCCTGGCGGAGTTCATCGGCCAGGAGGGCATGCGCGACCAGCTCTCGGTCTCCGTGCAGGCCGCCACGGCACGCGCGGAGGCGCTCGACCACGTCCTGCTCGCCGGGCCGCCCGGCCTGGGGAAGACCTCGCTGGCGCAGATCCTCGCCGCCGAGCTCGACGTGGGCTTCGTGCAGACGGCCGGCCCTGCGCTGGAGCGCAAGGGCGACATCGCGGCGCTGCTGACGGCGCTCGAGCCGCGCAGCATCTTCTTCGTCGACGAGATCCACCGCCTCAACCGGGCGCTCGAGGAGACTTTCTACCCGGCCATGGAGGACCGGCGGCTGCCGATCACGATCGGCCAGGGCGCCGGCGCGAAGGTCGTCACGCTCGACCTGCCGCCGTTCACGCTCGTGGGCGCGACGACGCGGGCGGGGCTGCTCACGACCCCGCTGCGCGACCGTTTCGGCCTGCAGCACCGCTTCGAGCCCTACAACCGGGCCGAGCTCGCGCGGATCGTGCGCCGCAGCGCCGACATCCTCGGCGTGGAGCTGCACGAGGACGGCGCGACGGCCATCGCCGCACGCTCGCGGGGGACGCCGCGCGTCGCCAACCGCCTGCTCAAGCGCGTGCGCGACTGGGCCGAGGTCCGCGGCTCGGGCGTCGTCGACGCCGCGGCGGCCGACGCCGCGCTCGCGCTGCTCGAGGTCGACGAGCTCGGCCTCGACCGCCTCGACCGCGAGATCATCGGCGCGATCTGTGGGCGCTTCGGCGGCGGGCCCGTCGGCCTCTCCACCCTCGCCGTCGCGGTCAACGAGGAGGCCGACACGCTCGAGGACGTCTACGAGCCCTACCTCCTGCAGACGGGGCTGCTCCAGCGCACGCCGCGCGGTCGGGCGGCGACCCGCCGGGCCTTCGAGCACCTCGGGCTCGATCCCCCGCGCGAGCCCGCCCTGTTCTAGGCCGAGCACCCGACCCGCGCGCAGCGCGTACCCTGTGCTCAGCGCATGGCCCACCTGTTCATCTGCCCGAACTGCGGCAACCGCACGACCGAGAGCGATCGCACCGCCGGCTTCCGCCGTCACGCCAAGGGCTGTGCGAGGTGCGGATTCGGCTTCCTCTTCGAGCTGCTCGACGACTACTACCCGGCGCCCGACGCCGCGTTCTTCGTCTGCGACGCGCAGGGCCGCGTCATCGGCTGCGGGCGCGGCTCGTTCGAGCTCACCGGTCTCGACGACGAGCGGGTCATCGGACGCCAGGTGCGCGACGTGCTCGGACTGCGGTTCGCCAACGGCGACGATCCGGTCGGCACCGTGCTCGAGTGGGGCGTGCGGGCGCTCGGCAAGCCCGTCGAGGTCAACGCGGAGGGCGACCTGCCGGCCCGCGCGACGGCTGACCTGTTCCCCGCCTACGACGAGGACGGCGGGATGCTGCTCGTCCTGACGCCCTCCAAGTAGCCCGCCCCCCGCGATGACCGACCGCCGCCGCAACCTCTTGGTCCTGCTTCTCGTGGCGGGCCTGCTGGCGGGGTCGCTCGTCGTCGTCGCCACGAAGCCGACGCGCCTGGGGCTCGACCTCAAGGGCGGCGTCTCGCTGATCTACCAGGCCAAGCCGACCAAGCAGTCGGCGGTCACCGGCGACGCGATCGACCGCACGCTCGACATCATGCGCAAGCGCGTGGACCAGCTCGGAGTGGCCGAGCCCGAGATCCAGCGCTCCGGGTCCGATCAGATCGACGTCTCGCTCCCCGACGTCAAGAACGCCGACGAGGCGGCTTCGCAGGTCGGCACCACCGCGCAGCTGTACTTCTACGACTGGGAGCCCAACGTCCTGGACAGCAACTGCCGGCCGGCGCCGACGGACGCGAACGTCACGGGCGGGCCGCAGGCGGGGTCGGGCGCCGGCGCGGTCAGCCAGTACGACGCGGTGAGACTCGCGGCGAGGTGCCCCAAGCGCGACTTCGGCACAACGACGGGCGCGTACTACCTCGTCGACACGAAGACCAAGCGGGTCCTCGCCGGCCCCGACGAGACCGCGGCCGACCTGCGCTCCGAGGCCCAGAACAAGAGCCTCCGCGTCAACGCCCCGGGCCGCGAGATCGTCCACGTCAACCAGGGGACGATCGTCGTCCGCGCCGAGTCGGCCGACGACAAGGCGCCGTCGGACCGCTTCTACGTCCTGCAGGACAGGGCGGCGCTGAGCGGCAACGACATCAAGAACCCCGAGCAGAACTTCGACAACGCGCCCGGCGAGAGCGGCCAGCCCAACGTCACCTTCGAGTTCACCGACTCGGGCCGCGACAAGTGGCAGGACACCACCCGTCAGATCGCCCAGCGCGGCCAGGAGTCGTTCATCCCGGGCGCCAACGAGCAGGCGAGCTTCCAGCACTTCGCGATCGTGCTGGACAACGAGCTCATCTCCGCGCCGTTCATCTCCTGGCGCGACAACCCGGACGGCATCGACGGGCGCGACGGCTCGCGGATCTCGGGCGGCTTCACGATCAAGTCCGCCCAGCGCCTGGCCAACCTCCTGAAGACCGGCGCGCTGCCGATCCGGCTCGAGCTGATCTCCTCGTCGCAGGTCTCGGCCACGCTCGGCAAGCAGGCGCTCGACCAGGGCCTCGTCGCCGGCATCGCCGGCTTCATCGTCGTCGCGCTCTTCCTGCTCGCGTTCTACCGCGTGCTCGGGCTGATCGCGGTCGGGGCGCTCGTCGTCTACGCGATCTACTTCTTCGCGCTGATCAAGCTGATCCCGATCACGATGACGCTGCCGGGGATCGCGGGCCTGATCCTCACGATCGGCGTCGCGGCCGACGCGAACATCGTGATCTTCGAGCGCGTCAAGGAGGAGATCCGCGGCGGGCGCTCCGTGCCGGCCGCGATCGCCACCGGCTACCGCAAGGGCCTGTCGGCGATCGTCGACGCGAACGTCGTGACGTTCATGGTGGCGTTCATCCTCTTCATCCTCGCCACCGCGGGCGTCAAGGGCTTCGCCTTCACGCTCGGAATCGGCACGCTGGTCTCGTTCCTGACCGCGGTCCTGCTCACGCAGGCCGTGCTCGGGACGATGGGCCGCTCGCGGCTGATCACCCACCCGAGCGCGCTCGGCAGCGGGCGCTCGCACCGCTGGTGGGAGCGCTTCGACTTCATGGGCGCCTCGAAGTGGTTCTTCTCGGCCTCCGGGATCATCCTGCTCATCGGCGCCCTGGCCGTCGGCGGCAAGGGGCTGAACTTCGGGATCGACTTCGAGTCCGGCACGCGGATCCAGACCGAGCTCGTCCGCCCGGCCGACGAGGACGGCGTGCGCTCGGTGCTCGCGCGGGCCGGCCAGCCCGGCGCCGAGATCCAGCGGCTGAGCGGCAGGGACGTCAAGAGCGGCAACGGCTTCCAGATCTCCACGGAGACGCTGACCGGCGGAGAGGCCAACGGCGTCGAGCGCGACCTGCAGCGGAGCTTCGGGACGCGGTCGTTCTCGTTCGACACGATCGGCCCGACGTTCGGCCGGACCGTGGCCCGCAGCGCGACGATCGCGATCATCGCGTCGCTGATCGTCATCTCGCTCTACATCGCGCTGCGCTTCGAGTGGAAGTACGCGGTGCCCGTGCTGATCGCGCTCATGCACGACCTGCTGATCACGAGCGGCGTCTACGCGCTCACCGGCCGGGAGGTGACGACGTCGACGGTCGCGGCGCTGCTCACGATCCTCGGCTACTCCCTCTACGACACGATCATCGTCTTCGACCGCGTGCGCGAGAACGTGCCGCGGATGCCGCGCGCCGCCTTCTCGCAGATCGTCAACCGCTCGATGAGCGAGGTCCTCACGCGCTCGCTGGCGACGTCGTTCTGCACGTTGCTGCCGATCGTCGCGCTCTACCTCTTCGGCGGCGAGACGCTCAAGGACTTCGCGTTCGCGCTGATCGTCGGCGTGGCATCGGGCACCTACTCCTCGGTCTTCATCGCCTCGCCGGTGCTCACGCACTGGAAGGAGCGCGAGGCCGTCTACGAGCGCCGCCGCTCGCGGATCGCCGCGGGCCACGGCGGCCTGGTGCCCGCCTACGCCGTGGCGACCACCGGCGCGCCGGTGGACGTCGCGCCGCCCGAGCGCGAGCGGCGCGCCCGCCGGATCACCGAGCCCGAGGACCCGCAGCGCACGGTCGCCAAGGACGACTTCGACGCGATGGTTCGCGACCTGCACGCCGAGACGCCCAAGGGGCGCACCGCGACGGCCGAGCCCGAGGCCGACGACGCCCCTGCGCCGCCCGCGCCGGCGCCCGAGCCGGACCCCACCGCCGACCTCGGCCCCGAGGACCTCGTGCTCAAGGACGACAAGAAGCGCGACAAGCCGCGCCGGCCCCGCAACCGCCGCCACGGAAGGAGCCGCTGATGGGCGCGCTCGCCTGGATCATGATGGGCCTCGCCCTCTGGCACTTCACGATCTTCCTGCCCGACCGCTTCTTCGGCGGGATCGTCGGGGCCTTCCTCGGGGCGCTCGTGGGCTCGTTCGTGTTCGGGTTCATCGTCAACGGCTTCACGATCCCCGGCCAGAGCGAGACCCACGTCCTCACCGCGCTCGAGGCGATCCCAGGCGCGGTCGCCGGCATCGCCGCGATGTACCTCGAGGGCATCCGGCGCGGCAACGCGGCGCTCGAGCTGTAGGCCGCCCGCGGCGGCCGACGGCCGGCCCCTCCGCCGTTCCGTCGGGGCGCGCGCCTAGGGTCGGCGGCCCGTGCCCGCCCGCCTCGACATCGCCCCCGTGCCCCTCGCTGCGGTCCGGGCGCTCGAGGGCGAGCTCGGGGTCTCGTTCGCGCTCGCCCAGGTGCTGGCCCGGCGAGGCCTGGGCGACGCGGCCGCCGCGCGCGCCTTCCTGGCCGCCGACGAGTGCCACGACCCCGCCGCGTTCGCCGGGATCGACGCCGCGCTGGCGATCGTCCTCGAGCACGTTCGGCGCGGCTCGCGGATCACCGTGCACGGCGACTACGACGCCGACGGCATCTGCTCGACGGCGATCCTCGTCAGCGCCCTGCGCGCGCTCGGCGCCGACGCCGACTGGTATCTGCCGAGCCGCACCGCCGACGGCTACGGCCTCGCCGCGGCGACCGTCGAGCGGCTCGCGGCGCGCGGCACGGCGCTGCTGGTCACGGCCGACTGCGCGATCACCGCGGTCGACGAGGTCGCGCGGGCGCGCGCGCTCGGGCTCGACGTCGTCGTCACCGACCACCACGCGCCGCGCGCCGACGGGCGCCTGCCCGACGCCCCGCTCGTCCATCCCGCCGTCGGCGGCTACCCGTGCCGCGAGCTCTGCGCGACCGGCGTCGCCTACAAGCTCGCGGCCGCGCTGCACGCGGGCGCGGGCGGCGAACCGGCGCAGGCCGACGCCGACCTCGACCTCGTCGCGCTCGCCACCGTCGCCGACTGCGTGCCGCTGCTCGGCGAGAACCGGCGGCTCGTGCGCGAGGGGCTGCGCGCGCTGCGGGCGACGACGAAGCCCGGGCTGCGCGCGCTCATGCGCGTCGCCCGCGTGGACCCGGGCGGGCTCGACGTGCGCGCGATCGGCTTCAGGCTGGCCCCGCGCCTGAACGCCGCCGGCCGGCTGTATCGCGCCGATGCCGGCCTCGAGCTCGTCCTCACCGAGGATCCCGAGCGGGCCACGGCGGTCGCGGAGGAGCTCGACGCGGCCAACGCCGAGCGGCGCCACGTCGAGACACGCATCCTCTTCGAGGCCGAGCGCCTCGTCGCCGAGGCCGGCGAGGCCCCGGCCTACGTCCTGGCCGGCGAGGACTGGCACCCGGGGGTCATCGGCATCGTCGCCTCGCGGATCGCCGAGCGCCATCACCGGCCTTGCGTCCTGGTCGCCCTCGAGGGCGAGCAGGGCATCGGCTCGGGGCGCTCGATCCCCGCCTTCGACCTGCTCGGCGGCCTCGACGCGTGCGCGGCGCATCTCGCCCGCCACGGCGGGCACCGCGCGGCGGCCGGGTGCACGGTGCGCCGCGAGGAGCTCGACGCCTTCCGCGCGGCGTTCGCCGGCCACGCGCGGGCCGTGCTCGCGCCGGCGGACCTCGTCCGCGGCGAGCGCGTCGACGCGGTCGTCGCCGGCGACGAGCTCGGGCTCGGCCTGGCCGAGGAGCTCGAGGCGCTCGCGCCCTTCGGGACTGCCAATCCCGAGCCGACGCTGCTCGTGCCCGCCGCGCGGCTCGCCGACCCGCGGACGATGGGGGAGGGGCGCCACCTGCGCTTCACGCTCGAAGCGGGCGGCCACCGGGCGCGGGCGGTCGCGTTCGGGACGTCGACGCTCCCCGACGGCGAGGCGCTCGACGCGGTCGTCGGGCTCGAGCTCAACGAGTGGGGCGGGGCGGTCGAGCCGCGGCTCGTGCTGCGCTGCGCCCAGCCGCCCGAGCCGCCTGCGGCCGTCCTCGCCGGCGAGCCCGAGGAGCCCGTGGCCGGCATGCTGGCGGAGCTCGAGGCACCGCTGCCCGCCGCCTCGGCGGACCCGCCCGGCCGCCCCGGGCGCGACCGCCGCGGCGGCGGTGCGGCGGGCGTCATCGCGGCGCTCGTCGCCACGGGCGAGCCCGTGCTCGTCCTCTGCGCCGACGCGCGGGCCCGGCGCCGGCATCTCGCCGGGCGGCTCGGCGGCTTCGCACTCGCCTCGTGGACGGCGCTGGAGCGCGACCCCGCGCTCGCCGGCGGCGCGGCCCACGTGGTCGCGCTCGACCCGCCCGCCGCCGCCGCCCAGGCTGCGCTCGTCGACGGGCGCTTCGTGCTTGCGTGGGGCGAGGCCGAGATCGCCTTCGCGCTCGCCGCGCTCGAGCAGGACTGCGCGCTGCGCGCCCCGGCGGCGCAGGCGTTCCGCGGCGTGCGCGACGCGGGCCTCGACGGCGCCCTCGCGGCCGTGCCCGTCCCCGCCACGGCCGGCCGGGTCCTGCGCGTGCTGGCCGAGCTCGGGCTCGTGACCGTGGATCCGACGACCAGGACGGCCCGCGTCGTCGCCACCGCGCGGACGGAGCTCGAGCGCTCGGAGGCGTTCCGCGCGTGGGCCGCGCGGCGCGCCGAGGGCCGCTCGTGGCTCGCGGGCGGGCGCACGGCGGCGAGGGCCGCGTAGCGGGCGGCGGAGGGCGTCCGGGGCTCCGCCGCCGCCGCCCGGCGGAGGGCGTCCGGGGCTCGGGTACCCTTGGACGATGGCCTCCGAGGCGGACACGCGTACCGGCCCCCGCGCCACCGGCGGCCGCTCGCGCCCGCCCGTGACGGCCGAGCGCGCGACGGTCGGCGAGCTCGAGCACACCGGCGCGCACGCACCGGTCGGCAGCGCCGATCTCACGCGCGCCGAGCGCCGCCTGCTCGGCGACCTCTTCGCGATCGTCGAGGAGCACGCTGACGACGCCGCGGTCGAGATCGACCGCGGGCGCGTGGAGGACGCGTTCCTCTTCGCCTGCGAGCACCACGCCGACCAGCGCCGCAAGTCCGGCGAGGACTTCATCACCCACCCGGTCGGCGTGGCGAAGATCTGCGCCGGGATGCGCCTCGACACCGAGACGCTGTGCGCCGCCCTGCTGCACGACACCGTCGAGGACACGAGCGCGTCGCTCGAGGAGGTCCGCGAGCGCTTCGGCGACGAGGTCGCGACGCTCGTCGACGGCGTCACGAAGCTCACCGGGATCACGTTCACGAGCCGCGACGAGGCCCAGGCCGAGAACTACCGCAAGATGATGGTCGCGATGGCCACGGACATCCGGGTCATCCTCATCAAGCTCGCCGATCGCCTGCACAACATGCGCACGATCGCGGCGCTGGCCAAGCAGAAGCAGATCGACAAGGCCAAGGAGACCCTGGAGATCTACGCGCCGATCGCGCACCGCCTCGGCATCCACGCGATCAAGTGGGAGCTCGAGGACCTCGCGTTCGCCGCCCTGCACCCGCGCAAGTACCAGGAGATCAAGGGGCTGGTCAACCAGCAGCGCACCGAGCGCGAGGACTACGTGCACGGCGCCGGCGAGGAGCTCGGCCGCGAGCTCGACGGGCTCGGCATCCGCGCGGAGATCTCCGGGCGCGCGAAGCACTTCTACTCGATCTACTCGAAGATGACCAAGAAGGGCCGCGAGTTCAACGAGATCTACGACCTCACGGCCATGCGGGTCATCGTCGACTCGGTGAAGGACTGCTACGGCGCGGTCGGCGTCATCCACTCGCTGTGGAAGCCGCTGCCCGGGCGTTTCAAGGACTTCGTCGCGATGCCGAAGTTCAACATGTACCAATCGCTGCACACGACGGTGATCGGACCCGAGGGGCTGCCGCTGGAGATCCAGATCCGCACGCGCGAGATGCACGACATGGCCGAGCTCGGCGTCGCCGCGCACTGGATCTACAAGGAGGGCGCGCGCGGCAAGCCCGCCCCCCAGGGCGAGCAGAAGCTCAAGTGGCTGCGCTCGATGCTCGACTGGCAGCAAGAGCTCCAGGACCCCAAGGAGTTCATGGAGCACCTGAAGGTCGACCTCTTCGACGAGGAGGTCTTCGTCTTCACGCCGAAGGGCGAGGTCAAGTCGCTGGCGGGCGGGGCCACGCCGCTGGACTTCGCCTACGAGATTCACACCGAGCTCGGCCACCGCTGCGTGGGGGCGAAGGTCAACGGCAAGATCGTCCCGCTCACCTACCAGCTCAGGTCGGGCGACATCGTCGAGGTCCTCACGAGCAAGCGCGAGCGCGGCCCGTCGCGCGACTGGCTCGCGGTCGTCAAGACGACGCGTGCGCGCAACAAGATCAAGCAGTGGTTCAAGGCCGAGTCGCGCGAGGACACCGAGCACCAGGGCCGCGCGCTCCTGCAGCAGCAGCTCCAGAAGGCCGGCCTGCCGGCCCAGAAGATCACCGGGTCGCCGCTGCTCGCCGACGTCATCCGCGAGATGGGCTTCCGCAAGGCCGACGACTTCTACATCGCCCTCGGCGGGGCCAAGATCTCGGCGAAGGTCGTCGTCAACAAGGTCCTGCAGCGTCTCAAGCAGGGCGAGGCCGCGGAGAAGGAGGCAACGACCGCCGAGTCGCTCGTCTCCGAACGCCGCCAGCGCCGCCAGCCGACGGGGTCGAGCGGCTCGTACGGCATCCGCGTCGAGGGCGTCGACGACGTCATGCTGCGGATGGCCAAGTGCTGCCGGCCGGTTCCCGGCGACCCGATCGTCGGCTACGTGTCGCTCGGGCGCGGGATCACGATCCACCGCGACGACTGCCCGAACACCGCGGCGCTGCGCAAGGATCCCGAGCGCTTCGTGCACGTGCACTGGGAGGGCGACCACGAGACCGCCTTCAAGGTCGAGCTGCAGGTCGACGCGTGGGACCGCCATCGGCTGCTCGAGGACCTCTCGCGGACGTTCGCCGAGTCGGGCGCCAACATCGTCGAGGCCCGCTGCACGGTCTCCTCGCCGATGGTCCAGAACCGCTTCGTGATCGAGGTGGCCGACACGCAGGCGCTCAAGCAGACCGTCACGCGGCTGCGCAACATCGACTCGGTCTTCGATGCCTATCGCGTGACGCCCGGCGCCGGCTGAGGCACCGGTCCGCTGCTAGTGGGCCCCCCGCAGCGCGACGCGGGCGTCAGGCGGCCAGCCGCAGCCCGTCGTGGCGCGCCCGCAGCGCGCGGACGCTGCGCAGGAGCTCCGCGGCGGGGCGGTCGACGACGGCGGCCTGGCGGACGATCCCGTCGGGGTCGGCGACGACGACTACGCGACGGCGGCGCACGGCCATCGGCACGGCGCCGGTCGGGTCGGCGATGACCGGGAAGGCGACGTCCCCGAGGGCGGGCTCGTCCTCCATGAGCGCGGCGAGCTCCGCGTGGCCGTCGGCCGTGGCGGCCACGACGACGGCGTCGGCGTCGGCGAAGTCCCGCGCGAGCTCGGCGAGCTCGGCGAGCTCGCAGACGCGCGCTCCGACCGTCAGCACGAGCCACCGGGGCCGCAGGTCGGAGAGACGGAAGGCGACGGGGCCGTCGGCGTCGCGAACATAGGCCTCGACGGCGAGATCGGGGACCGGCCGGCCGGGGGCGAGGTGCATGGCGGCTAGCCTCCCAGCGACCCGCGGCCGCGTCGTCCTCCGCTGGGACGATCCGCGCGTCGTTCCTGCGGACTACAGCTCGACCTCGCCGGTGACGCAGGTGACCGTTCCGCCGCCGACCCAGATCGTGCCGTCGGCATCGCGGGAGACGTGGACCTTCCCCGCGCGTCCCAGGGCCGTGCCCTGACTGGCGACGTACGGCGCCCGCGCCCGGCCCGTCCGCAGCAGCCACTCGGCGAGCGACGCATTCAGGCTTCCGGTCACGGGATCCTCGACCGTCGCGCCGTCCTTGGGGCAGAACGCTCGCACCTCGAAGGCCTCCGGCGACCCCTCCGGGTACGGGGCGACCACGCCCACGTCGAGGTCGATGGGGCCCGGCCGGAGCGCGAGCACCGCGTCAACTCCGCCGAGCAGCACCGCCACCCAGCCGGGCCCGTTGTCGACCCACTCGGCGTCGAGGATCTCGCCGCGCTCGAGGCCGAAACGTCGGCGATGTGCTCCACGAGCGAGCGCTCCACCGGCCCACTGCGCACGAGCGGCGGCCCGCCGAACGCCAGTCCCGCCGCCGTCCGGCGGACCGCGACCAGGCCGGCCCCGCACTGCTGGCGCACGACCCCGCCCTCCGGCGTCCCTCCGGCCTCCAGCCAGGCGTGGCAGGTCCCGAGCGTCGGATGCCCGGCGAACGGGAGCTCGAGGACCGGCGTGAAGATGCGCACGCGGTAGGCGGCCTCGGGGACCGTCGGTGCCAGCACGAACGTGGTCTCCGACAGGTTCGTCCAGCGCGCGAAGCGCTGCATCTCCTCGTCGCCGAGGCCCTCGCCGTCGAGCACGACCGCGACCGGGTTGCCGGCGTACGGCGTCGCCGTGAAGACGTCGACCTGCGTGAACGGACGGCGCACGCTCAGGCCACGACGCGGAGGCCGCCGGGCACGATCCCGAAGCGGGCCTCCTCGGCGGCGCCGAGGAAGTCGCCGTCGACCTCGATCGGGACCGCCCGCCCGTCGGCCGATCCGACGACGAGCTCGTCGACGCCGGCGAAGCTCGTGACGTGGCGGTGGTCGACGACGCGCGGGCCGGTGAGGAGCAGCCGCGCGCCGAGCGTCGCGAGGTCGAGCGGCCGGGCGCGCTTCAGCACGACGGCGCCGAGCGTTCCGTCGTCGAGCTCGGCGCCCGCGGCGACGTGGATCGGGCGGTGCGCGAAGTACGTGTAGGGGTCGCCGTTCTGGACGACGACCGTCACCCCGCGCACGGTCTGCCCGCCCGCCCGCACCTCGAGCTGCGGCGGGCGCACGAGGTACTGCGAGGCGAACGTCGCGACCGCGGCCGAGGCCCAGTACCACTGCCGCAACCGCGCCTTCAGGCGCGGGTGCTGCTCGACGCGCCGGACCACCGCGGCGTCGAGCCCGACGCCGGCCGAGAACGTGAACGATCGGCCGTTGACGTGGGGGAGGTCGACGCGCCGCGGACGGAAGTCGTCGGCGACGGCCAGGAGGTGCTCCGTGGCGTCGACGATGTCGTCCGGGATGCCGAGCATGCGGCAGAACACGTTCGTCGCGCCGCCGGGCAGGCACGAGAGCGGGGTGGCTGAGCCCGCCAGGCCGTTGGCCGCCTCGTTGACCGTGCCGTCGCCCCCGAAGGCGACGACGACGTCGTAGCCCTCCTGCGCGGCCTCGCGGCAGAGCAGCGTGGCGTGGTCGCGCCCCTGCGTGTCGACGGCGTCGACCTCGTAGCGGCCCTGCAGCGCGTAGACGACGAGGTTGCGCAGGCGATCGGAGACCGTGGTCGCGTACGGGTTGACGATCACGAGCATCCGCTTGCGCTCGGCGGGAGGGTCGAGCGCGAGCGCTGCGCCGAGGCGCTCGAGCGATTCGATCGGCGGCACGGCGCCTTGTACACCGGGTCGCGGAGGGTGTTACCGCCTCGTGACCGCGCCCTGGCGTACGGCTGCCCGCACCTCGCAGAGGCCGGGTCGCCACCTTGGCGTCCGACGGCGCCCTCGCGATCCTGTGCACGAACGCAACGACCCCCTCCCGCGACACGCGGAGCGCCAACAACGATGCGGTCGTGGGGGCCGCATCTCGCCTCCGCCCGCGCGACGGCTCTTCCTCTTGCCCGCCGCGCGACGAGCGCCCGCGCCGCCGGTCCGGCTATCTCCTCTGCCGGGGCCGGCGGCGCCGCAGGGGCCCTCTTCCTACAGCCAGCCGCGCCGGCGGAAGAGCGCGACGGTCCCGACGAGCACGACGACCATGACGCCGACGACGACCCAGAAGCCGGCCGTCGACTGTTCCCCCGGCACGTGATTGTTCATGCCCCAGACGCTGGCGATCAGCGTGAGCGGCAGGACGATGACGCTGATCGCGGTCAGGATTCGGAACGTGTCGTTCAGCCGGTGCGCGAGGACCGCCTCGTTCGTCTGCTCGAGCGCCTCGACGACCTCCTTGAAGTTCTCGAGCACGTCCCAGCTGCGCTCGGAGGCGTCGAGGATGTCGTCGAAGTAGATCTCGAGGTCCTCGGGCACGTAGCGGCGCGCGCGCTCGAGATCGCGCAGCGCCTGGCGCTGCGGGCGCACGACGCGGCGGAAGTTGATGATCTCCTGCTTGACGTTGGAGAGGTCGCGGACGATCTCCTCCGAGCGGCCCTCGAAGACCTCCTCCTCGAGGCGCTCGAGCTTGTTGCCCATCTTGCGCAGCATCGGGAACGAGGCGTCGACGCAGTCGTCGACGACCTTGTAGAGGACGTAGCCGGGCCCCCGGGCGAAGAGCGTGTCGCGCAGCTCCTCGCGCGTACGGCAGCGCTCGAAGAGGTACTCGAGCGCGGGGATCGGCTCGTTGGGCAGCGTGATGACGTAGTCGGGCCCGACGAAGACGTCGAGCTCGGCGGCGTTGAGGCGGCCGATCTGCTTGTCGTAGACGGGGAAGTGCAGGACGACGAAGAGGTAGTCGTCGTACTCGTCGACCTTCGGGCGCTGGTTGCGCGAGAAGACGTCCTCGTAGTCGAGCGCGTGGAAGTCGAAGTGCTCCTCGAGCCAGGCGCGGTCAGCCGGCCGCGGGCGCTCGATGTTGATCCAGCGCATCGGGCGCCCCGTCTCCGGGGAGGCCTCGACGATCTCGACGTTGGGGCCCTCGGGCTCAGGCGGACGTCCGACCACCGCGCCGCGAGACCGCGCCGCGCGTCGCAGACGGGGCTTCGGCAGGTTCGGCACGGGGACTTCGGGGCTCGTCGCTCACCACGGGGATCGTTCGCCTCGCGCCGAACAGTACCTGCTCCTCCGGGGGCTCCGTGCTAAGGTGGCGCGCACATAGCTGGACACATCCAGAGGGGTGGAGGGACCGGCCCGTTGAAGCCCCGGCAACCACTCGCGTTACGCGGGAACGGTGCCAATTCCTGCAGATGTGGCCGAGGGTCCGATGACCTCCGCCACGACAGACCAGCGGAGGAACGAAGATCGTCATGGGAGCCACGAAGCTGACCTGCCGGGAGTGCGGGACGGATTACGCGCTCGACGCGCTCTACGTCTGCGAGCGCTGCTTCGGGCCGCTCGAGGTCGGCTACGAGCATCGCAGCGACGACGTCGAGCACGTGCGCCGGCGCATCCAGGGCGGTCCGCAGAATATCTGGCGCTACCACGACTTCCTGCCGCTCGCGGGACCGCAGCCGCGCACGCGCACGGGGTTGCCCGCCGGGTGCACGCCGCTCGTGCGCGCCGACCGGCTCGCCGAGCGCCTCGGCCTCCGCGAGCTGTGGGTCAAGAACGACGCGGCCAACCCGACGCACTCGTTCAAGGACCGGGTGGTCTCGGTCGCCGTTCACCGCGCCCAGGAGCTCGGCTTCGGCGTGCTCGCGTGCGCCTCGACGGGCAACCTCGCGAACTCCGTCGCCGCCCACGGCGCGGCGCTCGGGCTGGAGAGCTACGTCTTCATCCCGTCCGACCTCGAGGAGCAGAAGGTCCTCGCCACGGGCGTCTACGGGACGCACGTCGTGAAGGTCCGTGGCAGCTACGACGACGTCAACCGCCTCTGCACCGAGCTCAGCGGCGAGCGCGATTGGGCCTTCGTCAACGTCAACCTGCGCCCGTATTACGCCGAGGGCTCCAAGACGCTGGCCTATGAGATCGTCGAGCAGCTCGGGTGGGAGCTGCCGGACCGCGTCGTCGCGCCGATCGCCTCGGGCTCGTTGTACACGAAGCTCGGGAAGGGCTTCGCCGAGTGGCGCGAGCTCGGCCTCGTCGCCGGCGACGCGCCGATCATGAACGGCGCCCAGCCCGAGGGCTGCTCCCCGGTGGCGGATGCGCACGCCGCCGGCGTCGACGTCTGCCGCCCCGTGCGCCCCGACACGATCGCCAAGTCGCTGGCCATCGGCAACCCGGCCGACGGCCCGTACGCGCTCGAGCTCGCCCGCGCCAGCGGCGGGGGCATCGATGCCGTCGACGACGACGAGATCCGGGCGGGCATCCGCCTGCTGGCCGAGACGACCGGCATCTTCACCGAGACCGCCGGCGGCACGACGGCGGCGGTGCTGGCCAAGCTCGCCGCCCGCGGCGACATCGACCCGGACGAGCGCGTCGTGCTCGCCATCACCGGCGAGGGCCTGAAGACGCTCGACGCCGTGCGCGGCACGTTCGAGAGCGTCGAGATCGCGCCCTCCTACGACGAGTTCGTGGAGCGCGCCGAAACGGCGGCGCGGGCGTGATGGCGGTCGTCAAGCTGCCGACCCAGCTGCGCGAGGCGGCCGGCGGGAAGAGCGCGGTCAGCGTCGACGGCGCGACCGTGCGCGACGTCCTCGACGCGCTCTTCACGCGCCACGACGAGCTGCGCGACCGCCTCACCGACGACGGCGGCGGGCTGCGGCGCTTCGTCAACGTCTACGTGAGCGGCGAGGACGTGCGCTTCGGCGACGGGCTCGACACCGCCGTCGGCGAGCGCGACGAGGTGCAGATCCTCCCCGCGGTGGCGGGCGGGTAGAAGCGGCTACCGTGGCGGTCGCGTGAGCGACCGCCTCTCCGCCTACCGCGCCAAGCGCGACGCCGTGGCGACGCCGGAGCCGATGGGCCGGCGCTTCGTCATCCAGGAGCACAGCGCGACGCGCCTGCACTGGGACCTGCGCCTCGAGCGCGACGGCGTCCTGGTCTCCTGGGCCGTGCCCAACGGCCTGCCCGAGGACCCCGGCGACAACCGCCTGGCGGTCCACACCGAGGACCACCCGCTCGAGTACCTCGAGTTCGAGGGCGAGATCCCGCGCGGCGAGTACGGCGCCGGCACGATGCGCGTCTGGGACCAGGGGACCTACGAGGAGCTCAAGTGGGAGCCGCGCAAGGTCGAGGTCCACCTCCACGGCGAGCGCGTCAGCGGGCGCTACGCGCTCTTCCCGCTCGACCGCGGCGAGGACCCCAAGGACTGGATGATCCACCGCATGGACCCGCCCGCCGACCCGGCGGCGCAGGCCATGCCCGAGCGCGTCATGCCGATGCTCGCGCGCCTCGGCGACCTGCCGCGCGACGACAGCGGCTGGGCATTCGAGGTCAAGTGGGACGGTGTCCGCGCGATCTGCCACTCCGAGCCCGGTCGGCTGCGGCTGCACTCGCGCAACGGCCTGGAGATCACCGCGCGCTATCCCGAGCTCGCGCGCCTGAACCGCGCGCTGAGCCACCACCGCGCCATCCTCGACGGCGAGGTCGTTGCCTTCGATCCCGACGGGCGCCCGGACTTCGGGCGCCTGCAACGCCGGATGCACGTCGGCTCCGAGAGCGCCCAGCGGCGCCTCTCGCGCGAGCTGCCGGTCACCTACGTGATCTTCGACCTGGTCTGGCTCGACGGCCATCCGCTCTTCGAGCTCGGGTACGCCGAGCGCCGCGAGCGCCTCGCGGCGCTGGGACTCGACGGTGGCGAGCGCTGGCGCGCCCCGGAGCACCTCATCGGCCACGGCGCGCGCCTGCTGAGGGCCACCGCGGAGCAGGGCCTCGAGGGGGTGGTGGCCAAGAGGCTCGACTCCCTGTACGAGCCCGGGCGGCGCAGCCCGGGCTGGATCAAGGTCAAGAACGTGCAGACCGAGGACGTGGTCATCGGTGGCTGGATGCCGGGCGAGGGCCGCCGGCGCGAGCGCATCGGGGCGCTGCTCGCCGGCGTGCCCGAGACCGGCGGCCTGCGCTACGCCGGCCGCGTGGGCACCGGCTTCACGGAGGGCGAGCTCGACCGGCTCAGGGCGGCGCTCGCGCCCCTGGAGCGGGCCGACTCGCCCTTCGCGCCCGGCGACCCCGCCGCGCCGAAGGGCGCGGTCTTCGTCGAGCCGCGCCTGCGGGCCGAGGTGGAGTTCCGCGGCTGGACACCGAGCCGGCAACTGCGCGCGCCGTCCTACAAGCGCCTGCGCGAGGACGATCCCGCCGGGCTCGTCGTGCGTGCGGAGCCCACGCGCGCGGTCGGCGAGGTGCAGGGCCGCGAGGTCAAGCTCTCGAACCTCGACAAGATCCTCTATCCGCGCGCGGGGTTCACCAAGCGCGACGTCATCGAGACCTACGCCGCGCTCGGGCCCGTGCTCCTCCCGCACCTCGAGGGCCGCGCGCTGACCCTCAAGCGCTATCCCAACGGCGTCGACGCGCCGTACTTCTACGAGAAGAACGCGCCGTCGCACCGCCCCGAGTGGGTGACGACGCGGCGCGTGGGCGATATCGACTACGTCGTCGTCGAGGACCTCGCGACGCTCGTCTGGCTGGCCAACCTCGCCGACCTCGAGCTGCACACGTCGCTCGCGCGCGCCGAGGAGCCAGCCCGCCCGACGCTCGTGGCCTTCGACCTCGACCCGGGGCCGCCAGCGACGATCGTCGAGTGCTGCCGCGTCGCGCTGCTGCTGCGCGGGATGTTCGCCGGGCTCGGCCTCGAATGCTTCGCGAAGACGTCGGGCTCGAAGGGGATGCAGGTCTACCTGCCGGTCAACGGGCCGGTGAGCTACGCGCAGACGAAGGGCTTCGCGAAGGCCGTCGCCGAGCTGCTCGAGCGCGAGGAGCCGGGGCTCGTCGTCGCGCGCCAGACGAAGGCCGCCCGCGCCGGCAAGGTGCTCGTCGACTGGAGCCAGAACGACGAGCACAAGACGACGGTCAACGTCTACTCGCTGCGGGCGCGCGAGCGCCCGACGGTCTCGACGCCGGTCACGTGGGAGGAGGTCGCGGCGACGCGCGACCCGGCCGACCTCGAGTTCGAGGCGCGCGCGGTCCTCGAGCGCATCGTCGAGCACGGCGACCTCTTCGGGCCGGTGCTCGCGCTTGTCCAGCGCCTGCCCGGCGCGTAACGTCTCGGCCATGCGGCGGCCCAGGCGGCTGCGCGACTGGCTCGCGGAGCTGCGAATGACCCCTGAAGAGCGGCGCGAGGCGTGCGCGGATCGCTGCCAGGAGGTCCTCTTCGACTCCGAGCGCGGGCCCGCCGCACAGCTCGGCGAGCCGGAGGAGGCCGCCATCGAGGCCGAGCGCCGCCGCTGGGTCCACTCCTCGCCGGACGGCTGATCGCGACCTCGCCGCCGAGGATCAGCTCGGCCCGCCCTCGCGCACGAGCGGCACGAAGCGGACCTCCTCGAAACCGCGGCGCTCGAGGCCGCCCGGCGTGCGGCGCGCGACCACCAGACGCTGCTCGCCCTCGCTCACCGGGGCGACGAGGCGCCCGCCGGGCGCGAGCTGGTCCTCGAGCTCGGCGAGCGCGTCGAGCGACCCGGTCGCCGCCACGTTGATCGCGTCGAAGGGCGCCTGTGCCGGCAGCCCGCGGGTGCCGTCGCCGACGACCAGCGTCACGTTGGCGACGCCCGCGGCGGCGAGCGCCCGCCCGGCGCCCTCGGAGAGCTCGGCGTGGCGCTCGATCGACCACACGTGCGCGGCCAGGCGCGCGAGCACCGCCGCGGCGTAGCCCGAACCGGTGCCGACGTCGAGCACGCGGTCGGCCGGGCGCAGGTCGAGCAGCTCCGTCATCCGCGCGACGACGAGCGGCTGGGAGATCGTCTGGCCGCACGCGATGCCGAGCGCCCGGTTCTCCCACGCGTGCGCCCGTGCCCGGTCGGGCACGAAGAGCTCGCGCGGGACCGTGGCGATCGCCTCGAGCACGCGCTCGTCGGCCACGTGGCGGCGCAGCGCGCCGATCAGCCGGCCCGCGTCCTCGTCCATAGGATCTGAGTGTGGCGCGCCTGGACCCCGACGTCTTCCGGCTGCCCGTCGAGCGCATGCGCGACGGCTACTACACCGACCAGTACTTCAACCTCACGCGCGAGCTGCTCGCGCTCGAGGACCGCCACCCGCACGTCCTCATGCAGGTCTTCCAGAAGCAGGACTCGCTGCTCGGCGGGATCGACGAGGCGCTGGCGATCCTGCGCCGCTGCTCGGGACGCCGGCGCCCCGACGGCTCCTGGGAGGACGGCTGGGAGCAGCTCGTCGTCCGCGCGCTGCACGAGGGCGCCGCGATCGCCCCGCACGAGACGGTCATGACGATCGAGGGCGACTACGGGCTGTTCGCGCATCTGGAGACGCTCTACCTCGGTTGCCTCGCGCGGCGCACGCTCGTCATGCGCAACGTCGCGGCGGTAGTGCGCGCCGCGCGCGGCAAGCAGATCCTCTTCTTCCCGGCGCGCCACGACCACTGGCTCGTGCAGACGGGCGACGGATGGGCCGCCCATGTGGCCGGCGCGATCGGCGTCTCGACAGACGCGCAGGCGTCGTGGTGGGGCGGGCGCGGCGTCGGCACCGTCCCGCACGGGCTGATCGCGGCCTTCGACGGCGACACGGTCGCCGCGGCGCGCGCGTTCAGCGATCGCTTCGGGGCCGACACGAACGTCACCGTGCTCGTCGACTTCGACAACGACTCGATCGGCACCGCGCTCGCCGTCGCCGAGGAGCTCGGCCCCGAGCTCTGGGGAGTGCGGCTGGACACGAGCGAGGCGCTCGTGGACCGCGCGCTGCAGGACGAGCCGGACCGCGAGCGCCAGCGCGGCGTCACGGCGCCGCTCGCCCATCGCGTGCGCGACGCGCTCGACGACGCCGGCTTCGGCCACGTGCGCATCGTCGTCAGCGGCGGCTTCGACGCGGCGAAGATCGAGCGCTTCGAGGCGCAGCGCGCGCCGGTCGACGCCTACGGCGTGGGGTCCTCGCTCTTGCGCGGCGACAACGACTTCACGGCCGACGTCGTGCGCGTCGACGGCCGCCCGCGGGCCAAGGTCGGGCGCGAGGAGCGTCCGAGCGCGCGCCTGGGGCGCGTGACGTGAGGCTCGGCGAGCCGCTCGGCGACGACGTCGTGGTCGTCTTGGCGCCGACCGCGGCCCTCCGCGACGACTCCGCCGTAGCGGAGCCGCCTCGCGAGCCACGAGCGAGCTGCTTCTCGCGCACGAAGGGGCAGGGTCTGGATCCGCCATGGCGACTGCTCCGTCGCATTCTGCCGCGGCGCGGCGCTGCAGCGGCCACATTTCAATCTCTTCGTTGCGCTGTGGCTCCGGGAGCGCGACCATCTCCCGGTGTAAGGACGAGAGGAGACTGCCGTGGCCGGTGTGGAATCGCGCGACTTCGATTCGCCTGACGAGACTCGGACGCCTGACAAGACACAGGTAGATGTGGTGCGCATGGGCGCGACGACCGCCGCGCGGTTCGCGTTCGAGCCGGGCTGGCGGTGGTCGGAGTGCGTCAAGCCCGTCGCCGGAACCGAGGCTTGCCAAGCTCGCCACGTCGGCGTTGTCCACTCCGGCCGGCTCGGCATCAAGCACGACGACGGAACCGAGGTCGAGATCGGCACGGGCGACGCGTACGTCATCGAGCCTGGCCACGACGCATGGGTCATCGGCGACGAGCGGTTCGTGGGCTTCGAGTTCGAGTCGCGATCGGCTGAGGATTACGCCAAGGGCTGATCGATCGTCTTCCGCTCCAGGGCGCTTGACGGTCTCCTCGGACGCGCCTCAGCACGCAGACGCGGTCGCCCTGCGTGTCGTCCCGGCGCATCGCACTGGCAGGGTGCCGCTTCGCGGGATGCGAAGACGACGGCGGGTCCTGCGCTCGCTCCTCCCCCTGGACGACCTGCGGGCGCGTCGTCAGGACGGGCGGTAAGGACCCAATCGCGGACGGAGGCGAGCGCGAACAGGCCGCCGAGTACGACGCGTCCTGCGCGTCCGCAGCGAGCACGCGGTGGACGTGCGTCGCCGCTTCCGCATTTGCCTCGATGCAGCACTCGTTCTGTGGGCGAGGCCGCTGCAGCTCCGATATCCGTGCCAGCACGAACGCGGATTGAGGTTCTCCACATTGGCACGCCCGCGATCAGCGCGTAGCGTCAGCGACTACCACCAACGAGGAGACCGGAGGAAGGAAATGGCCCGCAAGCTAGTCGTGCTGCTAATGACCCTGGCGGGATGCACTTACGCAGGCTCTCCCGCCCTCGCGGCTCCCAACGGCGACCACGCGAGCTGCGAGGCGATCTTGACCTGGCCGGATGCACAAGTCCAATTCCGGGACAACACGGCCGTTGAGTTCACGACTCGGGGCTTCCCGCCCGGAGAGATTATGAGCGGGGCGGCGCGCGCGGAGGGGACGACGGAGGAAGAGTGCCAGGCGAATAGCCCCGGCTAGGCGACTAGCCGCCGTGGGAGAGGAGGGCCGACCGCTCCTCCTTTACCCGGACAAACCGGCTAACGGCGCCGGGGCCTGGCCGCGGTATGCCCCTAGCACTGGGCTGCTCCTTTCGCCTGACAGGAGCAGCCGCGGTCTTGGACACCCGCAGTGCTCGTATCCATGCCGGGCAGCGGCGGGCAAGGGTCCGGCCGAGGGGGTGGGGGTGGGTGGGCAATCTCGGGTCTTTCTCCGAGGCCCGAGGAGGGGTCACGTCCGATCTGTTGCTCGATGCCGCGGGCCGCCGTCGCTCACCCGCCACGCTTCCGGGGTTCCATGTCGGCCGCCCGCCGCGCAACAAGGGGGTGCGCTACCCGGCCGACCCGCCGACGATCGAGGAGATCGTCGCCGTCATGCGCCAGGCAGGCGACGGCGTCCACGGCCGCCGGCTGCGCGGCCTGATCGTCGTCCTGTGGCGAGCCGGCCTGCGCATCCACGAAGCGCTCGCGCTCGCCGAAGCCGACCTGGATCGGCGTCGCGGATCGCTGCTCGTGCGCCGCGGCAAGGGCGGCCGCCGCCGCGAGGTCGGGATGGACGACTGGGCCTGGGAACAGCTCGCCCCGTGGCTGGCCGAGCGGGTGAAGCTGCCGGTCGGGCCGCTGTTCTGCGTGGTCAACGGGCCCACGCGCGGGCGGCCGTGGTCGTCCGCCGCGGCCCGCTCGGAGCTGCGTCGCGTCGCCCGGGAGGCCGGCGTGCGGCGGCGCTTCGCGCCCCACCAACTGCGCCACGCCCACGCCGTCGAGATGGCGCGCGAGGGCGTACCGCTGATCGTGATCCAGCGCCAGCTCGGCCACACGAATCTCGGCATCACCTCGATCTATCTGCAAGGCATCGACAACGCCGAGATCATCGACACCGTCCACGCCCGCCGCGCCCCGATGATCCCGTCCACAGCTCGCTGCGCCTCTGATCCAAATCGGCCCGGGGGAGAGCTCAGGCTCCTTTGCTGCCGGTCTTCGTCCATCTCGATAGCGAGCCGCGCGTCTAGCGAGGCGCCGGAGACTTCTCCCTTCGTCGAGAAGCAGCAGCGCGGCGACGCTCGACCCAAACGCTCCGTGTCGCGCAAAGCGGCACTCTCAGCCGAGTTGGCTCGCTCAGGGCGTCCGGTGCGGTCATCCGGTCCCGTACCACTGCTCCGCCGTGGCCCGCAGCAGCATCTCGCGGTCGCGCGCTGTGTGTCCGGCGAAAATTTCGTCGTAGGCTCGACCGGACTTCCGAAGTTCGTAGGCATTTTCGGTCCGGTTTTGGGTTGAGAATGGCTCTGTAGAGCCGTTCTCGATCCGCGGAGGACGCGAATCCTGTAGGCACACGATTTGTGTCGTGCCCCTTGAGTTCGGCGTAGATGTGTGCTTAGGCTGTAGGCACGGTGTATCTGCGGGTGACGCAGCGGCGCAACAAGAGCGGCGACGTGGTGCGCTATGTCTCGCTGGCGCACAACGAGCGCAACGAGCGCGGCGTGCCGGTGGCGCGGATCATCCACACGTTCGGGCGCGAGGACGAGGTCGACCGCGAGGCGCTTCAGCGGTTGGTGGCGTCGATCTCGCGCTTCTTGGAGCCCGAGCAGGCGCTGGCGGCGGGGGCGCCGACGGGGTTCGACTTCGTGGAGGCGCGCGAGCAGGGCCGTCCGCATGTCGTGCAGGCGCTGTGGAGCGAGTTGGGGATCGGGCGGGCGCTGGGGCGCGTCGCCGGGTCGCGGCGCTACCGCCGCGACGTCGAGCGCTGGGTGTTCGCGATGGTCGCCCAGCGCACGATCGCGCCGGCGTCCAAGCTGGAGGCGACGCGCTGGGCGCCGCGGGAGGTCGTGCTGCCGGGGGTCGGTGAGCTGTCTGACGACGGCCTCTACAGCGCGATGGACTTCCTGCTGGAGTGCTCCGAGCGCGTGCAGGAGGCGGTCTTCTTCAGCGTCGCGAACCTCCTCAACAGCGAGGTCGACGTGATCTTCTTCGACACGACCTCGACGTACTTCGAGGTCGAAGTCGACGACGACGAGGCCGGCCTCGACGACGACGACGAGACCGAGCCGGCCGAGCCGCTCGAGGAGGCCGGGCACCGGCGGCTGGGGCACAGCAAGGACCACCGGCCCGACCTGCCGCAGGTCGTGATCGGGCTCGCCGTGACGCGCGAGGGGATCCCGGTGCGCGTGTGGGTGTGGCCGGGCAACACCAGCGATCAGACCGTCATCGAGCAGGTCAAGGCGGACCTCGGCGGCTGGAAGCTCGGGCGCTGCGTCTGGGTCGTGGACTCGGGCTTCTCGAGCACCGAGAACCTGCGCTGTCTGCAGCGCGCCGGTGGCCACTACATCGCCGGGATGAAGCTGCGCGCCGGCACCGCCGAGGCGCGGCTCGCGCTCCGCCGCCAGGGCCGCTACCGCACGGTCGCCGACAACCTCGCGGTCAAGCAGGTGATCGTCGGCGAAGGCGCCGCGCGTCAGCGCTTCGTGATCTGCCGCAACCCGCGCGAGGCCGAGCGCGACCGCGCCCGCCGCGAGCAGACGATCGCGCGCCTCGAGGCCAAGGTCGCCGCGCTCGAGCAGATCCGCGGCAAGGCGCACGAGAAGGCCGCCTGCAAGCTGCGCGCGCACCGCAGCATCGGCCGCTACCTGCGCCAGACCAAGACCGGCCGGCTGATGATCGACCGCGCCAAGATCCGCGACGAGCAGCGCCTCGACGGCAAGTACCTGATCACCACCTCCGACGACACGCTCAGCGCCGACGACGTCGCGCTCGGCTACAAGAACCTGCTCGAAGCCGAGCGCGGCTTCAAGGACCTCAAGGGCACGCTGCTGCTGCGCCCCGTCTTCCACCGCAAGCAAGACCGCATCCGCGCCCACGTGCTGATCTGCTTCCTCGCGCTGGTCATCGTCCGCGTCGCCGAGATCCGCGCGGGCGAGACCTGGCGCACGATCGGCGACCAGCTGATGACGATCAAGCAGGGCCGCTTCCGCTCACCCGACGGCGAGTTCACCCAACGCACCGAGCTCACCGCCGACCGGCGCCAGCTCCTCGGCGCGCTCGGCGTGCCCGAACCACCGCGCTTCGGCCACATCACACCCGCCGCCCACCGAACCACGTAGGCACACGACGCACAAGCGCACAAACCCCCGAGAACCCGCCTACAGAGCGGGTTCTCCGCTCTCAGACGTGCCTACCAACTTCGGAAGTCCGGCTCGATACAGGGGTTCAAAGCCAGAACGCAGCCGCTCGATCGGTAGATCGGAGGTCATGTCGGTAGAGGTGGTGTAACGGGCGCGTGGTAGGCCCGCCGAAGGAAGGGTCGGCCACCGCGGCGTCCAACTCGTCGGTCGATACCAGTCGATCGACGGAAGGAAGCACCACGATGGCCGAGAGCCGGATGATGACCCCTGCCGATGTTGTCGCCCAGGTGATGGGCGGCGAGCACGGCGATGTGTTGCGCGAGGCGGTCGCGCTGGTTGCCCGTGCGCTGATGGAGGCCGAGGTCTCCGCGCGGGTTGGCGCCGAGCACGGCGAGCGCTCGCCCGAGCGGGTTGCGCACCGCAACGGCTACCGGCCCAGGGCGTGGGAGACGCGGGTCGGCGAGCTCGAGCTGTTGATCCCCAGGGTGCGCTCGGGCCCGGCGTACTTCCCGTCGTTTCTGGAGCCGCGCCGGCGCTGTGAGCAGGCGATCGTCGCGGTCGTGATGGAGGCCTACGTCAACGGCGTGAGCACCCGCAAGGTCGACCGGCTCGTCGAGCAGCTGGGCATCCAGGGCATGGACAAGGACCGCGTCAGCCGCCTGTGCTGCGAGCTTGACGAGCACGTCGAGGCGTTCCGCACCCGCCCGCTGGAGGGCGCCTACCCGTACCTGTGGCTGGACGCCAAGCAGCTGAAGGTGCGCGATCACGGCCGCGTGGTCTCCAAGGCGCTGGTCGTCGCCTACGCCGTCCACGAGAGCGGCCGGCGCGAGGTGATCGGCCTCGATCTCGGCGAGGTCGAGTCAGAGGCGTTCTGGGTCGAGTTCCTGCGCTCGCTGCGCGCGCGCGGCCTGGACGGCGTCCAGCTGGCGGTCTCCGATCATCACGAGGGCCTGAAGACCGCGATCGCCCGCGTGCTGGGCTGCCCGTGGCAGCGCTGCGCGGTGCACTTCGTCAGGGCGATGCACCAGCACTGCCGGCCCTCGCAGCGCGGGCTGGTCTCCGCCGCCCTGCGCGAGGTCTTCAACGCCGACAACCAAGAGCAGGCGCGCGAGCGCGTCACCCACGTCATCGAGCGCCTCCAGCCGGTCGCCCCGAAGGTCGCCCGGCTGCTCGCCGACGCCGAGGAGGACCTGCTGGCCTTCTACGCCTTCCCCGCCGCGCACTGGTCCAAGCTGCGCTCGACCAACCCGCTTGAGCGCGTCAACCGCGAGATCGGCCGACGCTCCGACGTCGTCGGGATCTTCCCCAACGACGCCGCCGCGATCCGCCTCGCCGGCGCCCTGCTCATTGAGCAAAACGACGAATGGCTCGTCGGCCGGCGCTACCTGTCAGACGAGAGCATGCGAATGGTTCTCTACGCGACCCTGGACCAGGAGAAGGATCCCGATCAGATCAACAACAACGAGGAGATGCTGCCCCTCGCCGCCTGAGAAGAGCACCAACGCCGACGAGCTGGCGTTACACCACAACCTGCGACTTGACTAGATCGGAACCGAGCATGCACCGGTAGGGACCGAACACAGCTGCTATCGCGAGCAGCCATGGGCGCACCTGTCCGACCGTCCATGCCCCGAAGATCGTCCCGACGGCGTCGAGGCGGGTTGCCACGTTCGGCATCGTCGCCAGCTCGGCGAGGCGATCGAGGTGGATCCGCCGTCCGGCGTCGCTGAGGTCGGTCGGCCAGCCGAAGTGATCGATCACGATCTTCAGCTCGGGGAGTTCACGGGCCAGCCGCGTCACCACGCTCAGCTGGTCGCTCGTCGCCTCGACCGTCGCCACAAGGCTGTGGCGGGCCATTAACGTGAAGTGCTCCATCACGGCCGGCTGCTCGAGGAGCGTCGACCCGTCATGAACGCCTTGGACCAGCCCCCCGGCCAGCCGCACCCTGATGCTGCGCACAAGCGGAATCCTGCGCAGCCCGCCGAGGAGCTCGCGGAAGCCCGTCGCCGCGGGGTCACCGAGGCTGACGATCCCGGTGACGAGCCCGCCCTCCTCGTGCTGTCTCTGAACCCACTCCGCCGCCGCAACGGGATCCGCAGCGCCGGCGTCTGACCACACGATGCCCCGCACGTCGAACGCCGCGGTCTCACGCGCGTAGTCGCCGAGCGTGTACACGTCGGGCAGCGAGTCGTAGTTGCCGATCAGGGTGCGCAGAAGCGCGCGGTCGGTCAACCAGAACACCGGGTTGTCCCGCTGGTCCCACAGGTGGACGTTGCAGTCAACGATCGGGCCGAGCGGCGACATCGCCCACAAGTATTGCGGCCCCCCTCAGCCCAGCACTTCGGCACGGCGGCGTCATCCCTGTCGGGATGTACGACTGCGGCGACTGCGCCCGGCAGCTCCGCGGCCGCTGCCTACCCGAAGACGCCGCTACCAGGGCATTCTCGGCACCGACTGACGCTGTCACGCCTTGGTCGTGCCGCTTCACAAGGACCTCAAGCGAGGAACCCTGGCTGGGATCCTGGGCGACGCCGGGCTGAGCCCCGCCCAACTCCGCGACCCTCTTCAACACTCAGCGGGTGTGCGCTTCACGTCCTCGCGCGAGGCGGGAGCCGGGCGTAACGCGCGTACTTCCGACTCACTTAGCCTCGACGCTCGGTTCCCGCGTCCACGTCAGGGCTCGGCGTTCATACTCCATCTCGCGGGCGATGCCGTCGGCGAGCCGCTTTCCCCACTCGCGCTCCACGATCCAGAGCGCCAAGTCGATGCCGGCGGTCACGCCACCGCAGCTGAGCAGGTCGCCGTCATCGACCACCCGGGCGTCGATGACCTCGGCGCCCTTCGCGTGAAGCTCCTCGAGCGCGAGGTGGTGGGTGGTCGCGGGCCGGCCGTCCACGAGGCCCGCGGCGGCAACCAGCATCGCGCCCGTGCAGACCGACGCTATGGCGGTGCCGGCTTCGCGCAGCCGGCACAGGCGCGCGGGCAGTTCGCCTCGCTCCGCCTCCGCGTAGGCGCCGGCAGGCGCGCGGTCGTTCCAGCCGCCGCCCGGGACGATCACGAGATCGAAGCCTCGACTTGCAAGCATCTCCTGGGGCTGGACCTTCAGCCCGTGGGAGCCGGTCACGCGCTCTACCGGCCGGTACGTGACGAGGAGCACCTCAACGTCGGCGCCACCTAGTGCTGCGTTGCGTAGCACCTCGTACGGCCCGAACGCGTCAAGTTCGTCGAAGCCCTCGTAGGCCAAGATCGCGATCCGCACAGGGGGCGAGGGTACCGCGGCCCGTCCTTGCTGAGCGGCCGTTAGTTTCTTCGGGGCGAAGGAGCAGCGGGCCCGCTCTCATCGCCGCCCGTTAGGTTTGCCTGCATGCCCGGAGGCCGAGCATGTGCTGCGGTCCGCCTACCGCGCCTTCAACGCCCGCGATGTCGAGGTCGCGATCGAGTCAATGCACCCCGAAAGTCGATTGGCCCAACGCCTGGGAGGGCGGCTGTGTAATCGGCCGCGCGGCGGTCCGCGACTACTGGAGCAGACAGTTCGCCACCATCTCGAGCAAGTTCGAGCCCGAGGGCTTCACAGAGGCGGACGGGAGCAATCACGGTCGACGTCCATCAAGTGGTCCACGACGCGAGCAGCGGCGAGCTCATCTCCGATTCGCGCGGTCGCCATCGCTATCGGCTGGAGGATGGCTTGGTCGTCCGGATGGACGTTCTGGGCTCACCGGACGAGCAGTACAGCGTCGGAGACGTCACGCTACTGGTTCTCGCGCGAAGGGGAAGCGGCGTAGTGATTCCGGGCGCGCCGCTCCATTTCGTCCGACTCGGAGCTGCGCGCGGCGGAGCGCGGCGCTGCCGCTTCTGCCTCGATGCGATAGCGAAGCTCCGCGTGGCTCGGCGCCTCTCCGCGCTGCCGCTGATCGCGCGCAGCGGCAGTGGCACGTCGGTTCCGTTCACTGCCGCTTGACGCATCAGCGAAAAGCGCCGAATGCCGTGTCAATCGCCGGGCCGGCCGAGGTTGTGCCGGCCTCCGCCGGTCGGAGGTCAGGTTGGTGAGGGGCTGCCAACCCGATCTCGAGCAGGACGGTCGGCCCCCTATATGCGTGATCCGAGCGGTTATGGTCAGATTCGACTGGAGTCGACTTGTCCGGCGGTGCTACCTGCCGCCCAGCGGAAGGAGCACACCATGGCCGAGATCACCGAGCGCGAGCAGCGCCAGATCGATCAAGCCAACTCGAGCGGGAAGACGCCGGTCGTCTTCATCCACGGGCTCTGGCTGCTGCCGAGCAGCTGGGACAACTGGGTCGGTCTGTTCGAGGAGAACGGCTACGCGGGTGTAACGCCCTCTTGGCCGGACGACCCGGAAGCGGTCGAGGAAGCCCGCGCCAACCCGGAGGTCTTTGCAAGGAAGACCCTGAAGCAGGTTGCCGACCACACCGCCAAGGTGATCCGCCAGCTCGACAAGAGGCCCGTCGTGATGGGCCATTCGACGGGTGGCCTGCTCACCTACATGATCGCCGACCGGGGGCTCTCGGCCGCCTCGGTGGCCATCGACCCGGGGCCGTTCCGAGGCGTCCTGCCCCTGCCGCTCTCGACCCTGAAGGTGACCGGCCCGGTGCTGGCGAATCCGCTCAACCGTGGCCGCGCGATCACCCTCACGTTCGACCAGTTCAAGTACGGATGGGCCAACGCGCTAGACGACGAGGAGGCGCGGCAGCTATACGACGGCTACCACGTGGCCGGCCCCGGGGTGGCCCTCGCGCAGATGGCGAACGCAAACCTCAACCCCTTCACCGAGGCCAAGGTCGATCCCAGGAATCCAGCCCGGGGCCCGCTGCTGATCATCGAGGGCGAGAAGGACCACACCGTCCCGTGGGCGATCGCCAACGCCGCCTACAAGCGCCAGAAGCACAACGAGTCCGTCACGGAGATCACCAGGATCCCGAACCGCGGGCACTCGCTCACGATCGACAGCGGCTGGCGCGAGGTGGCACAGACGGCACTCGACTTCGTGAAGCGATTCGTCTAGCTGCGGTTTAGCGTGGGTCACGACGGCGCTCCGCCGCCGGGGCGCGCGGCCGCGCCTTTGCGCCGCAGATCGTGCGCTGCTCGCGGCGGCGGCCTGCCACCTATTGTCGCCCTTCAGGCGGCGGTGAAGACGATCACGGCGGTGATCGAGCGGCCGCCGAGCGCGCCGATCAGCGTGCCTGCCGGCCAGCGCTACCGCTTCCGAGCAGTCCGCTGCGAGTCGGGGTGGCGCCTCGCGAGGATCGAGGTCGCACGAGTCTGGAGCACCCAGCCGCTGCCTGCCGGCGCGCGTAGCGGAGATCAACCGCGGTGCCGGCGCGGTCGCGTCATGGACCGGCGCCGTCGGGAGCTGGCGCTCGGGTCGTCTCGCTAGGCTCGGTCGATGAGCGCGCAGGCCGACGATCCGCCGCCCGAGGCGGGAAAGCTGCCTACAGGCCGGCTCGCGCGGACGGCGCAGGTCGGCGGGCTGGTGACGGGGCAAGGCCTGCAGTGGGCCGGGATGCGCACCGCGAACCGGGTCCGGACGCCCGAGCGGGCCGCAGCCGCTCAACGCGAGCGGACCGCAGCGCTCGTCCAGCAGCTTGTCGACCAGCTTGGGCAGATGCGCGGCGCGGCGATGAAGGTCGGCCAGATGATCTCGATGGTCAAGTTCGACGGCCTTCCCGAGGACGAGCAGGACGAGCTGCAACGCAGCCTCGCGGCGCTCCGCGACAACGTCCCGCCGGTGCGGTTCGCAGACCTCGAGAGGCTCATGCGGCGGGAGTTCGGCGGGCCGCTCCAGCACGTGTTCTGCGACTTCGACGAGCGCGCGTTTGCCGCGGCCTCCATTGGCCAGGTCCATCGCGCCACCACCATCGACGGCAACGACGTGGCCGTGAAGATTCAGTACCCCGGAGTTGCGGAAGCGGTCGAGACGGACCTGCGCAATGCGACGCTGCTGGTGCCGCTCGTCAAGCGGCTCGCCCCGGGGCTGGACACGAAGGCGCTCGCCGCGGAGATGCGCGAGCGGATCGGAGAGGAGCTCGACTACGAGCTCGAGGCCCAGAGCCAGCGCCGTATCGAGCGGCTGATGCGGGGACATCCGTTCGTCCGCGTGCCCCGGATCCACACGGACCTCTCGACCCGTCGCGTGCTGGTGTCCGAATACGTCCAGGGGGAACGCTTCGAGGCCGTGCGCCGGGCCGACGAGGCGCAGCGCGACCGCTACGGCGAGATCGTCTTCCGGCTCTACTTCGGCCTGCTCTATCGCGACCGGATCGCCCTCGGAGACCCTCATCCCGGCAACTACCTGCTGTGCCCCGACGGCCGGGTCTGCTTCCTGGACTTCGGCCTGTTGCGCGACGTCGACGGCGCCCGCGTGGCCGACGAGCGGGCGATCGCCCTCGCCGTCCGCGACCGGGACGCGGCGGCCCTGAAGGCGGCCCTGCTCGGGGGCGGATATCTGCCCGCCAGTCGGGCCGACGCGGTCGACGGCGACTCTGCGCTGAGTCTGATGCGAATGGCCCTCAAGTGGTACGCCGTGCCGGGAGAGCGTCGCTTCGCCCCCGAGGATGCCCGTCGCGGCCGGGACCGCGAGCGTCCAGACAGCGAGCAGCGGGCCGCGATGAGGATGCAGCTCAACCAATTCGCCCTGCCGCCGGAATCGATCCTGATCCGGCGGATGCACGGCATCGTCGCCGTGGTTCTGGAGCAGCTCCGGGCAGGCGCGGACTGGGGCGCTATCGCCGCTGAGTACCTGCACGGGGCGCCGCCCGCGACCCAGCTGGGACAGGCCGAAGCCGACTTCGTCGCGCGCCGCGGTCGGAGGGCTGGATCCCGCCCGCGCAACGGTGGCTGGGACTAGCGCCCGTGAGCCAGCCGCCGCACGACCAGGCGAGACTGCTCGGGGCCTGGCCAGTGCTCGCGTAGCAGATCCTCACCGCCGGAGCGCAGGAGGGTGCGCAACACCAGCGCCACGAGGATCGCGTCGTCGATCTGCCCGGCGACCGGGATGAAGTCGGGCACCAGGTCCAACGGCATCGCCAGGTAGCCGGCGAGCAACCCGAGCAGCAGCTTGCGACGGCGCGGAACGCGTTCGTCGGACAGCAGGCGCCGCACCAGCACCACGCAGTCGGGAACGAAGCCCGTCAACGCTCGAGCATCGCTGCGGCGGCCGGCGACGATCAGCGCGAGCACGGCGATCGCGTAGAGCGCCACAACGGCGACCATGCCGACCAAGACCCACGGCGCGAGCGACACATCGCCGAGGGTAGGCCCAAGCGCGGTCAGGGCGGCCCGGCAACGCCCGAGCGCCGCGCCCGGTACGGCTCGACAACGGCAGGACCGCTCAGAAGCGCAGGACGGCGGCGACGTGACCGTGGGAGGCGAGCTCGGGGCGGTCGTGGAGGACCAGGACGTCGGCCGACTGGGTCAGCGCGCGTCCGATGGCGACGCCCACGATGTCGTCGTCGCGCTCGGTCGGCGTGCCGTCGGCCGGGCACGCCGTCGCCTCGGTCGGGCCGAGCCAGCCGCAGCTCGGACAGCGGACGCCGGGAGCCTCGAAGCTCTCGTCGACGAGCAGCGTCGCGACGCGCTGCTCGTGCACGGCCCCGAGCACGTCGCCGAGCCCGCTCGCGGCGGCGCCACCGCCCGCGAAGGCCTGGGCGAGGCGCTCGAGGGCGGCGTCCGCGCGTTCGCGGGCGGCGGCGTCGATGCGCTCGGCCGCCGCGCTGCGGACGTCATCGGCGGAGGTGTCCTCGACGTCGATCTCGAGGCGCCCGGCGAGCCGCTCGCGCAGGTAGGGGTGCAGCTTGGCCTCGAGATCGCCGACGAGCTCGTGCGGCCCGCCGACGAGCAGGCCGTCGGGCGGCGGCTGGCCGACGCGGGCGAACGCGACCTCGGCGACGTGACGCAGGTGGTCTGCGACCTCCTTCTCGACCGAGCGCTGGTAGCGCGCCTGCGACCAGCCGCCCTGGTCGTGCTGGCCATGGACGTCGTCCTCGAAGCGCTCGACCTCCTCGAGCGCCTCGGCGGTGCCGCAGAACAGCCGCGCGGTGCGCCGATTGGCGAGCAGCACGCACCAGCGCGCGCCGTCGGCCATGCCGGCGAGCGGCTCGATGAACGGCGCGTCGGCGATGACGGGCTCGTGGTCGACGGGGCGCGAGAGCTTGAGCACCTCGAACAGCCCGGCCGCGCTGGCGGCGAAGACCGCGAGCCCGTGTGCTCCCTTCGCGTCCACGCCGCCGTCGACCAGCTCGGCTCGGGCGTGCTCGAGGTCCTCGTGCAACGACGCGCGCACGTCGTGCTCGAGCTCGCCGGCGTCGCGCACGAGGCGCCCGGCCCGATCCAGCAGCGAGCGCAGCTCGGTCTGCCGCGCCGGCGCGGTCGCGAACTCGCGCGGGTCGAGGTTTACGAAGAGCGACAGGACCTTGACCCGGGCGGGTCGCAGCCCCGCGAGGCGACGCAGGCGCTCGGGCGTGATGTCGTTGGCCTGCATGCCGCGAACGCTAGTGCACGGGCGCCGTGGCGCGGTTGAGCCCCTCGATGCCGGCCCACCCAGGCCGGGCAGGGTGCCTGCTCATGGCCGCGGGCGGACGCGACGGTGACCCGATGGCGGCCCGCTCCGAGGTGGCGCGCGGTGCGCCGTCCCATCCGCGGCCGGAGACCGGCCGTCCGCGCCGCGCGTCCCTCGCCGTCCCGGATCCTGTTCGCTCTCGAACAATGGGGATTGGAACCGGTTCGCGCTCTGGAGCCGGGGGCACCGGGACCGCCATGCCAAGGCTCACGCGCTGCACGCTGCTGCTGGGCGAGACGAACGCCTATGACCAGACGGCGTTCAACTTCCCCGACCGGGCCGCCGTCGACGGGCGCCGGCTCGTCTTCACCGACGACGGCACCCCTCCGAACCGCGCGATCGAGCTGACGGTCGCCGCACAGCCAGGCAGCGCGCCGCTGCTGGAGGTGCGCGCGCAATGAGCACCGCGCTCGTCGTCGGCCGCGCGGAGCGCGCGCTCCTGCACCGGGCGGCCGTGCGCGACCTCGCCTCCATCGGTGACATCGAGCTCGCGCTGCGCCGCGGCGACGGAGCGACCGCCCGCGCGCTACGCGGCGAGTTCGAGCCCGTCCTCGCGCTGCTCGACGACCTCGGATGGGAGGCCTACGACCCGCGCGAGGCGTTCGTGGTGACGGTCGACCGCGCCGCCCTGCGCGCGTGCGTCCGGCGCTGGCTAGAGGAGGTCGAGGGCTCGCTCACCGCCGCCTCGTGCGCCCTCACCGAGGGCGCCGCGCGGTGGCAGCCCGCCATCCGGGCCGCGGTCGACGCCGACCTCGACCTGCGCCGGGCCTGCCTGGCGCTGCTCGACGCCCCCGAGTAGCCGCGCCGGCCGGCGCGGCGTCGAGAACGAGGGCCTCGAGGACCCGGGGGTTCCCGTTGTCGGGCGCAGGTGAGCCGCCAGCGCCACATACCGCCCAGTCCCGATCTGCCCGTTGCCGGTCTCAAAGCCGCTGTGCGAGCATCGGCCGGTATGGATTGCGACGCCGAGGGAACGGCATGCGGACCTCCGATGAAGATAGTTCGCGTTCGTCGGGTCGGGGCCAGGTGGTCCATGCTTCGTTGCGGCTGAGCGCGGTCCCCATTGCGTGGCGGGATCTCCGTCGCGGACGACGGGCGCCTCGCGCGACGGTGGCGGCGGCGACCGGCGAAGCGGATCATCCGGTGCCGCCACCGTGCGGGCCGTGGTCATGAATGGGTTCGGCTCGGTCGATGCGGAGCTCGAGAACCGCACGACGCTACGCCGCCTGAAGGCGGTGGGCGGCCCGCATGCCCGCGGCGCGGTGGTCATCGCCGCGGCTGCCGTCCTCTCCGCCGCTGGGGCCGCAGCCTCGCTCGCGGCGAACGCCCCGGTGCAGACGCGCTGGCGCTATGCGCTGCTGAACGCCCTGATCATCTTCGTCCCGATCGGCGTCGGGGTGTACGCCAGGCAACGCGCGGCGCAGCGGCGCTTCGGCGGGCTGCTGATCGTGGCCGGTCTGGTGTGGTCGACGGCGGCTCTCGCCCAGGCCGACGCGAGCCTGCCCTACAGCGTCGGCAGGCTCGGCGGCTGGTGCGCCATCGTCTTCCTCGTCTGTCTCGTGCTCGCTTACCCGACCGGCGAGCTCACGAGCCCGCGGGACCGCCGTCTCGCCGGCGCGGCCCTGGCGCTCCTGTGTCTCCTGTACCTGCCGACCGCGGTGCTCGTCGACGCCTACCCCGTCCACACGCCGTGGTCATCCTGTCGCGTCGACTGCCCGGCAAACGCGTTCATGCTCGCCGAACAGGAGCCGGCGTTCATCCAGGCCTGGATCTATCCGCTCCGCGAGGCGCTCACCGTCGGCCTGTTCGCCGGCGTGTCGGCGACGCTCGTGGCCCGCATGCGTCACGCCACGCGTCCCCAGCGCCAGATGCTCGCGCCGGTTCTCACCGCCGCGATCGCGCAGATGCTGCTGCTGGTTGTCTTCGTTGTCGCTCGCCGAGGCGACCCGGGTGCGTCCGCCGTGGACACGCTCGGGTGGCTCGTCGGGCTGTGCGTCCCCGGCGTGGCGCTGGGTTTCCTGGTCGGGCTCGTGCGCTGGCGTCTCTATGTGGCGGGCGCGCTGCAGCAGCTGGCGGTCGTCACCCGGCGCCGGATGAATCCCGACGAGCTCCGGAAGACGCTCGCGCACGCGCTCGATGATCCTTCCGTCCAGATCGCGTGGCGTCGCGACGGCCGCTTCGTGGACCCGACGGGCGAACCCGTGGAAGCTCCCGCGCCCGGCGCGAGGCAGACCGTCACCGAGCTGCGCGGCCACGACACGGTCGTGGGGGCGCTGGTCCACGACGGCTCGCTGGCCGACGACCCCGAGTTCATCGCCGCGGTCGCGACATGGACGCTCTCGATGGTCGAGCAAGAACGTCTGCGGACAACCGTCAGCGCGGGCCTGCATGAGTTCGAGCTGTCGCGTGCTCGGCTGCTGAGGGAGGTCGACGACGAGCGCCGGCGCCTGGAGCGCGCCCTGCACGACGGCGCACAGCAACGACTCGTTGCGCTCGGCATCAGGCTCGAGCTTGCCCGCGAGAACCTCAGCGTCAGCGACGCCGCGAGCTCGGCCGAGCTGTTGGCGCTCGAGTCGGAAGTGGATGAGACTCTCGCGGAGATCCGGTCGCTCGCGCGCGGTGTCTACCCGTCGCTGCTCTCCGATCTTGGCCTGCCGGCTGCGCTGCAGGCAGCGGCAGGGCGGGCACCAATCAACGCCCATCTGGACGCAGCCGACATCGGTCGTTACAGCGCGGAGATCGAGAGCGCCGTCTACTTCACGTGCCTGGAGGCGCTTCAGAACGCCGTCAAGCATGCGCACGCGGCCACGGGCGTCTGGATCACGCTGCGCGCGAACGACGCCCTGACGTTCGAGGTCCGCGACGACGGAGCCGGATTCGACCAGGCTTCGGCCAGGCCCGGCGTGGGTCTGACGAACATGCACGAACGTCTCGCCAGTATCGCTGGGACGCTCAGGGTCCACTCCGCACCCGGCCGCGGCACCCGTATCACCGGCTCCGTCCCGGTCGCCTGAACCACACACTGCTGGAGCGCCCACCCGTGTACCTTCGAGAAGCCGCGCGCGACACGCCGCCGCAATCGCGCCAGCACGGCCCGTGCCGACCGACGGTCTCGCGTCGGCCGGCATCAGGTCCGCCGCGCTGCCCCGTTCGCCCGGATGCGGTCGTTCCGCCAAGGCGCCGTGTAAGCAGACGCCGATCGCCACTCGGCGTCTGGCCGAGGTGCGCATCGGCGGCGCGGCTTTGCTGGCGCGCGGCGTCGCCCCGATCGCCCGCGCGACTCGGAAGGCGGCGACGAGCCCCGGCCGGCCTAGCGCCCCCGGTCAGGAACCCTGGGTCATCTTCTGCTGCGCTTCGGCTAGTGCGCCCTTTACCGCGCTCACGTGGCTTCCCTCGGCTTCGCCGATCACTTTCTCGATGGCGCGTGAGACCGCGGGCTCGATCTTCTCGGCCTCGGGCTTGGAGTAGGCGACGATGAGGCCGGCGCCGCCCAGCGGGATCGTCTTGCCGGCCTGCTCTGCGAGCTTGTCCGCGGTCTCGTGGTGCAGCAGCTTGCCGGCACCGGCGCCGATCGCGGCGCCGACCGCGGTGGCGGCCAGCAGCGGCGGAGCGAACAGCCCGACGGCGAATCCCACCGCACCGAGCCCTTCTGCTCCCTCGCGGACCATGTGGTCGGTCTGCTCGACCGACAGATTGCCCTCGAGGTCCTTGCTCACCACCACGGCGCCCTGGAGGTAGGCGCCGCAGTCGAGGACGGCGTTGTAGTCCTCCTCGGCGGCGTCCTTGGAGAGGTAGCCGGCGATCAGCACGTCGATCGTGTCGTGAAGCTTCATCGCAGTCTCCTGGCCGGGTTGTTGCTCACGCCGTCAGCGCGTGCGCCGCGTGGCCGTGCTGGACGCTGGTGTGCAGCTGATGCGCTTCCTCGGGGGAGGCGTGCGGGTTGACGTCGAACACGACCTGCTTGATCGTGCCGGTGAACGCGAACGGCTTCCGGCTCTCATAGGCCCGGTCGACCACGCCGCCGTTGTCCCGGCCGATGTCCATCCCGGCGTAGCCCGAGAAGCGGATCGGAACGGTGTGGTCCATCCGCCCGCCGCCGACCGGCCGATCGTTGATGAACAGCGTCACCTCACCGCCGGTCGCCGGCTTCGCGGCATCCGCGGCGAACTCCATTCGCACGCTCACCTCGCCCTCCGGCAGCGGCTCGGTCGCCTGCTGACGATAGACGAAGACGCCCATCATCGAGTACGTGTGCGTCAACTTCCCCTCGTCGACGAACAGCGAGAACCCGCCCAGATGGTCGGCCTCCGCGACGATCACGCCCTCCGCGCCGCCCGCCGGGACCACCAGGTCGGCGCTGATCGCATACGAGTGGTTGTAGACGCGCGGGATCATGCCCGACAGCACGTTCTGAACGTCGCCTCGCAACTCGTACCTGGCCACCTCCGCTAGCGGCGGCACCATGCCGAAGAACGACGCCAGCGCGGACATCAGCGGCAGGACCTTGTACCGCTCGGCCTCCTGCCAGAACAGCTCCGTGAGCTCCCTGACCTTCTCGGGGTGCTCGGAGGCCAGGTCCCTCGCCTGGCTGAAGTCGTCCGGCAGGTAGTACAGCTCGGCAGGATCGCCATCCGGATCCCACGCGCCCGGCGCGTACGGCTTGAGCGCCTCGGGCGTGAGGACCCATGGGATCCGGGCGGTCTTGACCGCCAGCCACCAGCCGTCCTTGTACATCGCGCGGTTGCCGATCGTCTCGAAGTACTGCTGCGTGTGGTGCTCCGGTGCGCCGGCGTCGGTCAGCGAGTCCGCGAAGCTCGTCCCGTGCAGCGGCTGCTGCTCGATCCCGTCGACCTGGCTCGGCGCCGGGATGCCGGCCACGTCGAGGATCGTCGGGCCGACGTCGATCACGTGCGTGAACAGCGTCCGCAGGGCGCCGCGCTCGCGGATCCGGTCGGGCCAGTGCACGACCATCGGGTTGCGCGTCCCGCCGAGATGCGACGCCACCTGCTTGCCCCACTTGAACGGCGTGTTGCCGGCCCACGCCCATGCCGCCCCGTAATGCGGCGCCATCATCGCGCCGCCCCACGCCTCGACGCCGCCGTAGCGCTCGGAGAGCTGGAGCTGCATCTCGTCGGTCAACGGGATGCCGTTCTGCATCGTCAGCTCGTTGAACGAGCCGGTGGTCGTGCCCTCCATGCTGGCGCCGTTGTCACCCCAGATCCAGACGATCAGCGTGTTGTCGAGCTCGCCAAGCTCGTCGATCGCGTCGATCACCCGGCCGACGTTGTAGTCGGCGTTCTCGGAGTAGCCGGCGTAGGCCTCCATCTGACGCGCGTAATACGCCTTGAGCTTGTCCGGCACGTCCTCCCAGGCCGGGAAGGCGTCGTCGCGCGTCGTGAGCTGCGCGTCCGCCGGGATGACACCCAGCTGCTTCTGCCGGGCGAACGTCTGCTCGCGCAGCCTGTCCCAGCCCTGGTCGAACTTGCCCTTGTAATTCTCGATCCAGGACTCGGCCACGTGGTGCGGGGCGTGGCTGCAACCGGTGGCGAAGTAGGCGAAGAACGGCTTCTTGGCGTCCTGCCCCCGGATCGCGTGCAGCCACTCGATCGTCTTGTCGGCCATGTCGTCCGGGAGGTAGTACGGGCTCTGCTCGTCGTAGTAAGCAGGCGGGGTGCCGACGATCTTCTGGTTCTCCGCCAGGCACGGGTCCCACTGGCCCGAGCCACCCCCCAAGAAGCCGTAGAAGTAGTCGAAGCCCCAACCGACCGGCCAACGGTTGAACGGCCCGGCCGGCCCCTGCTGGCCGTCCGGCGTCAGATGCCACTTCCCGAACGCCGCGGTGCAGTACCCGTTGTCCCTGAGGATCCTGGGAATCGGCGCGCAGTCGTCCGGCAGGAACCCCGTGTAGCCGGCAAAGCCCGTCGAGAACTCGCCGACCGAGCCGAACCCAACAGCGTGGTTGTTGCGGCCGGTCAGCAGCGCCGCCCGCGTGGGCGAGCACAGCGCGGTGACGTGAAAACGGTTGTAGCGCAGCCCGCCTTCGGCGATGCGCGTGTAGTTCGGCGTGCTGATCGGCCCGCCGAAGGTCGCGGGATTGCCGAAGCCCGCGTCGTCGATCAGGACCAACAGCACGTTTGGCGCCCCGTCCGGAGCATCGACGTGCCCGATCGCCTCCCAATCGGGCCGCGCCCCCTCCAGAGTCCGGGGCGCCACGCCCTCGAACGGGTGCTGACGGATTGGAAGCCTGCTGCGGTCCGGGACGCTCATGGTGCCCACCATCCCGACCCTCGCCGCCGCCGGCATCGCCCCATCCGGGTGATCCCCCGATTCCCGAAACTCCCCATCCCGGCTGATGCCATCGCGCCCGCCGGTAAACAGGCTCCGGGCGTGAGCCTCGGCCCCGAGCGATCCGCCCCCATCCACAAGGCAGCGGCGGCACGTTCCAGCAGAACGGGCGCTCGACAGCTAGGCGGTCGCCACACCGACGGGGCAGCTGACACCGGTCCCGCCCAGGCCGCAATAGCCGCCGGGATTCTTCGCGAGGTACTGCTGGTGGTAGTCCTCGGCGTAGAAGAACTCCTGCAGCGGCGCGATCTCGGTCGTGATCTCGCCGAGCCCCGCGGCCTTCAGCTCGGGGGAAAAGGCGTCGCGCGAGCGCTCGGCGGCGGCGCGCTGGGCGTCTGAGGTCGTGAGGATCGCCGAGCGGTACTGCGTGCCGATATCGTTGCCCTGACGCATGCCCTGGGTCGGGTCGTGGCCCTCCCAGAAGGCCTTCAGGAGCTGCTCGTAGGAGATCTGCGACGGGTCGAAGGCGACGAGCACGGCCTCGGTGTGGCCGGTTCGCGCGGAGCAGACCTCCTCGTAGGTCGGGTTCGGCGTGTGGCCGCCGGCGTAGCCGACGGCGGTCGTGTAGACCCCGGGCAGCGTCCAGAAGATGCGCTCGGCGCCCCAGAAGCAGCCGAGGCCGAAGACGGCGGTCTCGATGCCCGCGGGGAACGGCGGCTGCAGCGGCGTGCCGAGGATCTCGTGGCGCGCGGGGACGGCAATCGGGGTCTCCCGGCCGGGGAGCGCCTCGTCGGCGCTGACGAGCTGGGTCTTGTGCTTGGTGAAGAGCATCATCGTCGTTCACTGTACGGGCGAGCGCCCGGAGCGTTTCAGCCGCGGCTGCGCGTCCCGCGCCCGCGCCCGCCGCCCGGCCTGCGGCCGACGCTGGATGACCTTCGCGTCGCGCGTGGTCGTCTCGTCGGGCATGCGGTCGTTCTTCCCGGCGGCGCTCGCATACACTCGCGCGCCATGTCGCAGCCGCTGCGCGTCGCGGCGGTCGTGCCGAGCTACGACGGGCGCAGCTGGCTCGCGCGCTGCCTGCCGACGCTCGTGGGCCAGGCTCGACCCTTCGCCGAGATCGTCGTCGTCGACGACGGCTCGGCCGACGGCACCTGCGCGTGGCTGCGCGCGGCGTGGCCGCAGGTGCGTAGCCTCGCGCTCGAGCGCAACGGCGGCTTCGCGCGGGCGGCCAACCGGGGCGTTGCCGCGGCCGGGCGCGACTGCGACGCGGTCGCGCTCGTCAACAACGACGTCGAGCTCGACGCCGCCTGGCTCGAGCACGCCGCGGCCGCGCTCGCCGCCGACCCGGCGGCGGCGGCGGTTGCGACGAAGATGGTCTCGCTGGACGACCCGCGCGTCCTCGACGACTGCGGGGACGTGCTGCGTCGCGACGGCGTCTGCGAGCAGCGCGGGCGCGGCCGGCCCGACGACGGCCGCTGGGACGAGCCGGGCGAGGTCTTCGGCGCCTGCGCGGGGGCCGCGCTCTTCCGGCGCGCGCCGTTCGCCGCCGCGGGCGGCTTCGAGGAGCGCTTCGGCGCCTACCTCGAGGACGTCGACCTCGCGCTGCGCCTGCGCCTGGGCGGCTGGCGCTGCCGCTACGAGCCGCGCGCCGTGGCGCGGCACTTCAACGGCGGATCGTGGGGCGGCGACGATCGCCTCGTCACCGCCGTCGAGCGCAACACGCTGCTGCTCTGCGCGCGCGCCTACCCGGCGCGGTGGTGGCTCGGGCCGGTCCTCTACCGCCAGCTCGCGCGCGGCATCCGGTGCGCCCGGGAGGGCCGGCTGCGCGCCTTCCTCGCCGGTGCCCGCGCCGCGCTCCCGGCGCTGCCGGCGTTCGTCGGCGAGCGCCGGGCCCTGCGGCGCCGCGCCGTCGTGGCGATCGAGGAGGTCGTGCCCGCGCGACCGTTCCGCGGGCCGCGAGCGGGCGGCCATCCCGCGGCGGGGTTCTGACGGCGTGCCCGACGCGCCCGGGCCGGTCCTCTTCGTGAGCTACGCGGGCGCCGCCGGCGGCGCGGAGCGCGTCCTCCTCGACGTCGCGAGCGGCCTCGAGGAGCCGGTCGCGCTGCTCTGCCCCGAGGGCCCCCTGGCCGAGCGCGCGCGCGTCGCCCGCCTCCCGGTGCTCGCGCGCCCGTCGCGGGCGCTCGAGCTCCGCGGCGGGCCGCGCGCCCGCACGGCGGCCGCCGCGCGGCTCGGCGCCCACGCGCGCGAGATCGCGGCCGCCATCGCCGCGCTGCGCCCGCGCGCGGTCGTCGCCTGGACCATGCGCAGCCAGCTCGCGGCGGCCGCCGCGCTCGGCCGGCGCCGGGCTGGGCCGCCGCTCGTGTTCGAGCACGCCGACCTGACCCCGGGCGGCGCCGTCGGCGCGGTCGTCCGCCGCGCCGCCGCGCGGGCGGACGTCGTCGTCGCGCCGTCCGGCGTCGTCGCGGCGAGCCTCGATCCGGGCGGCCGGTTGGGCGACCGCGTCGTCGTCGCGGCCCCCGGCGTCGACGTCGAGCGCTTCAGCGCGAGCGAGCCCGACGTCGATCCCCCGAGCGCGCTGCTGCTCGGCGCGCTCGTGCCGTGGAAGCGGCCCGACCTCGCGCTCGAAGCCGTCGCGCTCGCCGCGCGCGAGCTGCCGGCGCTGCGGCTCGTGGTCGCCGGCCACGCGGTCGGCGCGAGGACCGAGGAGCTGCTCGCCGCGCTGCGCCGGCGCGCCGCCCGCCCGGACCTGGCGGGCCGGGTGACGTTCGCCGGCGCGCTCGCGGACCCGCGCGCCGCGCTGGCGCGGGCCGGCTGCCTGCTGCACTGCGCCGACGCCGAGCCGTTCGGGCTCGTGGTGATCGAGGCGATGGCCGGCGCGCGGCCCGTCGTCGCGCCCGGCGCCGGCGGCGCGGTCGAGATCCTCGCGGGCGGCGGGGGCGTGACGTACGCGCCCGGCGACGCGGCCGACGCGGCCCGGGCACTCGTCGCGGTGCTCGGCGACGGCGCGCGGGCGCGGCGGCTCGGGGCCGAGGGTCGTGCGCGCGCTCGGGCCGAGTTCGACCTGCCGGCGGGGCGCAGGCGCTGGCGCGACGCGGTCCGGCCGGTGCTGCCGCGCGCCCGCCCGCCGGCGGACGCGGGGAAGGGGCTGACGCTCGTGACCGTGACGCACGACTCCGAGCCCGATCTGGCGCGGCTGCTCGCCGGCGTCGCGCGCCACCTGCCCGCCGCGCGCGTCGTCGTCGTGGACTCGGGGTCGCGCGACGGCGGCGTCGCCGCCGCCCGCGCCTGGGCGGGGGACGCGACCGTCGTCGAGCTCGCCAACGTCGGCTTCGGACGGGCGGCGAACGCCGGCGTGGCCGCCGTGCGCACGCCCGCGTGCGCCGTGCTCAACCCCGACGTCGAGCTCGTCGACGGGTCGCTCGCGGCGCTCGCGGAGGAGGCCCTGCGGCCCGGCGCGCCCGAACGGCTGCTCGCCCCGCTCGTGCTGCGGGCGGACGGCACCCGGCAGGACTCGGTGCACGGCGAGCCGGTCTCGCCGGCGGCGGCGCTGACGGCGCTCGTGCCGCCCGCCGCGCTGCCCGCGGCGCTGCGCCGGCGGGTGCAGCCGTGGCGAGCTGACGCGCCGCGGCCCGTGGCGTGGGCCGTCGGCTGCTGCGTGGGCGCCGCCACCGCGACGCTCGCGCGCCTCGGCCCCTTCGACGAGCGGATCTTCCTCTACGGCGAGGACCTCGAGCTCGGCCTGCGCGCGCGCGACTTGGGGGTGCAGACGTGGTGGTGGCCGCACGCGCGCGTCGTCCACCACGAGGCCCACGCCTCCCGCCGCGCCTTCGGGGGCGAGCCCTTCGAGCTCCGCGCGCGCCAGCGCCGCGCGGTCGTCGCCGAGCGGCGCGGGGCGCGCGCGGCGCGCGGCGACGACGCGCTGCAGCTCGCGACGTTCGCGAGCCGCGCGGCGCTCAAGCGCGCGCTGCGGCGCCCTGCCGGGCGCGAGCGCCGCCAGCTCGCGGCGCTGCGCCGCTCGCGGCGCGCGCGGGCGCGGCTCTGAGCGGCGCGCCCGATACGATCCTCAAGCGGGCGCCCTTAGCTCAGCTGGATAGAGCGCATCCCTCCGGAGGATGAGGTCGCAGGTTCGAATCCTGCAGGGCGCGTGCGCGTCAGGCGGGCACGAGCTCGGTCGTGCAGAACGCGCAGCGCGTCGCCGGCACGGGGATCTGGCTCAGGCACTCCGGGCACGGGCGGGTCTCGGACTCGACGTCGGGCTCCGTGCGCATCCGCTCCATGAGCGTGTTGACCGGCTTGAGGATGAGGAAGAAGACGACGGCGGCGACGATGACGAACGAGAGCAGCGCGTTGAGGAAGTCGCCGTACGCGAAGCGGCTGCCGTTGATCGTGAAGTCGAGCTCGCCGAAGTCGGGCTGGCCGCCGATCGCCGCGATCAGCGGCGTCACGAGGTCCGCGACGAGCGAGGCCAGGACGGCGCCGAAGGCCGTGCCGACCACGACCGCGACCGCGAGGTCGACGAGGTTCCCGCGCAGCAGGAAGGAACGGAACTCGCGGAGCATCTTGAGCGCGAAACTATCCTCGGGCGCGGATGGACCTCTCCGTGTTCTTCGCCGGCACCGCCGGCTCGGTGCCCACGGCGCGCCGCGGGCTGCCCGCGCAGCTCGTCCGCCGCGGCGGCGACCGCCTGCTCTTCGACTGCGGCGAGGGCACGCAGCGCCAGCTGCTGGGCACGGTCGGGCTGCCCGACGTCGGCGCGGTCTTCCTCACGCACCTGCACGTCGACCACTGGCTCGGGCTGCCCGGGATGCTCAAGTCCTTCGACCTGCGCGACCGCGAGGCCGAGCTCGCCGTCTACGGGCCGCCGGGCACGGCCGAGCTGATGCGCGCGATGCGCGGCGTCTACGGCCGGCTGCGGTTCCCGTTCGGCGTCTTCGAGCTCGAGGCCGGCGACGCGGTCGAGTTCGACGGCTTCGAGGTCGGCGCCTTCAACGTCCGCCACCGCGGGCGGGCGTTCGGCTACGCGCTCGTCGAGGACGCCCGCCCCGGCCGGTTCGACGCCGAGCTCGCCGAGCGCCTCGGCGTGCCCTTCGGCCCGGACTTCGGGCGCCTGCAGCGCGGGGAGGAGGTCAACGGCGTGCGGCCCGATCGGGTCATCGGCCCCGAGCGCCCCGGCCGGCGGATCGTCGTCTCCGGCGACACCGCGCCCTGCGAGATGCTGCGCGCCGCCGCCGAGCGGGCCGACCTGCTCGTCCACGAGGCGACCTTCGCCGAGTCCGAGCGCGCGCGTGCCGCCGAGACGGGTCACTCGACCGCCCGCCAGGCGGCCGAGACCGCGCGCGACGCCGGCGTGCGGATGCTCGCGCTCACCCACGTCTCGACGCGCTACACCGGCGCCGAGATCCGCGACGAGGCGCGCGCCGTCTTCGCCCGCACCGAGCTGCCGCGCGACTTCGACGCGATCGAGATCCCGTTCCCCGAGCGCGGCGAGCCCGAGCTCGTGCGCTGGGGCGCGGAACGGGCGCCCGCGTAGCCCTCGACGCCCGTTCCGTCCGCGGCCCGCTGCTAGGGTGAGGATCGTCTCCTTTAACCCGGTCCCGTGAGGCCAGGAAGGATCCGATGCCCGAAGAGAAGGCAGTCCTCGACGCCGGCGGCGTGCGCCGGGCGCTCGTCCGGATCGCCCACGAGATCGTCGAGAGGCACGCCGAGCCCGAGCGGCTCGTCCTCGTCGGCATCCACCGCCGCGGCGCGATCCTCGCGAGCCGGCTGCAAGCTCTCCTGCACGACCTGCTCGACGGCGACGTGCCGCTCGGCGACCTCGACATCTCCTTCTATCGCGACGACCTCGGGCGCCGCGGCGAAGCGCCGGTCGTCCATGCGAGCCACCTGGACTTCGCGATCGACGGCGCGGACGTCGTCGTCGTCGACGACGTCCTCTTCACGGGCCGCACGGTCCGCGCCGCGATCGAGGCGCTCTTCGACTACGGGCGCCCCGCGCGCGTACAGCTCGCCGTCCTCGCCGACCGCGGCCACCGCGAGCTGCCGTTTCGCCCCGACTACGTCGGCAAGAACCTGCCGACCGCGCGCGCCGAGCGCGTCAACGTCCACGTCGCCGAGCTCGACGGCGTCGACGAGGTCACGATCACGGCGCTCGCCGAGGTGGAGGCGTGATGCGCCACCTGCTCTCCGTCGAGGACCTCGACCGCGCCGGCATCGAGCGCATCTGCGAGCGCGCGACGTCCTTCGCCGAGGTCGCCGATCGCGAGATCAAGAAGGTGCCGGCGCTTCGGGGCCGCACGGTGCTGACGCTCTTCTACGAGGCCTCCACGCGCACCCGCTCCTCGTTCGAGCTCGCGGCCAAGCGCCTGAGCGCCGACGTCGTCTCGTTCGCGACCAGCGGCTCGAGCGTCGAGAAGGGCGAGTCGCTCAAGGACACGATCCTCACGCTCAACGCCCACAAGCCCGACGCGATCGTGATCCGCACGCCGTGGGCCGGGGCGGCCGACCTCGTGTCGGGCTGGACCCCTGCGGCCGTCGTCAACGCGGGCGACGGCAAGCGCGAGCATCCCACGCAGGCGCTGCTCGACGTCCACACGCTGCGCCGGCGCTTCGGCGCGCTCGACGGCCTCGGGATCTGGATCGTCGGCGACGTGCTGCACTCGCGCGTGGCGCGCTCGAACATCCTCGCCTTCCAGAAGATGGGCGCGCACGTCACGGTGGCGGGCCCGCCGACGCTGATCCCGCGCGGGATCGAGGCGCTCGGCTGCGACGTGCGCTTCTCGCTCGACGAGCTCGGCGACGCCGACGTCGTCTACGCGCTGCGGATGCAGAACGAGCGGATGGACCAGGCCTTCGTGCCGAGCCTGCGCGAGTACGCCGCCGAGTTCCAGATCAACGGGCGGCGGTTGCGCCCGCGCCAGGTGCTCATGCATCCCGGGCCGGTCAACCGCGGGGTCGAGCTCTCGGGCGAGGTCGTCGACTCGCCGCAGTCGGTCATCACCGCCCAGGTCGAGGCCGGGGTCGTCGTGCGCATGGCCGTCCTCTTCGAGGTCCTCGCCGGCGCGCGGACCGCTGAGCGCCAGCCCGAGCCGGTGGCCTGATGGCGGCCGATCCGCTCGTCCGCGCGGCCGCCGCCCCCGCCGAAGTGCTCGTCCGGGGCGCGCACGTGCTCGACCCGCGCGCCGGCCTCGACGGCCCCGGCGACGTCGTCGTGCGCGGCGGTCTCATCGCCGAGCTCGGGCCGCCCGGCACCGTGCCCGCGCCCGCCGGCGCCGAGGTCGTGGAGGGCGCGGCGCGCCATCTGCTGCCGGCGTTCGTGGATCCCCACGTGCACCTGCGCGTTCCCGGCGAGGAGCACAAGGAGGACCTCGACACGGGCACGCGCGCCGCGGCCGCCGGCGGCTTCGGGGCGGTCATCGCGATGCCGAACACCGACCCCGTGGTCGACTCGGCGCCCGTCCTGCGCTCCCTGCGCGACGCGGCGGCCCGCGACGCGCGCGTGCCCGTCGGCTTTCTGGCGGCCATCACCCGCGGGTCGCGGGGCGAGGAGCTCACCGAGATGGCCGAGCTGCGCTCGCTCGGCGCGCTCGGGTTCACCGACGACGGACAGCCGGTCACGAGCGCCGGGATGCTGCGCCGCGCGCTGCAGTACCAGCGCCTGTGCGGCGGCGTGCTGGCCCTCCACGAGGAGGACCCGTCGCTCAGCGGCCGCGGCGCGATGCACGAGGGCGAGGTCAGCGCGCTGCTCGGCATCGCGGGCCTGCCGAGCGTCAGCGAGTCGACGATGCTCGCGCGCGACGCGGCGCTCGCGGGCTTCGAGGACGGCCGCGTCCACGCGCAGCACGTCTCGTGCGTGGAGTCGGTGCGGGCGGTCGCGCAGGCCAAGGAGCTCGGCGTCCGCATCTCCGCCGAGGTCACGCCGCACCACCTCTGCCTCACCGACGAGGCCGTCCGCGGCCTCGATACGCGCCTGAAGATGAACCCGCCGCTGCGCACGGAGGCAGACCGCCGCGCTCTCGTCGACGGGCTGCGCGCCGGGACGATCGACTGCGTCGCCACCGACCACGCCCCGCACGCGCGCGACGAGAAGGAGGTCCCCTTCGAGCAGGCCCCGATGGGCACGACCGGCTTGGAGACGGCGTTCGCGGCGCTCCACGCCGAGCTCGTCGTTCCCGGCGAACTGCCGCTCGGCCTGCTCGTCGAGCGAATGACCGCGGGCGGCGCGCTCTTCGGCCTGCCCGTCCCGCGGATCGCGGTCGGCGAGCCCGCCAACCTCGTCCTGGTCGACCTCGACATGGAGTGGGAGGTCGGCGAGGACGGCTACGAGTCGCGCTCGGCGGAGTGCTGCTTCGCGGGCCGACGGCTGCGCGGGCGCGTGCTGCTCACGCTCGCCGCGGGGGCGGTCGCCTTCCGGGAGCGAGCGTTCGCGGTGACCCCCGCGTGAGGCCGGCCTACGTGCTGCTGGAGGACGGCGCGCGCTTCGACGGCGAGGCGTGCGGGGCCGACGCCGTCGCCGTCGGCGAGGTCGTCTTCACCACGGGCATGTCGGGCTACCAGGAGTCGGTCACCGATCCGAGCTTCGCGGGCCAGCTGATCACGTTCACCGCCCCGCACGTCGGCAACTACGGCGTCAGCGCGGACGCGATGGAGTCCGACCGGATCTGGGCGCGGGCGGCGATCATGCGCGCCGCAGTCGACCACGCCGACGCGCCGAGCGCGCAGCAGGGCTGGCTGAGCTGGCTGCGCGAGCAGGGCGTCCCGGCGATCACCGGCGTCGACACGCGCGCGCTCGTGCGCCACCTGCGCACGGCGGGCGCGATGCGCGGCGGGGTCTTCCCGGGCGCGACGCCGGAGGCCCGCGCGCGCGATCTGGTCGCCGCCGAGCCGCCGATGGCGGGCCGCGACCTCGCGCGCGAGGTCACGCCGGCGTGCGTCGAGGTCGCGGGCGCGGGCGCGGGCGACGTGCGCGTGGCGGCGATCGACACGGGGATCAAGCGCTCGATCGTGCGCAACCTCGTGATCCGCGGCGCGACGGTCGAGCTGCACCCCTGCACGGCGACGGCGGCGGAGCTGACCGCGAACGACCCCGATGCGGTCTTCCTGGCCAACGGACCCGGCGACCCGGCGGCGCTCGGGCACGTCGTGGCGACCCTGCGCGAGCTCGTCGGCACGCGTCCGGTCTGGGGCATCTGCCTCGGCCACCAGCTCCTGTGCCAGGCCGTGGGTCTCGAGACCTACAAGCTGCCCTTCGGGCACCACGGCGCCAACCACCCGGTCAAGGACCTGCGAACCGGCCGGATCGAGATCACCTCGCAGAACCACGGCTTCGCGGTGCGGGCGCCGGACGGCGGCGGGCGCGTCGAGGCCGACGAGCCGGTGCGCTGGTCGACGGACTTCGGGGCGGCGGCGCTGACCCACGTCAACCTCTACGACCGCACGGTCGAGGGCCTCGAGCTCCTCGACGTCGAGAGCGCGACGGTCCAGTACCACCCCGAGGCCGGACCGGGGCCGAACGACGCCCTCCATCAGTTCGATCGGTTCCTGGAGGCGATCCGTGCCTCGGCGTGACGACCTCCGGCGCATCCTGATCCTCGGGTCGGGCCCGATCGTCATCGGCCAGGCCGCCGAGTTCGACTACTCCGGCGTGCAGGCCTGCAAGGTCCTGCGCGAGGAGGGCTACGAGGTCGTCCTCGTCAACTCGAACCCGGCGACGATCATGACCGACCCGGAGTTCGCCGACGCGACGTACGTCGAGCCGCTGCTGCCGGGGCCCGTCGCCCAGGTCATCGAGCGCGAGCGCCCCGATGCGCTGCTGCCCACGCTCGGCGGCCAGACCGCGCTGAACCTCGCCACGGCGCTGCACGAGGACGGCACGCTGGAGCGCTTCGGCGTCGAGCTCATCGGCGCCGCCTACGACGCGATCGCCCGCGCCGAGGACCGCGACCGCTTCCGCCGGACCATGGACGCGGCGGGGCTGAGGATGCCCCGCAGCGCGATCGCGACCTCGGTCGGCGACGCGCTGAGCGCGCTCGGCGACGTCGGCCTGCCGTGCATCGTGCGCCCGGCGTTCACGCTCGGCGGCCGCGGCGGCGGGATCGCGCGCACGCGCCCCGAGTTCGAGCGGATCGTCGCGCGCGGGCTGGCCGCGTCGCCCATCGGCCAGGTGCTGCTCGACCAGTCCGTGCTCGGCTGGGGCGAGTTCGAGCTCGAGGTCATGCGCGACCGCAACGACAACGTCGTCATCGTCTGCTCGATCGAGAACGTCGACCCGATGGGCGTCCACACGGGCGACTCGGTGACCGTCGCGCCCCAGCAGACGCTCCCCGACCGCCTCTTCCAGCGCCTGCGCGACCAGGCGATCGCGGTCATCCGGGCGGTCGGCGTCGAGACCGGCGGGTCGAACGTGCAGTTCGCGGTCGACCCCGCCTCCGAGGAGATCCTCGTCATCGAGATGAACCCGCGCGTCTCGCGCTCGAGCGCGCTCGCCTCGAAGGCCACGGGCTTCCCGATCGCCAAGATCGCCGCCCGGCTCGCGGTCGGCTACGCGCTCGAGGAGATCCCCAACGACATCACCGGCATCACCCCCGCCGCCTTCGAGCCGGCGATCGACTACGTCGTCGTCAAGTGGCCGCGCTTCGCCTTCGAGAAGTTCCCGGGCGTCGCCTCCGACCTCACGACGCACATGAAGTCGGTGGGCGAGACGATGGCGATCGGGCGCACGTTCGCCCAGGCCTTCGCGAAGTGCCTGCGCTCGCGCGAGCTCGACGTCATGCCGCGCTTCGACGCGCTCGACCGCGACGCGCTGCTCGCGGCGCTCGAGCGCCCGGCCTCCGACCGCTACGACGTCATGCTCGAGGCCTTCCGCCAGGGCGCCACCGTGGAGGACGTCCGCGAGCGCACCGCGGTCGACGCCTGGTTCCTGCGCGAGCTGCGCGAGCTCGCGCTGGACGCCGAGGCGCCGTTCGCGGGCGAGCGCTCGTTCAAGGCCGTCGACACCTGCGCCGCCGAGTTCCCGGCGCGGACGCCGTACTTCTACTCGGGCTGGGAGCGCCGCGCCGCCCACGACGTCGAGCGCTCGGGGCGCCCGAGCGTGGTCATCCTCGGCGCCGGCCCGAACCGCATCGGCCAGGGCATCGAGTTCGACTACTGCTGCGTGCACGCGGCGATGACCGTGCGCGACTCCGGCCGCGACGCGGTCATGGTCAACTGCAACCCCGAGACGGTCTCGACCGACTACGACACCTCCGACCGCCTCTACTTCGAGCCGCTCACGCTCGACGACGTCCTCGGGGTCGTCGCGGTCGAGCGCCCCGAGGGCGTCATCGTCCAGTTCGGCGGCCAGACGCCGCTGAAGCTCGCCGCCCGGCTGCAGGAGGCCGGCGTGCCACTGCTGGGCACGAGCGTCGACGCCATCGACGTCGCCGAGGACCGCGGGCGCTTCGGCGCGCTGCTCGAGCGCCTCGGCTTCGAGGCGCCGCCCTACGGGACCGCGCACTCCGTGCAGGAGGCGCTGGCCGAGGGCGACGGCGTCGGGTTCCCCCTGCTCGTGCGCCCGTCCTACGTCCTCGGCGGGCGGGCGATGGAGATCGTGTACTCGCCCGCGGGCCTCGAGGACTACCTGCGCCGCACCGCGCGCGACGGGCGCGCGATCTTCCTCGATCGCTTCCTGGAGGACGCGATCGAGGTCGACGTCGACGCCCTCTGCGACGGCGAGGAGGTCTGGATCGGCGGCGTCATGCAGCACGTCGAGGAGGCCGGCATCCACTCCGGCGACTCGGCGTGCGTGCTGCCGCCGCACTCGCTCGGGCACGAGATGCTCGAACGGATCCGGACCCAGACGCGCGGCATCGCCCTCGGCCTCGGCGTCGTCGGGCTGCTGAACGTCCAGTTCGCCGTCCACGCCGGGCGCCTGTACGTCATCGAGGCCAACCCGCGCGCCTCGCGCACCGTGCCGTTCGTCTCGAAGGCGATCGGCGTGCCGCTGGCCAAGCTGGCCTGCCGGATCATGCTCGGCGAGCCGATCGCTTCCCTCGAGCTGCCGGCCGACGCGATGACCGCCGACCACGTCTCGGTCAAGGAGGCGGTCCTGCCCTTCGACCGCTTGGAGGGCTCCGACGCCGTCCTCGGCCCCGAGATGCGCTCCACGGGCGAGGTCATGGGCGTCGCCCGCGACTTCCCGACGGCGTTCGCCAAGGCGCAGGCGGCGGCGGGCGCTGCGCTGCCGGCGACCGGCACGGCGTTCATCACGGTGACCGACACCGACAAGGCCGGCGCGGTGGGCATCGCCCAGACGCTGCACGACCTCGGCTTCCGGATCATGGCGACCCGGGGCACCGCCGAGGCGATCGAGCGCATGGGGATCCCCGCCGAGCGACTGAACAAGATCGGCGAGGGCTCCCCGCACGTCGTCGACCGCATCGAGCGCGGTGAGGTCGACCTCGTCGTCAACACGCCGACGGGGTCGGGCGCGCGCTCGGACGGATGGGAGATCCGCCGCGCCGCCGTGGCCCACGGGATCCCGTGCCTGACGACGCTCTCCGGCGGGCTGGCCGCCGCGCGCGCGATCGCCGCCGGGCGCCACGGCGCGCCGCAGGTGCTGTCGCTGCAGGAGCTCAACGGCGGCCGCGCCCGCGCCGGAGCGACCGGATGAGTCCGGCGCCGTTCGGGCGTCGCACGCTGATCGTGGCCGAGCGCCGCGCGGTCGGCCCGTACGTCGTGCTCGTGGCCCCGGACCCCGACGGGCCCGCGCCGGCGCCCGGCCAGTTCTACATGCTCGCGGCGGCCGAGGGCTGGGGCGGGGGCGAGGACGATCGCCCGTACCTGCCACGCGCGTGCTCGGTCATGCGCGCGGGGCCGGCGGGGCTCGAGTTCCTGCTCGAGGTGGTGGGCCCGGGAACCGCGCGGCTCTGCGCGCTGGCCCAGGGCGACCGGCTGCACGTCACGGGGCCGCTCGGGATCGGCTTCACCGCGCCGACGCGGGGACGGCGGGCGCTGCTGTGCGGGGGCGGCGCGGGGATCGCGCCGCTCGTCATCTGGCAGCAGGCCCTGCTCGCCGCCGGCGGGCCGGCCGCGGGCCTCGTCGGCTTCCGCGACGCCGCGCACGCGCGGGCGGCCGCGCTGCTGGCCAACCCGCTCGTGGCCACCGACGACGGCTCGGCCGGCCACCACGGCCCCGCGACCGACCTGCTGGTCGGCGAGCTCGACGCCGACGCGCGGGCCGCCGTCTACGCCTGCGGCCCGCCGGCGATGCTCGAGGCGGTCCGGCGGCTGGCCGCCGAGCGCGGCGTGCCCGCGCAGCTCGCGCTCGAGGCCGGCATGGCCTGCGGCTTCGGCGCGTGCTTCGGGTGCGTCGTGCCGCTGGCCGCGGGCGGCTACGCGCGCACGTGCGTCAACGGGCCCGTCATGGACGCCGCGGCCCTCGCCGAGGTTCCGGCCGCGTGATCGAGCTCGGCGGCCTGCGCCTCGAGCACGCGGTGCTCAACGGCTCGGGGACCTTCGACGCGATCGCCGCGCGGCGCGCGTTCGGCGACGCCCTGCTCGAGTCGTTCCCGTTCAGCGCCTTCGTCTCGAAGACGATCACGCTCGCGCCGCGCCCGGGCAACCCGCCGCCGCGGCTGTACGAGACGCCCGCGGGGCTCATCAACTCGATCGGCCTGCCCAACAAGGGCCTGCGGGGCTACCTCGAGGAGGACCTGCCGCAGCTCGCCGCGCTGCCGGTGCCGCTCGTCACGAACGTGATGGGCTCGACCGCCGGGGAGCTCGTCGCCCTCGTCGAGGCGCTCGACGACCGCGGCGAGATCGCCGCGGTCGAGCTCAACTTCTCCTGCCCGAACGTGCGGACGGGGCTGGACATCGGCGCCGATCCCGGCGAGCTCGCGGCCGTCCTGGCCGAGGTGCGTCCACGCACCGGCAAGCCGCTGATCGTGAAGCTGACGCCGAACACCGCCGATGTCGCCCGCGTGGCGCAGGCGGCCGAGACCGCGGGCGCCGACGCCGTCTCGCTCATCAACACGCTGCGCGCCTACGCGCCGCATCCGCGGAGGCCGGCCGAGCCGTGGCTCGGGGCCGGCACGGGCGGGCTCTCGGGCGCCGCGGTCAGGGCGGTGGCGCTCGCCCAGGTGCGATCGGTCGCCGCGCGGGTCGCGATCCCGGTCGTCGGGATGGGGGGGATCCGATCGGGCGCCCACGCCGCCGCCTTCCTCGCCGCGGGGGCGACGGCGGTGGCCGTCGGCACCGAGAGCTTCCGCGATCCGGCGGCGGCAACGCGGATCCGACGCGAGCTTCACGAATTGTGCGCAAAGAGCGGGAGGATGCGTTCGTCGGAGGTCGAGACGCCGGCGGCCCGACGGTGAAAATGCCTGGAAATCGGTCACGCACCGTCAACCAGGCTGAACATTGCTCGAGCTGAGGTCGAGGTCGAGCCGAATCGCCGAGGGGCGCTTGTCTGGCGAGTCCTGCTGTGTAGACTCGGCGCCTCGATGCCGCCGGCCGTGAATCCTGCGACGAAGCCCTCGGTGGCACCCGAGCGATCCCTGCACCAACGCATGGACGCGCTGCAGCGTGCGAACGAGATCCGCACGCAGCGGGCGCGGCTGAAACGCGACCTGAAGGCGGCTCGGGTGTCCATCGACACGCTCCTGCTCAAGCCGCCGGAGTACCTCGAGACCGCCAAGGTCTTCGACATGCTCCTGGCCGTGCCGAAGTACGGGCGCGTCAAGGCCAACAAGGTCCTGCAGCACTGCCGGATCTCGCCGAGCAAGACGATCGGCGGCCTGTCCGAGCGCCAGCGCGCCGAGCTCGTCTCGCTGCTCCGCCGGTAACGTCGCGCCCGTGGGGCGCGTCGTCGTCATCACCGGCCCGTCGGGGGTCGGCAAGGGCACGCTCATCCGCACGCTCCGCGAGCGTCTCCCCGAGCTCGAGCTCAGCGTCTCGGCCACCACCCGCGAGCCGCGGCCCGGCGAGCGCGACGGCGTCGACTACCACTTCCTCACCGACGCCGATTTCCAGCGGCGGGTCGACGAAGGGGAGTTCGTCGAGCACGCCACCTACTCCGGGCGCCGCTACGGGACGCTGCGCTCCGAGCTCGAGCGGCGCACGGCGGCCGGCCACCCCGTGGTGCTCGAGATCGAGGTCCAGGGAGCGCGGCAGGTCCGCGCGGCGCTGCCCGAGGCGGTCCAGGTCTTCCTCGCGCCGCCCTCGCTCGACGCGCTCCGCGCGCGGCTCGTGGGCCGCGGCACCGACGGCCCCGCCGAGGTCCAGGCGCGCCTGGCCGTCGCGCGCGAGGAGCTGTCCGCCCGGGCCGAGTTCACCCACGTCGTCGTCAACGACCGCCTGGAGGATGCCGTCGACGCGCTCGAGACGATCGTCCGCTCTGCGCTGCAGCGCGGCGCCGGCGCCGCGTAGGGGACGGCGGTCGAGTCCGGCGGGCATGCGCGACCTGCTGGTAGGCTCGAGCGTATGATCAACCCTCGCATCGACACGCTGCTGGAGCACGTCGACTCCAACTACGCGTCCGTGCTCGTGGCCGCCAAGCGCGCCCGGCAGATCAACTCCTACTACCACAACCTCGGCGAGGGGACCTTCGACGAGTTCCCGCCGCCGATGGTCGACAGCGGGTCCAAGAACTACCTCACGATCGCGCTCGAGGAGGTCGCCGCGGGCAAGATCAAGTACCAGTACCGCTAGGAGGGCGATGGCGCGGATCCTGCTCGGCGTCAGCGGTGGGATCGCCGCGTACAAGGCGCTCGAGCTCATCCGTCTGGCAACCGGCGCCGGCCACGCCGTCCGGGTCGTGCAGACGCCCGCGGGCCAGCGGTTCGTGGGCGCGGCCTCGTTCGCGGCGCTGACCGGCGCGCCCGTGCTCGTGGACGAGTTCGAGCGCGACCCCGTGCGCGGGGCCTTCCCCGACCAGCCGGCGCCCGACCACGACCCGCCGAGCCACCTCGAGCTCGTCCGCAACGCCGACGCCTTCCTCGTGGCGCCCGCGAGCGCGAACACGATCGCGAAGCTCGCCCACGGCCTCGCCGACAACCTGCTCACGAGCGCGGCGCTGGCCTCGAGCGCACCGCTGCTCGTCGCGCCCGCGATGAACAACCACATGTGGGAGCACCCGGCGACCCAGGCGAACCTCGCGACCCTGCGCGGGCGCGGGGTGGTCGTCCTGGAGCCCGGCACCGGCGCGCTGGCCTCCAAGCACGAGTGGGGCGCGGGGCGCATGGCCGAGCCGGCCGACCTCCTGGCCGCGGTCGAGGCCGTGGTTCCCGCCGGCGCGCGCTCGTGGGACGGGCTGCGCGTGCTCGTCACGGCCGGCGGCACGCGCGAGCCGATCGACAGCGTGCGCTTCGTCGGCAACCGCTCGAGCGGGCGGATGGGTCTCGCGCTCGCCGAGCAGGCCGCCGCGCTCGGCGCGCAGGTCACGGTGATCGCCGCGAACGTGACGCTGCCGCGGCGCCCGCCGCTGCGCTTCGTCGACGTGAGCAGCGCCGCGGAGCTGCTGGCCGCCTGCGAGGCCGAGTTCAGCGACGCCGACGTCCTGCTCATGGCGGCGGCGGTGGCCGACTTCCGCCCCGCCTCCGCCGCGGCCACGAAGCTCAAGAAGGACGACCGCGAGCAACTCGAGCTCGTGCTCGAGCGCACCCCCGACATCCTCGAGCTCCTCGCCCGCCGCCGCCGCCGCGGCCAGACCCTCGTCGGCTTCGCGGCCGAGCACGGCGACGGCGCCGTCGCCCTCGGCGCGGACAAGCTCGAGCGCAAGGGGCTCGACGCGATCGTGGTAAACGACATCTCGCGGGCGGACATCGGCTTCGAGCGCAACGACAACGAGGTGACGATCATCACCGCCGCCGGCGAGAACGCGATCCCGCGCGCCTCGAAGGCCGACGTCGCCCGCGCCGTGCTCGAGGCCGTGCAGCGGCTGCGCCGCCCGCAGAGGGCGACGGCATGACGACCGAGCCCGTCGAGGGCGCGCCGGGGCGCGTCGAGACCGCCGAGATCGCTGCGGCCCAGGACCTCGCCCGCCGCATCGGCGACACGGTGACGCGCGTCGTCGAGGTGCGCCGCGAGGTGCTCGACCAGGTCCTCGTCAGCATCCTGGCCGAGGGCCACATCCTGATCGAGGACCTGCCCGGGGTCGGCAAGACGACGCTCGCGCGCGCGGTTGCCCGCGTCCTCGATCTGCAGTTCGCGCGCGTGCAGTGCACCGCCGACCTGCTGCCCGCCGACGTCGTCGGCACCAACGTCTTCAACCAGCGCGAGGACCGCTTCGAGTTCCGGCCGGGACCGATCTTCGCCAACATCGTCCTCGTCGACGAGATCAACCGCGCGTCGCCGAAGACGCAGTCGGGCCTGCTGGAGTGCATGCAGGAGCGCAGCGTCACCGTCGACGTCCACTCCCACGAGCTCGCGCGCCCGTTCGTCGTCCTGGCGACGCAGAACCCGATCGAGTTCGAGGGCACCTACCCGCTCCCCGAGGCGCAGGTCGATCGCTTCATGTGCCGCCTCTCGCTCGGCTATCCCTCCTCGCAGGGCGAGATGGCGATGCTGCGCGCGCACGAGGCCGGCGACCGCACGGCCGAGCTCGAGCCGGTGGCGAGCGCCGCCGAGCTGCTCGAGACCCAGGACGCGGCGCACCGCGTCTTCGCCTCCGACGCGCTGCGCGCCTACGTGGTCGCGCTGCTGGCGCGCACGCGCTCCGACCGCCGCGTCGAGCTCGGCGCCAGCCCGCGCGCGGGCCTGCTGCTGCTGCGGGCCGCCAAGGCGCTCGCGCTGCTGGCCGGCCGCGACCACGTCCTCCCCGACGATGTGCAGGCGCTCGCCGACGTCGTCCTCTCCCATCGACTCGTCCTCGCGCCCGAGGCCGTCGACGTGACCGGCTCGCGCGTCGTCGCCGACGCGGTCGCGGCGACGCCCGGCCTCTGAGGCCGTGCGGCCCGCCTCGGCCACCGCGCTGCTCGGGCTCGCGCTCGTGCTCGCCGCCGCGACGTTCGACGCCGAGCCGCTCTACGTGCCCGGCGTCGCCTTCGTGCTGCTGGCGGCGGGCGCGACCGCGTGGGTCGTGCTCGGCGCTCGCGGCGTGCGGGTCGAGCGGACGCTGGGCTCGACGCGCGTGCTCGAGGACCAGCCGGTCGCCGTCGACGTCGTCGTGCGCTCGGGTCTGGTGGCGCCGCCGTCGGGTCTCATCGAGGACGAGCTGCTGCCGGCGCCGGCGTTCCTGGCCGCCGGCCGGCGCGCCACCCACGTGCGCATCAACGCGCGCTTCGCGCGGCGCGGCCACAAGGCGCTCGCGCCGCCGCGGGTGGTGGTGCGCGACCCGTTCGGGCTGGCCGAGCGGATCGTCGCGGCCGACGAGCCGGCCGAGGTGCTCGTGCTGCCACGTCTGGAGCCCGTGGTCGCGCCGGCCGGCGACGGCGGCGGCAACGGGGTCGTGGCCCGGCGCGGACGGCCCACGGTCGCGGCCGAGGTCGACCTCGACGGGCTGCGCCCGCTGCGCGCGGGCGCGCAGGCCTCACGGATCTACTGGCCGGCGCTCGCGCGAGGGGGCGAGCTCCTCGAGCGCCGGCTGCGAGCCGACGGCGATACGCGCCCGCTCGTGGTGCTCGACCCGCGCGCCCCGGCCTCCGCCGACGACCTCGACGCGGCCGTGCGCGCCGCGGGCTCGCTGTGCGTCCACCTCGCGCGCTCGGGCGGCTGCGGCCTGCTGCTGCCCGGCGACCGGCGCCCGACGACGCTCGAGCCGACGCTCGCCGGCTGGCCGCACGTCCACGTGCGCCTGGCGCTCGTCGACGCCCGCCGCGGTCCGCACGTCGCCGGCCTCGCCGCGCGCCGCGGGCCGGTCTTCTACGTCGCCGCGCGCGCGGCCTCGCGCCCGCCGCGGGCGCTCGCCCACGCCCCGGGCGGCGGGCGGCTGTTCGTCGTGCCCGGCGCGCTCGCCGGGCGGCGTCCGGTACTGACCGTGGCCGGCTGCACGGGCTACGAGGTCAGCCCGCAGCACGCGCGCGCGGAGGTGGCGTGATGGGGGCGCTCGCCGCCGCCCAGGCGCGGCCCGCGGCCGCGACCGCGCCGCTCGCCGCGCCCGGCAGGCTGCGGTTGGCGGCCTTCGCCGCGCTCGCGCTTTACGGCGCCGCGCACTGGGGCGATCTCGTGGCGCCGGGCGCCGGCGGCGCCATGGCCGGGATGGTGGCCGCGGCGAGCGCGGTCGGCGCGGTGGCGCTCGCGCTCACGGGCCGCCTTGCGCGGGCGGCACGCGCCGTCGTCCTCGGCGTGCTGGTCCTGATCCTGCTCGCGCTGGCCTTCCTGACCGCCGGGGCCCCCGCCGGCCTCGTCGTCGACCCGCGCGACTGGGACGTCCTGGCGTCCGGGCTCTCGCAGGGCATCTCCTCGACGCCGGGCATCACGGTCCCCTACCGCGGCGCGGACGAGTGGACGCGGACCGCGGTGCTCATCGGCGGCACGACGCTCGTCGCGCTCGCCGCCGGCCTGGCCTTCTGGCCGCGGCGTGGGCGGGCGCTCGGCCTGCACAGGACCGCGGCGATCGCGCTCGGCGCGCTCTACGCCGTGCCCGTCGTCCAGCACGGGCCCGACAACCCGTACCTCGACGGCGCCGTCTTCTGCGTGCTGCTCGCCGGCTTCATGTGGCTCGAGACGCTGCGGGCCGACCGGCTGCCCGTCGCGGGCGCCTGCCTGCTCGTCGTCACCGTGCTCGGCGCCGTCGTGGCGCCGCGGCTCGACGCGGTCGCGCCGTGGCTGGACTACGAGTCGCTGGCCGAGAAGCTCGAGCACACGAAGGCGCTGTCGTATAGCTGGGACCATGGCTACGGGCCGCTGGACTGGCCGCGCGACGGCCGCGAGATCCTGCGCGTCAAGGCGCGCTCGGCCGCGTACTGGAAGGCCGACGACCTCGACGCCTTCGACGGCGTGCGCTGGTTGGACTCCGGCTCGGTGGACCCGGCCCAGCCCGACGAGCGCCCGCGGCCGGGGCCGTGGACGCAGACGATCACGGTCGTCGACCGCGGCCTGCTCAGCCAGTCCTTCGTGGGCGCCGGGACGACGCTCGACATCGAGCGCGGCCCACATCACGTCGAAACGGGGCCCGGCCACTTCGAGGTCCTCGGCGCGCCGCTCCGACCGGGGTCGAGCTATCGGGCCCGGGTCTACACGCCGCGCCCGACCGACGCGCAGCTGCGTCGCGCGCCCGCGCCGCGGGCCGGCGGGCCCGGCGCACGCTACGCGAACGTCACGCTCCCCGTCCGCAGGGGGCTCACGGTGACCGACCCGCGCAGCGGTGTCGTGCTGCCGGCCCGGAGAGCGGTCGTCTACTTCCCGAGGTTCGGCGCGGACGGGCCGCCCGAGGTGTTCTGGCGCGGCGGGATCCCCCTGCGCCAGCGCGACCGCGACGCGGTGCTGAACGGCACCCCGTACGCGCCGGCGCTCGCGCTCGCGCGGCGGCTGCGCGCCGAGTCGACGACGCCCTACGACTTCGTGCAGCGCGTCCGCGCGCGGGTCATGGACGGCGCCCTCTACGACGAGAACGTCCGCGCCGACGGACTGCCGCTCGAGCGCTTCCTCTTCGACGATCGGCGCGGCTACTGCCAGCACTTCTCGGGCGCGATGGCGCTCCTGCTGCGCATGGGCGGCATCCCCGCGCGCGTGGCGACGGGCTTCAGCCCCGGGTCGTTCGACGCCAAGCGCAAGGAGTTCTCCGTCAAGGACACCGACGCGCACTCGTGGGTCGAGGCGTGGTTCGAGGGGCTCGGGTGGATCACCTTCGATCCGACGCCCGCCGCCTCGCCGGCGCGCTCGCAGCAGGACGACTCGAGCTCGGGCCCGTCGAGCTTCGCACCGCGGCCCCCGCTCCGGGCGCCCGGGCGGGCCGGCGATCGCCCGTTCGCGCCCGGCGATCCCGGTGCGGGCCGCGCGTCGTCGACCGACGCGGGCTTCGACTGGCGAGCGCCGCTGATCGGCGTCGTCCTCGCGGCGGTGCTCGCCGTCGCGGTCGTCCGGCTCGTGCGCGCCGGCCGGCTCCCGGGCGGCCCGCTCGCGCCGGAGCTCGCCGAGCTGCAGCGGGCCCTGCACCGCAGCGGGCGCACGCCTGCGGGGGGGACGACCCTCACGCGCCTGGAGGCGCTGCTCGGCGGCGCGCGCGACCCCGGGGCGGGCGGGTACCTGCGCGCCGTGCGCGGGCAGCGCTTCGGGGGCGAGGGCGCGCCCGGGCCGACGGTCGCGGAGCGGCGCGCGCTGCGCCGGCGGCTGGGCGACGGTCTCGGGCTGCGCGGGCGCCTGCTCGCGTGGTGGGCGCTGCCGCCACGCGTGCGCCTGCGCCGCCGCTAATCTGGGGCCCAGGCCATGGACAGCGCGTACGAGCTCTTTCGCAACGGCACCCGCCTGCTCGAGGACGGCGACTTCCACGCCGCCGCCGTGCCGCTGGCCCGGGCCCGCGACCTCGAGCCCGACAAGACCTCGGTGCGCGAGGCGCTCGGGCGAGCGCTCTTCGGCTCGCGCCGCTACGGCGAGGCCGCCGAGGAGTTCCGCGCCGTTGTCGAGCACGCTCCCACCAACGACTTCGCGCTCTTCTGCCTCGGGCGCTCGCTGCAGCTCATGGGCCGTCACGCCGAGGCCCGCGGGCCGCTGACCCTCGCTTCGGTCATGCGCCCCGAGCGGGCGGACTACCGCGAGTACCTCGCCCGCGCCCGCCGCCGCGCCGCCTGAGCGCGCCTCGGCGCGCCCCGGCCTCCGGTGCTACGCTCAGCCGCACAGCTTTCGTCGTGCCGGCTCCCGCCGGTGCCGTATCGAGAAAGCGGGCGCTCGCCCGCTTTTTTGTTGTCAGGAAGGAGAGGAGATGAGCAGCCTGCAGAACGACATCGAGACGCGCCTCGCAGTGAGCGCGCCGGGCGTCGAGGTGCTGCTCGCGGAGATCGTCGGCGGTGGGACGCTGCGGGTCTTCATCGACCATCCCGACGGCGTGAGCCTCGGCCTGTGCGAGCGCGTCACGCACGAGCTCGCCGACCTGCGCGAGCGCTACGCGCTCGAGGTCTCCTCGCCGGGGATCGAGCGACCGCTCACGAAGCCCGCGCACTTCCGGCGCTACCTCGGGCGGCGCGCGCGCGTGAGGATGCGCGGCCCGCGGTCCGAGGAGCGTCGCCGCTCGTTGACCGGAGAGCTCGTCGGCGCCACGGACGACGAGGTGACGCTCGCCGCCGACGGCGGCGTCATCGCGATCCCCTACGCCGACATCCACCGTTCCAACCTCGTCGAGGAGTAGCGCATGTCCCGAGAGATCGTCGACGCGATGCGAGCGCTCGCGGCAGAGAAGGGCATCGCCCCCGACCGCCTGATCAACGCGCTCGAGGACGCGCTCCTGTCCGCCTACAAGAAGCAGCCCGGGGCCGCGAAGTACGCGCGCGTCGAGCTCGATCCCGACACCGGCGACTACCGCGTCATCGAGCTGCTCGTCCCCGAGCGCCTCGAGGCGCATCTCATCGTCGAGACGATCGACGAGGGGACCTACATCGACCCCGAGACGGGGGAGCCGGTCGAGCCCCAGGACCCCGAGATCGACCCCGCCAAGTTCGCCGAGTACCGCGATCAGATCGACGAGCAGGACGTCACGCCCGACGACTTCGGGCGGATCGCGGCCCAGACGGCCAAGCAGGTGATCCTGCAGCGCATCCGCGAGGCCGAGCGCGACATGATGTTCGAGGAGTACCGCGACCGCGTCGGCGAGCTCATCACGGGCCTCGTCCAGCAGTCGGACTCGCGCTACACGCTCGTGCAGCTGCGCGAGCGCGTCGAGGCGCTGCTGCCGAAGTCCGAGCAGGTCGACGGCGAGCGCTACGACCACTCCCAGCGCATCAAGGCGGTCATCAAGGAGGTCTCGCCCTCCACCAAGGGGCCGTCGATCATCGTCTCGCGACGCGATCCCGAGCTGATCAAGAAGCTCTTCGAGCTCGAGGTGCCCGAGATCGCCGACGGCCTCGTGGAGATCGCCAACGTGGCGCGCGAGCCCGGCTACCGATCGAAGATCGCGGTCGTCTCGTACGCGGACGGCGTCGACCCGGTCGGCGCGTGCGTCGGCCCACGCGGCTCGCGCGTGCGCATGGTCGTCTCCGAGCTGCGCGGCGAGAAGATCGACATCATCCCCTACAACGACGAGCCCGCCCGCTTCGTCGCCAAGGCGCTGTCGCCGGCGCGCGTGCGCGAGGTGCTCGTCGACGACGAGGCCCGCCAGGCCACGGTGGTCGTGCCCGACGACCAGCTCGCCCTCGCCATCGGTCGCGAGGGCCAGAACGCGCGGCTGGCCGCGCGGCTGACGGGCTGGCGGATCGACATCAAGTCCGAGACCGAGTTCGCCACCGAGGACAGCGGCGAGGAGTTCCAGGAGCAGGAGGCCGGCGGCCGTTGCGCCGCGATCCTCGGCACCGGCCGGCGCTGCCCGAACGCCGCGCTGCCCGGGTCGCGCTTCTGCGGCATCCCCGGCCATCAGGCGCTCGAGGGCACGGGCAGCGTGCGCGTCGGCGGCGGCGGCGAGGACGGCCTGGAGCCCGCCCCCGAGGCCGCCGCGCCCGACGGCCTCGCGCCCGAGGACGTCGCGGTCGCGGAGGCCGCGGAGGAGCACGCCTCATAGCGGCCGCGGGGCACACGCCGCGACGGCGCTGCGTCGCCTGCGGACGCGTGGCGCCCAAGGGCGCCCTCCGGCGCCTGGCGCTCGACGGCGACGACCGGGCCGGCGCCGCCCGCGTCGTGGCCGATCCCGTCGGCGGGCGCCCCGGTCGCGGCGCCTACGTGTGCGGTGGCGCGTGCGCGCGGCGAGCGATCGCGCGCCGCGCGCTGCCGCGCGCGTTCCGGCGGGCCGTGACGGTCGACGAACACCTCGTAGAATCGATGGGAGCAGATGGCTGAGAAGCGCGTCCACGAGATCGCCAAGGAGCAGAGCATGTCCAGCGCGGACGTGCTCACGCGCCTGCGCGCCGCCGGCATCGACGTGACGGCGGCGTCCGCGGTGGTCGACGAAGCCGTCGCGCTGCGCGCGCTCGCGGGCAACGGCGCGCCCGGGGCTCGGCCCGTGGCTCCGGCCGCGCGCTCCGCGCAGGCCGGCGCGCCCGCGCCCCCGGCCCAGCGCCCCGCTCCCGGCGGCGCCGACGCGCCGGCCAACCGCCCGAGCCGGGTCTTCGAGCCCGACGGGCCCCCGCTCAAGCTGCCCTCGCGCCGCCGGGAGGCGGCGCTGCCGCCGCGTCCACCGCTGCCTCCGCGCCCGCCGGCGCAGCCGTCGACGCGTCCGCCCGCTCGTTCCGCGCGCGAGCCGGCCCGGCCCGCCGCCCCCGAGCGCCCGCCCGCCGCGGCCGAGCGCCCGCCCGCCGCGGCCGAGCGCCCGCCCGCTGCGCCGGCGGCCGCCGAGCAGACGAAGGCCGCGCCGGCCGCCCGGACGGCGCCGCCCACCGCCACGCCCGCCGCCCAGGCGCCCGCGCGCCGCGAGCCCGAGCCGCCGGCCGCCGCGGCGCCCGCGCCCGCCGCCGAGACCCACACCGCCCCGGCCCCCGAGGCGTCGGCTGCCACCGAAGCGCCGCCCGCCGAGACGACGGCGCCCGCCGCCGAGCCTCCCACCCCCGGCGCGGGCCCGAAGGTGATCGCCCAGCCGCCGCCCGGTCAGGGCCCGAAGATCATCTCCGCTCCCGAGGAGAAGAAGCGCCCGACGCGCGACGAGACCCAATCGCAGCCCAAGCAGCGCCCGAGCCGCGGCGGCCTGCGGAACGAGGGCGGTCCCGGCGGCGGTCGCCGGCGCGTGGTCATCGACTCGCAGGCCTCCCGCCGCCAGGGCCCGGGTGGCGGCCCGCCGTCCGGTCCGATCGGCCCGCAGCGCCGCGGCCGCGGCCGGCGCCGGCGCCGGCGCGAGGTCCTCGAGGAGGTCGCCCAGCCGCTCGACGCCCAGCGGATGAGCCGCACCGACGTGGTGCGGATCACCTCGGGCTCGACGGTCAAGGACGTCTCGGAGTACCTCGGCGTCGCCGTGCCCGAGATCATCAAGAAGCTCATGGGCATGGGCGAGATGGTCACGCTCACCCAGACGCTGCCCGACGAGACGATCGCGGTGCTGGCGTCCGAGTTCGACAAGGAGGTCGAGATCGTCCGGGCCGGTGACGAGACGGCCGAGGAGTCGGTCTTCGAGGACGCCGACGAGGACCTCGTCGAGCGCCCACCGGTCGTGACGATCATGGGCCACGTCGACCACGGCAAGACGTCGCTGCTCGACGCGATCCGCGAGACCGAGGTCGTCGCCGGCGAGGCGGGCGGCATCACCCAACACATCGGCGCCTACCAGGTCCACCACGGCGACCGCACGATCACCTTCCTCGACACGCCGGGTCACGAGGCCTTCACGGCCATGCGCGCCCGCGGCGGCCAGGTCGCCGACATCTCGGTCGTCGTCGTGGCCGCCGACGACGGCGTCATGCCGCAGACCCGCGAGGCCGTCGACCACTCGCGCGCGGCCGACGTCCCGATCCTCGTCGCCGTCAACAAGGTCGACAAGGACGGCGCGGACCCGACGCGCGTGCGCACCGAGATGACGCAGCTCGCGCTGCAGCCCTCCGAGTGGGGCGGCGACACCGAGTACGTCGACGTCTCGGCCAAGACCGGCCAGGGCCTCGAGGACCTCCTCGACACGATCCTCGTCGTCTCCGAGCTCGAGGAGCTCAGGGCCAACCCGGAGGCGCCGGCGAGCGGCGTCGTCATCGAGTCCAAGCTCGACCCGGGCCGCGGCCCGGTCGTCACGCTGCTCGTCCAGCGTGGCACCCTGCGCGTCGGCGACGCCCTCGTCGCCGGCTCGCACTGGGGCAAGGTCCGCGCGATGTCCGACTACGCCGGCGAGCGCGTGCGCGAGGCGGTCCCCGGCGACCCCGTCGAGGTCCTCGGCTTCGACGGCGTCCCCGACGCCGGCAACACCGTGCGCGTCGTCGAGAACGACCGCACCGCGCGCCAGCAGGCCAACGAGCGCGCCGTGCGCCTGCGCAACGAGGCCCAGGCCCGCCGCGCGGGGCGCAAGGTCTCCTTCGACGAGATCTTCAAGGGCATCCAGGAGGGCGAGGTCAAGGAGCTCGCGCTCGTGCTCAAGGCCGACGTCTCGGGCTCGCTCGAGGCCTTCGAGGACGAGATCGCGCGGCTGCCCCAGGACGAGGTCCTCGTCGACATCATCTCCTCGGGCGTCGGCGGCATCACCGAGTCCGACGTCATGCTCGCCGCGGCGTCGGACGCGGTCATCCTCGGCTTCAACGTCCGCCCGGTCGGCGACGCCCGCGCCACCGCCGAGCGCGAGAGCATCGAGATCCGCACGTACTCGATCATCTACCAGGCGCTCGACGACCTGCGCGCCGCGATGGCCGGCATGCTCGAGCCCGAGGAGGTCGAGGTGACCGTCGGCCAGGTCGAGGTCCGCCAGACCTTCCGCGCCTCGCGCATCGGCACGATCGCCGGCTGCTACGTGACCGAGGGCCGCGTGACCCGCGGCGCCCGCGTGCGCCTCGTGCGCGACGGGACCGTCATCTACGACACGACCGTCGCCTCCCTGCGGCGTTTCAACGACGATGCCCGCGAGGTCACCGTGGGCTACGAGTGCGGCATCGTGCTCGCCAATTACCAGGACGTCAAGGAGGGCGACGTGCTGGAGGTCTACGAGACGCGGACGGTCGAGCGTGAGCTCGCGTAGGCGTGGGCGCTGACGGCGCGTACGTCGCGCTGCTCGTCATCCACCTGCACTTCCCCGACGCCGGCTCGCTAAAGGCCAAGCGCTCCGAGCTGCAGTCGGTCAAGGCACGGCTGCACGGGCGCCATGGCGTCAGCGTCGCCGAGGTGGGGTACCAGGACACGTGGCAGCGCGCGGAGCTGGCCGCCGCCCTGACGGGCGGCTCGCTGCGCACGCTGCAGGCGGCGGTCGACCGCGTCGAGGAGTGGCTGCTCGCCCGGTTCCCGGAGACGGTGCGCTTGGAGCGCAGCCTGACCTCGTTCCGGGATGCAGGAGGGATAGGATGAGCGCCAAGAGGATGCGCCGTGTCGATGAGGCCGTGAGGGAGGTCATCAGCGACGCTCTGTCCCAGCATGTCAAGGACCCTCGCGTCGGATTCGTGACCGTCACGGACGTCAAGACCTCTGCCGATCTCCGCCACGCGCGCGTCTATGTCAGCGTGCTCGGCGACCCCGCCGAGCGCGAGGCGAGCCTCGAGGGGCTGCGCTCCGCGCACGGCTTCCTGCAGGGCCGCGTCGGCGGCGAGCTGCGGCTGAAGCGCACGCCGGCGCTCGAGTTCGTGCAAGACGACACGGCCGCCCGTGCCGCGCGCGTCGAGCGGCTCCTCGCCGAGACGGAGGGCGAGCGGTGAGCATGGTCGGCGCGGACACGCGCGAGCAGGTGCTCGACCAGCTGCGCACCGCCGAGAAGCTCGTCCTGGTGACCCACGAGAACCCCGACGGTGACGCGCTCGGGTCGCTCGTCGGCATGCACCGGATCCTGCTCGCGCTGGGCAAGGACTCCGTCATGTTCATGGCGGCCGACGAGTTCCCGCTGCCTTACGAGTACCGCTCGATCGAGTTCGACGGGCTCGCGAGCGTGCCGCCGCCCGATCTCGCCGAGCGCACGATCGTGTTCCTGGACTGCGGCAACATCGACCGCAACCCCGCGGACGCCTTCAAGCGCGACAACGCGCACATCCTCAACATCGACCACCACCACGACAACACCCGCTTCGGCACGCTGAACCTCGTGGTCGAGGACGCCTCGTGCACCGCGGAGATCGTGTGGGAGCTCATGCGCGCCCTGGACGTCGAGCCCACGATCGAGATCGCCGAGGCGCTCTACGTCGGGCTCGTGACCGACACCGGCAAGTTCATGTACGAGAACACGGGCGTGCGCGCGCACCTCATGGCCGCGGAGCTCATCGACGCGGGGGTCGACGTCCACGGCATCTTCCGCCGCCTCTACGAGGGCGTGCCCTACGCCAAGCTCGAGCTCACGGCGCGGGCGCTCGCCCACGTCGAGCGCTTCGACGAGGGCAGGCTGACCTTCGCCCGGCTCACGCGCGAGGACTTCCGGCTCTCGGGCGCGGAGGAGAGCTACTCGGAGGGCATCATCGACCAGCTGCGCTCGGTCGAGGGCACGAAGGTCGCCGCGCTGGTCCGCGAGCTGCTCACCGACCCGGGCGGTGCACGCAAGAAGGTCTCGCTGCGCGCGACCGACCAGACGGTGGACGTGTCGGTCATCGCGCGAGCGGGCGGGGGCGGCGGCCACCGCCAGGCCGCCGGCTTCTCCACCGAGCTCTCGCACAAGGAGCTCGTCGCGTTCCTGCGCCGGCAGGTCGCCGCCCAGCGGTAGCGGGGGTGACGGCGTGGATGGGTTCGTTCTCGTCGACAAGCCGGCGGGCAAGACCGCGCACGACGTGACGCTCGCCGTGCGCCGTGGGCTCGGGGTGCGCAAGGCCGGCCACGCCGGGACGCTCGACCCGTTCGCGACGGGCCTGCAGCTCGTGCTCGTTGGTCGCGCGCGCCGCGCCCAGCGCTACCTGGCCGCGCTGCCCAAGGCCTACGAGACGGAGGTCAGGCTCGGCGCGCTCTCGACGACCGGCGACCCGGAGGGCGAGATCACCGAGACCGGGCGCGTCCCGCCCGCTCACGCGGTCCTGCCGACCGGGCGGATCCGCCAGCGCCCGCCGATCTGGTCGGCCGTGCGCGTCCAGGGTCGCCGGGCCTACGAGCGCGCCCGCGCCGGCGAGGCCTTCGAGCTGCCCGAGCGCGAGGTGACGGTCTACGCCTTCGAGGAGCGCTGGCGCGAGGGCGACCGCGCAGGCCTGGAGATCGAGTGCTCGGCGGGGACGTACGTGCGCTCGCTCGTCGCCGAGCTCGGCGACGCCTACTGCCTGGCGCTGCGTCGCACGCGCATCGGTCCCTTCCGGGTCGACGACGCCGATCCCGGGCGGGTCGTGCCGCTCGCCGAGGCGCTCGGGTTCCTGCCCGCGGTGCGACTGGATGCAGCGGCGGCGCGGAGGGCCGGGTACGGGGTCGCCGTCCCGGCCACGGCGACGGACCGGGGGCCGGTGCTGCTCGTCGACGAGGATGGGCCGATCGCGATCGCCGAGCCGCGCGAGGGCGCCGTGCTCAAGCCCGTCGTAGGCTTCCGCGGGTGAGGGTCACCCGCCTGCAGGACGTCGAGCGGCGCCCGCGCCGCGTCGCGGTCGGCACGTTCGACGGCGTCCACCTCGGCCACCGCGAGGTGATCCGCGGGGCCGACACCGTCCTCACCTTCGAGCCGCACCCCGCCGTCGTCGTCGCGCCCGCCGGCGCGCCGCGGCTGCTGACGACGATCGCGCGCAAGGCCCAGCTCGTCGAGCGTCTCGGGGTGCGCGAGCTCGTCGTCATCGGCTTCGACCGGACCTTCGCCGCGCGCAGCGCCGAGGCGTTCGTCGACGACGTCCTCGTCGGCGCGCTCGACGCGACGCATGTGAGCGTCGGCGAGAACTTCCGCTTCGGCCACAAGGCGCGCGGCGACGCCGCGCTCTTGGTCGCCGACCCGCGCTTCGAGACCCGCGTCGTGCCGCTGTTGGAGGTCGACGGCGAGGTCGTCTCCTCCAGCCACATCCGCGGGCTCGTGCTCGGCGGGGCGGTCGAGTACGCCGACCGCCTGCTCGGCGCGCCGTTCACGGTCACCGGCGACGTCGCGCACGGCGACGAGCGCGGGCGCATGCTCGGCTATCCGACCGCGAACCTCGTGCCCCAGGACGGGCTCGTCGTCCCCGGCCACGGCGTCTACGCGTGCCGGGCGACCACCGCCGACGGGACGGTCCACGTCGCCGCGACGAACGTGGGCGTGCGACCGATGTTCGTCACGGGCCGCGGCGAGCTGATCGAGGCGTACCTCGTCGACTTCGACGGCGACCTCTACGACCGCCCGCTCGCGGTCGAGTTCATCAAGCGCCTGCGCGGCGAGAAGCGCTTCGCGTCCGTCGACGCGCTCGTCGAGCAGATGGCGCGCGACGTCGACGACGCGCGCGTGATCGCCGCGTGAGGCCCCACCGCGGGTCCTCCCACGACGACGCCTCGACGGGCGCCGAGGCCGACGACTTCGAGGCGCTCCGCGCGGCCGGTGGGCTCGCCGCGCGCGTCGTCGACGCGGGCCTGACCGAGGTCGCGCCCGGGATGGTCACCGCGCTCGCGCTCGCGCCAGGCGCAGGCGCACCTCGCGCGCCGCGACCGGCCCCGCCAGCCGCTGCCAGCCGCGGGCGGTGAGGACGCTGTCGCCGTCGTCGTCGCGCAGGATGACGCGCGGCCGCGCGTCGCGGGACACCGCGAGAGCTGCCTGGCTCAGCGGCCAGGGCCCGAGGTCGTCGAGCGCGTCGATCGCGCGGTGGATGTCGGCGTGGCGCACGCCGCGCTCGAGCAGGGCGCGCACGATCGCCGCCTCGGCCACGTCCTCGACGCTGTAGGCCCGCGGCTCGCCGTCGCAGACCGACGAGCGGATCAGGCCGCGGCGCGCCCATTGACCGATCGTCGTGCCCGCCACGCCGGCGAGTTCGCCGGCCTCGGCGGCGAGGAACCGGCCGTGGTGGCGGGCCCTTCCGCTCACGGGCACTCTGCTACCTTCCCACGTCGCTCATGACGCTCACGCAGGAACGCAAGGCCGAGCTCGTCGCGCGGTTCGGCACCGACCCGAGGGACACGGGGAACACCCGCGTCCAGGTCGCGCTGCTCACCGCGCGCATCAACGAGCTCACCGGGCACCTGCGCACGCACGGCAAGGACCACCACTCGCGCCGCGGTCTGCTGATGCTGGTCGGCCGTCGCCGCCGCCTGCTGAACTACCTGCAGCGCGACGACCTCGAGGGGTACCGGGAGCTCATCCGCGAGCTCGGCCTGCGCCGGTGAGCGACGTCATCGCGCCGGGCGCCCCGGTGCCCGAGTTCACGCTCAAGCGCGAGGACGGCACGGACTTCACCCGCGAGGATCTGCTGGACAGGACGACGGTCCTCGTCTTCTACCCGTTCGCCTTCAGCCCCGTGTGCACCGACCAGCTGCAGGTCTACGAGGAGGCCCGCGAGGACCTCGCCGCCCAGGGCGCCGTCATGTACGGCGTCTCCACCGACGCGACGCACGCGCAGGCCGCCTTCAAGGACAAGCTCGGCGTCGCGATCGAGCAGCTCTCGGACTTCGAGCCCAAGGGCGAGGCGGCGCGGGCCTTCGGCGCGTTCTTCGAGCCCGGGGGCATGACGAACCGCGCGCTCGTGATCGTCGGGCCCGACGGGATCGTGCGCTGGAGCCACCTCGCCGACTCGCCTGGCGACCTGCCCGGCGTCGGCCTGCTGTTCGATGGGCTCGCCGCCGCGGCGGTGTAGCGCCGGCCCCCATCGCGTCGGCGTCGGCGTGACCATGCGCAAGCGCAGGAGCGGTGGCGCGAGCGCCTCGAGGTTGGCGGCGTCGGCGGCGAAGCCGTCGCCACGGGGCGCGCGGGGAGGACCTGCTCGCGCCGGAGCTCGTGGGTGCGCATGATGAGCGCTACGCATGAGCGACCTGCGCAGCGCACCGGTGCCGCCCCCGCGCGCCCACGACCACGTCCGCGGTCCCGCCGGCGCGCCGCTCGTCGTCCTCTACGGCGACTACGCCTGCCCGCGCTGCGCGGTCGCGAACGCGCGCCTGGCCGAGCTCGGCGACGAGATCCGCCTCGTCGTCCGCCACCTCGCGCTCAAGGCCAAGCACCCGCGGGCGCTCGCGCTCGCCCACGCCGCCGAGGCGGCGGCGCGCCAGGACGCGTTCTGGCCCTTCCACGACGGTCTCTACCGCGACCCCGGCCGCGTCGACGACCCCCACCTGTGGGCGCGCTGCCGGCGCCTCGGGCTCGACGTCGAGCGTTTCGAGGCCGACCGCCGCTCGCCGGGCGTGGCCGAGCGCGTGCGCCTCGACGTGCGCGACGCGCTGCGCGCCGGCGCGACGGGGACGCCGGCGCTCTGGGTCGACCGGGGCGCCCCCGACCTGGCCGCTAGACTGGCCGGGTTCGGATTCAGAGACGTCAAGACGATGGGCCTGCCGACCGACGGGCGGGCCGAGGAAGGACAACCTCATGAGCAGTGACGCCGTGACCACGGTCACCGTGGAGATCGCCGGCAAGGAGATCTCGTTCGAGACCGGGAGAATGGCCAAGCAGGCCTCCGGCGCCGTCGTCGTCCGCCAGGGCGACACCATGGTTCTCAACACCGCGACGGTCGGCAACCTGCGCGACGTCGACTTCCTGCCCCTCACGGTCGACGTGGAGGAGCGGATGTACGCCGCCGGCAAGATCCCCGGCTCGTTCTTCAAGCGCGAGGGCCGCGCAGGCGAGAAGGGCACCCTGACCGCCCGCATGATCGATCGCCCGATCCGCCCGCTCTTCCCCAAGGGGTGGCACTTCGAGACGCAGCTCGTCGCCATCACGCTGAGCGTCGACCTCGTCAACCCCTACGACATCCTCGCGATGAACGGCGCCTCCGCGGCGCTCATGATCTCCGAGGTCCCGCTGCCGACGCCCGTGGGCTCGGTGCGCATCGGCAAGGTCGAGGGCAACTTCGTCGTCAACCCCGACGAGGCCGACCTCGTCGGCGTGCCCGAGCTCGACCTCGTCGTGGCTGGCACCGAGGAGGCGATCCTCATGGTCGAGGCCGGGGCGAACGAGATCCCCGAGGCCGAGATCCTCGACGCGCTCGACATCGCCCACGTCGAGATCCGCAAGCTCTGCGCCGCCCAACGCGAGCTCGCCGAGAAGACCGGCAAGCCCAAGCTGCAGGTCGACGCCCCGGTCGTCGACTCCGACCTCGTCGGCCAGATCCGCGAGAGCCACGGCGCGCAGCTCGACGAGGCCACGCAGGTCGAGGACAAGCTCGCCCGCCAGGACGCCACGAAGGCCGTCGAGGGGTCGGTGCTCGAGAGGTATTCGGGCGATCCGGCCGCCGAGACGCACAGCGAGTTCCGCCGGCGCGCGCAGCTCGCCTTCGACTCGCTCGAGAAGGCCGTCATCCGCGAGCGGATCGCCGTCCACAAGCGCCGTCCCGACGGCCGCGCCGAGAACGAGATCCGCCCGATCACGATCGAGGTCGGGGTCGCGCCGCGCACACACGGCTCCGCGCTCTTCACCCGCGGCCAGACCCAGGCCCTGAGCGTCGCCGCCCTCGGCACGCTCAAGGAGGAGATGCGCCTGGACACGCTCGGCCTCGAGACCCAGAAGTTCTACTGGCACCACTACAACTTCCCGCCCTTCTCGGTCGGGGAGGCGGGCTTCATGCGCGGCCCCAAGCGCCGCGACATCGGCCACGGCGCCCTCGCCGAGCGCGCGCTCGTGCCGATGGTGCCGAGCACGGACGACTTCCCCTACACGATCCGGCTCGTCTCCGACATCCTCGAGTCCAACGGCTCGTCGTCGATGGCCTCGGTCTGCGGCTCCTCGCTCGCGCTCATGGACGCCGGCGTGCCCATCGACAAGCCCGTCGCGGGGATCGCCATGGGCCTCATCAAGGAGGGCGACGCCTACACGGTCCTGACCGACATCGCCGGCGTCGAGGACCACCTCGGCGACATGGACTTCAAGGTCGCCGGCACCGACGCGGGCATCACGGCCCTGCAGATGGACATCAAGATCACCGGCGTCACCTTCGAGATCCTGCGCGACGCGCTCGCGCAGGCCCGCGATGCGCGGATGTCGATCCTCGGGGCGATGCGCGACGCGATCCCGGGCCCGCGCGAGTCGCTCTCGCCGCACGCGCCGCGGATCATCACGATCAAGATCGACCCGGACAAGATCGGCCTGCTCATCGGCAAGGGCGGCGAGACCATCCGCGGCCTGCAGGACGAGTTCGACTCCCAGATCGACGTCAACGACGAGGGCCAGGTGCTCGTCTACTCGGCCAACGGCGAGCTCGGCGAGGCGCTCGCCGAGCGCATCCGCTCGATGACGAAGGAGGTCGAGGTCGGCGACGCGTTCACCGGCAAGGTCGTCAAGACGACGACCTTCGGCGCCTTCGTCGAGCTGGCCAAGGGCACCGACGGCCTCCTGCACATCTCGAACATCGCCCCGGGCCAGCGGCCCGCGACGGTCGAGGAGGTCCTCAACAAGGGCGACGAGATCTCCGTACGCGTGGTCGAGGTCGACCGCGAGCGCGGCCGCATCGGCCTGCGCCTCTCCGAGGACCCCGACGTCGCGGGCAAGAACGCCGACGAGCTGGCGGCGGTCGGGTCGGGCGGCGGCGACCGCGGGTCCCGCGGCCCGCGCCGCGACCGCGACCGCGATCGCGAAGGCGGGCGCAACGGCGGCGGTTCGCGCGGCTCGGGCCGCCCGCGTCACCGCTCGGGCGCCGGCTCTGACCCGGAGCGTGGCTGAGCCCCATCGCCTGACGCAGCTCGACTCCGGGCTGCGCGTCGTCACGGAGCGCATGGACTCGGTGCGCTCCGTGGCGCTGGGCTTCTGGATCGGCACGGGGTCGCGCTTCGAGCGCGAGCGCGAGGCCGGCCTGTCGCACGTCGTCGAGCACATGCTCTTCCGCGGTACGGCGCGCTTCGAGTCGCTCGAGATCGACCAGCTCTTCGACGGCATGGGCGCCGAGCTCAACGCCGGCACCGGCAAGGAGACGACGTCGGTCTTCTCGCGGGTGCTGGACCGCCACCTCGAGCAGGCCTTGGACGTCATGGCCGACATGGTCTGGAGGCCGAGCTTCGACGCCGCCGCGCTCGAGCAGGAGCGCGAGATCGTGCTCGAGGAGATCGCCATGTACGAGGACGATCCCCAGGACAAGGTCTTCGACATCCTCGGCGAGGCGGTCTTCGGCGCGCATCCGCTCGGCCGGGCGATCATCGGTAGCGCCGACGTCGTGGCGGGCACGCCCGCGCCGCGGCTGGCCGCGTTCCACGCTGGGCGCTACGTGCCCGCCAACGTCGTCGTGGCCGCGGCCGGGTCCGTCGACCACGACGCGCTCGTCGAGCTCGTCGCCGCCGCGGGCGTCGAGCGCGCGGGCGCCGCCGTGCCGCCCGAGCCCGGGCCGCCGAACGGCGCCGTCGCCGCGCGCACGAGCTTCTTCGCCAAGGAGACCGAGCAGTATCACGTCTGCCTCGGGGCGCCCGGGATCGCGCGCGACGACGAGCGCCGCTTCGCGCTGCGCGTCCTCGACGCGATCCTCGGCGGCACGTCGTCATCGCGCCTGTTCCAGGAGGTGCGCGAGCGCCGCGGGCTGGCCTACAGCGTCTTCTCCTTCCAGGCCGCATACGCGGGAACGGGCCAGGTCGGGCTGTACCTCGGCACGCGCCCCGACAACGTCGCGACGGCGCTGCAGGTCGTCGCCGACGAGCTCGGGCGCTTCCGCGCGGAGCCGGTGGCCGCGGACGAGCTCGCCAGGGCCAAGGAGAACGTCAAGGGCCGCGTCGTGCTCGCGCTCGAGTCGACCACGGCGCGCATGAACCGGCTGGGCTCCTCGGTGCTGGCCGAGCTCCCGCTGCTGGCCGTCGACGAGGTCCTCGAGCGCATCGACGCCGTGACCGTCGAGGACATCTCGGCGCTGGCGGTGGAGCTGCTCGCGCCCGAGCGGCTGTGCGCCGCCGGAATCGGCGCTGACGAGGACGCGTTCCGCGCCGCGCTCGAGCCGCTGTCGAAGGCCGTCGCCGCGCGATGATTCGCGTCGGCGTCGCCGGCGCTGCCGGGCGCATGGGGGAGGCCGTCTGCGCGGCCGTGCGGGGCGCCGAGGATCTCGAGCTCACGGGCCGCGCCGACCCGGCCCTCGGTGTGGCGCTGGACGGCATCCTCGGCGACTGCGACGTCGTCGTCGACTTCACGACGCCCGCCAGCGCGCCCGAGAACGCGCTGGCGTGCGTGCGGGCCGGCGTGCACGTCGTGGTCGGCACGACGGGCTGGGACCCGGCCGCGCTGGCCGACGAGCGCGGCGCCAACGTCTTCGTCGCCCCGAACTTCGCGATCGGCGCCGTGCTGATGATGCGCTTTGCCGCCGAGGCCTCGCGGTACCTGGCCAAGGCCGAGATCGTCGAGCTGCACCACGACGGCAAGCTCGACGCCCCGAGCGGCACCGCCTCCCTCACGGCCGCGCTCATGGAGGGCGAGGTCCCGATCCACTCCGTGCGCCTGCCGGGCCTCGTGGCTCACCAGGAGGTGATCCTCGGCGACGTCGGCCAGACGCTGACGATCCGCCACGACTCGACGGATCGCACGTCGTTCATGCCGGGCGTGCTGCTCGCGGTCCGCCGCGTGGCCGACCTGCCCTCCTCGCCGGTGGTCGGGCTCGAGCGGCTGCTGTGATTCGGCCCGCTCGGCCGGAGGACGCCGCCGCGCTGGCCGGCGTGCAGGTGCGCGCGTGGTGGCACGCCTACGCGGAGTACGTCGACCGCGACGACCTGGCCGAGCACACGGTCGCCGCGCGCACCGAGCGCTGGCGCGAGCTCCTGGCCGCGGGCGCGGACACCGCGGTCGCCGAGGTCGAGGGCCGGGTGACGGGCTTCGCCTCGATCGGGCCGCCCCTGCGCGCCGAGCCCGAGCCCGAGCTCGGCGAGCTCTACGCGATCTACGTCGATCCGCCGGCGCAGGGGGCGGGGGTCGGCTCGGCGCTGCTGGACGACGCCGAGGCGCGCCTGCGCTCGCGCGGCTGCACGCGCGCCGTGCTCTGCGTCTTCGAGGCCAACGGCCTGGCGCGCGCGTTCTACGCCGCGCGCGGCTGGCGGTCCGAGGAGCCGCTCGTGATCCTCGAGGACCGCTGGGCGCCGGAGCTCCGCCTAGTCAAGGAGCTGTAGAGGGGGTGGTCCACGACGACGGGTGCGGGTGCGCGAAGAGCGCGACGACAACGTCCGCCGTGCCGTCCTCGCAGCGTTTCGGCGGACGCTACCATCGTGGCGATCGTCCACGATTGGCATCGAGGAGCCGCTCACATGACCTTCCGGACCCACCTGCTCGTCGTCGCGAACCAGACCGTCGACTCGCCCGAGCTCATCGGCGCGCTGGCCCGGCGGGCCGAGCGGGCCCCGGTCAGTGCGACGCTGCTGGTGCCGACGCCGTGGACCGAGCGCGAGGCGGCGCAGCAGCGCCTCCAGCAGGCGATCGAGCGCCTCCGCGAGCGCGGCGTGCAGGCCGACGGCACGCTCGGCGACGGCGACCCGATGGTCGCCGTCAAGGAGGCGTGGGATCCGGCGCGCTTCGACGAGGTCGTGGTCTCCACGCTGTCTGGCGCTTCCTCGCGCTGGCTGCAGATCGACCTGCCCTCGCGCGTGGCGAAGCTCACCGACTGCAACGTCACGCACGTCGAGGCCGCCCCGCGGCCCGCGGGCCCCGCCCGCGAGCCCGGCCCGCCGCCCGAGCGACGTCCGCTGTTCGAGTCGGCGCTCTCGCTCATGCGCTCCGGGAGGCGGCGCCCGGCGTAGCCGCGCGGACCGGCTCGCCCTCGTGCACGTGCCCGAGCGCGCCGGTTACCACGACCTCCTCGCCGTCGTCGACACGCCGGCCACGACGGCGCGTGGGGCTCTGGCTCCATGCGATCGGGGCCGTCTGGGATGATGGCCGCATGGCCGAACTGGGCCCGATCCTGACGGCGATCGTCACGCCGTTCGACGACGACCTCGCGGTCGACGAGGACGCCTTCGTCGAGCTGATGCACCACCTCTGCGCGCACGGCTCGGACGGGGTCGTGGTCGCGGCGACGACGGGCGAGGCGCCGACGCTGACCTCCGAGGAGCACGTGCGGCTCGTCGAGCTCGCCGTGCAGGAGCGCCCCGAGGGCGCGACGATCGTCGCCAGCACCGGCTCCAACGACACGCGCCACGCGTGCGAGCTGACCGCGGCCGCCACGGAGCTCGGCGCCGACGCCGTGCTCTCGGTGACGCCGTACTACAACCGGCCCCCGCGCCGTGGGCTCGTGCGCCACTACACCGAGGTCGCGCGCGCGACGGACCGGCCCATCGTCCTGTACAACATCCCGTCGCGCACGGCGCTCGACATCCCCAACGACCTGCTCGCGGAGCTCGCGCAGGTCGAGCGTGTCGACTACGTCAAGCAGGCCAACCACGACAACCTCGCGCCGGTCGACGGCCTGCGGATCCTCGCGGGCAACGACGACATGCTCGCCGACGTGCTCGACCTCGGCGAGGCCGGCGGCATCCTCGTCGCGAGCCACGTCGTCGGCGCCGAGATGCGCCGGATGGTCGACGAGCCCGAGCACAGGCGCGAGCTCCACGACGGTCTGAGTGACCTCTTCGGCGCCCTCTCGGTCGCCACCAACCCGATCCCGGTCAAGGCCGCGCTGAACCTCCTCGGCCACCGCGTCGGCGGGCTGCGTCTGCCGCTCGTCGAGGCCGACGAAGCCGAGCGCGACGTCGTGCGGGCGGCGCTCGAGCGCCACGGGCTGCTCGCGGGCGCCGGCGCCTAGTGGCCGGCGACACGCTCCGCGTCCTGCCCCTCGGGGGGCTGGGCGAGATCGGCAAGAACATGACCGTGCTCGAGATCGACGACCGGATCCTCGTCGTCGATGTCGGGCTGCGCTTCCCCACCACCGAGATGGTCGGGATCGACCTCGTCCTGCCCGACTTCAGCTACCTGCGCGAGCGCGCCGACGACATCGAGGGCATCGTCGTCACCCACGGCCACGAGGACCACCTCGGCGCGCTGCCGTGGGTGCTGCGCGAGCTCGGGACCGACATCCCGGTCCTCGGCGGCCCGCTGACGATGGCCATGGCGCGCTCCAAGCTCGACGAGCACCGCCTGCGCGAGACCGACGCCGGCGACGTCCGTGCCGGCGAGAAGCTCGAGCTCGGCCCCTTCGACGTCGAGCTCGTCCACATGACGCACTCGATCCCCGACGCGAACGGCGTCGCGGTCACGACGTCGGTGGGGACGGTGCTGGTCACGGGCGACTACAAGTTCGACCAGACCCCGGTCGACGGCGTGCCCGCCGACGTCGGGCGCCTCGCGCGACTGGGGGAGGAGGGGCTGCTGCTCCTGCTCGGCGACTCGACGAACACCGACCGCGAGGGCTTCTCGCCGAGCGAGCGGATCGTCGGGCCCCGGCTGCACGAGCGCTTCCAGGCCGCCCGCGGGCGCATCGTCGTGACGTGCTTCGCCTCGAACATCCACCGCGTCCAGCAGGTCGTCGACGCCGCCGCGGCGCTCGGGCGCAAGGTCTCGCTGCTCGGGCGCTCCATGCGCAAGAACGTCAACATCGGCCGCTCGCTCGGGCACATCGAGTTGCCGGAGGGGATCGTCGTGGCGCCGCGCGAGCTCGCCGACTGGCCCGACGAGCGGCTGGTCATCGTCTCGACCGGCTCGCAGGGGGAGCCGCTCAGCGCGCTGCGGCGCATGGCCCACCGCGACCACCCGCAGGTCGAGTTGCACGAGGGCGACACCGTGCTCTTCAGCGCGACGCCGATCCCGGGCAACGAGCGCGCGGTCAACGAGACGATCGACCGCCTCTACCACATCGGCTGCGACGTGGTCACGGCGCGCGACGCCCCGATCCACGCGTCCGGGCACGGGTACGCGGAGGAGGTCAAGCTCATGCTCAACCTCACGCGCCCGCGCTTCGTCATGCCGGCGCACGGCGACCACAGGCGCATCCACCTCCACGGCGCGCTGGCCGAGGCGACCGGGATCGACCGTGAGCGCATCTTCAAGGGCGAGAACGGCCTGCCGCTCGAGCTCGACGCGAGCGGGGCGCGGTTCGCCGAGAAGGAGCGCTCGGGGATGATCTTCGTCGACGGCGTCGACATCGGCGACCCGACGGACGTCGCCCTGCGCGACCGGCGCATGCTCAGCGCCGACGGCATCTTCGTGGTGGTCGCGACGATCTCCGAGCAGGACGGCTCGTCGGTGGCCGACCCCGAGGTCATCTTCCGCGGCGTGCCCTATCCCGACGACGCCGAGGGCCTGCTCGGCGAGCTGCGCGCGACCGTCGACGCGTCGCTCGCGCGGGCCGCCGGCGAGGAGATCCGCGAGACCGACCTCCTGCAGGAGATCCTGCACGACGACCTCGCGGCGTTCGTCTACGAGCGCCTGCGCCGACGCCCGATGGTGCTGCCGGTCGTCGTGGAGGTCTGACGCTCAGGCGCGTGTCGTCCATCTCGATGGCGGGCGACGAGTCGGCCACGGCGGCGCCCGCGGTCGCGCTCATCGAGGGCCGAGAGAGGCGGTCGCGCGTGTCATTCGCTGGGGATCGCCGCTTCAGGCGTGGGCTATCGCACCCACAGCTGGTCGAGCAGCGTGTCCCACTGGAGGTGGTGCTGGACGTTGCCGACCCGCTTGGAGACGAGCACCAGCGCGCGATGGTTGGTCATCGGCACCGCGGGCGCCAGGTCGACGATGCGGCGGTCGGCGGCGGCCCATCGCTCGGCGGCCTCCGCGCCCTGGGCGGCGCGAGCGCGGTCGACCTGGCGGACGAGCGTGCCGTCGCAGATGTAAGACGCGTTCTCCGGGCGGCGCTCCGCGAGCGAGGCGCAGGTGAAGTGCGGATCGATGAAGTTCGAGGGGCTGACGTAGTCGGGCGACCAGCCCATGAAGCCGATCTGCAATCGCGTACGAGGGTCAAAGACGGCACTGAAGCACCTGTCCTCGGGTCGGAGCACCCGCAGCGACCCGCGGAAGCCGAGATCGTCCAGCAACGCGACGAAGTACCGCCCGACCTCGCGCTGAAACTCCGGCACCGACACGGCGATCCGCTCGCCGGCCTTGCCGGACTCGGCCACGAGCCGGCGGGCGCGGTCGAGGTCCGGCGCCGTCCATCCGCTACCGCGGGTAGGCCGGACGGTGTAGGGGCAGTGCGGGCGGTAGCCCGGGAAGCCGGTGGGCACGATCTGGCACGTCGGATCGGCGAGCGCTCGGCCGCCGGCGATGTCGACGATATGCGCCCGGTCGGTCGCGTAGTTCAGCGCGCGGCGCACGCGGACATCGTCGAACGGAGGCCGTCGCACGTTGAGGAACATCCACTCCGTCGTCGCTGCCGGGGAGCTGTGGACCCGGCCCGGAGCGCGAGCCACCAGCGAGTGGATGCGGTCAGGCCCGACGAGGCTGCTGAACGGGTTGGCCAGGACGGTGAGGTCGGCGGTGCCGCGCTCGACCTCGGCGATCTGCGCCTCGAGGTCCCGATCGCTGCGCAGCTCGACCTCGATGCGGTCGGCGAAACCGGGCGGGCGGGCGTGGGGCGACCATGACCGGAAGTGCGCGTTGCGCACGAGCTGGCCGCCTCGGCGGCTGTCCCACGCTGCGATGCGATACGGCCCGGTGCCGGGCGGCATCCGCGCGCCGGCAAGGCCGATGGGAGTGTTCGCGGGCACGATGTACGCGAACGGGATGGCGAGCTTGTGCAGGAAGTCCCCGTCGGGGCGGGTCAGGTGAATCGTGATCGAGCGGGCGCGCGGATCGGTCTCGATGCCCGCGGAGAGATCGCAGCGCGCCGGCGTGCGTACGCAGCGCGCGGCGCCCACGATCCTCGCGTAGTACGGCGGGAAGCGGTCGCGCGTGACGCGCAGGAAGCGCTCCATCGAGGCGCGGAAGTCCTCGGGGCGGACGGGCCGCCCGTCCGAGTAGCGCAGCCCGGGCCGGAGCGTGAACGCGTACGAAAGGCCGTCGCGGCTCGGCGGCGGAACGCTCGTGGCAAGCGCTCCGACGAGCGTCGCGCCCGCGGCGCCGCCAACCCGCCGGTAGGCCACGAGGCCGTCATAGGCCAGGGAGGAGAGCTGCATCGCCTCCCCGATGTAGGCGCCCAGGGACAGCCAATCCAGCGGCAGCGGGGATGGGCGCGAGACGGGCATGAGCACGCGCAGCGTCCCGCCGCGGTGCGCGGCCGGTGGCGCGACACCGGCGGTCCAGACGGCGTCGTCCGTGGCCGCGATCGCCGTGGGGCTGTTTCCGGTCTCGATCGTGTCGAGCACCCTGGGCGCCCGAGCATCGACGCGCGCGACCGTGCCCTCCTCTCCGCCGGCGACCCACACCGCGCCGGCGCCGGCGCTCACCGCGGACGGGTCGCTGCCGACGCGCACGGTCCACGACACCGCGTTCGTCGCCGGATCGATCCGCGACAGCGTGCCGTCGGCGCGGTTGGCCACCCACACCGCCCCCTCGCCGGCCGCGAGCGCGCTCGGCCCGTTGCCAACTTTGATCGCCCGCACCACCGTGCCGGAGCGCGGCTCGATGCGGGTGACGGTGCCGGCCTCCTCGCTCGCCGCCCAGATCGCACCGGCGCCGGCGGCGATCGCCGTCGGGTTGGCCCCGAGGGGGATCGACCGGCCGGCGCGCGGGCGCTCCAGGTCGATCCGGTAGACCGCGCCGTCTACCTCCGACGCGACCCACATGGCGCCCGCGGCAACGGCGACGGCGCGAGGCGCGTTGGCCACTTCGATCCGCTGCACGACCCTGTTCGTACCGGGGTCGAGCTGCGCCACGCTGCGCGCGTCGCCGTCGACGATCCAGAGCGACCCGGCGCCGAACGCCAGAGCGGTCGGCCTCCCGTCCACGGGCACGGTCACGATCTGGTCGCGGGTGCGGTCGATCCGGGAGACGGTCCCGTCGAGCGCGTTGGCGACCCATAGCGACCCGCCGCCGGCGACGACGGCGCTCGGGGCGTGGCCCACGGAATACTGCGCCGTGACCCGACGGCCACCGGGGTCGATCAGCCCGACGGCGTTCTCGTCGATCCCCGCGAGCCCGTCCGATCCCGTCGAGCGGCTGATGCCGAAGGCCGCCAATGCGGCGAGCAGGAGAAGCGTGGCGGCGGCGAACGCCGATGCGGCGCGGGGGCGTGGCGAACGCCGCGGCGGCGTCACCTGCGCCGGCGGCGGCGAGGCGGGGTCGAGCGCCGGGTCCTGGGTCAGCATCGACTTATGCAGGCGCCGCAACTCGGTGCCGGGCTCGACCCCGATCTGCTCCACCAGTGTGGCGCGGGCCTCGCGATAGGCGGCCAGCGCCTCGGCCTGGCGGCCGCACCGATACAGCGCGAGCATCCGCTGGGCGTGCAACCGCTCGCGCAGTGGGTGCGCTTCGACGAGCGCCTCGAGCTCGCCGAGCACCTCGCCGTGGCGGCCCGCCGCGAGGTCGGCGTCGATCGCCAGCTCGAGTGCGCGCACACGGAGCTCGTCCAGCCTCCGGATCTGGGCGGCGGCAAAGGGCTCGTCGGCCACGTCGGCAAGCGCCTCGCCGCGCCACAACGCGAGCGCCTCGCGCGCACGGTCCTCCTCGACGAGGCGCTCGAAGCGGATGGCGTCGACCTCGCCATCGTCCAGCAGCAGCTCGTAGCCGCGGCCGCGCGTGACGATCTGCGCGCCGTTCCCGTCGAGCAGCCGGCGCAGCTGCGAGACGTACAGCTGCACCATCTTCTGCGCGCTGGGTGGCGGCTGTTCGCCCCACAGCCCGTCGATGAGGCGATCCGCCGAGACCGTGCGACCGAGGTCGAGCGCAAGCATCGCCAGAAGGGCGCGCTGCTTGGGCGTGCCGAGCGCCACCGGGCGGCCGTCGATGCGCGCCTCGACCGGCCCTAGGAGCCGAAGTTCCATCCCGAGCGGCAGGATCGAAGCACGTTGGGCCGACCCTACTCCCGGGTCTATGGACGCGTAAACCGTCTCTCGACCAGGCGTCTACCGGCCCCGATCAGCGTCCGCGGCGTCCATCCGCGATCGCCTCGATGGGAGGCCATGATGCCCATATCACACCTCTTCGCCCGTGCCCTCGCCGCCTGCGTCGCCGCCGGGGCGCTTGCCGCGCCGCCGGCGATCGCGCGACCGATCGACAACGCGCCGGCGCCCGTCGTGCGCGAGGGCGCCGCGACGGTCGCCGTCGAGCCGGAGCCCGCCCGCGCCGCCGCGCCGACCGTCGTGCGCCCGATCGACTCCGGCTTCGACTGGGGCTCGGCTGCGGTCGGCGCCGGAGGCACCGCCGCGCTCCTCGTCCTCCTCTGGCTCGGCGGCGTGCGGTACGCCGGGCGTGACCGCATCGAGACCCAAGGAAAGACATGAACGCACATCGCATTCACAGCGCCGGCGTGCTCGCGGCCTTCGCTGCGCTGGTCGTCGGCGCGGCGCCTGCCGCACCAGCACACGAGCGCGGCCTCGGCCCATGGTCGCCCGCCACCGCGCTGAGTGAGGTCAACAGCCCCACGATGGACGGGTGCCCGTTCCCGACGCCGGACGGCCGGCGGCTCTACATCGCCTCGACGCGCGAGGGCGGCGAGGGCGGCCTCGACATCTGGGTCTCCGAGCGCCGCAGGCCGCGCGACCCCTGGGGACCGCCCGTAAACGTCGGGCCCGAGATCAACACGCAGTACAACGAGTTCTGCCCGTCGCCCGGGCCGGACGACAGCTTCATGTTCGTGTCCAATCGGCCCGGCGGCTGCGGGCTCGGCGACATCTACATCACCCGATTGCACCCCCGCCACGGATGGCAGCCGGCCGAGAACCTCGGCTGCGTCGTCAACAGCGCCGCCGACGAGGCGGGTCCGGTCCGGGTGGGCCAGCAGCTCTACTTCTCGAGCAATCGCACCGGCAACCACGACCTCTACGAGAGCCTCGTGTTCGACCCCTGGGTCTCCCGGCCAGCGCCGGTGGCCGAGCTCAACACGCCGGCCGACGACGCGCGCCCGTACCTGCGCAGCGACGGACGCGAGATCGTGTTCGACTCGACCCGCCAGGGCGGGCCGCCCGACATCTGGGCCGCGACCCGGCCGCACCCGTGGGCGCCGTGGTCCACGCCGGGAAACCTCCGCGACGCTGTCAACTCGCCCGCCGCCGAGACGCGCCCCTCGCTGTCAGCGGACGGAACGATCCTCTACTTCGGATCGACCCGCGGAACTTCACAGGACATCTTCACCAGCACCCGCAGCCGCTGACCGCCACGGGCTCGGCGGCGAGCGGCCCACCGTGCGCCGCCGGGCCCGACGGTCGCCAGACCGCGCCGGGACTTCGGCAAAGGAAGCAGGACGCAGGCTTCGCGCCCAGTAATGGGCTGCCCGTTCGCTGGTCCGCCGAAAGCAACAACCACGCCGGCGCCGCTGCCTTCGAGGCATCCCGTCACTGCGGCGGTTCATGCCGCGAGCAGCAGCGCACGACAGCTACCGCATGGGCGCCAACCGATAGACCATCGCCGCACTCCGACCAGCCCTCAGCGTCGCCCACAGGATGGGGAGTTCTCGTGATCACACCTGGGGAATCGCGTGATCCTTGACACTGGCGCTCCTGCAGCCCGTCGGCGATCGCCGCGTGCAGCCAGCGGCGCCGACAGCACAAGCTCGAGAACGAGCGCAGCGCGCTACCCGACCCCGCTACCCGACCCCGCTACCCGACCCCGCTACCCGACCCCGCTACCCGACCGCGCCGCCTACCGACACCTCAAGACACCGTCGCCCAACGTGGCCGCCGCCGGACCCGGTCTCCGTAGGAACTCCCTTACCGACCCCTGAACGGTCAGTCGACGGTCACATCGACCGTCGAGCGACCACTCGGCTGCTGGCGGCGCGCGGCGCGCGCCAGGACGATCGCGGTGACGATCGGGCCGAGGAGGCAAATCGCGGTGAGGACGCCCCACGCGATCTGCGCCAGCGCGCCGGCCCCGCCGGTGCAGACCTCCGGGCCGCCGTTGGTCGACGTGCAGGTCTCGCTGCTCCCGACCCCGAAGCTGAGCATGAACCCGGTCGCGAGGCCTCCCGGGACGAGCAGCGTTCCGAGCCAGCGCTGCGCGCTGGTCCACGTGCGCGAGCTCCACAGCAGCACGAGCCCGATGAGCCACCCGACCCCGAAGAGGAATCCGCCGAGGAGCAGGAGGACGATCGTCGCGACGTCGCGCGGCCGTGACCCCGCGGCCGGCGGGCGCTCGGCGGCGACGATCTCCTCGGGCTCGCCGAGGCGCTCGAGGACGGTGAGGGCCTCGGCGTCGGAGGCGCCGTGGGGGATCGCCTCGCGCACGTGGGCGTCGACGTCGGCGACGAGCTCCGCGCGCCGGTCGCCGGGCAGGTCGCCGGCGCTGCGGCGCAGGCGCTCGAGGTAGCCGGCGGCCAGCGGGTGCAGGGTCTCTGTGGTCATCGGGCTGGTTCCTGGTCGAGAACGGCGTCGACCGACCCGCGAAACCGCCTCCACTCGTCGACGAAGACAGCGAGCACCGCCCGACCCTTGGAGCTAAGGCGGTAGTACCGGCGCGGCGGCCCCGAGGAGGACTCCTGCCACGTGGTCTCGACGGTGCCCTCGCGGCGCAGCCGGCCGAGCAGCGGGTACAGCGTCCCCTCGGTCGTGACCAGGCCGTCGGCATCCGCCAGCGTCCGGACGATCTCGAAGCCGTAGCGCTCCCCGTCGCGCAGGAGCGCCAGCACGCAGAATTCGAGCACGCCCCGGCGCAGCTGGGAGAGGGCGACGTCGGCCATGATTTGCCTGGCAAGCTACCTTGCGCCGCAAGGTAATGCAAGCGTGGGGCGCCAGGCGAGCGCGACGCGCTCGGGGCGTCAGGCGACGGGCGCCGGCGCACGGACCGCCGCCAGCGGCAGGCGGACCACGAAGCGGGCGCCGGGCCGCGCGTCGTCGAGCTCGACGTCGCCGCCATGGGACTCGGCGACCGCGCGGACGATCGAGAGACCGAGGCCGCTGCTCGAGCTGCCGCGGTCGCCCGCGCCGCGCACGAAGCGCTCGAAGGCGCGGTCGCGCAGCTCGGGCGGCACGCCGGGGCCGTCGTCCCCGACGCTGAGGACGGCCTGCCCACCGCGGACGCCGACCGTCGCGTGCACGTGCGTGCCGCGCGGCGTGTGGCGAACGGCGTTCTCCATCAGGTTGAGCGCGAGGCGGTGCAGCTCGTCGCGCGTGCCGTGGACGATCGCCGGCTCGGCGTCGACGGAGAGCTCGTGGTCCTCGGCCATCGGGCCGAGCTCGGCGGCGGCCTCGACGACGACCTGCGCCAGGTCGGTCGGCTCGCGCGGCTGCTTGCGGCGGGCGTCGGCCCTGGCGAGGAGGAGCAGGTCGCCGACGAGGCGGCGCATCCGCTGCGACGAGCGCAGGGCCGACTTCGCCGCCTCGCCGCGCTCGCCGTCGAGCATGTCGGCGAGCAGCTCGAGGTTGGCGAGGATGCTCGTCAGCGGCGTGCGCAGCTCGTGGGAGGCGTCGGCCACGAACTGGCGCTGGGCGCGCAGCATGCTCTCGGTCTCCTCCCGCGAGTGCTCGAGCGCGTCGAGCATCTCCTGCAGCGTGCGCGCGAGCGCGGCGACCTCGTCGTCGGCCTGCGGTTGCGGGACCGAGCGGTCGGGGTCGCCGGTCTGGGCGATGTCGCGCGCCGTGGCCGTGAGGCGCTCGACCGGGGCCATCGCGCGGCGGCCGAGGATGATCCCGCCGAGGAGGGCGAGCAGCGTGCCGGCCAGCACGCCGGCGCCGAGGAAGAGCCGCACCCGGTGCACGGTGGCCTCCACGTCGGAGACCTTGCGCCCGTACTGCAGGATTACCGGCAGCAGCAGGTCGCGGAAGACGCGGCCGTCGGGCGTCTTGACCTTCACCGGGCGCTTGCGTACCTCGACCTTGAGCCCGTCGATGGTCGCGCTGCGCCGCGGGTAGATCATGCCGAGGTTCGGCGCGCCCCGCGTCTGGTCGAAGATCGTGCCGTCGCCGGTGAGCACGCGAATGGTGGCGCCGCCGCCCGCGGCGAAGTCCTGGAGGTTCGGGCCGCCGGGCACGAACTCGCCGGCCGCCGGGCGCACGGCGGTGACGTAGACGCGATCGGAGAGGTTGTCGACTGCGGCGACGAGCTCGTTGTCGAAGTCCGAGTGCACGCGCGAGGCCGTCACGCGGCCGATGACGACCGCGAAGCCGGTGAGGATGAGGAAGGTCAGGCCGGCCGAGACGAGCGCGAGGCGCCAGCGGATCGGGAGCCGCTCAAGCACGGAGGACGTAGCCGGCGCCGCGGATCGTGTGCAGCAGGCGCGGCTCGCCGCCGCGCTCGAGCTTGCGGCGGAGGTTGGAGACGAAGACCTCGATCGTGTTCGTCGTGGCGAACGGATCGTAGCCCCAGACCTCCTCGAGCAGGCGCTGGCGGGGAACGACGATGCGCTCGTTGCGCATGAGGTACTCGAGCAGCTCGAACTCGCGCTGGGTGAGCTCGATCTCGCGCTCGGCGCGGCGCACCTCGTGCGTGTCGGGATTGAGCGAGAGGTCGGCCACGACCACCGACGCGCTGCCGCGCGGTGGCCGGCGGCGCAGCAGCGCGCGCAGGCGCGCGAGCAGCTCCTGGCGCTCGAAGGGCTTGACGAGGTAGTCGTCGGCGCCCGAGTCGAGCCCCTCGACGCGCGATTCGACGGCGTCGCGCGCGGTCAGCACGAGGATCGGCACGTCGTCGCGCGCGCGCAGGCGGCGGGCGACCTCGATGCCGTCGAGCTTGGGCAGCCCGAGGTCGAGGACGACGAGGTCGGGCTGGAAGGCGCCCGCCGCCTCGAGCGCCGCCTCGCCGTCCGCGGCCAGCCTCACCTCGTAGCCCTCGAGGCGCAGCGAGCGCTGCAGGGCATGGGCGATGTCGTCGTCGTCTTCGACGACGAGCACGCGCGGATCGCGGCCGGCGGCGTTCATCGGCCTCGCAAGCGTAATGGGGTCATGGGTGCAAGAGAGACGGGCGTTGCGATCGGCGGGCATGCCGGCGGCGCACCCCTGCTCGGTGCGATCGCGCCAGCGGCTCGCCCGGTCCTCGCTGCAGCGTGCCGTCCCCGTCGGGATCGACCCACGTGGCGTGCAGCGTCGAGCCGGCCGCGGCCCGCGGGGCGCCCGGGCGTTCGCCGCCGCATCCGGCGAGCACCGCGAGGACCAGTCCGAGCCCGACGCACCGGCGCATCGCCCTCGCTGCACCCGCAGCCCGGTACGTCGAGGAGGCGTCCGGCGCGGCGCGCGAGCAGGGTCGGGGCCGCGGGCGCCGAACCTCTCCGAGGTCACGATGTTCCCTGCCCGCACGCCCGCGAAGAGGCGCCCCGCCGCCCGTGCGGCCGGCCGCCCGTCCACGCGCGCCCGCCGCTCCGCCGCCTCGTGGCGGCCGCGGCTGCCCGTGCTCGAGCAGCGTCACTTCGACCTCCTCGGCCTCGCCTTCGTGGCGCTCGGGGTCTTCCTGGCCTTCCCGCTCTGGCGCGGCGGCGCAGCCGGCGTTGCCGGCGACCGCGTCGTCGAGGGCCTCGAGCTCGCGCTGGGCCGCGTCGCCTACGCCGTGCCGGCGGCGCTCGTGGCGGCCGGCGCCGTGCTCGTGCTGCGCCCCGTCCTGCCCGCCGTGCGCCCGTTGCGCGCGGGGGCGGTGTGCCTGCTGGCGGCGACGACGCTCGCGTTCGCCGCCGGCACGCTCGGCCTCGGGCCCGACGCGCCCGGCGCCTCGTGGGCCGGCGACGCGCTGCGCGCGCGCGGCGGCGCGGTGGGCGAGGCGCTCCACGACGCCACCGCACGGCTGTTCTCCGAGACCGGTGCGCACATCCTCGCGGTCTTCCTCTTCGTGGCCGGCGCCCTGCTCCTCACGGGCGCGTCGGTCGCCGGCGTGCTGCGGGCGACCGCCCGCGAGCTCGCCGAGACGACGCGGGCGCTCCGGCCACTGCCCCACCAGCGCGAGCCCGTGCCGGCGCCGGTCGCCCCGCCCGAGCCCGACGACGAGCCCGTCGTGCGTCCCGCGACGCACGCGTTCGCCCTCGACGGGGCGGTGCGCTATCCGGACCTGTTCGGCCCGCCGGCGGACGACCGCGCCGACATCGAGGCCTCCGACGCTCGCGAGCCCGGGGAAGGGACCGAGCCCGAGGGGGAGGCCGAGGCCGAGGCCGAGCAGCCGCCGTCGCCGCCCCAGGAGCACGAGCCACCGGTGGCCGGAGCGCCCGACGACGCGGACGAGCCGCCGCGCCTGGAGCTCGCCGACGACGTCGAGTTCGCGCTCCCCGACCCGCGCATCCTGAAGCGCTCCTCGCCCGAGCAGGCGCGCCCGGACACCGCCGGCCAGGAGCGGATCGCCACCCGCCTTGTCGAGGCGCTCGGTCACCTCGGCGTCGACGCGCAGGTCATCGGCGCGGTCGCCGGGCCCCACATCACGCGCTACGAGCTGCAGCTCGCGCCCGGCGTGAAGATGGCGAAGGTCGCCAACCTCCGCAACGACCTCGCCTACGCGCTCGCCGCCACCGAGATCCGGATCCTCGCGCCGATCCCGGGCAAGCGCGCGGTCGGCGTCGAGGTCCCCAACCGCCACCGGCGCGTCGTCACCCTCGGCGACGTCTTCGGCGCGCTTCCGCGCGACGCCTCGCCGCTCACGGTCTTCCTGGGCAAGGACGTCTCGGGCAAGGCGATCTCCGCGGACCTCACGAAGATGCCCCACCTGCTCGTCGCGGGCACGACCGGCGCCGGCAAGTCGGGCGCGGTCAACGCGATGCTCAGCTCGATCCTCCTGCGCGCGACGCCCGACGAGGTCCGGCTCGTCCTCGTCGATCCCAAGCAGGTCGAGCTCAACCACTACGAGGCGATCCCGCACCTGCTCACGCCGGTCATCACGAGCCCGCGCATGGCCGCCAACGCGCTGCAGAATCTCGTGCGCGAGATGGAGTGGCGCTACGGGGTCATGTCCGTGCGGCGCACGCGGTCGCTGCCCGAGCTCAACAAGGAGCGCGTCCGCGACGGCGAGCGCGCGCTGCCCTACGTGGTCTGCGTCATCGATGAGCTGGCCGACCTCATGATGGTCGCGCCCGCCGACGTCGAGGACTCGATCATCCGCCTGGCCCAGAAGGCGCGCGCGGTCGGGATCCACCTCGTGCTCGCCACGCAGTCCCCACGCGTCGACGTCATCACCGGCATGATCAAGGCCAACGTCCCGTCGCGCATCGCCTTCGCGGTCAGCTCGCAGACCGACTCGCGCGTCATCCTCGACCAGAACGGCGCCGAGTCCCTGCTCGGCCAGGGCGACATGCTCTTCTCGCCCGTCGGCTCGAACCGGCTGCAGCGCATCCAGGGCGCCTACATCGACGAGCCTCAGATCGGCGCGCTGACGAGCTTCTGGGCGCACCAGGGCGAGCCCGAGCTGCGCGAGGACCTGCTCGACGAGGTCGCGGCGGCGCCGGTCGAGAAGGGCGAGGAGGAGGGCTTCGACCCCGACGAGGACCCGCTGCTCGGCGACGCGATCCAGCTCGTGGTCGAGATCGGGACCGCCTCGACCTCGATGCTCCAGCGCCGCCTGCGCCTGGGCTACACGCGCGCCGGGCGGCTCATCGACATGCTCGAGCGCCGTGGGGTGATCTCGGGCTACGAGGGGTCCAAGCCGCGCCAGGTGCTCGTCACCGAGGCCGACCTGCCCCGCGTGCTGGCCGCGCTGGAGGCCCGCGGGGACGAAGCAGCGGCCACCCCGCCGGACGATCCCCCGCAGTAGCCTCCGGCGCTCCTGATGGCCGACATCGGAGCCACCCTGCGCGAGGCGCGCACGCGCCAGCGGATCGAGATCTCCGACCTCGAGTCCGAGACGAAGATCCGCGCGAAGTACCTCCGCGCGCTCGAGAACGAGGAGTGGGACCAGCTTCCCGGACCCGCGTACGTCAAGAGCTTCCTGCGCACATACGCCGACGCCCTGGGCCTCGACGGCAAGCTCCTCATCGCCGAGTACAAGCTGCGCCACGAGCGCCTCTCCGACGTCGAGCTGCAGCCCATCGCCCCGCCCGGGCGCGACCGCCGTCGCCGCGCGCCGCGCCGCGGGGTCCCGCGCGGGCTCGTCGTCGCCGTCGCGGTCGCGGGGCTGATCGTCGCCCTCTACTTTCTCGGGCGCGGCTCGGAGGACTCGAACACCGCGAGCACCCCGCCGGCCGCCTCGAAGACCACCGCCACCGGCTCGGCCGCCGGGCGCGCCAAGGCCCGGCGCGCCGCCGCCGCCAAGGCCGGGCGCAGGAAGGTGCGCCTCGCCGTCGTCGCCACCGGCCAGGTCTACGTCTGCCTCACCGGTGGCGGGCGGACGCTCGTCAACGGCGCCATCCTCACGGGGGGCGCCCGCCAGGGGCCCTGGCGGGCGAAGCGCTTCCGCGTCACGCTGGGCAACGGGGAGGCGCGGCTCGTCGTCAACGGCAAGGCGCGCTCGGTGCCCGCGGTGACGACCGGCGTCGGCTACGAGATCACGCCGCCCGCGCGCGTGAAGGCGCTGCCGCGCGCGAGCTGGCCGAGCTGCCGGGCATGAGCGCACGGGCCGGCATCGTCGTCACCGGCACCGAGGTGCTCACCGGGCGCGTGATCGATCGCAACGGCCCATGGCTCTCGGACCGCCTCCGCGAGCTCGGCGTCGACCTCGCCTTCACCGTCATCGTGGCCGACCGGCCCGAGGACGTGCTCGCCGCCCTGCGCTTCCTCGCCGAGCGCGGCGCCGACCTCGTCATCACGAGCGGCGGGCTCGGCCCGACCGCCGACGACCTCACGGCCGAGGTCGTCGGTGGTTTCCAGGGCCGGCCCATGGTCCTCGACGACGCGCTCGAGGGGCGGATCGCCGAGATCCTGCGCCCGCTGTCGGCGCGCTGGCCCGACCTCGATCCGGATGCGATTCGCCGCGCGAACCGCAAGCAGGCCGTCGTGCCGGACGGGGCGACGATCCTCGACCCGGTCGGGACCGCCCCGGGCCTCGTCGTCCCGCCGGCCGACGCCGCCGGCCCGACCGTCGTCGTGCTGCCAGGACCCCCACGCGAGCTGCAACCCATGTGGACCACGGCCGTTGCGACCGAGCCCGTCCGTGCGGCGCTCGCGCGCGCGACGCGCTACGAGCAGCGGATGCTGCGGCTCTTCGGCATCCCGGAGTCGGAGATCGCCGAGACCCTGCGTCTCGCGCAGGACGCCGACGGCCTGGAGGGGCTCGAGATCACGACGTGCCTGCGCCGCGGCGAGATCGAGGTCGTCACCCGCTTCGAGCCGTCGGCTACGCGCAGCTACACGGCCTTCGAGCGCACGGTGCGCGACCGCCACGCCGACACGCTCTTCTCCGACGACGGCTCGACGGTCGACGAGCAGGTGGCCGCGCTCCTGCGCACGCGCGTCTGGACGATCGCGACCGCCGAGTCGTGCACCGGTGGGCTCCTGGCCGCGCGGCTCACCGACCGGGCCGGCTCCTCGGAGTACGTGGCCGGTGGGCTCGTCGTCTACGCGAACGAGGCCAAGACGGCGCTGGCCGGCGTCCCGCCGGAGCTCATCGAGCGTCACGGGGCCGTGTCCATCGAGGTCGCCGAGGCGTTGGCGCAGGGCGCGCGCGAGCGTGTCGGCGCGGACGTCGGCGTCGGCATCACCGGCATCGCGGGGCCCGACGGCGGAACCGAGGAAAAGCCGGTCGGGCTTGTCTGCTTCTCGGTGGCCGCCCCCGACGGCGCCCGCCTGACGCGGCGCACCATCCTCCCGGGCGGGCGCGCCGACGTCCGCGACCGCTCGACGACCGTAGCGCTGCACCTCGTCCGCCGGCTTCTGCGCGACGCGGGGTGAGCGCGCGGCTCTTCGCCGCCGTCGACCTGCCGGACGCCGTCCGCGCGCAGCTCTCGACCTTCGGACGCGCGTGCGCCGCTGCCGACCCGGCGCTCCGGGTCGTCGCGCCCGACGGCCTGCACGTGACGCTCGCGTTCCTCGGGCACCGCCAGCTCGACGAGGTCGAGGCGGCGGCCGCCGCCGTCCGCGCCGCGGCGCCGGCTCCCCGCCTGCGCATCCGGCTCGAGCTCGGCGCGCCGCTCTGGCTCTCGCCGCGCCGGCCGCACGTCCTCACCGTCGCGCTGCACGACGTCGACGGCGAGCTCGCGCGCCTGCAGGCCGCGGTCGCGACCGGGCTCGCCGCTGCGCTGGACTGGGTTCCGGAGCGTCGCGCGTTCCGCCCGCACCTCACGGTCGCCCGGGTGCGTCGTGGCGTCGCGCCCCGACGGCGTGGGCTGCCGCCCGTGCCCGGCGGCGCCTTCACGGCCGCGGCCCTCACGCTGTACCGCTCGCACCTCGGCGGCGGGCCGGCGCGCTACGAGGCGCTGATTCGCGTGCCGCTGGCTGATGTCGAATGAACCCGGTGCTCGGGCGTCACCTCCTCGGTGAACTCGCGCTGGCCGGCTGCGGGTGCCGCATGGGTGCGTCTTAGCGCGCACGGGCGGAGGGCACGACGCCGGCGGGCACACGCGACACACACTTGGTGCGCAGTCGTGACAGACACGCGTAGCGCCGTCACGGGACCCGGCCTATCGTCGGCTTCCGTCCGATGCCCGGCTCACCATGTGAGCTCCGACAGCCAGAAAGGCCCGCGCACGCATGTCCGCCACCGAAGAGGAGAGGGCCACCAAGGCCCGCGACACCGCCCTGGAGGGCGCGCTCACGCAGATCGAGCGTCAGTTCGGCAAGGGCTCGGTCATGCGGATGGGAGACGAAGGCGCCAAGGTCAGCGTCCAGGCCATCCCGACGGGCGCGCTCTCGCTCGACCTCGCCCTGGGCATCGGCGGCGTGCCGCGCGGGCGCATCGTCGAGGTCTTCGGGCCCGAGTCCTCGGGCAAGACGACGTTGACCTACCACATCATCGCCGAGGCCCAGCGGCTCGGCGGGATCTGCGCCTTCATCGACGCCGAGCACGCGATGGACCCCCTCTACGCGCGCAACATCGGCGTCGACATCGACGAGCTGCTCGTCTCTCAGCCCGACTACGGCGAGCAGGCGCTCGAGATCGCCGACATGCTCGTGCGCTCCGGCGCCGTCGACCTCATCGCGGTGGACTCCGTCGCCGCGCTCACGCCCCGGGCCGAGCTCGAGGGGCAGATGGGCGACCAGACCGTCGGCCTGCAGGCCCGGATGATGAGCCAGGCGATGCGCAAGCTCGCGGGCAACCTCAACCGCACGAGCACGCTGTGCCTCTTCACGAACCAGATCCGCGAGAAGGTCGGCGTCATGTTCGGCTCGCCGGAGACCCAGCCCGGCGGCCGCGCGCTGAAGTTCTACTCCTCGCAGCGCCTGGACATCCGCCGCATCGAGACGCTCAAGGAGGGCACCGAGGCCGTCGGCAACCGCGTACGCGTCAAGGTGGTGAAGAACAAGGTCGCGCCGCCGTTCCGCCAGGCCGAGTTCGACATCGAGTTCGGCCGGGGGGTCTCGACCTCCGGCTGCCTCATCGATCTCGGGATCGAGCACGACGTCGTCACGAAGTCCGGCTCGTTCTTCTCCTACGGCGGCGAGCGCCTCGGGCAGGGCCGCAACAACGCCAAGGCCTTCCTCGACGAGCACGTCGAGGTCGCGCGCGAGATCGAGGACAAGATCTACTTGGCCCTGGGCATCGATCGCGACGCCGTCGAGCCCACCGACATCCAGGCGCCGGAGGTCGCCCCGGTCGTCGAGCAGGCGGCGTGACGTGAGCTCGGCGGAGCGCGCCGAGGGCGCCACCCAACGCGTCGAGCACGAGCTCGCCATCTGCCACGCGAGCGACGGGACCGGACGATGCTCGAGCGGCGCCTGGCCGACCCGCCGTCGAGCGATCGCGCTCGCGGGCGGGCGCTCGGGCTCCTGATCCGCCGCGGCTACGAGCTCAGCTCGTGTGCGAGGCCGTCCCCGCGTTCGAGCGCGGCGACGGCCGAGCACCACCCGGTCGAGATTGCACCCATCGTCCCGTCGTACTACGATCCGGAGCAGCGAACGACCGGCCCGTGAGGGCTTGAAACACCAGCAAATCCGTTGAATTCCCAGATGCACCGGCAGCTTCAGCTCCGACGTGAACCGTGGAGCACTTCCACCGGGCGCCTGCGCCCCTGACCTCGCCCGCAGCACCTCCACAGCGCACCTGAAGCGCGGTCTGCCCGCCGCAACGCCACCCCCGTCGCCGCTCGTGGCGCCGGCCGTCCGCCCCATCGAGCACCCAAGATCACTCGGGCCGGGGTACGGCCGCGGCTCGCGTGGAGAGGAACGGCAATGGAGATCGTCATCGGGGCGGCCCTTCTGGCCATCGGCCTCGTCGCGGCCGGCAACCTGCTCGGTCGGGGACGGCTCGCGACCGCCGACGGCCATCACGCCGAGCCCGTCGACGGCGAGACCGGCGGGCGGGAGGCCGAGCTGGCGCGCAGCCGCGAGCGCTCGCAGTCGCTCGAGCGCTCGCTCGACCGCCGTGCCGACGACCTCGACCGCCGTGCCGACGACCTCGACCGCCGTGCCGAACACCTCGAAGCCGCCACCCTGCTCCTGCAGGCCGAGCAGGACGCGGTCGCCGGCCTGCGCGAGGATCGCACGCGGGCGCTCGAACGGGCCGCGGGCCTGAGCGCCGGGCAGGCGAAGCAGGCGCTCCTCAAGGCGGTCGAGGAGCAGGCGCGCCACGACGCCGTCCGGGTCATCCGCCAGGTCGAGGAGGAGACCAAGCGCGACGCCGAGCGGCGCGTTCGCTCGATCCTCAGCGTTGCCATGCAGCGCCTGGCCGCCAGCCATGCCGCGGAGACGACCGTCTCGGTCGTCCAGCTGCCCTCCGACGACATGAAGGGCCGCATCATCGGCCGCGAGGGGCGCAACATCCGCGCGCTGGAGAACCTCACCGGCGTCGACTTCATCATCGACGACACGCCGAACGCCGTCGTGCTCAGCGCCTTCGACGGCGTGCGCCGCGAGGTCGCGCGCATGACGCTCGAGAAGCTACTGCTGGACGGTCGCATCCACCCGGCCCGGATCGAGGAGATCTACTACCAGTCGAAGTCCGAGCTCGAGTCGCACATCGTCGAGCTCGGCGAGGCAGCGGTCTTCGAGGCCGGCGTCCAGGGGCTCGACTCCGAGCTGACGCGGATCCTCGGGCAGCTGCGCTTCCGCACGTCCTACGGGCAGAACGTCCTCGCGCACTCCGTCGAGTGCGCGCAGCTCGCGACGATGATGGCCCACGAGCTCGGCGCGAGCCCGAAGACGGCGCGGCGAGCGGCGCTCCTGCACGACATCGGCAAGGCGGTCTCCCACGAGATCGAGGGCCCTCACGCGCTCGTCGGCGGCGACCTCGCCCGCCGCCACGGGGAGCCCGAGGCCGTCGCGCACGCGATGGAGGCCCACCACAACGAGGTCGAGCCCCAGACGGTCGAAGCGGTCATCGTCCAGGCCGCAGACGCGCTCTCGGGCGCGCGCCCGGGCGCGCGCGGAGAGTCGCTCGAGCAGTACGTCAAGCGCCTGCGCGAGCTCGAGCAGCTCGCGAACAGCCACGAGGGCGTCGACAAGGTCTACGCGATGCAGGCCGGGCGGGAGATCCGCGTCATCGTCGCTCCCGAGACCATCGACGACGACGCGGCCGTCGCGCTCAGCCGCGCGATCGCGCGCCAGATCGAGGCCCGGCTCGAGTACCCGGGACAGATCAAGGTCACGGTCATCCGCGAGTCGCGGGCCGTCGACTTCGCGAAGTGAGCCGTCGCTAGCCTTCCTGGGCCATGAAGGCGTTCCACCTCACCACGTTCGGGTGCCAGATGAACGAGCACGACTCCGAGCGCATGAAGGGCATGCTCGAGTCGCTGGGCTACGCCGAGGCGCCCGAGCGCGAGCAGGCCGACCTGATCCTGTTCAACACGTGCTCGATCCGGGAGGCGGCCGACAGCCGCTTCGTCGCCCACCTCCAGCAGGCCAAGGGCGTCAAGGCGCGCCGGCCCGACGTCCTCATCGGCGTGGGGGGCTGCTGGGCGCAGTCGGTCAAGGAGGAGGTCTTCGCCCGGTTCCCGTTCGTCGACGTCGCCTTCGGCCCCGGCCAGGTGCACAAGCTCGCGGAGTTCCTGACATCCGACTCGCTCACCGCCCAGGGTTTCTTCGAGTTCGAGGACTTCACCGGCCACCTGCCGGCCAAGCGGGCGCGCGTCGCGCAGGCCTGGGTGCAGATCTCCGTCGGCTGCAACTGCCGCTGCTCCTACTGCATCGTGCCCTCGACGCGCGGACGCGAGGTCTCGCGACCGTTCGGGGAGCTCGTCGACGAGGTCGCCGGCCAGGTCGCCGACGGCGTGCGCGAGGTCACGCTGCTCGGCCAGAACGTCAACGCCTACGGGCGCGACCTGCGCCCGCAGCGGCGCTCCTTCGCCGAGCTCCTGCACGCCCTCGACGCCGTGCCCGGGCTCGAGCGCATCCGCTACACGAGCCCGCACCCGAAGGACATGCGCGAGGACGTCGTGCGCGCACACGCGGAGCTCGCGAGCGTCTGCGAGCACGTCCACCTCCCATTGCAGTCGGGGTCCTCGCGCGTCCTCAGGGCCATGCGCCGGACGTACGACCGGCGGCGCTACCTCGATCGGGTCGCGCTGATCCGCGAGCACGTGCCGGACTGCGCGATCACGACCGACATCATCGTCGGCTTCCCGGGCGAGACCGAGGAGGACTTCGCGCAGACGCTCGAGGTCTGCGAGGAGGTCGGCTACGACGGGGCGTTCACGTTCGTCTTCTCGCCGCGGCGGGGGACCGAGGCCGCGACGCTGACCGAGGACCTCGTCCCGCACGACGTCAAGGTCGAGCGCATGGAGCGCCTCGTCGAGGTCGTCCAGCGTCGCGCGTCCGAGCGCGCGCAGCGGTTCGTCGGCCGCACGCTCGAGGTGCTCGTGGAGGGTCCGTCGCGCACCGACCCCGCGCGGCTGCGCGGCCGCTCGCGGCACGGCAAGACCGTCAACTTCACGGGCCTCGGCGCACCGGGCGAGCTCGTCGCGGTCACGATCACCGGCGCGACGAGCACGACGCTCGCCGGCGAGGCGTCGCTGCTCGCGGGCGCGCTGGCCTGACCGACTTGGGTCCGTCCGGACGCTCAGCGAACATGTGTTCGTGCGCTGGGACAACCTGACCATCGAAGCAGAGGAGCGCTCGGCGCTGCCCGGCTACCGCGAGCCGGCCGTCGTGCGGCACTTCGCCGCGCCCGAGGCACTCGACGTGCGCTTCTACGAGGTCCGTGCGCGGTCCGCGCTCAACCGGGTGCCCGAGCGCTCGCGGATGCCGTTTCGCTGGACGATCAACCCGTACCGCGGCTGCACGCACGCGTGCGTCTACTGCGCCGCGGGCGACACGCCGATCCTCCTGGCCGACGGCCGCACGAGGCCGCTCGCGGACCTCGAGCCCGGGGACGCGATCGTGGGCACCGAGCTTCGGGGGCGCCACCGCCGCTACGTCACGACCGAGGTCCTCGCCCACTGGTCGACGATCAAGCCGGCGTTCCGCGTAACGCTCGAGGATGGGACGAGGCTCGTCACGAGCGGCGACCACCGCTTTCTCACCGAGCGCGGCTGGAAGCACGTCACCGGCGACGGGCGTCGTCCGCACCTCACGGATCGCAACGCGCTCCTGGGCACGGGCGGCTTCGCCGCCTCGCCGCCGGACTCGGCCGACTACCGCCGTGGTTACGTCTGCGGCATCGTCCGGGGCGACGGGCACCTGCACAGCCGGCCCTACGTCCCCGCGAACGACAGACCGCGGACGCACCACATGTCCCGACCGGCGCTCACCGATTGCGAGGCGCTGCGACGGACGGAGACCTTCCTGGCCGGGTTCGGCGCGGCCACGGGCGCCGTCGCGTTCGGCGCGGCAGCCGGCGCCCGCGGGCCGATCCACGCGATCCGAACGCGGGCCGAGGCGCACGTCGAGCGCGTCGACGAACTCATCCGGTGGCCGCTGTCGCCGAGCGACGACTGGCGCAAGGGCTTTCTGGCGGGCATCTTCGACGCTCAGGGCTCGTTCGGACGTGGCATCGTGCGGATCGCGAACAGCGACCGTGCGATCCTCGACTGGACCGCCGCTTGTCTCGAGCACTTCGGCTTCGACGGCGTCGAGGAGGTCACGCCGCACGAGAACGGCCTGCGGCACCTCCGCGTGCGCGGCGGCCTCCGCGAGCGGCTGCGCCTCTTCCACCTGACCGACCCTGCGATCACCCGCAAGCGCACGATCCAGGGCGCGGCGCTGAAGCCCGACGCGGGCACGAGGGTGACGAGCGTCGAGCCGCTCGGTCTCGCGATGCGCCTCTTCGACATCACGACCGGCACCGGCGACTTCATCGCCAACGGCGTCGTCAGCCACAACTGCTTCGCCCGCCCCACCCACACGTACCTCGACATGGACGCCGGGCGCGACTTCGAGCGCGAGATCGTCGTGAAGGTCAACGTGCCGGAGGTCCTGCGCGCCGAGCTCGGGCGGCCGTCGTGGCAGGGCGAGCACGTCGCGCTGGGGACGAACACCGACCCGTACCAGTGGGTCGAGGGGCGCTACGGGCTCATGCGCGGGATCTGGTCGGCGTTGCGCGACGCGGCCAACCCGTGCTCGGTGCTGACGAAGTCCCCGCTGCTGCTGCGCGACCTCGATCTCATGCGCGAGCTCAACGCGGTCGCCGGGTTCTCGGCGAATCTCTCCGTCCCGACCATCGACGAGAAGGCGTGGCGGGCGACCGAGCCGCGCACGCCGAACCCGCGCGCGCGCCTGGAGGCGGTAGCCGAGCTGGCCCGCGCCGGGATCCCGACCGGCGTCCTCGTGGCGCCGGTCATGCCCGGTATCAACGACGACCCGGGCCAGATCGCGAGGATCCTCGAGGCGGCGACCGAGGCCGGCGCGAGCACGATCGGCGGCATCGCGCTGCACCTGCGCGGCGAGGTACGCGGGCTCTTCTTCGACTGGCTGCGCGCCCACCGCCCCGATCTCCTCGAGCGCTACGAGGAGCTCTATCGCCGCGGCGCGTACGTTCCGCGCGCGGAGGCCGATCGCGTGCAGGGGCTGCTGCGTCGCGGGCGGCGACAGAACGTGGAGCTCGGCTCGTCGCGCTCGATGGAGGGCGCGGCGGGCGCGGCGCGCGAGCACGCCGTCGCGCGATCGGCGCTCGCCCCGCAGCGCCAAGAGGTGCTGTTCTAGACGAGGGGTTCGCCGGCCCGGCGCACGGTGGAGCTCTCCAGCGCGACAGGAGCTGCGCATCCCGGGCTCGTGTGATGGGGATCACATCCCGGAGCGGAAACCGGGCCTGCGAGCCGGTGTTGTCCCATGGGTGAGCCTCGTTCAGACCACGACCACGACGGCAGCGAGCGCGTGAGGAGGCAGCTCTTCACGACGCACAGCCACTCGTGGCGCGAGGTCGGCCTCGCGCGGCAGCTCAGCCGGCGGGCGGTCAAGCGCGCCCGGATCCAGCTCGCCGTGCTCGGGCCGCTGCTGGCGGGCGTGCTCCTCCTCTACAGCTACCGCAAGGACGTCTTCGGGGCCGCCTGGGACACGCCCGTGCGGATCGCGACGGCGCTCGCCCTGATCGTCCTGGGCTGGCAGGTGGCGCGCGACGTCGGGCGCTCGTTCGGGCCGCTGCTCTTCCGGCGCATGGATCCGGGCACGGCGGGCACCGTCGGGTTCCTCATCCGGCTGATGTTCATGCTGCTCGCGGTGCTCGTGGCGCTGCGCGTCGCGGGGCTGGATCCGCGCACCCTCGCGGTGGGCGGTGCGTTCACCGCCGTCATCGTCGGCCTCGCCGCCCAGCAGACGCTCGGCAACCTCATCGCCGGCATGGTCCTGCTCAGCGCGCGGCCGTTCCGGGTCGGCGAGCGGGTGCGGCTGCAGGGCGGGCCGCTGGCCGGCAACGTCGAGGGCGTCGTCAGCTCGCTTGGCCTGCTCTACACGACGCTCGCCCAGGGCGCCGACGCGATCATGGTCCCGAACTCGGTCGTGCTGAACATCGCGATCGTGCCGCTCCGCGAACCCGACGGCGTGGACCTGCGCGCGCGCCTGCGGCCGGGGGTGACACCGGTCGACGTCCAGTTCCTGCTCGACGAGGCGATCGCGACCCCGGTCCGTGAGCGACCCGAGATCGTCCTCGAGGAGATCGACGGCGACGAGGTCGTCGTGCGCATCTCCGCCGTGCCCGAGCGGCCCGGCGACGGCCCCAAGCTGGCAAGCGAGGTGCTCGCGGCCGTCGGGTCGGAGACGGTGCGCGCCGACTGAGCGGCGCCGGCGCCGCTCAGTCGGGGACGTGGACGGGCCGCGGCGCGTCTGTCAGCGTGGGCGTCATGCCGAGCTACGACATCCACACCGTGGTCAAGTACGCCCCGTTGACGATCATCGACGTCGGCGCGGAGGCGGCGGCGCACGAGCCGTGGTTCAACCAGACGCTGACCCAGGTCAACGACGCGGTCGTCCGCCTCGGGGTCATCGAGGGCGACTTCCACTGGCACAAGCACGACGACGAGGACGAGTTCTTCCTGGTCGTGGAGGGCGAGCTGCTCATCGACGTGGAGGGCTCGGGCACGGTGACGCTCGCGCGCCACCAGGGCTACACGGTGCCGCGCGGCGTCGTGCACCGCACCCGCGCCCCCGCCCGCGCGGCGATCCTCATGGTCGAGCCGGCGGGGGTCGTGCCGACGGGCGACTGACGCCGGGTTAACGGCTGACGGCCAACGGCTGACGGCCAACGGCTGACGGCTAACGCTTGTCGCGCTGGCCGTCGCTCATCTGCTCGGCGATCCGCCCCGAGCCCAGGCGGCGGCTGACGGCTGCCGCCGCCGCAGGCGCGAGCGACGCGACCGCCGCGCCGGCGCGCAGCGCGAGCGGCGCCACGTCGACCTCGGCGCGGTCGCGCTCGATCGCGTCGGCCAGCGCATCCGCGACGTCCTCGGGGCTCACGAGGCCGACGTAGCCGGGGAGCTGTACGCCGGAGTCCGCGAGCAGGCCGGCCCCGCCGACGAAGCCGGGCAGCACGACGCTGACGCCGACGCCGGCGGCGCGCAGGTCCTGGCGCAGGGCCAGGCCGAAGCCGCGCAGGCCGAACTTCGTCGCGCTGTAGACCGACGAGCCCGATGTCGTCGCCTTGCCCGACAGCGAGGAGACGAGGGCGATGTGTCCGGCGCCGCGGGCAGCCATCCGCTCCGCGAGCAGGCGGGCGAGGACGATCGGCGCGCGGAGGTTGACCGCGAGCGCGCGGTCGATCTCCTCGACGCTGAACGACGACAGGTGCCCCGAGGCCGGCAGTCCCGCGTTGGCCACGAGCACGTCGGCGTCGGCGCAGTCGGCGGCGAGCGCTTCGACGCCGACCGCATCGGCGAGGTCGACGGCCAGCGCGCGCCCGCCGGTGCGGGCGGCCAGCTCGTCGAGGACGTCGGCGCGCCGGCCCGTGAGCACGAGCCGGGCGCCGGCGGCGTGCAGGCGCAGCGCCATCGCCTGACCGAGGCCACCCGAGGCCCCCGTGAGCAGCACCGTGCTGCCGTCGAGCCTCACGGCGCGAAGACCGCCACGGTCGCCGTGAAGCCGTGCAGGAAGGGGTCGCCGCCGACGGGCCCGATCTCGCCCGCCGCGAAGAACCCCGCCGCGGGGGCGCCGGCGAGCTCGTCGGCGAGGGCGCTCACGTCGTGGTCGGGGGCGCCGAACATCTGGCGCCCGCGGCCGTTGCAGGTGAAGACGAGGGCGCCCGCCGGCGGGCGGTCGCCGAGCGCGAGGCGGCGCAGGCCGAGCGCCTCGCGCAGGTCGCGGTCCGCGGAGGCGGCGTCACGCGCGTGCAGCCGCACGACCATGCCCGGCTCGACGTCGGCGCCGACGGCGATCGTCCCCGCCTCCGGATCGGCGCCGATGAGCCCGCGCACGAGGAAGTCGCCCTGCTCGTACTCGGGCTTGCCCTCGTCGATGACGATCCCGAGCAGGAGCCCGCCGGCGACCTTGTGCTGCTCGTCGAGGGTGAGCGCCTCGATCGCGTCGCGCAGGCGCTCGAGCGCGGGCCGGCCCGCGAGCCCGGAGATGACGTGGCCGTCCGCCGCCGTGACCGTGAGCTCCGGGCCGACCGGCGTCGCGCCCTGCGAGACGCACGGCAGCACCTCCACGCCGTCCAGGCGGACGCCGACGGCACCCTCCTCGCAGAGCCGCTCGCCGAGGAAGAGCGCGCCCTCGCCCTCGGGGGTCCGCGCACTGGTCAGGCCGCCGATGACCGGCACGCCGGGGGCCGCGCCCGGCAGGTGCTCGAGCAGCGCAGCCGTCGGGAACGAATAGGGGTCGGGCAGCAGGATGGCGGCCGTCGCGCCCTCGAGGTCGGGCAGGCCGGCGATCGCGCTGCCCTCGTCGGTCTCGACCACGCGGGCGTGGAACGGCTCGGCGCTGCCGCCGTCGAGCGAGGCGGCCCAGACCGCCACCGCCGTGCCGCGCTCGACCTCGCGCCCGTCGCCGAGGACGCCGGCCGCGCCGCAGCCGATGAGCACGGGCGGCGCGAGCGCTTCGTGGACGCCCTCGAGGAGCGCCTCGGGCGCAGCCAGGTGCTCGCCCGAGCAGAACACGGCCACGGCGTCGACAGCCTCGCCACCGAGCTGCGCGCGCGCGTGCTGCGACGCCTCGATGGCGGCCACGCGGGGATCGGCGCCGGTCGACAGCGCGCAGCCGATGCGCACGCTCACGGGCCTGACGATACTGCGCCCGGTGGCTGCCAACGCCCGGCTGCTCGCGCTGTTCGGCCCGACCGCGGTGGGCAAGACGGCGCTCGCGCTCGCGCTGGGCGCGCGGATGCGCGGACGAGGCGAGCGACCCGTGGCCGTGTCGGCCGACGCGCTGCAGGTCTATCGCGGCCTCGAGCTCCTGACGGGGGCGCCGAGCCCCGGCGAGCAGGCGCGGCTCGAGCACCGGCTCGTCTCGATCCTCCCGGTCGACGCGCGGTTCTCGGCCGGTGAGTACGCGGCGCTCGCGCACGCGGAGATCGACGGGCTGCTCGCACACGGCCGGCGGCCGATCGTCGTCGGCGGGACCGGCCTGTACCTGCGCGCGGCGCTCGCCGACCTCGACCTGCGCCCCGCGGCGCCCGACGAGGTCCGCGCGCGCTGGGAGGCCGAGCTCGCCGAGCGCGGGCCCGAGGCGCTCCACGCCGGGCTGGCGCGCCGCGCCCCCTGGGCCGCGGCGAGGATCGACGCGCGCGACCGCTCGCGCCTCGTCCGCGCGCTCGAGCTGCTCGACCTCGGCGAGCTCGAGCCACCCGACGGGCCCAACCGCCTGTGGACCGCGGACACCCGGCATCCGACGCGCCTCGTCGGCCTGGTCATGGAGCGCGCGGCGCTCTACGCCCGCATCGACGACCGCGTGGACGCGATCGTCGCCGCGGGCGCCGTCGACCAGGTGCGCGCCGCGCACGCCGCCGGCGCGTCGGCGACCGCCCGGCAGGCGCTCGGCTTCGAAGAGCTCCTGCGCGGCGACGTCGACGCGACGAGGCGGCGCACGCGCAACCTCGCCAAGCGCCAGCTCACGTGGCTACGCAAGCTGCCGGGGGTCGAGATCGTCGACGTGACCGGCCGTGACCCCGACGAGGTCGCCGCCGAGCTCGAACCCTAGACTCGCCGGCGTGCGCTTCGAGAAGTGGCAGGCGCTGGGCAACGACTACGTGATCGTCGAGGCCGCCGCGCTCCCCGAGCCGCTCGACGCAGCGCTCGTCCGGGCGCTCTGCGACCGCCACGAGGGGATCGGGGCCGACGGCGTGCTCGAGCTCTCCGCGCCCCGCGAGCCGGCATCCGTCGCGCGGCTGCGGATCTTCAACCCGGACGGATCGAAGGCCGAGCTCAGCGGCAACGGCGCCCGCGAGGCCGTGCTCTACCTGCGCCGCGCGGGCTGGACGGAGCGGCCCACGTTCTCGGTCGAGACGGCTGCGGGCGAGATCCGCGCGACGATCCTCGGCGAGGACACGTGCCGCCTCGACCTGGGTCGCGCGCGCCTGGGGGCGGACGGCGAGGCCGGCGGCTTTCGCTTCGTGCACCTGACGATCGGCAACCCGCAGACGGCGATCGCGCTCGCGCGCCCCGAGGATGTCGACGCGCTCGACCTCGCGACCGTCGGGCCGCCGATCGAGCGCGACTCGCGCTTTCCGGACCGCACCAACGTCTCGTGGTTCGCCGAGCTCGAGTCCGGCGTCATCCGCGCGCGGATCTTCGAGCGCGGGGTGGGGGAGACGCGCTCGAGCGGCACCGGCGCCTGCGGCGCGGCGGTCGCCTACGTCCTGCGCGGCGGCGACGCTCCGGTCACCGTGCGTCTCGACGGCGGCGAGCTCGAGGTCGACGTCGGCGAGGACCTGCACGTCGGCCTCACCGGCCGGGCGGTGCCGGTCTTCGCGGGGGACTGGCCTACACGCTGACCGCGTGGTCGCGCAGCGCGGCGGTCAGCGAGGTCTTGCGGTCCGTCGCGGCCGTGCGCTCGCCGATGATGAGCGCGCAGGCGACGCGATAGGAGCCGGCCGGGAAGCGCTTCTCGCGCGTGCCCGGGATGACGATCGCCCGCGGCGGGACCTGGCCGCGCAGCTCGACGGGCTCCTCGCCGCGGACGTCGATGATCGGCGTCGACGCCGTGAGGACGACGTTCGCGCCGAGGACCGCCTCGGATCCGACGCGCACGCCCTCGACGACGATGCAGCGCGAGCCGACGAACGCGCCGTCCTCGACGATCACGGGCTCGGCCTGGAGCGGTTCGAGCACGCCGCCGATGCCGACGCCGCCCGAGAGGTGGACGTCGACGCCGACCTGCGCGCACGAGCCGACGGTCGCCCAGGTATCGACCATCGTCCCCGACCCGACCCACGCGCCGACGTTGACGTAGGAGGGCATGAGCACCGCCCCGGGCGCGACGTAGGCGCCGTGACGGACGGTCGCCGGCGGCACGACCCGGACGCCGCGCGCCGCCCAGCCGCCCTTCAGGGGCATCTTGTCGTGGTACTCGTACGGCCCGAGCTCGATCGTCTCCATCGCCCGGGTGCGGAACGAGAGCAGAATCGCCTTCTTGGCCCACTCGTTGACGCGCCAGCCCTGGTCCGTCGGGGTCGCGACGCGCACCCTGCCGTCGTCGAGCAGGTCCATGACCTCCTCGACCGTCCGGGCGGCCTCGTCGTCGAGGTCGGCCGCCGGGCGCTCGAAGAGCTCGTCGATCGTCGCCGACAGGGCGCTGAGGCCGGTCGTGCTCATGGCCCGGACTCTATGAGCTCGGCCGCTCGCCGACAGTCCGCGAGCGTGGGCACTAGCGCGACGCGCACGTGCCCGGCGCCGCCCGCGCCGAAGAACGATCCCGGAGCGACGACGATCCCCGTGCGCTCCAGCAGCTCGAGCGCCCAGGCGGCGTCGTCGGCGCCGTCCGGAAGGCGCAGCCACAAGAAGAAGCTCGCCGGGCCGCCGGCGGGCTCGAGGCCCGCCGCCCGCAGCGCGGGGAGCAGCGCATCGCGCTTGGCCCGATACCGGGCGCGGATCTCCGCGACGTGCGCGTCGTCGGCCCAGGCGGCGGCCGCCGCGCGCTGAACGAAGGTCTGCGGCGCGACACCGACGTTCGGGCGGTAGTGCTTGAGCGCCGCGACGACCTCGGGGTCGCCGGCCACGAATCCCGAGCGGTAGCCGGGCATCGAGGAGCGCTTGCTCAACGTGTTGAGCGCCACGATGCCGGTGCGGTCGGCGACCTCGAGGATCGAGCGCGGTGGCTCACCGGAGAACCACAGCTCGCTGTACGCCTCGTCGGAGGCGACGACGAAGCCATGCTGACGGGCCAGCGCGGCGGCTCCGTCCAGCAGCGCACGCGACGCCGTCGCGGCCGTGGGGTTGTTGGGGAAGTTCAGCCACAGCAGCGCGACCCCGGCCCAGTCGACGGCGTCGAGGTCGGGCTCCCAGCCGCGGGCGGGGTCGAGCGGCACGTCCACGACCTCGGCGCCCGCGAACGCCGCGCCACGGGCCGGCACGGGGTAGCCGGGGGTCGTGACCGCGACCCGCGCGCCGGGCCCGGCCACGACCTGCGCGAGGTGGAAGACGGCCTCCTTGGAGCCCAGCGTGGGGACGATCTCGCGGTCGGGGTCGAGCGTGGGACCGAAGCGCCGCGCGATCCAGCCGGCGATCGCCTCGCGCAGCTCGGGCAGGCCCTCGGCCGCGGGGTAGGTCGAGACCGGCTCGGCCTCGAGTGCGGCCGCGAGCGCCCGGCGGATGAAGGCCGGGGTCTCCTCGCGCGGCTCGCCGATGCCGAAGTCGACGACCTGGAGGCCGCGCGCCTCGGCCGCCCGGCGCGCCTCCGTGAGGCGCACGAAGGGATAGGTCCGCATGCCCTCGAGGACCGGGCTCAGGCGCACGCGAACGCCTCCAGGACCGCGAACGAGCGCGCGAGCGCGTCGACGCGGACGTGCTCGGCGCGCGTGTGCGCCTGCGCCGGGTCGCCGGGCCCGAAGTTCACGGCGTCGACGCCGGCCGCGGCGAACTCGGCCACGGGCGTCCAGGCCTGCTTCGGCGCGAGCTCGAGCGCCCCGGCGTCGGCGAGGCGGCGCACGAGCGGGTTGGCCGTCGCCACCGGGGCGCTCGGCGCGTTGGCCACGACGACGAGCTCGCCGAACGGGTCGCACCACGCGTGCAGGCGCTCCTCGGCCTCGGCCGGCGAGCGGTCCGGCGCGTAGCGGAAGTTCACCGAGGCGACCGCCGCGTCGGGGATGACGTTGCCCGCGATGCCGCCGGCGACCTGCGTCACGGAGACGACCTCGGTGAAGACGAGCCCGTCGAGGTCGTGCGCCTCGGCCGGCACGCGGGCGAGCGCGTCGATGCCCGCGGCCGCGCGGTGGATCGCGTTGTCGGCCAGCCACGGGCGCGCGGAGTGCCCGGAGCGCCCGCGGAACGTCCACTTGGCGTTGACGTTGCCGAGGCAGCCCGCGTGCAGCGCGTTGCCCGTCGGCTCCATCACGATCGCGAGATCGGCCGTCCGCAGACCGGGCTCGCGCTCGAGCAGCGGGCCGAGCGCGCTCTCGGTGTGCGGCAGCTCCTCGCGCCCGAAGAAGACGAAGCCGAGGTCGACGCTGGCCCTCGGTCGGGCCAGGGCGAGCTCGACCATGACCGCCACCGCGCCCTTCATGTCGGCGGCCCCGAGGCCGTGGACGGCGTCGGCGTCGCGCCAACCCGGGAGGTTGCCCTGCGCCGGCACGGTGTCCAGGTGCCCGGCCAGGAGCACGAGCGGGCGCTCGCCGCGCTCGGTCGCGCCCGCGAGGAGGCACGTGTCGCCCGCGTCGCGGACGGCGGCGCCGCCGTCGCCCAGGACGGCGACGACGTGCGCCGCGAGCGCGGCCTCGGCGCGCGACTCCGAGGCGAGGTCGACGAGCTCGAGCGCGCGGGCGGCGAGGCGATCGGCCGGGGGCACGCCCGCGCAGGCTACCCGCGACCCGCGCGCGGCCGCGACGGGCGCCGGCGCAGGCCGTCGGCGACCGCGTAGAGCCGCGCGGGCGCGGGCTCCGCCGGGAGCCTTGCGCTTGTTGGGCTCGAGATCGGGCGTGCGCATGGCCTTGGGGATCTCGTCGCCGTTGCTCGAGGGCGGCGGCCTTCAGGCGGCGCGCGGGCAAGGCCTCGACCTCGAGCGCGCGCGCGGCGGCCTGAACGCGCCGGCGCTTGGGGCCGGGCCCGAGCGGCAGCGCGAGGGCGACGACGATCGCGTGCTGGGAGCGCAGGCCGTGGGCGTGTGCAGCTCGACGAGCCCGTTCGCGGCGCGCTACGCGCGCCCGGCGCCCCCCTGAGCGGGCCGGCGCTCGACGACGACCGTCGTTGCCTTGATGATCGCGGTCGCCGGGTCCCCGGGCTTGAGCCCGAGCTGGTCGGCCGCCTCGCGGCTCATGAGCGAGACGACGCGGTGCGGGCCACAGGCCATGTCGACCTGGGCCATCGCGCCGTCGCGACGCACGCCGAGCACGATCCCCGACAGCCGGTTGCGCGCGCCGGCCATGCCGACCGCCGCGCGCTCGCGCAGCAGGCGCGCGAGCTCGAGCGAGCTCATGTAGCGCTGGCGCCCACGGCGCTCGAACGTCACGCGCCCGTCGCGTTCCCAGCGGCGCAGCGTGTCGATGCTGACGCCGAGCGCGGTGGCCGCGGCGCCGATGCGGATCCCGTCGTCCATCACCCTCAGCCCGCGCCAGCCTAACCGGACGAACCCGGGCGTGGCGGCGCGTCTTCGATCAGCGCCGCACGAGCCGCGTGGCGGCCGCCTTCCAGACGGCGACGACCGCGGCGCCGGGCGTCAGATCGAGCTCGTGGGCCGAGGCGTCGCTGAGCTCGGCCACGAGCGGCTGCGGCGCGGCGAGCCCCACGCGCACGCGGTTGCCGACCGCGGTGACCGATACCACGCGCACGTCCAGGTGGTTCTGGGCCGAGTCGCGGCGCTCGGCGCCGGCCGGGGCGAGCACGATCTCCCACGGGAAGACGCTGACCGCCACGGGGCCGTCGCCCGCCTCGGTGCTCAGCACCGTGCCGCCGCCGTCAAGCGCGATCGCGGTCAGGCCGCCGTGCGCGGGCCGGGCCGCGCCGGTGAGCACGACGGCGCCCGTGAAGTCGGCCACGAACGCCGACGCGGGCGACGCCGCAAGCTCGGCCGCGGTTCCGCGCTGCACGACGCGGCCGCCGTCGAGGACGCCGACGCGGTCGCCCAGCAGCGCCGCCTCGGTGAAGTCGTGGGTCACGAGCAGCGCCGGCACGCCGGTCTCGGCCAGCACGCCGGCGAGCTCGCGCCCCGCCGCGGCGCGCGTGCGCGGGTCGAGCGCCGAAAGCGGCTCGTCGAGCAGCAGCGCGGCCGGGCGCCGGGCCAGCGCGCGGGCGACCGCGACGCGCTGGCGCTCGCCGCCCGACAGCGTCTGCGGCCGCTCGTCGGCGAGGTGGGCGATGCCGAAGCGCTCGAGCAGCGCCAGCGCGCGCCGGCGCCGCTGCGCCCGGTCCAGTCCCCGGAGCGGGTAGGCGACGTTGTGCCAGACGCGGAGGTGCCCGAAGAGCGCGAGGTCCTGGAAGACGTAGCCGCAGCGACGCCGCTCCGGGGCGAGGTCGATGCGCCGCTCGGTGTCGAGCCAGACCTCCTCGCCGCAGGCCACGCGCCCGCGCTCGGGGTGCACGAGACCCGCCACGACGCGCAGCACCGACGTCTTGCCCGCGCCCGACGGCCCCGCCAGCGCCAGGCACGCGCCCGCGGGGACCTCGAGCGCGACGTCGAGCGCGAAGGCGCCGAGCCGCGTGGCGGCGTCAACGCGCAGCACCGCCGCGCCACGCCGAGCCGCTCAGCAGCTTGACCGACAGCAGGATGGCCGCGGAGACGGCGACGAGCACCGCCGACAGCGCCAGTGCGCCCGTGAAGTCCGTCGAGAAGCGCTCGTAGATGGCCAGCGGTGCGGTCTGCGTGATGCCCCGGAAGGACCCCGCGAACATCAGCGTGGCGCCGAACTCGCCGAGCGCGCGTCCCCACGCCAGCGCCAGGCCGGCGGCGAGGCTGGGGCCGGCCGCCGGGACCGCCACGTGCGCGAACGTCCGCGCCTCGCCCGCTCCGAGCGTGCGCGAGGCATCCAGCCACGTCCGGTCGAGCGCCTCGAAGCCGGCCTGGGCCTGACGGAGGTAGAAGGGCGCCGCGACGAACGTGAGCGCCACGATCACGCCCGTCGTGGTCAGCACGAGCTGCACGCCGGCGTCCTCGACGAGCCCGCCGAGGACGCCGTTCGGCCCGAGCGCCGCGAGCAGCCCGATCCCGGCGACCGCGGGCGGCAGCACGAGCGGCAGCTCGACGAGCGTGACGACGGCCGCCCGCCCGCGGAAGCGCCGCGTCGCCAGGAGGTAGGCCGCGGGCGTGCCCACCACGACGATCACGGCGACCGCGATCGCGCTGCACTCGAGGCTGAGGCGCAGCGCCTCGAGCGCGCCCTCGTCGCCGAGGCCGGCCACGAGGTCCAACGGGCCGGCATCGACGAAGATGGCGACGATCGGGAGCGTCAGGAAGAGCAGCGTCGCCGTGAGCGCCGCCACCAGCAGCGCTCCGAACCAGCCCGCGCGCCTCATCGCTCGGGTGGCGGCTCGAAGCCCGCGTCCTCGAGCGCCTGCGCGCCCGCGCCGTCGAGCAGCCCCGCGATGAACGCCCTCGCCTGAGCGGGGTGCTTGGCCCCCTCGACCACCGCGACGCCGTAGGCGACGGACGGCTGTAGGTCGCGCGGCAGCTCGATCGCCTCGAGCCTGCCGTCGGTCGCGCGGACGTCCGAGACGTAGAGAAAGCCGGCGTCGACCGCGCCCTGCGTGAGCTTGCCGGTGATCCCGGCGACGTCGGGCTCCTCGGAGCGCACGTTGGCGAGGATCGCCCGGCGCTGGGCGGACGGGAGCTTGTCGAGCACCGTGCGCGTGTAGGAGCCGACGGGCACGTCCTCCGAGCCGATCGCGAGCGTCACGCCGTCGCGCTCGAGGTCCGTCAGCGAGGCGACCTCGGCGTCCGTGGCCGGCACGGCGAGGACGAGCCGGCTGCCGGCGAAGACCGTCGGCTTGCCGACGAGGCCCTTGGCATGGAGCCGGTCGGGCAGCTTGGTGTTGGCCGCGGCGTAGACGTCGGGCTTGACCCCCTGCTCGATCTGCGCCGCGAGCTCGTCGGAGCCCGCGAACGAGAATCGCGCCGAGGCGCCCGGGAGGTCCCGGCCGTAGTTCGTGAAGGCCTGCCTGAGCGAGGCGGCGGCCGAGACCGTCAGCGCGGGCTCGCCGCTGCCCGCTCCCGACCCCTCGTCGTCGCCGCAGGCCGCCGCCCCGAGCGCCAGCGTCAGCGCGGCAAGCAGCACCCCCAGGGCCTTCATCCGTCGCCCCTCTCGATCATGACCGACGTCGCTTTGACGGTCGCCGTCGCACGCGCGCCCTCGGCGAGCCCCAGCTCCCGCACCGCGTCGCGCGTGATCGCCGCGGTGATCCGGTGCGGGCCGGCCTCGAGCTCGACGAGCGCCATGACGCCGTCCACCTCCACCGACACCACGACGCCCGGGAAGCGGTTGCGCGCGGAGAGCCTGTCGCCCACGGCGTGGCGCACGGGCCGGCTCGTGAGCCGCTCGACCTCGCGGCGCGGGACGCGGCGCTGGTTGCGCGCGTCGCGCACGGTCTCGAGCTTGCCCGCGCGGTCCCAGCGGCGCAGCGTGTCGACGCTGACGCCGATCGCGCGCGCCGCCTGGCCCAGGCTGAGATCCGGCATCTGCCTAAGCATTGCACAGGCGCGCGGGTCCTGTGGTGCTGCGGTGCCTATGCCGCCGTCCCCGGGGCGCAACCTCGGTGCCGGCCGGGTTGTCGGCGCGATCCGGGACACCGACCGCCCTGGGCGGGCAGGTCAGTCGAGCGGCAGCGGGCGCAGCGGCACGGGCGCCGAGTGCACGATCGACGTCGTGGTCTGCCCGAACGGCGCGAAGCGGTCGAGGATCCCCTCGAGCTCGTCCATCGAGCGCAGCTGCAGGCGGAGCAGAAAGCAGTCCTCGCCGGTGATCCGGTAGCACTCGGTCACCGCGGCGATCCCCTCGGCGACCTCGGGGATCCGGTGCAGCTGGCGGATGACGGGGCGCACCCGCACGATCGCCGCCACGGTGAAGCCGAGCGCGCGCGGGTTGATCGCGGCGTGGTAGCCGGTGATGACGCCCGCGTGCTCCAGGCGCCCGAGCCGCTCGCCGACGGCCGAAGGCGAGAGGCCCACGCGCCGCCCGAGCGCGGCGAGGCTGAGGCGGCCCTCGGCCTGCACGGCGGCGAGCAGGTCGCGGTTGATCGCGTCGAGCAGTGCGGGTTCGGCGGCCATCGCACGAGCATACCCCTGAATCAGTGGCCGGCGAGGCCGACTGCGCGCGAAGCGCTGGTGAGGACGCGTCCGGCCGGGGCATCCATCATGCATGACGACGATCGCGGGCGAGCCCCTCGCGGCGCGGGTCGCGCGCACCGCGCCGCCCGAGAGCTTCTTCGCGGTCAGCGCGCTCTTCCACTACCTCGGGCCGTCGTTCGCGGTCCTCCTCTTCGCCCGCGTCGACGTGCTGGGTGTCGCCTGGCTGCGGATCGCGTCGGCCGCCGCAGTCTTCGCGCTGTGGCGCCGCCCGTGGCGGATCCTCGGCGCGCTCGACGTCGCGGGCCGGCGCCTGCTGCTCGGCTGGGGCGCCGTCCTCGCGCTCATGAACGCTTGCTTCTACGAGGCCATCAGCCTGCTGCCGCTCGGCACCGTCGCGGCGATCGAGTTCCTGCCCGTGATCGTGCTCGCCGCGATCGGCAGCCGCACGGGGCGCAACCTGGCCGCGCTCGCGCTCGCCGTCGCGGGGGTCTACCTGCTCACCGACGTGCAGCTCGCCGCGGAGCCGCTCGGGCTCGCCTTCGCCTTCGCCAACGCCGCGCTCTTCTCGACGTACATCGTCCTCAGCGCCCGGGCCGCCGCGCACGGCGCCGGCGGCGGGATCGACAGCCTCGGCGTGGCGATGCTCGTCGCCGCCGTGGTCGCGACGCCGATCGGCGGCTGGGCGGCGGCGCCGTCCCTGACGGACCCGGTCGCGCTGGCGGGCGGCGTCGGCGTCGGGATCTCCTCGTCGGTCATCCCCTACGTCACCGACCAGCTCGCGCTCGCGCGCATCCGGCGCTCGACCTACGCGCTGCTCGTCGCGCTGCTGCCGGCCGTCGCCACCGTCGTCGGGATCGTCGTCCTGGCGCAGCTGCCGACGCTCGCTGAGGTCCTCGGGATCGGCCTGGTCGTGGCCGGCGTGGGCGTCCACCGCGACCGCGACGCGCGCTGACCGCCGGTCGCCGCGCCCTACACTGCGAGGCAATGCAGCGCAGCCGCCACGGGCGCGTCACGCCCTCCCGAAGCCCGAACGGCGCCCGGCCCGGCCGGGCTCGCCAGCGCGCCTTCTGCGTCGCCGCGCTGCCCGACGGCGAGGACCTCTCCGAGCTGCGCGAGCTTCTCCACACCGCGGGCGTCGCGGTGGTCGGGCAGGCCGTCCAGCATCGCGAGCAGCCGCACCCCAACAGCTACGTCGGCCCGGGCAAGCTCCAGGAGATCAAGGAGGCGGCGAGGCGGGCCGACGCTAACGTCATCGCCTGCGACGACGAGCTCAGCCCGCGCCAGGAGCGCAGCCTCGAGGCCGAGCTCGGGCTGCCGGTCGTCGACCGCACCGCCGTGATCCTCGACATCTTCGCCGGCCACGCGAACTCCTCGGAGGGCAAGCTGCAGGTCGAGCTCGCGCAGCTCGAGTACAACCTCGCGCGCATGCGCGGCCTGTGGACGCACCTCGAGCGCCTCGGCGGCGGCATCGGGACGCGCGGCCCGGGCGAGACGCAGATCGAGACCGACCGCCGCCTGGCCCGTGACCGCATCGCCGCGCTGAAGCGCAAGCTCGCCGACGTCCGCGGCTCGCGCCTGATCATGCGCGCCGAGCGCGAGCGCGCGCACCTGCCGCGGATCGCGCTCGCGGGCTACACGAACGCGGGCAAGTCGACGCTGCTCAACGCGCTCACCGGCGCGAGCGTGGGTGTCCGCGACCGGCTCTTCCACACGCTCGACCCGAGCACGCGGGCCCTCCGCCTCGACGGCCGGCCGTACCTGCTCACCGACACCGTCGGGTTCATCCGCAAGCTGCCCCACCAGCTCGTCGACGCCTTCGGCGCGACGCTCGAGGAGACGCGGGTCGCCGACCTCATCCTCCACGTCGTCGACGCCTCGGTCGACGAGGCGACCCTGACCGAGATGCTCCGGGCCGTCGACGCGGTGCTCGACGAGATCGGGGCGGGCGACCGTCCCCGGCTGCTCGTCCTCAACAAGGCCGACGCGCTCGACCGCGAGCGGCGCGAGGAGCTCGGCCTCGCACACGCCGAGGGGATCCTCGTCTCCGCGCTGGACGGCGAGGGCCTCGAGACTCTCGGCGAGCGCATCGAGCTGGCCTTTCGCGCGACGCTGCGCCCGGTCGATCTCCTGCTCCCGTTCGCCGCGGGCGGCCGCCTGGCCGAGCTCCACGACGTCGCCGGCGACCTCGAGCGCACCGACACCGCCGACGGCGTGCGCGTCCGCGCCCGGGTCCCCGCCGGCGTCGCCGAGCGCTTCGCGCGCTTCGCCGTCGACGGCGCGCCCTCGACCTGAGACGGTCGCGATCCGGCGATACTGCTCACATGACCGTCGCGGGTGACGACTGGGAGCAGCGGGTCTCGCAGCTCTGGACCGAGATCGACCGCCTCGACGAGGACGACTTCGTCCGCCGGATCGAGGGGCTGGTCGCCGAGCTTGCACGACCGATCGGTCGCTCGCTACGCGCAGGAGCTCGCGCGCGCCTAGCGCTCGTCGCCCGAGCCCGAGAGCACGCCCCGCTGCGCGCGCGAGCGCAGCTTCGCGAGGTTCGCCTCGGCGATCGCCTCGAGCTCGAGGCCGGCCTCGGTGGCGACCTGTGCCACGTACCAGAGCACGTCGCCGAGCTCGCCGGCCAGCGCGGCTCGGCGCTTCTCGCCCAACACGCCGCCGTCGTCGCGCAGGAGCTTCTTGACCTTCTCTGCGACCTCGCCGGCCTCGCCGGCCAGGCCGAGGGTGGGGTAGACGAGGTTCTCGCCGGCGCCCGGGTAGGTCGCCGTACGCCGCGAGGCGCGTTGGTACTCGGACAGGCGCATGGAGCCGCCGACCGTACCAGCGCGTGCGTACGGACAGCCGCACCGTGAACGGGTCGAGCGGGAACTACCGTGGTGACCGCAGTGCCGCCCACGACCGCCCCGCCGACGATCTCTACGCCGCGCCTGATCGGGCTCGTGGCGCTCGTGCTGCTCGTCGTCTGCCTCGTGGCCGTCGCGGCCTCCGAGCTGCTCAAGCACACGCGGCAGACGACGACGATGCTGCCGCGGCACGTCGAGCGCGTCGTCGTGGACGCGGGCTCGGGCGACGTGCGCCTCCAGGGCGGGGAGGGCAATCGCGTCGTCGTCCAGCAGGACCTGCAGTGGCTCTGGCGCCGGCCCACGGTCTCCATGCGCGTGGTCGGCTCCGTGCTGCGGATCGCGAGCGCGTGCCCGACCGGCGGGCCGGTCAATCGCTGCAAGGCGGACCTCGCGCTGACGATCCCGTTCGACGCCGACGTCAAGGTCGCGAGCGACGCTGGCGACATCCGCGCCGAGCGCCTGGCCGGCCACCTCGAGCTCGGCACGAACGACGGCGACGTCCGCGGCGCCGACCTCAACCCGGTCAGCGTCCGCGCCGACACCGACGCCGGCGACGTCGCGCTGGAGTTCTCGACCCAGCCCGTCAGCGTGAGCGCGACCTCGAACGCGGGCGACGTCGACCTCGACCTGCCGGCGGGGGGCGAGTACCGCGTCGACGCGACGACGAACGCCGGCGACGTCGAGGTCGCGGGGCTCGTGCGCAACGACCGCGCGCTGCGGTCGATCTCCGCCACGACCGACGCGGGTGACGTGCGCGTGCAGGGGCACACCTAGAGCGTCGACGTGGGAGGGCGAGCCAGGGAGCGCGCCGAAGGTGGCGGTCACGATGAGCATCTGGGCGCGCGGTCGTAGTCACAGAAGAATCGGCGCCAACCGGGGAGGATCATGATGCGAAAGCTGATCTATTCGATGGGAGTGTCGCTGGACGGCTTCATCGCCGGGCGCGACGGCGAGCTCGACTGGTCGGCGCCGGACGAGGAGCTGCATCGGTTCCACAACCAGCAGACGCGGGAGTTGGGCGCGCTCCTCTGCGGTCGGCGGCTCTACGAGGTGATGGCGTATTGGGAGACCGCCGACGAGCGACCGTCGGTCCCGGAGCACGAGCTCGAGTTCGCCCGCATCTGGAAGGACATGCCGAAGCTCGTGTTCTCGAAGACCCTCGAGAACGTCGAGGGCAATGCCAGGCTGGTCAGCCACGGCGTCGCCGACGAGGTCGCCACGCTGAAGCAGCAACCGGGAAAGGACCTGGCCGTCGGCGGCGCCGACCTGGCCTCCACCCTCGTGAGGCTGAACCTCATCGACGAGTACCGGCTCTTCGTCAGTCCGGTCGTGCTGGGCGGCGGGACGCCCTACTTCCCAGCCCTGGACGAGAGGATCAACCTGGAGCTGGTCGAGACACAGACATTTGGCTCCCGCGTCGTCTACGTTCGCTACCGGCGTCTGTGAGGCGGCCCGTGGGGCGAGCTCCCTCGGCGCACGTGCTGCTCAACACCTGCTTGACCGGGCTCGTGCGCCGCGGGAGCGACTTGGTGATGGATTTCGCGGCGACCCCGCCCGGCAGCTAGCTCGCGATCAGCCTGAACTGCTTGAGGTAGGCCTGCGCCGCCTGCTCGGGCGTGTCCTTGTCGAGGTCGACGCGCGCGTTGAGCTCCTGCATGACGTCGGCCGTGAGGTTCTTGTTGACCGCGTCGATGACCTTGGGCAGGTCCGGGCCGGCCTTCTGGGCGACCGAGGTCTTCATCAGGAACGTCGAGTTGTAGGGCGGGAACATGCCCTTGTCGTCCTCGAGCAGGACCTCGTCGTCGCGCTTGATCTGCGGGTCGGTCGTGAAGACGATCGAGACGTCGGCCTGGCCGCTCGTCAGCACCTCGTGACGCTGGGCGATGTTGACCGGCACGAACTTCTTGAAGCCCAGGCCGTAGACCTGCTGCAGGCCGAGCAGGCAGTCGCGGCGCGTGCGGCACTCGGGCGAGCCGTAGAGCGTGAGGTCGCCGGCCTTGCCCTTGAGGTCGGAGATCTTCGTGACGCCGAGCTCGTCGGCCCTCTTCCTCAGCAGCCCGACCTCGTTGGAGGAGGTGAACGGCGTCGGGGCGAAGGCCTCGATGCCCTGCTTGGCCATGCCGGCCTTGACCTGGTCGTACGCCTCGCCCTCGTCGTCGGGCAGCTTGTCGGCGGGCACGTCGAGGAACGAGAGCAGCGCGGTGCCGGTGTACTCGGGGTAGCCGGAGATCTGGCCACCCTTGAGCGCCTTGAGCGCCGTCTGCTCGTCGCCGAGGTTGAAGGCCGTCTTGACGTCGTAGCCGGCGGCCTCGAAGGCCTGCGCGTAGATCTCGCCGAGGATCTTCTGCTCGGTGAAGTTCTTCGAGCCCACGGTCAGCGTGACGTTGGCGTTCGCGGCGTCCTTCGTGATGGCGGCGCTCTCCTGCGAGCTCGAGCTCGAGGGCGACGAAGCCGGCGTCGACGACGAGCCGTCGTCGTCGCTGCCGCACGCGGCCAGTGCCACGACCAGCGCGACGATGGCCGCCAGGGCCGGGATGATGCGTCGGATGCTCATGATGTGGGTGCGATCCTCCTCTTGGGAACGGCGGGCCGGGGCCGGCGCCGGGTCGGCGCCTCGCCGGCGAGCTTGATGCCCTCTGGCGTCAGCGCGCGCTGGACGGCCGACAGGCCGAGCTCGGCGGCGACGGCGAGCACGGCGACCACGATGGCCGCTCCGAGCCGGCCCGCGTCCCCGTAGCTCGAGGGGTTGATGATGGGGTCGCCGAGCGTCACGACGCCGGCCTCGGGGCCGAGCGTGGCGGTGGCGAGGACGTTGACGGTCGATGTCTTGATGCCCCCGAAGATGAGCGGGAGGGCGAGTGGCAGCTCGATCTTGCCGAGGACCTGGCCGGCCGTCAGGCCCATGCCGCGCGCCGCGTCGACGGTGTCGGGATCGACGGCCCGCACGCCGGTGTAGGCGTTGAGCAGGATCGGCGGGATCGCCAGCAGGACGAGCGCGAGCGTGATGTTGAAGAAGCCCGCGCCGAGCGCCGCGAAGAAGAGGAAGACGACGCCGATCGAGGGCACGGCGCGGCCGGCGTTGGTGACCGAGACCACGAGGAACGAGCCGCGCCCGGCGTGCCCGAGCCACGTGCCGATCGGCAGCGCGATCGCGGTGGCCGCGGCCACGGCCACGACCGTGATGAGCACGTGCTCGCGCAGGAGCGGCAGCAGCTGCGCGCCGCCGACCTCCGCGCCGCCGGGGCCCGTCTCCTCGACGAAGATGAAGTGGACGGCGTCCCCGAGCTGGCCGAGGAAGGCGAGCGTCGTCGGCACCCTAGGCCGCCCGCGCCCGGGTCCACGGCGTCAGCAGCCGCTGGCTCAGCAGCAGCAGGCCGTCGAGGGCGACGGCCATCACGACGCAGAGGCCGCCCGCCGCGACGATGTTCGAGTCGAAGGCCTTGTCGGCCTCCATCGGCTCGCCCAGGCCGCCGCCGCCGGCGTAGAACGCGAGCGCCGCGAGCCCGACGGTCGTCGTCGCCGCGATCCGCAGGCCGGTCATGATCGCCGGCAGCGCGAGCGGCAGCTCCACCCGCCAGAGCAGCTGGCGGTCGGTCAGCCCCATCCCGCGGCCGGCGTCGCGCGCCTCCTCGGGCACGCCGTCGAGACCGTCGACGATGTTGCGGAAGAGGACGAGCAGCGTGTAGGCGGTCAGCGCGACGATCGCGGTCGTCCGCCCGCGCCCGGTGATCGGCAGCAGGATGAAGAAGGCCGCGAGGCTCGGGATCGTGTAGAGGATCCCGGTGATCTGGGTGATCGGCCCGACGAGCCAGCGCCGGCGGTGGGCGAGCAGCGCCAGGCCGAAGGCGATCGCGAAGCCGATCGCCACCGAGACCAGCACGAGCACGAGGTGCTGGACGAACGGGGTCGTGTAGCGGTCGAGGTGGTGGGCGATCCAGCCGGGGCAGAGGCCGTTGTCCTCGACGCACCGGTCGCCGCCCGACGAGCGGTCGCGGAAGAAGTCGTTGCCGGACTGGGCGACCGCCAGCCCCGCCGCGGTCATACCGGCTCGACCTCGCCCTCGGCCTCGGGCACGAGGAAGTCGTGGACGAGCTCGATCGACAGGATGCCCTCGACGCGGCCCCCCGCCCCCACGACCGCGCCGTACTGGACCTCGCTCTGCAGCAGGTCGCTGAGCGCGTCGCGCAGGACGTCGTCGCGGTCGACGGTCAGCACGGGCGAGCCCGTCCCGGGCTCGATGCGCTCGCCGCGCAGGTCGTCCTCGTCGAGCCAGGCGACCGGGCGCCCGCCGTCGTCGACGACGAGCGGGTACGGCACGTCGGAGCCGGCCATGGCCGCGCGCGCCGTGTCGACGGTGTCGCCCACGCGCACGCGCGGGGCCGTCCACAGGTCGACGTCGCGCACGCGGCGCAGGGCGAGGCGCTTGAGCGCGCGGTCGGCGCCGACGAAGTCCTCCACGAACGCGTCGGCGGGGTGCATGAGCAGCTCGGCGGGCGCCGCGTACTGGGCCAGGACGCCGCCCGTCTTGAGGATCGCGATGCGGTCGCCCATCTTGATCGCCTCGTCGATGTCGTGGGTGACGAAGACGACGGTCTTGCGCAGCTCGTCCTGCAGGCGCAGGAACTCGTTCTGCAGGCGCTCGCGGTTGATCGGGTCGATCGCGCCGAACGGCTCGTCCATGAGCAGGAGCGGCGGGTCCGCGGCCAGCGCGCGAGCGACGCCGACGCGCTGGCGCTGGCCGCCCGAGAGCTGCGCCGGGTAGCGGTCGCGGACCTCGCCGGCGTCGAGCCCGATGAGCTCGATGAGGGTGTCGACGCGTTCGCGCACGCGCTCCTTGCGCCAGCCCAGGAGCTTGGGGACGGTGGCGATGTTGTCGCCGATCGTCTCGTGCGGGAAGAGGCCGATCTGCTGGATCGCGTAGCCGATCTCGCGGCGCAGGTCGGCGGGCCGCTTGTCGCGCACCGACTCGCCGTCGAGGAGGATGTCGCCGCTCGTCATCTCGATCATCCGGTTGACCATCCGCATGGCCGTCGTCTTGCCGCACCCCGACGGGCCGACGAGGACGCAGATCTCGCCGGCGGCGACCTCGAAGCTGAGGTCGGAGATGGCGGGCTCCGCGGCCTCGCCGTAGACCTTCCGGACGTCGCGGAACTCGAGCGTGGCCGCCTGCGGGTGCGACGACGGCCCCTCGGCGCGGGCGGTGGTGGTGGTGGTCACGAGGAGGCGAGGAAGGCCGGGCGAACCGGAAGCAGGAAAGCCTACCGGGCGGTTCGCCCCGCGATCGCGCCAGCGCTCCGCGGACTATGCCCCTGCGATTCCGTTCGGGTCGAGTGTCGCTCGACGGTCGCCTGGACGGTCAAGCGACCACTCGATATGCTCAACCAAGGTGTTTATCAACCGATCAGATGAGTAGCGTGACGTCGTGACGGTCGACGCGCTCAGCAGCACGTTCGCGGCGCTCGCCGATCCGACCCGGCGGGCCATCCTGGCGCGGCTGGCCGAGGGCGAGGCGACCGTCAACGAGCTGGCCGAGCCGTTCCCGATCACCCTGCAGGCGGTCTCCAAGCACCTCAAGGTGCTCGAGCGGGCCGGGCTCATCGCGCGCGGGCGCAGCGCCCAGCTGCGGCCCTCGCGTCTGCAGGGCGACGCGCTCGGGCGGGCCGCCGACTGGCTGGCGGACTACCGGGCGTTTTGGGAGGACAGCTTCGACCGCCTCGACGAGCACCTACGTGAGATCCAGAAAGGGACACGACCATGACCGAGGCAACCAAGGCGGAGGAGATCGCGATCAGCCGCGTCTTCAACGCCCCCCGCGAGCTCGTGTGGAAGGCGTGGACGGAGCCCGATCAGCTCGCGGCGTGGTGGGGCGCGCGCGGCTGGAGCACGCCCCGGTCGACGGTCACGATGGACGTCCGGCCGGGCGGGCGCTTCCACGTCATCTCGATCTCCGACGAGGACGGCCGGGAGATGCCCACGGAGGGGGTCTACCGGGAGGTCGTCGAGCCCGAGCGGCTCGTGGTCGAGGAGGTCGCCGAGCACGCCTGGCACGACGGCGCGGTGAGCGTCGTCACGCTGACCGACCTCGGCGACGGCCGGACCGAGATGGCCTTCCGCGCGACGATCCAGACGACCGAAGCGATGCGCGGCCAGGCCGAGGCCGGCGTGGCCGCTTCGTTCGACCGTCTCGCCGAGTACCTCGCGTGACGCGGCCGGCCATGGACTTCCGGCTCGAGGTGGTCGTCGTGCCCGTCTCCGACGTCGATCGCGCGACGCGCTTCTACACCGAGCGGGCGGGCTTCGCCCTGGACCACGACACGCGCCTCGGCGACGAGGCGCGGATCCTCCAGCTGACGCCGCCGGGGTCGGCGTGCTCGATCGTCATCGGGACGATGCCCCCGCTGCCGGCGATGGAGCCGGGCAGCCTGCGGGGCCTGCAGCTCGTCGTCAACGACCTCGACGCCGCGCGAGCGGAGCTCGCGGGCCGCGGCGTGGACGTGAGCGAGATCCAGCTCGTGGGGCCGGCGGATATGGATGGCTCGAGGTTCGTCTTCTTCGACGATCCGGACGGGAATGGCTGGGGTGTGCAGGAACTGCGCGGCGGCTAGACGCGCGCCGCGCGGCGGGCGGCCTCGTGCGCGGCGCGCTCGAAGCCGTCCTCGAGCGGGGCGAGCGGGGCCTCGAGGCGCAGCGCGGTTGCGATCAGCCAGTCCGCGAACCAGGCGTTCTTCGGCAGCAGCGGTCCGTGCAGGTACGTCCCGATGACCGTGCCGCGGCGCACGCCCTCGGCGCCCGAGCGCCCGGTGTTGCCGTGCCCGCGCAGCACGCGCCCGAGTGGCGCCTCGCCACGCCCGAGGTGGGTGCGCCCGCCGTGGTTCTCGAAGCCCGCGAGCACGCGCGGGCCGTCGAGGCCGGGGAGCTCGACCTCGATGGCGACGTTGCCGATGAGCCGTGGCGCGTCCGCTCGCACCGTGTGGAGGTCGACGAGCCCGACGCCGGGGATCCGCTCGGCGCCCAGCTCGTAGTGGTGGCCGAGCAGCTGCAGTCCGCCGCAGACGGCGAGCACGACGCGCCCGTCGGCCGCCGCCGCGTGCAGCGCGTCGCGCTTGCGCTCGACCATGTCGTACGCGCAGAGAGCCTGGTCGCGGTCCTGGCCGCCGCCGAGGTAGAAGAGGTCGTGGGCGTCGGGGTCCACGTCGTCGCCGAGGCCGGCGGCCGTGACCGCGAAGCCCAGCCCGCGCCACGCGCAGCGGCGCTCGAGCAGCAGCAGGTTGCCGCGGTCGGCGTAGATGTTCATGAGGTCGGGGTAGAGCGCGCAGACGCGCAACGTGCGCTCAGGCACGGGCCAGCACCACTGTCGAGCCGACGTAGTCGGCGGTGGGCGGGATGCGCCGCGGCTCGAGCGGCTCGAGCCCGTGGGAGCGCGCCTCGGCCGCGAGCTCGGCTTCGCCGACGCGGTCGAGCTCGATGACGTCGGCGCTCGCGACCCGGGTGCCGTCGCGCGCGATGACCTCGCGCACGCGGTCGATCGCCGCGCGGTCGCCGAGGTCGCGCACCGCGACCGGGCGGCTGGCGTAGAGGACGCCGTCGATCTCGCGCATGTCGGGCAGCGGGGGTTGGTCGTGCTCCTCGTCGAAGCACTCCAGCGCGTCGGCGAGCGCGACGGCGAGGACGCCGCCGGCGCGCAGGTGGCGCGCGGCGCGGGCCAGGAAGCGCGCGCGCCCCGCCCGGCCGCCGAGGAGCTGCACGGTCTGCATCGGCGCGACCACGAGCGCGAAGCGGCGCTCGAGATCAAACGCGCGCGCGTCGGCGCGTACGGTCTCGACGGCGAGCCCCGCTGCCACCGCGCGGTCGCGCAGCGCCGCGAGCAGGTCGCCGTCGGCGTCGAGCGCGACGACGTCGACGCCGCGGCGCGCGAGCTGGAGCGCGACGCGCCCGGTCCCGGCGCCGACGTCGAGCACCGGGCCGCCCTGCGCCGCCGCGAGCTCGCGCCACAGCGCCAGGTCCTCGGCGTAGGCGCCGCATTCGACGTCGTGCCAGACGACGGCCGCGGACGACGTCACCCGAACGACCCCCGCGCGTCGCCGCGACCGACGAGCACGTCGCGCAGCGCGAGCATCGCCGTGTAGGTCGGGAGCGCGAAGAGGCGCCCGGGGGCCGCGGCCGTCGCCCGGTCCAGCGCGCAGGCGAGGTCGGGCTCGACGACGATGCGCTCGACGGGGACGCCGGCGTACTTCAGCCGCAGGGCCATCTCGGGGGCGCGCGTGCCGCTGCACGTCGCCCGTCGCACGCGCGGCGCGAGGACCTCGAAGTCCGCGTCCCAGACCCAGCTCACGTCGCGGCCGTCGGCGACGTTGTCGTTGAGGACCGCAAGGACGTCGTGGTCGCCGGGCTCGAGCACGAGCGTGCGCAGGACCTCGTTGGCGCCGGCGGGGTTCTTGACGAGCAGGATCGAGACGTCGCGGCCGCCGGCGCGGACGGTCTCCGCGCGCCCGAACGCCGGTGCCATCGCCTCCAGGCCGGCGACGATGTCGTCGAGCCCGGCACCGAGGGCGAGCGCGAGCGCGGCGGCGCCGAGGGCGTTGTAGACGTTGTAGAGGCCGGGGAGGGGGAGGGCGACCTGGCGTGGCCCCCCGGGCGTGCGCAGCGTGAAGCGCGCGGCGCGCACGCCCTCGAGCACGATCTCGCGGGCCGCGACGGTCGGGTCGGGACGGCGCGCGCCGCAGCGCTCGCAGTGGTAGCGCCCGAGGTGGCCCAGGTAGATCGCGTCGTAGACGTAGGGCGCGCCGCAGCGCCGGCAGTGCTTGGCGTCGGCGGCGTGCTGCATCGCCTCCGTGGCCATGCCGTCGTCCTCCACGCCGAAGAAGAGCGCGTCCCCCCGGTCGCGGCCGAGGTCGGCCACGGTCGGGTCGTCGGCGTTGAGCACGAGGCGCCCCGGCGTGGCGGCGGCCACGGCCGCCCAGCGCTCGGCGATCGTGTCGAGCTCGCCGTAGCGGTCGAGCTGGTCGCGGAAGAGGTTGGCGAGCAGGAGCGCCCGCGGGCGCAGCTCGGCCGCGACGGGCGCGAGCCAGAACTCGTCGACCTCGAAGAGCCCGGCGTCGGCGTCGGGGCGGGCGCCGACCAGCGCGGTGGCCACGCCGCCCGCCATGTTCGCCCCGGCGCGGTTGTGGACGAGCCGTGCGCCGCTGTGCTCGAGGATCGCCGAGACCATGGCCGCGGTGGTCGTCTTGCCGTTCGTCGCGGAGATCACCGCGCTGCCGCGCTCCAGGCGCGCCGCGAGCAGCCCGATCGCGTGCGGCTCGAGGCGCATGAGCAGCTTGCCGGGCAGGCTCGTGCCGCCGCGCCCTGCCCGGCGCGAGAGCGCGCCGGCGGCGCGTGCGACCGCGACCTTCGGCGCCAGGGCGTTCATCGTGGCAGCAGCACGCGCACGGCCCGGGGGACCGCGCGGACGACGATCGGCAGCTCGCCGACCGGCTCGCCGTCGGCGTAGACGGTGAACGGACGGTCGGCGCTCACGCGGACCTCCTCGCCGCGCAGGACGCGCACGAACGGCTCGTCGACGTGCGCGCCGCGGAAGAGCTTGGGGAACGTGCGCAGGAACGTAAGGCGGGTCGTCGCGCTCGTGAGCACGACGTCGAGGCGGCCGTCGTCCAGGCGCGCGTCCGGGGCGAGGAGCATCCCGCCCCCGTAGGAGCCCGAGTTCGCGGCGGCGACGCTCCAGCCCCGGAAGGCGACGCGCTCGCCGTCGACGTCGACCTCGAAGGCGGCCGGACGCCAGCGCGCGAGCGCCCGCAGCGCGCCGACGGCGTAGACGCCGCGGCCGAGCCGGGCGGGGACCGCGTCGGCGAATCCGTTGGCGTCGGAGTCGAAGCCCAGCGATGCGATGCCGACGAACGTCCGCCCGCCGGCGTCGCCCAGGTCGACCGGACGCGCCGTCCCGCGCGCTACGACCTCGCAGGCGGCCTCGGGGTCGAGCGGCAGCCTCGCCATCCGCGCGAAGTCGTTGCCCTTGCCGCCCGGCAGCACCCCGAGGACCGCGCCCGGCACGTCGCGCAACGCGCCCGCCACGGCTCCGAGCACGCCATCACCGGAGAGCGCGACGACGGTCTCGCCGGCGCGCGCCGCGCCGGCGGCGAGCTCGCGGGCGTGCCCGAGGTCGCGCGTGAGGCGGGTGGCGAAGGCGACGCCGAGCGCGCGCAGGCGCGCCTCGACGGCGGGCAGCGCGCGCATGGCGCGCCCGGCGCCGGCCGACGGGTTGACGAGCAGCAGCACGGGGCCGGTCATCGTGCCAGCCCCTCGCGGCGCAGGTACGCGACGACCTCGTCCGGGCGATCGGTGACGACGTAGGCGTCGACGATCGCGCCGTCCGAGTTGATCGTGATCGAGAGCCCGCTGTCGACGCGGCGCACCTTGGAGATCGGCGCGATCGGTCGACCGGCGCCCATCCGCGGGCGCACGCGCCCGGTGGCAACGCGGTGGACGGCCTCGTGCGCAGCGAGCCGGTCCAGCAGCCGCCGGTAGCCCTTCGTGGACGAGTGCTTGTGGTGGGTGCGCCGGCGCATGGGTCGCTCAGCCCAGGACGAGCTCGGCGAGCGACGGCGCCACGAACGCCGGCGCGGGGTCGGCGTCGCGCGCGGTGGCGGCCGAGGTCGCGCCGGTGAGGACGATCGCGCCGTCCAAGCCCGCCGCGCGCGCGCCCGCGAGGTCGGTGTCGAGCCGATCGCCGACGACGAGCGCGCGACCGGGGCCGAGGCGGTCGAGCGCGGTGGCGAAGAGCTGGGGCTCGGGCTTGCCGACGCTGCGCGCGACCGCGCCGCCGGCGGTCTCCACGGCGGCGACCACGGCACCGGTGCCGGGCCAGGGACCGTCGGCGGCCGGATACGTCGGGTCGCGTGAGGCGCAGAGCAGCGCGGCGCCGCGCAGCACGGCGCTCACCGCGCCGCGCAGCTCGGCGTAGTCGAAGCCGTCGTGGCCGGCGACGACGACGACGTCCGCGCGCGCCGCGAGGTCGGAGCCGTTGAGGATCCGCAGCCCGGCGTCGGCGACGTGACGGTGCATGGCGGGCGACCCGATGACGAACGCGGTCGCGTGGCCCGACTCGGCGAGGACGTGCTGGACGGCACCGCCGACGGTGACGACCTCCTCGCGCGAGGCGCGGAATCCGAGTCGCCAGAGCTTGCGCACGAACTCGTCCTCGCCGTGGCGCCCGTCGTTGGTGATGAAGGCGATGCTCTTGCCGGCGGCGCGCAGCGCCGACACGGCGTCGGGCGCTCGGGGCGTGGGGACGTCGCCGACCCACAGGCAGCCGTCGAGGTCGAGCAGCACGTGGTCGTAGGGCGCGAGGCGGGCGGCGAGAGGCACGGGCCCGCTCAGAACAGCGTCGCCGGCGCAGCGGCAGGGTCCGCCGCCGCGAGGCAGTCGGGCTCGTCGTGGCGCGCGTCGTTGACCGCGGGGCCGACCGCCCGCATCGCGGTGCGCTCGAGCGGCACGCAGAGCTCGCGCAGGGCGCCCGGCGGCGTCGCCGGATCGAGCCAGGTCACCTCGGCGTTGGACTCGAGCATGACCGGCATGCGGTCGTGAATGCGCGCCAGGCCGGCGCTGGCGTGCGTCGTCACGATCGCGCAGGTGCGCAGCGGCTCGACGTCCTGCGGGCCGCGCCAGCTCGCCCACAGCCCGGCGAACGCGAACGGCTCGCCGTCCGCGCGGGTCACCCACCACGGCAGCTTGGGCGCGGCGGGCCGGCGCTCCCACTCGAAGAAGCCGTCGGCGAGCACGAGGCAGCGCCGCTGCTCGAAGGCCGCGCGGAAGGCGCCGTTGGAGGCCATCGTCTCCGAGCGCGCGTTGATGAGCTTGAGGCCGAGGCCCTTCGGCTCGGGCGCCCAGTACGGCACGAGCCCCCAGCGCAGGACGTCCCCGCGCGGCGCGCCCTCGCGGTCGGTCGTGACGGCGACGACGTCGTCGCCCGGCGCGACGTTGAAGCGCCGGCGCACGGCGACGCGCTCGCCGAGCCCGAAGCGCTCGCGCAGCGCGCTCGGGTCCGGGCCCGCGAGCGTGTACCGGCCGCACACGGCGGCCTAGCTCGCCTGCGCGGCGCGCGACCGGGCCTGGCGCCGGCGCCCGACGAGCACGAGCACGCCGAGGATCGCCGCGACGATGGCCAGGCCGAGCAGGAGGCCCACGACGGTCCCCACACCGCCGAACGGAAGCGCGACGAGCTTCGCCAGCCCGAGGCCGACGGCCAGCAGGGCGACGACGATGAGCAGGATCAGCAGGATGCCGCGCGCGCGCGTCCACCACGGGGCGCCGGGTGACGGCGAGAGCAGCCCCATGGCCCGCAGGAACAGGAGCTGGCGGCCGCTCGGGGGTGCCTGGCCGAGGCGCTCGACGGCCTCCTTGAGGTCGTCGGGCCGGCGCTCGGCCAGCGCCAACGAGGCGTCGGCCATGCGCCGCAGCTGCATGCGCTCCTGCGGGCGAGAGGCCGCGATCGCGCGGCGGAAGAAGTCGCGGGAGGCGTCGGCGTCGTAGCGCTCGGCCGCGCGGGCGCCGAGGATCGCCAGCGCCGCGGCCTTGAACTTCTGCTCGCGCTGGAGCTCCTCGTCGGAGCGCTCCTGCAGCGCCTCCATGGCGGCGAGGCCGCCGCGCTGCTCGATGCGGATATGTCGTTGCTTGGGAGGCATGGGGGCCGAGGGGGAACAAGGGTACGTGATGACCGCCGCGAAGCTCCTGCGCCTCCACAACCGGGGCATGGTCGCCTTCGACCTCGCGCTGGGCGCCACGGCGCTGGTCGCGCCCGAGCGCCTGCTCGAGCTCCTGGGCCACGACCCGCCGGCCGAGGACGCACGCTGGCTCATGCGCCGCAACGGTCCCGTGTGGCTACGTTCGCGGCCGCCCACGCCGTGGCGGCGGTCCGCGACGAGCCGCGCGACTGGTGGGCGCTCGCGTGGCTGCGCGGGACCGAGCTCTGCACAGATGCGCTGTGGGCCCGCTCGCCCGCCTTCCGCCGGCCGGGGGCGCGCGCGGCGCTCGTGCTCGCCGGGGCCGGCAACGGCGTGATGGCCACCGGCTTCGCTGCGCTCGCGCGTCGTCGTCGCCGCTGAGGGTTGCGCCCCGCACCGCGGCGCGGCGGGGTCGCCACGTGCGCGTGCTGTTCTCGACGACGCGCGGGGCCGGGCACCGGGCCCGCTCGTCCCCTTGCGCGCGCCCGCCCGGAGGCGGGGGAGGAGCTCGCCGCGGGCCGAGGTCGCGCGCTAGCCTCGCGCGCCATGCGGCTCGGACGCACGCTCGTCGGCCTCCTCGCCTCGCTCGCCCTGCTCGCCCCGGCGGCGGAGGCCCAGCAGGCGCCGGCGCTCGGCGCCCCGACCACGACGCAGAGCGCGCCGGTCGTGACGAACGACAGCAGCGACAACGGCGGCCTGGCCACATGGCAGGAGCTGCTCATCTTCGGCGCGGGGCTCGCGCTGCTCGCAGGCATCGGCTTCGCCATCGTCGGCGACGCGCGCGAGCGCACGCGCCGGCGCCACGGCCGGGGTGCGGCGCCGGCCGCCGCGGGCCTGGGACCGCACCGCCGCGGCCGCGAGGCCAAGCAGCGCTCGCGCGCACGAGCGAGGGCCGCGCGCGCCCAGCGGCGGCGCAACCGCTGAGCGCGGGGCGGATCGGCGGTGGGCGTCGCGCGTGGCGGCGGGGCGTCCTCGCGCCGCCGCGCTCGCCGTGCCGGCACGGGTCGGAACCGCGGCCGGCCCCGGAGCGGCCCTCGCCCCGCGGCTGGCGACGGGCTGACGAGCGCCGTGCCCGTCACGGCCCGCGGCCTCCCCGCCACGTCGTCGCGACGCCGCGCCGAGCGCTCCGTCGAGTAGACATGGGGCGTGCGTCTGGTCAGCGCCCTGATGTTCTTTCCACGCGGCGGCTCGGCGCACGTCGCGCGCGCGCTGGCCCGGGCGCTGCCCGAGCAGGGCTGGGACGTCACGATCGTCTCGGGCTCGCAGCCCGGTCGCGGCGACGCCCGTGTCTTCTACGCCGGCCTCGACGTCGTCCCCATCGAGTTCGCCGCCGGCGACGCCCCCCTGCACCCGTCCTACGAGGACCGCCCGGGCGCGCCCGACGTCGTCTTCGCGCGCGTGAGCGACGATGCCTACGCGGCCCACGTCGCGGCCTGGGGGCGGGCGCTCGAGCGCGCCGAGGCCGCGGGGGCCGACGTGCTGCACCTCCATCACCTCACGCCCATCAACGAGGCGGCCGTCCACGTCGCGCCCGAGGTGCCCGTCGTGGGACAGCTCCACGGCACCGAGCTCCTGTTCCTAGAGCGCGTCGCCGCCGGGGCGCCCGCGGGCTGGGAGCACGCCGAGGCGTGGGCGCGACGGATGCGGGCGTGGGCGGCCGGCTGCGAACGCCTGCTCGTGCCGAGCGCCAACCAGGTCGCCCGCGCGAGCGAGCTGCTCGGCGTCGATCCCGCGCGCTGCGTGCTCGCGCCCAACGGCTTCGACCCCGAGGCGTTCCGTCCGCGCCCGGTCGACCGCGCCGCGCTCTGGCGCGAGCACCTCGTCGAGCGCCCGCAGGGCTGGCGGCCGGGCGGGCAGGAGGGCTCGGTGCGCTATCGCGCCGAAGAGCTCGAGTCGCTCGTGCGCGGGGCGGTCGTCCTCACGGTCGGGCGCTTCACCGAGGTCAAGCGCATGGGGCTGCTCGTCCGCGCCTTCGCTCGTGCCCGCGCGGCGGCCGACGCGCCGGCCGCGCTCGTCGTCCTCGGGGGCTTTCCCGGCGAGTGGGAGGGCGAGCACCCGTTCGAGGCCGCGCAGGCAGTCGGCGGCGACGGGATCTTCTTCGCGGGCTGGCACGACCACGCCGCGCTGCCGGCGTTCCTCAACGCCGCCGACGTGATCGCGCTCGCCTCCGTGCGCGAGCAGTTCGGGCTCGTGCTCGTCGAGGGCATGGCCTGCGGCCTGCCCGCGGTCGCCGTCGGGCGCTTCGGGCCGGCGGAGATCGTCGAGCCCGGCCGGACCGGCTGGCTCGTCGAGCCCGACGACGAGACGGCGCTGGCGCGCGCGCTCCACGAGGCCATCGCCGACCCCGGCGAGCGGCGCCGCCGGGGGGCGGCGGCCCGCGCCGACGCGCTCGGGCGCTTCTCGTGGCCGGCGCTCGCCGGACGGCTCGCGCGGGTCTTCGGTCGCGTCGCCGCCGCGCGAGAAGGTTGAGGACCTCAATCTTTGACGCTACCCTCGATATCGATGGACGACCGACCCGAGCGCGGCGAGCTGCGCCGCATCGCCCGGCTCTTCCGCCCCTACCGCGCGCGGCTCGCGACCGTGCTCGCCCTGATCGGGCTCTCGGCCGGGCTGTCGATGATCTCGCCGTTCCTCCTGCGCGAGGTCCTCGACGAGGCGATCCCGCAGGGCGACACCGGCCTGCTCACGTGGCTGGTGGGCGGCATGATCGCGATCGCGATCGCCACGGGCGTGCTCGGCGTGGGGCAGACGTGGCTCTCGAACGTCGTCGGCCAGCGGGTCATGCACGACCTGCGCTCGGCCGTCTTCCGCCACCTGCAGCGGCTCTCGCTGGCCTTCTTCACGCGGACGCGCACGGGCGAGGTGCAGTCGCGCATCGCCAACGACATCGGCGGCGTCCAGAACGTCGTCACGAGCACCGCGACCTCGATCGTCTCTAACGTGACGACGGTGCTCGCCACCGTCGTCGCGATGTTCGCGCTCGACTGGCGCCTGGCCGCCTTCTCGCTCGCGCTGCTGCCCTTCTTCGTCTGGCTCACGCGCCGCGTCGGGCGCGAGCGCACGCGCATCACCACCCAGCGCCAGGGCCGCCTGGCGGACATGAGCGCGCTCGTCGAGGAGTCGCTCAGCGTCAGCGGGATCCTCCTGGGCAAGACGATGGGCCGCGCGCCCGAGCTGGCCCAGCGCTTCACGCGCGAGTCCGAGCACCTCGCCGACCTCGAGGTCCGCAGCCGCATGGCCGGGCGCTGGCGCATGGCCAGCGTCCAGATGGCCTTCGCGGTCATGCCGGCGCTCGTCTACTGGTTCGCGGGGCAGAGCATCGCCTCGGGCGGCGACGCGATCTCGATCGGCACCGTGGTCGCCTTCACCACGCTGCAGACGCGGCTGTTCTTCCCGCTGCAGTCGCTGCTCTCGGTCGGCATCGACATCCAGACGTCGCTCGCGCTCTTTCACCGCATCTTCGAGTACCTCGACCTGCCGATCGACATCGCCGAGCACGACGGCTCGGTCGCGCTCCGGGCGCCCGCCGGCGAGGTCAGCTTCGAGCACGTCGCGTTCGCCTACGACCCCGAGGGGCCGCCCACGCTGCACGAGATCGACCTGACCGTGGCGGCGGGGACCACGACGGCGGTGGTGGGGGAGACCGGCTCGGGCAAGACGACGCTCGGCTACCTCGTCGCGCGCCTCTACGACCCGACCTCGGGGCGCGTGACGATCGACGGCGTCGACGTGCGCGACGCGACGTTCGCCTCGCTGGCCGCCACCGTCGGGCTCGTCTCGCAGGAGACCTACCTCTTCCACGCCTCGATCGCCGACAACCTGCGCTTCGCGCGGCCCGACGCCACCGACGCCGAGCTCGAGGCCGCCGCCCGCGCCGCCCAGATCCACGAGCTCATCGCCGGGTTGCCCGAGGGCTACGACACGCTCGTCGGCGAGCGCGGCTACCGCTTCTCGGGGGGCGAGAAGCAGCGCATCGCCATCGCCCGCACGGTTCTGCGCAACCCAACCGTGCTCGTCCTGGACGAGGCGACGAGCGCGCTGGACAACGAGACCGAGCGCGCCGTCCAGGGCGCGCTCGACCGCCTCGCCGAGGGCCGCACGACGATCGCCATCGCCCACCGGCTCTCGACGATTCGCGACGCCGACGAGATCGTCGTGCTCGAGAGCGGGCGGATCGCGGAGCGCGGCACGCACGCCGAGCTACTGGCCCGCGGCGGGCGCTACGCGACTCTGGCCGCGCGCGCCGGGGAGGCCGAGGCGGAGCTCGTGGCGTGATCGCCCTGGCGGCGCTCGAGGTCGCCGGGCTGCGGACCGCGCCGGGGTTCATGTCCGCGCGCGTTCAGTAGGCTGGTTGCTCGTCCGCAGAGGAGCCGCCCGTGCCCTGTCCCGGCCCCGCCGCAGCGTGCACCGCCATCCTGCTCGTCGCCGTCGCCGCAGCGCCGGCGCAGGCCAGGCCGCGCGCGACGACGGTCCGCACCGCGCAGGGGACGATCACCACCACGCCGCGGCCGGGCGGGGCGATGCACCTGAAGATGCGCTTCGGGCCCGTGCGCATCAACCCGGGCCAGAACACGATCGCGGCCGCGCCGAACAGCCTGCGCCCGCCGACGGAGGGCTGGATCACCGCGTTCAAGCCGAACCTCACGTACGTCAACGGCAAGGTGCCGCGGGTCGACATCATCCACCTGCATCACGCGGCGTGGCTCGTCTCGAGCGCCGCCGGCGCGTTCCGTCCGACGTGGGCGGCGGGGGAGGAGAAGACCGTGGCCCGGATGCCCAGGGGCTTCGGCTGGCGCTTCCGCCCGTCCGACCGGTGGCACCTCGTCCACATGATCCATGACCTCGTTCCCACCCCGACGCGGGTCTTCGTCACGTGGGAGATGGACTTCGTCCCGCTCGGCGCGAGGGCGGCCCGCGGGATGCGCGAGGTCCAGACCCAGTGGTTGGACGTCGAGGGCCCTCGGGCCTACCCGGTCTTCGACGTCATCCGCGGCTCGGGCCGCAACGGGCGCTTCACGTACCCCGACGACGCGCCGAAGGCCTACAGGGGCCGCCCGCCGCGCAACCGCTGGGTGGTCGACCACGACGCGACGATCATCGCAACGGCCGGGCACCTGCATCCCGGCGGCCTGTGGAGCGACCTCGAGCTCGCGCGCAACGGGCGCACCGTCCGGCTCTTCCGCTCGCGGGCGAAGTACTTCGAGCCCGCCGGCCCGGTGTCGTGGGACGTGTCGATGACCGCGACGCCGCCGCACTGGCGCGTGGCCGTCCGCAAGGGGGACGTGCTCTCGGTCTCGGGGACCTACGACTCCAGGCGCGCCTCGTGGTACGAGTCGATGGCGATCATGCCGCTGGCGATCACGACCGCGCCGGCCGGCGGCGCGAACCCGTTCCGCACGAACGTCGACGTGAAGGGCGTCCTCACCCACGGGCACCTGCCCGAGAACGACACCCACGGCGGGGCGAAGGGAGCGCTGCGCAACCCGGTCCGGCTGCCCGACGGGCCGCGCACAAGCACCGTCGACATCTCCTCGTTTATCTACGGGCAGGGCGACCTCTCCGCGCGCGGGCGCCGCGGGCTGCCGCCGGTCGTCCCGCCGGGCCGGCCGCTGACGTTCGTCAACGAAGACGCGGGGCGCGAGATCTTCCACACGATCACCGCCTGCCGGCAGCCTTGCACGGCGACCACGGGCATCGCCTTCCCGCTGGCCGACGGGTCGTCGACGTTCGACTCGGGCGAGCTCGGCTTCGGGCCCGCCGGCTTCACCGCCGCGGCCAACCGCAAGACGTGGTCGGCGCCGGTGGACCTCGCGCGGGGAACCTACACGTACTTCTGCCGCATCCACCCGTTCATGCGCGGAGCGTTCCGCGTCAAGGGGTGACGCTCGCCGTCGTCGAGCAGCAGGCCGACGCCATCTGCTTCGGGGCTCAGGCGCTCGCCGCTGCGCGCGCTCGGCGGCTCGCCCGAACCTGGACGTTCATCTAGGGCCAACGTCGGCCCTCGCCGCTAGCCTCCGCTCAGAGCGCGCGCCTTTGGGGCTGGTGCGGCGTGCGCCAGAGATCACGGACGATCACTCCTTGGGGGGTTAAACCATGCGCGATCGAGCGCGCGTGCCCGTTGACGGGCACGGAACGGATTCTGATAACGATCGCCGCCGGGTGGCGCTGCTCGGGGCGCTGCTGCTCGTCGCGCTGCTCGCGCTGGCCTGGCAGGCCCAGGCCGCGAACGCGTGGTACGGCAAGGTGACCATCGCCAAGGTCAACGAGGGCGGCCCGCAGGCCGATCTCTTCGACTTCGCGCCCGCGCTCGTCGACACGAAGGGCGCTCCGATCACCGCGCCGTTCCAGCTCGCCGGCGGCGGGTCGAAGACCTACGACGTGCTCTGCAACGTCAAGGCCTCAGGCCCCAAGTGCGGCACGCACGAGCTCGAGGTCACCGAGCAGCCGGCCACCGGCTACGAGCTGAAGGGCGTCGTCTGCACGACCGCCAAGGGTTCCGAGCCGAAGCCGGGCGCGCCGGTCGACGCCGACACCACGGTGAACGGCGCGACGGTGAGCATCAAGGCCGGCGCCGGCGAGTGGGTCAAGTGCGTCTACACGAACGCGCCCAAGCCGCCGACGCCTCCGCCGCCGCCGCCGCCGCCGGGCCCGCCCGCCGGCCAGACCCCGCCGCTGGCCGACGCGGCGCCGGCGAGCGTCGCCCCCGTGGCGACCCCGCAGGTCGCGGTCGCGCCGACCCGCTCGGCCTCGGGCACGGCACGCCTGCTCGGCCCGTCGGGCTGCCTGATCCGCCGCGCGGTCGTCGCGACGGTGCGTGGCCGGGCGATCGCGAAGGTCGTGTTCGCGGTCGACGGACGGCGCGCCTCGACGCTGACGCGGCCTCGCAACGGCGCCTTCAGGCTCGTGCTCGACGTGCGCCGCACGAGCCCCGGCTCGCACCGCGTCACCGCGCGCGTGTCCTTCAAGCGCTCGGCCGCCACGCGCTCGCGGACGCTGCGCACGCGCTTTCTGCGCTGCCGCGCGGCGCGCGTGACGCCGTCGTTCACGGGCTGAGCGACGCGGGAGACGGCAGGTGCGCGCGCGCTGCGCGCACCTGCGATCCTGCGCTCGCCACGATGCGGACCGTCCTCGCCCACCGCTGCACCGGCGCGCTGGTCGTGCTCGCGGTCGCCCTCGGTGCGCCGGGCTCCGGGCAGGCCGCGTCGCCCGTAACCGTGCCGCCCGGCGCCAGGCGGCTCTCCGACGAGTTCCGGCTCACGCGCTGGGCCTACCCGGCCTCGCGCACGATCGTGCGGCGCGCGCCAAAGCCCGGCGCGCGCCCGGTCGGCCGGCTGCGGTGGCTCACCGAGGATGGGCTGGCCGAGGTCTATCTCGCCCTCTACGAGTGGGTCGACGCCCGCGGGCGCACGTGGGTGCGATTGCGCCTGCCCCAGCGCCCGAACGGCGCCATGGGCTGGGTGCCTCGCGCGGCGCTCGGCTCGCTGCGCGCGGTCCGGACGTTCCTCGACATCGACAAGCGCCGCTTCCGCGCGCGCCTGTTCCGCAAGGGCCGGGTGGTGTTCAGCGCGCGGATCGGGATCGGCAAGGCCGCGACGCCCACGCCCTCCGGGCGCTTCTGGATCCGCGAGAAGTTCGCCGTCGACGACGTCCCGCTCTACGGGCCCTTCGCGCTGGGCACGAGCGCCTACGCTCCGACGCTGAGCGACTGGCCCGGCGGCGGCGTCGTCGGCCTGCACGGCACCGACCGGCCCTGGCTCGTGCCGGGGCGCCCGTCGCACGGCTGCATTCGCCTGCGCAACGCGGACATCACGCGGCTGTACCGGCTCACCCCGCCGGGGACGCCGGTGCGGATCCACCGCTGACCGCGCGCCGCTAGAGCCCGGGCGCGTGGCGCACGACGTAGCCCGCCGCCGAGCGGTCCTCGCGCTGCCAGCGCGTGCCGCCGGACCCCGACGTGTCGAAGCGCCGGCCGTTGATGAGCATGAACGCGTGGCCCGGCGCCGCGTAGACGCTGATCCAGCGCCCGCGGCCGGGCGCGCCCCACGACATCAACGAGCCCGAGTCCAGGGGGCTGGAGAGCCGGCCGGCGGCGTGCAGGACGTAGGAGACCGAGCCCGAGCAGTCGTAGCCGGTGTCGTGGAAGCTGCGGTGCCCGCCGCCGTAGCGGTAGGGCAGACCGGCGATCCGGTTGGCCGCGCGGACCGCGCGCCCGAGCGCCGCGGGAACGCCCCGGCGCGTCGAGTGCCCGCGCAGATGGGCGCGCTTGAGCACGGGCCGGCCCCTGATCCCGAGCGCGGCCCAGGTCGCCGGGCCCACGACGCCGTCGGCGACGAGCCCGTGGGCGCGCTGGAAGGCGCGGACGGCGCCCGCGGTGGCCGGGCCGAAGACGCCGTCGACGGCGATGCCGAGCCGGCGCTGCAGGAGCGCGACCGACGCGCCGCGCGTGCGCACGCCTGCGTGCCTTGCCGCCCGAGCGGCGCGCCGGCGGTGCGCGACGCCGCGCAGGGCGCCCCACGTGGCGGGGCCGGCGACCCCGTCGGCGTGCAGGCCGTGGCGACGCTGGAAGCGGCGCACGGCGCGCGCCGTGCCGCGGCCGAAGAGCCCGTCGGCGCGTACGAGGAGCGCGCGCTGCAGGGCGGCGACGGCGCGGCCGCGGTCGCCGCGCTCGAGCGTGGGCGCAGCCTGGGCGCTCGCGGCACCGAGGAGCGGCGCGACGACGGCGGCGGCCGCGAGCAGCGCCGCGCGCCGGGGGCGGGGAGAGATCATGATCGTCATCGGTGGATCCGGTGGGCCTACGGGGTGAGCTGACGGGCTCGCGCTGTGCGCTACGCCGCGCTGACGGCGGCGATTCGCCCCAGCGGCCGGACGGTCCGGCCGCGGTGGTTCCCCCGATCGCCGACCCCGTGGGCGCGGCGACTCGGCAGCAAGGCGGCGTCGACGCTATCCCACGAAATTCCTCCACGCTGCAGGATCCGTTGCAGGTGCCGGGCGCGCGATCAGGCGTACACGGCGGGAAACCAGCGCCGCCCCTCGTGAACGACGCGCCCTTGCTCCTCGAGGTGCAGCAGCACGAGGCTCATGTGCCGGCGACCGAAGCCCAGGCGCTCCGCAAGCTCGACGCTCGTCATGCCGGGCTCCTGGCGCAGGGTGGCGACGATGCGCGCGATGCGGTCCTTCATGGCGCCGGTGCGCCCCTGCGCCGGAGCGGGACGTCGGACGGCAGGCCAACCTGCTCGCGAAGCATTCGCTGAGGGTAGGCGTCCGAGGGCGCGGTGTGGCGACCGAGGCGCTCGAGCTGCTCCGCGGACAGGCTCAGGCCGGTGGCGGGGAGGAGGTCCTCGAGCTGCTCGGAGGTGCGCGGGCCGAGGATCGGCGCCGTGATCGCTGGCTGGTGCAGGAGCCACGCGATCGCGACCTGCGCGACCGTCGCCCCGAGCTCGTCGGCCACGGCGGCGGCCTCGTCGACGGCGCGGAAATTGCGCTCGACGCCCCGGCGCTCGAGCGCCTCCTCGAGCTCGTCGCCGGCGCGCGCGATCCGGCTCTCGGGCTCCGGCGGCGCATCGCGCGACACGCGGCCGGTGAGGAAGCCCGCGCCGAGCGGCCCCCACGGGAGCACGCCGAGGCCGGCCGAGCGACAGAAGGGCAGCGTCTCGACCTCGATCGAGCGCTCCACCAGCGAGTACTGCGGCTGCAGCGAGACGAACGGCGCCCAGCCCTCGCGATCCTGGAGCGCGACCGCCCAGGCCAGCAGCCAGGCGGGGAAGTTCGACGCGCCGAGCGCCCGGACCTTGCCCGCGCGCACGAGGCCGTCGAGCGCCCCGAGGCTGTCCTCGAGCGGCACGCCGGGGTCGGGCGCATGGACCTGGTAGAGGTCGACGGCGTCGACGCCGAGCCGGCGCAGGCTCGCATCGCAGGCGCGCACGATCCGGTCGGGGGCCAGGCCCTCGCCGCCCGGGTCCGAGACGGCGAAGCGAACCTTCGTCGCCAGCACGACCTCGTCGCGCCGGCGCGCGAGCCACGGCGCGAGCGTGCGCTCGCTCTCGCCGTCGCCGTAGACGTCGGCCGTGTCGACGAGCGTGCCTCCCGCCGCGAGGAAGGCGTCGAGCATCCGGTGCGCCTCCGCAGCGGGCGTGCGGTCGCCCATCAGCATCGTCCCGAGCGCGAGCCGGCTCACGCGCAGCGGCCCCAGGTCCACGCGGTCCATGAGCTGCGAAGATGCCCCGCGGCGCGGACGCTGAATCGCCGGCGTCCCCGGAGTCGTCCACCCGGAGTCGTCCACCCGGCCTCGTCAGAGCAGCCCGATGCGCTTCGGCGGCCAATACGTCGCGAAGGCCTCGCCGATGATCCAGTCCTCGGGCACCGGACCCCAGAAGCGGCTGTCGTCGGAGGCTCCGCGGTTGTCGCCCATGAGGAAGACGTGGTCGCCGGGAACGGTGATCGTCCGCGGGAACGCGCAGCCGGGGCCGCCGCTGCAGGGGGCGATGTAGCTCTCGCGCTGCAGGACGCCGTTGCGCACCACGCGCCCGTCGCGGACGCTGAGCCGGTCGCCCGCGAGGCCCACGACGCGCTTGATGAACGTCTGGTCGGACTTGGCGGACGTCGGGCGCGAGCACGGCGTGCTAGTGCCGTCGCCCTGACCCGGCGCCCCGCACTGCGCGGGCTGGGTGTCCGCGCCCCGCGGTGGCTTGAAGACGACGATGTCGCCGATCGACGGATGCCCGAAGCGGCCCTCGATGCGGTTCACGAGCACGCGCTGGCCGATGTCGAGCGTCGGCTCCATCGAGCCGCTCGGGATCCGGTAGGGCTTGACGAGGAAGGCCTGGACGAGCAGCGCGATGGCCAGGGCCGCGACGACGATGACCACCAGCTCGGTGAGCGAGCCGCCGGGAAGGTCCTTGAGCTTGGGCCGGCGGCGAGGCTGCGTGGACGCCATGGATCCACGAGACTAGCGGCGAAGCGATCCCCTCGGTCGCTCCGATGCCCGAGCTCATCGAGGCGCGGCGGCCACGTGCTCGGGCACAACAGCCTCGGCCCCGTATCCGTCCGTCTTCCTCGCCTGGGGCGCCACGGGCGCACAGCTCTGGCGCGCCGAGCCGACACGCGCCCGAGCCCTGCGCTGCGACAAACGTCTCCAGAGGAGCAAATGCAATCGGGACCGGGCGGACTCGCAGGCCCGCCCGATCCGCTCCGGTCATGAATCACCGCTGTACCTCTACGTCCCAGGACTCGTGTCGTTGCCTGGGCGGCGTGACACTCCCGGCCACCGGGACGGGCCGCCGGCGCGAGGCCGGCGCGGAGCCCGGTTGGGGCGCCACGAGGGCGACCCGCGACCGAGTGGGCGATCCGCCGGAACGACCAGCGTAGCGATCCTTGACCCTACGCGGCGGACGCGGTGCCTCAGGCCGCGTCGGCCACGCCGCGGTCGGCGCGCACCCCGCCGCGGCCGTCGAAGGCGGTCAGCGAGACCGTGCGCCCCCGGCGCCGGACCTCGACGATCACGCCCCACGGTCGCTGATGGGCCCGAACGTCGGCCTCGGGCCAGCGCGCGCGCAGGCGGGCGATGAGGCGAGCCTGCCTGGTGTCGAGCTCGATGGCCACGGGGGCATGGTGACCGTCGCTCCTGAGCTGCGGCCCAACGGCGGCTCAAGCGCGGCTAAGGATTCGCCGCGCCTAGGCTCTGCGGGCATGCAACGCATCAGTCGCCTCGGCATGCCTGCGCAACGCAGGCCCCGGCAGCGCGCGCGGCGTGCGACTCTGTGACGATCCCGGCCGCGGCCTGCGCCTGATGCGCGCGCCGGGCGCGCGGCGGACGCGTACAAGGAGAGACGATGGCCACACGCAACGGCAGCGCCGAGTGGCGCGGCGACCTGCAGTCCGGTAGCGGCGACCTGATCGTCGGCGACGGCGTCTTCGAGGGCGCCTACTCGTTCGCCTCGCGCTTCGAGGAGGGGGAGGGGACGAACCCCGAGGAGCTCATCGCCGCCGCCCATGCCGCGTGCTTCACGATGGCCCTGAGCAACATCCTGGCCGAGAACGGGCACACGCCGACCTCGGTCCGCTCGACCGCCAAGGTCCAGCTGCGGATCGTCGACGACGCGCCGACGATCGCGCAGATCAGCCTCGACGTCACCGGTGAGGTCCCCGGGCTCGACGCCGACGGCTTCGGGCGCTTCGCCGAGGAGGCCAAGGCGGGCTGCCCGGTCTCGCGCGCGCTGGCGGGCGTCCCGAGCATCGAGCTGGACGCCCGCCTGTCGTAGCGGCGTCAGCCCTCAGCCGGTGGGCGCGCAAGCCGCGGCGCCGGGAGACCGAGCGTCGGGCCCGCTACGTGCCGCGACGGGGTCGGGCGGCTAGCCTGGCCGCGCGATGACCTCGGGCGACATCGTCACCGTGAAGCTCTTCAGCGACGTGCGTCCCGGCGCGGGCGCTGCGTTCCTCGTGCTGGCGGCGTTCCTGCTCTCGTTCCTGGCCATCCGGACGAGCGCGCGCCTGACCCGGAGCGTGTCGTGGTGGCCCGGCGGCGTCCAGACCGAGGGCGGCGTGCACCTCCACCACCTCGTCTGGGGCATCTGCGGGATGATGAGCTTCGGCTTTCTCGCCTTCGCGCTGCCGCTGCAGTCGCCGTGGTGGCACCTGACCGCGATCGGGTTCGGCGTCGGCGCGGGCTTCACGATGGACGAGTTCGCCCTCTGGGTCCGCCTCCAGGACGTCTACTGGAGCGAGGAGGGGCGCATGTCGTTCGAGGCGGTCGTGGTGGCCACCGCGTTCGCGGCCCTCGTTCTCACCGGCACGAGGCCCTTCGGCCTCGACGAGCCGCTCTCGATCGCCGCGTCGGCGGTCAGCGTCGCCGTCGTCCTCGCGCTCGTGCTCGTGTGCATCGCGAAGGGCCGGATCCTGCTCGGGGTCGTCGGGATCTTCGTCCCGCTGGTGGCCATCGTCGGGGCCGCCCGGCTTGCGCACCCGCAGTCGCTCTGGGCCCGTCGCCGCTACACCGGCCCCAAGCTCGAGCGCTCCCGGGCACGCTTCGCGTCGTCGCGCACCGAGCGTCTCGAGCGCCGTATGGGCGACGTCGTGGCGGGCCGCCCGACGCAGGACCCCTGACGCGTCAGCCGGGCCGTGCTGCGTCGTAGTCCTGCGCCGCGAGCTGCGCGACCGGGAGGCCGGTCCCCCGCGTCTTGAGCGCCCGCGTCCCGGCTCAGCCCCTGCCCCGGTACAGGCGCACGGTGAGCGGCGCGAAGACCGCGGTCAGCGCGCCGGCGGTCGCCAGCACGATCCCGATCTCGTCGGCCTCCGTGGTCCCCTTCATGAGCCCGCGCACCGCGGTCGTCAGGTGCGAGATCGGGTTGGCGTCGACGAACGCCTCGAGCCAGCTCGGCAGGGTGGACGGCTCCACGAAGATGTTGCTGAGGAAGACGAGCGGGAAGAGGGCCATGAAGCCGGCGTTCATGACCGCGCTGGGCGTGCGCATGAGCAGCCCGACCGTCGTGAAGATCCAGGCGAGCCCGAACGCGAAGACGATGACGAGCGCGATCGCCGCCAGCACGCCCGGGACGCCGCCCGCGGCGTCGAAGCCGAGGACGAGGCCGAGCACGACCACGATCGCGGCCGCGACGGCGTAGCGCACGCAGTCGCCGAGCACGGCCCCGACGAGCGGGGCGGGCCGCCAGACGGGCAGCGTGCGGAACCGGTCGACGACGCCCGTGGTGACGTCGCTGTTCAGCGTGACCCCGGAGTAGACCGCGACGAAGAGCACCGACTGCACGAGCACGCCGGGCAGGAGGTATTGCAGGTAGTCGCTCGTCGAGCCCGACACCGCCCCGCCGAACAGGTACGTGAACATGAGCAGGAAGAGCACCGGCGTCAGCGTCACGTCGAGGAGCTGCTCGGGGACGTGCTTGATCTTCAGCATCCCGCGCCAGCCGAAGGCGAGCGCCGCCGACAGCGTGCTCGCGCGCGGCGGACGCGGCGCCGAGGCCAGCGCGGCGTGCAGGCGCTCCTCGACGAGCGGCGCGGGCCGGGTCGTGGTGGTCATGCGGCCTCCTCCTTCGCCGGGTGGCCCGTCAGCGCCAGGAAGACCTCGTCGAGGCTCGACTGGCCGAGCGAGAAGCTCGCGAGCGCGACGCCCGCGCGCGACAGCGCGGCGAGCGCCTCGGAGGCCCGGTCGGCGTCGCCGATGGGCGCGGAGAGCGCCGCTGGGTCGGCCTCGCGGCGCACGGGCGCGTCGAGCGCGCTCGCGAGCACGCGCTCGGCCTGCTCGCGCTGCTCGGGCCGGAGCAGGCGGACGTGCAGGGCGCCGCGTCCTACCGACGCCTTCAACTGCGCGGGCGTGCCCTCGGCGATGACCTTCCCGCGGTCGATGACCGCGATCCGGTCGGCGAGGTGGTCGGCCTCGTCGAGGTACTGGGTGCAGAGCAGGACGGTCGTGCCCTGGGCGACGAGCGCGCGGACGATCTCCCAGACCTGGCTGCGCGAGCGGGGATCGAGCCCCGTCGTCGGCTCGTCGAGGAACATGAGCTCGGGGGTGACGACGATGCTCGCGGCGATGTCCAGGCGCCGTCGCATGCCGCCCGAGTAGGCCTTGACCTGCCGCCCCGCCGCGTCGGCGATCCCGAACGCCTCGAGCAGCTCGTCGGCCCGCGCCTTCGCCGCCGCCCGGCCGAAGCCCAGCAGCCGCCCGATCAGCACGAGGTTCTCCCGGCCGGTGAGGTCCTCGTCGACCGAGGCGAGCTGCCCGGTCAGGCTGACGAGCCCGCGCACGGCGTCGGCCTCGGCCACGACGTCGTGGCCGAGCACCCGAGCACGGCCGGCGTCCGGGCGCAGCAGCGTCGCGAGCATGCGGATCGTGGTCGTCTTGCCGGCGCCGTTGGGACCGAGCACGCCGAAGACGGTGCCGCGCCTGACGGCGAGGTCGACGCCGTCGACCGCGCGGGTCGGGCCGTAGGACTTGGCGAGGCCGGAGGTCTCGATGGCGAGCTCGGGGGGCACGTGGCTCCTCTGGGGCGGGGACGCTCTTCCGACAGACTGACGGCGAGCCCGCGCTCAGCGGTGGGGTTCTCCACACTGTCGCACTGCGCGCAGCCGGCGGGCGCGTGCGTCTGCGGGGCCGGCGAGCCGCCGGCGGCCGTGATCGCGGGTAGCGTTCGCCGCGGCGATCACGCCACGAAAGGACCACGCATGGACTTCAAGCTCGAGCTCGTGGCCGTCCCCGTCTCCGATGTGGACCGCGCGAAGGCCTTCTACACCGACAACGCCGGCTTCAATGCCGACCACGACCACCGGGTCGACGAGGAGCTGCGCTTCGTGCAGCTGACGCCTCCGGGGTCGGCCTGCTCGATCGCATTGGGGACCGGCATCGTCGACTCCGAGCCGGGGTCGCTGCAGGGCCTGCAGCTCGTCGTCTCCGACGTCCACGCCGCGCGGGCGGAGCTCGTCGAGCGCGGGGTGGAGGTCAGCGAGGTCCAGGACTTCGCCTGGGGGTCGTTCGCCTTCTTCCGCGACCCGGACGGCAACGGCTGGGCCGTGCAGGAGATCCCGCCGCGCGAGTAGCGGATCGCGGCGCCTCGTGAGCGAGGGCCGGGCGCTCACCACGGCGACGAAGCCCGCCACCCTCCGGAGCCTGGCGTCGCTCGCGGGCCGGCGGCGCGCTCCGGTGCGGCGGCAACGACGCGGGCGCCGCCCCCGCCCTTGGCCCTGTAGGCGGCGGCGTCGGCCTCGGCGAGGAGCTCCTCCGGGGTGCTCGCGTCGGCGGCGGCGACGGCGACTCCGACGCTCGCGGTCAGCGTCCGCTCCTCGCCGGCGAGGTCGAGCGGCGCACGGATCGCGGCCTCCAGGCGCGCGCCGAGCGCGAGCCCCGCCGGCCCGTCGAGGACCTGGCAGACAACCACGAACTCGTCACCGCCGACGCGCGCGATCGTGTCGCCGGGACGGACGACGCCGGCCAGCCGAGCGCCGACGGCGACGAGCAGCGCGTCGCCCGCCGCGTGGCCGTGCGTGTCGTTGACGTGCTTGAAGCCGTCGAGGTCGATGACGAGGACCGCGGTGCAGCCCTCGCGCTGGGCGAGCGCGTGGCCGAGCCGATCGCGCAGCAGCGTACGGTTCGCCAGGCCCGTGAGCGGGTCGTGGAGCGCCTCGTGGCGCATCCGCTCCTCGGTGCGCAGACGACTCGCGGCCATGCCGAGCACGTTGGCGATCGCGCGGACGAACGCCTGGTCGACGTCGTCGAGTGCGGCGGTGAGCTCGATCGTCGCGATGATGTCGTCGCCCGTGCGGATCGGGACGGTGAGCGCCGCCGCCGCCTCCGACGATCCCCAGGAGGCCAGGATCGCGGACGGCACGCGGCGGCGGATCTCGACGCGCTCGAGGCGAAGCGTGTCACGCAGCGCGCTGACGGCCTGCGCGCAGAGCTCGCCCAGATCGGCGCCGCGCAGCGCGTACGCGCCGAGCGCGGCGACCGCCGCGCTCTGGCGCGAGCGGCGGCGCTGGGCGGAGACGTCGCGTCCGATCGCGAAGAGCACCGGCCCGATCGAGGTGGGTACGACGCCCCAGCTCATCTCCCCGACGAACTCCGTGCCGTCGCGACGGACGCCGTAGGCGACGTCGGTGAAGCGCAGCGGATGGTCGGTCGCGAAGTACAGCCGGAGGTTCTGGCTGTAGCGGTCGCGGACGCGCTCGGGCCAGAGGATCTGGATCGGCTGGCCCAGGAGCTCCTCGGGCGTCCACCCGAAGAGCTCGCCGGCCAGCGGGTTCGCGAAGACGATGCGCTCGTCGCGGGTCGCTCCGACCACCGCGTCGGGGAGCCCGGCGAGGACGGCGCCCAGCCGGTCGCGGCGCAGCCGCTTCGCCGACGCCGTCGCGGCGGTCTCGTCTGATGCGCTCACCGTGTTCTCCTCGACGTCCGCGTCCGTCTGCGCCCGCCTCTCGCGACGCGCGCCAATCCTCATCGTGCCAGGCGCCGCGCCGATGTCGATCATGTCGTGTGTCCCTGCCGACGACGACCGCGCGCGTCGCCCGTAGGCTCCCGGCCATGCGAGCCGCGATCTTCAGCCGGACAGGCCCCGCGGCCGAGGTGCTCTCGGTCGAGGAGCTCGAGACGCCCGACCCGGGCCCGGGCGAGGTGCGCGTCCGCGTGACGCGCGCGGGCGTCAACCCGACCGACTGGAAGGAGCGCGCGAGCGGCGGAGCGCCCGGCGACCTGCCCTTCAAGGTGCCCGGCCAGGACGGCGCGGGAACGATCGACGCGGTGGGGGAGGGGGTCGGTGGCGAGCGCGTCGGCCAGCGGGTATGGCTCTTCTTCGCCGCCTGGCGGCGCCAGTGGGGCACTGCCGCGGAGTTCTCCGTCGTGCCCGAGGGCCAGGCCGTGCCGCTGCCCGAGAGCGCGAGCGACGAGCTCGGGGCGAGCCTCGGCATCCCGGCCCTCACGGCGCACCGCTGCCTCTTCGCCGACGGCGCGCTCGAGGGCCGGACGGTCCTGGTCGCCGGGGGCGCGGGCGCGGTCGGCCACGCCGCAATCGAGCTCGCCCGCTGGCGAGGGGCGACGGTGATCGCCACCGTCAGCAACGACGACAAGGCGCGCATCGCTTGCGAGGCAGGCGCCGACCACGTGGTCGACTACCGCGCCGAGGACGCCGCGGCCCGGATCCGGGAGCTCGCACCGGACGGGGTCGACCGGGTCGTCGAGGTCGCGCTGCACCAGAACGTCGACCTCGACGCGGAGGTCTGCGGCCACGACGCGGCGATCGCCGCCTACGCCGACGGCGGCCCGACCACGCTCGGCGCCCGCCCGTTCATGTCGCGCAACGTCGTCCTGCGCTTCGTCCTCGTCTACACGATGCCGGCCGCGGCGGTCCGCGCCGCGGTGTCCGACGTGAGCGACGCGCTGGCCGCCGGCGCCCTGACCGAGCTGCCCGCCCACCACTTCGCGCTCGACGACGTCGCCGGCGCCCACGACGCCGTCGAGCGGGGCGCGCTCGGCAAGGTCTTCGTCGATGTGAGCTGACCGCTGCCGAGCATCACCGGCCAGCCCGCGTCGGCGTCGCGATCGAACCGCTCCTTGCGTTCTTCTCGCCGCCCTCGCCGGGACAGCGGCTCAGGCAGAGACGGCGGTGCCGAGGGAGTTGGCGCCCAAGGGTTTCGGCGCGCCCTTCTCGTAGAAGACGTCGAGCTCGGTGATGGTGAATCCCGCGGTGGTCAGCAGGTCGACGACGGGTCGGGTGAGGTGGCACCCGCCGAAGAGCCGCTTCTGCGTCGGCTCGAGCCGTCGTTGCCAACGGCGCACCCGCTCGTCCGGGGCCAGCCCGTGCTCGACGAAGTGCAGCGTCCCGCCGGGCCTGAGCACGCGCCGCAGCTCGTGAAGAGCGGCGGCCACGTCGGGGATCGTGCACAGCGTCCAGGTGGACACGGCGGAGTCGTAGCTGTTGTCGGCGAACGGCAGCGATTGGCCATCCAGACCGGACCGGCGCACGGGGACGCCGGTCGACCGCACGCGCCGGTCGGCCAGCTGCCAGCCGAGTTCGGCGGGCTCGACCGCGGACACGCGCGTGACGGCGGGCGGATAGAAGGGGACGTTGAGCCCGGAGCCGAAGCCGATCTCGACGACGTCTCCGACCAGGCCGTCGCAGACCCGGCGCCGCAGCGGCTCGACCGCCTTGATCCCGCACGCGACGTTGATGATCCGCGGGAGGACGCGCTCGCCATAGAACCCCATGTGTTCCCCAGCTTACGCCGGCCGGGCGCACGGAGACGCGGTCGGCTCGCGCCGACCGCGCGGCACGCGCCGCCCTCGACGCTCGCGTCAGAGCAGGCTCGAGATGCCGTGCGCGACGGCGCTGCCGAGCACGACCTCGAGCACGACGCCGGCTGTGCCGACCGCCACGCCGACGATGACGACGAGGATGTCCTCGAGCAGCACGCCGAGCGACAGCAGCACGACGCCCAGCGCCGGCAGGGTGTCGAGTCCGGTGAACGGAGGAGCGAGGAACGCGCCTGCGCAGCCTGCCACCACGAGCAGCCCGAAGACGATGTTGCTCAGGCGATGATCGAAGAGGAAGCGCAGTCGCGGGCGCGAGTAGCGCTCGAGCCCGCGGACGACCTTCAGCAGCTTGCGGACGAAGCGCTGCTGCTTCGGGCCCGCGAGCTCGAGTGCGCACCAGCGCCGCGGCAGCCAGATCTCACGTCGCCCCGCGACGAGCTGCACGGCGAGCAGCACGGCGATGATCTCGAAGACGTGGGTGGCGCCGCCGGTCGGCAGCGGCAGCGCCGGCACGCCGAGCAGCAGCACGAAGAGGACGGCGAAGCTCTTGCGGTCGAAGACCGCGATCAGGCCGCCCAGGGTCTTCTCGCCGTCGCCGTTCAGCCAGCGCTCGAGCTCGACGCTGAGCTTCTCGGGCGCGACGGTCCCCGCACCAGCGGCCGGCGGTGGCCCGGCGGGGGCGTCATCGCGCTCGGGCGAGGCCGACCGCGACGACGACGTTGCGGGGACGGGACCGGGGCGGGTCGACCTCTGCGAACTCATCGGACGGGACCGCTCGGGCCATCGTGCATCGTGGCCCCGAGCTTAGACCTCGGCTGTGTTGGTACACGTGGGTCGCCGCGTGAAGGCCCCATCACACGAAGGGGGAACCCATGAGCACGGACTCGCCGGATCGCGATCCGATCGTTCTCATCCACGGGATGTGGATGACGCCGCTCAGCAGGGAGCACTGGATCGACCGCTGCGGCGATCGTGGCCAATCGCGTGCTCGCTCCCGCGTGGCCCGGTCTCGATCGCGAGCCCGAGCAGCTGCGTCGCGATCCGTCGCCGCTTCGGGGACTTGGCAGCCGGGCAGGTCCACACGGAGCCGTAGAGTCGCCCGGTGGACGACGGGTTCGCGGTTGCCATGGCGCTGGCCTTCGCCTTCGCGGTGACGAACGGCGCTCACGATGCGTCGAACGCGATCGCCACGCTCGTCGCGACCCGGGCCGCGCGACCGCTGCAGGCCGTCGTGCTGGCGGCGGTCTTCAACCTCCTCGGGCCGCTCGTGGTGGGCGCCGCGGTCGCGGATACGATCGGCGGCATCGTGACGCTCCCGCCCGCGAGGGCGATCCAGGTCATCGGGGCCGGGCTGCTCGCCGCGGTCACCTGGAACGTCTTGACCTGGTGGCTCGGCCTGCCGGCGAGCTCCGGCCACGCGCTCGTCGGCGGGCTCGTCGGCGCCGGGGTGGTCGAGGGCGGCCTCGACGCGATCCGCTGGGGCGGGCTCGACGGCCTGCGCCCCGTGGGCGTGTTCGGCACGCTCATCGCGCTCGCCGCGTCGCCGGTCCTCGGAGCCCTCGCGGCGTTCGCCGGCATCCGGGCGCTGCGCTCGGCGAGCCGCCGCGCGACCCGGCGCTGGCGGGGGCCGGTGCGCTGGGGCCAGTGGGCGACGGCGGCCGCGCTGGCCTTCAGCCACGGCTCGAACGACGCACAGAAGGCGGCCGGCGTCGTCGCGGCGCTGCTCGTCGCCGACGGCCGCATCGGGCACCTGGCTCCTCCGACGTGGGTCGAGCTCGGTTGCGCCGCCGCGCTCACGGTCGGCACCACCTTCGGCGGCTGGCGGATCGCGCGCACCGTCGGCCGGCGGATCTACCCGATCCGGGCCGTCGGCGGCCTCGCCAGCAGCGGAGCCGCGGCGGGCGTCATCCTTGGCGCGTCGCTCGTCGGCGGACCGGTCTCCACGAGCCAGGTGGTGGCCTCCTCCGTCGTCGGCGTCGGCGGCGGGCGCCGGCGGTGGCATCACGTCAACTGGGCGACCGTGAGCCACATGGGCCTGGCGTGGCTGGTCACGCTGCCGGTGACCGCCGCCCTCGGGGCGATCGCGCTCGTCGTCTGGACGTGGCTCACGTGAGGAGCCGGCACTGGTTTCTGCCCGAGACGCCCGACGTGCTCGGTCTCCTGCGGCGCCAGCTGGCGGTGACGGTGGAGGGGACCGACGCCTTCGCGGCGTGGGCCGGCGGCGACGCCGGCGCGGCCGACATCGTGCGCGCGTGCGAGCACCGCGCCGACGCCGCCAAGCGCGAGGTGCTCCTCTCGCTCCAGGCCGCCTTCGTCACGCCGCTCGAACCCGAGGACGTCTTCACGCTGTCACGCGGGGTCGACTGGATCCTCAACCACGCCAAGGACGCGATCAACGAGTCGCGGGACATGGCGTGCCCGCCCGACGACGCGCTCGCGCGAATGGCGGCCCTGCTGGCCGAGGCCGTCCGTCATCTCGATGACGCGGTCGCGCGGCTCGGAGACGACGAGCGCGACCAGACCGCCCCGGCCGATGCCGCGATCAAGGCCGAGCGCCGGCTCGAGCGCGCCTACCGCGCCGGCATGGCGGCGCTCCTGCAGTCCGACGACCTGCGCGACGTGATCGCACGGCGCGAGCTCTACCGACGCTGCTCGCGGATGGGCGAAGGCGCCGCCGACGCGGCCGAGCGCGTCATGTATGCCGTCGTCAAGGAGTATTGAGCATGGCTGGAGCCGAGCGGCGCCGCTCACGCCGGCGTGACCGCGGCTGTTGGACGGAGCGCAGTGGGGGGGCGCGCTCGATGCTGTGCGCGCACCGTCCGGCGCAAGGCGGAGTGCTAGCTTCGGCGGCGCGTCCCGCCGCACGCACGCCGAGCGGCTTACCCGGCGGCCGCCATCGCGGTGACCGCGGCGACGCGCACGCCGATCTCGTGCCAGCTCTCGCCGCCGTCGCCGCTGCTCAGGATGCGCCCGTCGGCCATCCCGGCGAGCAGCTCGCCGTCGCTCGCGGCCAGCGCGTACGGCATCGAGTCGGGCGGCAGCGCGAGCGCCCGCCACGAGTCCTCCCAACGGTAGAGACGTCCACGGGCGCCGTCGCCGCTGTGCGCGTCTCGCGGGCCCGAGGCGGCGGACACGTACCAGCGCTCGGGGTCGACGGGATCGACCGCGACCGCCCAGCAATAGCGGAGCTCGCGGCCGGCGTCGGCCGCCTCCCAGGTACGGCCGCCGTCGCGGCTCCAAGCGGCGCCGTCGCCCGCCGCCTGGTAGGCCCGGCCCTCCGCACGCGGGTGCCAGGCCAGGCTGTGCGCGTCGAGCTTCGCGCCCGGCCGGTGGTCCGAGAACGTCGCGCCGCCGTCGTCGGAGTGCATGAGGCCGCCGAGCTCGATGCCCACCAGCAGCCGCTCGGCGCGGTGCGGGTCGGGCGCGATCCAGCGCACATGGTGCGTCCACGGCCGCGGCGGGAAGCTCCACCGGCCACGCGACGGGATGTCCTGGAGCGCCTCGAGCTCCGCCCACGTCGCGCCGTCGCGGGCGACGAACAGGCGGCTCGGCTCGGTGCCGGCGTACAGCGCTCCGTCGGCCGCGCTGATCGCGACCGAGAAGACGTCCGTCTCGGGCAGCTCGACCTGCTCCCACGACGCGCCCGCGTCGGCGCTGAGGAACGCGCCGTCTCGCCGCGTGCCGACGAGCACGCGCATGCCGTCGGTGGCGACGCAGCGGGCGCCCACGCCCTCCAGCGCGGACGCAGCGCTCCACGACCGGCCGTCGCGCCGGAGCGCCATCAGCCGGTCGCCGGTGCAGACGAAGGCGTACATGCTCGCCACCCAGGATCGCACGGGCGGCCGCCTTCTTCGAGAGCGCCGTCTGCGTGTCGCGCGGTGCTCGACGCCGGTCCCGAGGAGGAGCAGGTGGCGGCGCGCTTGGACGTTCACGGCGACGACGAAGACCGGCCCAACAGGCACGATCGAGTCGGTCGATGTCCCAACGACCGATCGCCGTTGCTCGAGGCGAGCGCTATGCAGTGCCCGGTTGCGCGACGCCGACCCCGAGTTGGCGCTTGCGCGCCGGCGCTCGAGCAGAGAGGATCGCGCTCAAGCGAACGGAGGGGGTCCGACGATGGAGCGTGCGTCGCTCATGACAGCAGACCAGGTTGCGGACTTGATTCGTGAGCACGCCTGGAGGCAGATGTCGCTACGCCTGGCCGATGCCCTCGAGGCGGATACCCCCGACCCAGCGGAGCTGCCCGGGCTCAGGCGAGCGAACCGGAGCATCACGGCGAGGCGACGCGCGCGGGCGAACCCACACGCGGCGCGCGCGGGCGCCGAGTAGGGCTCCTGTCCGCGGTTCGGGACGGCGGCCGGAGGCACCTACCGGGTGACGGCCGAGGCCGAGATCGAGTTGGTCGTCGCGCGGCGCCATTCGGATCCGCACCACGTGCTGGGCGCCCACCCCTCCGACGGCGGCGTCGTAATCCGTGCCTTCCGGCCCGCCGCACGGGAGGTGCTCGCGCGCCCGGAGCGCGGCGAGCCCGTGATGCTCGAGCAGCGCCACCCGGCGGGACTCTTCGAGGGGCTTCTGAACGGCGCCAGGCTGCCGCTGCGCTACGAGCTCGAGGTGAGCTACCCGGACGGCAACGTCTATGCGCTGCGCGACGCCTATGCCTTCGCGCCCACGCTCGGGGACGTCGATCTGCATCTCGCCGGCGAGGGCCGCCACGAGGAGATCTACGAGCGGCTGGGTGCGCACGTGCGCGAGATCGATGGCGCACTCGGCACCTCGTTCGCCGTGTGGGCGCCGGCCGCGCGGGCGGTGAGCGTCGTCGGGGACTTCAACTCCTGGGACGGCCGCCTACACGCGATGCGCGTGCTCGGGGGATCGGGGATCTGGGAGATCTTCATCCCGGACGTCGTGGAGGGCGCCGCGTACAAGTTCGAGATCCTCACCGAAGGCGGCCACATTCGCATGAAGGCGGATCCCTTCGCCTTCCGCACGGTTGTGATGCCAAGCACCGACTCGATCGTGCACCGCTCGCGCCACGTCTGGCGTGACGCGGAGTGGATGGAGCGCCGGCGGGCGACGCAGCCGCACGAGGGCCCGATGTCGATCTACGAGGTCCACCCGGGGTCTTGGCGGCTCAACCCCCTGGAGGGCAACCGGTCGCTGCGTTACCTGGAGCTGGCCGACGAGCTGGCCGCATACGTCACCGATCTCGGCTTCACGCACGTCGAGCTCATGCCGGTGATGGAGCATCCGTTCTCGGGCTCGTGGGGATATCAAGTAACCAGCTACTTCGCCCCCACCGCGCGCTACGGCTCCCCGGACGACTTCAAGCAGTTCGTCGATCACCTGCACGGCCAGGGAATCGGAGTGATCCTCGATTGGGTGCCCGCGCACTTCCCGCGCGACGACTGGGCGCTGGCCCACTTCGACGGGACGGCGGCCTACGAGCATGAGCGGCCCGACCGCGGAGCGCACCCGGAGTGGGGCACCCTGATCTTCAACTACGGCCGCCACGAGGTGCGCAACTTCCTGGAGGCGAACGCGCTCTTCTGGCCGCGCGAGTACCACGCCGACGGCATCCGTGTGGATGGGGTGGCGTCGATGCTCTACCTCGACTACTCACGCGCCGAGGGCGAGTGGACCCCCAACGTGCACGGCGGGCGAGAAGATCTCGAGGCGATCGCCTTCCTGCAGGAGATGAACGAGGTCCTTCACCGCCGCGAGCCGGGGGTGATCGCCGTCGCCGAGGAGTCGACCGCCTGGGCGGGGGTGTCGCGCCCCACCTTCCTCGGCGGCCTTGGTTTCGGCTTCAAGTGGAACATGGGCTGGATGCACGACACGCTCGGCTACTTCCAGCGCGACTCCGCGTACCGGCGCTATCACCACCACGAGCTCACGTTCAGCCTGCTGTACGCCTTCACCGAGAACTTCATCCTGCCGCTCTCGCACGACGAGGTCGTGCACGGCAAGGGCTCGCTCTACGGGAAGATGGCGGGAGATCGCTGGCAGAAGCTTGCGAACCTGCGCGCGCTGTACGCCTACATGTGGGCGCACCCGGGCAAGAAGCTGCTGTTCATGGGCGGCGAGCTGGCCCAGGAGCAGGAGTGGAGCTACGAACGGTCAGTCGAATGGCACCTGCTCGAGCGGCCCGAGCACGCGGGCGTGCAGGGCCTGGTGCGTGATCTAAACCATCTGCTGCGCGACGAGCCGGCCCTCTACGAGCAGGATTTCGACGCCGCCGGCTTCTGGTGGCTCGAGCCGAACGACGCGGATTCAAACGTGTTCGCCTTTGCGCGCGCCTCCCGCGGGGGCAAGCGCCTGCTCGTGTGCGCGGCCAACCTCTCGCCGGTCCCGCGCGAGCGCTACCGCCTCGGGCTCCCTCGCTCCGGCCGCTGGATCGAGGCGCTCAACACGGATTCCGCACGCTACGGCGGCTCCAATGCGGGCAACCCCGGTGGCATCGAAGCGGAGCCGATCCCGTGGCACGGGCAGGCCGCCTCGGCCGAGGTGACGCTGCCCCCGCTCGCCGTCGTCTGGCTCGTTCCGACGCCGCCCGGCAGCGAGCGAGCGCCGAGGCAGTAGCCTGCGCCCGTGCCCGCGAGCGGTGACCACGTACGCAAGCGCCGCTCCGGCGCTGTGCTGCCGTTTCAGCGTCGCTCGCGCCCCGAAAGCTGCACGACATCGCACAATCTCGCGCGCGGTGCCACGCCGGCCTGGTAGGCGACGCCATGGACGAAACGCTCGACAAGCGCCATTTCGTCGATCTGTTCAAGGCCCGCGCGGTGGTGGTCACCGACCTGTCGCGCGGGCACGCACGCACCGTTGCCGAGCAGGTCAACGAGCAGGTGGGACGCGGCGACGCCTCGCTGCGGACGAAGGCGGAGTACTCGGCGCTGTTCGACGCGCTGCTGCGCGAGCCGGATTCGCTCGCGGGGCCCGCGACATTGCGACTGCGCGCCGACGGTGCCGGACCGACCGCTGCCGGCCAGGCCGTGGAGCAGTACTTGAGGGCGTCGACGGGCAAGGCCGAGTTCTTCGACGAGCCCATGTACGTGATCAGTGTCGCCGGCTGGCCGGCGGACCATCTGACGCCCGAGGAGCCGGTTGAGGCCTCAGGCGATGCGCGGCTTGCGCTGTGGCCCAGCGATCCCGCCGACGCCAGGCACGTGCCGCCGCCCGAGCAGGAGGGCGTCCTGTTCGCGACGCCGACGTTCTCGCTGATGAACAGCGGCAACCGCACGCTGCGCGCGCCGAAGCGCTCGTGGAAGGTCAACTTCGAGATCGGTGGCGACGACCAGCGGCTCGTCGACATGTCGCGCCTGAACCTCAAGGCGATGTACAACGACCCCGCCCAGATGCGCGAGGCGCTGGCGTGGCAGCTCTTCGCGGGTGCCGGCGTGCCGGCGTCGCGCCACACCTACGCCAAGCTCGCGATCAACGACCGCTACAGGGGGCTGTTCTTCCTCGTCGAGCAGGTCGACCGCCGAATGCTCAAGGATCACTTCGGCGGCAACGATGGCGGCAACCTCTACAAGGCCTATTGCGACGACATCGGCTGCGCGACGCTCGAGCGTCGGGTCGGCGAGGACGGTGACGACAGCGGCCGCCAGTACTTCAAGGCGAAGTCGATCGACGATCGCAGCTATCGCCTGAAGTCCAACGAGGACGACGCGCAGGCGAACACCTACGACGACCTCGCGGAGCTGATCAGGCGGATCGACGGAGTCGGCCTGTCCGGTGGCGACGAGCGCTTCGCCTCCGACGACTACCGCGCATCCCTGGATGCCGTCATGAGCATGCCCGCCTTCCTGCGCTGGGCGGGCGTCAACCTGCTCGCGGGAAGCTGGGACAACTACTTCGCCACGCCGGCCAACTACTACCTCTACAACGCCGGGCGCAAGGGAGCCAGGGAGAGCTTCGTCGAGTCCCCCTACTTCGTCCTGCTGCCGTGGGACTACGACAACAGCTTCGGGATCGACTACTTCGCCACCGAGTGGCAGGACACCGACGTCGTCGACTGGGCCGCCAACACGCGCAACTACTGCAAGCAGACGCACGCGCCCGGCGAGACCTCGCGGATCCCGCTCGTGCAGAACGTCCTGCGCAACCACGACTTCTGCCAGTACTACCTCGACCACCTCGAGCACCTGCTCGAAACCGTGTTCGACCCCGACAAGATCGCGGCCAAGCTCGGTCCGGACGGCGGGCCCGGCCTGTGGGAGCGCGTCCGCCACGCCGCCTATCTGGAATCCGACACGCCGTCGGGTCCGCCGTTCACCGGGCGGCAGTTCACCAACGACGAGGTGTATCGCACCGGCTGCCTGCAGAACGAGGTCCGCCACGGCGACGCCCACGTCGAGGGCATCGTCCATTACGTGCGGATGCGTCGCGACCAGGCGCGCCGGCAGCTCGAGGCGTTGCGGGCGACGTTCCCCAGCGGGGCGAGCGGCGCGACGTTCACCGGCGTCATGGAGACGCTGCCCGATGCCTGAGCGCGCCGGTCAGAGGTGAGCGCGATGCCCGCGCAGGTCGCGCAGCTCGAGCTGCGCGCCGAGGCCAAGGTCGCGGACCTGCTCGACGCCGACGCGGACGAACGCCTCGAGGCGAGCGGGGTGGTCGCCGTGGACGACGTCCTGTACGTGATCTTCGACAACACGCCCCGGTTCGGCCGCCTCGGCATCGGCCTCGACCCGCGAGGCGCCGCCGACCGCCTCATCGACCAAGAGCGAGCGGATGACACCGGCTACGAGGACATCGCCTACGACCCGGTCTCGAGACGGTTCTTCGTCCTCATCGAGGCGCTGCCGCGCGGCGGTGAGAACGTCGCGAAGGTGCGCGAGTACGACCGGGACCTTCGCTACCTCTCGAGCGGCTGGCTCGACTTTCCGTTGCCTGCCCGCAACAAGGGCCTCGAGGGCCTGAGCTGCGTGCGGCGCGACGGCAAGCTCTACCTGCTGGGGCTGTGCGAAGGCAACCGCTGCCGGAGCGGCGCAGCCGGCTGGCGGCCGGGCGGCGGCAGGATCCAGGTCTTCGCCACGCGCGAGAACGAGTGGGAGCACGTCGACACCATCAGGCTGCCCGCATCGCTGTGGTTCGAGGACTTCAGCAGCCTGGCGATCGACGGCGAGCGGCTGTGCGTCGTCTCGCAGGAGTCCTCGGCGCTGTGGCTCGGCAGGCTCGCGCCGTCGGCCTGGGAGGTAGTCGGCGACGGCACGCCGTTCGCGTTCCCCACCGACGCGGACGGACGCACTGTCTACTGCAACGTTGAAGGGGTCTCTTGGCTGTTCGAGGACCAGGTCGTGATCGTCTCCGATCGGGCGAAGCCGGGCGAGCAGCGAGCGCGCTGCCGCGCCAAGGACCAGTCGGTCCACGTCTTCGCGATCCCGTGAACGCTCGGTCTGCGAGTCGGTAAGTACGGCTCGGACAGGTCTGGCACCCTGGAGGGATGGCGTTGAACGGTGCACGCCGGAGGCGCTGGTTGCCCGCGCTGTCGGGCGGCGGGTCGGCGGGCGACATCGCCATCGACCTCGGGACGGCGAACACCGTCGTGTACGTGCGCGGGGTGGGGATCGTTCTGTCCGAGCCGTCGGTGGTGGCGATCGACGAGCGCGCCGGCGAGGTGTACGCGGTGGGCACGGAGGCCGAGCGGATGATCGGCCGCACCCCCGCTGCGATCTCGGCCACCCGGCCCTTGCGCCACGGCGTGATCGCCGACTTCGACGTCACCGAGCAGATGCTCCGCCAATTCATCGCCAAGGTCGTGCGCAGCAGGTGGGCGCGTCCCAGGCTCGTGATGTGCGCGCCTTCGGGGATCACGGACGTCGAGCGCCGCGCGATCGAGGAGGCGTCGCTGTCGGCCGGCGCGCGCGAGGTGCACCTCATCGAGGAGCCGTTGGCGGCCGCGATCGGCGCGGGCGTGTCGATCGCCGAGCCGGTGGGGCGGATGATCGTTGACGTCGGCGGCGGCACGAGTGAGGTGGCGGTGATCTCACTCGGTGAGATCGTCGTGTCGCGCTCGGTGCGGGTCGGCGGTTATGACCTCGACGAGGCGATCGGGGCCCACATCCGCAACACCCACCGCATGGCGATCGGCTCGCACAGCGCGGAGGCGATCAAGCTCGCGATCGGCTCCGCGGCTCCGTTTACGCCCGAGATCGAGGCCGAGGTTCGCGGCCGCGACCTACTGTCCGGACTACCGCGCACGATTCGCCTCGGCAGCGCCGAGGTTCGCCGAGCGATCGACGGTCCGCTGTCGGAGATCCTCGCAGCGCTGCAGGAGACGCTCGAGGAGACGCCGCCGGAGCTGTCGGGCGACATCGTCACCGACGGGATCCTGCTGGCCGGCGGCGGGTCACTGCTGCACGAGTTCGCCGAGCGCGTCAATGCCCACACGGGGATGCCGGTCCACCTCGCCGAGTCACCACTGACCTGCGTGGCCGTGGGCGCCGGGCACGCGCTCGAGGAGCTCGACGTGCTCGCCCGGTCGAGGACGTCGGCGAGGCGCGCGCGCCCGTGATTGGCGAGGAATCTCGCCGGGCCCGGCCACACCACGCGCGGTTGCCGTGATCTGCCGCCCGCGCGGCCGAGGATTCGGCCGCTTACTTGTCATATGGGGCACAAGGCCCAGCGCCGTAGCAGCCGGCGACAGTGCCCCTCTCCTGCGACGAAAACTGCAGTTCCCACGGCAGTCGCGAACGTCTTCGTCAAGCGCGGCCTGTTCGCTCCTTACCCTTGCCCGATCAATCGGGCTTGGCGGCCGCTTGTGCGCGTTCCTCCGGGTCCTCGAAGAAGGGGCTCTCGTCATTGGAGCAGCCGCGAGATTGTCGCCCACGCCCCAAGCTGTCAAGCTGCGTTCAGAGTACTTCGGCCGCCGGGGAGGCGGAGCGAATGGCGCATTATCTGGTGCAGGTCGCCTACACATCCGAGGGCTGGGAGGCTCTCGTCAAGAAGCCGCAGAACCGCCTGGAGGCGGTGCGACCGGTTGTCACGCGGCTCGGCGGAAAGCTCGACCAGTGGATCTCGTTCGGGGACTACGACATCGTGGCGTTGCTCGAGATGCCGGACAACGAGAGCGCCGCGGCCTTCTCGATGGCGGTCTCAGCGGGTGGCGCGGTCAAGGCGGTCAAGACCACTCCGCTGATGACCTTCGAGGAAGGCATCGCTGCGATGACGAAGGCGGGAGAATCGGGCTACAAGCCGCCGACCGCCGAGACCGTCGGTTATACCGCGAGCTGACCATGCCCAGGAGGGAGTCGAGCTACCGACCCAAGGCGCCTATCGGCCCACGATCCTGCAGGGGCGTCGTTCGCGCGACTCCTCGCGTGGCCGGCGCTGCACCCGGGCTCCCATGCGCGGCGCGAGCCCGCAGGCCGGTTCTGGCCTGACATCGCCGAGGACGCCGCCCGCGCGAACCTGCGACGCGCTCACCGAGCTGCGCCAGGGCTGGGGATCGCGAGCCGGCTGCTCGTCGCCGACCGGGAGCGCGTGGCGCTCACGGGGCGCAGTCATCGGGCCCGGAGCCGCTCGCGAATCGCGGCGCGCGCCCGCTCGAATGCGCCCGCGTCGCCCTGGAGGATGAACGCTGTGTTGGCGGCGACGAGCAGCGCTTGGAGCTCGAAGGCGAGCTGGGCGGGATCGGTGCCCGGGTCGAGCTCGCCGAGCTCCTCGGCCTCGCGCGCGAGCCGCTCGAGCAGCGCCAGCCACTCGCGCTGCTGGGCGGCGATCGAGTCACGCACCGGGCCGGGTCGGGTGCCGACGTCGGCCGCGGCCGCGGAGAAGAAGCAGCCGCCGGGGAAGACGCGGCGCTCGACGTGCGAGAGGAACTCCTCGCAGGCGGCGATCAGGCGCTGGATCCCCTTCGGTGCGCGGAGCGCCGGCCGCAGCACCTCCGCGACGAAGGTCTCCCGCGCGTCCTCGATCGTGGCCAGCTGCAGCTCCCGTTTGGAGCCGAAGTGGGCGTAGAGGCCGCTCTTGCTCAGCCCGATCGCGTTCGCGAGGCCGCCGATCGAGAGGCCCTCGAGCCCTACGACCGTCGCCAGCCGCGCCGCCTCGTCGAGGATCGCCGCCCGGGTCCGCTCCCCCTTCGTGCGCGTCTCGGTGCTCACCGCCACCCGTCAAGCATAAAGAAACGATCGTGCTATTCTTTGGGATCGAATAAAGACGACCGTGCTTTTCAGCGCCGAGGAGGAGAAGGAAACCGTGCTCGTCCACACCGATTACCTGGTCGTCGGATCGGGCGCGAGCGGCCTCGCGTTCGCCGACGCGCTGGTGGCGGAGGCCGACGTCGAGGTGACGCTGATCGATCGCCGGCGCGCCCCGGGGGGCCACTGGCAGCACGCGTACCCATTCATCCGTCTGCACAGCCCCTCGGCGTACTACGGCGTGAACTCGATGGCGCTGGGCGAGGACCGCATCGACGAGGTCGGCGAGAATGCGGGCTACTACGAACGGGCGACGGGCGAGGAGGTCTGCGACTACTTCGCCCTGGCGGCCTCGCGGCTCACGCGGACAGGGCGGGTCCGCATCCTCACCGAGCACGAGCACACGGGGCAAGGGGCTGACGGTGAGCAGGTACGAGACCTGAGCACCGGCGTGCTCCACAACATCGCCGTACGTCGCAAGGTGGTCGACGCGCGCTACCTGGAGGCGTCGGTGCCGGCCACGCACACCCCAAGCTTCGATGTCGCCTCGGGCGCTCGCGTCGTGGCCATCAACGACCTGCCGGCCACCGCGCGATCGGCCTCCTCTTACACCGTGCTCGGGTCGGGCAAGACGGCGGTCGACGCGTGCACCTGGCTCTTGGACAACGACACGGAGCCCGAGCGGATCCGCTGGGTCCGGCCCCGGGACGCCTGGTTTCACGACCGCGCCGACTTTCAGCCGCTGGAGCAGGTCGGTGCGATCATGGCGGGTATCTCCCGCGATGCCGAGGCCGGCGCCGAGGCGGGGGACATCGACGACCTGTTCGACCGACTCGAGGCCTCGGGGCGACTCTTCCGCCTCGATCCCTCGTGGCCCGCAACGATGTACCGCGGGACGATGCTCAGCGCCCGCGAGCTCGACGCGCTGCGGCAGATCGAGACCGTCGTCAGGCTCGGGCGCGTCCGGCGCATCGAGGCCGACCGGATCGTCCTCGAGCAGGGGGAGGCCCAGACCGGCCCCGAGGTCCTCCACGTGGACTGCACGGCGCTTGGCCTGCGCAACGCCCCTGCCACGCCCATCTTCCAACCCGGTCGGATCGTGCTTCAGCAGGTCCGGCACAACACGCCGACATTCAACGCGGCGCTCGTGGGCTTCGTCGAGGCCCACCGGGAGGACGACGCCGACAAGAACCGACTCTGCCCACCCAACCCCTACGCCAGCAGCATCGACGACTGGCCGCGAATGATGAGCCGCACATGGAGGACCGAGCAGCGCTGGTTGACCGAGCCCGACCTCTCCGCTTGGCTGGCCGAGAGCCGGCTCAACCTGCTACGCGCGCTACCCGACCACCTGGCCGAGCCGCCCGTGAAGGTGGCGCTGAAGCGATATCTGACCCACGTCGGCGCTGCGATCGAGCGGCTGGAGCAGCTCGATGGATCGGGCCGCTCCGGCGCGGTCGGGGCGGTGCAGGCGTGACGGATGCAGCCGAGAGGACGGGGACACCGCTGCGGCTCGCCACTCGCGCCGGCTGGTGCCCGCGCGCGGTATCCCTGGCCTCACCGAGACCGCCGGCGCGCCGCCACCGACCCGCCAAACCCCGAGCCGACCACCAACACGTCGTAGTTCTGGACGGAAGGCACAGTGGTCATGCTCGGGCCAGGGACTCGAGGCAGGAAAGCACGGCGCGCCGCCGCTGAAGCTTCGGGAGCGACCAGCCGTAGAGCCAGAGTGCGGACTTCTGCTCCTCTGACAGCGGGCTGTGCGCGATCAGCTCGCGCTCAACGCTGTCGAGCGAGTCGCCGCGGCCAAGTCGCGCGGCGAGCTCAGCCCGGAGCTGCCGCAACGACTGCGCCTCCGAAAGCGGTTCGCGCGTCATGTCAGCGGTGTCGCAGCGTCCGCTCGCCGGGCGTTCAGTCCTTGTCGAGCATCGATTGCCACCAAGAGCCCGCGAGAGGCATGCACGAGCGAGCTCGTCTCGCGCGCGCGCTGCCCAGTCCTGTCTTCTCGGCGTCATCGTCCTACGCTCCTTCCGTCCCTCGCCGCGCTCTCGCTTGGAGACAGCACCGTCCCAGCGCGACGCCCGCGCGTCCGCGTCCCTTGACCCACTCGGGTTGTGGGCCACGTCACAATGATCGCGGCGTGGCCGGCCGGACCCACGGTCCCTGACGCCCGAGTCGACCCAAATGACGAGCCGGCCGGCCAACCCGTGCGCGACCGCCTGCTCGACCGCGGCGGCGTGGAAGCTGGAGACCTCGACCCGGCCGGCGTCACGACGCCGCGCCAGGACGGCCGCGAGCGCGTCGACCGTGCGCCGCGCCAGCGCCGCATCAGCGTGCGCCTTGATGTCGAGCTGCACCGTGAGCCCGGGCCGGACGAGCTCGAGCAGCTCATCGACGAGCAGCGGCCGCTCAACGGTCGTTTGCCCCTCGCGGTCGAGCAGCCGCGCCGCGAGCACGTCGGCGGCCGACCGCTCGTGCGCCCACCCCGTGAGCGTGGTCCCGAGCGGCAGGCAGGCGTCGTGCAGGCACGCGAGCGCGCCGTCGCGCGTGAGGCACACGTCAGCCTCGACGCCGTGGAGTGTGCCCCCTGCAAGCGCCCCCCACAGCGCCTGCCGCGAGGAGTCCGGGCCATAGGCGCGCCCGCAACGGTGCGCGATCAGCGGCATCTCCATCACCGCTATTGAGCCGCACCACGCGCGACGGCGTGTCAAGTGACGGTGACCGGCCCGTAATGCGGTCGTGAACGCGGTCCGGGCCCCGCCGGCGGCGGCCGCGAGCGCGCCCGGGTCCCGAGGTCGACGCGGTCACGCACGTGCGCGAGGCGGCACGGGGCTTCCTTCACCCCGTCGCGACATGCGCGATCGGTCGCGTCGTGGACGGCGACGGCCGCGTCTACGGGCTCGAGAGCTCTTCGTCGCCGACGCCTCGATGATGCCGACCATCCCGCGGGGCCAACACCAACCTCTCCAGGATCGCGCTCACGGAGCGGCTGGCGCAAGCATCGGCGGCTAAACAGTACCAAGCGACCCCCGGGTCGACGCGTGAGCGCAAGCGCATGACCGACGGCGCTGTCGACCAGACCGACAACCGCGCCCAGCGGCCGGCGGCGGCGCTTGAGGCCGGGCCCCAAGCGCCGCCGCGGGACGGTGCCCGTTAGAGGTTGACGTCCGGTGCTGGTAGGCATGGCCGGTCCCTCCGACGGCGATCGGGGGATGTTCGCGCCGCGCGACTGGTCCTCGCGCGGCGGGGCCACAACCGCATAGGAGGTACCGACCATGGCACAGGTTCGCAGCTGGGCTGGTCTGGATGTTCATGCGCGCAGCGTGCTCGCGGTGACCGTCGACGCGTCGACGGGCGAGCTGCGCACACGGCGGCTGCCGGGCACGACCAGCGAGGTGGTGGAGTTCTGCGCCTCGCTGCTGGGACCGACGCGCGTGGCGTACGAGGCGGGGCCGACGGGGTACGGGTTGGCGCGCGCGCTGCATGGCGCGGGGATCGGCTGCATCGTGGCGGCGCCGGGCAAGATCGAGCGCCCGGCGCAGGATCGCGTCAAGACCGACCAGCGCGACGCTGAGCGCGTGCTGCGGCTGTTGATGATCGACGGCCTGCACCCGGTCAGGGTCCCCAGCACCCAGGAGGAGGCGCTGCGCGACCTGGTTCGGGCGCGCGAGGACCTGCGCGGCGATCTGATGCGCGCCCGCCAGCGGTTGAGCAAGCTGCTGCTGCGCCATGACATCCGCTACGAGGACAGCGCCGGCGCGTGGAGCGCGCGGCACCGCGCGTGGCTGACCAGGGTCGACCTCGGCGAGCAAGGGGCGCAGGCCACGCTGCTTGACTACCTCGGCGCGATCGACGCGCTCGTGCTGCGCCGTGACGCGCTGGAGGTCAGCATCGCCGAGCTCGTCCCCGACTCGCCGTGGGCCGATACCGTCGCCAGGCTGCGCTGCCTGCGCGGGATCGACACGCTCTCGGCGGTCGGGCTGTGCGCCGAGGTCGGCGACTTCGAGCGCTTCGAGCGCGCCGGCCGGCTGATGAGCTACCTCGGGCTGGTGCCCTCCGAGAACAGCTCCGGCGAGACGCGCCGCCAAGGTGCGATCACCAAAACCGGCTCACGCCACGCCCGCCGACTGCTGGTCGAAGCCGCCTGGCACTACCGCATTAGGGGGCGGGCAGCGCGCGCGCGTTGGCCGAGTTGAAGGCCTGCACGCCGGCTTCGTTGTCGCCGTCAAACGGGGTCACCATGTTGGTGCCGGGCGTCGCGCGGCAGAAGTCATCGTCGGCGGGGTCGGCGAACCACATGCCGACCCGGTTGAGGTCGACACGGACGCGCTGGCCGTTGACGATCGTGCTCGAGAACGCCTCGTCGACGATGAGCCGGAACTCGTTGCTGGCGTTGCCGCGCTTGTTCGACGTGATGTCGCCGATGTACTCGGCGGCGCCGAACGGCGCCCCGGCGGTCTGGAGCAGGAAGACCGTGAAGTCGGTGTTCCGCGGCAAACCACGGGCGCGGACCTTGAACCGGTCGAAGCCGACCTGGTCGGTCGTGGACTTCAGCGTCACCCTGACGCGGGCGTGGGGCATGCACCTGGCGAGCTGCGGTGTGGACGGCGTCAGCCGCAGGTTGGTCGTCTTCGCGGCTGCGGCAGCGCGTGCCTTCGCCTTCGGCGGGTGCTTGGCGGCGCCGGCCGAGCCGGCGATCAGGCCGACGGCGACCACGGCGGCCACTGTCGCGAGCAGGATCCTGCGCATGGAGTACCTCCTGGGTTGGGTGCGCCCACCTGGGACGCTGACCGCGCGCCGTCCCTTCCCACGTCCGGTAGGGCGCGGGCCGAGACGCGCAACTGGCTCTCACATCGCCTCTTGCAGCGGCGCCTGGTCAGTACCGGTCGAGCGAGGATGGCAAGCGCGGCGACGTGCTCGCACCTTACCGCCACCGCCGCCCGGGGCCGGCGCCATCAGGCCTCCGCTCCTCTGAGGGGTCGACGCGACATTCCATAACCCAGCCGACGAACTGTGGGAGTCCGAGGCACGGAGGTTGCAACAGTTTGCCCCGAAAACTGCTGACATTGTGCAACACCTTTCCCGGCAGCCCCTTGTCGACCTCCGCGTGGGCGGCGGCTATCTGCTCGACGAGCGCCGGCCGTCGACGCCGTCGCCCGACGTAGCGCCGATGGACCTCATCCGAACCCGCGGTCCCTTCTGGCCGGCCGATGGCTTGGGCCCGCAAGCGTGCGCGAGGTAGCGCTCCAGCAGGGAGCCTGCCACAGCCCGACGCCACCGCCGAGATCTGTCCCTCTATTGGCCCGAATGCACATTCGGGAAGGAATCGGGCAGGAGATCGAGAACGGAAGGTTCGTGGCCTCCGACCCGATCGCCCTTGCCCCGGACGCTGAGGTCGCGCGCCTCGTCGACGACTTTCTGGCGTCGCAGCGCGCGCCACGGACGCGCGAGAGCTACGCGCTGGACCTCGCGACGTTTCTTCGCTGGCTGAGCGCGCGCGGCACGCATCCGCTCGAGGTCGCCCGGCCCGACGTGGACCGCTACCGCAACTGGCTCTCCGAGCTCGTCGGCCCCGACGGCGCGCCGGTCTCCAACGGTCGCGAACGCTACGCACCGGCAACCGTCGCGCGGCGCCTGTCGGCGGTCCGCGCCTTCTACAGCTACCTGGCCGACCAACGCGTGCTGACGGCCTCGCCGGCGGCGGGCGTGAAGAGCCCGACGGTACGTCGTGAACCGCGCGGGCGCGCGATCACCGATACCCACGTCCAGGCTCTGCTCGCGACCGCCACCGAGCGCGGCGCCCAAGAGGAAGCGATCGTGTGCCTGCTCGTGCTCAACGGCCTGCGCGTTTCTGAGGTCTGCCGCGCCGATGTCGAGGATCTGCGTCGCGAGCCCGGCGGCGGGCACTCGCTGATCGTTCGCGGCAAGGGCGCCAAAGAGGTCGCCGTCGCGCTCAACGAGCGCACCGAGCGCGCGCTGCTCACCGCCATCGGCGCCCGGACCTCGGGGCCGCTGTTTCGCCGCCAGGATGGTCGACGCACCCGTCACGGCGCGAGCGCCGCGTGGCAGCCCTTCAACCGCCAGGCCATCGCCCGTCTGCTCACCCAGCTCGCGAGGCACGCGGGTCTGCTGGGCGCAGACCCCGACCAGGTCGACCGGCTGTATCCGCATCGCTTGCGCCACACCTTCGTCACGATGCTCCTGGACCGTGGCGTCCCCCTCCCCGAGACCCAGGACGCCGCCCGCCACTCCTCGGCCGACACGACTCGACTGTACGACCGCAGCCGAGCCGGATTTCGCGAGCACCCCACGCACCTGCTCGCCTTCGAGTGACCGCCGGGTCCCCGCTCGCCTCCACCCCGGCGAGCCGCCAGGGGCACCACACGCTCCAGTTGCGTGATGTCCTTGCGACGGACGAGGGCGAGGGCAGCCACCGCTGGGCCAAGGATCTATGGGAGCCTCGAGCGCGCTGTTGTGAGCGGGAGCGTCGCGAGCGTGCGCCGAGACGATCGCTGGTGCTCACGAGCGAGAGCGAGACCCAACTCCCGCATTCGCCCGCCGAAGCGGGCGCCAGCTGACTGCGTGTGGACAGCGTGCAGGTCGTCCAAGGCGTTGGTCTCAACGACGGTCGCGAGATGCCCGCTCGGCGGAAAATGCGGGAGCGCGACAGGCACGTGTGAGAATGCGCTGCCGTGGCAAAGGCATCGAGTAGGCCAGCTCCCCCGCCGCTCGACATTGGCTGGATGCAGCTCCAGGAGGGGCGGTGGGAGGCAGCGCGGGCGCACTTCGAAGAGGCGCTGGCCGTCGAGGCGACGCCCGAGGCATTCGAAGGTCTTAGCTGGGCGGCGTGGTGGCTCGATGACCCGGCGGCGGTATTCGCAGCGCGCGAGCGTTCCTACCGCCTCTACAAAGACGCGGAGGACGTCGCCGGCGCCGCCCGCATGGCCACCTGGCTCGCCTGCGATGAGCTCGACTTCCACGGCGCCGTACCCGTGGCAAACGGGTGGCTGGCTCGCGCTCATCGCCTCCTCGACCCGCTCGAAGGCGGCCCCGAGCACGGGTGGCTCGCCTTCTTCGACGGCTATATGGCCCACGCGGCTGGTCAAAGCGCGAAGGCGGCGAAGCTCGGGCGCCGCTCGGCAGAGCTCGGGAGGCGGTTCGCCGTACCCGACCAAGAGATGCTCGGCCTCGCCCTCGAGGGTGCCGCACTGGTCGCGCAAGCCCAGGTCGAGGAGGGCATGCGCTGCCTCGACGAGGCCACGGCGGCTGCCCTCCAAGGCGAGGCTGAGGTTCCGATCTCGGGCGCTTGGGCGTGCTGTTTCTTGGTCGGCGCCTGCGCCTCGGTGCGCGACTACGAGCGGGCGTTCGAGTGGTGCGATCGGATCGCCGAATTCGCCGAGCGCTACGGGAGCCGCTACATGCTCGCCTTCTGCCGGGCCGAGTACGGCGCGGTGCACCTCTGGCGTGGCCGGTGGCAGGACGCGGAGGCGGTGCTGGAGGCGTCGATCGAGGACTTCTCTCGCTCCCGCCCGGCGATGGTCGGCGGACCTCTCATTGGCCTGGCCGAACTAAGGCGGCGGCAGGGCAGGGTCGAGGAGGCGGCACGCCTGCTCGACCAGGCGGGGCCTGCCCAGGCGGCGCAGCTCTGTCGCGCTCGCCTCGCCCTCGATCGCGGCGAAACCGCTCGAACGGTCGAGCTGGCGGAGCGATTCCTGCGGCAAGTGTCGGCGGATCGCAAGCTCGACCGGGCCCCCGGGCTGGAGCTCTTGCTTCGAGCGCGCACGGCGCGCGGCGAGCTGGAGGAGGCCGGCTCGGCGCTTGACGCCCTGCGCGAGCTCGAGCGTGTCGTGTGCACGCAGCCTCTCCGGGGATCCGTCGAGCTCGCCGAGGGGCTGCTCGCGGCGGCGAGCGGCGACCACGACCGGGCTCGCCGGACGCTCGAGGACGCAATCGATCGCTTCGAGCGCGGCGGTGGGCCATTCGAGGCAGCCCAGTCGCGGATCGAGCTCGCCACCACCCTCCTCGCGCTGGGTCGCGCAGCTGACGCCGAGCGCGAGGGCGAAGCTGCCGTGAAACAACTCCGCAAGCTCGGGGCCGAGCACGAGGCCGAGCGGGCGCAGCAGCTGCTTTACGGAGCGATCCGCTCCGCCGATGCAGCCTCGACGCTTCCTGAGCTGACGCCGCGTGAACGCGGGGTGCTTCGCCTCGTCACGGAGGGACTCACGAACCGCCAGATCGCTGAGCGGTTGGTGGTCAGCGAGCACACGGTCCACCGCCACGTGACGAATCTCCTCCGCAAGCTCGACGTGCCCTCGCGCACCGCTGCGGCGGCCCTGGCCGCCCGCCTCGGATTGCTCGAAGAGCCCCCAGCGATAGCCAGAACTGGCTATCGGAAGAGCACCTGAAATCGCCGCTTCGGGCGAAGCCAGTACATGGGCGCCCGGACTACGGTGGCGAGCATGGAGCACCGAACCGAACCGGGCCGGCTCATGGCCGAGGTGGCGGCGCTCGCGACGATCAGGAGACTCGCAGGACGGAGGAGGATCGATGTGTCCGCCAATCCGGTGACGAAGAAGACTGCGGATGCGGACCGGCGGGTAAAGGCCGCCGCTCGCCAAGCCTGGGCGCTCGGCGACTACCACCGC
>CAWDMB010000011.1:0-119759 GCA_963803375.1 uncultured Actinomycetes bacterium | reverse complement strand
GCTTCGCGAAGGCGACGGTCTGGGAGCTCGGGCCAATTCTGGTCGAGGCGTGCGGGATCTCACCTGGTCAGCGTGTGCTCGACGTCGCCGCGGGCACCGGGAACACCGCGATCCGCGCGGCTGAGGCCGGGGCCGAGGTCGTAGCCTCGGACCTTACGCCCGAGAACTTCGACGCTGGGCGCCGCGAGGCCGCGGCGCACGGGGTCGACCTCGAGTGGGTCGAGGCCGACGCCGAGGCGCTTTCTTTCGCCGATGGGGAGTTCGACGTCGTCACCTCCTCGTTCGGCGCGATCTTCGCCCCCAACCATCAGGCTGTGGCCGATGAGATGCTGCGGGTGGTCCCGCGCGGGGGCACGATCGGGATCCTCGCTTTCACGCCCGAGGGCCTGATCACCGAACTCTTTGGGGCCCTGGCGCCATACGCCCCGCCTCCCCCGCCGGGAGCGTTGCCGCCGTCGCTTTGGGGCAGCGAGAAGCACGTTCGCGACCTGTTCGGCGACCGACTCGACGCGCTTGAGATGACCCGCGGCGAATACATCGAGAGGGCCGACAGCCCGCGCGACTACTGCGAGCTCTTCGGGCAGACGTTCGGACCGGTGGTGGCGATCTACCGAAGCCTCGCCGATCAAGCCGATCGGCTCGCGGCGCTCGACCGCGACTTCCTTGAGTTCGCGACGCGCTCGAACCGGGGAGCCCCGGACGGCGCAGCCGAGTACCACTACGAGTACCTGCTCGTCGTTGCTCGGAAGGGCGACGGATGAGCAACCTTGCCCATATGAGCGCCGTGCGCCGATGATGCGGACGGGCCGGAGGCGATTCGCTTCTGCGCTTGCGGATGCGGGTGTCATCCACGCCCAGCCGCTGGCCGAGCCGACCGGTGATCTCGGGGGCGAAGGGCAGGCCGTCTTCGCTGATGAGCAGGCGCACGGGCGCGGACAGCGCGGACAGCGCCTGCTGGCTGGGGAGGTACAGCTCGTACGTCCCGAGCTCGACCTCGAACAACGTGCCGGCGGTGGCGCGCAAGCGCTCACGAAGCGCCGGCGATAGCCGGCTCCAGCCGTCGTCGCCGGCCACGTAGCACCAGAAGCGCTCCACGGCAGCAGGCAGCCCACCGGCCGCCATTGCCTTCTGAACCACTGCCCGCAACGGGGCTCGAACCGCGTCGAAGTCGTCGACGAGGGCATACAAGCCCGGCTCGTGCAGAATCGCACCGCGCACCGAGCCCGGATAACGCACCATCAGACACAGCGCATAGACGCCGCCGCCGCTCGTGCCGAACACCGCCGCAGGCCCGGTCCCGAACGCATCCAACAGGCCCGCCGCATCATCGGCCTGCTCCTCCGGCGAGGTCGTCTCCCAGCCGTCCGGAGTCGGACTGCGCCCGTTGCCGCGCCGGTCATAGCTGACGAGCGTGAACTCGTCGGCCAGCGCGTCCGCCAGCGCGTCGAAGTGGCCGCCATCTCCCGTCGCTCCCATGATCAACAGCACCGGCGGCCCTGCACCCCGGATCTCGTAATACAGCTCGGTCCCGTTGACAGGCACTCTGGGCATCGCCGCAGCCCTCCAATCAGCCTCCAGAGCCGCATCCTCTCCCTCAAACCGCATCAGCTCAAGCGACCCGATCGCGGCGATCGACAGACCACCGGCCGGCGGTCGCCATGAGTCGCACTCCGCCGCCGCGCCGCCCGAGGCTCCTTTCGCCTGGCAGTAGCAGGGCGGCGTCCGGCGTCTGGACATCGCTTCCCGGCAACGCAGGAGCGGCCTCGGTGCTGCTCGAAGCTTCCACTAACGCAGATCGCCGATTTCGCCCGGTTATTGGTAATACCGCCAATGTGGGTGCGATCGACCTGTGCGGGACGGAGGTCCTCCCGAAATGGCCACCGACCCAAGGCTCTTCCGGTCGGGGTTTCGCGCCGGCACCGAGATCGACGGCCTCGACAAGACGATCGAAGCCGGCCTGATCGCCGGCGAGCTGCTGCTGACCTCGGGCCACCGTCGGGTGCCGGCCGCCGGTCCGCCTGCTCAGCGTCCGAATGCTCGCCGCACGCGCCGTTGCGCGCGGCGCGCGTGAGGCAGCAGACGTCGGGCCATGCGGACGGCGGGGGTGCGCGCGAACCAGGGGTTGGCATCCGCCCATTCGGCCGCGACGCCGGCCAGCCGGTCGCGCACTGCGGCGCGGCGTTCACAGAGCTCGCCGCCCGACGTGACCGTGAGCGCATAGGACGGCCCGCGGCGGTGGCGTCGCACGCGCCCCGTCGCCTTGAAGCCGACGACGCTGGGAGTCGCGCGCGCCTCCCAGTCGCCGGCCGGCAGTGGCCGTCCCGCCGCGCCGGTGGCCGCCGAGAGCCTCGCCGCGACGTCGATGCGCGGGCGGAGGCCGCCATCGTTCGCCGTCGGCGCCGCGATCAGCCGCCGCTCGATGCGGACGGGAAGCGCGAAGTCGCTCCCGTCCGCGGTCGACCGCACGACGGTGTAGACATCGCCCTTGCTGAGGTCGTCCGTCGCGTCGCGCGCGCGGTCATCCGGCAGCAGCACGGAGGCCGGCGGCCTCCACAGCACGCGCTCGCCGCGGCGTTCGAAGCGCAGCGGTCCGTCGGGCGCCACGACGGTCGCGTCCAGGGCGAGGACGAGGTCGTCGCCGTCGCGACGGGCCTCCCGCAGGCGCAGATCCGCACGGAGGTCGGCCTCCCACTCGGCTAGTGCGCAGAGCCCGTCCCAGTCCCCGGCGCGCAGCAGCGAAGCTCGCACGCGCAGGTGGAACGCCAGCAGGGCGTCGAGCCGGGTGGGAAAGCGCTCGAGCACGAGCCGCCGGATCTCCTCGTAGCGCCGGCGCGTGTAGTCGCGGTGCAGCGACGTGAGCGCGTTGCCGCCGACTCGCCCGAGCAGCTTTCCGCGGTACCAGTGCGAGTACAGGCCGTCGCGGAGCTCGCCCGGCTCGGTGTGCTCGTCGATGAGGTCGAGCACCTGGCGGACGCCGGCGTAGTAGGCCGCGGGGTCGAAGCGCTCCGCCGACGCGTTGAAGGCGTCGCCGCGGTGGACCCAGTGGTAGCAGGCGTAGTCGGCCAGGATCGAGATCCGATCGGCATGGAAGTACGCATGCATCACGAACAGGTGATCCTCGAGCCGGCGCTGGCCCTCCGGGTACCGGATCCCGTACGTGTCGAGCAGGGCCTTGCGGAACAGCTTGTGCGGCGTCAGCAGCCGGACGAGCGGTCGCCACTCGAGCGTGACGTTGCGTCGGTTGCACCGGAAGATCCCGTTGGGAATCGTGCGCTGGTGGCCGACGACCTTCCCGACGACCACGTCGGCGTCGTCCGCAATCGCTCGGTTGAAGAGTCGCTCGAGCGCTTCGCGCCCCACCCAGTCGTCGTTGTCGACAAAGAACACGAACTCGCCTTGCGCCACGTCGATACCGACGTTGCGCGGACGCCCGGGCCAGCCGGAGTTCCGGATGTGCCGCACGCGGACGTTCGTATGTGCGGCGGCCAGCCGGTCGAGGCGCTCGCCGGTGCCGTCCGTCGAGCCGTCGTCGACGAAGATGACCTCGTATTCGTCGTCGGCAAGCGACTGGTCGAGCAGCGTGCGGATGCAGCTGTCGATGTCCGCGCCGGGGTTGTAGACCGGAACGATCGCCGAGATCTTGATCATCCACGCGCCACCCGGACGCAGCCCGCGCGGCGGCGCGCCGCCGGGGCGTCCCGCAGCGCGAGCTCGCGCTCGCCCGCCCGGGTCGACGGGACTCCCCGCCGCGGCCCGCGGCTCGCTTCGCGGCCGGCTGTTGCGCTCATCTGCGCCGTGAGGCTATCCGAGGCCGCGACGCAGTGGAGACCGCGCCGGGTCGAGCTGCCGTGACAGCCAGGCGCTGAGCAGCGCCCCGCCGGCCGCCAGGACGACGGCACTCGGAAGCACGCCTCTGCGGATGTCGTGGCGCGCGAGCAGGCATGCGGCCACGTCGATGCCGTCCACCACGGCGGACGCTTCGAGCCAGCCGCGCACGGGCCCGCCGCGGTTCACGGCGATGAGCATCCCGAGCCCGAGTCCGAGGTCGCGGGCGCCGACCATGCGGGCGAAGAGGCGCGTCCCGCCGTCGGATCCGTCACGGGCGGTCATCGTGCGGCCAACGAACTCAGGCGCCAGGATCGATGCAGCGCCGATGGCGATCCTTCCGCGCGCCAGAGCGACCGCCAAGTCCTTTCCCTCCATCGCGCCGGATCGTACGGGATCAGCGGCCGGGCGCCGCGGCACGATCCCGTCGATGCCGGGTCTCGGTGGGGAGCTGATGCGACGCCGTGATACTCCGGGATCATGGGCAGTCCGGACCGACGCAGACGAAGCCGCGGCGGCCGACTTCTCGATGCGCTGGTCTGGGGTGCGGCGCTAGGCGCTGCTTCCGGCGCCGTGCTTGGCGATGCCGTCGACGGCGTCGGGGCCGGCGCTGGCGCCCTGATTGGTGTCGCGCTGTGCGCGCCCGCCGAGGCGGTCACCAGCATGAGCAGGAACGCCGCCGAGCCGAAGCCGCTCTGGCACCGCATCTTCAGCAGCGCCCTGCTGATGGCGCTGTTCGGCTGGTTGCTGGGCGTGATCTACGGTCCCGACGAGATCCTGCTCACCGCGATCATCAGCGGTGCGCTCCTCGGTCTGCTCGGCCTGCGCCCGGTGAAACTGGCTCTCGGTCTCCTGGTCGGCGCGGTCGTGGGCGTTCTGTTTGAGGCGCTCGACGGAAGCCTCGAACCGGCGCTGATCGCGGCGACGGTAACGATCGTCTATCGCGTGGTCGCGGCGATTGCCTATCGCGAGCGGCCACTGGTCCGAGTGATGGCCGAGGAGGTGCCCGCGTCGCAGCTGCGCTACGTCGTGCCCTTCGAGGCGCGCTCGAGGTACGTCGGCGCCGACTACGTCGAGCAGCTCGCGAAGCTCCGCGGTGGCACCTTCCGCCGCAACCCGCCCGACGTCGGAATCCTCGCCTCGCTGGCCAGCTTGGAGGGCCCGACGTTCGACGCCGGGCGGGTGCACCCGCTGATCCGCGAGTTCTACGAGCACACCAGCCGCTTCCGGCTGTCGATCATCCCCGAGTGGCGGCGCTGGATGAAGCCCGGATACGAGCTCTTCAAGCACCTGGTCGCCCAGCCGCTCGGCCAAGCGGCGATCCCCTCCAACATCGAAGAGGCCCAGCGGGGGATGGTCAGCACGATCGACACGATCGCCCTGAACGACGACGAGGAGATCGACATCCGCGGCTGGATCCGCACGTTTGCGGACTCGGGCAAGCCGATCTACGTGGGGATCTACACGAGCTTCAGGCACGAGGACCGCGGCTACGTGAGCGTCGGCTTCCCGATTCCCAACGCGAACTTCACCGCGACCCTCCTGCCCTGCAACGCCGGAGAGCACGACCTCGAGCTGACGTCGCGAACCGAGCTCGCATTCCCCGGCCATTACCTGAGCTCCGTCGACAGCGAGCGAGACGCCCTGACCGTTCTCAAGCTGCTGTATTTCCAGGAACGGATCTTCGTCTACGTCGCCGACGGCGAGCTGAAGACCGACCACAGCTTTTTCGTGGCCGGTCAGCGGTTCCTGACCCTGCACTACGAGATCGAACGCCTCGCCGCGGAGCACGCGTGACCTACGCCCCGTCCCGGCGCGAGAGCCAGCCGAGGAGCGCACCGAGTTGGCGATCGGCATCGTCGTCAGCGTGACCACCGATGTCCCGTTTGCACCTGCGGCGGGCCTCGTACTCGGATTCCCGAGAGTCAAGTGCCTTCGATCCGTGATCGACGGCCACGTTGGATCCCGATGGTGACCCCGTAGACATCTCGGTTCGGACGTTCCCACGGACCCCGCGCGCGCGTTTCCCCGGATGTCCGGCTCGGCGCGCTCGTGTACGGTCGGCCGCATGCGAGCTTCATCGATGTCGGAAGCCGGTGCTCTCCGTATCGTGCTGGCGGTCGCCCTCACGCTGGCGGTGGCGCTGGCGATCGGGGCGACGCTCAGCGTCGTCGCCGGAATCGCGATCGTGGTCGTCGCGGTGATCGCCGGGTTCGCGTTCGAGACGCGCCACATGAAGTTCTGATCGCCGACCGCGCCCGAGGTGCTGCGGCCCCCCGCGCGGACGGCTTGCAGGCGGCTCGCGGCCGCGCCGGCACGCCGGGTCACCCCGATCCGCAAGCGCCGCTCGGCTCCAGGCCGAACAGATCACGTCTCCTCGCTGCGAATCGTCTCACGCGGGCTCGACCCGAAAGCGCTGCTCGGCGATCCGCGTGACACACGTGCCCAGCTCCCGGCAGGCGCGCCGCAGTCGGGCCGCGATCCAGTCGGCGTCCGCGGCGAGCGCCAGCCCTGTGCGCGCGTACTCGAGGCGCAGGCCGACGAGCTCCACCGGGGTCGACGCGCTGCCGGGCCGCCAGATCGCCAGGACGCCGAGGTCGTTGCGCAGGTCGGGGTCGATCCGGTAGTCGTCGAGGGCGTCGCCGAGGTCGTAGAGGATCGGCCCCGAGGCGGTCCACTGCAGCCCGTGGAAGAGGTGCGCGGAGTGGCCGGCGACGAGGTCGGCCCCGGCGTCCTGGAGGTCGGTCGCCGCGCGGCGCTGCCAGCCGGCGGGATGGGTCGTCATGTTCGGACCCCAGTGCGGGGAGACGATGACGACGTCGCACCGTTCCCGCGCTCGGTCGAGCTCATCGAGCAACCACCGGGGCGGCCCGTGGCGCAGGTCGGCGTAGGCGACGCCCCAGCCCGAAGGCGTCGCCGCGTACTCGACCGGATGGTCGGTCGCGGCCACCAACCCCACGCGCCGACCCCCAGCGTCGAAGACCGTCGCGCGCCGTGCCGCCTGGCGGTTCGGTCCGGCGCCGGCGACCGCGATGCCGGCGGTGGCCAGCGACCTCGCCGTGTCGGCCAGCGCATGGCTACCAAAGTCATGCGCGTGGTTGTTGGCGAGCGTGACGGCGCGGACGCCGATCGTCTCCAGGGCGGCAACCGCCACCGGCGGGGCGCGGAAGAAGAACGGCTTGCCGGCGATGAGCGACGTCGGCGCGCCGCGCGCCGAGATGCAGCACTCCAGGTTGCACACGACCGCATCGAGCGTCGCCGCGAGCGCCCGCAGCTCAGGGTCCCACAGCTCGCCGGCTTGGCGGAACCGCAGCGTCGAGCCGACGCCGCGCCCGAGCATCACGTCGCCGAGCAGCCCGATCGCAGGCCCGTCCGCCGTGCCTCCCCGCACCGACGTCGTCGTCATCCCACCACCCGCAACCGACGGCCGCGATCATCCCACGCCCGGGCCGCGCCTGCCCGGCGCGCCCCGCGCTCCACAGCGATGATCGCATTCGGCACAGATCCGGAGAGACCCCGGATGCCTGCGGAGGGTGCGTGTTCTAGCGTCGAAGCCACACGTCCACGACGGGGAGAAGATCTCATGGTTGCCGCCGTTGCGCGTCCGGACCCGGGTGCGCCATGAATGCCGTGAACGATTGGGACATCGCAGTCCGCTTCACCGAGGAGCAGAACCGCACCCGCGCGGCCGCCGTGCTCGAGTTCCAGGGGCGGCGCTTCGAGGGCGCGGGCGGCGCGAAGCGCAGGAGCGACGACCCCAACGTGCCGGTGATCGGCGAGGAGCTCGCCGCCGCCCGCGCCCTCTCGGACCTCTCACACCAGCTGCTGCAGGCGGCCGGCGAGCGCATCGAGTCGTTCGAGCACCGCCCGGTGCACATCCCGCGCTGAGGCCGGTCGGGGCGCTCGAGCAGCTCGCGCATGTTGCGGCATGCCGGATCCGGTCGCCGCTAGCGCACGCCGGGTGTCCGGCGCAGCAGGCGCAGCGCCTGCGTCATCAGGCGCACCCAGAGCGTCTGGCTCATGGGCGGCGGCGGCGCGAGCGGAAGCAGCCGCTGAACGGAGATCGTCTGCTCCTCGGTGTACTTCTGGATCCCGTGGCGCCCGTGGCGACGGCCCAAGCCCGACTGCTTGAAGCCGCCCATCGGCGCATCGACGGAGGCCCACGTCGCCGCGTAACCCTCGTTGACGTTCACCGTGCCCGCGTGCAGCCGCGTGGCGAGCTCGCGCCCGCGCGCGGAGTCTCTCGTCCAGACGCTGAAGTTCAGCCCGTAGACGCTCTGGTTGGCGCGCGCGACGACCTCGTCCGCGCTGGCGAAGGTCGAGATCGCGACGACCGGTCCGAACGTCTCGTCGGCGAACAGCGACATGTCCTCGCGGACGTCCTGCAAGAGCGTCGGCTCGTAGAAGTGCGGGCCCAGGTCGGGGCGGGGACGGCCGCCGGTGAGCACACGCGCGCCCTTCGCAACGGCGTCCTCGACGTGGTCACGCACCACCTCGAAGTGCTCGGCGGAGATCAGCGAGCCCATGTCCGGCCCGTACTCGAGCTCGGGGCCCAGCCGCATCCTGCGCGTGTGCTCGACGAGCCGGCGGACGTACTCGTCAGCGATCGCCTCGTGAACGTACAAGCGCTCGATCGCGATGCAGAGCTGGCCCGCGTTGGAGAACAGCGCGCGCTCGGCGCCGTCGACCGCCTTGCCGATGTCGGCGTCCTCGAGCACGATCATCGCGTTCTTGCCCCCCAGCTCCATCGAGCAGGCGATGAGCCGGTCGGCGGCCTGGCGCGCGACCGTCCGCCCCGTGTGCGTGCTGCCCGTGAACATGACGTAGTCGACGCGGTCGATCACGTGGGGACCGAGCTTGGCCCCGGAGCCCGTGACGACCTGGATCAGCCCGCGCGGCATCCCCGCCTCCTCGAGCAGCTCCATCGCCCAGAGCGCGCTGAAGGGCGTGTGGCCGTCGGGCTTGATCACCACGCCGTTGCCCGCGACCAGCGCCGGAATCGCGTCGCTGATGCCGAGCGTGAGCGGGTAGTTCCAGGGCGCGATGATCGCCACCACGCCGAGCGGGTGGCGGTACTCCCAGGTCGCGGTCAGCAGCGGCAGGGCGCCGCGGCGCCGCTGCGGGCCGAGGTGGCGTGCGGCGGTGTTGGCGTAGTAGCGCGAGACGATCGCGACGTCCAGCACCTCCTCGGAGGCGTGACGACGCGCCTTGCCCGACTCGAGCTGGATCAGGTCGAGCACCTCGTCTCGGCGGGCAAGGACCAGATCGTGGAAGCGCAGGACGATCGCCGAGCGCTCCTGAAGCGACGTGCTCGCCCACCGTGCCTGCGCGGCGCGCGCCTCGAGCACCGCGCGCTGCACATCCTCCTCCTCGCAGCGCGGCACCCGCCCCAGCGTCTCCCCCGTGAACGGCCTCTCGATGTCCATCAGCTCGCGCGGCGCGACCGCGGTGACACGCGACGCCAGCGCGTCCAGACGGCCCCGATCGATCCGCGCCGAGCCGGTCGGCGGCAGCGAGCGAGGATCGTCGGCGGGCGGCGTGACGATGGACACGGAAAGAACCTCCTGGGCTTCGAACGACGCTACTCCCGAACCGTACCTGCGCACGGCGGCACGACTCATTGCGCGTGCGTCCCCGTCTGACGGAGGACGACCGCGGACGTCCGGACCGGCGCGCTCGCCGACTGACCCGCGATCAGGCGGGCTTGGTCGCCATCGCCCAGATCGCGACCGCGTAGGCGACGAGCAGCAGGCCCGAGAGCACGACGACCGCGCGGCCGAGACCACCGGCCCCGGCGGCCCCGCGGCGCATCGCCCGCCAGGCCACGATCGTGGCGATGATCGCCACCAGCAGCCCGCCGTCCGCGGTGCCGTAGCCGATGCCGATCCACTCGGCGTTCGAGTCGCCCAGCTTCTCCTTGGAGGCGATCCACTCGGCGCCCGCGCGCATCAGGACATAGGCCGGGAGGACGCCGAGAAGCAGCCCGCGGAACGCCAGCCGCGTCAGCACGTCGGCGCCGTCGCCCCGCCGCAGCGCGCCGCCCATGACGGCGAGAACGATGACGAGCGCCGCCACCATCAGCATCGCGCCCGCGACGTGCACGAACAGCGCCAGGTCCCACGCGCCGGGGCGAATCGCGGCCAGCGTCACGCGCCCGGCTTCACGATCATGTCGAGCAGCAGCGCTGCGGTGGCGAGCATCATCACGGCCACGAGCACGCGGTCGCGGCCGTCATCGGAGAGCGTCGTGCCCTCGCGCACGTCGCGGCCGAGGCGACCGCCCACCGCGGACGCGATCAACCACAGGGCGATGGCGACCAGGATCCAGCCGTCCCAGATCTCGTAGCCGTCCACCTCGAGGGCCAGCCAGATCCCGAACACGATCACGCCCAGCCCGCCCACGTTCCACAGCGCGACCGCCGGCGACGCGAGTGCCCACCTGGCGGCGACGGTGCCGCTGAAGACGATCACGCCGTAGGCGGCGACGCCTGCGACCAGCGCGAAGGCGGCGAGCAGGTGCAGGAACAGGAGCCACTCGTACAGGCTCATGGCGCGCGAACCCTAACCGGTCCGCGCTGCAGCGCCGGCGGAGCCCCCCCCCGGGAGCTTCACCGAGACGCTCAGCGGTCGCCCTCTGCCTCGCGCGGTCCGGAGCCCGCTACTAGGCCGCCGGACGGTCCAGCCGGCGCTCCGGCGCGCGCACGACGCGCGGGGCGCCACGCTTGTGGACGAAGCGCATGCGCGCCTCGTGGTAGCTGCGGTCGGGCCCGAAGAAGCACTCGTGCGAGCGCGCGAGCTCGTGCAGGCGGTAGGCGCGGAGCGGCTTGAGCTGCTCGTCGCGCGCGCGCCGGTCGCGCTTGCGCGCCAGCCAGTCGGGGAGGTCCGGATGACCGGCGAAGCGCTCGGCCAGTCGGCGGACCCGCGTGCCGAATGCGGCCGCGGTCGCGCCGAAGGCCGCGTCGAGCAGGCCGAGCCCCACGGCCTCGCGCGTGCCCAACGGGGTGTACGGCGCGCCGGTGATCCGGGCCGCGGTCGCGTGCCCCACTCGACGCGGCAGCAGGTAGGTCCAGTACTCGGACCCGAACAGGCCGCCCATGTGCTCGTAGTAGGGGTTCAGGACGACGTCCTCGCGCGCCACGACGTGGTCGGCGGCGAGGGCGAAGGGCACGCCGCCCGCGGCCGCGTCGCCCGCCAGCGCCGAGAGGACGAGGTGCGAGTCGGTCTCGACGACCGCGCGCACGACGTCGTTGATCGCGTGCAGGTTCCGCCACGACTCGGCCGCCGGGTCCTCGGCGGCCTCGATGACGTTGAGGTGGATGCCGTTCGAAAAGAAGTCGCTGCCGCCCATGAGCGCGATGACATTCGTGCGCCGCGAGCGCGCGTACAGGTAGGCCTCGCGCAGGCGCCGGCACTGCTCCGTGCTCATCGCGCCGTTGTAGAACCGGAAGTGCAGGTAGCCGACGCCCGCGTGCTCCGCGTAGGCGATCTCGCGGTACGTCGGGCGGGCGGGCGCGGGCGCGTGCAGGGGCGCCGGGACCTCGGGTGCGTCGAGCTCGTGGCCGGCCAGCGCGAGCGCGTGCGTGGCCGGCAGCTTGAACGAGGGCTCGTCCGGCGCGGCGCGCTTGAGGTGCGTCACCCACACCGCGCCGTCGATGGTCGCGCGGCAGATCGCGCCGTCGCGGGTGGCGACGATCTCGCCCGGACGGCCGCGCAGCGTCCCCTCGGGATGGCCGCCGAAGAGGTGGAAGGGCGCGTCGTCGATCGTGTCGAGCAGGCCTGGATGGCCCTCCCCCGCGCGGATCCTGCGCAGGACCGTCGCGGTCGGATCCGAGCGCCAGTCGATCGCGCGGATCTCCTGGCGCATCAGCGGCCGCGCGCGGCCGGTCACGCGCGGGTCGGCGCGGTCTGCGACCCCGGGCGCCGCGGCACCGGCGGCGACCTTCGTCACCGCCTCGACCAGCGCCTCGATCGCGGCGCGCCGGACCTCGTGGCGGTACAGGCTGCTCTTGCCGATCGCGCGGGTCGCGAACGTGCGCTCGGCCCACACGGCGCCGGCGTCGTAGTCGCCGTCGGCCTCGAGGACCGTGACCCCCCACGCGTCCGCTCCGAGCTCGATCGCCCAGTCCAGCGAGGACGGGCCGCGGTCCCCGCGCGGTCCGGGGTGCACGATCAGGCAGCGATGACGGACCCAGATCGACTCGGGGATGAGCGTCTTGAGCATCGGGCACACGATGAGCTCCGGCCGGTGGCCCTGGACCGCGGCCTCCATCGCCGCGCCGGAGTCGACGACCGCCACCGTGATGTCGTGCCCGAGTTCGGTCAGCGCGATCTGGGCGCGCTGGCTGAGGCTGTTGTGGGCCGAGACGAGGAAGAGGATGCGCAGCGCGCGATCCCCCGGTCGTGCGCTGCGATCCATGACATCCCCCCGAAGCTGGTTGTGCCGTCCTCCCCCATGACGCCGGGTCGACGGGTTCCTTCCCATGCCGCCGACCGCGCTCGCGAGCGTCGGCGCCCCGCGTCCCGTGAAATCCTTCGCGCGGAGCTGTCGATTTCGTCGGTCCCCGTTCGTCTATGGACGACCATTCCGACACGGAGGATGCGATGAACTACATGCTGCTGATCCATCAGGGCGCCACCCCGACGCCGGGGTCCGACGAGTGGGAGCGCCTCTCGGAGGACGAGAAGGGCGCGGTCTACGGCGCGTACAAGGCGCTCACCGAGACGCCCGGCGTCAGTCCCGGTCTCCAGCTCCAGCCCCCCGAGACGGCGACGACCGTGCGGGTGCAGGACGGCAGGACGCTGACCACGGACGGCCCGTTCGTCGAGATCAAGGAGGCGATCGGCGGCTACCTGCTGTTCGAGGCCGACGACCTCGACGCTGCCATCGAGCTGGCGTCACGGATCCCGGCGGCCTGGATGGGCGGCGCGATCGAGGTGCGCCCGATCGTGGAGCGGTAGCGATCCTCGAGCAGACCTTCCGCGATCGGTGGGGCTACGTCCTCGCTGCCCTGATCGGCTTCCTCGGCGACTTCGACCTCGCCGAGGAAGCCGCGCAGGAGGCCTTCGCGGTCGCCGCTGAGCGCTGGCCGCGAGACGGAACTCCCGCCAACCCGGCCGCGTGGCTGGTGTCGACGGCGCGCAACCGAGCCATCGATCGCCTCCGCCGCGATCGCACGCTGGCCGTCAAGACGCGCCTGCTCGAGGTGCCCGAGGCAGCGGAGGATCAGGTGGACGAGACGACGTTCTCCGACGAGCGACTCGAGCTGGTCTTCACCTGCTGTCATCCGGCCCTCGCCACCGACGCGCAGGTCGCTCTCACCTTGCGGACGCTCGGCGGCCTGACCACCGGCGAGATCGCCCGCGCCTTCCTGGTCGGCGAGCCGACGATGGCACAGCGGCTCGTACGGGCGAAGCGCAAGATCCGGGCCGCCGGGATCCCGTTTCGGGTGCCCCCGGACCACCTGCTGCCCGATCGGCTCGCCGCCGTGCTCGCGGTCGTCTACCTGATCTTCAACGAGGGCTACGGTGGCCGCCGCGAGCTGGCGGCCGAGGCGCTCCGGCTCGGACGGGCGCTCGCCGAGCTGATGCCCGACGAGCCCGAGGTCCACGGTCTGCTCGCGATGATGCTGCTGCACGACGCCCGCCGCGAGGCGCGGTTCCGTGGCGGCGACCTGGTCCTGCTCGCCGACCAGGACCGCTCGCTCTGGGACACGGCGCAGATCGCCGCCGGGCGGGCGGTGCTCGACCGGGCCCTGGCGCTGCACGGCCGCGGGGCCTATGTTCTGCAGGCGGCGATCGCGTCCCTGCATGCCGACGAGCCGCGCGACCTGCCCCAGATCGCCGCCCTCTACGGCGAGCTCGCCCGCCTCACCGACTCGCCGGTCGTCGAGCTGACCAGGGCGGTCGCGGTCGCCGAGGCGCGGGGTCCAGAGGCTGGACTCGAGATCGTCGATCGCCTCGCGCTGGAGGACTACCGCTACCTGCACTCGACGCGGGGCGAGCTGCTGCGCCGCCTCGGTCGCACCGCCGAGGCCCGCGACGCCTACCGCCGTGCGCTGGCGCTGGTCCACGACGACGCCGAGCGGCGCTTGCTCGAGCGCCGGCTGGCGGAGCTCTGTACGCCGTCCGGGCACGGCTCTGGTGGCCTCGAGCACGATCCTCGCGGCTGCGCGGAGGTGAGCACGTTCGAAGACGCCGGGGCGTCGCCGCCCGCCTGAGGTCGCCGGCATGTGCCGGATGTCCGCACGCCGACCGACCCAAGAGACCAGCGACATCGCCAAGCCCACGACCGTGAGCCACTACCTCCCCGAACCCCTCGGCGACGTCGGCCGCTCGGTTCCGGCGAGCATCGACGCCGTGCGCTTCGCCGACTGGGTGCGCCAAGCCCGGGGCCCTCGAGATCGCGGCGCGGCCGCGCGCACGACGGCCGCGCGCTCAGCGCCGGGCGCTCGCTGCCGCCGGCGCGCCCGGGCCGCGGTCGACCCGTGCGCGCCGGACACGAGCGCCGCTCCTCCCCGGGCAGCCGGTGTCGGCCGCCGCCGGCCGGGCGCACGCTTCAGCGGCGGGGACTCAAGCTGCGCGGCAACCCGCGCGTCAAGGACCGGCCGCGGGCGAGCGCTCCTGGCCCGCCGGCGGTGGCTTCGCGGCGATGAGCGGCCGCGCTCGGCGGCCGGGCGCGGCCGCTCGGCCGCGCCGGACGCGCACGCGCACGGTCGTGGCGACGCGCCGGCGCCCGCGGTTGACGTCCCTCTGCTAACCCTGGGTACGGTGACCGACGCCCGCCGCCGCACCCTCACGCTCGTCCTCTGCTGCGTGGCGCAGTTCATGATCGTGCTCGACGTCTCGATCGTGAACGTCGCGTTGCCGTCGATCGGCGACGAGCTCGGCTTCACCGCGGCGACCCTGTCGTGGGTGGTCAACGCGTACACGCTGACGTTCGCCGGCTTCCTGCTGCTGGGCGGCCGCGCCGCCGACCTGCTCGGTCGCCGCGAGGTCTTCGCCGGCGGCCTGGCGCTCTTCGCGCTGGCGTCGCTGGCCGGCGGGCTGGCGCAGGGCGAGACCGCGCTCGTGGCGGCCCGCGCGGCGCAGGGACTGGGCGGCGCCGTCGTCGCCCCGGCGTCGCTGTCGATCCTCACGACGACCTTTCGCGAGGGCGGCGAGCGCAACCGCGCGCTCGGGCTCTGGGCGGCGATGGGCGCGATCGGTGGGGCGTCGGGGGCCCTGCTCGGCGGCCTCCTCACCGAGGTGCTGTCGTGGCGCTGGATCTTCTTCATCAATCTGCCGATCGGCCTCGCCGGAGCCCTCGCCGGGCTGCGCGTGCTGCGCGCCGGACCGCGCGACGCCGGCGCCACGCGCGCCTTCGACCTGACCGGCGCGCTGACCGCGACCGCCGGCCTCGTGGTCCTGACCTACGGCATCGTGGGCACAGAGCAACACGGCTGGGGCTCGGCCCGGACGCTGCTGACCCTGCTGCTGGGCGTGGTGCTCCTGGGCGTGTTCGTGCTGGTCGAGGGCCGCCTGGCCACGCGCCCGCTCATGCCGCTGCGGCTCTTCGCCTCACGGATGCTCTCGGGCGCGAACGTCGTCGTCTTCTGCCTCGGCGCCGCGGCCTTCGCGATGTGGTACTTCGTGACCCTGTATCTGCAGCGGGTGCTCGGCTACACGCCGATCGAGGCCGGGTTGGCGATGCTGCCGATGCCGATCACGATCGCCGCGTGCACCCAGGCGGCGACGCGGCTGACCGGGCGTCTCGGCGCCGGCCCCGTACTCGCCGGCGGCATGACCCTGATCGGCGCCGGGATGCTGCTCTTCGCGCGCCTCCCGGCCGACGGGCACTGGGCCGCCGACGTGCTGGCGCCCGCGCTGCTCACCGCCGCCGGCATCGGCTTCTCCTTCGTGCCGGTCACGATCGCCGCGACCGCCGGGGTCCGCGGCGAGGAGTCCGGCCTGGCGTCCGGCCTCGTGAACACCTCGCGCCAGATGGGTGGCTCGGTCGGGCTCGCTCTGCTGGCGGCGGTGGCCACGAAGCACACCGCCGCCGTGGCGGCCGGCACGTCGCGTGCCGAGGCGCTCACCCAGGGCTTCCACCGCGCGTTCCTCATCGGCGCCGGCTTCGCGCTCGCCGGCTCCTTGGTCAGCGTGCTGGTCCTGACGCGGACGCCGGCCGCGCGCCCGGCGCAAGCCGCGCCCTGAGGCCCGCGCGTCAGAGCATCGTCGCCGCGATCCGCACGAGCTCGGCGTTGCCCTCGGCCTGCCGTCCGTCCGGCAGCACGGTCGCGTCCTCCAGGCCGGCCCGGGAGCCGTGGTCCGCGGGCCAGCGCGTGCCGCATGACCGCCCAGGTGGCCATCTGGTCGCCGTGGTGGACCTGCTCGAGCGAGATCGCGGCGTCGGCGAGCAGCGCCTCCATCGCGGCCGCGTGGGCGTGCAGGACCCGCGCGCCGGCCTCGACGCAAGCGCGGGCGTCGGCGGCCACCTCGCCGGGCATCCGCGGGATCGCCGGGTGCTCGGCGTCGGTGCGACCGCCGTTCAGGCATGCCTCGAGCAACGCGACCATACGAGCGCTGGTGCCCGAGCGCGCCGCCGGTCAAGCGCCGAAGGCCGCCTCGGCCGGCGAAGCCGCCACGAGCATCGCGAGCCGTCGGCTCACGGTCACCGCCGTCGCCTGCGACGTTCCGTGGCCCCGGCGTGGCCCACCTCGCCCGCCCCCCGGGGGCGAGGTGAGCGCCGCCGCCGGTGCTACGGCGCGACGGTGAGCGTCGCGGTGGCGGTGCCCGCCGCGGCGCCGGCGACGAACGACGTGCCGAACGCCTTGTTGAGCAGGATGACCGCGCGCTGCGTGAGCGCGAGGTTCGCCGTCACGACGACGTTGCCGCCCTGGGCGGAGCGCTGGATCGCGCTCAGCGTGAACGCGCGGATGCGTGGACCGTGGTGGCCGCGGCAGTGGTGGCGCACGTAGCGCACGACCTTGCGCGCCGCGTGGCCATTGCCGTGGTCGTGGTTGGGCACCCAGCGCACGACCTTGCTCAGGTGGCACGAGCGGTGCTTGACGCGGACGCTGAGGAACCCGCCGGCGCCCGTGACGCGGGCGACGGGGCGGCGCAGGCGCACCGTCTTCTCGCCCTTGGTCAGCGAGAACCCGCCGCGATGGCGGACGACGCCGCGCAGCGTCGTCGCGTCGACGCGGCCACCGCTGATCGGGAACGTCAGGTCGGCGGGCGATGCCGTCGCGGGAGCGAGCGGAGCGTACGTGATACCGGCCGCCGTGAGGGCCTGCTTGGCGGCGCCCGAGAGCGTGACGGTCGTCTGCTCGCCGGTGACCCTCACCGGGGCGGCCTGCGCGACCGCGGCGCCGGGCGCGAGCGCCGCGACGGCGGCCAGGCACAGGGTCAGGCGCACGTGGCGCAGGGGACTGCTCATGAAGCCTCCTCCTCGGAAACGGATGATCTGACCGTTCCGAACCCTCGACCCCGGGGCGAGTTGCGCCCGCGTCAGCCGCGCATGGCCGACGGCAACGCCGCGAGCACGCGCGGCAGGTCGCGCCGCGAACGCGCGTAGGCCTGCTCCAGCGCGGGCGCCGCGGCCGCGCCGTGCACGCCCTCGCCGTGGCCCACCAGCAGATGCTCGGGCGGGATCCCGCGCAGGCGACCGGGCGGGCGCAGGCGCAGGAGCGGGTGGATGCCCGCGGGCGCGCGCCCGGCGGTGAAGAGCGGCGCCGTGCCGACGGCCTCGGCGACGACGAGCGCTCGCCGGCCCGGCCACCAGAGCGCTGACTCGCGCCAGCGCGGGAGGTGCACGACCGACAGCACCTCGAACGGCGTGTCGGGCAGCGCGTCGGGCACCCGCGCGTGCGGCACGTCGAGCCGGCGCGCGAGCTGCGCGCAGTCACGGTTGTGGCGGTCCAGCAGCTGCACGACGCCGGCCACCGCGCCGAGGCCCTGCGCGCGCTCGATCGCATCGGCGACGTCGACGGGGTCGACGAGCCAGACGCGCGCGTCGTCGACGAGCGCGTGCGAGGCGCGCCGCAGCGGCTCGTCGACGATCCACGAGAACCCGAACGCGAACGTGTCGAGCGGCCGCAGGCGCACGGCCGCAGAGCCTACCCAGGCATCAGCTCGCGAGCTCGAGGAGCCTGCCGACGGTCCGGGCGTTGCGCATCGTCGCCGTCACGCCGAGGCGCTCGTCGAGCTTCAGGCGCCCGAGCTTCGACGCCCGCAGGCCGCTCGGGCACCAGAGGTAGGCCTCGCGGCGCCCGAATGCCAGGCGCTCGGGCTCGACGTCGAGCTCGAGCAGCCGCCGGACCTCCGCCTGCGGCGGGGCCGCCGACAGGAAGACCATGAAGTGCTTGGCGGGGTCGTCGGCGACGTCGGCGAGCGGGTCGGCGTCGATGGCGGCCGCGAGCTCCTCGGCGGTGCGCACGACGACCTTCGCCTCGACGCCGAGGTCGCGCGCGAGGCAGGCCTCGACGGCCTCGACGACCTCCGCCGGGCGCTCGGCGCTCGTGAGGACGACGTTGCCGCTCTGCAGGTGGGTCCTCACGTCCTCGAGGCCGCGCGCGGTGAGCGCCTCGCGCAGCTCCGCCATGCTCACGCGGTTGGTCGGGCCGAGGTTGACGCCGCGCAGGAGCGCGACGTAGCGCGTCGGGCGGGCCATGGACGGACGATAGCCCGGAGGGATCGGTTGGCGGGCATGGGTCCCGTGCGGTGAGGGGCTCGACCACCAAGGACGAGCCGCTCGTCGCCGTGCTCGCCGAGCGCCTGCAGGACCTCGCCGAGGCGGTCGGCGCGCTCGTCGACGCCGAGGACCCGGCGCGGCGTCTCGATGGGCGGAATGATCGCCCAGGAACTCGCGATCGGCTCTCCGGAGCGCGTCGATCGGCTGGTGCTCGGGTCCACCCACGCGAGCACGAAGGACGCTGTTCGCGAAATCGCGTTTCCCCCGCTCGAAACCGGTAATAGATCGGGTGAGTGATGAAGGACATGGCCCTCGGCGGTCGGTCCGCGTGAGGGCCGTCGCATCCCGACGTGACCCGTCGGGAGGAAGGAGAGTTGCCATGGCAACCTTGGAGGTAGACCCTCTGGTCCGCGACTTCACCGCCACCGAGCGCCCGCTGCTGATCGGAGGCAAGTGGGCGCCGGCTGCCTCGGGGAAGACGTTCGAGACCTACGACCCGTCGACCGGCGAGGTGCTCGCCCGGATCGCCGAGGGCGACGCGGAGGACATCGACCGGGCGGTGAGGGCGGCTCGGGAGGCGTTCGACGACGGCCCGTGGGGGAAGCTCACCCCATCCGAACGAGGGCGGCTCGTGCATCGGGTCGGGGACCTGATCATGGAGCACGCCGACGAGCTCGCGGCGCTCGAGACGCTGGACAACGGCAAGCCGTTCGCGATCGCCAAGGCCGCCGACGTTCCACTGTCCGCCGACCTGTTCTGGTACATGTCCGGCTGGGCGACGAAGCTCGATGGACGCACGAACGAACCGCACGTCCCCTACAAGCCGGGGAGCGAGTGGCACGCCTACACCCGCCGCGAGCCGGTCGGGGTCGTTGGGCAGATCATTCCCTGGAACTTCCCGCTCTTGATGGCGGCGTGGAAGCTCGGCCCAGCGCTGTCGTGCGGCAACACGGTCGTGCTGAAGCCCGCCGAGCAGACGCCGCTGTCGGCGCTCAGGCTCGGTGAGCTGATCCTCGAGGCCGGCATCCCGCCGGGCGTCGTCAACATCGTCCCCGGCTACGGCGAGACCGCAGGCGCGGCGCTCGCCGCGCACCCGAACGTTGACAAGGTCGCGTTCACGGGGTCGACCGAGATTGGGAAGACGATCGCCCACGCGGCCACCGGCAACCTGAAGAGGGTGTCGCTGGAGCTTGGCGGCAAGTCGCCGAACATCGTCTTTCCGGACGCCGACATGGAGACGGCGATCCCCGGCGCGGCGATGGCGACGTTCTTCAACCACGGCCAGTGCTGCATCGCCGGCACGAGGCTGTTCGCCGAGAAGAGCATCTTCGACGACGTCGTATCCGGCGTCGCCGACCACGCCAAGAGCCTCAAGGTCGGCCCGGGCATGGCCGAGGACACCGACATGGGCCCGCTCGTCTCCCGGGAGCAGTTCGAGCGGGTGACGAGCTACCTGGGCCGGGGTGCGGCCGAGGGCGCGCGGGCCGTGGCCGGCGGCGAGGCGATGGACCGGGCCGGCTACTTCGTCGAGCCGACCGTGTTCGTCGACACCAAGCCCGAGATGTCGATCTGGCGCGAGGAGATCTTCGGCCCCGTGATCGCCGCAGCGCCGTTCGACGACCTCGAGGCGCTGGCACGGGAGGCCAACGACTCGCCCTACGGGCTCGGCGCCGGGATCTGGAGCAAGGACGTCTCCAAGGTCCACAAGCTCTCGAAGCTGCTCAAGGCCGGGACGGTGTACGTGAACTGCTTCAACATCTTCCCCGCCGAGATGCCGTTCGGGGGCTACAAGGAGTCGGGCTGGGGCCGCGAGATGGGCCCCGAGGTCCTCGAGTCCTACACCGAGACGAAGTCGGTCATCATCGAGCTCTGACGATCGCTTGCGAGGGGCCCGCCTCGAGGCGGGCCCCTTCCTCGCCCTGCCGGGCCCCTCTCCGACCCGGAACCCCTCTCCGCTTGCTGTCGCGGCGGCATCTGAGTGTGCTCCCTCCGCTGGGAGCAGTAATGGGTGCGAAGCCATGAGCCGATCGGCTCGCGGTCAGGCGGTAGACCACGCCGTCGCGGGCGCCCCATTCCAGTGGCGACCTCGCCGGCGACGAGGATCTCGCCGTCGGGCTGCGGCGCCGGCGCCCGCGCGATGTCGCTGCCAGTCTCCCGTTCTGACCGAACCCGGGGTCGAGATCTGCCGGCGCGCCGACCGCAGAGGCCGGCGCGAGCGCAGCAGGGCCACGGCAACGGTCGCGCGGGTCAGGCGCCGCGCCAGCGACGTGGTGCTTGGCATGGTGAGTTCTCCCGTCGTCCAGCTTGGCTGCGTGGCGTCAGTCCTTGACGCCGAAGCGGGCCGCCGCGCGAGACCGGTGCACGCTGAACGCGGAGCGCAGCCTGCGCCAGCGCGAGCGAAGGGTGGTGGCGACGGCGCCGGCGACGATGGCCAGCGCAGGGGTGAGCGGGCCGAGCATCTCTTCGATGGGCAGGCCGGCGACGTGCGCGAGGGGGAGGCTCATCACTGGAAGATCTCCGTGGTGCAGTCGCCGCCCTGCAGGCGCACCTCGTGTGCGCGGGCGGGGCCGTCCGGCCGGTTCGAGAAGTCGACGAAGAAGTCGCGGTCGACCTCCATGCCTCCCTTCGGGTCGCAGTTCACCCGCAGCAGCCACGAGCGCAGCCCGGGGTAGAACTGTTGTCCCAGGTCGATAGGAGCGAGTTGGTGACGTACAGGCGGCGCCCGTCGAGGGAGAGCTGCAGCATCTGCGGCCCGCCGTGCAGCTCGCGGTCGGCGTCGGTCTTCTTGCCCAATAGCCCGCCCAGCCAGAGCTGCCCGGTCAGCTTCGGCTTTGCCGGGTCGGAGACGTCGTACTGGCGCAGGTCGCCGTGCAGCCAGTTGGCGAAGTAAAGGAAGCGGTCGTCCATGGAGAGGACGAGGTCGCTCATCACTCCGGGCACGGGGAAGCGCCAGCCCTCGAGGGGGACGCTTTCCACCTCGATCAGCGGGTCGGCCGCCCAGGCGCCGTTTGCGCGGTGGAAGTACCACATCACGGTCGAGAGCGCCGCTCCCACGAAGCCCTCCTCGGAGTCGGGGTCGTGGAGCCAGCGCACTTCGAACGGCAGGCGGCCGTTCTGGCCGAGATCCACGGTCTGCTCGCGTGTGCGAGTCTCGAGGTTCCAGAAGTGGATGCGGTGGCCGTAGCGGCCGGCTTCGACGTCGGCGGGGTCGAAGCCCTTCTCGTAGGCGTTCGGCTCTCCGAACTCGGAGGAGACGAGCGCGTTCTTGCGCGGCTGGTACCAGAAGTCGTAGTTGAAGGGCGGCGTCTCGTCGCCGTTCTCCCAACGGCCCTTGACCTCGAACGTGCGCGCGTCGAGGACCGCGAAGCCGCCGGCGCCGCCGCCGCCGCGATCGCCGAGCATGCTCACCACGACGTTGTCGCCCGGCATGCAGTGGACGGTGTGCGGCCGCGTGTAGCCCGTCTTCTCGACCAGCTCCTGCGACTCGATGACCTTCTCGATGCGAGGTCGCCGCGGCTCGTCGGCGACGTTCACGACGTGGATGCGCGACGAGCGAAAGCCGGGCACGATCAGATGTGAGCGGTCCGGCCCGTGGCACGCCGAGCTGCAGCGATTCCAGCCGAAGTGGTGCAGCTCGTCGCCCACGTTTGGCATCGGCGTCTCGTGCACGATCCGGCCGTCCTCGGCATCCACCACGGCGAGGAAGTCGGGCCTGTCCACCCCCGTGCCCTCGTGCAGGCAGGCGAGGTAGAGGAGCTCCTCGGGCGTGGCGCGAAACGCCTCTTGGGGTGACGCGTAGAACGACGCGGGGCCGCCCTGCTCGTCGGGCTCACGGGCCATGGGTACTCCTCGAGTTCGCGACCGGGCGTGCGCCAGCGAGGTGGGTGCTACTCGACGACCTCGATCAGCGCGACGATCTCGTCGCGCGTGATCCGGTCGGCGAGTTGCGGATGGTCGCTGCGGAGATGGTCCAGGGTGAGGTCGACGACCTCATCCTCTGTCTCGCCGCGGACGATCTGGCCGCACTCGCATGTGATCTGCCTGGCCATGATTGGTATCGGGGGCGATGATCGCCCCAAGGCCTTTCGCGTATGTTGACCGAAAGGTTGGAGCGAGGTTGGAGCGCGCGGACAACACCTACGTGCAGCTGTGCGGGCGCTTCGTGGTCGAGCTCCACGGTCGCCGCATCGAGCAGCGCCTCACCAGCCGCCAGGGTCGCGTGCTCTTCGCGTACCTCGTCCTCCACCGGCCGCGCGTGGTCGGCCGCGACGAGCTGATCGAGGCGATCTGGCCCGGCGCCGCGCCGGCCAACCACGCCTCCGCGGTCACCGTGCTGCTCTCCAAGCTGCGCGCCGCCGTCGGAGCAGACGTTCTCTCCGGTCGGGGCAGCGTGCACGTCGCCTTGTGGCCCGGCGCGCGGGTCGATGTCGAACAAGCGCTCGCCGCCGTGCACCGCGCCGAGTCGGCCGTCGTACAAGGCGACTGGGCCCGCGCTTGGAGCGCCGCCCTCTGCGCGCGGTACGTGAGCGCGCGCCCGCTGCTGCCCGACCATGACGACCTTCCGTGGCTGGACTCGTGGCGGCGACGACTCGACGACGCGTTCGACAGCGCGCTGGAAGCGTATGCCGCCGCCTGCCTGGGACTAGGGGGCACCGAGGTCGCGGGCGCCGAGCGCGCGGCGCGCCGCCTGCTCGAGCACAACCCGCTCCGCGAAACCGGCTACAGGCTGCTCATGCAGGCCCTCGCCGCGCGCGGCAACGTGGCCGAAGCGCTGCGCGTGTACGAGCGCGCCCGCACGGTGCTCCGCGACGAACTCGGCGTACCGCCCGGCCCTGCCATCCACGAGATCCACGCAACACTGCTCGGCCGCCAACGGGTCAACACATGACGCGACGCGAGCGCTTCGAGCCCTCGCGCGGCCGCACGGTGGCCGTCTCGCCGTCGGTGGGGACCGTGCGGGGCGCGATCAGCGGGTTCCGATCAGCGGGTTCCCCTGCGGGCAGGAACCACGTCGATGAGTCGGCGCGCGCGCTGTTCGGTCTGCGGCAGGTCGGCCCGAGGCCGCGCCTCGCCCGAGCGAAGCACTCAAGCCCACACAGGCGAACGTCTGGAGGCGTCAGCTCCAGCCGTCCAGCCCGCGACGCTGAAAGATCGGCGAAAGGTTTGAGAAACCAGGCGCCGGGACCATCGCTCCCCCGACATGAAGGGAGTTCCCATGACTGCGCATCGCACGGTCGCCGTCGATGGCGTCGAGGTGTTCTACCGCGAGGCGGGCGACCCGGGAGCGCCGACGCTGCTCTTGCTGCACGGGTTCCCGACTTCCTCGACCCAGTACCAGCAGCTGATCGACCGCCTCTCGGATCGCTTCCACCTCGTCGCGCCCGACTACCCCGGCTTCGGCTACACCGAACCGCTCGAGGGCACGACGACATTCGAGCGGCTCGCCGACGTCGTCGACGGGTTCGTCCACGCCCTCGACCTCGATCACTACGGGCTGTACGTGTTCGACTTCGGCGCGCCGATCGGATTCCGCCTGGCGACGCGTCACCCCGAGCGCGTCGACGCGCTGATCGTCCAGAACGGCAACGCCTACGAGGCGGGGATCGGTCCGAACCTCGCCGGCCTGGCGCCCTACTGGGAGGATCGCGAGGCCGCCGAACCGGCGGCGCGTACCTTCCTCGAGTTGGACGCGACGCGCGCTCAGTACGTCGAGGGCGTCGCCGACCCGGAGCGCCTCAACCCGGACCTCTGGACGCTCGACCAGCACTTCCTCGACCTCCCGCGACGCGATCAGGTGATGCTCGACCTGTTCTATGACTACACGAGCAACGTCGCGCTGTACCCGACGTGGCAGACCTACCTGCGCGAGCAGCAGCCCGCGACCCTGGTCGCGTGGGGCGCCCACGACGGGTACTTCGTCGCCGACGGCGCTCGCGCCTACCTCGCCGACGTGCCAAACGCAGAGCTCCACCTGCTCGACACCGGCCACTTTGCGCTAGCGACCCATACGGACGAGATCGCGGACCTGATCGTCGCGTTCCATGCCAAGCACACGGCGGGAGACCGAACGCCGGCCGGCACGAGCAGCTGAGCCCCGCCGCGGCGGCACGGACGCTGCGCTCGTTCCGCGACGCACCGGGCACGATCGCGATCGGCGTCGCATTCGTCACCGCGGCGCCGGACCGCGAGCCCGCCGGGTTGATCTGAACGCGCTGACGTGCGTATCGCTCGAGGCCGACCAGCACCCCTGCGGGCCTGCATCTCCTCCTGAAATCCATAACTCCATGTAGCGCCGCTCCCCCTCACGCATCGCCGGGTCCATTCTGAGGCTGAGAATGATCCCGGAGATGCGTCAGCTCCGCGGGAGTGTGTCGGTCAGCGCAGAGACGCGATGCCACCGACATCGACGAGCGCGCGGCGGCCGATGGTGGGACGGCCCTGGTTGGCCTCGAGGCGGTCGCGGATGTGCCGGACGTAGGCGGTCATGTCGTCCTGGCGGTTGGCGTGCAGCTGCATGAGCATCAGCATCCGGTTGGTGCGGTCGCGGTTCTTCAGCCCGTAGGCGCGCGGGCGGATGGAGGCGCGGATCGGGTCGGTGAACGCGTCCAGCGGTGAGGTCGACAGTGGCATGTCGGCGGGTCGCCTCGGGCGCGGCCCGCGCCGGTTGAACTGGTCCTCAACGATCCGCCCTGTGGTGTTCAGCCACTCGCTCACGCGGGGGATGCCGGCGGCGTGGCAGCGCTCGACGAACGGCGTCCAGAACGACGGCCCGGTGAATGCCGCCTCGGCGTCGGGCAGCAGCTCGGCGATCGCCTCTCGGTGCCGGGGCTCCTCGGCGCGGATCTTGCCCATCAGCCGCTCCAGCGCGTGGCGCAGGTGCCACTCGCACAGGTACAGCTCGGCGTCGGGGAAGCGGGCGCGGACCGCGTTCGTGAGCCCATCGTCGTTGTCGCACACGACCCGCCGAGGCGCGCCGGGAAGCGCGCCGAGGAACGCCTCCCAATCGGGCTGGGACTTCGTCGTGAACGCCTCCACGCGCCAGAGCTTCGGGCGGCCGGCCTCATAGCCCATCGCGGCGAAGATCCGGAACGCGATCCGGGTGCTCCCCGTCTTCGGGTTGCGCACCCGGAACGGCAGGTCGTCCAGCAGCAGCGAGCCCGACTCAGGCCACGCCCGCGGACGGTAGGGCTCGAACACGACCGCAGCGAAGACCTCGACCCAGTCCATCACCAGCGACCCGTGCCGCGAGAAGCGTGGCTCGCCGGTCTCCGGATCGGCCCGCAGCCGCTTGGCCCGCTCGCGCGCCACCAGCGCCGCGTCGCGGTAGGTCGAGCCGGCCCCGACCGCGATCAGCGCCTCGGCGATCCCGCGCGCGACGAACTGGTACCTGCGCGCCGCATGCGGACCCTCATGGAGCCCGACATCGCGCTCGCAGAGATCGCAGTAATCTCGCCACGACTCCTCGCGCGGGAGCGGCTCGGAGAAGCGATGCGGGCCCTCCCCCTTGTCGGGCACGCACCAGTAGCGCTGCCGGCGGTGACCCGGCGGGCCATGATGGCCAGCGAACCGCACCCGCGAACCGGCGTGCTCGGCTCGCGGGCAGACGGCCGTGGCCTTGCTCCAGCTCTTGCCGGCCGACGACATCGATCGCCAGCGTAGCCCTACCATCGGACGACTAACGCATCTGCGGGTCCATTCTGCGCCTGAGAATCATCCCGGAGATGCGTGAGGGGGCGCCGCTTAGGTCGCCCGACGTCCGGACGCTGCCTCCAACCGCAGTCGCGCAAGCGGATCGGCTAGCGGGGTTGGGGCGTGAGCCGCTTGGCGATCGCTCGGAGCGCGTCGGTCGTGCGTTCATGATCGGCGGTGGTGTTGAGATCGCCGAGCAGCCCGCGGAGTACGGCGGTGATCGCGGTCGCCAGGGGGACAGCGTCGGGGTGGCCATCGGCGCGTAGTCCGGCCTCGATCGTGGGCAGCCAGTCGGTGATCGATCGGACCCGAAACTCGGTCCACGGGGTTCGATCTGGCGGGAGGTCGTGGAGCTGGCCGAACAGCCGAAGATAGGGGCGCAACTCGGGCGCTGTGATCCGGTCCCAGGCCTCGACCAGCACGGCGCCGTAGGAAACCCCGGGTCGGGGTGCGAGCAGTTCCCCGAACACCTCCTGCTGTCGGCGGCGGGCCTCGTGGAGCGCCTCGAGGACGAGCTGGTCGCGGGTCGTGAAGTGGTAGAGCAGCATCCGCGAGCTCGTGCCGGCCGCGGTCGCCATCTTCGCCAGCGTCAGCCCCGGTAGGCCGTGGCGGAGGACCGCGTCGGTGCACGCCCCCAGGAGAGCGGATCGTCGTTCGGGTTGGCGGCGCCGGCCGATACCCGCAGTTTTTCACGTAACTTCCGGTACGGGTAGCGTTCCTGTGCATGAGAGTCGTGTTCATCCACGGGTCGTTCTCGCGTGACGGCGCATGGTGGTGGGCGCCGACCGCCGCGCTCCTCGACCGCAGCGGGATCGCGAGCACCGCGGTGGCGCTGCCCTCGTGTGGAGAGGCGGGAATCGCACCGACGGGGGCCGGCCCGGGCCTGCACGAGGACGCCGCGGCAACCACCGCGGTGCTCGGGGAGGGTGAGCCGACGATCCTCGTCGCGCACTCCTACGGCGGGATGGTCGCGTCCCAGGCCGGCGAGCATCCGGCGGTCCGTGCCCTCGTCTACATCACCTCGTTCCTCCCGGCCGTCGGCGAGAATCTCGCCACTCTGGGCAGCGGCCCCGATCCAGTGCCGGTCATCCCGCACGCGGATGGGTCCGTAAGCGTCGACGACAGCGACACCGCTGCGATCGCAGCGCGATTCCTGCACGACGTCGCCGATCCCGACCTAATCAGCGGCGCCCATGCCCGCCTCTGCGCACAGTCGTCTGCCGTCTTCGGCGCCGAGACGACCACCGCCGCGTGGGAGCGGATCCCGTCCACCTACCTGGTCTGCGCGGAGGAGCGCAGCACCGACCCTGACCTTCAGCGCGCCCAAGCAGCCAGGGCCACCACCATCCACGAGCTCCCGACCGCACACTTTCCGATGCTTTCGCGCCCCGACCTCGTCGCGGCATGCATACAAGCGACCGCCGCTCGCGCCCAGGCGCACGTCTCGTCCCCGTAAGTCGATCCGCTCGCGCGACGGCGGGCAAGTCCAGTGCTGAACGTCTTGAGGTGCTTGGGCCGGAACGCTGCGGATCGCGGTACGTCGATGGAAGGCGTGTGGTCGAGCCTGGATCCAGCCGACGACCACGGGTGGCGTAGAGGTGTCGGGCACAGGTGACTCGGCACGGGCTCGCACAGGTCGATGGCAGAGTGAGCGCGGCGTCCCACGCCCATGCCGTAGGGGATCCCTTCACGGGGCTGCGATCACCATGAGGTAACCTCGCGCCAGTGTCGCTTGCTTTGCGCGCCTGGTGGCGGTCCTCCTTCGTGGCGGCCGTGACCTGACCTGTCTCGAGCCGCCTTCGGGCGGCTCGGCGCGTCGCTAGCGCGACCAGAACGACGGAGGCGGCTAACGAAGGAGAGCCGATGACCGTCGAGAGACCCTCCGCCCCGACCGCACCGAGCCAGCCGCTCGAGCAGCAGGTGCGCGACCACCCGGAGCGTTTCCGCGTGCTGACCGGGGACCGTCCGACCGGGCCGCTGCACCTCGGGCACTACTTCGGGACGCTCGCCAACCGGGTCCGGCTGCAACGCGCCGGCGTTGAGGTCTTCCTCGTGATCGCCGACTATCAGGTCATCACCGACCGCGACGGCGTCGGCGACCTCTCAGCCAACGTTCGGGACGTGGTCTTGGACTACCTGGCGGCCGGCATCGATCCCGCTCGTGCGACCATCTTCACGCACAGCGCGGTCCCCGCGCTCAACCAGCTCGTGGTGCCGTTCCTCAGCCTGGTGACCGCCGCCGAGCTGGGCCGCAATCCGACCGTTAAGGCCGAAGCAGACGCCACGCGCGCGCGGCGCGGGATGAGCGCCCTGCTGTTCACCTATCCCGTCCACCAAGCCGCTGACATCTTGTTCTGCCACGGCAACCTCGTCCCGGTCGGCAGGGACCAGCTGCCGCACCTTGAGCTGACCCGGCTGATCGCGCGTCGCTTCAACGAGCGATACGCGGTCGGGACCGCCGTCTTTCGCGAGCCCGATGCACTACTCAGCGCCGCTCCTGTTCTGCTCGGCACCGACGGCACGAAGATGAGCAAGAGCCGCGCCAACGCCATCGCGCTCCGCGACGACGAGGACCGCACGGCTTCGCTGCTGCGCAAGGCCAAGACGGACAGCCTGCGCACCATCACCTATGACCCCGAGCACCGCCCGGAGGTTGCGAGCCTCCTGCTCACCGCAGCGCTCTGCACCGGCCGCAGCCCGATCGACATCGCCGACGAACTGGGCGACCGTGGTGCCGTCGCCCTCAAGGCGCTCGTCACCGAAGCCGTCAACGAGCACCTCCGGCCGCTGCGGCAGCGTCGTCGCGAGTTGGCCGGCGACGCGACGATCGTGCGCCACGTGCTCGACGAAGGAAACGCCCGCGCCAACTGTATTGCCGACCGGACGCTCCAGACGGTCCGCGAGGTGATGCACATGGCTTACTGACGGTTCGTTTGCAGTGCCGTTAGCCGATCGGCTACCGGAGCAGGCGCACGTGGATCGGAAGGTCGAGATCCGCCCATGCGCGGTCAGCGGTCAGGACCTCCGCCGATGTGCTGCGCACCGTGAGCGCCAGGCAGCACCTGTCGCCCAGCGACAGCGTCCCGCCGCCGGGGAGGGCACGCATCGCGCCGGCGAGCTCGGCGTCCTCCTGGAGCACGGGCTCGATCGTGACTCCGGCTGCGATGAGCAGCTCACGGACCCGGCCGACGTCGACGTCTGCGTCGACGAGCTTGCCGATGACCTCGGCCAGGTTCGCGGCCCCCAGGATCGCCGATACCAGCTCGTCGTACACGACTTCGGCGCCGGGTTCGTCGTGCACCAGGGCGAGGACCGCCGAGGCGTCCAGGACGGTCATTCGGCAGCCGCAGCCAGCCGCCGCTCCGCCAGCAACTCGTCAACCAGCGAGCGGGTCCGGGGGACGTTAGACGCCAGGCCGCGCAGTTCCGCCGCGGCGTCCTCTCGTCGCTCGAGCACGAGCCGATGGCCGGCGACATGCAGGTGCAGGCGATCGCCGGGCGCCAGTCCTAGGGCCGTGCGCACCTCCGCCGGGATCACGAGGCGACCTTGCTGTCCGAGCACCAACGTGGCATCCATGCGTGGAGTGTGCCACGATCCTGCACGCCGTGCCAAAGACCGTTTCGTTGGAGGTTCGGCTTGCGGCACGACGATGCGCAGTGCTGATCCCACGGCGCCGACGCGGTGATCGCGACGGAGCTGGGATGGGACGTCGGTCCGGCGAATCCGGTTGTCTATGACGAGATACGTCGATCTCCCCGAGTCGCGACTTGGCGGTTCGTCGACGCGGTGGACGGCTTCGAGGTCATCTACGCGCAGCCCGGCCGCCTGCGCGGGCACACGTCCGCCGTCGAGAACGGGCAGATCACCGGCGCGCGCGAGGCTCGCGTCAACGTCCGACACCGTTTCGGGCCGCGTGAGACCGTCCTCATCTCGGATGGTGAGGGCCGGTGGACCGTCCCCTGGCGAACCGAGCACCGGCACCCGACGTCCGGCAGGAGGCAGGCGATTCGGCGGCGCCGCGTCGGTGCTGCCTTCGGCGCCCGGCGCATGGTGGCGAGGTCATCGACCACCACGCCCGCGTGCATGAAGCTTGTCACGCTCAACTGGACTCTCCTTCTTGCCTTCGATGTTGTCGATGACGATGCAGAAGCCCAGCGCGTCGGCTCAGAACGGGTTGTCCCTGAGCCACGCGATGTAGTCCGCGACGCCGGCCCGCACGTCGAAGGCCGGCTCGAAGCCGGTGTCCCGGGCGAGGCGGCTGGTGTCGAGGTACGGATCGTTCGCCGGCGCGTCGGGGTTGCGGCCGGGACGCAGCGACGCCTCGGCGCCGGGGACCGCGGCGTTGACGGCGGCGACAAACTCGTGGTTGGCGACCGGCTGCCCGGAGGAGATGTTGTACGTGTCGTGCTGGAGCGAGTCGGCGCGCAGGAGCAGGGCGATCGCCCGTCCGCAGTCCTTGACGTAGCAGCGGTCGCCGCCGTCGTCGGCGAAGCCCGGCGGCCGCGGCGGTGTCAGGTCGGGAGCCTCGCCGCGCACGGTGGCGCAGATGAGTCGCGGGATCGGGAAGAACGGCGAGTCGGGAAGGCCGAGCGGCCCCCAGATCGTGCCGATGCGCAGGTTGATCGGCTCGACGCCGGTGCCCTCCAGGACCTGGGGCGTGATCGCCTCGACGGACTTCTTGAACGCCAGGATCGAGTTCGGCGACTTCGCCGGGACGATCGCCAGATCCTCGTGCCAGCGCGGTCCGGGCGTGCCTATGTAGGCGCCGATGCTGCTCGCCACCGCGAAACGCCGCACCCCCCAGGTGCGCGCGACCTCGAGGGCGTTGAGCAGCATCGCGGTGTTCCTCCGCATGAACTCAATGGGGTCCGGCTCCTCGAGCGCGACGGCCGCGAGGTGGACCATCCCAGTGATCTCATGCCGGTCGCCGACGCCTCGAAGGGCATCGAGATCGGCCAGGTCCGCTTGCTCGACCTCCACGCGCCCCTCCAGGAACGACGGCGGCGCGGCAATCCGGTGCCGGGTGACGACCACGTGCTCGCCCAGGTCGGCGAGCGCGAGCGCCGTATGGGCGCCGATCGAGCCGAACCCGCCGGTGACGAGGATCATCGCCCCACCTCGTGGTACGCGCGGCTCATCGCTTCACTGGACGCCGCCGAGGGCGCTCGGCATCCGGGTCTGGAAGTCCATCAGGGCCACCCAGGTAGGCCGGACGGCGATGCGTGCCATGCGCGTTCCCGGCTGGTCGATCTGGGCGAGATAGCCGGTGGCCTGCTCGGGGCCGAGGAAGCGATGGGCTGCGTCGGCGTACTCCGCTGCCACGCCGTCGATCTCGGTGATCTCGGCCTTGCCGCGGATGCTAAGCACCTCGGGCGGAAATGACTCGGTGTCGATCGAGACCGCGACGTCCGGGTTTGCCCGCAGCGCGCGCAGCCGATACGTGGCGTGGCTTATGTGCGGCGCCGAGATGAAGGTCGGCAGCACGAGCTCCCAGCCCGTCCACACGAACCAGCTGCCCACGATGCGCGGCGTGCCGTCCAGTGCCTTATACGCGTAGCGGGCCGGGATCGTTGACGTGAGAAGCCGTCCGGCCAGGTCCGTTCTCAGCAGCCTGAGATCTCCTTGCTCGAGCGTCATGCGCGGCACCATAGCAGACTAAGTTCCCTAACGGAACTCGCGCTAGGCTCTTCTCATGCAGCGCACGGACTTCTCCAAGATGACGTGCTCAATCGCGCGCAGCCTGGCGGTCGCCGGCGAGCCCTGGTCGCCGCTCGTGCTGCGTGACGTGTGGGTCGGCATCAACCGATTCGACGGCCTGCAGCGCGACCTCGGTATCTCCCGCAAGGTCCTCGCCGAGCGACTCACGCACCTCGTCGAGGAGGGGATGCTCGAGCGCCGCCTCTACTCAGAGCGCCCGGCGCGGTACGAGTACGTTCTGACGCGCAAGGGCTTCGAGTTCGTGGACGTGCTGATGGTCATGGCCCAATGGGGCGATCGCTGGACCGCCGGCGATGCCGGCCCGCCCGTCCTCCGGCGCCACCGCGCGTGCGGCACGGTCACGCAGACCGAGCTGCGCTGCCGGGAGTGCGGCGAGATCGTGATGTCATCCGACATCGACGTTGAGCCCGGCCCCGGGATGACCGCCAACACGAGGGCGCCCGGATCACGCGACAGCGGCTGATGCACTCAGACGAATTATCGGAACCGTGGAGAGCCGCAGGACGACGCCGGAGCGTGCGAGCGCGCTGACCGCGGCCCTGCCACCGCCTCGATGACGCCCGCCAAGCTGGCCACAGCGACCCACCGATCGTCCGGTAATCCGCCGATCCCCATACGAGACTGCCAGCGGGACGGGCAGCGGGACGTGTTCAACAGGGTCGAGTAGGCGCGACGTGGCACGATTTCGCATGTCAAGCAGCTGACGAGGCCGATCAGGAATCGAGAAGCCCCGTCACGAGCCGCACCTAGCATGACCGCCATGGACATCACCATTCACTCGACCTTCAAGCGGCTTCGACTCGTTCGGCGCACGGAGGTGCTTTGCAATGGCTGAGAGGAAACCGGCAAAGACGGGCACGCAGCAGTCCGCCAAGAGCACCACCGGCAAGGCGTCCAAGGGTTTCACGGACGAGGAACGAGCCGCGATGAGGGAGCGCGCCCAAGAGCTGAAGGCGGCCGTGCGCCGCGGCCGGCGCGCGGGCAAGGCGGACGGGGAAGGCGAAGTGCTCGCGAAGATCGCCGAGATGCCGGAACCGGATCGCGCCATGGCCGAGCGGCTCCATGCCCTCATCAAAGCCAGCGCACCGGCCCTCTCGCCGAGAACGTGGTACGGGATGCCCGCGTACGCCAAGGACGGCAATGTCGTCTGCTTCTTCCAAAGCGCGCAAAAATTCAAGACGAGGTACGCGACGTTCGGCTTCAGCGACAAGGCGAACCTCGACGAAGGCGCCATGTGGCCAACCTCCTTCGCACTGAAGGAGTTGACCGCGGCCGAGGAGGCAAGGATCGGCGCGCTCGTGAAGACGGCGGTGAGCTGAAGGACTCGATCGGGGCAGGGACGTGTCAGGCTTCGCGGAGGTGGTCCTGCGCGTAGGCGCGCAGCATCTCGTCGGGCGTCCCGACGTCGCGGCGGTGGAAGCCGGCGGTCGTCCTCGCGAAGTCATGCACCGCGCGCAGCAGCAGGTCCGCGCGCAGGCGGATCCGCGCCGGCTTGCCGTCCTCGTTGCCTCGGCGCCCGAGCATGAGCAGGTATGGGGCGACCGCGGGTAGCGAGAAGCGCGGATCGGCCTCCGCGAAGTAGTAGGAGGTCGGGAAGTTCACAAGATCGCGCTCCACAGCGACCAGCCGCGAGGTGAGCTCCGCGTAGACGCGCTCGGCCGCGGCCGGCTCAAGGTGGTCCAGCGACACGCCGGTGTCGGTCTCGGCCACGCGCAGCAGCCAGATTTCGTAGGCCAGCGAGCGCCGGCGGGCCAGCACTGGGTAGGTGAGCAGAAGCCAGGAGATGCTCAAGGTCAGCAGGCCGAACCCGACCAGCGCCTCCAGCGGCACGACGACGCGCAGCAGCTCCGCCTTCGGCGTGATGTCGCCAAACCCGAGCGTGGTCAGCGTGACGAGCGAGACGTTGAGGGCGTGAACGAAGTTCGAGCCGGCGGCCTCGACGCCGGGCTGAAAGCGAAAGCCCCCGGGCATCTGCGGCCAGAAGACGAGCGCCCACCCCAGGATGAGCAGCGCCGCCCACGTCGCGATGACGGTCACCAGCACGGTTGGACCGGCCAGCACGAAGAGCGGATGGCGCGGGCCGCCGATCCGGAACAGGCGCCACTCGGCCCGGGCGATCAGGCGCGCGAACGTGGCCCGGCCTTCGGGATGGAAGAGCGCGTCGAAGGCGTCGCGCCCGGCGAGCACGATCATGGCCAGACCCGCCGCCGTCGACACCGTGCTCGCCAGCGTCCCCACCGCCCTATTCCTACCTCAGTCCGCGGCGCCGGCGCGCCGCGGGCGACCGGACGCTGGTCGTGGGGCGACGCCCGCTCGGTACGCGGCGCAACGCGAATCACATCGCCCGGCGGAAGGGACCCCAGGCGGCGCTCGCCAACGGGCCGCGGTCGTCTGTCCTGCTCCGAGGCGGACCCGCCGCGGCTCGCCGCTGCCCGGCCGGTCGCGGCTCCTCGGCGGCGCGGTCACGAACGCGATGCTCGAGGCCCGGACGCCGGGCACACCTGGCTGCGGCGCCCGCTCGGCGTCCTGGCGCGCGCCGAGGCGAAGCGCCCCGCCGCCGTCCGCGGGAGCGACACGGCGTCCGCGAGGCCCCAGCGCGCCGGGCCGTCCGGATCGGCGAAGGCGACGGCGCGCAGCATGTTGCCGCGGTTGCCGTTGTTGATCGCGCGGTACAGGCGGCGCTCGAAGTGCGCAGCCATGCGCCGTCTGCCGGTCGCCACGCTATCGGGCGCCATCGGGCGGAGCACAGCTGCGGTGAAGCCGGCGGCGCCGAGCGCTCGCTCGAGCGTCGCCGGCGCGAACCACACGACGTGGTTGGGCGTGAAGCCTCCCCAGCGCTCGCCCTCGGCCTTGAGGAGCACCGAGTTCGCGTTGACGGTCAGGATCAGCAGGACGCCGTCGGGGGCGAGCAGGGCGCGCAGCCGCGAAAGCTCCTCCAGCGGGCGCGGGAGATGTGCGAGCACGGACCAGAGCGTGATCACGTCGAAGCCCCCGGCGGCGATCTCTGGCACGTCCATCGGGTCGCCGAGGTGGACGTGCGCCCCGCTCGGCTTGCGGCGCGCGCGCCGCACGGCGTCGGCGGAGAGGTCGACGCCGTAGGGCGCGAACCCGCGCTCGTGGGCGAGGTCGAGGAACAGGCCGGTCCCGCAGCCGAAGTCCAGCAGCCGGCGGCCGGCCCCCTCGTCGAAGAGCGGGGCGTGGGCATCGAGCACGAGCTCGTAGCGCCGCCTGCGCGCGTCACCGTAGTGGCCCGTGAGGAACCTCCCGTACGCGCCCGCGTAGAGGTCGCCGAGGCGCTCGGGGCGGATCCCCGGGTTGCGGTACAGAAAGCCGCAGGACGGGCAGCGCACGACGTGGTAGCGCCGGCCACGGCGCGCCCCGGACTTGCCCGCCCACGGGTGCAGCAGCGGCTGCACGCGGCGCTCGCGGCAGAGCGTGCAAGACAGCACCTCCTCGATCTCGCCCACCCCGGCCCGCGCCCCGTGCTCCGCGGCCGCCAGCACCGGCGCGCGCCGCAGCCTCAGCCGCCAGGACGCCTCGCTCCAGATCGCGCCCCCGGGGAACGCGTACGGCCACAGAAACCGCGCCGGGATGCCCAACGCCCAGCGCAGCCGACGCACCGACCGGTGCCGATACCGGCGCAGCCGGCGCAGGGACCGTGGGCGCAGCCGGAGGTACCGGCGCGCACGGCGCCGAAGGCGAGACGCGCGGACGCGCAGGCCACGTTGCGTCGGCACGCGCGGCACCCTACAAGCCGCAGGAGTCGCCGCGGAGGCCGCAACTCGGGGTCGTGGCGCCAGTCGTTGCCGACGGCGAGATGCGCGGCTCCGCCTAGTTGCGAGCGAGCGTCGCCGCGACCCGTCGGTCCTGTACGCCGCCGAGAGTCACCTGCGAAGGCGTCCCTCACCGGCGCGGAAGCGCTCGACGGCCTCGCCGAGGGACCACGAACCGCGCCACCGGCTCACGGTGCGCCGGCGCGACCCGCGCACGCTCACCTCACCCGTCGTCGTTCGGGTGCGCCGTTCCCATCGCCGGGAAGGTCTGGCGACATGACTGCGTCGGGACAGGTGAAGGCTCTGCTGTCGACCGATGGAGTAGAAGTCATGCATAACCTGACCACCAACCGCCGGCTGCTGATCGGCTTCGTTCTCGCGATTCTCGTGACCGCAGCGATCGTGTTGCTCGCGGTGTATTCGGGCGGCGGAGGAGGCGGTTACTGATCGCGCACGCGCCTGCGCGAGGCGGCTTGGCGCACCGTCTCGCGTTTGGCCGCAGCCATTCCGCCCTCAGCCGCCACGTAAGGGGAAGTAGCCAGACCTCCGGCGCCGCATCAGGGCCGTCGATCGAGGACGAGCGCGCTCACGACCGAGCGCGACTGCGGCGCGGGCTGGTCCTGCGTGGAGTACGGGCGGTTGAGCAGGTGCCCGCGGTGCACGAGCGTCGTCGAGCCTCCACCGTCGAGGTTGATCGCCGTCTCGGCGCCGAGGTCGACCATGACCTGCGCGAGCTCGAGCATCGACAGTCCGGCGTCGACCCCCGAGCGCCGTCCGTCGCAGGCCACGGCGACGAGCGCGATGCCCGACACGCCGAGCGCCGCGCGGGGGTAGCGCCCGAGCGTGATGTCCGAATCGAACTGGCCCGACCCGCTCGAGAAGCCCTCATGGTCGTCATCGGGGTCGAACGCGATCGCGCCGTCCGCGACGAGCAGCGGGCCGGCCTGCAGCAGATCGCCCCGAGGGCGCGCCGGCGCCTGCTCGCGCGCGACGAGGCGTACGCCGTCACCGTCGCTGACCACGCACGCGCGCCGGGGGCCGTACGGCTCGGCCACGGGCTCGTGCTCGGCGGCACGGCCGTCTAGCCACAGCTCGCCGAGCGGCCGATACGGACCCCGCACGAAGAAGCCGCCGACGACGGCCTCGGGCGCGCCGTTGGCCGCGCACCACACGTCCAGGCGGCGCGGCCGCGAGAAGTGCAGGGCGCGGATGCGCGTGTGGCGCCGGGGATGCCGGGTGGCGTAGAGCGTGGTCTGCTCGCCATCGGCGAGCGCGTGCCGCCAGAGCTCGTAGTCGATCCCGTCGACGGCGGCCACGGCCGCGGAGCCTAGTCCAGAGCCGCCAGGCCCCGCACCAGGCGCAGCACCTGCACCACTACTGATCGAGCCACTCCACGAGCCGGTCTATGAACGCGACCTGGGCCGGCAGCAGCCGCCTACGCGCGTCGTCCGGGTCAAACCACGCGGCGCGGTCGACCTCGGGGAAGCGCCGGCGGCGCCCCGAGCGCGGCGGCCATTGCATCTCGAACTCCATGCTGCGCAACGAGGCCGGGTCGAAGGTGCCGCGCGCCGCCCACGCCGTGACGACCTTGCCGCCGCGCTGGCGCACGCTGCCGAGCTCGTGCAGCTCGCCGACGGGCACCGCTGCGCCGAGCTCCTCCTCGAGCTCGCGAATCGCGGCCGCCCGGGGCTCCTCGCCCTCCTCGCACAGCCCCTTGGGGATCGACCAGGCGCCGTGATCGCGCCGCGCCCACAGCGGGCCACCCGGATGGACGAGCAGGACCTCCGGGCCGGCCTCGCCGTCGCGGTAGAGCAGGATCCCGGCGCTGTGCTGGGGCACGCCGGCACCGTAGTACGCTCCCGCGCGGGTGAGGACGGTGCCGACAGCGACGGCCTGCTCGTGCGTCGCAAGCCCGGCGCGCGGATGCCCCTGCTCGGCTCGAGCACCGGGCGACGACCGTGACGGCCGCCACGTGAGCACGCCGCTGCGCCTGAGCGTCCTCGACCAGTCTCCGGTCTCGGAGGGCTCGACCGGCGCCGACGCGCTGCGCCGCAGCCTCGACCTCGCGGGCCTGGCCGACGAGCTCGGCTTTCACCGCTACTGGCTGGCCGAGCACCACGGCGGCGCCGCGCTCGCCGGCCCGAGCCCCGAGGTGCTCGTCGGGCTCGTCGCGCTGGCCACGCGGCGCCTGCGGGTCGGCAGCGGCGGCGTCATGCTCCCCCACTACAGCCCGCTGAAGGTCGCCGAGACGTTCAGCGTGCTGAGCGCGCTCTTTCCGGGGCGCATCGATCTCGGCCTCGGCCGGGCGCCCGGCGGCGACCCGCTGACCGCCTTCGCGCTCCAGCGCGACCGCCGCCAGGCCGCCCCCGACGACTTCCCCGAGCAGCTCGCCGAGCTCCTCGCGCTGCTCGAGGATCGCGTCCCCGGCTCGCACCCGTTCGCGCGGCTGGGCAAGCTCCCCGGCGCCCCGCACGTGCCCGAGCCGTGGCTGCTGGGCAGCTCGGTGCAGAGCGCGCTGTGGGCCGCCGAGCTCGGCCTCCCCTACGCCTTCGCCGACTTCATCAACCCCGACGGCGCGCCGATCGCCTCCCGCTATCGCGAGCGCTTCGACGCCGACCTGCGGCTCGGCGCCCCGCAGCTCGCGGTCGCGGTCTTCGCGATCGCCGCCGACGACGATGCGCAGGCTCAGCGCCTGGCCGCGAGCAGCCGCATGACGTTCACTCTGCTGCGCCGCGGCCGGCTCATCCCCGTGCCGCCGCCCGACGAGGCCCTGCGCTTCCTGCGGGCCGAGGGCGCCGGCCCGGGCACCGGCGGCCGGCGCGGCGTCGTCGGCGCGCCCGAGACCGTGCGCGCCGGGCTCGAGGTGATCGCCGGCGCCTACGGGGCCGGGGAGGTGATCGTGGTCACGATCGTCCACGACCACGGCGCACGCCGGCGCTCCTACGAGCTGCTGGCCGAGGCCTTCGGCCTGCAGCGCGCGGGCGCCGCGCGCCCGCACGCGTACGCGCGCTAGCCGCGTCCTGCTCGCCGCCGTCGCGCTGCTCGCGGGCTGCGGCGGCGGCGACAGCGCGACGGCGCCCTCCGAGGCGCCCGCGGCCCGCGCCGCCCCGGGCCTCTGCGGCGCCCTGCGCGCGCGGGTGACCGGGCGCGTGCGCGATCCCGCGGCCGACGAGCTCAGCGGGCTCGTCGCGAGCCGGACCCGCCCCGGCCTGTGGTGGAGCCACGGCGACTCGGGCTCGGGACCCGTGCTCTTCGCGCTGCGCTCCGACGGCGCCGAGCTCGGGCGCGTGCTCGTGCCGGGCGCCGCCGCCGTCGACTGGGAGGACATCGCCGCGGGGCCCGGCGCCGCGCTGTCCGTCGGTGACATCGGCGACAACGGCGCCTCGCGGTCGTCGATCGAGGTGCTGCGCGTCCCCGAGCCCTCGCCGCGGGCCGCCGTCACCGCCGCGCCCGCCCGCCTCACGCTGCGCTACCCGGACGGCCCGCACGACGCCGAGACGCTGCTCGTCGATCCGCTGGGCGGCGACCTGCTCGTGGTCACGAAGGCGCTCGGCGACGCGCGCGCCTACCGCGCGCCGGCCGGCGCGACCGGCACGGCGACATTGCGCCGCGGGCCGCGCGTCCCGGTCGCGCTGGCCACCGCGGGCGACGTCTCCGCCGACGGGCGCGTCGTCGCCATCCGCGGCTACGACGAGCTCGCGGTCTGGGTGCGCCGCGGGCGCGAGCCGCTCGCGCGCACGCTGCGCCGGCGGCCGTGCGTCTCCCCCACCGCGCTCGCCGACGGCCAGGGCGAGGCGCTGGCGCTCGACCGCAGCGGGGCGAGCTTCGCGACGGTCGCCGAGGGCTCGCCGGCGGTCCTGCGCCGCTACGCGCCTGCCTCGAGGTGAGGCCCGAGGAGCGTGAGGTCGGCGGGACCGAGGCGGTCGGAGGCCGTCTTGAGCTGGTGCCAGTAGGGATAGAGCAGCGGCGGACGGCTCACGGCCTCCAGCCGGGCGCGATCCTCGGCGGTGAGCTCGAGCTCGGCGGCCGCGAGATTGTCGGCGAGCTGCTCGTCGGTGCGCGCGCCGACGATGACCGAGCACACGCCGGGCCGGCCGAGCAGCCACGCGAGCGCGACCTGCGCCGGCGAGACGCCGCGGGCCTCGGCGACCTCGACGAGCACGTCGATGACGTCCAGCAGCGCGTCCTCGTCGCGCACCGGGGGCTCGCCCCAGTCGCTGAGCTGGCGCGAGCCCTCGGGCGGGCGGCGGTCGCGACGGAGCTTGCCGCTCAGCAGGCCGCCGGCCAGCGGGCTCCAGACGAGGATCCCGACGCCCTGGTCGACGGCGACGGGCACGAGCTCGTACTCGGCCTCGCGCGCCTGGAGCGTCAGGTGGATCTGCTGGGAGACGAAGCGCTGCAGGCCGCGGCGCTCGGCGATCCCGAGCGCCTTCATGAGCTGCCAGGCGGCGTAGTTCGAGCAGCCGACGTAGCGCGCCTTGCCCGAGCGCACGAGCGTGTCGAGCGCATCGAGCGTCTCCTCGAGCGGCGTCTGGCCGTCCCACTCGTGGACCTGGTAGAGATCGACGTGGTCGACCTGCAGGCGCCGCAGGCTCGCCTCGCATGATGCGACGAGGTGCCGGCGCGAGAGGCCGGCGTCGTTGGGGCCGGCGCCCATCGGCATGCGGGCCTTGGTGGCCAGGACGACGCGGTCGCGGCGGCCCCGCAGCGCCTGGCCCAGGATCTCCTCGGACAGGCCGTCGGAGTAGACGTCGGCCGTGTCGACGAGCGTGACCCCGGCGTCGAGGCAGCGGTCGAGCTGGCGCCGCGCGCCGGCGAGGTCGGTGTCGCCGACGCTCGCGAAGTTCCCGCGGCCGCCGAAGGTCATCGTGCCGAGGGCGAGCGCCGAGACGCGCAGGCCCGAGCGGCCGAGCTGACGATGGTCCATGCGCGTATGGTGGCGTGCCATCACGAAGCCCGCAGTCCGGGCGCTCGCCGGCGTCGCCCGCGGGGTCGCCGTGATCGTGGGCGGGGAGCTCGTCGGGCGCTGGCGCTGGCGGGTCGTTCCCGAGCCCGAGTAGCAAACCGGGCCAAACTTGTGCCCAGGCTCTAGTTCCTCGGTCGTCCGACTGCGATCTGGACCCAAGAAGGGCCACCGGTTTGCGCCTAGGGTTCAACCGGTGAGCCGATCCGACCGCATCGCCAACCTCGTCGCCGTCGTCACGCCCTTCGTCGGGCTCGTGGCCGCCGTGATCCTCCTCTGGGGCCACGGGGTCGACGCGAGCGACCTCGCCGCCTTCGCGATCATGTACCTGGTCGCCGGCTTCGGGGTCACGGTCGGCTTCCACCGCCTGCTGACCCACCGCGCGTTCCTGACCTACAAGCCCGTCGAGTACGCGTTCGCCCTCGCCGGCTCGCTCGCCGTGCAGGGACCGGTCATCGACTGGGTGGCCGACCACCGCAAGCACCACGCGCACTCCGACCGCGAGGGCGACCCGCACTCCCCCCACGTGGACTTCGGAGACGGCTGGCGCGGCGCGCTGCGCGGCCTCTACCACGCGCACATGGGCTGGCTCTTCACCGACCACGGCCGCGCGGCCCGGCGCAAGTACGCGCCCGACCTCGTCGAGGACTCCCGTATGCGCGCGATCAACCGCCGCTTCCACTGGGTCGTCGGCCTGAGCCTGCTGGCGCCGTTCCTCATCGGCTTCGCGCTCGACCGCACGCTCGCGGGCGCGCTCACGGCGCTGCTCTGGGGCGGCCTCGTGCGGATCTTCTTCCAGCACCACGTGACGTGGTCGATCAACTCGGTCTGCCACTTCTTCGGGCGCCGGCGCTTCGACGTCGACGACCAGTCGACGAACGTGCTCTGGCTCGCGCTGCCCTCGCTCGGCGAGTCCTGGCACCACAACCACCACGCGTTCCCGCGCTCGGCCCAGCACGGCCTGCGCTGGTGGGAGGTCGACCCCTCCGCGCTCGTGATCGGCGCCCTGCAGCGGGCCGGGCTGGCCTGGAATGTCGTGCGCATCCCGAGCGAGCGCCAGTCCCAGCGCCTGGCCCGAGCCGAGGAGCAGGCGACCGCCGCCTGAGCGGATGTGGTCCATGCCCGCGTGGACCGCCGCCGACATCCCCGACCGGTCCGGCCGCACGGCTGTCGTCACCGACGCGAGCTCCGGCCTCGGCTTCCACGTCGCGCTCGCGCTCGCGACGGCCTGAGCGCCCACGCCTACGCCGCCTCGCGCGCCGCCTCGACGTGGCGGGCGATGAGCGCCGCGGTCTGCGGGCGCAGCTCGGCGAAGTCCAGGCGGCGTCCCTCCGTCGTGCGCACGCGTAGGACCGCGGCGCGACGCAGCGGCCGGCGCAGGCGGTGCTCGACGGCCGCGATCGCCCCGAAGCGGACGTAGCGGACGCGCTGCGTGATCGCGTCGTCGAGCAGCCACAGCAGGCGCCGGTCGGTGACGGCCAGCAGCGCCTGCGGGCTGGCCCACGTCGCCGTCGGCGTGACGAGCGCGACGTCCTCCCCCTCCTCGAGCGCGCCCAGCAGCTCGCGCCCGAGCGCGCGGCGCACGACGTCCGGCAGCCACGCTCCCGCCGACCGCCGCCGGCGGACGACCGGGCGCTCGGGCGCCGCCGGCGGCCGGGCCTGCGGGCGGGCGGCGGCCCGCAGGGTGTCGTAGGCCGCGTTGATGTCGGCCATCCGGGCGGCGGCCGCCGCGCCACCCCCGCGGTCGGGGTGGTGGCGCTTGGCCAGGCGCCGGTAGGCGGCGGTCAGCTCCGCGGCGGTCGCGCCGGGCGGCAGGCCGAGGACGGCGTAGGGGTCCATCGCCAAGGCATTGTGGCCGCTGGCGTCGGTGGGGTTGCGGACGTCCGCACGCGCGGGCATCCTCGCGGGATGGCGCGCAGCGCAGCACGGAACGGGAAGCACCGCGGCGGCATCGATCTCGGCGGCACGAAGATCCAGGCGGTCGTCGTCGACGCGGACAACGAGGTCCTCGGCGAGGCCCGGCACCCGACGCCGACCGAGGGCGGCCCCGGCGACGTCGCGACGGCGATGGCGGCGGCACTCGGCGAGGCGGCCGATTGGGCGGGCGTCGAGACCGGCGCGCTGCAGGGCGTCGGCGTCGGCTCGCCGGGCGAGGTCGACGTGGCCAAGGGGACGGTGACGAGCGCGCGCAACCTGCCCGACTGGACGGGCGCGTTCGCGCTCGGGCCGGTCCTCGGCGAGGCGCTCGGCACGCCCGTGGCGCTCGGCAACGACGTCCAGGTGGCCACGGACGCCGAGGCGCTCCTGGGCGCCGGGCGTCCGTATCGCTCGCTGCTCGGCGTCTTCTGGGGCACGGGCGTGGGCGGGGGCATCGTGCTCGACGGTCGGCCGTGGCTCGGGCGCGGCGCCGCCGGCGAGATCGGCCACATGGTCGTCGTCCGGGGCGGCCGGCGCTGCGGCTGCGGGCGCCGCGGCTGCATCGAGGCCTACGCCGGCCGCGCGTCGATGGAGCAGCGCGCGCGCAAGCTCCACGACGAGGGCCGCAAGACCGACCTCTTCCACATCGCCCACAAGCGCGGGCGCCCGCGGCTGACGAGCGGCATCTGGGCGCGGGCGCTGGAGGCCGGCGACGGGCTCGCCACCGAGCTGCTCGGGGAGGCCGTCCAGGCGCTCGGCACCGGCGTCGCCTCCGCCCAGAACCTCCTCGACGTCGAGGCGATCGTCATCGGCGGCGGCCTCGGCGTCCGCATGGGCGAGCCGATCGTCGAGCGCATCCGCGAGGCGATGCACGCGCACCTCTTCAACGACGACGCGCCGCCGGCCGTCCACCTCGCCGCTCTCGGCGACCTCGGGGGCGCGATCGGCGCCGCGCTCCTGGCGCTCCGCGCCGCGGCCTAGCCACCTGCCGACGCGGCGAGTGTCGCGTCATCCACCGATACCGTGGAAAAACCGACACTCGCCGCCCTTCCGGGCGCCGCGCTCAGCGCGCATCGACGTAGAGCGACTGCGCCGCGAGCCCCAGCGGGCCCGTCTCGTCGTGCAGCGACGACCACGCCAGGCCGGTCCCGGTGCGCTCGAGGACCGTGCGGGCGTCGAGGAGGACCCACTCCCCCGCGGGCTCCCGGTGCAGGTGGATCGTCAGGTCGGTGTTGACAAAGAGCCAGCGCGTCCAGTCGACGACGCGGCTGACGCCGTTGCCGAAGTCCGCCGCCGCGGCCACGCGGGCGAGCGGCGAGGCCGGCTCGTCGTCGACGAGCGCCCGCGCCATGCGGAACCACGCGAGCGCCGGGCCCGGGCCGTAGTCGGTGCCGCCGGCGAAGCGGATCTCCATGCCGGAGCGGTGAAAGCCCTCGGTGGGACCGCCCGGCGCGCCGGAGCCGGGGTCCTCGACGGCCTCCGCCGGCCCCGGCGGCCGGGACGGGGCGGTCTCGGCGAGATCGGGCAGCGCGACATCGCCCCGGCGCATCCGCACCGCGCGGCAGCGCACCACCGGCCGGCCTGCCACGGCGAGCTCGGCCTCGACGAGCTGCACTCGCCGCCCGGGACGCGCGAGCTCGGCGCGCACGGTCAGCGGCGCGAGCGGGACCGGGCCCAAGAACTCGAAGGTCATCCGCGCGACCGCGAAGTCCTCGGCCTGCACCGCCTCGGCCACGAGCGCCGCCGGCGCGCCCCCGTGCAGCGCGTCCGGGTCCCAGGGCCCGCGAGCATGGCCCGTGGGCACGAAGGCATCGCCCTGCCGCACGAAGATCGGCTCGGCGCTCAGCGCAACTCCCGGCGAACGACGAGCTTGAGCCCCGACCATCTCGCGTCGAGCGCGGCGACCTTCACGTCGACGAGGCCGGTCGGCAGGAGGACCTCGCGCACGACGTCCTCCGTGACGTCGGTCGGCACCTTCGACGCGCGCTTGGGCCAGCAGACCCAGACGCTCCCCGCCGGCGCGACGACCGCCCGCAGCCGGGCGGCGCGGCGCCCGAGCGCACGGCGCTCGGTGACGAAGCACAGCACGAGGTCGAGCGGCGCGCGCAGCGTGCGCCGGACCGTCAGGCCCTCGAGCGCGCCCAGCAGCGCCTCGAGGTGCTCCGGCGGATCGACCCACGCAACCGTCATGCCGGGCTTCAGGCCGAGCCTGCGCGCCAGCGGGGTGCCTGTCGAGTTGTTCCGCTCGGAGGTCATCGGGGTCGTGCAGGGAGGCAGCGTAAGTGCTTCGCCGCCCCCGGCCTCCGACGCACCGTGAGCCGTTCACGTCTGGCGGCTGGTGCGGGGGCGGATGGGGCAGCTCAGAGCGTGAGCGGCTGGCGTTGGGCGCCCGGTGGAACTCTCGCAAGGAGCGGCCCAAAGTCCAAACGCACTTGACTCTCATCCCTGAGCGTCGAGCTGTGCGGGTGAAACAATGGCCGCGGTGGACCCCGTGAGCCCAACGATCAACGGCGAGTCGCTATGGCCGCGGCTGGCGGAGCTGCCACTCGTCATCGAGGCGTGCGAGTACGACCGCCTGCACGCGGTCCTCGCCCACGAGTTCGAGCGCATCACGACGCACGTGCGGCTCGTCGGCGCCGGCACCGACGGGCTCGGCGAGGACGTCTCGGTGTTCCGCGAGGACGGCACCGCGCTGCACGAGGCCCGGCCCGCGCTGCCACTCGAGGGCGCGTGGACGCTGGCCGGCCTCTGCGACCACCTCGCCACGCTCGAGCTGTGGCCGGAGCCACCGGAGTGGGACGCGGCGCTGCGCTTCCGCAACTGGGCGTTCGAGTCGGCGGCGCTCGACCTCGCGCTGCGCCAGGCCGGCCGCTCGCTGCACGACGCGCTCGGACTCGAGCCGCAGCCGGTGCGCTTCGTCAACTCGCTCGGCCTCGGCAAGGAGCCATCGATCGAGCCGGTGCGCCGGCGGCTCGCCCGCTCGCCCGGTGTGCGCTTCAAGCTCGACGCGGAGGCGACCTGGGCGCCGGCGCTCGTCGACGAGGTCGCGGCCACCGGCGCGGTCGACACGATCGACTTCAAGGGCCACTACGGCTTCGAGGTCGAGGATCCCGAGGCGCTGAGCGCGCTGTACGACCACGTGCTCGCCGCGTTCCCGGACGCCTACCTGGAGGACCCCCACGACGTGCCCGAGATCGCGCGGCGGCTCGGCGATCATCTCGAGCGCGTCTCCTACGACTCGCCGATCCGCAGCGCCGAGGACATCGCCGCGACGCCGCTGGCCGCGCGCGTGGTGAACGTCAAGCCGTCGCAGATCGGCAGCCTGCGCCAGCTCTTCGAGGTCTACGCGCGCTGCGCGCGGGAGCAGCGGCCGATGTACGGCGGCGGCATGGGCGAGCTGGGCGTCGGCCGCGGGCAGATCGAGCTGCTCGCCGCGCTGTTCCACGCCGACGCGCCCAACGACGTCGCGCCGAGCGCCTACAACCAGGACGACCCGCCGGGCGGCCTGCCGGCCAGCCCGCTGGCGCCGCGCCCCGACGCGACCGGCTTCCGCTGGGTCCCGTAGACGCGCACGCCCCACGCGTGCCGAGCGCGTCAAGCGCGCAAGCCGCAGCACGCCCTCGGGGTGATCGCCGATCAGCCGAGCTCGCGACCGCGCCGTTGGATACTTGGTGGTAGACATTGGACGCGCTCGGCGAGCTGGTCCGTCGTCGAACCCCCAGGATGCGATCCGCCCGGCCACGCGACCTGGGCGACGTCGACCACTACCACGGCCTCCGCGGACAAACCGCTGCTGCCAGGCCCGGCTAATCGGGCTGGATCATGTACGCGTAATCGTCGAGTGGAACCTCAAGTCGGTTCATGTGCTCTATGTCCACGCTGTGAACAACGGCACGATGTCGGTCTTGAAGCTGGTGGCCATGGGCGATACCTCCTCTACGTTGTCCTGCGACACCGCCCGCTCGCGTAGGTGACCGCGCGGTCGAACTGGCGCCGCCGGAGATCCACCTCTCCGCGTGGCGACACGGCATCGGGGGTACGCTCATACCCTGTTCACCTTCGTCGCCGACGCGGTACTGATCCGACCCTTCATCGCCGAGCTCGCCCACGCTGAGACAGCGCCTCTTTGATGCGGGCCGCCGGTATCAGCGAGTTCGGCGGTGCTGTCGGGCGGATCGACCTCCCAGATCCGCGCCCCCTCGCGGACGACGAGGTCCTGATCGAAATCCGGGCCGCGGGCGTCGGCAACTGGGAGGAGTTCGTCCGGACGGGCGAGTGGGAGGTCGGCCGCGCCCCTCCGATGGCGCTCGGCGTCGAGGCCGCCGGGATCATCACGACGATCGGAGATTCCGTCGAGGACTGGGAGCCGGGCGATGAGGTGCTCAGCCACCCCCTCCCGCTGCGGGATCAGGGAACCTGGGCGCCCTTGCTGATCGCCTCGGCGACGGTGCTCGCGCGAAAGCCTGCCGCGCTCTCGTGGGAGGCCGCTGCAGCGTTCCCCGTCCCGGCCCTGACCGCCACGCAGGTGATCGACGGAGCCCTGGCGGTGCGCCCTGACGACCTGGTCCTTGTCAATGGTGGGAGCGGGGTGACCGGCACGCTGCTCGTTGGACTGGCCGCGGCGCGCGGCGCCGAGGTGATTGCGACCGCAGGACCGGCCAGCCATCAGCGCCTGCGCCGGTTGGGAGCGGCCCATGTGCTCGACTATCACGACCCCGACTGGCCGGAGCAGGCGCGCGCGATTGGCGGCGGCTTGGGCGTGACCGCCGTGGCGAACGCGGTGCCTAACGGTTCAGCGGCCGCGATCGGCACCGCGCGCGACGGCGGTCACCTTGCGACGATCACCCAGGATCCACCGGACGAGCAGCGGGGCATCGAGATCTCCCCGGTGATCGTGGAGCCCGACGGCCGCGCGCTCGGCGAGCTCGCCGAGCTGCTCGCGGCCGGGAAGCTCGAGGTCTCGACCGCGGCGACGTTCCCGCTCGAGGATGCCGCCGCGGCCCTCGCGGCAGCAACCGGGGGCAGCGCCGGCGGAGCGGTAGTGCTTCGCCCTGACGGGGACGCCAGGGACTGAGTTGCGACCCCTACGTCCTCCAGCGCGGCCATCGCCGCATTGCCCCCGTTGCGAGCCCTGCCGAGGCGTCGATTAACCGATCGACAATGCCGGCCTGCTGGAGCGCCGGATAAATCGGTTGCCCCGAAAGGCGAAGTGCGCCTGTACGGCGACGGTCCGCAGCCCGGATGAAACCGACGAACAGCAACTTCACCGCCGGCCCGACCAGGTCGGGCAACGTCGATCCCCGGAAGGCCTGCAGTTCGGGGTGAGTGAATCTCATGTCAACGTGCTTGTCTGGACGCGAGGTCAGTTACTCCGAGAATCGCAAGCGAGTTGGACCGGCATGCCCTCAGCGTAATGGGGGCTATCGATTCCCCAGACTCTCGCTTCGCGCGTACAGCGCGAGCAGGACACGATCAGCCGGCGGAAACCCCCAGGCCAGGCAGCAGGCTCATGGACTGCTCAGGTCCGCGAACGCCGAGTGGCCGCAGTCCCGGTGTCCGCGTGCTGGCGTCCACATAGTCGTAGTACTCGCCGACGATCTGGCCGCGGTCGTTGAGGCCGTTGGTGTCATTCCCGAGCGGGGCGGCGTCAGGGTGATCGATCGGGGAGCAGTGGCCTCTGCGGTCGCGCAGGTAACCGTGGTACGCCCCTGTCGCGTCGAGGTAGTAGCCGACGATCTCACCGCGGTTGTTGACGTCGTCGACGAACGATTCCGACGCGCCCGGGAACTCGACCGGGGTGTAGTCGCCGTCGTCGAGGACGAAGTCGTGCGGCGTGCCGCTGCCGATGTCATCGCCGTATGCCCCTACGATCTGACCCCGCTCGTTGATCTCCGATAGCACCGTCTCGGCGGCGCCCGGGCGGTCGACCGTTGTGAACTTGCCCCTGCGGTCGCGGACGAAGCCGTGGATCGTTCCTCCGGCCGCGTAGGCCCCAACCATCACACCGCGGTCGTTGATCCCGTACACCGCCGTCCCCGAGCCGTACAGCGAGGTCCCGCCGGCGCCGGGGTGCTCGATGGCGGTGAGAGCACCGCGCCTGCCGCGGATGAAGCTCCGGTACGTTCCCGCGCCATCGCGGTAGAAGCTCACGACCTGACCGCGGTCGTTGATGTCGCCGACCCCGACCTCGGTCCCAGGGGAACCGGGCAGGTCGAATGTCGTGTAGTCGCCTCCTCGGCTGCGCACGAAGTTGTGGACCGCGTTGGCGTCGGGGTAGGCGCCGACGATCTCGCCGCGGTCGTTGATGTCGCCGAGCTTGCTGCCGGCGGCGCCCGGTGGCTGGACGGTGGTGAAGCGTCCTCGCGTGTCTCGCAGATAGCCGCGGAGCGCGACGGGTGGCGGGGTTTCGGCCGCTCCGGCTTGCGCCCCGGCATCGGCCGACGCGGAAGGTGGCGCGGCCGCAACCAGCGTTGCGATGACTGCCGCCGTCGCGATGCCCGCGATCCCGCGACGGCCGGTGGTGGTGCTGGGTGGCGAAGCCATGCTGGCCCCCTTCCTGTTGGATCGACCCCCTGTCCCGTCCCACCTATTCCGAAGGCGAAGGCGGGTGGATCAGTCGGAGCCCGCTGAATCACGGTGACCAAGAACCGCGCTGAGGAGCCTGAGGCGTGCTAGGCGGGCCCGCTTTCGACTTCGCGTACTTGACTCAGCCCGGGTTGCGGGGTCGCTTTACCGGCGTCCTACCGGCGTGCAACTGCGCAGCGGTGCACTCCTGGCGAAACGAACGCCAGGAGCCATCGATGCGACACTCCGCAGCGGCACAGCACGACGACGCCGCCATCGCCACACACAGCCGGCTCGGGCGCCTGGGCGTCTGGGCTGCCGACCACAGGCGGGCGATCGCCATCGCCTGGTGCGGCGTCGTCCTGGTCCTGGGCGCGTTCGCGCCCGTCGCCGACCGGGCGCTGTCGGGCGCCGGCTGGGAGGCTCTCGACTCGGAATCCGTGGCCGCCCGGCGCGCGGTCGAGGCGCACTTCCCCGGGCGCGGGAGCTACGCGCTGTCAGTGGTCGTCGCTGGTCCGCGCGCGGGCATCGATGGGGCGGCGATGCGCGCCACCCTCGCGCGCGTCGAAGCGGTCCTTCGCAGCGACGCTGCCGTGTCGGGCGTGCTTGCCCCACGGGCCGGCGCCGCGATCTCCCGAGATCGCCGCACCGCGGTCGTCGTCGGCCTGGCGGGTGCGACACCGAATGAGATGGTGAGAGCGGCCGGCAGGCTCAAGACCCGCCTCGCGCGCCTGTCGGTTCCTGGTCTCACCGTCCGCCTCACGGGACCCGCCGCGATGTGGTCGGACTTCAACGCCGCCAACAAGGCGGCGATGCTCAAGTCCGAGGTGCTGTCATGGCCGCTTACGCTCGCGCTGCTGCTGGTCGCCTTCGGCACGCTCGTCGCCGCCGGCCTGCCGCTGCTGCTCACGATGGCCGGGCTGCTCGGCGCGGGCGGGCTGCTGTTCGTCCTCGGGCAGTTCGGCGACGTGTCCATCTGGGCCATGAACTTCGCGATGATGTTTGCGATCGCGCTCGGGATCGACTACGCGCTGTTCATCGTCGTCCGCTTCCGCTCGGCGCTCGCGGCGGGGCTCGCACCGCGCGAGGCGACGGCGCTCACGATGGCGACCGCGGGCAAGGCGGTGCTCGTGAGCGGCCTCACCGTCATCGCTGCGCTGCTGGCCCTCACGCTGGTCCCGGTCCCGGCGTTCCGCACGGTCCCGCTCGGGATCGGGCTCGCCGTGATGATGGTGCTCGCCGCCACCCTGACGCTGCTGCCGGCGGCGCTGTCGCGCCTGGGTCACCGGATCAACGGCGGCCGCGTGCGCATGCGCGGTGCGATCGATCATCGCAGCGAGCGATTCGCGGCATGGGGAAGGCGCCTGTGGGCGCGGCCGCTTCGATACGGCGCAGCGGCGGGTGCGATCCTGCTGCTGCTCGCCGCGCCTGCGATCGGGCTGCGGACCGGGATGCCGACCGCCGCCCAGCTCCCGGGCGATGCGGGCTCGCGCGAGGGGCAAAGGCTGCTGGAGCGGTCGTTCGGCGAAGGCGCCGCGAGTGCGCTCCAGATCGTGGTGGGCGAGCGGGACGCGGCTGGCGCGCGGTCGGCGCTCGAGGGTGACCGGGGTGTCGCTGCGGTCGCGCCCGTGGAGCGGTCGCGGGGCCATGTGCTGCTCACCGCGATCCCCGAGGTCGAGCGGGGGCGGGTCGGACTGAACGCGACGATCGACCGCATCCGCGGCGAGCTGCCCGCCGGCGCGCTGCTCGGAGGCCCCGCCGCCGAGACCCGTGACCTCGAACGCGCGCTCGTGTCGCGCCTTCCGGTTGTCGTCGCCGTGGCCCTCGGGCTCGGTTTCGTGCTGCTCCTCGCCCTGCTGCGGGCGCCGCTCGTAGCGGCTGCCGCCGTCGCGATGAGCGTTCTTGCGACCGCCGCGGCCTTCGGTGTCGCCCGGCTGGTGTTCCAGGACGGTGCGCTCGACCAGCTCCTGGGCTGGAAGTCACAGGGCTTCGTCGACGCGTGGGCGCCGATCTTCTTCTTCGCGCTGATCTTCGCGCTCGCGATGGACTACACCGTGTTCCTGCTCGCGTCGGTCAAGGCCGTCCACGACCGCACGGGTGACGTCCGCCATGCGCTCGTCGAAGGACTGAGCGGCACCGGGCGCGTGATCAACGCGGCCGCCGGGGTGATGGTCGTCGTCTTCATGACGTTTGCGCTTTCGGGCCCGATCGCGCCGAGGGAGATGGGCGTCATCCTCGCCGTCGCGGTGCTGCTCGACGCCACGCTGATCCGGCTCTTGCTGCAGCCGGTCGTGCTGCGTCTGCTCGGTGCACGCGCATGGTGGATGCCGGCGTGGCTCGACCGACTCGTTCCGAATGTCGGGCTGTCCCACGCGCAGCCCGCGGGCGAGCCGGCGCCCGGCTAGCCGGAGCCGGGCGCGGGGTCGCCCGGCTGCTAGCGTCGCGCGGGCAGAATGGAGTTCCGCCTGCTCGGCCCGATGGAAGTGCTCGACGGCGACGCGCCGATCGTGCTCGGCGGGCTCAAGCAGCGAGCGTTGCTCGCCCGGCTGCTCGTGTCGCCCAACCGTACGGTCGCGGTCGACCGCATCGTCGACGACATCTGGGGTGAGGCCGTGCCCGACTCGGCCGTGAAGATGGTGCAGATCTTCGTTTCGCAGCTGCGCAAGTTGCTGCCGGCCGCGGTGCTCGTGACCCGGCCGCCCGGTTACCTCGTTCAGGTCGATCCGGGGGCGATCGACGTCGGTCGCTTCGATCAGCTGCGCCGGATGGGCCACGCGGCGCTCGAGGCGGGTGAGGCTGCCGCCGCCGCGGCGCAACTGCGCGAGGCGCTGGAGCTCTGGCGCGGTGAGGCGCTCGCCGAGTTCACCGAACCCTTCGCGCAGGCCGAGCGTCACCGCCTCGACGAACTGCGCCTTGTCTGTTTCGAGGATCGCGTCGAGACGGACCTGCTGGCCGGCCGCCACACGGAGCTGGTCGGGGAGCTGGCCGCCGAGGTCGCCCGGTTTCCGCTGCGTGAGCGCCTCCACAGGCAGTCGATGCTCGCGCTCTACCGATCCGGCCAGCACGCCGACGCGCTCGCGGTCTACCAGCAGTTCCGTCGCAGGCTGGACGACGATCTCGGCCTCGAGCCGTCGCTCGAGTTGCGTGAGCTGCAGGGACTGATCCTCACGCAGGATCCGTCGCTCGAGCTGCCGCGAGACCCAACGCCGGCTGCGAGTGTCGGCGACCTCGCGGGACGGCGCAATCTCGGCGCAGGTCTCGAGGCGCTCGGCCGGGGCGCATGGGACGAGGCCAAGGCGGCGTTCGAGCGCGCGCTCGCGGACGGTGAGCAGGCCGAGGCGCTCGAAGGCTTCGCGCAGGCGGCGCGGTTCCTCGGCGAGGGCGACGCCAGCCTGGACGCACGGGCACGCGCGTTTCGCGCGTATCGTGGCCGCGGCGATTCGCGCTCGGCGGCTCGCGTCGCTGCGTGGCTCGCGTACGACACGGTCGTGTTCCGAGGCGACGACGCCGTCGCGCAGGGCTGGTTCGGTCATGCTCACCGGCTGCTCCCCGACAGCGACGACGGCGAGGAGCAGGGGTGGCTCGCGTTCCTGGAAGGCGAGGTCGCGCTGGTCGCGCACGGCGATACTGCGCGAGCGGCCGAGCACGCGGCGCGGGCGCTGGAAGTTGGTCGGCGCACCGGCATCATGGATCTGGAGATGCTGGCGCTCTCGCTGACCGGTCTTGCCCGAGTCGCGGCGGGACAGATCACCGAAGGAATGCGCGACCTCGATCAGGCGACGGCAGCCGCGGTGGCCGGGGAGCTGTCCGGCCTTCACTTCGCCGGAGCCGTCTGCTGCCACATGATCTACGCGTGTGAGCGCGTCCACGACGTCGAGCGCGCTGCACAGTGGTGCGAGACGGTACGCGGCTTCTGCGAGCAGTGGAGCGTGCCGCAGCTGTTCGGCTTCTGTCGCTCCCATTACGCGTCGGTGCTGATCCGGCGCGGCCGATGGACCGACGCCGAGGCTGAACTGGAGGCCGCCGGGCGAGCCTTCGAGCATGGTGCACCGGCAATGGTCTTCGAGGGCATCCTCCGCCTCGCGGAGCTGCGCCGGCGGCAGAACCGCCTGGGAGAGGCCGCGGAGCTTTGCGAGCGGATCGCCTGGCACCCCGCCGCGCAGCTATGCCTCGCCGAGATCGCCCTGGATCGCGACGATGCGCCGGGCGCACGGGATCTGGTCGCCCGTCACCTGCGCGCACTGCCGGCCGGCGAGCGCCTGGGCCGGGCGCCTGGGCTCGAGCTGGCGATCCGAGCGCACCTCGCCGTGGAAGACACTCGCGCCGCCGAGGCCGGCGTCAAGGAGCTGCAGGAGCTCGCCGGCGCCGCCGGCACTGCGCAGCTGCGTGCATCGCTGCGATTCTCGCGCGGACTGCTCGCCCGCGCACGCGGCGACGCGGCGACGGCCAAGCGGGACCTCGAGGACGCGGTCGACATCTGGAGCCGTATGCACGCGCCGTACGAGCTCGCCCGCGGCCACATCGCGCTCGCCGAGCTAGCGCTCGAAACCGACCGCCCCGAGGAGGCCGCACGCGGGCTGGGGCGTGCGCGAGCTGCTCTCGATGGCCTCGCGGCGTCCGCCGAGCTCGAGCGGGCGGCTGCGCTGCTGGCCCGAGCGCAGGCGGACGCGCCGGCCCCACGCTCGGCGTCGGAATCGGCGGTGCGTGAAACCCACGGCAGTGGCCCCGTCGCGTCGTAGGCTCGAGTGCCGCGCGAGAACGGCGCTCGAGCCGGCCCAGCGGCTCAGTTGCCCTCGCTCGGCGCGACCCGTGGCGGCCGCGACGGCTCGACGCGCAGCAGCCGCGCGGGGAGCTTCGGCAGCCACCAGTTCCAGCGCCCCATCAGCAGGACCACCGCGGGCACGATCAGGGCGCGGATCACGGTCGCGTCGATGAGGATCCCGGTCGCGAGGGCTGTGGCGAACATCTTGAGGTCCGTGCCGGGGCCCGAGGCCAACGCAATGAACGCGAGGAACAGGATCAGCGCTGCGCTGGTCACGAGGCGGCCGGTGCGGCCGATGCCGCGCACGACGGCGAGCTCGGTGCTTGCGGTGCGGTCGTATTCCTCACGCATGCGCGCCAGGATGAAGACCTCATAGTCCATCGAGAGCCCGAACAGGAACGCGAACGCCATCAGCGGGAGCCAGGAGGGGATGGAGCCGGTCGCCGGTATGTCCCAGATCAGCTCGGATCCGTAGCCCTTCTGCCAGATCAGCACCATCACGCCCCAGCCGGCGGCGACGCTGAGGACGTTGAGCAGGATCGCCTTGGCCGGCAGCAAGAGCGAGCGGAATGCGCGCGCGAGCAGGATGAACGTGGTCACCGCGATCAGTGCGATCATCAATGGAAAGCTCCCGTAGACGGCGTCGGTGAAGTCGGCGTTGCTCGCCGGCTCGCCGCCGACGCGGACGCCAGGTCCGGCGGCATGGGCCGTGCGGCGAACCGCGTCGAGGGTGTCCTTGCCCGCGCTGACCCCGCTGTCGGGGATTGGGATCGCCTCGACGAGCGCCGTCCCGTCGCGGCGCCAGTCGGGCGCGGCGGGAGCCACGGCGCCATGGACGCCGTGCGCCGAGCTCAGCGCGGCGGCCACGCGCTCGGGGTCGGTGCCGCCCTCGACCAGGATCTCGTGCGGCAGCAGCGCGCCCTCGCCGATCCCGGCTGCCTCGAGCGCGACCAACGCCTTCTTCGCGTCACCTGCCTGCGCGACGGTGTCGGCGTCGTCATTGCCGAGCTGGAGCTGCGTAGCGGCAAGCGCGAGCGCGACGATCACGGCCACGCCGGCACCGGCCGCGAGCCAGCGCCGCCGCGCAACCGCCTGCGCCCAGCGGGTCCACGTCCGGCTCGCCTTGTCGTCGCTGCGTCGGTGCGGCCAGTCCAACCGCCGGCCGGCCTTTGCCAGCACGATCGGCAGCAACGTGATCGACACCAGCACGGACACGAGCGGGATCAGCATGCCGCCGTAGCCCATCGAGCGCAGGAACGGCAGCGGCAGCGCGATCAACGCCAGCAGGCCGATCGCCACCGTGACGCCGCTGAAGACGACGGCGCGCCCGGCGGTCTCCATCGCCCGCTGCACTGCCTCCTCGCCCTGCGCGCCGTGGGTGCGCTCCTCGCGCCAGCGCGACACCACCAGCAGCGAGTAGTCGATCGCGACGCCGAGGCCGACGAGCACGATCAGGAACTGGACGATCGGCGAGACGTCGGCCACCGCCGTCAGCCCCAGCAGCGGCACGAACGTCGTCATGATCGCGATGAAGGCCATCAGGAGCGGGACGACGGCGAGGACCGACGCGAACACGAAGACCAGCACGAGCAGCGCGCCGAAGCCGCCGATCAGCGCCTCCAGCAGGACGCCGGGACCATCGCTGTCGCCGCTGTCCTCCGTCAACGCGTCAAAGCCGGTCACCCGCACGGGCTGACCCGCCACCGTGACGTCGCGCAGTGCCCGGGTCGCCGCCTGGGCGGCCTGGGGGTTCTCGCCCCAGTCGGAGTTCAGCGGCGGGCGAGGATAGGCGAGCGCGAAGACGGTGCGCCCGTCCTTGGAGACGAACGCCCGGCTCCCCGTCGACGCAAACGACGCAATCCGTGACCGCGGCAGCGCCCTCCGCAGCCGCGCGTCGACCGCGGCCAGCTCCGCCTTCACCCGCGGCGAGTCGACGGTCTTGCCCGCCGGGAGCGTCACGACCGGCAGCAGCGGCCTGCCGCTGCTGTCGGGATTGCCGTCGTAGCGCTCGGCGATCGCAACCGTCGTCTCCCAACCCTCCGTGTCCGGGACCGACGAGTCGTTCGAGAGCCGCTCCGACGCCGGCCCCGACGCGGCGACGCCCGCGATCGCGAGCGCGATCCAGCCGATGACGACAATGCGTTTGTGAGCGAGAACCCAGCGGGTGAGCGAGGACAACGCCGCCTACCTCCGAAAGCCGATTTCGTGGCGCCGACGCTAATCGGGCCACCGGCTCGCGCGCATCGGCGCAGACGCGGAAGTCGACTCAGCGCTACCACTGACGCTCCACCGCGAGAGGAGACGGACGTCGCGGCGGTATCCGCGGCGGCGGCGCCCGCCGCGGCACGGGGCGGGCGTACGCGCTGGCACTGAGGGCCGCGCCGTGCCGGCACGGTGCCGCGCCGGCGCGCGCGCTGAGAAGATCGCCGGATCGTGCGTGCAAGCGTCCTCCCCGCCGTCGCGCTCCCGTGGGGGCTCACCGTCGCCGTGGCCGCGGCGGCGGCGGTGTTCCTCGTGCTCGGGCCCGGGCGGCCGCTGCCCGAGGACCTGTTCGGCGGCGTCAGCGGCGCGGCCTTCCTGGTGCTGTCGCTGGCGTACGCGACGGTCGGCGCCCTGATCGCGTCGCGCCTGCCGGGGCACCGGGTGGGCTGGCTGTTCTCGGTCTCCGGGCTGGTGATCGCGCTCAACGGGCTCTCGTACTCGTACGCGACCTACGGCCTCTACGCGACCGACGGAGGCGTGCCGGGCCTGACCGCCGCCGTGCTCGGCTGGGGCCAGGTGACGGCGCCGCTGATGGGCCTGTCGCTGCTGCTGTTCCCTGACGGCCGCCTCCCGTCGCGCCGCTGGCGCCCGGTCGCGGCCGGATTGGCGGTCGCGATCGTGGGGTTCCTGGTCTCCGCCGCGCTGCGGCCGGGGCCGTTTGACGAGCCGTTCCAGCGCGTGATCAACCCGCTCGGCGTGGCGGGGCTGCGGGACGCGATGAACGCGCTCGACTTCGCGTGCTGGATCGTCACCTGGGTCGCGCTGGCCCTGGGAGCCGGCGCGCTGGTGCTGCGACTGCGCCGGGCGCACGGCGACGAGCGCCAGCAGCTCAAGTGGGTGCTGACGGTGGCCATCGCGGTGGTCGCGATCATCGTGCCGGTCATGGGGTCGTGGTTCATCTGGGAGGAGAACGTGCAGTGGCGGATGGCGGTGCTGGGCATCGCCTTCACCGCGTTCCCCGTGGCGGCGGGGATCGCGATCCTGCGCCACCGCCTGTACGACATCGACGTCGTCATCAATCGGGCGCTGGTCTACGGCGCGCTCACGCTGCTGCTGGCCACGACCTACGCAGCGATCGTGCTGCTGCTGGGCGTGGCGCTGGGCAGCGGGTCGGCGCCGGCGACCGGCGCCGCGACGCTCGCGGTCGCGCTCGCCTTCCGTCCGCTGCGCGCCCGCCTGCAGGACGCGGTCGACCGCCGCTTCAACCGCGCCGGCTACGACGCGCTGCACCGGGTGGCCGGCTTCCTGGAGGAGGTGCGCGCGGGCACGGCGGCGCCCGAGCGCGTCGAGCAGCTGCTCCGCGACGTGCTCGGCGACGCGTGGCTCGAGTTGCGCTTCCTGCTACCGGAGGGCGGCGGCTACGTCGACGTGCGCGGCGGGCCGGCGGTCGACGCGCCGGGCGACGCGCGCGAGCGGACGCCGATCGAGCGGGCCGGCACGCGGCTGGGCATGGTGCTGCACGACCCAGGCGTTCAGGAGCGCCCCGACCTGCTGCGCCGCGTGGTGGAGGCAGCCGGGCTGGCGATCGAGATCGCCCGGCTGCGCACGGAGCTGCGCCGCCAGCTCGACGAGGTCGCCGCCTCGCGGGCGCGCATCGTGGCCGCGGGCGACGCGGAGCGCCGGCGCATCGAGCGCAACCTGCACGACGGCGCGCAGCAGCGGCTCGTCTCGATCGGACTGGCGCTGCGGCACGCCCAGCACGAGCTGGGGCCTGAGGCAGCGGCGCGCCAGACGCTCGAGGGCGCACTCGCGGAGATCGGCGACGCGATCGGCGAGCTGCGCGAGCTGGCAGGCGGGCTGCGCCCGGCGCAGCTCGACGCCGGCCTGGCGCCCGCGCTGCAGGAGCTCGCGAGCCGGGCCGCGATGCCCGTGGCGGTCGACGCCACGGCGGAGCGCTTCCCCGATGGTCTCGAAACCGCCGCGTATTTCATTGCGTGCGAGGCGCTCACGAACGCGACGAAGCACGCCCACGGCGCGCGCGTCTCGCTGAGCGCGCAGCGCCGCAACGGCAGCCTCGTCATCTGCGTGGCCGACGACGGCGTGGGTGGCGCCGCGCCGGGCGACGGCACGGGGCTGAGCGGCCTGCGCGACCGGGTCGGCGCCCACGGCGGGACGCTGCGGATCGAGAGCGAGCGCGGGGCCGGCACGCGCCTGATCGCGGAGCTGCCGTGCGGGTCGTGATCGTCGAGGACCAGGTGCTCCTGCGGGCCGGGCTCGAGCGGCTGTTCGCCGACGGCGGCCACGAGGTCGTCGCTTCGCAGGGCGACGCGAGCCACCTGCTGGCCACCGTCGCGGGCCACCGGCCGGACCTCGTCGTGCTCGACATCCGCATGCCGCCGACCTTCACCGACGAGGGCGCCCGCGCCGCCAAGGCGGTCAAGGAGGCGCACTCCGACGTCGGCGTGCTGGTGCTCTCCCAGCACGTCGAGACCTCCCACGTCGTCGACCTCGTGCGGCTGGGCGGCTTCGGCTACCTGCTCAAGGACCGCGTGCTCGAGGTGCAGGAGTTCCTCGGCGCGGCCGAGCGGGTTGCCCGCGGCGGCTCGGCGCTCGACCCGGAGGTCGTCGGGCGGCTCGTCGCGCCGCCGAGCGCCGATGGTCCGCTCGCCGAGCTCTCCGAGCGCGAGCGGGAGATCCTCAAGCTGATGGCCGAGGGGCTGACCAACAGTGGGATCGCCAAGCGCCTGTTCGTCAGCGAGCGGACGGTCGAGGCCCACGTCCGCCATCTGCTGAGCAAGCTCGACATCGGGCAGAGCGAGGACGGCCACCGCCGCGTCCTCGCCGTGCTGGCCCACCTGAGCGCCGCGCGCGATCAGAGCTAACGCGTAGCCCCCGCTGAAGCTCTGGCGGCACACAACAACGCCAGCGGCGGCCTGAACGCCGAGCACGCGCCGACCGCGCCACCCGTCGCTGACCTCGCGCGCCCTACACGTTCCCGCCGAGACGCCTCGCCCCCGGACCTTTGTGCAACAGCCACGACGAGGACGAGGAGTCCGGCCCGCAAGCCGGCTCGCGCCCGCTTTCACCCCGATTTTGCGGTCGTCTGAGGCCGGCTGGACGGCGCGCTCGCATAGCGCCGGCAGCTCATGGGACGGCTGTAGGCTTGGCTCGTGGCCGAGCATCGCGGCGCGCGCTTCCGATATGTCTGCCACGGCAGCCGCCGCTCGAGTGACCAGGAGCTACGCGACGCCGTCCGCCTCGGCGTCGTCAAGGTCAACGTCGAGCCAGACATGCAATAGGACGGATGGATGACGGAGGAGCAGCAGGGCAACGCCGCGATCCGTACTCCGGATCAGCGCCTGCGTGTCTTCGTGAGCTCCACGCTGGCCGAGCTCGCCGAGGAGCGTGCTGCGGTAGCTCGTGCCATCTCGGCCCTGCGGCTCACGCCGGTGCTGTTCGAGCTCGGTGCCCAACCGCACGCACCTCGCGAGCTGTACCGAGCCTACCTTTCGCAGTCCGACATCTTCATCGGCCTGTACTGGCAGCGGTACGGCTGGGTGGGGCCGGGCATGGACGTATCGGGTCTGGAGGACGAGTTCCGACTCTCGCACTCGATCCCCCGGCTGTTGTACGTCAAGCAACCCGCGCCGGACAGAGAACCTGGGCTGACGGCCATGATCGACGAGCTCCAGGCGGAGGGGACCGACTCGTACCGGACTTTCGATAGCCCGCGGGAACTCGGGCGACTGGTGCGGGACGACCTGGCCCTGCTCCTGAGCGAGCGGTTTGCCGCCGCGACCAGCCAGACCGACCGCTCGGCGTCGTCCGCATCGAGAAGCGCCCGGCGGGGCCCGCGCTCACTGCCGGTGACGTCGACGTCGTTGATCGGACGCGAGCAGGAGATCGTCGAGGTCACGAAACTGCTCGGGACGCCGGAGGTCCGGCTGGTCACCCTCAACGGTCCCGGCGGCATCGGCAAGACGCGGCTGGCGATCGCGGTGGGTGAGCAACTGGACGATCGCTACCCGCGGGGGACAGTGTTCGTGCCGCTCGCTTCCATCGCTCAGCCTGAGCTGGTGTTGCCGCGCATCGCCACCGCGGTGAGCGCGACCATCGAGGGCGTGCGCCCGCCGTTGGACGTTCTGGTCGAGCACTTCGCGGAAACGCCCCCCCTGCTGGTGCTCGACAACCTCGAACAGGTCGTTGGCGTCGCGTCAGACCTCGACCAGCTGCTGGCCCGCTGCCCCGGTCTCGACATCCTCGCAACGAGCCGCACCGTGCTCCGGCTCCGGGCCGAGCGCGAGTACCCGCTCGTCCCGCTGACGGTGCCTGTGTTCTCGGGACCGGCGCCGATCGAGCAGGTGGCCACGTTGCCCGCCGTGCAACTGTTCGTCGATCGAGCCCAAGCCGTCCGCTATGACTTCGCTTTGACCGACGATAACGCGCTCGCCGTCGTGGAGATCTGCCGGCGCCTCGATGGTCTGCCGCTGGCCATCGAGCTCGCCGCGGCCCGCGCCCGATTGCTTGAACCAGATGCGTTGCTCGCTCGGCTCGGAAGCTCCCTCGACGCGTTGGGTGCTGGCCCGGTCGATCTTCCCGAGCGTCAACGCACGTTGCGCGCGACCGTCGAATGGAGCGTCGGGCTGCTCGACGAAGCCGAGCAGGACATGCTGGCCACCCTGTCGATCTTCGTCGAAGGCTGGACGCTCGAGGCAGCCGTGCACGCTTCCGGTCTTGCCGAAGACCGGACGCTGGATCTGCTCGACTCTCTCGCCGGGCACAGCCTGGTGAGCGTCGATGCGACCGATATCGGGCCCAGGTTCCGCATGCTCGCATCCATACGGGAGTTGGTCGCCGAGCGACTCGCCGCCAGCGCGGACCTGGCCGATGTCGAGCGGCGGCACGCGGAGTACTTCGGTGCGCTCGTGGAGAACGCCGACTGGCCCGGTCAACGACAGGCCGAGTGGGCCGAGCGATTGCGAACCGAGGAAGGGAACCTAGGGATCGCTATCCGTTGGTTCTTCACCCATGACATCGCGCCGCTACCACACATCTTCCGCATCCTCTGGCTGTTCTGGCAGATGCGGGATCGCATGCCGGAAGGCCGGGCCTGGATCCAGGAGCTGCTGCTCCGAGCCGATGCATTGGAGGAGCGTGCGCAAGCCGAGTTGTTGTTAATGGGCGCGCTTACTGCAGGCGAGGTTGGCGACGATGACGGCGCGCTGGCCGCAGCCGAGGGGATCGAACGACTCGAGGGGCGCATCGACGATCCGTATCTCGAGAGCGCGGCGAAGCTGGCCGTCTCATGGACTCTGCCGATCAGCGGTGACTTCGATGGCGCGCTGCAGGCCGCGTCGACAGCACTCGATGGCTTCCGCCAGCAGAACGAGCCGTTCAGAGCCTGGGCGGCTCTGACTGTTGGGCTGATGGAGATGACGTTCGGCCGACATGACGCCGCGCATGGACACCTCACCGAGGCCGTGGAGCTCGGCAGCCAGTTCGGCAACAACTGGCTCGAGTCCGGTGCACGAACGCAGCTCGCCTCGCTTGCTGTGAGCGCCGGTCAGCTCGACGAGGCTTGGGCGCAGCTGGCGGAGTCGGTGGACGCGAGCGAGGACACCGACCTCAGCACGCAAACCGTGACCTTCGCTCTCGTCGCCTATGCCCAGCTCGCGCTGGCGGAAGGGGATGTGCAGCAGGCCGCGATCGCCCTGGGGGCGGCCGATGGGCTGCGGCAGCGTGCGGGATTGCGGGCGTGGCCATCGATGCGGCGCGGCGAGGCCGAGCTGGTCACCCAGGTGACGCAGGAGCTCGATCCCGACGTCTTCGAGGACGCCTTCGCGGCCGGATCCCAGCTCAATCAACGGGAAGCGGTCGCCCTCGTGCGCACCGACCGCACGATGGAGGTTCGCCGCCCCACTTGAAGCTCTGAATCGCGGGCGATCGTCATAAGGGGCGCATCACCGTGACGCCTGGACCGCGAGGCCGGGTTCGCGCGGTCCATCGGCGACCGACCGGGGACGCAGGCCTCGAGGCCATGCTCGGCGAGCTCGACCACGAAAGCGGCGATGTCCTCGCACCGGCCCGTCGCGCCTCGGCTGCCCTGCTCACCGCGCGACCTTCGCGACCCGCGCGATGATCTTCGAGAGCCGGCCGCCCGACCAGGCGATCGGTGAGCGGCCGTCCTCCTCGACGACGAGCCGTGCCCCGGGGACGACGCGCGCGTAGGCCTCCCCCACCGCGAGCGGGTGGCGCGGGTCGGCCTCGTCGCGATCGGCGACCACGACGGTCGGGGCCTCGATCGCCCTCAGGTCGTGCAACGCGTCGAAGGGCCGCGAGCGCGGCACCGCCTGCAGGGCGTCGGCGACCGCCTCGGCGTGCTCGTGGGCGCCCAGCCGCTGGCGCAGCACCTTGAGGACCTTCTCGCGCCACGGCGCCGGGACGCCCGGATCGCCGTAGGCGGCGACGAAGCCCTCGACGCCGCCGGTGCGCAGTCCCTCGGCCAGCGCGTCCCAGCGCACGAGGCCCGCCGGGTCGAAGGCCACCGGGTCGTAGGCGGGCGTGACGAGGACGAGCCCGGCGACGCGCTCGGGGCGCTCGAGGGCGACGCGCAGCGCGGTGTGCGCGCCCATCGAAGCCCCGGCCAGGACGGCGCGCGCCAGGCCCCGTGCGTCCATGACGCGCACGAGGTCGGCCGCGAGCTCGTCGTAGCCGTAGGCGTCCGGGGCCGGGGCGGGCTGCGAGCGTCCGTGCCCGCGGGCGTCGTAGGCGATCACGCGGTGTCCCGAGCGCTCGAGCGCCCGCGAGCCCATGACGACGTAGCGGTGCGTCGCGGTGAGCCCGTGCAGGAGCACGACCGGCGTCCCCTCGCCCGCCTCGACGACGTGGAGCTCCATCGCCGGAGTCCTATCATCGGGGGCATGGCCGTCATCGACGTCACCGAGCAGGACTTCGAGCGCGAGGTCGTCGAGCGCTCGCGCACGACCCCCGTCGTCGTGGACTTCTGGGCCCCCTGGTGCGGGCCGTGCCGGACGCTCGGCCCGGTGCTCGAGCGCGCCGCCGCCGAGCGCGCGGGTGACGTCGTGCTCGCCAAGCTCGACACGGACGCCAACCCGTCGCTGGCCCAGGCCTTCGGCATCCAGGGCATCCCGGCGGTGAAGGCCTTCAAGGACGGTCGCGTCGTCGACGAGTTCGTCGGCGCTCAGCCGCCCGCGATCGTCGAGCGCTTCTTCGACGCGCTCGTCCCCAGCGAGGCGGACGCGCTCGTGGGCGCCGGCGACGAGGCCTCGCTGCGCCGCGCGCTCGAGCTGCAGCCCGGGCGCGCCGACGCCGCCGTCCCGCTCGCCCGGCTCCTGCACCGGCGCGGCGAGCCCGCTGCGGCGCTCGCCGTGCTCGCGAACGTGGCCGGGTCGTTCCAGGCCGACGGCCTCGCCGCGCGGATCCGCCTCGAGCGAGCCGAGGACGTCGAGCTCGACGACGCGTTCGCGGCGCTCGACGACGGCGACCGCGAGCGCGCGATCGGGCTGCTGCTCGACGCGCTGCCCTCCGCCGACGGCCACAAGGACGACCTGCGCCGGGTCACCGTCGCGCTCCTCGACGAGCTCGGGGTCGAGCACCCGCTCGCCCGCGACGCGCGCCGGCGGCTCGCCGCCGCGCTCTACTGAGCGCCGTGCTGCGCGAGCGCTTCCCCGGCCTGTCGGACGGCTGGGCGCGCCTGGACGGACCGGCCGGGACGCAGATGGCCGACGTCGCCATCGACGCGATGGCGGCCTGGATGCGGGAGGGACGGTCGGCCAACCACGGCGGCGCCTTCGCCGCGGCGCTCGCGACCGACGAGCTCGTGGCCGCGGCGCGCGCCGCGGTCGGCCGCCTGCTCGGCGCCGGCGCCGACGGCGTCGTCTTCGGGCCGTCGATGACGGCGCTCACGATGCGCTTCGCCGCGGCCGCCGGCCGCGCCCTGAGTCCCGGCGACGAGATCGTCGTCACGCGCCTGGAACACGACGCCAACGTCCAGCCGTGGCGGATCGCCGCCGCCCGCGCCGGCGCGGTCGTGCGCGTCGCCGAGCCCGAGCCCGAGACGCTCGAGCTGCCGGCCGCCACCGTCGAGGCCGTGCTCGGCGAGCGCACGCGCTGGGTCGCGGTCACCGCGGCGAGCAACGCGGTCGGGACCGTGCCCGACGTGTCCGGGATCGCGGCCGCCGCCCACGCCGCGGGCGCTCGCGTCTTCGTGGACGCCGTCCACGCCGCGCCGCACCGCCCGCTCGACGTTGCGGCGCTGGGCGCCGACGCGCTGGCGTGCTCGGCCTACAAGTGGTTCGGGCCCCACGTCGGCATCCTCTGGGCCCGCGAGGAGCTCCTGGCGGGGCTGGCGCCCGACAAGCTGCGCCCGTCGCCCGAGACCGTGCCCGAGCGCTGGGAGCTCGGCACGCTGCCCTTCGAGAGCCTGGCCGGCGTGCGGGCCGCCGCCGACCTCCTCGTCGGCCTCGACCGCGACGCGCTGCGCGCCCACGAGGACGCGCTCCTGCACGCGCTGCTCGAGGGCCTCGGCGCGATCGATGGCGTCGCGCTCCACGGGGCCGCCCGCGACCGCACGCCGACCGTGATGTTCACGGTCGCGGGGCTGAGCGCACGTGCGGTCGCCGAGAGCCTCGCGGCGCGCCGGATCGCCGTCTGGGACGGCAACTACTACGCGCTCGAGCTCTCGAGACACCTCGGCCTCGAGCCCGACGGAGCCGTGCGCGCGGGCGCGGTCGCCTACACCAACGCCACCGACGTCGCGCGCCTCGTCGAGGCCGTCGCCGAGCTCAGCGCCGTTCCCTACAGTCCGTAGGCGACATGTCGACGACCGTCCTCTTCCTGATCTGCGCCGGCGTCCCACTGCTCTTCGGTCTGTGGGCCCAACTGCAGGTCAAGCGCACGTTCAACCGCTACAGCCGGGTTCCCACGCACAACGGGCTGACCGGCGCCCAGGCCGCCGAGGCCGTCCTGCGCAGCTCGAACCTGCCGGGCGTCTCCATCCGCCCGGTGTCGGGCAGCCTCACCGACCACTACGACCCGCGCTCGCGCACGCTGAACCTCTCGCAGGACGTCGGCCGGGCGGCGACCGTCGCGGCCCTGGGAGTCGCCGCCCACGAGGCCGGCCACGCGATCCAGGACGCCGCCGGCTACCGGCCGATGAAGATCCGCCAGACGCTCGTGCCCGCCGCCCAGTTCGGGCAGTCGCTGTGGTTCCTGCCGGTCGTCGTCGGCTTCATCATCGGCTCGATGGGCCTCGTCAACGTCGGGCTCGTCCTCTTCCTGGCGATCGTCCTCTTCCAGCTCGTCACGCTCCCGGTCGAGTTCGACGCCTCCAAGCGCGCGCTCGTCGCGCTCGAGGGCCAGCACCTGCTCACCGAGCCCGAGGTCGACGGCGCGCGCGCCGTGCTGCGCGCGGCCGCGCTGACCTACGTCGCGGCCTTCGTCGCCTCGCTCGGCCAGCTCGTCTACTTCTTCCTCGCCTCGCGGCGCTGAGCTGGGCGAGGGGTGCGGCAGCGGCACGTCGTGGGCGCGGCAGCGCGGGCCTCAGAGCCCCAGCGAGAGCTGGTCGGCCGGCACCGACGCGGCCGGCGCCGGGGCCGGCTCGTCGTCGAAGGCGGCCATCCGCACCCCGAGCAGCCGCACGGGGCGCGGCGGGTCGTAGGCGCGCAGGAGCTCCTCGGCGACCGCGGCGATCGTCGGCGCGTCGTCGACGGGGGCGGCCAGCGTGCGCGCGCGCGTGACCGTCGTCCAGTCGTCGAGCCGGACCTTGATCGCCACCGTGCGCCCGCGCACGCCCTTTCGCCTGAGCCCGTCCGCCAGGCCCTCGGCCATGTCTCGCAGCACGCGCGCGAGGTCGTCGACGTCGGCGATGTCGGCGTCGAAGGTCGTCTCGCTCGAGCGCGACTTCGCCGGCCCCGACTCGGCCCGCACCGGCGCGTCGTCGTGGAAGTGCGCGCGCGCGTGCAGGAAGCGGCCCTGGCGCACGCCGAAGCGCTCGGTCAGCTGGGCCTCGTCGGCGCGCTGCAGGGCGCCGATCGTCGCGAAGCCGAGCGCCGCGAGGCGATCGGCGGTCTTCGGGCCGATCCCGGGGATCAGCCGGGGTGAGCGGCCGGCCAGGCGCGAGCACGCGTCCTGGCGCCCGAGGGCGACGAATCCGCGCGGCTTGTCGAGGTCGCTCGCGACCTTGGCCACGAGGCGGTTGGGCCCGACGCCGACCGACACGACGATGCCCGTGGCCTCTTCGACGGCGGCGACGAGCTCGCGCAGGACCCGCAGCGGCTTGGCCATGCCGCTGAGATCCGCGTAGCCCTCGTCGAGCCCGACGACCTGCACGACGCGCAGGCGCTCGCGCACGAGCGCCCACACCGCGCCCGACGTCTCGCGGTAGGCCGCGAAGTCCGGCGCGACGAAGACGGCCTGGGGACACAGCCGCCGGGCCTGGGAGGCGGGGCTGGCCGAGCCGATGCCGAACCGGCGCGCCTCGTAGCTCGCCGTGGTCACGACCGCGCGTGGCCCAGAGCCCGCGACGACGACGGGCAGGCCCCGCAGCTCGGGCCGGCGCCGGAGCTCGACGGAGACGTAGAAGGCGTCGCAATCGAGGTGGGCGATGACGCGGCGGGCGGGATCGGGCACGGCCGTCGAGGTCTAGCGCGCGCCGCGGTCAGACCCCACCGTGGTCATCCGCCGAGCGCGGCTAGGGCGGGCACCCCAGCCGACGGCGTCCCTGCGATCACCATCGCCGCCAGCACGGCCCCGATGACGGCGAAGGGCTCGTCGGGGCGCCCGGCCGCCCAGTCCTGCCCGGCAGCCAGCACCTCGTCGACGCGGCCCAGGAGCTCGGCGACGTCGCCGTCGCGGCAGGTCCGACAGGCCAGTCGCGCGAGCGCCACCGGCTCCGCGGCGTCCAGGCCGCGGAACGCGAGCTGCACCGCCGAGACGCAGTACGAGGTCACCCGCTCGGCCTCGATGATGCGCGGCCCGACGGCGTCCAGGCCAGGCGGAGGCCCGAGGTCGAGCAGCTCGTCGCCCGCGACGATGCGGGCGAGCTGGCCGCCCGCGATCGCGCGCGCGGCCTCCGGCGCGAGCCCGACCGCGCGGGCCGTGCGCAGGAAGACGAAGGAGGCGAAGACGCCCGGCCCGTAGGGCATGTCGCTCGCGTAGAGGATCTGCCCCGGTGCAATCGAGGCGTACAGCTGGAGCTGGTCGGCGATGTTCCACCACGCCGTGTCGAAGAGGAGGTTGGGCAGCTCGGCCGCCTCGTCGGCGATCCAGCCGAGGTCGCTGATCCCGGCGTGGGCGAGGATCAGACGTGCGCCCGGGTAGCGGTGCGCGAGGTCGGCGACCGCCTCGCCGAGGTGCGGGATGCCGCGCCCGGCGTGGAAGAGGACCGGCCGGCGCTGCTCGCCGGCGAGCGCGACGACCTGTTCGACGACGGGGTGCGGGAGCCCGAAGGCGTCCGAGCGCGGGTGCAGCTTGATGCCGAGCGCCCCCGCCCGCAGGCAGCGCCGCGCCTCCGCCAGCGCGTCGGGGTCGTGGGGGCTGATGCGCGCGAGCGCCTGCAGGCGCCCGCCGGAGGCGGCGGCGGCCGCGAGGACGCGGTCGTTGGCCTCGCGGTAGCCGTCGGGCTCGTGCATGGCGAAGACGAGCGCGCGGTGCTGGCGGGCCGCGTCGAGCCCGCCCAGGATCTCCTCCGGGGTCGCCTTGCGCCCGTCGGGATCGTTGTGGCCGATGTGCGTGTGCGCATCGAACCAGGCCGCCTCCCCCAGCCACGCACGGCCCTCGAAGTACACGGGCTCCAGACGGGGGTCGTAGTCGCTGCCGTTGACGGGCATGGGTGGCCGCCCGACCTTAGTCGACGCCCGCGCGGCGCTCAGGCCGCCTCGGCCACCGCGACGCCCCCCACGGCCTCGTGCCGGGGATCGGGCAGGAGGCGGCTAGGATCGTCGCGTGGCCAATCGCGACCGTCTGAGCGCCCTCGACACGAGCTTCCTGCGCCTCGAGGCCGGGGCCGCCCACATGCACGTCGCCTCCGTGCTCGTGTTCGGCGGCGAGGCGCCCGCCTACGACGAGCTCGTCGAGTCCATCGAGGCCTCGCTCCCGCTCGTCCCTCGCTACCGCCAGAAGGTGGCCGAGGTCCCGTTCAGCCAGGGCCGCCCGATCTGGGTCGACGACCCGCATTTCAACCTGCGCTACCACGTGCGCCACAGCGCGCTGCCTGGACCGGGATCCGACGAGCAGCTGCGCCGGATCGCCGCGCGGCTCTTCTCCCAGCGCCTGGACCGCAACAAGCCGCTGTGGGAGATGAACCTCGTCGAGGGCCTCGAGCCGGGCCCCGACGGCCCGCGCTTCGCGGTCATCGCGAAGACCCACCACGCACTCGTCGACGGGATCTCGGGCGTCGACCTGATCTCGGTCGTCTTCGATGCCGCGCCCGACGGCTCGCCGCCCGCCGTCGCGGGCGGCTGGGTGCCGCGCCCCGAGCCGACCGGCGCCCAGCTCGTGGCCGACGCGCTCGTGGAGCGCTCGACGGTGCCCGCCGAGGCCGTGCGCGCGCTGCGGGCGCTGACGCGCGGGCCGCGGCGCTCGCTGCGCCAGGCCGGCGAGCGGCTCGTGGGCGTCGGCGCGATGGCGTGGGCCGGGCTGAGCCCGGCGCCGGCCTCGCCGCTCAACGTGCCGATCGGCCCGCACCGTCGCTACGCCTGGGTCGACGCGGAGGTCGCGGACTTCAAGGCGGTCAAGGACGCGCTCGGCGGCACCCTGAACGACGTGGTGCTGGCGGCGGTCACGCTCGCGCTCGGGCGCTTCCTGCGCCGGCGCGGCGAGCTGCCCGACGACCTCGTCCTCAAGGCGATGGTTCCGGTCTCGGTGCGCGCCGACGCCGAGCGCGGCGCGCTGGGCAACCGCGTCTCGGCGGTCTCCGTGCCGCTGCCCGTCTCGGTGGCCGACCCGCGCACCGTCCTCGAGCGCGTCAGCGACGCGATGCGGGGACTCAAGGAGTCCGGACAGGCCGTCGGCGCCGACGCGCTCGTCTCGCTCGCCGACTTCGCGCCGCCCACGATCATGTCGCAGGCGGCGCGCCTGCAGTCGCGCCAGCGCTTCTTCAACATCGTCGTCACGAACGTGCCCGGACCGCAGCTCCCGCTCTACCTGCTCGGGCGCGAGCTGCAGCGCTTCTACCCCGTCGTGCCGCTCGCCCAGAACACGGCGCTGGGAATCGCCGGCCTGAGCTACAACGGCCGTCTCGCCTTCGGCCTGCTCGGCGACTACGACGTGATGGGCGACCTCGACGCGCTCGCCGGCGACCTCGACGCCGCGATCGCCGAGCTCGGGCGCACCGCGGGCGTCCCGCGCCGCGGAGGGCGCCCCGCGCCGCGCCGCCGGCCGGCGCCGACCCCGACCAGCTGACCGGCCGCCGGTACCGTGAAGGGCGATGCGCATCGCCCTGGCCCAGCTCAACCCCACGGTCGGCGACCTCGCGGGCAACGAGGCGAGCGTGAGCGAGCACATCGCCCGCGCGCGCGGGGCCGGGGCGCAGCTCGTCCTCCTGCCCGAGCTCGTTATCACGGGCTACCCGCCCGAGGACCTGCTGCTCAAGGAGCACTTCCTGGCCGACGCGCGGGCCGCCGTCGGGCGCATCGCGGCCGAGACCGCCGGGATCGTCGCGGTCGTCGGCTTCCCCGAGCGCGCCGAGGACGCCTACAACGCGGCGGCGATCTGCGCCGACGGCCGCGTGCGGTCGGTCTACCGCAAGGTCAACCTGCCCAACTACGGCGTCTTCGACGAGGTCCGCTACTTCCAGTCGGGCCCGGGCGGCGCGCTCGTGCACGTCGACGGCGTCGCCGTCGGGGTGACGATCTGCGAGGACATCTGGGTCCCGGGGCCGCCGCTGATCGACGAGGCGCTCGCGGGGGCGGGGCTGATCGTCAACATCTCGGCCTCGCCCTACCACGCGGGCAAGGGCTGCGAGCGCGAGCAGATGATCGCCCAGCGCGCGCGCGACAACCAGGCCGCCGTCGCCTTCTGCGCCCTCGTCGGCGGCCAGGACGAGCTTGTCTTCGACGGCCATTCGTTCGTCGTCGACCACGAGGGCGCGGTCATCGCGCGGGCCGCGCAGTTCGCCGAGGAGCTGCTCGTGTGCGACGTCGACGTCGCCGCGGCGGGCGCCGCCCGCCTGCGCGAGACGCGCCAGCGCCCGGCCGCGCGCGAGCACCAGGCGGCCGTCGCGGACCTGGGCGCGTTTTCGACGGCGGCCGCCGCGACCGCCGACCCCTATGCCAACGGCGGCCCGGTCGCCGAGCTGCTGGACCCGATCGCCGAGGTCTACGCCGCGCTCGTCCTCGGCACCCGCGACTACGTGCGCAAGAACGGCTTCGAGCACGTCGTCCTCGGGCTCTCGGGCGGCATCGACTCGACGCTCGTGGCCCTCGTCGCGGTCGACGCGCTCGGCGTCGAGCGCGTCACCTGCGTGACGATGCCCTCGCCGTACTCGTCGCCCGGGACGCGCCGGGACGCCGAGGCGCTCGCGCACAACCTCGACGTCGAGCTGCTCAGGCTGCCGATCGCCGACGCCATGGAGGGCTACGACGAGCTGCTGGGCGAGGTCTTCGCCGGCCGCGAGCCCGACCTGACCGAGGAGAACCTGCAGGCCCGCATCCGCGGCAACCTGCTCATGGCGCTCTCGAACAAGTTCGGCTGGCTCGTGCTGACGACGGGCAACAAGTCCGAGCTCTCCGTGGGCTACTCGACCCTCTACGGCGACAGCGCCGGCGGCTTCGCGGTCATCAAGGACTGCCCGAAAATGCTCGTCTATGCGCTCGTGCGCGAGCGCGCGATGCGCGACGCCGCGAACCCGGTGCCCGAGACGATCCTGACCCGCGCGCCGTCGGCCGAGCTGCGCCCCGACCAGCGCGACGAGGACTCGCTGCCGCCGTACGAGGTGCTCGACGCGATCATCGAGGGCTACGTCGAGGAGGACCTCGACCGCGAGCAGCTCGTGGGCCGCGGGCTGCCGCCCGACGACGTCGATCGGATCGCCCGGCTCATCGACCTCGCCGAGTACAAGCGCCGCCAGAACCCGCCCGGCATCAAGGTCACCTCACGGGCCTTCGGGCGCGACCGCCGCGTGCCGATCACCAACCGCTACCGCGGGTGAGCGCCGACCGCGGGTCCTCCCACGACGACGCGTCGCTCCCTGCACGCGAGCCCGCCGGGAGCGCCGGGGCCGTCGCGCTCGTCACGGGCTGCGGGAACCCGCGCGGGATCGGCGCCGCGTGCGTGCGCGAGCTCGCCGCGGCGGGCTTCGACGTCGCCGCCCACGTGGCGCCGGGTCAGGACATCGGCGACCTCGCGGCGACGGCGTTCGCGGCCGACCTCGCCGACGCGGCGGCGCCCGCGGCGCTCGTGCGGGAGGTCGGGCAGCGGCTCGGGCGCCCGTCCGTGCTCGTCAACAACGCCGCGCACTCCACGCGCGACGGCGTCGCGGGGCTCGACGCGGCGACGATCGACGCCCACCTCGCCGTCAACGTCCGCGCGCCGATGCTCCTGAGCGCGCTGGTCGCGCGCGGCGGCGGCCCCGGGCGCATCGTCAACCTCACGAGCGGGCAGGCGCTGGGACCGATGCCCGGCGAGCTCGCCTACACGGCGAGCAAGGGGGCGCTCGAGGCGTTCACCCGCCAGCTCGCGGCGGAGGTCGCTTCGACGCGGATCACGGTCAACGCGGTCGGCCCGGGTCCGAACGACACGGGTTGGATCGACGAGGCGCTGCGCGCCCGGCTCGAGCCGCGCTTCCCGATGGGGCGCATCGGGCGCCCTGAGGACGCTGCGCGGGTCGTGGCCTGGCTGTGCTCGCCGGGCGCCGCCTGGGTCACCGGCCAGGTCATCCACGCCGAGGGCGGGTTCGTGCGCGGCTAGCGCCACGCCGCGGGCTCACGCGCCGTGGCCCGGAGCGCACCGCGCGGCGAGGTCGCGATCTCCTCCACGACCGTTGCGCGCATCCGATGCCGCTTCAGGTCGAGCGGCCGGGAAGCTCGCGCACGGCGATCGTCATCCGCACGAGCGCGCACAGGCGTCCGTCGTCGTCGGTGATCTCGACCTCCCACACCCAGGTCGTCCGACCGCGGTGGCGGCGGCGCGCCTCGGCGTGGACGGTGCCCGCCGTGATCGGTCGCAGGAAGCTCGTCTGGTTGGACAGCCCCTGCGCGCTGCGGCCCTCGGGGAGGACGGCCATCGCCGTCGCCAGCGAGGTGATCGCCTCGGCGATCGAGGCGAAGACGCCGCCGTGGACGAGCCCCATCGGCTGCTTGAGCTCGTCGCGGACCTCGACCTGGGCGAGGACCCGCTCGGGGCCCGCCTCGAGCACCTGCAGGCCGTAGAGAGCATCGAAGGTCCCCTCGGGCGGGACCAGGGGGTCGGAGGCGGCCATCGCGGTGCGGCACGATAGCGCCCGCCGCGGGTACCCTCCGGGGCCCCGATGGCCAGCCTCGACACGCTCCCGCCCGACCAGAGGGCCGTCGTCGGGCTCCTGCTGCGCCAGGGCAAGAGCTACGACGAGCTCTCGGGCCTCCTGCGCCTCGACGCCGGGACCGTGCGCGAGCGCGCCCGCGCGGCGCTCGCCGCGCTCGGCCCGCAGGGCGCGAACGGGCTGGATCCCGAGCGCCGCGCCGAGCTCGCCGACTTCCTGCTCGGCCAGGGCTCCGAGGCCGAGCGCGAGGCCGCGCGGGTCTTCCTCGCGGGCTCGCCGGCCGCCCGCGACTGGGCGCGGGGCGTCGCCGCCGAGCTCGCGCCGGTCGCTCCCGCGGGGCTGCCCGAGATCCCGGGGGATCCGATACCCGCTCCCGTGCCGGCGGCCGCGGAGCCCGGCGTCCCGCGGGTCTCGCGCAAGGGCGGCGCGATCCTCCTCGGGGCGCTCGCGCTGCTCGCGGCCGCCGCCGCGGCCGGCGCCGCGCTCCTCGGCGCCTTCGGCGGCGACGACGACGAGCCCGGCGCGCGCGTCCCGCGCACGACGTCGACGGCGACGTCCACGACCCCGTCGGCCTCGGGCACGACGGTGCGCGCACAGTCGAACCTCACGGCGCCGGCCGGCGCGCCGGCCCCCAAGGCCCTCGGGGTCGTGCAGGTCGTCGACGTCAAGGGCCAGCGCCAGCTGATCGCGATCGTGCAGGGCGTGCCGCGGCCGGGCCGGGGCGAGGGCTTCGGGATCTGGCTGACCGCCTCGGGCGGGCGCCAACGCTGGCTGGGCTTCTTCCAGAGCGCCGACAAGCGGGGGCGGCTGATCGCCCAGGGCGCTCTCCGCCAGCCGGTCGCGGGCTTCGACGAGATGCTCGTCACCCGCGAGCGCGGCGCGACGCCCAAGCGCCCGGGACGCGTCTACCTGCGCGGACGCATCCAGCGCCCCCAGGCTCCCTCCGGCGGCTAGTCCTTCTTGGTGGTGGGAAGTCGTGCGTTTGTGACGAGTTTCATGCTGCGAGGCGGGCGTTGTGGGTGTAGTCGTTGACGGCGTGCTCGAGCGTGGCGAGGGCGCGGCGGACGGGGGTCGGGGCGGGTGGCTTGTCGGCGTCGAGCAGCGGCCGGAGGAGCCGGTTTTGGAGTTTGCTGTAGAAGACGGCGACGCGGATGCCCTCGCTGGTGAGGATGTAGGTGTTGCTGTGCGGCAGGCGCGTGATGAGGCCGTGTAGGCGCAGGCGCCGGAGGTCGTAGCTCATCTTGCTGGGGCTGTAGGGCTGGCCGAGGAGTCCGGCGACGTGCCCGCGAAGGCTCTTGTTGGTGAAGCCGGTGACGGCGTGCAGCAGGATGTGCAGGGCGCCGGCCAGAGCGATGGCGCGTGAATCCCCGAAGCGCAGCGCTCCGGTTCGATGGCCCTCTCGGTTGTAGGGCTGGTGGATGCGCTCAAACAGCGCAGAGCCGATGGCACAGCTCTGACCGGCACGCTCGATCATAAGCAGCCGTTCGTTGATCGCTCGCGCCTTGTCGATCAGTTCGGGCAGGTGCTCGAGGCGGGCGAGGATGTCGAGGTCGGATGGCTTGTTGATGACGGCCTCGATCCGCAGCGCGCGGCCGTCCTTGAGGTACTGCTTGATCCGCGAGTGCTTGTAGGAGAAGTCGATCTTGACGTCGGTGCCCGGGTCGAAGACGCGGGTGCGGAACGCGCCCTTGGTCGTCCTGCGGACCTGGCGGGCGAACACGATCGCGATCTGCTCGGGACGACCGACGTCGATGTTGTCGGCGACGAGCGCCTCGAAGAAGCCGCGGGCGCGGCGCGGGTCGTCGAACACGAGCGTGCGGCTGACCTCGACCTGGCGCATCGACAGCTGCCACCAGTAGCCGGCCGCGCGGTCGGCCGCGGTGAACGGGGTCGGAAGGTTCTCGATCCAGCGATCGAAGAACCACTGCACGTGCCGCGGCCCGAAGCTGTCGCAGATCGCCCGCAGAGCATCGGGCTGCGCGCAGGCGGCGAACCCGTTGGACAGCGCGACGTAGTCGATGCCGGCGCGGTCGGCCTGGCGCTTGGCCCACTCATGCCCGTTGAGCCAGACCTTCGCCGGGTACGGGAAGTAGCTGCAGATCTTGATGAAGCCAGGGCCGAAGTCCGGATCGCAGATGTAGAAGTAGTAGACGCCGACACGGCGCTCCTCCTTGAAGAACTCAAAGCACACCGCCCTCGGCTTGGTCGCGCGGTTGCGGGCGCTGATGACCCACTGAAACTCCTGGCAAGCCACGATCGCCACGACCCCGAAGCGGCGCTCACGCTCGGCACGCTCCAGGAACGGGCGGACATGGTCGAGCTTGCGGTCATCCCACCGCGACCGATCGGGCTTCTTGAGCGCCAGGATCGGGATCCGGTGGGCGTCGGCGAACGCCCTGACGTCACGACGGAAGCGGTTGCCGATGTTGCCCAACAGCGCCGCCGACGGGATCGGCTTGCCCAGATGCCGGGTGATGAACCGCACGACCTGCCCGCCGACCTGCAGGTTCGGGACATACGCGTTCAGATACAGCCGATCGACACACTCGACCTCAAGCGCCACATGGCCCTCGAGGACGTCGTTGATGTTCGCCACGCCCGCGGTGCCCGCCATCGCCCCAGCATCCACCACGAGGGCCGGCTTCGCCGGCCCGGCGCCCCGAGCCGCCACCCGGGGGAGGCCGGGAGGGGGTCCTGACCCCCTCCCGCTAATGCTCCGTCTCGGAAGTTCTGACCTGAAGGTGCATGGGTCAGGCGGCGATTTGGCGTCGGCGTTCGAGGGCGATGAGGCGCCCGTCGCGGTGGGCGCCATTGCGGTCGCAGATGTGGCGCGCGAGGGCGTAGTTGAAGGCGTCCCAGTTGAGGTAGTCGGAGTTCTTGACGACGAACTCGCTGATCGGTAGGAAGTGGCACTCGACGCGGTTGAGGTAGCTGGCGTAGGTCGGGGTCGGGACCGGCTCGATGTTGTTGGCCGCCGCGTACGCCCGGATGTCGGGCGTCCAATTGGCCGACAGGTTGTCTTGGATCCAGTAGATGCACAGCCGCTTGGGGTAACAGGCGCGGATCTGGCGCATGAACGCGAGGTTGTCGCTGCCCCTGCGGCGCGGGCGCAGGCGGGTGCGCAGCCGGTCGCCGTGGACGTCGTAGGCACCGAAGACGTAGCGGGTGCCGTGCCGGCGATGAAACGTCGCGCGCTGACGTTCGGGGCGCTTGCGCTTGGCCCAGCCGCTGCCGGCGTGCGGGCGCAGGCTGATCGGCCCCATCTGGTCGAAGCTGATCACGACCCCGTTCTCTGGGCACTGGCGGTAGAGCGCGATCACGCGGGCGGCCTTGGCCTCGTAGTCGGGATCGGGGCTGGCCTTCCAGGTCCTGGTGCGCTGAAACGACAGACCGGCCGCGGCCAGGAGCCGCCCCAGGTGCGCGGGCGAGATCTCGACGATGCCCTGATCGCGCAGATAGCGCCGGGCCCGCCGGCGCCTGGGGCCCGGTGGCCCCGGCGGCGCGCGCTGCGCGCCGCGAACGGAACGATGGCTAGCGCGCGCCGTGCAGGTCCTCGAGGGCGTCGAGCGCCTCGTCGAGCACGCGCGCGGTCGCCCGGCGCACGAGGAAGCCGCCGAGGCGGGCGCTGCCACGCAGGCGCTGGCGCAGCACGAGCTCCACCCGGGCGCCAGCGACGTCGGACGTGACCCGGATCTCGGTCTCCGAGCGCTCGAGGAGGCGCTCGAAGGGGGTGCCCTCGACCTCCTGCGTCCAGCGGCAGAGCTCGACCGCGCGCGCTTCGAGGACGCGGAAGTCGGCGCGCACCGTCCGTCCCTTGTCGGTCTGCAGGACCTGCGTGAAGTGCTCGGCGGTCACGCCCTCGACGCGCCGGACGCGCGGCCACCACCGCGGCAGGTGGTGCGGATCGGCCACCGTCGCCCAGACGACATCGGGTGCGGCGGCGAGGGTGCGACTGCGACGCGCGGTGGGCATATCCGGCCGTCGTGGCGACGCTCAGCTCAGCCGCGCACGCGCCCCGGCCCCTGTCAATCGCCGTCGTAGCGCAGCAGCGCGTGGACGTCGAGGCCCCGGAGGCGCTCGCGCCCGCGGAGGAAGGCCAGCTCGATCAGGAACGCGCAGCCGACGACCTCGCCGCCGAGCTGCCGGACGAGCTCGCAGAGCGCCTCGGCGGTGCCGCCGGTGGCGAGCAGGTCGTCGTGGATGAGGACCCGGGCGCCGCGCGCCACGGCGTCGGTGTGCAGCTCGAGCGCGTCGATGCCGTACTCGAGCAGGTACTCGGCCCGGACCGTCGCGCGCGGGAGCTTGCCGGGCCTGCGGGCGAGCACGAAGCCCGCGCCGAGCTCGAGCGCGAGTGGCGGGCCGAGCAGGAAGCCGCGGGCCTCGGCGGCCACGACGACGTCGACGTCGCGGGCGCGCGCGTAGTCCGCGAGGCCGCCGACCGCAGCGCGCAGCCCCTCGGGCGAGGCGAGCAGCGGCGTGATGTCCTTGAAGACGATCCCGTCCCGGGGGAAGCCCGGGATGTCGCGAACGAGCGACCGGAGCTCAGCCAACGATCTTGCGCAGGTCCCGGATCAGCAGGAGGTGCTTGAGGTGCGTCGTCACCGCGGCCAGGTTCTCCAGCGCCTCGACGGCCTCCTTGCGGCGCTTGGCGTTGCGCGAGCGTAGCGCGGGCGCGAGGATCTGCTGCAGGAGCGCGGCCTCGCGGTCGGCGCTCGTGCGGAACGCGCGCAGGTTGCGCCCGCCGACGCCGTAGCGGGCGAGCTCGGTGACCGCGCGAACGATCTCGCGCTCGGTCTCGTCGAAGTACTTCGTGCCCGCGCGCAGCTCGCCCTTGATGACGCCGTAGTCCTCGAGCTCGGCCACGAGCCGCGGGTCGGCCCGCGTCTCCTCGATCACGTCGTCGAGCGAGTACAGGGCGCCGACGCCGGGCTCGGTGACGCTGTGGCGACGCGTGCGGCGCGGGCCGGCCTCGGCCGCCGGCGTGGCCGCCACGTCCTGCTCGGCGGCGCGGCCGGACGCGAGCTCCTGGCGGATGACGCGCAGGGGCAGGAACTCGTCGCGCTGCAGGCGCAGGATCGTCCGCAGGCGCTGGACGTCCCCGGCGCTGTAGAGCCGGTAGCCCCCGGGCGTGCGTCGCGGCGCGAGCAGCTTCTGGTCCTCGAGGTAGCGGATCTTCGAGATCGAGACGTCGGGGAACTCGTGCTCGAGCGCCTTGCATACGGCCCCGATCGTCATCGCCTTGCGCGGCGCGCCGGCGGCCGCGAGCTCCTCGGCCGGGACCTGCTCGTCCTGCACCGCAGCGTCGCTCACTGGGTCAGGAACGTGAGCTTGAACTTGCCGACCTGCAGCTCGTCGCCGTCCTCGAGGCGGTGCGACTCGATGCGCTGGCGGTTGACGTATGTCCCGTTGAGCGAGCCGAGGTCGTCGAGGTAGATGTCGCCCGAGCGCTTCACGAGCAGCGCGTGGTCGCGCGAGACGGTCACGTCGTCCAGGAAGACGTCGGAGTCCGGTCGCCGGCCGATCGTCATGCGGTCGCGGGTCAGCGGGAAGCTCTCGCCGACGCGACCGCCCCCGGCACGGATGACGAGGGCGGCGCCCTCCTGGGTGACGACCTCCTCGACGTCGACGGGCACGAGCTCGCCCGTCTCGTCGATCCGGTACGTCGCGGTGGTCGGCTCGCTGCCCGACCCCTCCCCCTCGCGCAGGCCGGCGAGGAACGCCCCGCAGCGCTGGCAGTAGTTGGCGCCGTCGGCGTTGACGAAGCCGCACTCCGGGCAGTGGATGGCCATCGAGCGCCGACGCCTACTCGACGTCCCCGGGATCGACCCCGGCGGCGGCCCGACCGGCGAGGATGTCGGTGAGGCGCTCGACGTCGGCGCCCGTGATCACGTCCTGGCCCGTCTCGTGCTTCTTGCGCAGGCGGTTCACGAGCTCGGCGCGCAGGATGTCGATCTTGCCGTGGAGGATCCGCCGCCGGTAGGAGATCTCGATCTCCTCCTCGGTGAGCTGGCCGATCAGGTCCTTGAGCTCCTGGTCGGACAGCGACCCCAGGTCGGGGAACGTGTCCATGGCGGCGAGCATACCAGCGGCTCTCGCAAGCTCAAGCTCAGGTTCAGGGTTCGCGCCTGGCCCGAAGCTGGGCCCGGGCGGTGCGCGCGTAGTCGACGGTCGCCGCGAGTGCCAGCGCGAGCCCGACGTAGAGGAGGACGGCGCCGACCGTCGACCACCCCACGAGGCCGGCGAAGATCGCCGACATGACGGGCCAGACAGCAAGCCGTCCCCACCAGTTGATGTGCAGCTCGGCGCCGCGCGAGAGCGCGTAGCGCCCGCCGGCGAGCATCAGCAGCTCGCGCGCGACGAGGACCGCGAGCGCCCAGCGCGGCAGCAGCTCGTGGACCCAGCAGACGACGATGCCGGCGATCACCAGCAGCCGGTCGACGACGGGGTCCAGGAGCGCGCCGAAGCGGCTGAACTGCCCGGTCACGCGCGCGGCGATCCCGTCGGCGTAGTCGCTCCAGGCGACGACGGCGAAGAGGATCGCGGGCACGGCGCCGGTGCCGGTGTCGCTGCGCAGGCCCGCGACGAGGAAGACCGGGATCAGCGCGAGGCGGACGAAGCCGATCGCGTTGGGGATCGTCCAGGGGTGCAGCGGCTCGCCGGGCCGCGTCTGCGGCGGCTCCGGGCCCGAGCGGTCCAGGCCCGAGAGACGCCGGAAGCTCAGGGGAGGGCGCGCCACAGGTCGAGCACGGCCTCGGCGGCGCCGTCGAGCGGCACGCCGCCCGCGACGTCCTCGCGACCGCGGCGAACCTGGGCCTCGGCGCGCGCGGACTCGAGCGAGCGCCGTCCGACCGTGAGACGCAGCGGCGCGCCGAGGAGCTCGGCGTCGGTGAGCTTCTCCCCGGGCCCGGCGTCGCGGTCGTCGAGCAGGACGTCGAGGCCCGCCGCCCGCAGTTCCTCGTAGAGCCGTTCGGCCGCGTCGCGCTCGGGCGTCCCCGGGTTGCCCAGCGCGACGAGCTCGACCGGCCAGGGCGCGAGCGCCCGCGGCCAGGCGATCCCGCGCTCATCGGCGAACTGCTCGATCGCCGCCGCGGCGATCCGCGCCGGCCCGATGCCGTAGGAGCCCATGACGATCAGCCGCTCGCGCCCGGCGTCGTCGAGGTAGGTGGCGCCGAGCGGCTCCGAGTAGCGCGTTCCCAGCCGGAAGATGTTGCCGACCTCGATCGCCGGCTCGATGCGGATCGCGTGGCCGCCGATCGTGTCGCCGGCCTCGACCGTCCGCACGTCGGCGTGGTCGCCGTCGACCGTGGTGGCGACGTGCAGATCCGGGCGGTTGGCGCCGGCGACCCACGGACCGGGGCCGACGGCGTCGTCGAAGAGCGACGGCACGTCGGGGCTCGGGCCCAGGAAGCCGGCGGGGGCTGCGAGCTCGTCCGCGCGGGCGGTCCGGAAGGGCTCGCGCAGCGCGTTGGCGAGCTTGATGTCGTTGACGCGGTGATCGCCGCGGACGAAGACGTTGAGCAGGCCGCGCGAGGCCGTCACGACGGGATAGGCCTTGAGCAGGTTGCCCGCGGGAACCCCGAGCGCGCCCGCGACCTCGGCGATCGTCGTCAGGCCGGGCGTGGAGAGCTCGCCCGCGAGCTCGAGCGGCGGCACGGGCTGCGGCCGGGCGCTGGCGACCTCGGTGTTGGCGGCGTAGCCGGGCGCGAGCGCGACGTCGTTCTCGCCCGCCGGGCAGGGCGCCATGTACTCGTGCGCGCCCGAGCCCCCCATCGCCCCGACGTCCGACTCCACGCGGTACCACTCGAGGCCCGTGCGGTCGAAGATCCGGTCGTAGGCGGTGATGAACCTCTCGTAGGAGGCCTGCAGGCCCTCGTCGTCGCGGTCGAAGGAGTAGGCGTCCTTCATGATGAACTCGCGCGTGCGCAACACGCCCGCGCGTGGGCGCAGCTCGTCGCGCCCCTTCGTCTGGAAGTGGTAGAGGATCATCGGCAGCTGCCGGTAGGAGCGGACCGCCGACGCGACGTGGAAGGTGACCGACTCCTCGTGCGACAGCGCGAGGACGAGCTCGGCCCCGCGGCGGTCGGAGAGCTTGAAGACCTCGTCGATCTCGTAGCGCCCGCTGCGCCTCCACAGCTCGGCCGGCGTGATGACCGGCATCAGCAGCTCCTGGCCGCCGATCCGGTCCATCTCCTCGCGGACGATCCGCACCGCGTTCTGGTGCACGCGCCAGCCGGCGGGCAGCCACGACCACAGGCCCGACCCGATCTGGCGAACGAGCCCGGCCCGGACGCCGAGCTTGTGCGAGAGCGCCTCGGCATCCGCCGGCGGCCGGCGCTCGGTGGGCAGGAGATAGCCGTTCAGGCGCGTCACGGCGGTCAAGACTAGACCCAGGCGGGCGGGGAATAAGGTTGGAGGCGCCCCCGAATCCCGACAAGGAGCAAGCCATGCCCTACGAGGTCCCGCCCCTTCCATACGGCGCAGCGGCGCTCGAGCCGCACATCGACGCCCAGACGATGCAGCTCCACCACGACAAGCACCATCAGGCCTACGTCGACAAGCTCAACGGCGCGCTCGAGGGCACCGAGCACGACGGCAAGCCGATCGAGGAGATCATCGCCGACCTCGACGCGATCCCCGCGGACAAGCGCCAGGTCGTGCGCAACAACGGCGGCGGCCACCTCAACCATTCGCTCTTCTGGGAGTCCATGAGCCCGGACGGCGGCGGCGAGCCGGCGGGCGCGCTGGCCGACGCGATCGCGCAGGCGTTCGGCTCCTTCGACGCCTTCAAGGAGCAGTTCGACGCCGCCGGCGTGAACCGCTTCGGGTCGGGCTGGGCCTGGCTGGTCGTCCAGGGCGGGACGCTCGCCGTCACGAGCACGCCGAACCAGGACAACCCGGTCAGCGAGGGCGCGACGCCGCTGCTGGGCAACGACGTCTGGGAGCACGCCTACTACCTCAAGTACCAGAACCGCCGCCCCGAGTACCTCAAGGCCTGGTGGAACACGGTCGACTGGGGCAAGGTCGCCGAGCGCCACGCGGCGGCCGGCGGCTGAGCACGCGGGCCCGAGGGCTACAGCTCGCCGAAGCGCCAGGTGACGCGGCGACCGCCGCTCGCGGTGGCGCGGAGTCGATCCGCGTCGCCGCGCAGGTCGTCGACGACGCGCCAGCCGTCGACGGAGAAGCGCTTGATCGGGCCGCCGGCGGCGGGGATGCCGATGGCCTTGTACGTGGCCCGGTGGGCGAGCTTGCGCGCGCGCCGGCATGAGACCGCCTCCGCGCGGATGCGGAAGAGGTCGCTGCCGGCGTAGCGCGTGTCGTCGAAGACGTTTCGCACCGGACGGCACGACCTGGCGGCCGCGTCCGCGGGGGCCGCCGCGGCCGCGACGAGGCCGGCGACGAGCGCGGCTGTGAGCAGGTGGCTGGTCCGCATCGGCGCGGCGCGGAGTCTAACGACGAGCGCGGCGCGCCACGACCCGCGCGCAGGCGGTCGTCGGCGACCGGCTTGCCGCCCGCGCTACGACCCGCGCAGGCGGTCGTCGCCACCGGCTCGCCGCCCGCGCCACGACCCGCGCGCAGGCGGTCGTCGCCACCGGCTCGCCGCCCGCGCTACGCCCGCGTGAAGCGCCGGCCGGCGACGGGCGAGGCGTCCTCGCCCAGGCGCGCGGCCTCCTCCTCGAGCGCAGCGAGGCGCTCGGGGGTCATCTGCGTGTCGTCCTCGTTCGCGGCCAGCCAGGCGGCCGCCTCGGCGGCCCGGACCTCGTCGCGCACGATCGTCTTGCCGGCCGCGTAGAACTTGTCGATCTCGGCGAAGAGCTCGTCCACGAGGCGCTCCGTGGGCACCTTCTTGAGGGGCTCGCCCCTGGAGAAGATCATGCCCGAGTCCTTGGCGCCGGTGATGCCGAAGTCGGCGTGGCGCGCCTCGCCGATGCCGTTCACGGCGCAGCCGAGGATCGAGACCTCGATCGGGTCCGCGTAGGCCTCCAGCCGGCGCTCGACCTCGGCGACGACGGAGTCCATGTCGAACTGCAGGCGCCCACACGTCGGGCAGGCGATGAGGACGGGGCCGCGCTCGCGCAGCTTGAGCGCCTTGAGGATCTCCCAGGCGACCTTGACCTCCTCCTCGGCGTGGAAGGTCGAGAGCGAGATCCGGATCGTGTCGCCCACCCCGTCGGCCAGCAGCGTGCCGAGGCCGACCGCGCTCTTCAGCGAGCCCGACCATTTCGTGCCGGCCTCCGTGACCCCGAGATGCAGCGGATGGTCGATCTTCTCGGCGAGCAGGCGGTTTGAGGCGATCGTGTTCGGGACGCTCGTCGACTTCATCGAGACCTTGAAGTCCTCGAAGTCGAGGCGGTGCATGAGCTCGACGAACTCGGCGGCCGCCGTGACGAGCGCCTCGACGGGGTTGGAGAACTCCAGCTCGCGCAGGTGCCCGGGCAGCGAGCCCGAGTTGACGCCGATGCGCATCGGCGTGCCGCGACGCCGGGCGGCCTCGACGACCTCCGCGGTCTTCTCGGCCCCGCCGATGTTGCCCGGGTTGATGCGCACGCAGTGCGCGCCGGCCTCGATCGCCTTGATCGCGAGGGTGTGGTTGAAGTGGATGTCGGCGATGACCGGGATCGGCGACGCGACGACGATCGTCCGCAGCGCCTCGACGTCCTGCTCGCGCGGGACGGCGACGCGGACGAGGTCGGCGCCGGCGTCGGCCACGGTCCGGATCTGGTCCATCGTGGCCTGCAGGTTCGCCGTCTCGGTCTTCGTCATCGTCTGGACGGCCACGGGCGCACCGCCCCCGATGGGCACGGCGCCGACGTGGATCTGCCGCTGCGATGCCATGTCGTGAGTGTACGAGCCCGTACCCTCGTCGGATGCGCGGGTCACCGGACGTCTACGCCACCGCGCGCGGGCGCCGGCGGGCGCGCCTGGCCTCGCCGGTGGCCGCCCGGGCCCGGGCGCGCCGCCACCGGCGCTTCTTCGCGCTCACGGGCCTCGAGCCCGGGATGCGCGTCCTCGACGTCGGCTGCGGCGCCCTCGGGCTTCGCGGGCTCGAGCCCGGGCTCGACGTCGCCGGCGTCGATCTCGTCGATCGTCCCGGCTATCCCGGTTCCTTCGTGCGCGCCGACGCCGCCGAGCACCTGCCCTTCGACGACGGCGCCTTCGACCTCGCCTACGCCTCGAGCGTCGTCGAGCACGTCGCGCCGGCGCGCCGCGCCCGCTTCGCGTCGGAGCTGCGGCGCGTGGCGCGCGGCTGGTACGTCCAGACGCCGGCGTGGTCGTTCCCCGTCGAGCCCCACGCGCTGCTGCCGTTCGCCCACTGGCTCCCCGCCCGCCTGCGCCGCCCGTACTGGCGCCTTGGCGTCGCCGGAGGCTGGGAGGAGATCGAGCTCCTGCGTCGCGCCGAGCTCGAGCGACTCTTCGGGCCGGCGGTTGCAGAGCGCCTGGGGCCGCTCGTCAAGAGCTGGATCGCGGTTCGTCCGGTGCGCTGACGACCTCGCCGCCGTAGGACGCTATCGCAGGGAGAAGCCGTCGCCCTGCAGTCGCCCGATGTCGTTCGACAGCCCGACGACGAAGAGGAAGGCGACGAGCATGAAGCCCACGACGCTCGCGCGCTCGAGCATGCGGAAGGGAATCGGGCGGCCGCGGACCTTCTCGGCCAGGGCCCAGAAGATGTGGCCGCCGTCGAGGGGCAGGAACGGGAACAGGTTGACGACGGCCAGCGAGAGCGAGATGACCGCGAGGATGCGCAGCGCCTGCTCGGTGTCGAACTGGAACGACTGGCGCGTCGTCTCGTAGGAGCCGACGACCCCCGAGACCTCCTTGCGGGCCTTGTCGTCGTAGAAGATCCGCACGATCGAGCCGACGGTCAGGCGCGTCACGCGCCACATCCCCTCGCCGGTCAGGGTCGCGGCGCGCCCGGCGCCGACGTCCTCGCTCGTCCCGTAGCCGATGCCGAGCAGCATGCGCTTGAGCTGCGGGTCGTAGGCCGGGCGCACCGCGACCGCGCGGCGCACGCCGTCGCGCTCGACGACGACGCGCGCGGGCGTCGTGGCCCGGCAGTCCGCCGCGACGGCCCCGGCGCAGCGATGCGTGTCGACCTGCTTGCGCAGCGCGATCTGGCGGCGCTCGATCTCGGCGGCCGAGAGGCCCGGCGCATAGCCCGGTCGCCCGTCGATGGAGACGATGCGGTCGCCGCGCTGGAGCGCGCCCGTCGCGGCGCCCTGGGCGGCCACCTGGTCGACGACGAGGTCGTTCTTCGGCACGCCGCTGACGGCGAAGAGGGCGAAGATGATGAGGAAGGCGATGAGGAAGTTCATGGCCGGTCCGGCGCCGATGACGACGACCCGCTTCCACACGGCCTGGCGGAAGTACGCCCGCGGAGCGACCTCGGGGGCCAGCTCCTCGTTGGGCGTCATCCCGGTGATCTTCACGTAGCCCCCGAGGGGGATCGAGCCGATCGCGTACTCGGTCTCCCCGCGCCGGACGCGAGCCAGCAGCGGCGGGAAGAAGAGCGAGAAGCGCTCGACGCGCATGCCGACCGCCTTGGCCGCCGCGAAGTGGCCGAACTCGTGCAGGATGATGAGCACGGCGAAGCCCCCGAAGGCCAGCAGCCAGCTCATCAGGCGGCGACGGCGACGAGCTCGCCCGCGACCGCGCGCGCCTCGCGGTCGGCCTCGTAGAGCGACTCAAACGCGCGCACGGGCGCGGCGGGCAGGCGCTCGAGCGTCGCCTCGACGACGGCCGCGATGCCGAGGAAGCCGAGGCGGCCGTCGAGGAACGCGTGGACGGCGACCTCGTTGGCGGCGTTCAGCACGCACGGCGCGGTGCCGCCGGCGCGCGCGGCGTCGCGCGCGAGGCGCAGGCACGGGAAGGCGTCGAGGTCGACGGGCTCGAAGGTCAGGGCGCCGACCTCGGCCAGGTCGAGCGGCCGCACGGCCGGGACGTCGACGCGCTCGGGGAAGTGCAGCGCGTAGGAGATCGGCACGCGCATGTCGGGATGGCCGAGGTGCGCGAGCGCCGCGCCGTCGGCCAGGACGACGTACGCGTGGACGATCGACTGCGGGTGCACGACGACGTCGATGTGCTCGTAGGGCGTCCCGAAGAGGTGATGGGCCTCGATCACCTCGAGGCCCTTGTTCATGAGCGTGGCCGAGTCGATCGTGATCTTGCCGCCCATCGCCCAGGTCGGATGCCGGAGCGCCGACGCGACGCTGACGCCCCCGAGCTCGGCGCGCGAGCGCCCGCGGAACGGGCCCCCGCTCGCGGTGACGACGAGCCGGTCGATCGTGCCCGGCCGCTCGCCCGCGATCAGCTGGTGCAGCGCCGAGTGCTCGGAGTCGACGGGGATCAGCTGCGCGCCGGTCGCCTCGGCGAGCTGGGTGACGAGCTCGCCCCCGACCACGAGCGACTCCTTGTTGGCCAGCGCGAGGTCGATCCCCTCCCCTAGCGTCGCGACGGTCGGCCCGAGGCCGGCCGAGCCGACCAGCGCGTTGAGGACGAGGTCGGCCTCGGACTCGAGCACGAGCCGGACGAGCCCCTCGGGCCCGACGAGCACGTCGCCGTCGGTCCACGCCTCGGCCGCGCGCGCGCCCGCGTCGGCGTCGGCGAGCGCGATGCGGTCCACGCCGTGTGCGCGCGCCTGGGCGACGAGCGCCTCCCACGAGCGCTCGGCCGAGAGCCCGACGAGCTCGAGCTCGTCCGAGCGCCCGACGATGTCGAGCGCCTGGGTGCCGATCGAGCCGGTCGAGCCGAGGATGAGCAGGCGGCGGGCCACGGTCCTAGGGTGCCACACGGGCGTCAGGCGGCGGTCAAGCCATGGGTTCTCCACCTAGAGCAGCGCGTTCCAGACGTAGAAGCCGGCGACCGCGGTGAAGAGGACGGCGTCGAGGCGGTCGAGCGCGCCGCCGTGGGCGCCGAAGAGCCGGCCGGTGTCCTTCACCCCGACGTCGCGCTTGAGGTAGCTCTCGAAGAGGTCGCCGAGCGGCGCGGCCGCGCAGACGGCGGCGCCGAGGACGAGCGCCTCCCAGCCCTTCAGCCAGTCCTGGTAGAGCCCGGCGAACCAGACGGCGAGGACGCCGACGACGAACCCGCACACGAGCCCCTCGACGGTCTTGCTCGGCGAGATCGACGGTGCGAGCGGGCGCGTCCCGAGCAGCCGCCCGCCGAAGTACGCGCCCGTGTCGCCGATGAACGTGCCGACGAGCACGTCGATGACGATCCCGTCGCCGTGTGGCAGGCCCCGCGCGAGCACGGCGTGCGCGAAGCCGAGGCCCACCCAGGTCAGCCCGAGCATCGTCACCGCGACGCCCGGCATCCCGCCCTCGCCGCGGCTGGGCCAGCGACAGCAGGAAGACGGCCGGCACGCAGCACACGAAGACGAGCAGCAGCGTCTCGCGATCCCCGCTCTCGGCCGCCACGAGCAGCGCCGCCAGGCCGAGATAGCCCGCCAGCCGCGACGGGTGCGCGAAGTGGAAGAGCTCGAAGAGCTCGTGCAGGCAAGCGATCCCCAAGAGCGTCAGGCCGGCGACGAAGACCCAGTGCCCGTAGCCGATGATGACCGCGGCGAAGATCAGCGCCGGAACCGCGGCGGCGATGCGGGGGCCGAGGTCCGACGTCCCCGCGGCCGGCCGCCGGCGCGACCGCGATCGCGACGCCACCTAGCGTCCTCCGAACCGGCGCCGGCGCGACTGGTACTCGGCCAGCGCGGCCTCGAAGGCCTCGCGCGTGAAGTCGGGCCACAGCTCGTCGCGGAAGACGAGCTCGGCGTAGGCCGACTGCCACAGCAGGTAGTTGCTCGTGCGCTGCTCGCCGCTGGTGCGGATGATGAGGTCGGGGTCGTGCATCTCGGGGGCGTAGAGCAGGCGCCGGAAGGCGTCCTCCCCGCCGCCGGTGTACTTCGACGCCGCATCGAGGATCTCCGCCCGCCCGCCGTAGTTGAAGGCCACGTAGAGCGTGATGCGATCGTTGGCCGCGGTCTGCTCCTGCGCCCAGTCCATCTGCTCGAGCAGCCCGGGGGCGACGCCCTCGCGCCGTCCGATGAAGCGCATGCGCACGCCCTCCCCCGCGAGCTCGGGCGTCTCGCCGAGGATGCGCTCGGAGAACATCCGCATGAGCGCGGTGACCTCCGCCGGCGGGCGCGACCAGTTCTCGGTGGAGAACGAGTAGACGGTCAGCTCGCGGATGCCGAGGTCGACCGCGTCGCGCAGGCGCTCCTTGACGCGGTCGGCGCCCGCGCGGTGGCCCTCTGCGACGTCGAGCCCGCGCGCCCGCGCCCACCGGCCGTTGCCGTCGGTGATGATGGCGACGTACCGCGCCGCGCGGCCGCCGTCGCCCTCCACGTCAGACCTCGAGGATCTCGGCTTCCTTGCCCTTCAGGACGGCGTCGAGCTCGGCGATCCGCCGGTCGGTGAGCTTCTGCAGCCCGACCTCGGCCCGGTGCTCGTCGTCGGCGCCGGCCTCGCCGGCGTCCTTGAGCTCGCGCAGGTCGTGCATGACGTCGCGGCGGATGTTGCGGATCGCGACGCGGCCGTCCTCGGCGATGTGGCGCACGACCTTGACGAGCACGCGCCGGCGCTCCTCGTTGAGCTCGGGGATGTTGAGGCGGATCAGGCGTCCGTCGTTGCTCGGCGTCAGCCCGATGTCGGACTCCATGATCGCCTTCTCGATCGCCTTGATCGAGCTCTGGTCGAACGGCTGGACGCTGAGCAGGCGGGCCTCGGGCGCGTTGATCGTCGCGAGCTGCTTGAGCGGCGTCGGCGCGCCGTAGTAGTCGACGACGATGCGATCGAGCAGCGCCGGGCTCGCGCGGCCGGTGCGCACGGAGCCGAACTCGGCCCGGGTGGCCTCGACGGACTTCGCCATGCGGTCGGAGGCGTCGGCCAGCAGCTCGTCGGTGAGCTCGGTCATGTCGCCACCAGGGTTCCCACGCGCTCGCCGGACACTATCCGCTCGATGTTGCGCGCGTCGTCCATGTTGAAGACGTAGATCGGCAGGTTGTTCTCCATGCAGAGCGTCAGCGCCGTGAGGTCCATGACGCGCAACCGGCGCTCGAGCGCCTCCATGTGGCTGATGCGCTCGATGAACCGCGCGCCGGGGTCCGTGCGCGGGTCGGCGGTGAAGACGCCCTCGACCCCGTTCTTGCCCATGAGCAGGGCCTCGGCGTGGACCTCGACCGCGCGCAGGGCCGCCGCGGTGTCGGAGGTGAAGAACGGGTTGCCCGTGCCCGCCGCGAAGATGACGACGCGCCCCTTCTCGAGGTGGCGCATGGCCCGGCGCCGGATGTAGGGCTCGGCGACCTCGCGCACGTGGATGGCCGACTGCACGCGCGTGTGGACGCCGAGCTTCTCGAGCGCGTCCTGGAGCTGGAGCGCGTTGAGGACGATCGCGAGCATCCCCATGTAGTCGGCGGTGGCGCGGTCCATGCCCTCCGCCGCGCCCGCGATCCCACGGTAGATGTTGCCCGCGCCGAGGACGATCGCGATCTCCACGCCGCGGTCGTGGACGGCCTTGACCTCCTCGGCCACGGCGTTCAGGCGCTCGGGGTCGGTGCCGTAATCCAGCGAGCCCATGAGCGACTCGCCGGAGAGCTTGAGCAGGATGCGCCTGAAGGCCGGCCCGTCGCTCACGGCGGAGCGACCCTACTCCCCGACGGCGAAGCGCGTGAAGCGCCGGATGACGACGTTCTCCCCGGTCTTCGCCGAGAGGTCGGCGCGCAGCTGCTCGATCGTGCGGCCGTCGTGCTTGTCGGCGTTGACGTGCGGCTGGTCGAGCAGCACGACCTCCCCGAGCCACTTCTTCAGCTGCCCCTCGACGATCCGCGGGCGGACGCTCTCGGGCTTGTCGGCGGCCTGCTGCTCGAAGACCCGGATCTCGGCGTCCCTGGCCTCCCGGGGCACCTCGTCCTCGGAGACGAAGCGGGTCTGCGGCGAGCCCGCGACGTGCAGCGCGACGTCGCGGGCGAACGCGACGAAGTCCTCGTTGGTGGCGACGAAGTCGGTGTTGCAGTCGACCTCGACGAGGACGCCGACCTTGCCGTTGGCGTGGATGTAGGACTGGACGGTGCCCTCGGTCGCCTCGCGGTCGGCGAGCTTGCCCAGGCGGTTGCCCATCCTCACGCGGAGGATCTCGACGGCCTGGTCGGCGTCGCCGCCGGCCTCCTCGAGGGCGCGCTTGCAGTCCATCATGCCGGCGCCCGTGCGCTGGCGCAGGGCCTTGACGTCGGCGGCGGTGATCGCGCGAGTGGGGGTACCCCCTGCGGGCTTCCCGTCCGGGCTCGCCACCTCGACGGGGGAGGACCCACGGTGGGGTCTCATGCGTGCTGTTCCTGGATGTCGGGTCGGTTCTCGCTGTCGGGGTCGGTCTGGGCCTCGGCGTCGGCGGTCTTCGTGACGGTCTCGGCCCCGACCTCGCTCTCGGGCGGCGAGGCCGGGTCTGGCGTGTGGTCGGTGGCCGGCGGCGCGGGCTGGTGGGCGCCGGGCTGCACGACCTCGGTCTCAGCCGCGGGGCGCGCGGCCGCGTCGTCGGTCGGCCGCGGGCGACCGAGGTCCTCGCGTGCCTGGGCGACCTCGGCCTCGGCCACGGCGCGATCGCCGCCGCCCTCGCTCTGGGTCAGCGCGGCCTCCTCGGCCTCGCGGCGCGCGTGCTCCTCGGCCTCGCGGCGCGCCTGCTCCTCGGCCTCGCGGCGCGCCTGCTCCTCGGCCTCGCGGCGCGCCTGCTCCTCGGCCTGGCGGCGCACGCGCTCCTCCTCCTCCAGGCGGCGACGCTCCTCCTCGGCGGTGAAGCCGAGGTGACCATCGCGCACGACGTCGCCGATGGCGCGCGTGATGATCTCGCAGGCCCGGATGGCGTCGTCGTTGCCGGGGACGACGAAGTCGATGCCGTCGGGGTCGCAGTTCGTGTCGACGAGGCCGATGATCGGGATCCGCAGGCGCTGGGCCTCGCGCACCGCGATCGCCTCGGTCTTGAGGTCGATGACGAACATCGCGTCCGGCGTGCGCTGCATGTACTTCACGCCGCCGAGGTTGGCGCGCAGCTTCGCGAGGTCGGACTCCGCGGAGAGGCGCTCGCGCGTAGGCAGCAGCGCGAGCTGGCCCTCGGTCTCGTAGCGCTCGAGGTCGTGCAGGCGGCGGATGCGCTGGTTGATGGTCTGGAAGTTCGTGAGCAGGCCGCCGAGCCAGCGATGGTTGACGTATGGCATGCCGGCGGCCTCGGCGACGCCCGCGACCGCGTCGCGGGCCTGCTTCTTCGTACCCACGAAGAGCACGACGCCGCCGCGCTGGGCGAGCTGGCCGGCGAACTCCTGGGCCTGGTCGAGCAGACGCTGGGTCTGGAGCAGGTCGACGATGTAGATGCCGCCGCGCTCGCCGTGGATGAAGCGGCGCATCTTGGGGTTCCAGCGGCGGGTCTGGTGGCCGAAGTGCACGCCGGCCTCCAGCAGCTCCCGAATGCCGATCTCGGGCATGGTGGCACTCCCTTGGTCTGACGGTGGTGGATGTGGCCCGTGCGCTTGCGCCGCGGACCCGGAGCGTGGCTCCGGGCAGGGTCGCGTCGCCGGTGGCGCGCGCGGGGTCGGGGGCGGAGGCTCCCAGTCTACTCGGCGGCGGCCCGCCGCAGCGCCTCGGCCAGGTCGGCCGGCAGCGGGCTCGTGAGGTCCAGGTGCTCGCCCGTGACCGGATGCGCGAACGCCAGCCGGGCCGCGTGCAGGAACTGGCGCTCGAGGCCGAGGCGCCCGGACGTCCCGTACTCGGGGTCGCCCGCCAGCGGATGGCCGATGGCCTTCAGGTGCGCGCGGATCTGGTGCGTGCGCCCGGTCTGAAGGCGCACGCGCAGCAGCGTCGTGCGCGGCAGCGCCCGCTCGAGCGCGAAGTGCGTGACGGCCGTGCGCGGGTCGTCGGTGTAGGTCGAGCGGCGCGTGCGCGCGCGGCGATCGCGGCCGAGCGGCGCGTCGATCGTGCCCGTGCGCGCCGGCGGCCGGCCCTCGACCAGCGCCAGGTACTCGCGCGTGATCTCCCGGCGGCGCAACGCTGCCTGCAGCGCCCGATGGGCCGCATCGGTGCGCGCGACGACGAGCAGCCCGGAGGTGTCGCGGTCGAGGCGGTGGACGATGCCGGCGCGCGCGGCGTCGCCGCCGCCCGCCGCGACGCCGCCCAGCGCCTGGGCGAGCGTCCCGGTCGCGTGGCCGCGCCCCGGGTGCACGACCACGCCGGCGGGCTTGTCGACGACCACGAGCGCGTCGTCCTCGTAGGCGACGGCGTAGGGGGCGGGCCTCCTCGCCGCCGGCGCGGGCGGCGGCGAGGGCTCGTCGACCGCGACGCGCTCGCCGGCCTCGAGCCGGTGGCTCTTGGCCCGCGCCGCGCCGTCGACGCGCACGGCGCCGGCATCGATGAGCCGCTGGGCCAGCGCCCGCGAGCCGAGCGGCCCGGCGAGAAACGCGTCCAGGCGCCTGCCGGCGTCCTCAGGGCTTGCGCGCAGCCTCACGGTCGGAGCGCTCGACGACGAGGAGCAGGAGGATGACGCCGACCGTTATCGACGCGTCGGCGAGGTTGAAGGCCGGCCAGGCCACAAGCTTGACGAAGTCGGTCACGGCGCCGTCGCGCACGCGATCGACGAGGTTGCCGAGCGCGCCGCCGAGGAGCATCCCCGTCGGCAGCCACACGAGCGGCTTGGAGGCGTGGGTGGCGAAGTAGGCGAGCAGGCCGAGGAGCGCCGCGGCGACGAGGACGGAGACGATCGTGCTGCCGCCCGCGAACGTCCCGAAGGCCACGCCCGAGTTGCGCGTGTGGACGAGCTTGACGGCCGGCAGGATCGGATCCTCGTCGCCGAGCGCGAGGCCGTGGCGCACGAGCGCCTTGCTCGCCTGGTCGAGCGCGACGACGCCGGCCGCGACGAGGCCGGCGCGCGCCCACGCCCGCGCCGTGCCGGCCATCAGCCGGCGATGAGCCCCACGATGATCCTGCCCACGATGTACAGCACGAAGATCGCGACGATCGGGCTCAGGTCGAGCGGCCCGATCGCCGGGATGAACCGCCGGAACACCGAGAGGTAGGGCTCGCAGACGTCGCGCAGGAAGCCGAGCAGCGCGCTCGACCAGCGCGCGTAGGGCACGCGACCGCCGAACCCGAAGAAGAGCGAGGACAGGATGTAGGCGATGATCAGCAGCGTGTAGACCCAGAAGAGCGCCTCCACGTAGCCGGCCACCGAGTCGCGGACGGTCGCCAGGATCATGCGGTGTCCAGGATCGCGTCCAGCGCGTCCGAGAACGCCGCTCGCACCCCACCGCGCTCGAGCGCGTCCAGGCCGCGGGCGGTGGAGCCGCCCGGCGAGGTGACCGCGCGGCGAGCGGCGAGCGTGTCGAAGCCGCTGCGGCGCAGCAGCTCGGCGGTCCCCGCCATCGTCTGGACGACGAGCTCGGAGGCGGGGCCGGGCGCGAGCCCGTGGCGGACCCCGGCGTCGACCTGCGCCTCGACGACGAGCGCGTAATAGGCGGGCGCGTTGCTCATGAGACCCATCGCGACGTCGACGAGCCCGTCGTCGAGGACGACGAGCGTGCCGAGCTGCGCGAAGAGCTCGCGGACCGCCCCGTCGAGCACCGGGTCCTGCTCGTCGTCGGCGGCGAGGACGACGGCGCCCCGGCCGACCTCCACGGGTGTGCTCGGCAGCACGCGGAAGACCGGGCGGTCGGGGTAGGCCGCCTTGACGGCCTCCAGGGGCGTGGCGGCGAGCACGGACACGACCGCGCGGGCGTGCGGCGCGACCTCGGCGGCCACGGCGCCGAGCTGCGGCGGCTTGTGGCAGAGCACGACGAGGTCGGCGCGCCGGGCCACCTCGGCTCCCGAGGCGACCGCGTCGCCGCCGACCTCCTCGGCCAGCGCCCGCGCGCGGTCGGGCAGGACGTCGGCGCAGAGGACGGGCCGGCCCCACCCGCGCGCCATCGCGCGCGCCATGTTCCCCGCTCCGATGAGGCCGATCTGCATGGACGGCCGCCAAGGCTAGAGCGTCGCCCGGCGCCCCGCGCTCACGACTGGTTGAAGAACCCCTTCTCGATCAGCTGCGCGCGCTCCTCGGCGGAGATCTGGACGTTGCGCGGCGTGAGCATGAAGACCTTGTCGGCGATCCGCTGCATGCCGCCGTCGAGCGCGTACGTCAGGCCCGAGGCGAAGTCGATCAGCCGCTTGGAGAGATCGTTGTCGGTCCCCTGGAGGTTGAGGACGACCGGGATCTGGTCCTTGAAGCGGTCGGCGACCTGCTGGGCGTCGTTGAACGACTTCGGGATCACGAGGTGCACGCGCACGTCGCTGCGCCCGTTGCCGCCGCGCACGGAGCGCAGGACCGCCGTCGACCGCCCCGGCGCGTCGTCCTCGGCGAAGATGTCGTCGAACTCGTCGCGCCGGCGGCGGTTGAGCCGCCGGATGTTCGGGCGCTCGCGGGAACGCTCGTCGGGCTGGGCCTCGGGCTCGGGAGCGTCGACCTCGTCCGCGTAGGGATCGCGGTCCTCGGCGAGGCCGAAGTACACGAGCGCGCGATGCCAGGAGTCGCGAAAGGCCATGTGTGCTGAAGCTTAGCCCTCGGGGGCCGGATTCCTGCCGGATCACGAAAACAGCTTCGTGCCGATCCGCACGATCGTAGCGCCTTCCTCGGCGGCGACGACGTAGTCCTGCGAGGTGCCCATGGACAGACGGGGCAGCCCGCGCTCTCCGGCCAGCCGCGCGAGCTCGGCGAACCAGCGCCGGCTGTCCTCCGGCCGGTCGGTCGCCGGCGGCATCGTCATGAGCCCTCCGACCCGGCACGGGCAGCGCTCGAGGAAGGCGTCGAGCGCGTCCGGGTCGATGCCGCTCTTGCCGGGCTCGCGCGCGACGTTGACCTCGACGAGGACCTCCGTCGCCGGCGTCGCGTGGCGGGCGAGCTGGGCCAGGACGGAGTCGCTGGCCACCGAGTGCACGAGACGCACGTACGGGAGGATCTGCTTGACCTTGCGACTCTGCACATGGCCGATGAAGTCCCACGTGAGGTCGGGGAACGCGGCCGCCTTGCGCCGGAGCTCCTGGGCGCGGTTCTCCCCGACGAGCGTGACGCCGGCCTCGGCGAGAACCGCAAGCTCCTCGAGCGCCAGGTACTTGACGGCGGCGAGGATCTCGACGTCGTCGCGGCCGATCTCCGTGCGGACGCGCGCGAGGTTGCCACGCACGCGCGCGGCGTCGAGCCCGACGATCAGATCCGCCACGCCACGCCCGCCTGACGGCCGGTGAGGCCGCGGTCGCGGCGATGGGAGAAGAAGCGCCACGGGTCGCAGCTCGTGCACAGCCGGCAGTCGTGAACCTGGGCCACGCCGGCGGCCCGCAGGCGCTCGCGCGCGACCGCCTTCAGGTCGACCGTGGTGCCCGACGTGCCGAGCGCCGCGTGGACGTCGGCGCCGACCTCGTAGCAGCACGGGCCGATGCCGGGGCCGATCGCCGCCGTCACCGGGCCCGCGCCCAGCGCGCGCACGCCCTCCTCCAGCACGCCGCCGGCCAGGCCGCGCCAGCCCGCGTGGATCATGCCGACCGCGCCGGGGGCGACGAGCGCGACCGGCAGGCAGTCGGCGACGAGGGCGATCGGCGCGACGCCGGGCCGCGTGACGACCTGGCCGTCGGCGTCCTCGCCGTGCCCGTCGTCGACCGCGACGCGCGTGCCGTGGACCTGGTGGCCCTGGGCGAGGCGCTCGACCCCGGCGAGCTCGCGCAGGCGCTCGCGATTGGCGCCGACGTGCGCGGGGTCGTCCTCGGTCCACGGGCCGAGGTTCAGGGAGGCGAAGGCCCCCTCGCTGACGCCGCCGCGCCGCGTCGTGAAGAGCGCGGCGCCGCCGGGCAGGTCGATGCGCAGGTGCTCGCCGGCCCAGGCGAAGGCGGGGGGCGGCAGCGAGGCCACCTCGCCAGCCTAGAGGCTTGATGTGGGTTCATCGTCCGTCGTAGGCGGCGAGGGCGCGTGGCGGGCGGCCGGTGAGGATGTTGATGAGCATTCCGAGGGTGAGGGCGAGCAGGCGTTGTGCGATGCGTTGGACCAGTCCGGTGAGGGTCTTGGCGAGGTGCTGGTCGAGGCGCATCTGGCCCTTGAGGTTGCTGAAGACCGACTCGGCGACCAGGCGGATGCGGGCCTTGGCGATTTCCATCGGTGGTCGCTGACCGAGCTTGTGCTTGGTGGGCGTGATCAGCGTGACGTCGATCAGGCTCATCGTGCGCTGGTACTCGGCGCCCCAGAAGCCACCGTCGCCGAACAGCAGGCTGTCGGGGTGCCCGCAGGCCAGTTCCCAGGCGGACTCGCGTTCCTGTCCGGTCTTCGGTCCGACGAGGTCATAGCCGACCGGGGTGCCCTTCCAGTCGGCGATGAGGACCAGGCGCATGCCCCACACGAACAGGCTCTTGGACGGGCAATACCCGTAGCTGGCGTGCCCGGCGAACTCGCTCTTGGAGGCGCAGCCGGGGTAGTTGGCGCACTGAATCAGCGTCCCGTCGACGAGCCGGATCTGGCCGTCGGCGATCAGCTGCGCGACCTGCAGCTGCACGGTGGCGATCCACGGCGCCAGGCGCCGCAGCCGGCGATTGTACTGGCTCTGGTCGGGCAGGTGCGGAAACCAACCGGGCAGCAGCCGCTCGATCATGCCCAGGAACTGGCGATCCGAGCAGACGCCGGTCGCTGCTTGCGCGGCGGCGAGCGCGATCAGCTCATCGTCGGTGATCAGGCCCGCAGGGCCCGAGCGAGGGATCCGAACCGACGCGGCGAACACGTAGGCTGCGATAACGAGGGTCTCCAGACAAGCGGTCATCTCGTGCTCCAATCACGAGCTGGCAGGGCTGGAGGCCCTCTTCTTTATGTCAACGCCGCCACCTGCCCCGCGACCCAACCCACATCAAGCCTCTAGCCTTCGAGCGCGGCGGCCAGCTCCGCCTCGCGCCCGGCGACCTCGCCGTCGAGCTTGCGGTCGAGCGCGCGCTGCAGGCGCGCGCCGACCTCCGGACCCTCGCGGATCCCGGCGGCGAGCAGGTCGTTGCCGTCGATGTCGAGGCGAACATGGCGCAGGTCCTCGAGCCAGCGGCGCGCGTTCTCGCCGCCGGCGAGCGCCACCGCCTCGAGCGGCGCGCCGCGCGCGGCGCGCGCTACCTGCGCCGGGGTGCGCGCGGAGCGCAGCGGCGCCCAGGTCGACGCGCGCGACGCCGCGGCGACGCGGTTGCGCTCGTCGGCCGTGAAGCCCCAGGCGTCGAGCCAGCCGCGCAGCGTGCGGACGTCGAGGCCGGCGGTTGCGGCGGCGAGCGTGAGCAGGTCGGCGCGGCCCTCGGCCGGCAGCAGCGCGAGCGCCGCGGCCAGGCCCGGCGGCGGCAGCTCGAGCCCGGGTGGCAGCAGCGCCGGGTTGAGCTCGCGCGCGGCCTGCAGCGCCGCGGGCGGGTCGGGCTCGCGCAGCGCGAGGCGCAGCTCGGCGCCGAGGCGGTCGCCGCTCACGGTGGACGGGTCGGCCGCCGCCGCGAGCGCGCGCGTGTCCGGCTCGACGGTGAACCCCAGCCGGGCGGCGTAGCGGGCGAGGCGCCACAGGCGCGTCGGGTCGTCCTCGAACGAGCGCGGGTGCAGCACGCGCAGGACGCCCGCCTCGAGGTCCTCGAGCGCGCCGTCGACGCCGGTGAGCCGGCCGTCGAGGCCGAGCGCCATGGCGTTGACGGTCGCGTCGCGGCGGCGCAGGTCCTCGGCGAGGCCGGCGGGCCGCACGTCGGGCAGCCCGCCCGGGCGGTCATAGGTCTCGGCCCGGGCGCGGGCGAGGTCGTACGCACAGCCGTCGGCGGTGACGACGCGCGCGGTGCCGAAGTGGTCGTGGTGGGTGACGGTGCCGCCGAGGCGCTCCGCGGCGGCGTCGACGTCGCCCTCGACGACGAGGTCGAGCTCGCGCGGGCGCCGGCCGAGCAGGAGGTCGCGGACGGCGCCGCCCACGAGGTGGACACCGTCACCGGGGGCGAACGTCGCCAGCAGCCGCGCGCCGCACGGGTCGGCGCCCAGCGCGGCGAGGGCCCGCGCGGCGCTGCGCATCCGCATTTCAGGCCGGCGCGCGGACCGGCACGCCGGCGGCCGCGAGGTGCGCCTTGGCCTCGGGCACCGTGTGCGCGCCGAAGTGGAAGATCGAGGCGCACAGCGCCGCGTCGGCGCCGCCGCGCAGCGCATCGACGAGATCGTCGAGCGTGCCGGCGCCGCCGGAGGCGATGACGGGCACGCCGACGGCGTCGGCGACCGCGCGGATCAGGGCGAGGTCGTAGCCGTCCTCCGTGCCGTCTCGGTCCATGCTCGTGAGGAGGATCTCCCCGGCCCCGCGCTCGACGCCCTCGCGGGCCCACGCCACCGCGTCGCGGCCGGTCGGCGTCCGCCCGCCGGCGACGACGACCTCCCAGCCGCGCGGCGGCCGCGCCCTCGCGTCGATGGCCAGCACGACGCACTGCGCGCCGAAGCGGCGGGCGAGCTCGTCGACGAGCTCGGGCCGCGCGACCGCCGCCGAGTTGACGCTGATCTTGTCCGCGCCCGCGTCGAGGACTGCCTGCGCGTCGGACACCGAGCGGATGCCGCCGCCGATCGTGAACGGGATGAAGACGTTGTCGGCGGTGCGCCGCGCGAGCTCGACGATCGTGTCGCGCCGCTCGTGGGTGGCCGTGATGTCGAGGAAGACGAGCTCGTCGGCCCCCTCGGCGTCGTAGCGCTCGGCGAGCGCGACCGGATCGCCCGCGTCGCGCAGGCCGACGAAGTTCGTGCCCTTGACGACGCGGCCGGCGTCGACGTCGAGGCACGGGATCACGCGCTTGAGGTGCACCGCCCGTCAATCTAGTGCTACGGCTGGGGGGCGCACCGCGGCGCGGGCTCGAGGCGGTCCGCGAACGCGCGCAGCGTGCGCACGGCGGCGCGGCGCACCGGGGCCCGGCGCGCCGGCGCCGGCGCCGCCGGCGCGGCGGCGGCCGCGCCCCGCGCGGTGCGCGGGTCCGGGCCGGCGAACTGGCGGGCCACGAGGTCGTTGGCGATGCGGGAGGCGACGGCGAGGTCGATCATGGCGTTCTCCTTCGCGATGGGCTCGGGGCTGGCGCGGTCGACGCGCGGACGACGAGCGCGGTGGGCAGGACGACGTCTTCGCCGCCCTCGGTCAGCAGCTGCACGGCGCGCTCGCCCTTGCCGGCGTGCGGCTGGCGGACGGTGGTCAGGGCCGCGGTCGCAGCCTCGGGGATGTCGTCGAAGCCGACGACGCTGAGGTCCTGCGGGACGCGGATGCCCCGTTCGTGCGCGGCGCGCAGGACGCCGAAGGCGAGCACGTCGGACAGGCAGGCGATCGCCGTCGGCCGGACGGCGCGATCGAGCAGGCGCGCGGCCGCGCGGTGGCCGGTGTCGGCGTCGCTCTCGGGCGCGCTCGCCACCGGGACCGCGGACCAGTCGACGCCGGCGCCCTCGAGGGCCCCGCGCCACCCGAGCAGCCGCTCGTGGCGGATGAAGCAGCGCCAGCGCACGTGCGTCGTGGGGCGATCGGGGTCCGAGAGCGCCTCGGCCCGCTCGGCGGTCTGCTCGGAGGCGTCGCGCTCCGGCGCGGCGCCGAAGTCCGCGAACGGCAGGACGAGGCCGAGGCGCTCGTGGCCCAGGTCGACGAGGTGCTGCGCGACGGCTCGCGCGCCGCCGCGGTCGTCGACGTTGACGCGCGGGCCCGGGACGTTGCCGGAGTAGTCGACGAGGACGTAGGGCAGCCCGCGCGCGCGGACGGCCTCGAGGCGCTCGTCGTCCTCGGGCGTGCAGAACATGACGTAGCCGTCGACGAGCGCGGAGCGCACGACCTCCGCGGCACCCTCGGGGAGCTGCGGGACCAGCGCCAGCCCCGTCCCGTGCTCCTCGCAGCCGGCGGCGACGCCGGACAGGAAGAGGACGGCCGCCGGGTCGCTGAAGATGTAGCGCAGCCGGTGGTCGAAGACGAGGCCCAGCGAGCCCGCCCGGCCGCGCCGCAGCGAGCGCGCCATCGGGTCGGGGCCCCCGTAGCCGAGCTCGCGGGCGGCGGCGAGCACGCGCTCGCGCAGAGCCGGGCTGAGCTGGTCGGGACGGTTGTAGGCATTCGAGACCGTCGTCCGCGAGACGCCGAGCCGATCGGCGACGGCGCTGAGGGTGGGAGGCGTGTCGGCTGCCCGCGATGCCATCTGAATCGGTCAAGACTTTATCGATACAGAACGTCCTGTCAAGACCCCGACGTCCGGCGGCGAACGCGGCCTGGGCTCCCTCGGCCTCGAGGGCCCACCCTGCGTCGCACCGGCCGCACCGCGCTCTGCATCGACGACGAGCGCCCGCCATTCGAGCGTCGCGCCGATCGCGTCAGTCGTCGCCGTCGGGCGCCTCGTCGCGCTCCGATTCCCGCGCCCCAGCCACGGTGTGCCCGGGCCGGCCGGGGGCGGCGTGGGGCGGTGGCGTCGTGCGTGCTGCCGAGCGGTGGTCCCGGGCCGGCTCGCGCGGGCCCGGGCTCGCGAGCGCGCGCGGCACGAGCTCGTCGCCGGCCGAGAGCGGCTCGCCGGACAGCCCGATGCGCTGGCTGGAGAGCTGGCTGGCGGCCAGCGTGATGCCCGCGGCCAGCGCCAGGCCGAGCACGGCCGCCACGACCCAGGCGAGGACGGTCCGCGCGGTCACGTCGCGCGCTCCAGGGCACGCAGGCGGACCGGCTCCGTGGACGAGGCAAAGCGGACGACGGCACGCCCGCCGCCGTCGGAACCTGCCCGGAGGGAGACCGTCGCGTCCCACTGGCCGGCCAACTCGCGGGCGATCGGCAGGCCCAGGCCGGTGCCCGCCGGCCCGTTGCGCGCCGCGATCCCGCGGTGGAAGCGCTCGAACACGGCATCCGCCTCGCCGGGCGCGGGCCCGGGACCCTCGTCGGCGACCTCGATGCCGTCGGCTCCGGCGGTCACGCGCACGGTGCTGCCGGCGGGGGAGTATCGGAGCGCGTTCTCGACGAGCACGTCGAGAACCCGGTCGAGGTCGGCGGGCGCGCACCACGCCGCGCCCGCCCCCGACACGTGCGCCTCGACCTCCTGCCCGCGATCGGCAGCCGTCGCCGCCCAGCGCTCGGCGGCGCGCTCGGCGGCGATCCCGAGGTCGACGTCCGCGCCGGGCAGCTCGCGCTCGCCCGCCCGGCTGAGCACGAGCAGCTCGTCGACGATCTGGGAGAGGCGATCGGTCTCGGCGATCGCCGCGTCGAGCTCGGCGACGCCGCGGGCGTCGGCGTCGATGCGCGCCTCCTCGAGGCGCAGGCGCAGGCCCGTCAACGGCGTGCGCAGCTGGTGCGAGGCGTCGGCGACGAAGTCCTGGTGACTGCGCACGAGGCGGCCGACGCGGTCGGTCATCTCGTTGAACGTGCGGGCCAGCTCACGCTGCTCGGTGCTGCCCTCGACCGCCGCGCGGGCGCCTAGGTCGCCCGCGGCGACGCGTCGCGCCGCCGCGCCGAGCCGATGCAGCGGCCTTGCGATGGTGCGCGCGATCACGAGCCCGGCGATGAGCCCGATGCCGAGCACGACGGCTCCGATGAGCACAAGGCCGAGGATCGTCCGCCCGATCGCGCGGTGCACGGCGGCCACGCTCTGGGTGATGCGCACCACCCCGACCGGCGGCCCCGTGCCGCCGCGGATCGGGACGGCGGTCGCGAGCACGTCCTCGCCGAGGGTGTCGCTGTGACGCGTGCGCTGGTAGGCCCGCCCGCGGAGCGCCGCGGCAATCTCCGGCCGCCCGCCGTACGCGCGCCTCAGGAGCCGGGTCCCGGCGCTGTCGGCCACGAGGCGCCCGCGGGCGTCGACGACGAGCACCCGCCCGCGCACCGACGCGGACGAGTCGGTCACGAGCCGTCGCAACTCGTGGCGGCGTGCGGGCGCGAGCAGGTCCGCGGCGGTCGCGGCCAGCACGTCGGCCTGAGCGCGCGCCTGCGAGCGCACCTCGTCGTCCACGCGCTGGCGAATGCTCAGAGCGAGCGGGACCTCGAGCGCCACGATCGCCAGCAGCAGGGCGTACGCCAGCGCCAGCAGCAGACGGACCCGGAGGCTTACGGCGTCACCTCCGCGACCGCGAGGTCGTCGGCGGCGCTGAGGCGAAAGCCCACGCCGCGGACCGTGTGCACGTAGCGCGGCGCCGCCGGGTCGTCGCCGAGCTTGCGCCGCAGCCAGCCCACGTGCACGTCGAGCGTCTTCGTGGATCCGAACCAGTTCTCGTCCCACACGCGGCTCATCAGCTCCTCGCGCGTGACGACGCTTCCGGCGTTGCGGGCCAGCTCGGCGAGGAGATCGAACTCCTTGCGCGACAGCTCGAGCTCCTCGCCGCGCAGACGTGCCCGGCGCGAAGCGGTATCGACGAGGAGGTCGTCCAGCTCGATCGGCCCGCCGGGCCCAGGCGCCGCAGGCGCGCGCCGCAGCACAGCGCGAATCCGAGCCACGACTTCCGCGCCGCTGAACGGCTTGACCACGTAGTCGTCGGCGCCGAGCTCGAGGCCGGTCACGCGATCGAGCTCGGTCCCGCGCGCGGTCAGCATGATGATCGGCACCGCGCTGCCGCGCAGCTCGCGGCATAGGTCGCGGCCGTCGCCGTCGGGGAGTGTTAGGTCCAGGAGGACGAGATCCGGCGTGCGCTGGGCGAATCGCGCCCGCGCCTCGGCAACGGAGCGCGCGCCGACGACGTCGAAGCCCTCGCGCGCCAGCGCCGCGCCGAACGGCTCGGCGATCGCGGGCTCGTCCTCGACGAACAGGATTCGCGCGCCGTGGCTCATGGAAGGGCCACTGTAGAGCCGCCGACCGCCGCGGCTGCCCGCTCTTTGCCGAAGCTTTGCGGTGGGTTTGCCCGATGTTGGCGGTCCGGCCTCCACGATCGGCGCATGCGCCCCATCACCAGCGCGCTCGCCGCGGTCGCCCTGCTCGTCGCGGGTGGCGCGGGCGGTGCGGCACTCAGCCCGCAGGACGAGCGCGCGCCCACTCGGTCGCACCGCGGCGAGCCCGCCCCCGTCGACGTTCGCACCCAGGTCGTCCACCGTACGGTGCGCGTCGTCCGCCACGTCAAGCGCAGGCACCCCGCGTCCGCCGCGCCGCCCGCGCCCGTCGCGCCGCCTGCGCCCGCCCCTGCGCCGGCGCCCGCCGCCGCGCGCGCGGCCACGCAGGCGGTCGTGGTCGAGGCCCGCTCGCCCGCCCCGCGCGCCGCGCCCCCGCTGCGCACCCGCTCGAGCGCCACCGGGGCCGGGAACCAAGCCGCGCGGCCCCTGCAGACGCGCTCGAGCGCCACCGGCGTCGCCGCCGAGCGTCGCGCCGAGCCCGACGTCGGCGAGCGCGAGAACGAGCACGAGAACGGCGATGACTAGGGCGTCGGCAGCCGAGCGTCGGCCCGGCCGGCCGCCCCGGCGCCCGACCCTGCGCGCCGTCGCCGTCGCATCGGGACTGGCCTTCGTGATCGTGCTCGCGCTCCTCGCGGCGCAGATGCGCCTCGGGCGAGACCCGGTGCTCGGCGCACGCCGTGCCGTCGCCGAGGCCGCGCCGGCACCGCGCCGCGCTCTCGTCCGGCACGTGATCGTCAAGCGCATCGTGGTCCATGAGGTCGAGGACGCCGACGACGGCGGCGCGACACCGCGCGTGCAGGCCGCGGTCGTCGCCACGCGGCGGGCCGTCACCCCGGCGGCTCCCGCCGCCCGGACCGCTCCTGCCCGGACGGCCGCTCCGGCACCCGCGCCCGTCCCTGCTTCCGCCCCGCTGGTCACGAAGTCCTCGTGAGCGAGCACGAGCTCAGCTTCCCCTGCATGGGTACCGAGGTGCGACTGATCGGTTCGGACCGCGGCGCGCTGGAGGACGCGCGCGCATGGCTTGCGTCCTTCGACGCCCGCCTGTCGCGCTTTCGGCCCGACAGCGAGCTGTCGGCGCTCAACCGCTGTCCGCGGGCCGTCGCGCCCGCCTCGGCCCTGCTGCGCGCGGCGGTCGGCGCCGGGCTGTGGGCCGCCGTGCGGACCGCCGGCCTCGTCGATCCGACCGTGCTCCCGGCGCTGCGACGCGCGGGCTACGCACGCTCGCTGGCCGGCGTGGCCCCCGCGAACCTGCGGACGGCGCTCGCGTGGGCCCCGCCTCGCCGCGCCGCGCGACCGCACCCCGGCCGGGCCTGGCGCTCGATCCGCGTCGATGACCGCGCGGGCGTCGTCCGGCGCCCGTCCGGGGTCGAGCTCGACCCCGGCGCCACGGGCAAGGGGCTGGCCGCCGATGCCGTCGCCCATCGACTGGCGGCCCGGGAGCGCTTCGCCGTCGACTGCGGCGGCGACCTGCGAGTCGGCGGCAAGAACGCCGATCGCACGCCCTTCGAGGTTGAGGTGGCGCACCCGTTCACCGGCGAAGCCGTGCATCGACTGTGGCTGGGGCCCGGCGCGATCGCCACCTCGGGGATCGACGCGCGCCTGTGGCGGCGGCCGGATGGGGGCTTCGCCCACCATCTGATCGACCCGGCCACCGGAGAACCGGCGTGGACCGGCCTCGTGAGCGTCACCGCGATCGCTTCCACCGCGCTCGAGGCCGAGACGCTGGCCAAGGCCGCGCTGCTCAGCGGTCCTGCCGCCGGCCGTGCGCTGCTCGCCGAGCACGGGGGCGTGCTCATCGACGACGACGGCGCGGTGCAGCTCGCCGGGGCGCTGACCCGCCCCCGCAGCGCGGCGGCGGCCGCATGATCGCCCCCGATCCGCTCCACTACGGCTGGTGGCTGGCTGCGCGCGCCTCCGGCCTCGTCGCGCTGGCCCTCGTCACGGTCGCGGTGGCCGCCGGCCTGGCCATGGCCGGGCGGATCGCCCGCCGGCCCGGGCTGTCTCGCACGCTGATGGCGCTGCACGAGCATGCCGCGCTCGCCGGGCTGGTGGCGATCGCCGTCCACGGTCTGACGCTCCTCGCCGACCCGTGGCTGCATCCCGGCGTGGCCGGCGCGACGGTCCCGTTCGCCATGGACTACCGGCCGGCGTTCACCGGCCTGGGCATCGTCGCCGCCTACCTCGCGGCCCTGCTCGGTCTGTCGTTCTACGCGCGCCGCCGGATCGGCCCCAGGCTTTGGCGGCGCGCGCACCGCGCGACCGCGCTCGTCTACGTGCTCGGCCTCGTGCACGCGATCGGCGCGGGGACCGATGCGGCGACGCCGTGGCTGCGGGCCTCCATGCTCGCCACCTCGGTGCCGATCGCCGCGCTGTTCCTGCGCCGTGTCGCCGCTCGACGGCCGGCGCGGCTCGCGCGCCCCGCGGCCGAGGGGGCCTCGTCGTGACCGCGGGCGTCGTGATCGCCGGTGGCGGCCTCGCCGCCCAGCGCTGCTGCGAGGCGTTGCGCGCCCGCGGCTGGGACGGACCGATCCGGATCGTCGGCGACGAGCGGCGCCGTCCCTACGACCGCCCGCCGCTGTCCAAGGCGCTGCTGGCCGGCGAGAGCGGCCCCGCCGACGTCGCGCTGCGTCCGGCAGCGTGGTACGGAGAGCACGACGTCGACCTGCTGCTCGGCGCGCGCGCGGAGGGCCTCGAGCCGGAGCGCCGCGAGCTCGTCCTGGCCGGCGGCGCGCGCCTGCGCTACGACCACCTGGTCGTAGCCACCGGCGGAGCACCCCGCGTGCTTCGGGCCCTGGGCGGCCGCGCGGGCGTCCACGCGCTGCGCACGCTCGACGACGCGCTGGCGCTGCGCGCGCTGCTCGCGCCCGGACTGCGACTGGCGGTCGTGGGGGCGGGGCTGGTGGGACTCGAGGTCGCGGCGACCGCCCGCGCGCTCGGTGCGGAGGTCACGATCGTCGAGGCCGCCGCGGCGCCGCTGGCTGGCGTGCTCGGGCCCGAGGTCGGCGCCTGGCTCTCGAAGCTGCACGCCGCCGCGGGCGTCGAGGTCCTCGCGGGCGCGCGTCTCGTGACCGTCCACGGCGCAGGGCGCGTCACCGCGCTCACGCTCGCCGGTGGACGCCGCCTCGCGTGCGACGCCGTGCTCGTGGCGGTCGGGATGGCGCCGGCCACCGGCTGGCTGACGAGGTCGGGCGCGGCCTCACGCCGGCTGCGCGTCCTGCCGTCCGGCGCGCTCGCCGTCGACGCTGCCGGCCGCACCGCGCTGCCGCGCGTCTACGCGGCCGGCGACGCCGCCGGCGGGGGCCATTGGGAGGCTGCGGCCCGCCAGGGCGCCGCCGTCGGCGCGACGATCCTCGGCCTCCCGGCGCCCGCGCCCGGCCCGCCGAGCTTCTGGAGCGACCAGCACGGCGTGCGCGTGCAGTTCGTCGGCACGGCCGCCGGCCATGACAGCGTGCGGGCCGAAGGCGACCCCGCAGCGGGCGACGCGCGCGCGCTCTTCCTGCGCGGCGAGCGGCCGATCGCCGGCCTGCTCGTCGGTCGCCCCCGCGACCTGCCGGCCCTGCGTCGGCTGCTGCAGCACACGGACACCCGGCCCGAGAGGAACGCCGCATGAGCATCGTCCCCGTGATCGACCCGCTGGCCTGCAGTGCCCACGGCGACTGCGCCGTCGTCGCGCCCGACGTCTTCCGCGTCGACGACACCGCCGTCGTCGTCGGCGACGGCCCGCCGGATCTCGTGATGCGCGCAGCCGAGGCGTGCCCGGCGGTGGCAATCGCCGTCTTCGACGATGCCACCGGCGAGCAGGCGTACCCGTGAGGCACCGCCTCGTCTTCGTCGCCGCCGGGCTCCTCGGGCTCCTGCTCGTGGCCCAGCTCGTGCCCTACGGCCGCGACCATGGCAACCCGCGCCCCAGCCGCACCGCGCGCTTCGGGAGCGGGGCCACGCGCGCGCTCGTCGCCGACGCGTGCGCGGACTGCCACAGCTACGACACCCGCTGGCGGTGGTACTCGAACATCGCGCCGGTCTCGTGGCTGGTGCAGCGCGATGTCGACGAGGGGCGCTCGAGCCTCAACTTCTCCACCTGGGGCGGCCCGCAGCCGGACGTCCGTGAGGTCGTCGACCAGGTGCTGTCCGGCTCGATGCCGCCGCTGCAGTACAAGCTCGCCCACCCCTCCGCGCGACTGACGCAGGCGCAGCGCGAACGCCTGGCCGACGGCCTGCGCCGCACCTACGCAGCGGACCCGCCCCCCGGTCAGTAGATCGGCCGAGGGCCGGTCGCCTCGAGCGCGCGCTGGGCCTCGCCGATCGTGAAGCGCCCCTCGTAGAGCGCCTTGCCGACGATGACGCCGCCGAGGTTGACCTGGCGCAGGGCCGCGAGCGCCTCGAGGTCGCGCAGGCTCCCGATGCCACCCGAGTACAAGAAGCGCCCGCGCACGACGGCCGCGATCCGCCGCACCTCGCCGAGGTCGGGGCCGCCGAGCATGCCGTCGCGATCGACGTTCGTGTAGACGAACGAGCGCACCCCCCGGTTCTGCAGGCGCTCGATGACGCCGTCGGGCGGTATCTGCGTCGTCTCCTGCCAGCCCGAGGTCGACACGTGCCCGTCGCGGGTGTCGACGCTGACGATGAGCCGCTCGCGGAAGGCGCCCATGACATCGTCGAGGAAGTCGACGTCGGTGTAAGCGGCGGTGCCCAGGATCACCCGCTCGGCCCCCGCCCGCAGCGCGTCTCGGACCGCGGGCAGCGAGCGCAGGCCGCCCCCGTACTGCACGGGCACCGACAACTCCTGCGTGATCCGCTCGAGGTGCTCGAGGGCGTGCGGCGTGCCTGTGCGCGCGCCGTCGAGGTCGACGACGTGCAGGAAGCGGGCGCCGGCGTGCAGCCACGCGCGCGCGGCCTCCAGCGGCGAGTCGCGGTAGACGGTCTTCTCGCCGAAGTCGCCCCGGCGCAGGCGGACGGCCTTGCCCTCGGAGATGTCGATCGCCGGGTAGAGGATCACGCGCGGACCGCCGCGCAGATCCGCGCGAAGTTCGCGAGCAGTCGCAGGCCCGCGGCCGAGGACTTCTCCGGGTGGAACTGCGCCCCGAGGATCGTGCCCTGCTCGACGATCGAGACGAACGGCCCGCCGTAGTCGCCGCGGCCGAGGACGACCTCGTCGTCGGCCGGGCGCGGCGCGAACGAGTGCACGTGGTAGAAGGCGGCCGCATCGCCGAGGCCGTCGGTCAGCGCCGACGGACGCGCGAAGCGCACGACGTTCCAGCCGATGTGCGGGATCTTGTGCCCCGGCGCCGCGAGCGGGAGCACCTCGCCGGCGACCAGGCCCAGGCCGGTGTCGCCGCCGAGCTCGCTCGAGCGCTCGAAGAGGAGCTGCAGCCCGACGCAGAGGCCGATCACCGGCGTGCCCTCGGCGGCGCGCTCGACCACGATCTCGTCCAGGCCACGCTCGCGCAGGCCGGCCATGCCCGCCGCGAACGCGCCGACGCCGGGCACGACGAGCCCGTCTGCGCGCCGCAGCGCGTCATGGTCGGCAGTCACGACCGCGTCGGCGCCCATGCGCGCGAACGCCTTCTGCACGTTGCGGCGGTTGCCGAGGCCGTGGTCGACGATCCCGAGCGTCACGTCAGCGTGCCCTTCGTGGAGGGGACGCCGGTCTCCGTCGGGTCCAGCGCGACCGCCGCGCGCAGCGCGCGCGCGAATGCCTTGAAGGCGGCCTCGATCATGTGGTGGGCGTTCGTGCCGGTCTCGACCTCGAGGTGCAGGGTCAGGCGTGCCGCGTTGGCGACCGCGCGGAAGAACTCCTCGGCGAGCTCGTGGTCGAAGCCGCCGGTGCCCCCCGGCGGCAGGTCGGCGCTGAACGCGCAGAACGGGCGCCCCGAGATGTCCAGCGCGCACGCGGCGCGCGCCTCGTCCATCGGCACCACGGCGTGGCCGTAGCGCACGATGCCGGCGCGGTCGGCGAGCGCGGCGTCGAGCGCCTGGCCGAGGACGATGCCCGTGTCCTCGACGGTGTGGTGTGGGCCCGTCTGCAGGTCGCCGGTCACCGCGACGTCGAGGTCCAGGCGTCCGTGGCGCGCGAGCAGGTCGAGCATGTGGTCGAGGAAGCCGACGCCGGTCGCCCGTGAGCCCGCGCCCGTGCCGTCGAGCGCGAGCGCGAGGCGGATGCTCGTCTCCCGGGTCTCGCGCTCGAGCTCGGCCGTCCGCGTCATGGCGCGGGATTCTCCCGCACCTCCATCGAGGCTGCGTGGCGCTCGAAGCCTTCGGCGCGGGCGAGCGGCGCGCCCGCACGCGCGAGCGCGCCCGCCGCGCGGCCGATCCGCACCTCGCTCATGCGCCGGCGGAAGTGGCGGACCGACAGCGCCGAGGCGAAGCGGGCCGCGCCGCCGGTGGGCAGCGTGTGGTTCGAACCGGCCACGTAGTCGCCGAACGCCGTGGCGCTCTCGGGGCCGACGAAGAGGCAGCCCGCGCTGCGCACATGGGGTGCCAGCGCCTCCGCCTCGGCGCCCACGAGCTCGAGGTGCTCGGGGGCGAAGGCCTCGGCGAAGGCCAGGGCGCTCGCGGGATCGGGCGCGTCGACGAGCGCGGCCGCCGCGTCGCCCGGGTCGAACACGATCCGGTCGAGCAGGCTCGGGTCGTCGCTGACCGCGCAGACGACGGTGCCGGGACCGTGCTCGGCCTGCGCGGCGAGGTCGAGCCCGACGAGGCCCGGGTCGGCGCCGGCGCCGGCGAGCACCAGGACGTCGCTCGGTCCCGCGAACCCGTCGATGCCGACGTCGCCGGAGACCAGGCGCTTGGCCTCCTGGACGTAGAGGTTGCCCGGTCCCGCGATGACGTCGGCGCGCGGTACCGTGGCCGTCCCGTAGGCGAGGGCGGCGACCGCGTGCGCGCCGCCCATCCGGAATACGCGGTCGGCGCCGCAGAGCGCGCACGCGGCCAGGATGACGGGGTGCGCGCACGGGGCGCAGGCGACGACCTCGTCGACGCCGGCGACGCGCGCGGTGACGACGCCCATGACGACCGTGCTCGCGTACGGCGCCCGCCCGCCCGGGACGTAGATCGCCGCGCGGCGGACGGGCACGTCGCGCAGCCGCACGCGGTGGCCCTGCGCGAGCACGACGTCGACGTCTCTCGCCAGGCCGGCCTCGGCCACGGCGCGGACGTTCGCGACCGCCACGTCGAGCCCCGCCCGCACGCCGGGATCGAGCGCCGCGAGCGCGGCACGGAGCTCGGCCGGCCCGACCACGAGGTCGCCGTCGACGTCGTCGAGGCGCGCGACGTGCTCGCGCAGGGAGGCGTCGCCGCCGCTGCGGACGTCGTCGACGATCGCCCGCACCGCCTCCGTGACCGAGCCCGCGCCGCGCGCGAGCGCGCGCACGCGCCGCGCGGTCGCCTCGGGGTCGCCGAGCGCCAGGCGCTCAACCGGCACGCAGGCGCTCCAGCACGTCGTCGACGGCCTCGGCCCTGAGCTTGTGCGCGACCGGGTTGGCGATCAGCCGCGCCGTCGCCCGCGCGATCTCCTCGCGCACGACGAGCCCGTTCTCGCGCAGCGTCGTGCCCGTCGCCGTGAGGTCGACGATCGCCTCGACCAGGCCCGTGAGCGGCGCGATCTCGACCGAGCCCTTGACCTCCACGATCTCGGCCTGGCGACCCGTCTGCTCGCACCAGCGCGCGGCGGTGCGCGGGTACTTGGTGGCCACGCGCATGACACCCAGGCGCCGGAGCGCCTCGGCGGCGGGATCGGGCTCGCCGGCGACGGTCGCCAGGACCATGCGGCAGGCGCCATAGCCGAGGTCGAGCAGCTCGAAGACCTGGCGCTCGCGCTGCTCGCCGAGCACGTCCTTGCCGACGATCCCGAGGTCGGCCGCGCCGGCCTCGACGTAGGTCGGGACGTCGGACGGGCGCATGGTCACGATGCCGACGTCCTCGAAGAGCAGCCGGCGATCGTTCGCGCGCACGTCGGACGTGTCCACGCCGATCCGCGCGAGCGCGTCGAGCGTGTCGTCGAAGAGCGCGCCGCGCGGGACCGCGAACGTCAGACCGAAGCGGTTCACCGCCCCTCCCCCGCCAGCGCAAGATGCAGCCGGTCGACGCCGATCGCGAAGCCGACGGCCGGCAGGTCGCGCCCGAAGCGCCCGAGCAGGTCGTCGTAGCGCCCGCCGCCGCCGAGCGGCTCGCCCAGCGCGGGGTCGTAGACGTCGAAGACCGCACCCGTGTAGTAGCCCAGTCCCCGCGAGAGCCCGAGGTCGAAGATGACGCGCGCGGCGACGGCGGGCTCGAGGAGGTCGAGCACGCTGCGCAGCCCCACGAGCGCGTCGGCGACCGGCCCGGGCGCCGCCTCCAGCACGGCGGGGCCGCCGCGCAGCTGAGGAACGCGGACGAGGAGCTCCGCGTCGACGGTCTGCAGGCCGAGCTCGTGCACCTCGCGCTCGAGGCCCACGAGGTCGCGGGTGGCGAGCTCGTGCAGCAGGCGCTCGCGTGCCGGCGCGGCGACTCCCAGCGCGCGCAGCAGCCGCGGATACAGCGACGCGTCGCCGAGGCCGACGCGGTAGCCCTCGAGGCCGACCGCGTCGAGCGCGTGGCAGAGGACCGTGAGCGCCTCGGCGGTGCCCGGCGGGCCGGGAGCGCCCAGCAGCTCGATCCCGGCCTGCAGGAACTCGCGCATCTGGCCGCGATGGGGGACGACCTGGCGGTAGGCGTGGGCGATGTAGCACAGGCGCAGCGGTGGGTCGGCGGCCGGGTAGCGGGTCGCCACGAGCCGCGCGATCGGGACCGTCATGTCGGCGCGCAGGGCGAGCACCTCGCCGTGGTCGTCGAAGACGCGGTAGGCGGGCTGCACCCCGCCGTCGCCACGGCGGAGCACCGTCTCGTACTCGATCGCCGGCGTGTACACCTCGCCGAAGCCGTGGCGCTCGAAGACGCCGCGGAGCATGTCGGTGATCGCGCGCAGCTCCCGCATCTCGTCGGGCAGCACGTCGCGCGTTCCGCTGGGGATCGGATGGATCATCGGGGTGTGCCCCGAGCCTAGGCGTGGACGACCAGCGGATGCGGATCGGCCGCGACCCGCTCGATCTGCGCGCCGAGCTCGCGCAGGCGCTCGTCGATGCGCTCGTAGCCGCGGTCGATCTGGCGGATGTTGCCGATCTCGCTGCGCCCGCAGGCGCACAGCGCGGCGATGAGCATGGCCATGCCGGCGCGGATGTCGGGCGACTCGACGCGCTGGCCGCGCAGCCGCCGCGGGCCGTGCACGATCGCTCGATGCGGGTCGCAGACGATGATGTTGGCGCCCATGACGCCGAGCTTGTCGGTGAAGACGAGGCGGTTCTCGAACATCCACTCGTGGATCAGCACCTGGCCCTCGGACTGCGTCGCGAGCGCCACCACGATCGACGTCAGGTCGGCCGGGAAGGCCGGCCAGGGGCCGTCCTGGATCTTGCACGTGTAGTCACCGGCGTCGTGCTCGACGAGGAGCCGCTGGCCGCCGGGAACGACGACGTCCGCGCCGTCGAGCTCGGTGTGCAGTCCGAGTCGCCGGAAGATCAGGCGGATCATGCGCAGGTCGCCGGGCTCGGTGTCGTGGATGCGCAGCTCGCCGCCGGTCACGCCGGCGAGCGCCATGAACGAGCCGATCTCGATGTGGTCGGGACCGAGGTCGTGCGTGCAGCCGCCGAGCTCGTCGCGACCGCTGATCGTGAGCACGTTCGAGCCGATGCCTCGCACGTCCGCCCCCATCTTGGCGAGCATCCGCGCGAGGTCCTGGACGTGGGGCTCGCACGCGGCGTTGCCGATGACCGTGGTCCCCGGCGTGAGCGCGGCCGCCATCAGCGCGTTCTCGGTCGCCATGACCGACGGCTCGTCCATGAACACGTCGCCGGCGCGCAGGCGACCACGGGCCTCGAGGACGATGTCGCGCTCGGCGCGGACGCCGGCCCCGAGCGCCCGGAAGGCGTCGAGGTGGGGGTCGAGGCGCCTGCGGCCGATGACGTCCCCGCCCGGCGACGGCATCTCGGCGCGCCCGAAGCGGGCGAGCAGCGGCCCCGCGAGCAGGAAGGAGGCGCGGATGGCCTCGGCGTGCTCGCGATCGATGCTCGCCTCCGGGTCGACCCCGGCGGCGCACACGGCGACCTCGTTCTCCTCGCGCCACTCGGCGCTGACGCCGAGCCCCCGCAGGACCCCGAGCATCGCCTCGACGTCGCGGATGCGCGGCACGTTGCGCACGACGAGCTCCTCGGATGTCAGGACCGAGGCGGCGAGGATCGGGAGTGCACCGTTCTTGTTGCCGGCGGGACGGACCGAGCCGGACAGCGGAACGCCGCCGTCGATGACGAACTTCTCCATGAGGGGCTTGGGGCCCGCTTCGGGAGAGGAGGACGGGCGCTGGGCTAGCCTAACAGCCATGTCCGTGCGGCTTTCGCGCGACGAGGCGTGGACCCTCCTGACCGAATGGGTCGCCTCGGAGTCCCTGCGCCGCCACTGCCTGGCGGTCGAGGCCTCGATGCGCGCCGCCGCGCGCGCCCGCGGCGACGACGAGGAGCTGTGGGGCGTCGTCGGCCTCCTCCACGACCTCGACTACGAGCGCTACCCCGACCTCGAGACGGGGCACCCGCGCATGGCGCTGGCCGAGCTCGAGCGGCGCGACGTCGACCCTGTCGTGGTCCGGGCGATCGCCGCGCACGCCGACTTCCTGGGCGTCTCGCGCGACTCGCCGCTCGAGCGCACGCTCTACGCGGTCGACGAGCTCTCGGGCTTCGTCCTCGCCTGCGCCTACGTCCGCCCGGCCGGCCTTGAGGGCCTCACCCCGAAGTCGGTCAAGAAGAAGCTCAAGCAGCCCAGCTTCGCCGCGGCGGTCAACCGCGAGGAGGTCCGGCGGGGCGCCGAGGAGCTCGGCGTCGACTTCGACGAGCACGTCGCCTTCGTCATCGCCGCACTGCAGGAGCGCGCCGGCGCGCTCGGCGTCGCCGCCTAGGTCGACGGTCTACCGCCAGCGCCCGCCGGCCTTGGCCCAGGCCAGCAGGTGGTCGACACCGCAGAAGGCGTCGGCGATGCGGTGCTCGCCGCGATGGCGCACGAGCAGCACGCGGCGGTCGCCGACCTGGCCACCGCAGTGCGCGCAGCGGCCCAGGCCATCGCCGGGATCGCCCGGCTCGAGGATGCTCCCGGGCTCCCAGTGCGCGCCCTGGATGATCCAGGGCACGACGTGCTCGAGCCGGCAGAACGCGGCGCGGCGCTCACCCGCCGGCTCGGCCGCGCGGAAGCCATCGTCGGGCCCGACCCCGACGCCGCACCAGCTGCACACCGCGCCGCTCATCGGTCGCCGCAGCGTAGTGGGGCCGCGGCGGCTCGCGGTATCGTGGCGGCGCCATGGCCGACGGTCCGACGATCGTGATCCTCGAGGGCGACGAGACCGGGCAGGAGCTCCTCGAGCAGGCAGTCCGGGTCCTCGCGGCCGACGTCGCCGGCCTCGAGCTCGAGCTCGTCCGCTTCGACCTCTCGCTCGAGCACCGGCGAGCGACCGAGAACGCCGTCGTCGCCGATGCCGCCCGGGCCATGCGCGAGGCCGGCTTCGGCGTCAAGGCGGCGACGATCACGCCGGAGGGCCGCGACGACGTCGGCTCTCCCAACCGCCTGCTGCGCGAGGCCGTCGACGGCAAGGTCATCATCCGCACGGGCCGGCGCATCCCCGGCGTCACGCCCGTCGCGGGCGTCCACCACCCGATCGCCGTCGTGCGGATGGCCGTCGAGGACGCCTACGGCGCGGACGAGTGGCGCGAGGGCGGCGAGGCGCCCCCGGCGAGGTTGCGTTCCGCACCGAGCGGATCACGCGCTCGACGTGCCGCGCGGTCGCCGAGTACTCGTTCCGGACCGCGCGCAAGATCGGCGGGCGCGTCTTCGGCGGGCCGAAGTGGACCGTCTCGCCGGTCTACGAGGGGATGCTCAAGGAGGAGCTCGACGCCGCCGCGCAGGGCAACGCCGACGTGCCCTACCAGCCCGTGCTCATCGACGCGACCTACGCGGGCCTGATCGGCGGGGCGGCCGAGGGCCCGCTCGTGATCCCGGCGCTCAACCGCGACGGCGACTGCCTCAGCGACCTCGTCATGCCCATGTTCGGCTCGATCGCGGGCGCCGAGTCGATCGTGCTCGCCTTCGACGACGCGTTCGAGACGCAGGTGGTGATGGCCGAGGCGCCGCACGGCACCGCGCCGGCGCTCCAGGGCAAGGACATCGCCAACCTGATGGCCATGATCCTGGCCTGCGGCGCGGTGCTCCGGGTCGCCGGCGCGCGCGGGTTCGAGGGCGCCGAGCGCGCCTCGCGAGCGATCTACGAGTCCGTGCTCGAGGCCAGCGCCGCCGGCGTGCGCACGCCCGACCTGGGAGGCCATGCCTCCACGTCGGAGTTCACGAGCGAGGTCGTCGCGCGCGTGCGCACCAAGATCGACGTCTGGTCCTCGCTCGGCTCGACCGTCTAGTGGGCCTTCTCGCAACGCGAAGCACCACCGGCTAGGTGCGCACGCGCGCACGCCGCGGGACGGACTCCACGCGATCGCCGGCGACCGGGTGCAGGCGCTTGTGCTCGCGGCGGCGGCGGCGGTAGAGCGCGAGCTGGACGGTGAGCGTGAGCGTGCCCGCGACGAGCAGGCTCGCGACGTTCAGGGCGAGCTGTTCGAGCGAGCCACGGAACGAGGCGCCGTCCCCGTAGGCCAGCGACACGCCCACGTTCGCAGCGGCCGGGATCGTGGTGACCGAGATGAGCACACCGATGAGCGCGCCGGACTTCGCGGTGGTCAGGGAGAGCATGCCGGCCACGCCGGCGCAGAAGGCGACGAGCGCCGCGAAGAAGTCGGGCGAGGCGATCGTGCGCGACAGCGAGTGGCTGGCGGCACCGAAGCTGTCGGGCGTGATGCCCGTCGCCTTGAAGACCAGCGACGTGGCGACCACGGTCGCGATCGCGACCGGGAAGCCCACGAGGAGCGCGGCCAGCGAGTGCAGCGCGAGCTGCCCGCGGCGCTCGACCACCGCGACGCAGAAGCCGGCGATCGGCCCGAACTCCGGCCCCACGACCATCGCGCCGACGATCAGGATCGGGCTGTTGAGGTAGATGCCGACCGAGGCGATGATCGCCGCCAGCGTGATGAAGATCAGGAAGGCGCCCGAGAGGGCCGACTCCTCGGACGTGCGCTCGGTGACCTGCTCCCAGAGCACGGCGTCCGACACCGACCCCCGCGCCTCCCGCTCGGCCTGGTCCGCGACCGTCGAGAGCGCGGTGTCGATCGCCTCGACCGAGATCGACCCGTCCAGATGCACGCGCAGCGACTTGAGGTCGGCGAGGACGACGCTCGCGTCCTCCTTGGCGACGTCGCAGAGCAGGACGTCGCCCTCCGGCTTGCGGGCGGTCCCTCGCAGGACCACGATGTTGATGACAGTCGGGCAGGCCTCGAACACGTTCAAGACCCGATCCGTCCGGTCGACCGGCACCACGATCCGCAGATGGACCATGGCCGGACTGTACGGCCTGCAAGGGGCGTTGCAGGATCTCGCTTCCGTCCGGGCGGTGATCTAGCCTCCCGAACACATGTTCTCCAGCCTTCAGGACTCCGGACCGGCTCGCGCCCGCTGGCGCGACGGGGTCCGGCGCGCCGTCGAGCTCGCCGTCGCCTTCGCCACGCTCGAGAGCTATGAGCTCCCCCGCCGTGGCCCGCACGGCGCCGTCGACGAAAGCCTCCGCGCCTCGCGCAGCGCGGATCCCGCGGGCGCGCACCCTCATCGCGCCCCGCTGCGCGCTCCCGGGCGGCCCCGGCGACCCGGACGGGTCGCCGCGCGGGTCCAGCCGTGCACCGCCGTGGCGCCCCTGCCGGCGCCGCGCGAGCGCCGGCGCGCCCCCGAGCGCGCACGCTGACGGTTCCGGGAGAGCCGTCGCCCGCACCCGCGCCGGTCGCTCCGCTGTCAACTCGGAGCAGCGGCGCGGGGTTAGCGGATCGACCACGCGACCCAAATGATCCGCCTACGTCGCCCGGCGACGCGCAACGCTCGCGACGAGCGCCCACTCGGAGTCATCGACAGGGCCAACACTGCTCGACACGACCTTAGGTCGCCGCGAGGCGGGCGCCGGAGGGCCGAGCGCCCGACGCCAGCAGGTCCGCCACGAGCACGGCGGTCCGGGCGGCCTCGACGCGCATCAGAGGGATCCGCTCGTGCAGCAACTCGCGCTGCTTGTGACGCTCGTCCCAGAGACGGTCGATCGACGCCAGCAGCGCTCCGACGTGCTCGCGGTGAACCAGCTGCGGCGTCGGGAGCCCCAGCCGCTCGAGGAACGAGACGACCTTCGACGCGTAGGGCAGCGCGACGGGCGGCACGCCCGCATTGGCGGCGAAGATCAGGAAGTGCAGCCGCATCCCGACGGCCAGCTCGAGGTGCTGCATCAACCCCAGCACCTGCCCCGGCGAGTAGGCGCCCTTGAGCACCGAAGCGCGCTCGGCCAGCCCCATCTCGGCCATCACGCGATGCGCCTCCCGGATGTCCTGACGCTCCATCGGTACGAACAACACGTCGGCGTCGAGGCGCGCGACGATGTAGTCGGCGGCGTTCGCGAGCAGCGCGTGGTAAGCGGCGTGTCCGATCTCCGCGGCGGCGCCGCCCGGCTCGCGCACCGACATCCCCACGAGCGCGCGCTCCTTGATGACGCCCTCGCGCGCCAGCATCGCCTCGGTGAAGGGCTCCGGCTCGAGCAGCAGCGCAGGGTCCGCCGTGACGACCACATCCTGCTCGACGCCGATCTGCTCGAACAGCCGCTTCGCCGCCATCTCCCGGACCGTGACCAGCTGCATCCGCTCGACGACATCGGCCACCGCTTGGCGCTCGACCGTCCGCTGGAGCGGTCCGCCGCCGATCGCGTAGGTCGCCGTGGGAATGCCGCGCCGCTGGGCGACCTCCGCGACCTGGAGATAGGAGCCCGCCTCGCGGTCGTACAGGATGCCGCCGCCGCCCAGCAGCAGCAGGTCGAGGCGGTCCACCTCCGCGCGGATGTCCGCCCTCAGCACGTCGCGCCCGTTGACGGTGCGATCGACGTCGTGGTGGCGCTGCGTGTGGCCGACATCACGAGAGAACACAACGAGCTCCACACCGGGCGCGACCCGCCGCAGCTCCGCGAGGATCGACGTGAGGATCGCCTCGTCGCCGACGTTGAGACCTCCGTAGGACCCCGAGATGCCGATGACAGACACACGCGCTTTCTACCGAAACCGGCGTCCGCCCCCAAGCCCAACCTTCGCGGAGCCGCCCGCGAACGGCATCATGTCAACCACGCCGAGACGGTCGTTGTGACGTCTTGCTCGCCAGCGGCAGGTTCTCGCCGTGGTATCCGGTCGCCTCCCGCCGGCGGTTTCAGTCGCGGACGGGCGCCCCGCGCGTCAGGAAGCCTCGCTGCTCGCGGCGGGCCGGTCGGAGACCGCGGCGGCCAGCTCCGGCCTCAGCAGCGCTCCCTGGCGCAGCAGCTCGCGCTGGACCTCGTGCACCGGCACGTCCGCGGGCTCGGCGCCGTCGCGCGCCGCGAGCGCCCCGCAGACGCCGGCCGCGTGCCCGGTGGCCACGGCGAGCGGCGTCACGCGTGCGGAGGCCTGCGCCTCGCGGGTCGCCGACAAGCAGCGCCCTGCGACCAGCAGCCCCGGCATCCCCTCCGGCAGCAGGCAGCGGAGCGGCACGTCGTACGCTGTGCCAGGCGGAAGCGGCTGCAGCAGCGTCCCTTCTCCCTTCGACGCGTGCACGTCGACCGGGTAGGCGCCGCGGGCGATGGCGTCGTCGAAGTGCCGGCCCGACAGGACATCCTCGCCCGTGAGCGTGTACTGCCCCCAGATGCGGCGCGACTCGCGCACGCCGGCGGTGGCGCCGCTCTGGATCGCGTAGGCGCGCTCGAAGCCCGGCACGCGCCGCTGCAAGAAGTTCACGATCTGGCGCATCTGGCTGCGCGCGCGCCACTCCGCGCGCGTGAGGTCGAAGACGTCGACGCCGAGCCCCGGCACGCGCGTGCAGTTCACGCTCACCTCGCGCTCGTGCGGCGTGGCGAAGAAGAGGATGTCCTCGCGCGGGAGGTCGAGCTCGCCCACGGCCTCCGCCTGCGCGACCAGCTTCCAGAGGCCGTGGACGCCGGACCAGTCCTCGGGGTGCTCGGTGACGTAGCCAGCGAAGCCGGAGCGATCGAACTCCCCCATCCGGAACATCAGCGTGAGCGGCTGCGTGAGCCCGTCGTAGGCGCTCCCGAGCACGTAGCCGACGCCCGCCGCCGCGGCCACGTCGCCGTCGCCGGTGCAGTCGACGATGACGTCGGCGGTCACGACGAGCGGGCCGGACTTCGTCTCGAGCACAACCCCCTCGGGGCGCCCGTCGCCGACGATCCCGCTCGCGAACGAGTGCAGCAAGAAGCGGACGCCCGCTTCGTCGAGCAGCGCGAACGTCGCGTCCTTCAGCTTCTCGGGGTCGAACGGGACCGTGTAGCCGGTCTCCGCTACCGGCCGCACGGCACCGCCGTCCGCGAGCAGCAGCTCGCCCAGGCGCACGAGCGGTCCGCCGATCAACGGCTCGCCGCGGCCCTGGTCGCCCGGCAGCAGCCGCAGCTTCGCCTCGAGGCCCCTCATCCGCTCCTCGTGCGCGTGGGTGTGAAATGACATCAGCGGCATGACGAGCGCCGCCGTGGCGTTGCCGCCGAGGAAGCCGTAGCGCTCCACCAGCACCACGTCCGCGCCGGCCTCCGCCGCGCCCGCCGCGGCGCCGAGGCCGGCCGGGCCGCCGCCCACAACGAGCACGTCGGCGTGCGCGGCGTGCACCGCGTTGCGCGGCGGCAACTCGATCCTTCGGGAATGGTCGGGGCGTTGCAGCGGCGGCACGGATCCAGCCTACGGTATGGCCGACGTCTCTTGACGCCATGACCTGCTACCGGCCCTGTCGGCGCGCCCTGCTCACCGAGGACGCCCGCGCCGAGCTTCGGCGACACCCTCCGCGCCACAGCTCGAGTAGCCAGCAGGAGACGCCGTGCTCCGAGGACCAGGCGCCGGGCGGCGCGAACCGCCTGACGACCGCGGGATGCGGGCCGCGCGCGCCCGCCGCGCCTCGCGCCGACGGCTCAACGACGACCGAGCCGCCCGGGATGGGGCGGCTCGTAGGTCAGATACACCGGCGGCGTCCTACTCTCCCGGGCCCTTGCGGGCCAAGTACCATCGGCGCTGAGGGGCTTAACTGCTCTGTTCGGAATGGGAAGAGGTGTTTCCCCCTCGCCATAGCCACCGGAAAACGGCGAGAGACCGCCCTCGCGGATGGTCATTCACAACTGCACAGCGCCACCGCGGGGTATCAAACAACCGTCAAGCCCTCGGACCATTAGTACCGGTCTCCTACGCGCGTTACCG
>CAWDMB010000010.1:0-77677 GCA_963803375.1 uncultured Actinomycetes bacterium | reverse complement strand
TGCCGGAGGAGGGACTCGAACCCCCGACACGCGGATTATGATTCCGCTGCTCTAACCGACTGAGCTACTCCGGCGAGGGAGGCCGTCATCGTAGCGAGCACGACGCGCACGCTCGGCCGGGACGGGCCGCCGGTCTCGGCGGTCGGGTTGGGGCTGGCGGCGCTCGGGCGGCCGGGGTACCTCAACCTCGGGCACGGCAGCGACGTCGGGGCGGATCGGTCGGTGGCGGGGATGGAGCGCCACGCCCACGAGGTGCTCGACGCCGCGTGGGCCGGGGGCGTCCGCTACCTCGACGCCGCGCGCTCCTACGGGCGCGCCGAGGCCTTCCTGGCCTCGTGGCTGCGGGCCGGCGGCCGCACCCGCGACGACGTCACGGTCGGCTCGAAGTGGGGGTACACGTACACCGCCGGGTGGGAGGTCGACGCCGACCCGCCCGAGGTCAAGGACCTCTCCGCCGCGGCCTTTCGCCGGCAGGTCGCCGAGACGCTCGAGCTGCTCGGCGAGCACCTCGCGCTCTACCAGATCCATTCGGCCACGCTCGCGAGCGGGGTGCTCGAGGACGCCGCGCTGCGCGCAGGACTCGACGAGCTGCGCGCGACCGGCGTGCGCATCGGCCTCTCGGCCACTGGGCCGGAGCAGGGCGCGACGATCGACCGCGCGCTCGCGGTCGGCGGCTTCGACGCCGTGCAGGCGACGTGGAACGTGCTCGAGCCCAGCGCCGGCCCCGCGCTGCAGCGCGCGCACGAGGCCGGGCTCGGGGTCATCGTCAAGGAGGCGCTGGCCAACGGGCGCCTCACCGCCCGCGGCGATCAGCCCTCGCTCGTGCGGGCGGCGCGCGAGCGCGGCGTCGCGCCCGACGCGCTCGCGCTGGCCGCCGTCCTCGCGAACCCGTGGGTCGACGTCGTGCTCAGCGGCGCGGGCACGAGCGAGCAGCTACGCAGCAACCTGGGCGCGACCGGGATCGCCGCGGACCCCGGCGCCCCCGGCATCGTCGCCGAGGAGGCCGGGGCCTACTGGGCCGCTCGCTCGGAGCTGGCCTGGACCTGAGCGAGGCCGTCGTCAGGCGACGAGGTCGAGCGCGCGCAGGAACGCGCCGGCGCCGGTGACCCGCGCTCCTGCCGCGCGGGCGCGAGCGGCGAGCGCGGCATCGGAGGTCACGACCCGCTCGCCCGGGGCGGCGAGCGCGGCGAGCTCGTCGTCGGCCGCGTCGGGCCCGCGGCGGGGGGCGAAGCGCACGTCCACGCGCTCGGCCGCGATCGGGTGCGCGGCGCCGTCGAAGACGACCTCGACCCCGGCGGCGGTCGCGCGGGCGAAGCGCTCCAGGCGCGCGACGAGCCGCGCCTGGGCGCCGCGGCGGTCGCGCCACCAGCCGTCGGGCCGCGTGCCGACGACGTTCATGCCGTCCACGAGCCAGCGCTCCTCGCCGGGCGGCTCGACGACGACCTCGACGGCGGGCAGCTCGGCGCGCAGGAGCGCGGCGAGCGTGCGCAGCGCCCAGCGCTCGACGCGCTCGTGATCCGCCGCCGCGACCGCGAGCCCCGACGCCTCGAGCGCCGCGCGCGCGCCGGGCCGCCACTCGCCGGTCACGCAGAGGTCGGCGCCCGCGGCGGCGGCCGCATGGACGAGCGCCGGGCGCAGCGCCCCGACGACCGCGACGCGCCGCACGGGCCGGCCGGCGCCCGCCCGCCACGTCTCCAGGCCGCCGAAGCAGAGCTCGAGGCGCTCGCGCCAGCGCTCGCGCGCGGCCACCTCCCCGACGAGGCCGAGCGCGCCGAGCGGCTCGGGGCGCTCGACGCCGAGCGCCTGCGCCACGCGGGCGCCTCCGGCTCCAGGCGTCAGCTCGTGGTCGAGCGCCTCATGCGCCCCGACGACGGTCAGGCCGCCCGGCGCCCGCAGGCCCCACGGCCGGTGCAGCACGACCGCGTCGAGGCCCGCGCCGGCGATCCACGGCGACGGCTCGAGCGCGAGGCCCGCCCGCGCGATCGGCCGGCCGCCGTCGAGCAGCAGCCCGTCGGCGTCGCCGCCGTGGCGCCCGGCGCCGAGCGCCCGCGCGACCGCGGCCGCCAGCGCGGCGGGGGATGGCGCACCGGAGTCCAGGGCGGGGGTGTACCACTCAGGGCATGAGCCTGACCAAGCGCCCCGCGCTGCTCTCGACCCGGCCGGGGGCGAGCGCAACTACGTCCTCGACGGCCCCGGCCACAGGATCCTCTTCGAGCCCGACCCGCGCCGCTTCCGCGCCCAGGTCGCCGGCGTGACGATCCTCGACACCGTCGGCGGGCACCTCCTGCACGAGTCCGAGATCCTGCCCGTCCTCTACGTGCCGCTCGACGACGTCGACCCCGGCGTGCTCGAGCGCTCCGACCACACGACGCACTGCCCGTTCAAGGGCGACGCCTGCTACTGGCACGTGCGCGTCGGCAAGCGCCTCGTCGAGAACGCCCTGTGGGCTAACGAGCAGCCCCTGCCCAGGGCCGCGTGGCTCGAGGGCGCCGCGGGCGTGCGCGGCCTCGTCTCCTTCCTCGGCGAGGGCATCGCGGTCGAGCTCGAGGGCGCGGAGGCGCCGGCCGCCGCCTGACGCGTGCTGCTCGCCGTCCCCAACGTCTCCGAGGGCGCCGACGCGGCGACGCTCGACGCGATCGGCGCCGCCTTCGCGTCGGGCGCAGCGCGCGTGCTGGACCGCCATGCCGACGCCGACCACGGGCGCGCCGTCTTCACCCTTGCCGGTGCGCCCGGGACCCTCCACGACGCGCTCCTGGCCGGTGCGCGCGAGGCCGTCGCACGGATCGACCTGCGCGGCCACGCCGGGGCGCACCCGCGCGTCGGCGCCCTCGACGTCGCGCCCGTCGTGTACCTCGGCGACGCCGACCGCGGGGCGGCGTGCGCCGAGGCGCTCGTCCTCGCCGACCGCCTGGGGGCCGAGCTCGGCCTACCCGTCCTGCTCTACGGGCTGCTGGCGGGCGGGCGCACGCGCGCGCAGCTGCGCCGCGGCGGCCCGGGCGAGCTCGCGCGCCGCCTGGCCGCCGGCGAGCTCGCACCGGACTTCGGGCCGGCCCGCGCGCACCCGAGCGCCGGCGCCGTCCTCGTCGCCGCCCGCGCGCCGCTCGTCGCCTTCAACCTCGAGCTCGCGCCGCCGGCGACGGAGGCCGACGCGCGCGAGGTCGCCGCCGCCGTCCGCGAGGGCGGGACGCACGGGCTCCCGGGCGTGCGGGCGCTGGGCCTCGCGCTCTCCGCGCGCGGCGGCGTCGCCCAGGTCTCGTGCAACGTCGAGGACCACCGGACCGTCCCGCTCGCCCGGCTGCTCGAGGCCGTCGAGCGCCTCGCGCCCGTGGCCGAGGCCGAGCTCGTCGGCCTTGCGCCCGCGGCCGCGCTCGAGGGCTGGCCGGCCCGCGTGACGGTCCGCCACCGGGCCACGATCGAGGAGCGCGCCGGGCCTGAATTCCCCCGGCGCGACACGCGCGCAGGTAGGGTCGCGCCGTGACCGGCCTCCTCTACCGCCTCGGTGGGCTCTGCGTGCGCCGCCGGTGGATCGTCCTCGGGATCTGGCTCGTCGTCTTCGTCGCGCTCGCGGCGTGGGCGCGCAGCGTCGGCTCGGACGTCAACGACAACCTGACGCTCCCGGGGACCGGCAGCCAGAAGGCCACCGACCTCCTCGACAAGCGCTTCCCCTCGCAGGCCAACGGGACGACGCCGGTCGTGCTGACGGCCCCGAAGGGCGAGAAGATCAGCGCGTCGAAGTACAAGACGCCGATCGACGACACGGTCTCGGCGTTCAAGAAGGACCCGGACGTCCGCTCGGCCACGAGCCCGCTGTCGAGCTCGGGCAAGGCGCAGAACTCCAAGGACGGGCGCATCGGGTACATCGCGCTCAACCTCAAGGCCGGACCGAGCGACCTCTCGACCGACGACGCCAACCGCATCGTCGACGAGGCCGATCCGGCGACCAAGGCCGGCCTGACGGTCGGCTTCGGCGGTTACCTCGGCAACAAGGTCTCCAAGCCCGATACGCACTCGAGCGTGGTCGTCGGGCTGGGCATGGCGGTCCTCGTCCTGCTCGTCACCTTCGGCACCGTGGTGGCGATGGGCCTGCCCATCGCCACGGCGATCTTCGGGCTCGTCATCGGGCTGTCGATCATCACCGTCCTCAGCCACGTCGCGGAGGTGCCGACGGTGGCGCCGACGCTGGCGACGATGATCGGTCTGGGCGTCGGGATCGACTACGCGCTCTTCATCGTCACGCGCCATCTCGAGCAGCGGCGGGGCGGGATGGCCACCCCCGAGTCGATCGCTCGCTCGGCGGCGTCCTCGGGCGGCGCCGTCGTCTTCGCCGGCAGCACCGTGATCGTGGCGCTGCTCTCGCTGTGGGTCGTGAACATCCCGCTCGTCACCACGCTCGGTTACACGTCGGCGATCGTCGTCGGCGTCGCCGTCCTCGGCGCCATCACGCTGCTGCCGGCGCTGCTCGGCATGGTCGGCGACCACATCGACCGCCTGCGCGTCCCGCTGCCGCACCGCTCCGGCGACGACCATCACCCGCACGGCTGGGAGCGCTGGGCCCGCGGCGTCGCGCGCCGCCCGCTGCCCGCCGCGATCGTCGCGGTCGCCGTCCTGGCCGTGCTCGCGCTGCCGACGCTCTCCCTCTACCTCGGCCAGCAGGACAACGGCGCGCTGCCGAAGGACACGTCGGCCCGCAAGGCCTACGACGGCTTGACCACCGCGTTCGGCGCGGGCGCCAACGGCCCGCTGCTCATCGCGGTCGACCTCTCCAAGCAGCCGGCCAAGCCCGACCAGAAGCAGCTCGACCAGATCAACTCCGACGAGAAGGACCAGCAGCAGAAGGCCCAGGACCAGGCCAACCAGCAGATCGCGCAGCTCGAGGCGCAGGGCGTCCCACCCTCGCAGGCCCAAGCGCAGGTGCAGCCCCAGCTCCAGAAGCAGCAGGACCAGATCACGCAGACCTTCGACAGCAAGCGCAAGCAGGCCGAGCAGCCCGCGACCGACCCGCGCCTGCAGACGCTGCGCAGCGACCTCCAGAAGACCAAGGACGTCGACAGCGTCAGCGAGCCGCTCGTCAACAGCAAGGGCACGTCCGCCGTGCTGAACCTCACGCCGAAGAGCGCGCCGTCCGACCAGGCGACCGAGACCCTCGTACGCACGCTGCGCGACACGACGATCCCGAAGGCGACGAAGGGCCAGAACATGTCCGCCTACGTCGGCGGCACGACGGTCGGCTACGTCGACCTCGCCGACGAGATCGCGAGCCGGCTGATCATCACGATCGCGGTCGTGGTCGGGCTGAGCTTCGTCCTGCTCGTCCTGGCCTTCCGCTCGCTCGTGATCCCGCTGACCGCGGGGATCATGAACCTGATCTCGATCGGCGCCGCCTTCGGTGTGGTCACCTTCGTGTTCGAGCAGGGCCACGGCGCGAAGCTCATCGGCCTCGAGGGCGAGGTCCCGATCGTGAGCTACGTGCCGCTGATGATGTTCGCGATCCTGTTCGGGCTCTCGATGGACTACGAGGTCTTCCTGATGACGCACATCCGCGAGGCCTGGCTGCGCCTGCACGACAACAGGGCGGCGGTCATCCACGGCGTCGCACACACCGGGCGCGTCATCACCTCGGCCGCGCTGATCATGGTCAGCGTGTTCCTGGCGTTCGTCATCAACGGCGACCCGACCGTCAAGCAGTTCGGGGTCGGGATGGCGGTCGCGGTGGCCGTCGACGCGACGCTCGTGCGCTGCCTGCTCGTGCCCGCGGTCATGCTCCTGCTCGGGCGGGCGAACTGGTGGTTCCCGCGCTGGCTGGACCGGATCGTGCCGAACTTCTCGATCGAGGGCGAGGAGTGGTTTCGCGAGCGCGAAGCCGCGCAGGCCGAGCGCGACGCGACCCCGCCGGTCTCCGTCTAGGCGATCCCCGACGAAGGCGAGTACGAGCCCGACCGCGGCGTCGGGCCACCGCCGCGCAAGCCCGAGCAGCGCGCAGCCGACGAGCGAGGAGGCGCCGGGCGCGCCCCAGCCGAACGCGGACAGCATCGAGCCCGACGCTCGCGGCGAGCGACTACAGTCCTTCAGAGGATGGCCCAGACGAAGCGCAAGCGCCGGACCAAGCACCGCGGCAACGCGGCCGGGGTCGTCGAGACCCGGGGTCGCACGGGCCGGGCGCCGGAGCCCTCCGAGACCAAGGGCCGCGGCGGGCGAAAGGATCGCTTCTCGCGCCCGCCCACGTGGCGGGCGGCCTTCAACCGCGCGCTGATCGCGGTCGCCACCTTCGTGGCGGTCGTCGTGCTCGTGCTGCGCCAGAGCCCGGCGCCCGCCGTCGCGCTCGGCGCCTTCATGCTGCTGCTCTACACGCCGATGGGCTTCTACACCGACCTCTTCTTCTACCGCCGCCGCCAGGCCAAGCTCCTGGCCGAGCGCGAGGCGCAGGGGCGCCCGCGCTGATGGACGTCCGCATGTTCACCGTCGGGCCGCTCGCCGAGAACGCCTACCTCGTGCGCCGCGACGGCGCCGAGCGCGCGGTGCTCGTCGATCCCGGCGACGAGGCCGAGCGGCTGCTCGGCGCCATCGACGCGCTCGAGGTCACGCTCGACGCGATCCTCCTGACGCATACGCACTTCGACCACCTCGGCGCGGTCGCGCCGGTCGCGCGCGCGACGGGAGCGCCGGTCGTGTGCCCGGCGATGGAGGTTGGCGTCCTCGCCGACCCGGGCCCGTGGACGCCGCCGCCCTTCGGCCCCTTCGAGGGCTGGAAGGCCGAGCGCACCGTGCAGGGCGGCGAGCGCCTCGAGCTCGCGGGGCTCGACCTCGAGGTGCTCTTCACGCCGGGTCACAGCCCCGGGCACGTCACCTACGCGCTCGAGGACGAGGGCGCGCTCTTCAGCGGCGACGTCCTCTTCCAGGGCTCGGTCGGGCGCTTCGACCTGCCCGGCGGCGACGGGCCCGCGCTCCTGCGCTCGATCGCGACGCTGGTCGAGCGCTTCGACGACGGCACCGTCGTGCATCCGGGCCACATGGGCCTGACCACGATCGGGCGCGAGCGCGCGACGAACCCCTTCCTCACCGAGCTCGCGGGCCGTTGAGCGACCGGCAGCAGGCGCCGCGCGGCACGTACGACGTGCTGCCCGAGCAGGCCGCCGCGCGCGCGGGCCTCGAGGCGGCCGCCCGGCGGATCCTCGAGGCCGCCGGCTACCGGCGCATCGAGACGCCGACGTTCGAGGCCACCGAGCTCTTCGCCCGCGGCGTCGGCGATTCGACCGACATCGTCCAGAAGGAGATGTACACGTTCAGCGACGCGGGCGGCCGCTCGCTGACGCTGCGCCCGGAGGGCACCGCGCCGGTCTGCCGCGCCTACCTCGAGCACGGCCTGCACCGCCTCGCCCAGCCGGTCAAGCTCTGGTACCTGTCGAGCTTCTTTCGCCAGGAGAAGCCGCAGGCCGGGCGCTTCCGCCAGTTCTGGCAGGTCGGGGCCGAGGCGATCGGCTCGGCCGATCCCGCCGTCGACGCCGAGTCGATCCTCCTGCTGCGCACGCTGCTCGACGAGCTCGAGGTCCGCGACGTGCGCCTGCGCCTGGCGAGCCTCGGCGCGCCGGCCGCGCGCACGGCGTACCGCGAGCGCCTCGCGGCGTTCCTGCGCGCCCACGCCGAGCGCCTCAGCCCCGAGGTCGTCGCACGCATCGACGCCAACCCGCTGCGCGCCTTCGACGCCACCGACCCCGGCACCCGGGCGGTGATGCGCGAGGCGCCGCTGCTGGTCGATCACCTCGGCGGCGAGGACCGCGAGCACTTCGAGGCGGTCTGCTCGCTCCTGCGCTCGGCCGAGGTCGACTTCGAGCTCGATCCCACGCTCGTGCGCGGCCTGGACTACTACACGCGCACGGTCTTCGAGTTCACGTCCGACGCGCTGGGGGCGCAGTCGGGGGTCGGCGGCGGCGGGCGCTACGACGGCCTGGTCGAGCTCCTCGGAGGGCCGCCGACGCCGGGCATGGGGTGGGCCGCCGGGATCGAGCGGATGCTCCTCGCCGCCGAGGAGCGCCCGCTCCGCGAGGCGCTCTGCGACCTCTTCGTCGCCCACGCCGCTCGCGGCGCCGAGGCCTTCGCGCTCGCGACCGCGGCCCGGCGGGCGGGGCTCGCCGTCCAGCAGGAGCTCGCGGGACGCTCGCTGAAGGGCCAGCTCAAGCAGGCCGACCGCGTCGGCGCCCGCTACGTTGCGATCCTTCCCTCCGACGACGACGGGCGGATGGCGCTCAGGGACATGGACAGCGGCGAGCAGGAGGACGTCGGCTCGGCCGGCGCGGTCGTCGCGCGGGTGCTCCGGGGACGCCACCCGGCATGAGGCGCGCCCCGGCGCCGAACGGCTTCCGCGACGCGTGGTGCGGCGACCTCGGCGCCGAGGACTCCGGGCGCGAGGTCCGGGTGGCCGGCTGGGTCCATCGCCGCCGCGACCACGGCGGGCTCATCTTCGTCGACCTGCGCGACCGCTCGGGGATCGTGCAGCTCGTCGTGGACCCGGAGGTCTCGGGCGACGCGTTCGCGCTCGCCGAGCAGCTGCGCGCCGAGCACGTCGTCTCGGCCGAGGGCGAGGTCGTCCGCCGCGCGCCCGGCAACGTCAACCCGAACCTGGCCACGGGCGCGATCGAGATCCACGTGCGCTCGCTGCAGCGCCTGGCGAGCTCGGCGACGCCGCCGTTCCCGATCGACGAGGACACGCCGGTCGACGAGACGCTGCGCCTGGCGCACCGCATGCTCGACCTGCGCCGCGAGCGCATGCGCGACGCGCTCATGCTGCGCCACGAGATCACGCGGACGATGCGCGAGGTGCTCGACGAGCGCGACTTCGTCGAGATCGAGACGCCGATCCTGACGCGCTCGACGCCCGAGGGCGCGCGCGACTTCCTGGTCCCGAGCCGCCTGCAGCCCGGCTCGTGGTACGCGCTGCCGCAATCGCCGCAGCTCTTCAAGCAGCTGCTCATGATGAGCGGCTTCGAGCGCTACTACCAGATCGCCCGCTGCTTCCGCGACGAGGACCTGCGCGCCGACCGCCAGCCCGAGTTCACGCAGCTCGACCTGGAGATGGCGTTCGTCGAGGAGGACGACGTCATCGCCACGATGGAGGCCGTCATGGGCGCGGTCTTCGAGCGCGGCGGCTTCGCGGTCGTCCCGCCGCCCTGGCCGCGGCTGACCTACGCCGAGGCGATGGAGCGCTTCGGCTCGGACCGCCCCGACACGCGCTTCGGCCTCGAGCTGCGCGACCTGAGCGACGCGCTGCGGGGCTCGGAGTTCCGCGTCTTTCAGTCGGTGCTCGACCGGGGTGGGGCGGTCCGGGCGCTCAACGCCGGCGCGCGCGAGCTCTCGCGCGCCGAGCTCGACGGCCTCAACGACGTCGTCCGTCGCCACGGCGGCCAGGCGGTCGCGTGGGCCTTCGTCGAGGGCGCCGGCGCCTGGCGCTCGCCGATCGCGAAGTTCTTCACCGACGCGCAGCGGGCGGCCGCGACCACGGCGCTCGAGGCGAGCGACGGCGATCTCCTGCTCTTCGTCGCCGACGCGCCGCTCGTCGCCGCCGAGGCGCTCGGCGCCCTGCGGCTCGAGCTCGCGCGGCGCTTGGACCTCGTCCCCGAGGGCCGCCACGACGTCGTCTGGGTCTTCGCGTTCCCGATGTTCGAGCGCCACGACGACGGCTGGGGCGCCGTCCACCATCCCTTCACCGCCCCGCGCGGCGACTTCGCCGACCCGGGCGCGATGACCTCGCGCGGCTACGACCTCGTGGTCGACGGGTCGGAGCTCGGCGGCGGCTCGATCCGCATCAACACGGCCGAGGTCCAGGAGCGCGTCTTCGCGATCATCGGCCTCGGAGAGGAGGAGGCCCGGCGGCGCTTCGGCTTCCTGCTCGACGCCCTGCGCTACGGCGCGCCGCCGCACGGCGGGATCGCCATGGGCCTCGATCGCATCGCCGCGCTGCTGGCCGGCGAGGAGTCGATCCGCGAGGTCATCGCGTTCCCGAAGACGGCGAGCGGCGCCGACCCGCTGACCGGCGCGCCGGCGCCGGTCGACGAGCCGCAGCTGCGCGAGGTCGGCCTGAGGCTGACAGCGACCCCAGGCTGAGCCGTGCCCGACGAGCGCTTCGAGGAGCACCTGCGCCACCCCGTCGGGCTCGGCGCGCGCCCGGACGGCGCCCGCGAGGGCTCCGCGGGCGGGGCGGCCTGCGGCGACCTCGTGGTCCTGCGCGTCGCCGTCGAGGGCGAGCACGTGGTGGCCGCCGGCTTCGACGCGTCGGGCTGCGGCGCCGTGCGGGCCGCGGCCAGCGCCGCCGTCGAGCTCGTCACGCGCGCGCCGGTGCTCGCGGCGGCGCGGGTCGGCGTCGCGCGCCTGGCCGCGGAGCTCGGCGGCCTGAGCGCCGGCAAGCTCCACGCCGCCGACCTCGCCGCCGACGCGCTCGCCCGCGCGCTGGGCGCCGCCGCGCGCGCGGACGCGGCCGTCGGCGCCCGCGCCGACCGCACGCTCGTGGCCATGAGCGGCGGGGTGGACTCGGCGGTCGCCGCGCTGCTGGCCGAGGGCGAGGTCGCGGCCGTGACGCTCGAGTTGTGGCGGGACCCCGCCAACGACGGCGAGCGCTCGTGCTGCTCGGCGAGTGCCGTCCGCGGCGCCCGGGCGCTCGCGCACCGCATGGGCCTCGCGCACTTCACGCTCGACCTGCGCGACGAGTTCCGCGCGGGCGTCGTCGAGCCGTGGCTGGCCGACCACGCCGCCGGGCGGACCCCGAACCCGTGCGTGCGCTGCAACGGCGCTGTGCGCCTCGACGCGATGCTCGCGTTCGCCGACCGCCTCGGCGCCGCGACGCTGACCACCGGCCACTACGCGCGGCGCACCTACGACGGGCTGCTGCGCCTCGCGGCCGACCCGGCCAAGGACCAGGCCTACATGCTCGCGGCGCTCGACCCGGCGACGCTCGCGCGGCTGCGCTTCCCGCTCGGCGCGTTGACCAAGCCGCGGGTGCGCGCGCTCGCCGCCGAGCACGGCCTGCCCGTCGCCGCCAAGCCCGACTCGCAGGACCTCTGCTTCTTGGCCGGCACCGGCCGCGCCGCGTTCCTCGCGCGCCACGGCGGCCTGGGCGAGCGCCCGGGCGACATCGTCGACCGCCGCGGGCGCGTCCTCGGGCGTCACCGCGGCCATCACGGCTTCACGGTCGGCCAGCGGCGCGGGCTGGGGCTCGGCGGCGAGGACGAGCCGCTCTACGTCCTGGGCACCGACGCCCGCGCCAACACGGTCGCGGTCGGCCCGCGGGCCGCGCTGGCGACGACGCGCGTCGCCCTGCGCGACGTACGCCTGCACGCCGCGGGCGACCGCGTCGACGCGGTCAAGCTGCGGTACCGCGCGGCGCCCGTGCCCTGCCGGCTGGAGGGGGCGAGCGTCGCGCTCGAGCGCCCGGTCGACGCTCCCGCGCCCGGGCAGACCGCGGTCCTGCTCGGCGGCGACGCCGTCGTGGGATGCGCCACAATCGTCGTGTGAGCACCGACGAGATCCGCGAGCTGTACCTGTCGTTCTTCGAGCGGCGCGGCCACAAGCGGCTGCCCTCGGGCTCGCTCGTCCCGGCCAGCTTCGATCCGTCCGTCCTGCTCACGACGGCGGGGATGCAGCCGCTCAAGCCGTACTTCCTCGGGCTCGAGCAGCCGCCGACCCAGCGCCTGACGAGCTGCCAGAAGTGCTTTCGAACAGTCGACATCGAGAACGTCGGCAACACGACCCGTCACCTGACGTTCTTCGAGATGCTCGGCAACTTCTCGGTCGGCGACTACTTCAAGCAGGGCGCCGTCGAGCTTGCGCTCGAGCTCTCGCTCGAGGGCTTCGGCTTCGACGCCCAGGACATCTGGATCTCGGTCTTCGAAGGCGACGAGGAGCTCGGGCTCGGGCCCGACGAGGAGGCGATCGCGGCCTGGGAGGCGGTGGGGATCCCGCGCTCGCGGATCATCGCGCTGCCGCGCTCGGAGAACTTCTGGCAGGCCGGGCCGACCGGGCCGTGCGGGCCGTGCTCGGAGCTCTACCTCGACCGCGGCCTGGAATGGGGGACCGAGGACGACCTCCCGGGCGGCGACAACGAGCGCTTCCTGGAGTTCTGGAACCTCGTCTTCATGCAGTACGACCAGGATCCCGTCGGCCACCTCAAGCCGCTGCCGGCCAACAACATCGACACGGGGCTGGGCCTGAACCGCATGGCGCTGATCCAGCAGGGCGTGCCGACGATCTTCGAGACCGACCAGTTCCTGCCGCTGATGGCGCTCGGTCGGGAGCTGGCGACCGTGCCCGAGCCCGACGAGCGCGCGCTGCGGATCCTCGCCGACCACGCGCGCGGGACGGCCTTCCTGATCGCCGACGGGGTCGTGCCCTCCAACGAGGATCGCGGGTACGTCCTGCGCCGGCTCATGCGCCGCGCGCTGCAGCAGGGGCACCGGATCGCGATCGAGCCGGGGTTCCTGCCGCGCTACGTCGACGTCGTCGTCGCGACGATGGGCCGGGCCTACCCCGAGCTCGTGGCGCGCCTGGACACGATCCTCAAGTGGGTGCGCGCGGAGGAGGAGGGCTTCGGGCGCACGCTCGAGCAGGGCACGCGTCAGCTCGACGAGCTCCTGCGCGCGGGCGAGCTCTCCGGCGCCGACGCGTTCCGCCTGCACGACACCTATGGCTTCCCGATCGAGCTCACGCGCGAGATCGCCGCCGAGCGCGGCGTGCCGTTCGCGGGCGAGGACGAGTTCGAGCGCCGCATGGACGAGCAGCGCGCGCGCTCGGCCGCGGCCGGCGGACGGGCGAAGGTCGGCGCGGACGCCGAGGTCGTACGCGCCCTCGGCGTCGAGCCGACGACGTTCACCGGTTTCGAGCACCTCACCGAGCACACCACCGTGGCCGGCGTGGCCGATCGCGACGGCCGGACCTTCGTCAAGCTCGCCGAGTCGCCGTTCTACGCCGAGGGCGGCGGGCAGATCTCCGACTCCGGCATCGTCGAGTGCGAGGGGGGCGACTGCCGGGCGCGCGTGGCCTCCGTCGTGCGCGCCGGCGACGATCAGGCGCTGGTCGTCGAGCTCGAGGAGGGCCTGCTCGAGCCGGGCGAGCGCGTCGTCGCGCGCGTCGACCCCTACGCGCGCCACGCGACCGCCGCCAACCACACCGCGACGCACCTGCTCCACGCGGCCCTGCGCCGGCGCCTCGGCGACCACGTCCATCAGGCCGGCTCGTACGTCGGCCCCGACAAGCTGCGCTTCGACTTCTCCCATACGCACCGCCTCTCCGACGAGGAGCGCCGCGACGTCGAGGACCTCGTCAACGCGTGGATCGTCCGCAACGACCCCGTGCGGCCGATCACGACGACGCTCGCGGAGGCCCAGCGGCTCGGCGCCATGGCGCTCTTCGGCGAGAAGTACGGCGACGTCGTGCGAATGGTCGAGATCGCTGACGGCTCCTACTCGCGCGAGCTCTGCGGCGGCACGCACGTGCGCTCGACCGCGGAGATCGGCCTGCTCAAGATCACCTCGGAGGGCTCGAGCGCCTCGAACGTGCGCCGCATCGAGGCGGTCACCGGGCCCGAGGGCATCGCGCTGCTGCGCCGCGAGGACGCGCTCCTGCGCGCGGCCGCCGACGCGCTGCGCGCGCCGCCCGAGCGGATCGTCGAGGCGGTCGCGACGCTGCGCGAGCAGGCCCGGGCCAGGGCCCGCGCGGCGACGGCGGCGGGCCCGGACGCGGGGGCGCTCGCCGCCCGCGCTGCGCAGGTCGACGGCGCGCTCGTGCTCGCCGAGGTCGTCGAGGCGCCCGACCCCAAGACGCTGATGGACATCGCCGACCGCGTGAAGGGCCGGCTGGGGGAGAGCGCGGCGATCGTGCTGGGCACCGCGGTCGACGGGCGCGTGCACCTCGTCGCGGCGGTGACCCCGACGCTCGTCGAGCGTGGCGTCAAGGCCGGCGAGGTCGTGCGCGCGGCGGCGCAGGTGACCGGCGGCGGGGGCGGCGGGCGCGACACGATGGCCCAGGCCGGCGGGCGCGACCCCGACAAGCTGCCCGAGGCGCTCGCGGCCGCCCGCGCCGCGATCGCGGCCGCGCTCCACTAGTGCTCGCTGCCGCCGGCGCCGCACCGCCCGCCGTCGCACAGCCGGCGCCTGCCCGCGGCGCCGGGGCCCGGCGCACGGCCGCCGAGAGGAACCATTAGCGTTCGTGCGCGTGCTCGCGCTGGACTTCGGCAGTGCCTGCTGCGGCTGTGCGCTCAGCGACCCGACCGGCACGCTGGCCACGCCCATCGACGCGGTCGAGCGCCCGGCCACGCGCCGGGGCTTCGCGCGTCTCGCCGCGCTCGTGCGCGAGCGCGAGGCGGCGCGCGTCGTCGTGGGGCTCCCGCTCGGCCTGAGCGGCGCCGACACCGCGCAGACCCGCGAGGTGCGCGCGTTCGCCGAGCGCCTCGCGGCGGCCGTCGCGGTGCCGGTCGAGCTCTACGACGAGCGCTTCACGACCGCGATCGCGGCGCGCACCGGTGATCCGCGCACGAGCGAGGACTCGCGGGCGGCCGCCGTCCTGCTCGAGGACTGGCTGGCCCGCCATCGCGCCGAGGTCGCGGGATAGTGCCGCTCTTCGGCGGGGACGGTCGCCGGGGGAGGACGGCCGAGGAGCGCGAGGCCGCGCGTCTCGAGCGCGAGCGCCGGCGCGCCCGCCGCGAAGGGCGCCCGGAGCCGCAGCCCCCGGCGCCGGGGCCCCCCGCCGAGCAGCCGCCGCCCGAGTCGGTCGTCGAGGCGTCGCCGGAGCCGGTCGTCGAGGCGTCGCCGGAGCCGGTCGTCGAGGCGTCGCCGGAGCCGGTCGTCGAGGCGTCGCCGGAGCCGGTCGTCGAGGCGTCGCCGGAGCCGGTCGTCGAGGCGTCGCCGGAGCCGGTCGTCGAGGCGTCGCCGGAGCCGGTCGTCGAGGTGCCGCCGGAGCCGGTGGCCGAGGTGCCGCCGGAGCCGGTGGCCGAGGTGCCGCCGGAGCCGGTCGCCGAGGTGCCGCCCGAGCCGGTCGCCGAGACGCCGCCCGAGCCCGAGCCCGAGCCGATCGAGCCGCACCCCGACCCGGAGCCAGTCCCGCCCGGGCCCTCCCGCGAGCCCGCACCCGAGCCCGCCGCGGTCGCGGCCGCGGCGCCCGCGGAGTCCGGGACCGCCTCCCAGCCGACCGAGCCGTTCGACGTCGTGCCGCAGGACGGGCGGCGAACCGTGCGCCTGCCTCGGCCGCAGGGCCCGGAGGAGGACCGCCCGATCGGGACGATGCGCATCTCGCGCGCCGAGTACCAGGCCCAGCCTGGCGCCATCGGGATGCCCCCGCACCGCAAGATCGGCGTCCCTCGGCGGCGGGGCCGGTTCGCGCGCCGGCTCGTGCCGCTCCTCCTGCTCGGTGCCTTCGCGGCCGTCGGCGCGTTCGCCGTCCTGCTCTTACAGCCCTTCCACGGCGACGGGTCGGGCGCGACCGTCGTCCGGATCGCGCCGGGCGCAGAGACCAAGGAGATCGGCGATCAGCTCGCCGACCGGGGCGTCGTGTCCTCGGGCTTCTTCTTCGCGCTGCGGGCGCGCCTGCGCGGCGACCGCGACAAGCTGCGCTCGGGCACCTACACGCTGCAGAAGGACATGAGCTACGCGGCGGCGCTCGACGCGCTGACCACGGCGCCAAAGGCGGCGGCGGTCATGGACGTCACGCTGCCCGAGGGTCCCGGCCGACGGGAGGTCGCCCCGCGCGTCCGCGCCGCCGGCATCCGCGGCAGCTATCTCGCCGCCTCCAGGGGCTCGGCCACGCTGAACCCGCGCGCCTTCGGCGCCCCACGGGGCACGGCCTCGCTCGAGGGCTTCCTGTTTCCGTCGAGCTACGAGCTCAAGCGCAGCGACGCGACGGCCGCGCGGCTCGTCGCCGAGCAGCTGCGCGCCTTCAAGGCGCGCTTCGCGAGCATCGACCTGCGGCGCGCGCGGCGGCGCAACCTCTCCCGCTACGACGTCGTCGTGATCGCCTCGATGATCGAGCGCGAGGCGCTCGTGCCCCGGGACCGGCGGCTCATCGGCGCGGTCATCTACAACCGATTGAGCAAGAACATCCCGCTCGGGATCGACGCCACGCTGCGCTACCGCCTGAACACCTGGAGCCGGCCGCTGCGGAGGTCCGAGCTCGAGCGCACCGGCCGCTACAACACGCGCACGCGCACGGGCCTGCCGCCGACGCCGATCGGCAACCCCGGACTCGCCTCGCTGCGGGCGGCCGCCGACCCCGCGAAGGTCCGCTTCCTGTACTACGTCGTCAAGCCGTGCGGCAACGGCGCACACGCGTTCTCCTCGACGTACGCGGGGTTCCAGCGCGACGTCGACGCCTACGACCGCGCTCGCGCCCGGCGGGGCGGCAAGGACCCCTCGCGCTGCTGACGATCGGGGGCCCGGCGCCGAGGGCGGGCGTAGGATCCCGCCATGACCGCGATCGGCGACGCGGCGCGAGCGGTGCTCGAATCGGGGGAGCTCGCGCACCTGGCGACGATCGAGCCCGACGGCTCGGTCCAGATGAGCTGCGTCTGGGTCGGGGTCGAGGACGAGGAGATCGCCTTCGCGTCGCTCGGCCCACGGCGCAAGCTCGACAACATCGCCCGCGACCCGCGCCTGACGCTCTCGATGGCGGCCGCCGGCACGAACGCGATCGGGCTGCGCCACTACCTCGTCGTTCACGGGCGCGCGCGCATCACCGAGGGCGGCGGCCCCGAGCTCCTGCAGCGCCTGGCGCGCGTGTACCTCGGCGAGGGCGTGCGCTTTCCCCCCGTCGACGACCCCCCGCCGGGCATCGTGGTCCGCATCGCGCCGCAGCGGATGGGCGGGGTCGGACCCTGGGCTTGACGCGGCTCGGGGTTCTCGGCTGGCCCGTCGCCCACAGCCGCTCCCCGGCGATGCAGAACGCCGCGCTGCGGACGGCCGGCCTCGACGGCTGGCGCTACCAGCTCCTGCCCGTGCCGCCCGAGGCGTTCGCCGAGACCGTCCGCGCGCTGCCGGCCCTCGGGTTCCGGGGAGCGAACGTGACGATCCCGCACAAGGCCGCCGCGCTCGAGCTCGCCACCCGCGCCTCGCCGGCCGCGCGCGCGATCGGCGCCGCGAACACGCTCACGTTCTCGGGTCGGGCGATCGAGGCCGACAACACCGACGCGCCGGCCCTGCGACGCGCGCTCGGCGAACCGCCGCCGCGGTCGGCGCTCGTCCTCGGCGCTGGGGGATCGGCGCGCGCCGCGGCCTACGCTCTCCGCGACGCAGGCGCCACCGTCGCGGTCTTCAACCGCACGCGGGCGCGGGCCGAGGCGGTGGCGCGCGACCTCGGCGCGACCGTCGCCGACGCGCCGGCGCCGGCCGCGGTGCTCGTCAACTGCACGCCGCTCGGCTTGCGCCCGAGCGACAGGCTGCCCCTCGCCGCGGGCGACCTCGCCGGGTTCGCGTGCGTGGTCGACTTCCCCTATCGCGCCGGCGGCACCGCGCTCGCGACCGCCGCGCGGGCGGCGGGCTGCCGCGTCGTCGACGGGGTCGAGCTGCTCGTCGCCCAGGGCGCGTTGAGCTTCGAGCGCTGGACGGGCCGGCCGGCGCCGGCCGCGGTCATGGCGCGCGCCGCGCGTTCATGCTGCAACGAGCGTTAGGGTGAGTGGGTGTCCGACGACGTTTGCGACCCCGCGTGGGTCACCGAGCGCGCCGGCAACCTCGTCTCCCACCGCGCGCGCACGCTGCGCACGCTCGGGCTGGCCGCGAGCCGCCGCGACGGCAGGGTCGTCCGCTACCGTCTCACCGACACCGGACGCGCCCTCCTGGACGCCGTCCTCGCCGGCGCAGAGACGGTCGCATGAGCACCTTCGAGCTGCCGGTCGTCCAGCAGGCGCCGGCGCCCGACAGCCCGCCGGCCGCGCGCAGCGCGGCGTGGCTGCGCGCCGCCCGCCAGGCCAAGCTGCTCGCGTGGGCGAGCCTGGCCTGGATGAGCGTCGAAGGGTTCGTCGGTGTGCTCGCCGGCGTTCAGGCGCACAGCCTCGGCGTCGTCACCTGGGCGGCGAGCTCGTTCGTCGAGGCGCTCGCCTCGCTCATCGTCGTCTGGCGCTTCACCGGCCACCGCGCGCTCTCTGAAACAAGCGAGGCGCGCGCCCAGCAATGGGTGGCAGCAAGCTTCTTCCTGCTCGCCCCCTACTTCGTCGTCGAAGCGATCCGAAAGCTGATCAACGGCGGCGACACCGACACCACCGTGCTCGCCGTCGCGCTGACGACCAGCGCGATCGTGGTGATGCCGCTGCTCGGCTGGGCCAAGCTCAGGCTCGGCAGGCGGCTGGAGTCCGGCGCCACCGCCGGCGAGGGCGTCCAGAACATCATGTGTGCAGTCCAGGCCGCGACCGCGCTCGTGGCGGTCGCGGGCGCCGGAATCGGGCTGTCGTCCCTGGACCCGATCGCCGCGCTCGTGATCGCGGGGATCGCGCTGAAGGAAGGCCGCGACGGCTGGCGCGGCCGGGACAGCTGCTGTAACTGAATACCTGAACGGTCGTGCAGCTATAGTCCGGGACGATGGCGCACGGACGGCTGCGCAACGCCGATCAACTCGACGTCGACTTCGCCGGCGTGGTCGCTGACACGATGCAGGCGCTCGCGACACCGAGCCGGGTGCGCATCCTCGGGCAGCTGCGCGCGGGCGCCTCGAGCGTCAACGAGCTCGCCGAGTCCGTCGAGATGGGACCCTCCGCGGTCTCGCACCAGCTGCGGCTACTTCGCCACCTCGGATTCGTCGTCGGTCGCCGCGAGGGCCGCCGCGTGGTCTACGACCTGTACGACGACCACGTCGCGCATCTCCTCGATGAGGCGATCTCGCACGTCGAGCACGTCCAGCTCGGACTGGCCGGGCGCACCCGGCAGCGCGACGGGACTCAGATCGGCGCATGACCCGACCCGCCCAGCCGGCGCCCTCGGCCCACGACTACCGCGCGCACGATGCCCACAGCCACAATCGCCATGGCCACGGCCACGGGCTCGTCGACCCTTCGATCAAGCGCTCGCGCGAGGGCCTGCGCGTCGTCGGCGTCTCGCTTGCCCTGCTCGCTGTTACCGCGATCGCGCAGGCCGCGATCTACGTGGCCACGAACAGCATTGCGCTGCTCGCCGACCTGATCCACAACGCCGGCGATGCCCTCACCGCGATCCCGCTCGCCACCGCATTCCTGCTCCGATCCGAACGCGCCGAGCGCGGCGCCGGCATCGCGGTCGTGCTCACGATCCTGGCCAGCGCGATCACGGCCGGCATCTTCGCGATCGAACGCATGATCCACCCACTCGCACCCGAACACCTCCTCGCCCTCACCCTCGCCGGCGCGATCGGCGTGATCGGCAACGCCGTCGCCGCCCGCGTCAGGCTCGGCGGCGGCCGGCGCCTCGACAGCGCCGCGCTGATCGCCGACGGCAACCACGCTCGCAGCGACGCGATCGTCAGCGCCGGCGTCATCCTCAGCGCCATCGCCGTCGCGTTCGGCGCACCGATCGCCGACCCGATCATCGGGCTTGTCATCACCGCGCTGATCCTGCAGATCACCTGGCAGAGCTGGAACACCGTGCGGGGCGACGGCCATCACCGCTGACCGCGACAGCGAGAACTGACCCGAAGCACCGACGTCGCTCAACGCCCTGACCCGCCTCGCCTACGGCCGCCGCGGCTAACGCCGGGGGGCGCGGCCGCGAGCCGGCGGGCGCCCACTCCACGTCCTCCAGCGCAGTTCATACCCCCAAGGGGTACGATGGGCGCACATGCTCAAGCGCCTGCCCCTGCTCAAGCTCCTCGCCGTCGCGCAGATCCTGCTCATGGCGCGCCGCCACGTCGCGCGGCTCGACGCCGCCGACCGCCGGCGGATGCGCGAGCTCCTCGCCCGTGGCGTCCACGACCACCGGCTCGAAGCCGACGAGCGCGGCGAGCTCGCCGACCTGATCCGCAAGGCCGAGCCGCGAGCGTTCGTCGGCGGCGCCGTCGACCGGCTCTCGCCCGTGCCGCTGCCCAAGCGCGTCACGCACGGCTCGCGCAAGGCGCGCCGGAGCGCCGAGGACGCGCTGAGCTAGCGAAGCAGAGCGCGATCCGCGAGCTCACCACGCGCGCGGGCGCGAGCGGTCCGAGGAGTGGGCGCCCTCAGCCGCCGCCGAGCGCGCCGGCGAGCTTCGAGGCGTCGAAGACCTCGCCGGCCGGGGGGACGGGCGCATCGACGCGCACGCCGAAGCGCGTGAAGTCGCCCGTCACGTCGAGACGGGCGCTGCCGGCGCGTCGCGAGCGGGCATCGGCCGCGATGCGCGCGCGGCGCACGAGGCCGTCGTCGCCGATCCAGGCCTCGACGCGCGCGCCGTCCAGGCCCGTGAGCTGCCTGAGCCGGCGCAGCGCGCGCGCGCCGTGGTCGTCGCCCGGGGCGGCGGCCCGGGCGAGCTGCACGGTGCCGGCGTAGTGGGTGGTGGGGGTGCCGCCGATCGTGGCGCGCCCGAGCTTGCGCACGTCACCCGCGCGCTTGAGGCACTCGAGCAGCTGCGTCGGGTCGCCCGTGCCGAGCGACCGCAGCGACGATGCGTCCAGGCCCGAGGACCGGCCGGCCTGCACGAGGTCGATCTTGACCCAGGACTTGCCGCCGGCGACGCGCCCCGCGAGCGCGTCGGAGCGCAGGTAGAGGTCCGGGCCGTCGATGATCGCCTCGATCCGGATGGCCTGGCCCGCCACCCGCGTCGTCGCCGTGAAGCGTCCCCCGGCGGTCCTGAGGTCGAAGACGCCGCCCGCGTCGAACGGGACGCGCCGGCCCGCCGCCTCGATCACGCCGCGCAGCGTGACGTGCGCGCTGCGCTTGGCCGCGGTCCGGGTGGCCGCGCGGACGATCGGCTGCACCGAGCCGCCGGTCGCGGCCACCGGCGTGGCGCTCGTCGTGTCGCCCTCCCCGTCGCCTCCGCAGCCGCCGACGACGAGGGCCGCGGCGCTCAGCAGGGCGACGGACGTGCGGCGCGGGCGCATCCTGCGAGGGTAGAGGGTGAGCGCCGGCGCCCGCCCCGCTTCGTCGGGCGCGCCTCCGACCGCCGCGCGGCGCGAGCGCGCCGCGTCGGTCATCGGCCCTGGCGCAGCACCTCGATCGTGCGCTCGGCGCCGACGCGCAGGGCACGCCGGCCGCGCAGGAGCTCGAGCAGCTCCTCGCCGACGACCTCGCGCCGCCAGCCCTCGAGCGTCCGCACGGCGGGCTCGGCGCCGTCGAGGCGGACCGCGGTGACGATCCGCTGCAGGTCGGCGCGGGCGGCCATGAGCTCGTAGGCGAGGCCCGCCTCGGCGGCACGGGCCCGGACGAGCGCCTCGCCGAGGGCCACGAGCGGCGCGTCGGCGGCGTCGGGATGGGCCGGGCGCTCGCTCGCGACCGGGATCGGCTCCCGCTCGCGCCCGCGCGCGACCGCTTCGATGATCGCGCGCCCCCGGCGGCGCAGCGCGCCCTCGTGCAGCCCGCGGATCCGCCCGAGGCGCTCGACCGACGACGGCCGGCGCTTGGCGATCTCCACGAGCACCGCGTCGGGGAGCACCGAGGGCGCCGGGCGATCGGCCTCGCGCGCCGTGGCCTCGCGCCAGGTCACGAGCTCGTGCGCGACCGCTCGCTGCGCCGGGTCGAGCGAGTTGACGCGGGGCAGCCGCTCGAACAGCGCGTCGGGCTCGCGCTCGTCGCTGGCCTGCTCGAGCGCGCGGCACTCCTCGCGCGCCCAGCCGAGGCGACCGCGCTCGCGCAGGCGCTCCTGGAGCCCGTCGGCGAGCTCGAGCAGGTGCAGCACGTCCTCGCGCGCGTAGACGAGCTGCTCGCGGTTGAGCGGGCGGTCGTCCCAGCGCGTGAAGCTCGCGGACTTGCGCAGCCGCACGCCGGCGATCTCGCCCAACAGCGCCTCGTAGCCGAGCTGCGCACGCAGGCCGGCGAAGCCCGCGGCGACCTGCGTGTCGAAGATCGCGCGGACCTCCGTCCGCCATTCCCGGCGCAGCAGCGCGACGTCCTGGCGGCCGGCGTGGAGGACGATCTCGACCGCGGGGTCCGCGAGCACCGCGGCCAGCGGCGCGGGATCGAAGCGGTGCTCGAGCGGGTCGAGCACGTCGACGCGGACGCCGTCGCCTGCGGTCTCGACCGCGACCTGGACGAGGCAGAGCAGCGCCCGGTAGCGCCCCTCGCCCATGAACTCGGTGTCGATCCCCAGGCGCCCCGTCGCCCGGGCCGCCTCGGCGAGCTCAGCGACGGCGGCGTCGTCCATGCGCGGACCCTAGGCGAGGCTTGTGCCCGCGGTGGTGCGGGTCCGGCGCGGGCTCGGGCGAGCGCTCGTCGGGCCAGAAGCCGTGCTCGTCGTAGAAGCGCCGCGCGCGGTCCTCGGCGTCGCGCTCGCGATCGCCCGACACGCCCAAACGGAAGAAGAAGTTGAGCAGCCAGACCGCCAGCCCCGCGCCGACGAGGGCGAAGCCGCCCTCCAGGCCCGTCTCGCTGAAGCCGCTGACGACGATCGCGACGAGCCCGGCCACGATGATCGCCACCGGCAGCCAGATCCGGACCCAGCTCATGCCCCTCATGCCACGGCCTCTTCCCGCAGGAGCGCCGGGCTGAAGCGCCCGACGAGCGCGGCCGGCGACGGCCGCTCGTCCGGCGCGCAGAGCCCGGCGGAAGCCGCGAGCCCGGCGCGGACGTCGTCGGGCGACTCGCCGAGGGCGATCCGCTCCGCCAGCGTCACGGCGCCGTGGCGCTTGGCCAGCCGCGCGCCGTCGGTCCCGTGCAGGAGGGGAACATGGGCGTGGCGCGGGGCGGGGAGGCCGAGGCGCGCGCCGAGCCAGAGCTGACGCGGCGTGCTCTCGAGCAGGTCCGCGCCGCGGACGACCTCGCCGACGCCCTGGTCGGCGTCGTCGACGACGACGGCGAGGTTGTAGGCGAAGGCGCCGTCGTTGCGGCGCACGACGAAGTCGTCGACGATGCCCTCGAGGCGTCCGGCGAGCTCGTCGTCGAAGGCGATCCGCGCGGCGCCGGCGTCGACGCGCAGGGCGGGCGGCCGGCCGGTCGTGGCCCGCTCGGCGCGAGCCGCGGCGCCCAGGCGCCGGCACGTCCCGGGGTACGCGCTCTCGGGCGCGCGCCCGTGCGGGGCGGAGGCCGCCTCGCGGATCTCGGCGCGCGTGCACCAGCACGCAAAGACGAGGTCCTGCTCGCGCAGGCGCTCGAGGGCCGCCTCGTAGAGCCCGAGGCGCTCGGACTGGCGGACGACGGGGCCGTCCCAGTCGAGGCCGAGCGCGGCGAGGTCGCGCAGCTGCTCGTCGTGGAAGCGCTCGCGTACGCGGCCCGTGTCGAGATCCTCCACGCGCACGCGGAAGCGGGCGTCGCGCGAGCGGGCGAAGAGCCACGCGAGCAGCGCCGTGCGCAGGTTGCCGAGGTGAAGGCTGCCGGTCGGGCTGGGGGCGAAGCGGCCGTCGAAGCGCACGGGGCGGCGTCCGACGCTAGCAGTCGTCGTCTACGCTGGCGCGCCGATGACCGACGCGAGCCCCTCGCCCGCCGAAGAGCGCCCGTGCGCGCCGTGCCGGGGCACGGGGCGGGTCGTCTCGCGGCGCGGCGGATCGGCCAGCACGGTGGTCTGCCCGTGGTGCGGTGGGACCGGGCGCTTCATCCCCGGCCGCGACGCGCAGGCCGAGCGTGCGCGAGGCGACGGCCCGCCGGACGAGCCGCCCGACGCGGTGGCGTGAGCGCCTCAGCTGGCGCGGCGCACGACGAGCGTGCCCACGCGCCGGCCGCCGTCGCGCAGGACGACCGCGAAGCGGCCGGGCGTCCCGGCGACGAACTCGAGCTCGGCGGGGATGCCCGGCTCGGCCGGCGCTCCGACGGCGAGCGGCTCGATCTGCACCTCGTCGGCCTCGGTGACCGAGACGCGCAGGCGCACGACGTCGCCGACGGCGGCGGTCACCGCCCGCTTGGCGGGCATGCGGCCCGTGACGGTGCGCGCCGGCGGGCCCGGCACGGCGGTCGCCACATCGGGGCGCGGATCGGACTCCTCGCGCGGAGCGACGGCGGCCGCCAGCGAAGCGATGAGGAGGAGCAGAACGGCCCAGAGCCAGAAGCGGCGCCCGCGCATGGCTGCATTGTCGCCGCTCTCCGTGCCGGCTCCGTCACGGCTCGCGAACGCGGCCGGCAGTCCCGGTCTCGGCACCGCGGGCGGGGCGTAGCGTGCGCGGGCATCCCATGTCCCTCGACGTCGTCCTCGCCCTCAGCCTCGTGGCCGTCCTGGTCGCCGCCACGGTCACGGACCTCGATCGCCGGGTCGTCCCCGACGCGATCACGGCGCCTGCCGCCGTGGGCGCCGTCGCCGCGGCGCTGGCGCTCGACCGCGGCTTCGTCGGCCAGCAGCTCGTCGCGTCCGCGGCCGCGGGCGGCTTCCTCGGCGCGGCGGCGCTGGTCGCTCCGCGCGGGATCGGCATGGGCGACGCGAAGCTCGCCGCGGTCATGGGCCTGTGCCTCGGGTGGGCGGTCGCGGCCGCGGTGCTCGTCGCGCTCGTGGCGGGTGCGCTCGCGGGGGCGGCGATCGTCGCGCGCCGCGGGCTCGCCGCCGGCCGGCGGGCGACGCTCCCGTTCGCGCCGTTCCTGGCCGCCGGCGCGGTCGCCGCCCTCGCCGGCGGCGACGGGCTGGTTCGCGCGCTGGGGGTGATGGCCCCTAGCTAGGCTTGGCCGCCCATGGCGCTGAAGCTCATCACGGCCGGGGAGTCCCACGGCCCAGGCCTGACCTGCGTGGTCGAGGGGCTGCCCGCCGGGCTCGCGCTCGACCGCGAGGCGATCGACCGCGACCTCGCGCGGCGCCAGCTCGGGCACGGCCGCGGCGGACGGATGAAGATCGAGCGCGACGCGGCGCAGGTCACGGCCGGGGTCCGCCACGGGCGGACGCTGGGCGGGCCGGTGGCGCTGCAGGTCGCCAACCGCGACTTCCCCAACTGGGAGGAGCGGATGAGCCCGTGGCCGGTCGAGGCGGCCGTGCCCGAGGTCCACCTGCCGCGGCCGGGCCACGCCGACCTCGTCGGCACGTGGAAGTACGGCCTGGCCGACGTCCGCGACGTCCTCGAGCGCGCCAGCGCCCGTGAGACCGCGGCGCGCGTGGCGGGCGGGGCGCTGGCGCGGGCCTTCCTGCGCGCGCTCGGCGTCGAGGTGCGCTCGCATGTGACGCGGATCGGGACCGTCGCGACGCCGCCGCCCGAGCGGCCACTGACCGTGGCCGACTTCGACGGGGTCGACGACGATCCCGTGCGCTGCCTGGACCCCGAGGCGAGCCGCGCGATGGTCGAGCACATCAACGTCCAGCGCAGGGCCAACGAGTCGATCGGCGGCGTCTTCGAGGTCATCGCCTTCGGGCTCGTGCCCGGGCTCGGCTCGCACGTGAGCTGGGAGGAGCGCCTCGACGGGCGCCTCGCGCTCGCGCTCTGCTCGATCCAGGCGATCAAGGGCGCCGAGCTCGGCGACGGCTTCGGGCTGGCGGCGCGCCCGGGGTCGGCCGCCCACGACGAGATCTTCTTCTCCGACGAGCGCGGCTTCGAGCGCGAGACCAACCGCTCGGGCGGCCTCGAGGGGGGCATGACCACCGGCGAGCCGCTCGTCGCCCGCGCCGCGATGAAGCCGCTGCCGACGCTGACCAAGCCGCTGCGCTCGGTCGACACGGTCACCCACGAGCCGGCCGAGGCGCTGCGCGAGCGCACCGACTCGTGCACGGTGCCGGCGGCCGCGGTGGTGGGGGAGGCCATGGTCGCGTTCGTCCTGGCCGACGCCTACCGCGGCAAGTTCGGCGGCGACCACGTCGACGACGTCCGCGACGCGGTCGACCGCTACGAGGCGCGCATCGGGTGGCACCGCCGCTGAGGCCGGCGCTCGTCTTCATCGGCCCGATGGGCGCCGGCAAGTCGGCGTCCGCGCGCGAGGCCGCGCGCGAGCTCGCGGTCGCGGCGATCGACACCGACCGGCTGCTCGAGGCGCGCCTCGGCGAGCCGATCGAGGCCTTCTTCGACCGCGAGGGCGAGCCCGCCTTCCGGGCGCTCGAGGCCGAGGTGGCCGGCCGCGCGCTCGAGGAGGCCGACGACGGCGTCGTCGCGCTGGGCGGCGGCGCGCTCGGGTCCGAGCGCGTCCGCGCCGCGCTCGGGCGTCACACGGTCGTGCTCGTCGACGTCGACGCCGCGACGGCCTGGCAGCGCGCGCGCGGCCGCGGGCGGCCGCTGGCGCGCGACCCCGCGGCGTTCCGCGCGGTCCTGGCCCGGCGCGAGACGGCCTACGAGGAGGCCGCCGACGCGGTCGTCCCCGGCGTCGGGCGAGGGGTCGTCGCCCGGGCGCTGGGCGCGCTGCGCGCGCGGCCCGAGGGGGTACGACTGCTGTGGGCGACGAGCGCCGGCGGCGAGTACCCGGTCTGGATCGGGACCGGCGCCGCCGCGCTGGCGCCGTGGCCGGCCGGCGGCCGGCGGCTCGTCGTCACCGACGCGACGGTCGCCGCCCTGCACGCCGCGCGGGTCCCCGAGGCGGCCGGGCTGATCGAGATCCCGGCGGGCGAGGTCCACAAGACGCTCGCGACCGCCGAGCGCGTGTTGCGCGCGCTCGTGGCCCAGGGCGCGACCCGCGCCGATCATGTCGTCGCGCTCGGCGGCGGCGTCGTCGGCGACCTCGCGGGGTTCTGCGCGGCGACCTATCAGCGCGGGATCCCGGTCGTGCACGTCCCCACGACGCTCGTGGCGCAGGTCGACTCGGCGCTCGGCGGCAAGACCGGCGTCGACCTGCCCGAGGCCAAGAACTACGTCGGCGCCTTCCACCAGCCCGCCGGCGTGCTCGCCGACCCGGCGCTGCTGGCGACGCTGCCGGCCGCCGAGCTCGCGGCGGGTTACGCGGAGGTCGTCAAGACCGCGCTGATCGCCGGCGGCACGCTGTGGGAGCGCGTCGGCGCCGGCGCGCCGGTGGACGAGCGCGTCATCACCGCCTGCGCGCGCACGAAGCTGCGCGTGGTCGCCGCCGACGAGCGCGACGCGGGGGCCCGTCAGGTGCTCAACCTCGGCCACACGGTCGCCCATGCGATCGAGACCGCGACGGGCTACGCGCGGCTGCGCCACGGGGAGGCGGTCGCGCTCGGACTGCTCGCCGCGCTGCGGCTCTCCGGGCAGGACGAGCTGCGCGGGCAGGTGGCCGAGCTGCTCGCGGCCGCGGGCCTGCCGTGCCGTCTGGTCGGCGTCGAGCCCGACGCCGTCGTCGCCGCGATCGCGCGCGACAAGAAGCGGACGGGCGACGACGTCCCCTACGTGCTCGTGGCCGCCCCCGGGGACGTGCGGACCGGACAACGCGCCGAGCGCGGCGAGGTCGCCGCGGCCGTGCGAGAGTTGACGGCATCGTGACCATGCAGCGCGCCCGCGTCGCCATCCTGCACGGCGTCAACCTCGACCAGCTCGCCCGCCGCGATCCCGCGATCTACGGCGACATGGGCTTCGACGCGCTCGAGCGCTACATCGGCCAGGCCGCCCGCGAGCTCGGGCTGCAGACGCGCTTCTTCCAGACGAACGCCGAGCACGAATTCGTCGAGCACCTGCACCGCGCGCGCGAGCTCGCGGACGGGATCGTCCTCAACCCCGGGGCGTGGACGCACTACGCGTGGGCGATCCACGACGCCCTCGAGATCGCCGGCCTGCCCGCGGTCGAGGTGCACCTCTCCGACGTCACCGCGCGCGAGCCGTGGCGGCGCACCTCGGTCGTGCGCGACCTCTGCCTCGCCACGATCAGCGGACAGGGCCCGGAGGGCTATCGCGCGGCCCTCGCGGCGCTCAAGCGGGAGTTCGACCGGTCGTGAGCGCGCCGGTCTCGACGGCTCGGGCCGACCGGCTCTCCGAGCGCGCCAGCGCGCGCGAGCTCGACCTGCTGCTCGTCTCGCGGCTGGTCAACGTGCGCTGGCTGACCGGCTTCACAGGCACGAGCGCGGCGGCAGTGATCGGCCGCGACGGCACGCGGCGCTTCGTCACCGACTTCCGCTACCTCACGCAGTCGGCCGAGGAGCTCGACCCCGCGTGGGAGCGCGAGCTCGCCGTCGACCTGCTCGCCGGGGTCGTCAAGCGCGGCCTGGCGGCGCCGCTGCGCCTGGGCTTCGACGACGCGCATCTCAGCGTCGGCGACCACGCCAAGCTCGCGGGGCTCGTGCCCGACGGCGTCGAGCTGCTCGCGGCCGGCGGGCTCGTCGAGCAGCTGCGGGCGCGCAAGGACGCCGACGAGCTCGGCCGCGTCCGCGCCGCGGCGGCGCTGGCCGACGACGCGCTCGTCGAGGTCCTCGCTCGTGGACTCGCCGGGCGCACGGAGCGCGACGTCGCGCTCGACCTCGAGGTGGCGATGCGCCGCCTCGGCGCCGAGGCCGCGTCGTTCCCGCCGATCGTCGCCGCCGGCGAGCACGGCGCCCGCCCGCACGCGAGCCCGCGCGACGTCGAGATCCCGGCGGGGACGCTCTGCGTCATCGACTGGGGCGCGCAGCTCGACGGCTACGCGTCGGACTGCACGCGCACGTTCGCCACCGGCGAGCCCGATGCCGGTGACCGCGAGCTCTACGAGCTCGTCCGCCGCGCCCATGAGGCCGCGCTCGAGGCGGTGCGCCCCGGCCCGACCGGCCGCGAGGTCGACGCGGTGGCCCGCGCGGTCATCGACGCGGCCGGTCACGCCGAGCACTTCGGCCACGGCCTCGGCCACGGCGTCGGGCTCGAGGTCCACGAGGGTCCGCGGCTGTCCAAGCAGGGTGAGGAGGCGCTGGCCGAGGGCATGGTCGTGACGATCGAGCCGGGCGTCTACGTCCCCGGCGGCGTCGGCGTGCGCATCGAGGACCTCGTCATCGTCACCGACGACGGCTGCGAAGTCGTCTCCTCGCTGCCCAAGGAGCTCGAGGTCCGCTGAGCGTCCGCCCGCCCGGCGTCCCGCGACGCCGGCGCCGATAGCGTCACGAGCCATGCGTGCGCGGGCTGCGGTCGCGATCGGGGTGCTCGGCGCGGCCGCCGTGGTCGTGATCGGGCTCGCGGCGGCCGGCTCGAGCGCACCGGGCGGTCCCGTCGTCGTCACCGTCGATCGGGCGCACCCGGGCCGCGCGGTGCCGCGCTCGTTCCTCGGCTTCTCGATCGAGTACCAGAGCGTCCCCGCCTACATGGGCTCGCCGGGCGCCCCGAACCGCGCGTTCGCCGGCCTCGCGCGCGCACTCGGCGCCGCGCAGGACGCCCCGGTCGGCCTGCGGATCGGCGGCAACTCGAGCGACCAGTCGTGGTGGAACCCGGCCGGCCGGCCGCGCCCGCCGGGCGTGCTCGTCGACCTCGGTCCCGCGTGGGCGCGCAGTCTCGCCACCGGCCAGCGGGCGCTCGGCGCGCCCGTCGCGCTCGGGATGAACCTCGCGCTCGACGATCCGTCCAACGCGCTCGCGCTCGTGCGGGCCGTGCGCGCCGCCGGGGCGGCGCCGGGCGCGCTGGAGATCGGCAACGAGCCCGACCTCTACGCGCGTGGGCGGACGTTCCGCGTCGGACGGCTCGTCGTCGTCCGGCCGCGCCAGCGCCTGCGCTACGGCCCGGCGCAGTACGTGCGCGAGGCCTCGCGCTACGCCAAGTCCCTGCGCCGCGGGCTCGGGGACTCGCCGGTGCTCGCCGCCGGGGGCTTCGCGACCGACGCGTGGGCACGGGCCGCGGTCGGAGGCCTGCTCGCCGCGGCGCCCGGCGTCATCGGGCAGCTCGTCGCGCACGTCTACGCGCTGACCGCCTGCAACGCCTCGACCGGCGACGGCGGGCTGCGCGCGCGGCTGCTGACCGACGACGCCTCGCGCGGCATCGCGCGCGCGCTCTCGCCCTACGTCGGGCGCGGCCTGCCGGTGCGGGTGGCCGAGCTCAACTCCGCCGTGTGCGGCGGCGTCGCCGGCGTGAGCGACACGTTCGCCGCCGCCCTCTGGGCGCCCGACGCGCTCTTCGCGCTCGCCCGCGCCGGCGCCCTGCAGGCCGACGTCCACACGTGGAGCGGCTCGTTCTACGCGCCGTTCGCCTTCGGCCCGGCCGTCGGAGGCCCGGTGACGGCGACGGTCCGCCCTCTCTACTACGGGCTCCTGCTCTTCGCCCGCGCCGCGCCCGCCGGCAGCCGGCTGCTGCCCGTTCGCCTCGACGGCGCCGGCGACGAGGTCCGCGCGTGGGCCACGGCGGGGGCGGGGGCCGCGGCGCGCGTGCTCCTGATCAACCGCAGCGCCGGCGAGGCGCGCGAGCTGCGCGTGCGCGTCGGGCGCGGCGGCGCGGGCTCGGCGTCGTTGCAGCGCCTGCGCGCCCCGGGGCTCGACGCCGGTGGCCGCGTGACCCTCGCCGGCCAGGGCTTCCGCGCGCCGACAGCCTCGGGCGCCCTCCCGGGGCGCCCCGCGCCCGGCACGGTGGCGATCCGCGCCGGCGAGGTGCGGCTGACGTTGCCGCCGGCCAGCGCCGCGCTGCTCGTCGAGCGCTGAACAAAAGCTGCCGGCGCTTGCCGGCCGCCGGCGCCGCTGCGAGGGTCGTACCAGCCGTGGCGGAGAGCGCGAACAGGACTCGGGACCTCGTCTTCCAGATTGCCGGAGCGGCGGCGGGCATCGCCGTGTTCGTGTCGCTGGCCGGTGGCGCCGTGACCGCCGCGCGCCTGCACGCGCTCGGGCTGCCCAGCGACTCGACGCTCGCCGAGCTGCCGCGCGAGCAGATCCTCGTCGCCGGCGTCCGCGTGCTCTCGGGCGCGCTGTTCGCGGGGCTGCTGGTCGCCGGGGTCCTCTGGCTGCTGGACCAGACGCAGATCCTCAAGGGCGGCTCGACGGACGACCTCTGGAGCCTGCTCGGCGTCCCCGTGCTCGCCCTCGCCCCGCTGCTGTTCTACACGGTGCTGCAGCCGCTGACGACCGCGATGCTCGTGGTCGTCGTGCTGGCGACGATGATCGCGACGGCGGTGCTCGTGCTCGTCATGAGCCGACCGTCGGGCTTCGGGCCGCTCGGCTGGGGCTTCTTCGCCGTCGTGGCCGTCTTCGGCGGCATCCTCGCGTTCGCGCGCGCCTACAGCCCGCCCGTGAAGCTCGACTTCGCCGACGTCCAGTTCGAGGACGGCGGGCGCACGAGCGGCTTCCTGCTCGGGCAGTCCAGCAACGTGGTCGTGCTCGCGCCCGAGGTGCGCAACAAGACGATCGGCCGGACGGTGGCGATCGAGCGCGACCAGGTGGTGGACCTGCGCATCTCGCGCGTGCAGCGGGCGGTGCGCCCGATCGGCCCGCAGCCGGTCTCGCGCTTCACGGTCGACGTCCGCGACCCGACCGATCGCGCGATCGAGACGACGCTCCTGAAGATCAAGCTCTCGGCCCAATGGAAGTTCCCGCCGCTCGTCTATCGCGAGTCCGTGCGCGCCTGGAGAAGGCACTTCGGCGCGTTCGTCGAGTCGGGGGACATCCCGGATCGGGTCGGCGTGCAGGAGACGACGCTCGAGGACCTCAACGAGCAGACGCCCCTCTTCGCCGGCAAGCTCGTCGCGCTCCGCGTCCAGATCCTCGCGGCGACGCCCCAGGTCGCGCGCCGGCCCCAGACGATCGTCTTCCGGGCGCCGAAGGCGCAGGCCTACCTCGGAACGTGCGACCTCTGGACGCCGTCGACGGGCGTCAAGGCGAGCGACAGCGTAGTGATCCGCGGGCTCGTGATCGCGTCGGGCATCTTCGTGTCCGGCGCGGGCACCGAGCGCAACCGCGTGGCGATGGTCTGCGCGCCTCCGCGCGGCTGAGGGCCGCCGTCAACTCCTGCGCCGGGCTCGGGAGCGGGCCCCAGAAGCGCGGCTCCGGACGCCCGTGCCACAGTTCGAGCGCCAGCGGGCTGACGGCCCTGGCCTCATATACTCGCGCGCTTGGTTCTCCGGGTGCAGGCGAAAGGGCGGCCGCGGTATGCAGGGGACGACGGGTACGGGTTCGCGGACGATGGCCGATCTGGTCGCGGTGGCGGCGGGGCGCCACCGGGGCAAGCCGGCGTTGAGGCACAAGGTTGACGAGCGGTGGGTCGATGTCTCCTATGCGGAGCTCGAGCGCACGGTGGCGGAGGTGGCGCTGGGGCTCGTCGATCTCGGCATCGAGCCCGGCGACAGGGTCTCGATCCTGTCGCACACGCGCCCGGAGTGGACCTACGCCTGCTTTGCCACGTTCGCGACGGGCGCCGTCGCGGTGTCGATCTACCAGACCAACTCGGCGGAGGAGTGCCAGTACGTGCTCGGGCATTCCGAGTCGCGGGCGGTCTTCGTCGAGGACGCCGAGCAGTTGGCGAAGATCCGGGCGGTCGCGGCCGAGTTGCCGGCGCTGGAGTTCGTGATCGTGATGGAGTCCGCCGACGTTGACGGCGGCGCGCTCTCCCTCGCTGCGCTGCGCGAGCGGGGGCGACGGCGCGAGGGCGGGGAGCTCGAGCAGCGCCGCGCCGCGATCAGTCCGGAGGCCGACTGCCTGTTCATCTACACGTCGGGCACGACCGGGCCGCCCAAGGCGTGCGAGCTCACGCACGGCAACTACCGCGCGGTCACATCGGCGATCGAGGCCCAAGCCGTGGTCCACGCCGACGACGTCGTCTACCTGTTCTTGCCGTTGGCGCACGCGCTGGCGCTGGTCATCCAATTCGTGGTGCTCGACCTCGGCGCCACGCTGGCCTACTGGGAGAAGGATCCGCAGAAGATCGTGGCCAACCTGATGGAGCTGCAGCCCACGTTGTTTCCGTCGGTGCCGCGGATCTTCGAGAAGATCCACACGCAGGCCACGACCACCGGCGACCGCGACCAGCTCGAGCAGGCAACGCGCGTCGGACTGGCGGTCCGGCAGGCGCGCCGACGGGGCGAGCCGGTGTCCGAGCAGCTGCAGGCGGCGTTCGACCGCGCCGAGCAGGCCTTGTACGTGAACGTGCGCAACCTGTTCGGCGGGCGCCTGCGCCAAGCCGTGACCGGAGCGGCGCCGATCGCCCCCGAGATCCTCGAGTTCTTCCATGCCTGCGGCGTGCCCGTCATGGAGGGCTATGGCCTCACCGAGACCGCCAGCGTGGCGACCGTCAACACCCTCGACGCGTTCCGACTGGGATCCGTCGGCCCGCCGCTGCCGGGCGTCGAGGTCCGAATCGCCGACAACGGCGAGATCCTGATCAAGGGCCCCAACATCTTCAGGGGCTACTACCGAGACCCGCAGGCGACCCGCGAGGCGCTGGTCGACGGCTGGCTGCACACCGGCGATCTCGGACGACTCGACGACGGCTTTCTCTCCATCACCGGCCGCGAGAAGGACATCATCATCACCGCCGGCGGCAAGAACATCACGCCCACGAACCTCGAGAACGCGCTCTTGGGCAACCGCTGGATCTCGCAGGCGGTCGTGACGGGCGACGGCCGCCCGTACCTGGTGGCATTGATCACGCTCGACGCCGAGCAGACACCGGCGTTCGCGCACGAGCACGACCTCGATCTCGAGCAGCTCCACCGCTCCGACACGATGCGCGCCGAGATACAGAACGCGATCGACGAGGTCAATTCGCACTACGCCCCCGTCGAGCAGATCAAACGCTTCGAGATCCTGCCCCACGAGCTCTCCCAAGAGGCCGGCGAGCTCACCCCGACCCTGAAGATCAAACGCAACGTCGTCCAGGACAAGTACACCGACACCATCGACGCCATCTACCGCCGTCGCGACGACGGCAACTCAGCCGCTGCAGCGAGAGCCTGAGCGGGGGGCGCGTCCGGCGGAGCCCGCCTTGCCACCTGGTCATCGGGCCGGAGCATGGTCGCAACGGGCGCCATCTCGGTCTGCCCGTAGAGGTTCCACAGGCGAGCCTGGGGAGGCGCTCGCTGATCTCGCGCAGGCCCTCGACGGGCATGCTCGCTGCGCCGTAATAGCCCTTGCGCAGTGACGATAGGTTGGGCCGGTCGAAGTCGTGGTGGCGGGGATCGCCATCGCCAGGGTATCCCGCGCTGTCGCCGCTCACGGCGAGCCGGAGCGGCGAGCCGCTCGAGCGGACCTGACGACGTGGGTGGAGCGGCAATGGACCTGACCCTTCGCGACGAGAACGAGATCGTCCTGCGTGACGGCTCGACCGCGCACGTGCGCGGCACTGGCCCGGACGACGCCGGCCTCGTGTGCGACCTGCTCGAGCGCCTGTCGCCCGATGCGCGCTGGTTGCGCTTCCTCGGGGCGGAGGTCTGCTTCGGCCGCGCGGCCGAGCGCCTGACGGCCGACGGTGTCGGCCTGCTGGCGCTCGCCGGCACCCCGCGGCGCGCCGTCGCGCATGCCTGCTTCATGCCGAACGGGCCCGGCCGCGCGGAGGTCACCTTCGAGGTCGACGACGCCTGGCAGGGGCGCGGAATCGGCACGGTCCTGCTGGCCCACCTCGCCCAGCTTGCCGTGGCGCGCGGTGTGGACACCTTCACCGCCGTCGTCCACCCCTCCAACCACCGGATGCTGCGGGTCTTCCGCGACTCGGGCTTCCCGCTCGACGTGCGCGCCGAGCCGGGCGAGCTGCACGTCGAGTTGCCCGCGCGGCTCGGTCCCGAGGCCCGGGCGCGCTTCGAGGAGCGCGACGACCTCGCGGCCGTGGCCGCGGTCGGTCACGTGCTGGCACCGACGTCGGTCGCCGTGATCGGCGCCTCGCGCCGGCGTGGCAGCATCGGCGGCGCGGTCGTGAGCAACCTTGTCGCCGGCGGCTTCGCCGGGGCGCTGTACCCGATCAACCCCCACGCGAACACGATCGCGGGGCGCCGTGCCTTCGCCTCGGTGCTCGACGTGCCTGAACCCGTCGAGCTGGCCGTCGTGGCGGTCGCCGCGGAGCGCGTGCCAGCGGTCGCGCGGGAGTGCGCGGAGAAGGGGCTGCGCGCGCTCGTCGTGCTCTCGGCGGGCTTCGGCGAGACCGGGCCGGAGGGCCGCGTGCTCGAGGACGAGCTGCTGGCGATCTGCCGCGCGGCCGGGATCCGGCTGGTCGGGCCCAACTGCCTCGGCGTGCTCAACACCGATCCGGCCGTGCAGCTCAACGCGACCTTCGCGCCCGGGCGGCCGCCCGCCGGGCGCATCGCCTTCGCCTCGCAGAGCGGCGCCTACGGCATCGCCGCGCTCGGGCTGGCGGCGCGCCGCGGGCTGGGCCTGTCCTCGTTCGTCTCGATGGGCGACAAGGCCGACCTCTCCGGCAACGATTTCCTGCGCTTCTGGGAGCACGATCCCGGCACGGACGTGGTGCTGCTGTACCTCGAGTCGCTCGGCAACCCGCGGCGGTTCGGCCAGATCACGCGTCGGCTGACCGCGACAAAGCCCGTGATCGCCGTCAAGAGCGCGCGCACTGCGGCGGGCAAGCGCGCGGCGTCGTCGCACACCGGCGCGCTCGTGGAGGCGTCGGAGGCGACGGTCGACGCCCTCTTCGACCACGCGGGCGTCATCCGCGTCGACACGCTGGACGAGCAGCTCGACGTCGCCGCTCTGCTTGCGGGTCAGCCGCTTCCGCGTGGCGATCGGATCGCGATCGTCACCAACGCGGGCGGCCCGGGCATCGCCTGCGCCGACGCATGCGCTGCCGCGGGTCTGCGAGTCGAGCCGCTGGGTGACGCCACGCGCGAGGGTCTGCGCGAGCTGCTGCCCGCATCCGCCGCCGTCGGCAACCCCGTCGACATGCTCGCCGCCGCCACCGAGGCGGACTTCCGCCGCGCGATCGAGGCGGTCGCCGCCGACCCGGGCGTCGACGCGGTGGTGGCGATCTTCATCCCGCCCCTGCCCGGCCGGCGCGCGGACCCCGTCTTGCGCGCGGTCCGTGCCGCGGCGCGGCGCGCGAATCGCTCGCAGACGCCGGTGCTGAGCGTCGTCATGGCGCCGGGGGTGCCGAGTGTGGCGGCAGGGGTGCCGATCTACGACACCCCAGAGCAGGCGGCACGTGCACTCGGCCACGCTGCGCGCCACGCGCGACGACGCCGGCGCCCCGCCGCGATCGCGACGCCGCCGGCCGGGATCGACGCCGACGCAGCGCACGCCGTGCTCGCGCGTGCGCTCGTCGAGGGCGAGGGGTGGCTCGGCGTCGAGGACACGGCCGCGCTCCTGCGTGCCCACGGGATCCCGCTCGCCGAGGCGGTCGTCGCGACCTCGCCAGATGCCGCCGGGCGCTGTGCCGTCACGCTCGGGGGACCCGTCGCTCTCAAGGCGATCGTCCCCGGCCTGCTACACAAGCGCGACGCCGACGCGGTGCGGCTCGGACTCAACGGTGCCTCGGAGGTCACCCGCGCGGCACGCGAGCTGCATCGCTCGCTCGACGCCGAGCGCTTCCTCGTCCAGGCGATGGCGCCGTCGGGCGTCGAGATGCTGGTCGGCGTCGTCGGCGACCCGCGCTTCGGTCCCGTGGTCGCCTGCGCCGCGGGCGGCAGGGCGGTCGAGCTGCTCGGCGACGTGCAGGTGCGCTTGGCGCCCGTGACCCCGGCCGAGGCCTGCGAGATGCTTCGCGGCCTGCGGACGTTCCCGCTGCTCGACGGCTACCGCGGCGCGCCGCGCTCCGACGTGGCCGCGCTCGAGGACGTCGTCGTGCGCATCGGCGCCCTGGCCGCCGCTCACCCGACGGTGGTCGAGCTCGACCTCAACCCCGTGGTCGTCTCGCCCGGCGGCGCGGTGGCCGTCGACGCGCGGGTGCGGGTGGCGCCCGTCGCCCCGCCGCGGCCATTCCCGGCACTGGGTGACTAGCGACCATCGCAGCGTCTTCGCTTGGGCCTGCGTCATCATCTGACGCTGCTCCCCTCGGGTCCCACCGGAGCCCATAGTGGTCATCAGCACTAACCAGTTCAAGAACGGCAACCACATCGAGGTCGAGGGCACGGTCTTCAAGATCCTCGAGTTCCAGCACGTCAAGCCCGGCAAGGGCGGCGCGTTCGTGCGCTCGCGGCTGCGGCGGGCGGCCGACGGCGCGGTCATCGACCGCACGTTCCGCGCGGGTGAGAAGTTCCGCGCCGTGCGCACCGAGGCGCGCAAGATGCAGTTCCTCTACGCGGACGGCACCGACGCGCACTTGATGGACACCGAGTCCTTCGAGCAGCTCGCGGTGCCCGAGACGAGCGTCGCCGACGCGCTGCGCTGGACGAAGCCCAACGACACCGTCGACGTCCTCTTCATCGACGACCGTCCGTCCGACGTCCAGCTCCCGGCCTCCGTCGAGCTCGAGGTCACCCAGACGGATCCCGGCCTGCGCGGCGACACCGCCTCCGGCGGGGGCACGAAGCCCGCGACGCTCGAGACCGGTGCGGTCGTGCAGGTCCCGCTGTTCGTCGACGTCGGCGAGCGCGTCAAGGTCGACACCCGCAGTGGCGCCTACATGTCGCGCGCGTAGCCCGACCCGGTGTCCCGCCGCAGCGACCAGCGCCGCGCCGCCGTCTTCGCGCTCTACCAGCACGACGTCACCGGGCGCGAGCTCGACGACGTCTTCGAGCGCGACGCCTCGACCTTCACGCGGGCGCTGGCCTACGCGGTCGCCGACTATGGGGATGACCTCGACGCGCGCATCGAGCGCCACGCGATCGGCTGGAGCGTCGGGCGCATCTCCCCGCTCGAGCGGGCGATCATGCGCGTCGCGCTGCTCGAGATGCTCCACCCGGACGCGGCGCCGGGCGACACGCCGATCCCAGCCGAGGGGGCGATCTCCGAAGCCGTGGAGACCGCCAAGACGTTCTGCGGGGCCGAGGCGCCCGGGTTCGTCAACGGGATCCTCGCGGCGGCGCTGCGCGAGATCGGCCAGAATGGCGCGCGCCCATGACCGACGCCGACCTCAGCACCCTCGACGCGCTCGTCCAGCGCCTCGAGCGCGCCGCCGAGCAGCTGCGCACCGGCGACGTGTCCTCCGACGCCGCCGCCGGCCTCGTCGAGGACTGCGCCGCGCTGGCCTCGCAGGCCTCCGCCGAGCTCGAGCGCATGTCGCGCGCCGCGCAGCAGGAGCCGATCCCGGGCCAGGACAGCTTGCTCTGAGCGCGTACCCCGACGACCTGCGCGCGCAGGTCGAGCGCTACCTGCAAGGGCTGCGCTTCGCCGGCCGCGTCCCGGCCACGGCCGGTCTCGAGGAGGCAATGCGCTACAGCCTGCTCGCGGGCGGCAAGCGCATCCGGCCCGTGCTCGCGCTGGCCACGGCGCAGGCCACGGCCCTCGAGGACGCCGACGTGCTCCCGCTCGCGGCCGCGATCGAGCTCATCCACACCTACTCGCTCATCCACGACGACCTGCCGGCGATGGACGACGACGCCCTGCGCCGCGGCCGCCCGACGTGCCACGTGAAATTCGGCGAGGACGTCGCGATCCTCGCCGGCGACGCGCTCTACGCCGAGGCATTCCGCCACCTGCTCTCCCACCAGCGCGGCGCCCCCGAGCGCGTCCTCGCGGCGGCACGCGAGCTGGCCGCCGCCACCGGCGTCGACGGGATGGTCGGCGGCCAGTACCTCGACGTCGCGGGTGGCGTCGCGAGCGCCCGCGACCTGCGCGCCCTGCACGAGCTCAAGACGGGCCGCCTGATCGCCGCCTCCGTGGAGTGCGTACTGCTCTTGGCGGGCATGCGACCGCGTGGCGTAACGCCCTGGCAGCGCTTCGCGGTCGAGCTGGGCGTCCTCTTTCAGATCGTCGACGACATCCTCGACGTCACCGGCACCGACGACGCGCTCGGCAAGCCCCACGGCAGCGACGAGCGCCACGGCAAGCGGACGTACGTCACGGAGTTCGGCCTCGAGGGAGCGCGTAAGCTGGCGGGGGACTGCCACGCGGCCGCGCGGAGCTCGCTGCGCCGGGCCGCGCCGGCCGGCGCGCGCCAGCTCGAGCAGATCACGGACTTCATCCTGACCCGGACCGCCTAGCCTCCCACCCTGCCCATGGACCGCATCCTCGACCGCATCGACCGCCCCCAGGACCTCCACGCCCTCGGCGAGGAGGAGCTCGCGCAGGTCGCCCAGGAGGTGCGCGAGCACATCATCGACACCGTGGGGGAGATCGGCGGGCACTTCGGGGCCAACCTCGGGACGTGCGAGCTCGCGGTCGCGCTGCACTCGCTGCTGGACTCGCCCACGGACAAGATCCTCTGGGACGTCGGCCACCAGGCCTACCCCCACAAGGTCCTCACCGGCCGGCGCGACCAGCTCCCGACGATCCGCCAGTACGAGGGCCTCGCGCCGTTCTGCGCCATCCACGAGTCCGCGCACGACGTCATGGGGGCGGGGCACGCCTCGACCGCGATCGGCTACGCCGTGGGCCTGAAGGAGGGCATGCGCCTGCGCGGCGAGGCCGACGCCGGCAAGGTCGTCGCGGTGGTCGGCGACGGGGCGATGACCGGCGGCGTCGCGTTCGAGGCCCTCCACCAGGCGGGGGGGCTCGGGACCCCGATCGTCGTAGTGCTCAACGACAACGGCATGTCGATCGCGCCGAACGTCGGCGCGCTGAGCCGCCACTTCAACCGCGTGCGCCTGAACCCGAAGCTGTGGCACGCGCGCGAGGACGTCGAGCATCGCCTGACCGAGCTGCCGGCCGGCATCGGCCACGCGATCGAGCGCCTCGGCCCGCAGCTCAAGGAGTCGATCAAGTCGTTCTGGGCGCCGGGGCTGCTGTGGGAGGAGCTCGACTGGGCCTACGTCGGCGTCGTCGACGGCCACGACGTCGTCTCGCTGCGCTCGGCCATCGGCCAGGCGCTCGCCGCCGACCGCCCCGTCGTCGTCCACATCGCCACCGTCAAGGGCAAGGGCTTCGCGCCCGCCGAGGACGGCGGCCTGGAGGGCATGGAGCAGTGGCACGCGGCGAAGCCCGGCTCGATCGTCATGCGCGCGCCCGCACCGTCCAAGCCCAAGCCGGCGACGGCGGCCCCGCCCCAGTACACGACGGTCTTCGGCGAGGCGATGGTCCGCGAGTGCGCCCGCGACGCGCGCGTCGTCGGCATCACCGCCGCGATGAACTCCGGGACCGGGCTGAACATCCTCCAGAAGGCGATGCCCGAGCGCTACTTCGACGTCGGCATCGCCGAGCAGCAGGCCATCCTCTTCGCGTCCGGGCTCTCGCTCGAGGGCGCCAAGCCGGTGGCCGCGATCTACTCGACGTTCCTGCAGCGCGCGTTCGACCAGATCGTCCACGACGTCTGCCTGCAGCGGCTGAACGTCGTCTTCGCGATGGACCGCGCCGGGCTCGTCGGCGACGACGGCCCCACCCACCACGGCGCCTTCGACATCGCGTACCTGCGCTGCCTGCCGAACATCGTCCTCATGGCCCCGCGCGACGAGGCGATGCTCGTGCAGATGCTGCGCACGGCGCTCGAGCACGACGACGGGCCGATCGCGCTGCGCTACCCCCGCGGCGAGGGCGTCGGCGTCGCGCTGCCGGGCCCCGAGGACGTGCGGGCGATCGAGCTCGGGCGCGGCGAGCTGCTGCGCGAGGGCGCCGGCAAGGTGGCCCTGCTCGGCTACGGCTCGGGCGTCGCCAAGGCGCTCGAGGCGGCCGACCTGCTCGCCGCCGGCGGCCTCGACGCGACCGTGGCCGACGCGCGCTTCGCCAAGCCGATCGACGTCGAGCTGGCGGCGGGGCTCGCGGCCGAGCACGAGCTGCTGGTCACCGTCGAGGAGGGCGTGCTCGCGGGCGGCTTCGGGTCGGCCGTGTGGGAGGCGCTCAACGACGGCGGCCATCCGCTGCCGAGGATCCTGCGCGTCGGCCTGCCCGACCGCTACGTCACCCACGGCAAGCCCGCGCTGCTGCACGCCGAGGTCGGCTTCACCGGCCGCGCCATCGCCCAGCGCATCGAGGCCGCGGTCGCGGCCGCGTCCGGCGCGCTGGCGGGCGCGTAGCCGGGGCGTGGCCGAGCTGCACCCGCAGGTCCGCTCGATCGTGGAGGCCGCGGAGACGTCCGACGGCTCCGCCGACCTCGAGGCGCGACGCGCGGGCTATCTGCAGACCGCGCTCGAGCTGGGGGGCGCGGCCGAGCCGGTCGCGGGCGTCGAGGACGCCGTCATCCCTCGGCCCGACGGCGGGCGCCTGGCCGCGCGCGCCTACCGGCCGCTCGTCCCCGCCGACGCGCTCGGCGCGCTGCTCTGGTACCACGGCGGCGGGTGGATCGTCGGCGACCTCGAGGGCTTCGACCGCGTCGCGCGGGCGCTCGCGAACGCGAGCGGAGCGCTCTGCGTGACCGTCGACTACCGCCTCGCTCCCGAGCACCCGTATCCGGCCGCGGTCGACGACGCCCGCGCGGCGGTGGCGTGGGCGGCGGAGCACGGCGCGCGCCAGCTCGGCTTCGACCCGTCGCGGGTCTGCGTGGGGGGCGACAGCGCGGGCGGCGCGCTCGCCGCCGCCGCCGCCCGCCACGAGCGCGCGCGGGTCCGCGCGCAGCTCCTCGTCTACCCGGCGCTCGACGCGCGGATGGCGTCGGCCGCCTACCGCGAGTTCGCCGACGACCCCGCGCTCGGCGCCGCCGAGATGGCCCGCTGCTGGGCGGCCTACCTCGACGGTCACGACGGCATCGTCGACCCGGACGCCTCGCCCGCGGCCGCCGCCGATCTGGCGGGCGTCCCGCCGGCCTACGTCGCCGTTGCGGCCCACGACGTGCTGCGCGACGACGGCCTCGCCTACGCGCGCGCGCTGCGAGCCGCGGGCGTCGAGGCCGAGGACGTCGTCTTCGACGGCATGGTCCACGGGTTCCTGCGCTGGGGCGGCGTCGTCGACGCGGCCCACGAGCTGATCGCCGCCCTCGGCGAGCGCGCGCGGCGCGCGATCGCGCCCTGACGGGCACCATCTGCCCGAATGCGCCGCGCCGTCTACGCCCTCGCCGCCGCCGCGCTCGCCCTGCCCGGCGCGGCCACCGCCCAGGCCGTCCCGGCGCCCGAGCCGCTCGCCGCGCCGGCGCCGTCGATCGCGCTCGGCAAGCCGTGGCGCGGCCGGCTGCTCGGCGGCGTCCAGCTGCCCGCCTCCGGCGTCGGCTTTCGCACCTGGGACGCGATCCTGCGCCGCCGGCCCAACCGGCCGTGGCGGCGCTGGGGGACCGACGCGCTCGTCGCGCTGCTCGAGCGCGTCGCGGCCGACGTGCGCCTCGCGCACCCGTTCGCGGCGCCGCTGCTCTTCGAGGACCTCAGTCGCCCGCACGGCGGGAGCTTCGACGAGCGCTGGGGCGGCCTGGGCCACAGCTCGCACCAGAACGGCCTCGACGCCGACGTCGCCTACCCGCGCCTGGACGGGCGCTGGCGCGGCCCGGCGGGCGCCTGGGAGATCGACCGCGGCCTCGCGCAGGAGCTCGTCAACCGCTTCGTGCTGGCCGGCGCGGAGAAGGTCTTCGTCGGGCCGCACACCGGGCTGCGCGGGCCGCGGCGCGTGGTCGGAGTCCTCGCCTACCACGACGACCACCTCCACGTGCGCATCCGCAACCCGGCGGACGGCTGAGCGCAGAGAAACGGCCCGCTCGGGGGCGGGCCGCTTCAGGGGGAGCGCAGAGAAACGGCCCGCTCGGGGGCGGGCCGCTTCAGGGGGAGCGCAGAGAAACGGCCCGCACGGGGGCGGGCCGCTTCAGGGAGGAGAGGTGCTGCTATGTGGGTCCAGCTGTATGTGATCTCTGCGCGAAGTCCGGTGTCGCGCCGTCCAGCTCGCGCGACGCCGTGGATCGTGTCACCCGAACGCGTGCTCGTGTGTGACGGTCGTCACGGTCCACGCGCCCGGTAGCGTCCCGGCGACCGTGCCGGATCGCGTGCGCCTCGACCTCCTGCTCGCCCAGCGCGGGCTCTTTGCCTCGCGCGCGCGGGCAGCGGCGTCGGTCATGGCCGGTGAGGTGCGCGTCGGCAACCGCGGCGAGCGCGCGGCCAAGCCGGGTCAGCTCGTCGCGGCCGACGTCGCGGTCGCGGTCGACGAGCGCCCGCGCTTCGTCTCGCGCGGCGGGATCAAGCTCGCCAACGCGCTCGACGCCACCGGCGTGGACCCGGCCGGGCGCCGCGCGCTCGACGTCGGGGCCTCCACCGGCGGCTTCACCGACTGCCTGCTCCAGCGCGGCGCCGACCACGTCGTCGCCGTCGACGTCGCCTACGGCGAGCTCGACTGGGCCCTGCGCACCGACGAGCGCGTGACCGTGCTCGAGCGCCGCAACGCCCGCGCGCTGACGCCCGAGGAGCTGCCGTACCGGCCCGACCTCGCGGTCGTCGACGTCTCGTTCATCGCGCTGGCCAAGGTGCTGCCGGCGGTGCTCGCGTGCACGGGGCAGCGCTTCGACGCGCTGGCCATGGTCAAGCCCCAGTTCGAGGTCGGCCGCGATCGCGTGGGCAAGGGCGGCGTCGTGCGCGGCGCGGGCGACCGCCGCGCGGCGCTCGTCGCCGTCGCGCGCGACGCGCAGGCGCTCGGGGCGGCCGTCCTCGGGTTCGCGTCCTCGGGGCTGCCGGGTCCCAAGGGCAACCGCGAGACGTTCGTGTGGCTGGCCGAGGGCGCGCGCGCGGACGCGGTCACCGACCTCGAAGCGGCCGCCGCGGAGGTCGAGCCCGGGTGACGACACGCACGCGGGCGGTGACGGTCCTCACGCACACGCGCACCGAGCAGGTGCGCCCCGCGCTCGAGGCGCTCGTGCGCGCGGCCGCCCGCAAGGGGGTCACGCTGCGCTTCGACGCCGACGAGACGCGCAAGCACGGTCTCGCCGCCCGGGACGGGTTCGAGCTCGACGCCCCGATCGTCGACGACGTCGAGGTCTGCGTCGTCCTCGGGGGCGACGGGACGATCCTGCGCGCCCTGCGCCACTACGCGGGCACGGGCGTGCCGGTCTTCGCGGTCAACTACGGCGAGGTCGGGTTCCTGGCCACGATCGACCCCGAGCCGGCCGTCCTCGAGCCGGGCCTGCGCGCGGCGCTGGCCGGCGACTTCGACGTCCTGCGGCTGCCCGCGATCGTGCTCGAGACGCCGTCGGGGCCGCGGATGGCCGTCAACGACCTCGCGGTGCATCGCCGCCGGGGGGAGCGCGTGGCGGAGCTCGCCTACGCGGTCGACGGCGAGGAGGTGGGCAGCGTGCGCGCCGACGGCCTCGTCATCGCTACCCCGGCGGGCTCGACCGGCTACAACCTCGCCAACGGCGGCCCGGTGATGGCCTGGGGGGTCGAGGGCTTCGCGGTCTCGTTCATCTCGCCGCACTCCCTGACCGCCCGGGCGCTCGTCGTCGCCCCGCGCGACGAGCTCTCGGTCCACAACCGGTCCGAGGCACCGGTGGACATCGCGCTCGACGGCCGGTCCGGCGGCCTACTCTCGCCGGGAGCGACGCTCACGGCGACGTTCGCGCGCGAGGCCGCTACCCTCGCGCAGATGCCGGGCTCCTCGTTCTACCGTCGCCTGCGCACGACGTTCGGGCGGCTCGCCTCGTGAGCGACGACATCGTCGTCGCGGGCGGTCACGGGCAGATCGCGCTGCGGCTCGAGCGCCGACTGGCTGTGGGCGGTCACCGCGTGCGCGGGCTCGTGCGCAATCCCGATCACGCGGACGACCTCGAGGCCGCGGGGGCCGAGGCGATCGTGGCCGACCTCGAGGCCCTCGAGGACCTCGCCCCGCAGCTACACGGCGCCGACGCCGTCGTCTTCGCCGCCGGCGCTGGCGCGGGCAGCGGCCCGGCGCGCAAGCGCACGGTCGACCTCGGCGCGGCGGTCAAGCTCGTGGAGGCGGCGCGCGCCGCGGGGGTGTCGCGTTACCTCATGGTCTCGGCGATGGGCGCGGGCGACCCGGACGGCGGCTCGGAGGCGATGCGACCCTACCTCGAGGCCAAGGCCGAGGCCGACGCCGCGGTGGCGGCGAGCGGCCTGGACTTCACGATCGTCCGCCCAGGGCGGCTCACCGACGAGATCGGCACCGGCCGGGTGGCGATCGGCGAGCGGCTCGGGCGCGGCTCCGTGCCCCGCGACGACGTCGCCGCGGTGCTCGCCGCGTGTCTCGACGAGCCGCGGACGGTCGGGCGCACGTTGGATCTCGTGTCGGGCGACACGCCCATCGACGAGGCCCTGCGCAGCCTCTGAGGAGACCCGCCCGGGGCGGGCGATCCGTCGGCGCGCGATGCTAGACCCCTGGGCGTGCTGGCCGAGCTGCGCGTCGAGAACCTCCTGCTGATCGAGCGCGCCGAGCTGCGCCTGGCACCCGGGCTCAACGTGCTCACGGGGGAGACCGGCGCCGGCAAGACCGTGCTCGCCCACGCGCTCGACCTGCTCCTCGGTGGCCGCGCGCGGTCGGGGATCGTGCGCCCGGGCGCGGCCGAGGTCTACGTCGAGGGGGTCTTCGAGCTGCCGGCCGCGCTGCGCGGCGAGCTCGGGGAGCGCCTGCCGGCGGGCGCCGAGGAGGTGGTGCTCGCCCGGCGCGTGGGCGCCGAGGGCCGCACGCGCGCATACGTCAACGGGCGCTCGGCCGCGGTCGGCGACCTGCGCGAGCTCGCCGGCGCCCTGCTGGCCTTCTTCGGCCAGCACGAGCACCGCCGGCTGATGCTCGCCTCGGCGCAGCTCGACATCCTCGACGCGGCGGGCGGATCCGGGCAGGAGGCGACGCGGGCGGCTTGCGCGGCCGCGCACGCGCTCGTGCGCGAGCGCGAGGCGGCGCTGGACGCGCTGCGCGAGCGCGCCCGGACGCGCGAGCGCGAGCTCGACCTGCTCGAGTTCGAGCTCGCGGAGATCGAGGCCGCCGACCCCGGCGAGGCCGAGGACGCCCGGCTGCGGGCGACGCGCGAGCGTCTGCGCCACCTCGAGGCCCTGCGCGGCGCGGCGCTCGGAGCCACCGAGGCGGTCGCGGGCGAGGACGGCGAGGGCGCCGCGCTGCCGCTCGCCGCGGGCGGTGCGGCGCTCGACGGCGTGGGCGGCGTCGACGCGGCGCTCGACGCGCTCGCCGAGCGCTGGCGTGCGCTGGCGATCGAGGCCGACGACCTCGCCGGCGAGCTGCGCCGCTACGCCGAGCGCCTCGAGGCGCAGCCCGGCGAGCTCGAGGCGGTCGAGGAGCGCCTCGCCGTGCTCGACCGCCTCGCCCGCAAGCACGGCGGCAGCGTCGCGGCGGTCCTCGAGCACGCGGCGACGTGTCGCGCGCGGCGCGACGAGCTCGCCGGCGCCGAGGCGTCGTTCGAGGCGGCGGGCGCCGCCCTCGCGGGCGCGCGCGAGGAGCTCGCGGGTCACGCGGCTGCGCTCCACGCGGCGCGGGCGGCGCGAGCGCCGGGCCTGGCGGCGGCGGTGCGCGACCGCCTCGCGCGGCTCGCCATGGACGGCGCGAGCTTCGAGATCGCGCTGACGCCGCGCGAGCCGGGACCCACCGGCGCCGACGCGGTCGAGTTCCTCCTCGCCGCCAACCCGGGTGTGCCCGGCGCGCCGGTGCGCGAGATCGCCTCGGGCGGTGAGCTCTCGCGGGTCATGCTCGCGCTGCTCGGCGCCGCCGACGCCGGCGGCGAGGCGACGCTCGTCTTCGACGAGGTCGACGCCGGCATCGGCGGGGTGACCGCCCGGGCGGTGGGGGCGCAGCTGCGCGCGCTGGCGGCCGGGCGTCAGGTGCTCTGCATCACCCACCTGCCCCAGATCGCCTCGCTCGCGGCGCGTCATTTCTCGATCGCCAAGGACGTCGCGACCGAGCCCGCGCGCGCGACGGTCCGGGCGCTCGGCGGCGGGGAGGTCGTCGCCGAGCTCGTGCGCATGCTCGGCGCCGACGCCGGCGACGTCGCCGCCCGCAGGCATGCGAAGGAGCTGCTGCGGGCGGCGTGAGTGCGGTGGGGGGGCTACGACGCGCGGTCGAGGTCCAGCGCGCAGGAGTTGATGCAGTAGCGCATCCCGCCCTTGTCGGCGGGGCCGTCGTCGAAGACGTGGCCGAGGTGCCCGCCACAGCGCGCGCAGGTCACCTCGGTGCGGACCATGCCGTGCGAGCCGTCGGTGCGCGTCTCGACCGCCGCGCCGAACATCGGGTCGGTGAAGCTCGGCCAGCCCGAGCCGGACTCGAACTTCGTGTCGGAGGCGAAGAGCGGGTTGCCGCAGCCGGCGCAGCGGTAGACGCCGTCGCCCTTCTCGTCGACGTAGCGCCCGGCCCACGGGCGCTCCGTGGCCGCCCGGCGCAGGACCTCGTACGCCGCGGGGTCGAGCTCGCGGCGCCACTCCTCGTCGGTCTTGGTGATCTTCGGGTTCGTGTTGGTGTCGCTCATGTCTGCCTTTCGGTCTGCGTGCGCGCCGCACACGTTACGGCCGGCGGGCGTGGGCGGACCGGCGAGCTGGAAGCGGGCTGAGCACCCGGCGTCCGCGGCCCTCGCTACCTTCTTCGGGTGCCTACACTGCATCGGCAGGGCGCCGGGTGACCAGGCCGCGCTACATCTTCGTCACGGGCGGCGTCGTTTCGTCGTTGGGGAAGGGCATCGCCGCGGCCTCGATCGGGCGCCTCCTCGTCGCCCGCGGCCTCTCGGTCGGCCTGCAGAAGTTCGACCCCTACATCAACGTCGACCCCGGGACGATGTCGCCCTACCAGCACGGCGAGGTCTTCGTCACCGAGGACGGCGCGGAGACCGATCTCGACCTCGGTCACTACGAGCGCTTCACGAACACGAACACGACGCGCGCCTCGAACGTGACCGCCGGCGGCATCTACAACTCGGTCATCCGCCGCGAGCGCCGCGGCGACTACCTCGGCGGCACCGTCCAGGTCGTGCCCCACATCACCGACGAGATCAAGCAGCGCGTGCGGCTCATGGCCGAGTCGAGCGACGTCGACGTCGTCATCACCGAGATCGGCGGCACCGTGGGCGACATCGAGTCGCTGCCGTTCCTGGAGGCCATCCGGCAGTTCCCGGTCGACGTGGGTCGCCGGAACTGCATGTACATCCATCTCACGCTCGTCCCGTACATCGGCCACGCGGGGGAGCTCAAGACGAAGCCGACCCAGCACTCGGTCAACGAGCTGCGGCGGATCGGCATCCAGCCCGACATGCTGCTGTGCCGCTCCGAGTCCGAGCTCGGCCTCGACATCCGCCGCAAGATCGCGCTCTTCGCCTCGCTCGGTCACGAGTCGGTCATCTCGGCCAAGGACGTCGACAACATCTACAAGGTCCCGCTCTGGTTCGGCGAGCAGAACGTCGACGGGCTCATCGTCGAGCACTTCAGCCTCGACGCGCCCGAGGTCGACCTGCAGGAGTGGCGCGAGATCACCGAGCGCGCCGACGCCGCCCGGATGCCCGTGCGGATCGCGCTCGTGGGCAAGTACGTCCAGCTCGCGGACGCGTACCTGTCGGTCAGCGAGGCGCTGCGCCACTCCGGGTACCTCCACGGCGGCGACATCCAGATCGACTGGGTCGACTCCGAGACGCTCGAGGACGACGCCGCGACGCAGCGGCGCCTGGGCGGGGCCGACGGCGTGCTCGTGCCCGGCGGCTTCGGCGGGCGCGGGATCGAGGGCAAGATCCGCGCGATCCGCTTCGCGCGCGAGCGGCGCATCCCCTACTTCGGGATCTGCCTGGGCATGCAGACCGCGGTCTGCGAGTTCGCCCGCCACGTCGCCGGCATGCCGGGCGCGAACTCGACCGAGTTCGACATCGAGACCGAGTGGCCGGTCATCGACCTCCTGCCCGAGCAGAAGGAGGTCTCCGACCTCGGCGGAACGATGCGCCTCGGCGCCGATCCGATCAAGCTGCACCCCGACACCCGCGCGCGCGACGGCTACGGCGAGGCCGTCGTCTACGAGCGCCACCGCCACCGCTACGAGGTCTCGATCTCGCTGCGCAAGCGCCTGGAGGCGGCCGGGCTCGTGGTCTCGGGTACCTCGCCCGACGAGCGCCTCGTGGAGATCATCGAGCTGCGCGACCACCCGTTCTTCGTCGCCTCGCAGTTCCACCCCGAGTTCAAGTCGCGCCCCGAGCGCCCGGCGCCGCTCCTGCGCGACTTCGTGGCCGCTTCGCTGGAGCGGGCGCGCGGGCGGGCGGGCGACGAGCTCGAGCCGGCCGTGGGTGGCGAGGTGCGCGCCGCGCGCGCGTGAGGCCGACGCGGCGACCCCGGCCGGGCAGCGCGCGGTGAGGTCCGCCTCGGAGGTCGAGCGCCGCCGGCTCAACGAGCTCTTCGCCGAGCTCTGCGCGATCCCGAGCCCGTCGCATCGCGAGCGCGCCGTCGCCGACCGCGTCGCCGACGAGCTGCGCGCGCTCGGCCTCGAGGTCGCCGAGGACGACGCGAGCGCAGCGACTGGCGGCGACGCGGGCAACCTGCTCGCCCGGCTGCCGGGCCGCACGGAGCGGACCGTCGCGCTGTGCGCGCACCTGGACACGGTCCCGCACGAGGAGCCAATCGAGCCCGTCCTCGTCGACGGCGGCTGGGAGAGCGCGGGCGACACGATCCTCGGCGCCGACAACAAGGCGGCGGTCGCAATGCTGCTCGCGCTCGCGCACCGCGCGGCGGTCGAGGGCACGCCGCTCGGGGTCGAGCTCCTCTTCACGGTCGCCGAGGAGGACGCGCTCGCCGGCGCCGCGGCCTTCGACCGCTCGGGCCTGCGCTCCGAGCAGGGCTTCGTCTTCGACCACGCGACGCCGATCGGCGAGGTCGTCGTCGCGTCGCCGGCCTCCTTCCGCCTGCGGGCCGCCTTCCGCGGGACGGCCGCCCACGCGGGGCTGCATCCCGAGGACGGGCGCAGCGCGGTGCTCGCGGCCGCGCGCGCGATCGCCGCGATGCGACTCGGGCGCGTCGACGAGGAGACGACCGCGAACGTCTCGTGGGTGGAGGGCGGCCGTCCCGGCGCGACGAACGTGGTCCCGGAGCGCTGCACGGTGGTCGCCGAGGCGCGCTCGCTCACCGACGCCGCGGTCGAGAACGTCGTGGCCGAGATGGTCGACCACTGCTACGACGCGGCCAACGACCCGGCCTGCGAGTGCGACCTCGACGTCACCGTGCAGCGCTGCTTCGTGAGCTATCGCCATGCGACGGGCGCGCCCGGGGTGCTCGCCGCCGAGGCGGCGCTGCGCGCGTGCGGCTACACGCCGCGCCGGGTGGCGAGCGCCGCCGCCTCCGACGCGAACGCGCTCGTGGCCGCGGGCCTGCCGTGCACGAACCTCGCCAACGGGACCGAGCGCAATCACGAGCCCTCCGAGCGGGTCAGCCAGGCCGCGCTGGAGGGGATGCTCGACGTCACGCTCGCGCTCCTCGACGTTCTCGCCGAGTAGCGCGCGGCCCCGACGGGCAGCATGCCGCGCATGCCCTCCGCCGACCGCCGCTTCGAGGCCCTCGGGGGCCGCACCCTCTACGAGGGCAGGATCGTCACGGTCCGCGCGGAGCGCTTTCGCTTCCCCGATGGTGAGGAGGTCGAGCGCGAGGTCGTCCGCCACCAGGGCGCCGTCGGCATCCTGGCCCACGACGACGAGCACCTGCTTCTCGTCCGCCAGCCGCGCGAGGTCGTGGGCGACCCCGACTTCCTCGAGATCCCGGCCGGGCGCCTCGACGTCGAGGGCGAGGCACCCCTGCAGGCCGCCCAGCGGGAGCTCGCCGAGGAGGTCGGACGCGCAGCGGAGTGCTGGGAGCCGATCACCGCCTACGTCTCGAGCGTCGGGATCCTCGACGAGACTGTCCACCTCTTCCACGCAACCGGGCTGAGCGCGCGCCGCGCGCAGGCCGAGCACAACGAACGCATCGAGCTCGTCCGTTGGCCGCTCGCCGACCTCGACGGCGCGATCGCCGCCACGCGCGACGCCAAGACGCTCATCGCCCTGCTCTGGCTGAAGTCGCGCTAGACGGCACCGCACGGCCCCTTGCACGGGCAGGGAAGGCCGTGGCCGGGCGCGAAGTCCCTCGGCGATGGCCCTCCATGCCCCCGCCGAGCCGCGGCCCTTCGAGGGCGACCTCCTCGACTTCCTGGCCGATCTCGAGTTCGAGCGGGGGCTGTCGCGCAACACGCTCGAGGCCTACCGCACCGATCTCCTCCAGTTCGGAGGCTTCCTCGCGCGCCGCGGCGTGGATGCGCGCACGGCCGGGCATGCCGACCTCGCCGCGTTCCTGGACGAGCTGGCCGCCGGGGGCGAGGGCCGGCCACCGGTCGCCGCCGCCACGCTGCAGCGCAAGGCCGCCTGCCTGCGCTCGTTCTACCGCCACCTGCGTCGCGAGGCGCTGATCGAGCACGATCCGACGCCTGACCTGCGCGCTCCCCGCAAGCGCCAGCGCCTCCCGCAGGTGCTGACCCGCGACGAGGTCGCGCGGCTGCTCGCCATCGGGCGCGGCACGTCGCCGGCGGCGCTGCTGCGCGACCGCGCGCTTCTCGAGCTCATGTACGCGTGCGGGCTACGAGCGTCGGAGGCGGTCGACCTCGAGGTGCGCGACGTGGACCTGCGCGCCGGGGTCCTGCGCGCCCGGGGCAAGGGGGCCAAGGAGCGCATGGTCCCCGTCGGGCGCGAGGCGCTCGAGGCCGTGCGGACGTACCTCGTCCGCGGGCGCCCGGCGTTCGTCGGGCTCGGAGAACAACGGCGGCTCTTCGTCAACCAGCGCGGCGGCGGCCTCACGCGCCAGGGCCTCTACAAGATCGTCCAGCGCCACGCGCGCGCGGCCGGGCTCGACGATCGCATGAGCCCGCACACGCTCCGCCACACGTTCGCGACGCACCTGCTCGCAGGCGGCTGCGACCTGCGCTCGCTGCAGGAGATGCTCGGCCACGCCGACATCGCCACGACGCAGATCTACACGCACCTGTCGGCCGAGCGCCTGAAGGATGCCTACTTCGCCGCGCATCCTCGCGCGCACGCGTCGTAGGCGACAACGCGTGGCGAGTGGGCCGCCGCGCCGCCGTCATCGTCCTCGACGCGTGCGGCGCCGGCGCGCTGCGCCGGCTCAGCGGCCGCGAGGCCCCCTGCGCTGCGCGGGCTACCGTTCGTGTGATGCCCGAGCTCCCCGAGGTCGAGACGATCCGCCGCCAGCTCGCCCCGCACGTCGAGGGCCGCCGGCTCGACATGCTCGCGATCCACGACCCGCGCTGGTGCGCGCCGCTGGCGCCCGCGGCGCTCGCCGACGCGCTCGAAGGCCGCCGGGTCGTCGCGCTGCAACGGCGCGGCAAGTACCTCGTGTGGGAGCTCGAGGACGAGGCGTTCCTGCTCATGCACCTGCGCATGACCGGGACGCTGCTGCTCGATCCCCCCGATGAGCCCCGCTACGAGCGCGTGCGGATCGTCCTCGACGGCGGCGCCCACGAGGTGCGCTTCTGCGATCCCCGGCGCTTCGGCACCGGCGAGCTGGCGCTGGGCCCGGCCGCGGTCGAGGCGTTCTTCGCCGCGCGCCTGGGTTTCGAGCCGCTCTCCGGCGAGCTCGACGGCGCTGCGCTGCGGCGCCGCGCGCGCGGCCGGCGTGCGCCCGTCAAGGCCTTCCTGCTCGACCAGCGCCATGTCGCCGGCGTCGGGAACATCTACGCCGACGAGGCGCTCTTCCGCGCGCGCGTCCATCCGCTGCGCCCGGCCGGCGCGCTGAGCCGCGCGCAATGGGACGCCGTCGCGACGGCGGTGCGCGACGCGCTCGTCGCCGGGCTCGCCGCCGGCGGCGCGACGATCGACGACTTCCGCCACGCGGACGGCGTCCGCGGAGCCTTCCAGCACGAGTTCCTCGTCCACCGCCGCGACGGCGAGCCCTGCCCGGCGTGCGGCGGCGAGGTCGTCAAGCTCGTGGCCGCCGGGCGCGGCACGTACGCCTGCGAGCGCTGCCAGCCGCGCCCGCGCCGGCGGCGCCGGGCCGCCACGAGGCCGTGAGCGGCTACGCGGCGCCGGCCAACTCGCGCAGCCGGCCGGACGCGTCGGCGCGGACGATCTCGTGGAAGCCGCCGAGCACCGCGCCGTCGACGACGACCTGGGGGAAGCTCAGCATCCCGGTGTCCGCGATGAGCTGCGCCCGTCCGGCCGGGTCCTTTGAGAGATTGATCTCCTCGAACGCGACCCCACGGCGGGTGAGCAGCTCCTTGGCCCGGGCGCAGAAGGAGCAGGGATCGGTCGAATACAGGATGACCTCCGCCATTACTTCACTAAGTGTAGCTTCGGCCCCGAGCCGGTCCTGATGCCCGGCCCGGTCAAGGTCGACGCGATCGTGCTGCGCTCGCTGCGCTTCGGCGAGGCCGATCGCATCCTGCATCTCTACAGCGCGCAGCGGGGGCGCGTGAGCGCGATCGCCAAGGGCGTGCGACGCGCGCGCAGCCGCTTCGGCGGGCGCCTGGAGCCCTTCTTCTCGCTGCGGCTGGTCCTCCACGAGGGCCGCTCGGAGCTGCTGACCGTCACGAGCGCGGAGACCGTGGCGGCCCATCCGCGGCTGCGCGAGGACGCGCGCGCGCTCGACAGCGCGGGGCGCGCCTGCGACGCGGTCGTGCGACTCTTCGACACGACCGAGCCGCACCCCGACGTCTTCAACCTCCTGGGCAACGAGCTCGCGCTCCTCGATGCCGACCCGGGCCAGGCCACCCACGCCAACCAGCTCGCGTTCCGCCTCAAGCTGCTGCTCGTGGCCGGCCTGGCGCCGCAGCTCGCGGCCTGCGCGAGCTGCGGGGAGCGCGAGCATCTGACGGGCTTCTCGGGCGCCGCCGGCGGCGTGGTCTGCGGGGCGTGCGAGGCGGCGAGCTTTCCGCTCTCGGCCGACGCGCACGGCTTCCTGACCCACGCGCTCGGCGCGCCGCTCGCGCAGGCGCCTGCGGCGCCGGAGCGCGCGCTGCGCCAGGCCGAGCGCGCCGTCGTGGACACGGTCGAGTACCACGCGGGCGTCCGGTGGTGCCGGGCCGATCCGGGATAGGATCGCGTCGTCATGGGCACGAACTGGGTCTACGCGTTCACGGAGGGCTCGAGGGAGCAGCGCGATCTCCTCGGGGGGAAGGGCGCCAACGTCGCCGAGATGACCCGGCTGCTCGGCGCCGACCGGGTCCCGGCGGGCTTCACGATCACCACCGAGGCCTGTGTTGCCTACCTGCGCTCGGGCGGCGTGCCCGACGGGCTCGACGAGCAGGTGGACGCCGCGCTGGCCGCGCTCGAGGAGCACGCGGGCAAGCGGCTCGGCGACGCCGAAGACCCGCTGCTGGTGTCGGTGCGCTCGGGCGGTCGCGTGTCGATGCCGGGGATGCTCGACACCGTCCTCAACCTCGGGCTCAACGACGAGTCCGTGGAGGGGCTCGCGCGGGCCACCGGCAACGAGCGCTTCGCGTGGGACTCCTACCGGCGCTTCGTGCAGATGTTCGGCAACGTCGTGCGCGGCGTCCCGGGCGAGCGCTTCGAGGGGGCGATCGCGCGGGCGAAGGCCGCGCGCGGGGTCGATCTCGACACCGAGCTCGACGTCGAGGCGCTGCGCGAGCTGACCGCGACGTTCCGGGAGCTCTACGAGTTCCCGACCGCGCCGCGCGAGCAGCTCGAGCAGGCAATCAACGCGGTCTTCGACTCGTGGAGGGGCGGGCGGGCCGTCGCCTACCGGCGCATCAACCGCATCCCGGACGACTGGGGCACGGCGGTCAACGTCCAGCAGATGGTCTTCGGCAACAGGGGCGAGAAGAGCGGCTCGGGCGTGGCCTTCAGCCGCGACGAGGTCACCGGCGCGCCCGAGCCCAGCGGGGACTTCCTCGTCAACGCCCAGGGCGAGGACGTCGTTTCAGGCGTGCGCAACACGCTCGACATCGCCGACCTGCGGCGCGTCATGCCGGAGGTGCACGCGCAGCTCATGGAGATCCTGCGCACGCTCGAGGCCCACTACGAGGACATCCAGGACACCGAGTTCACGGTCGAGGAGGGGCGCCTGTACATGTTGCAGACGCGCGACGCCAAGCGCCCCGCCCAGGCCGCGGTGCGCTTCGCGGTCGACGCGGTCCACGAGGGCCTGCTTGACCGCGCCCGCGCGCTCGACACGATCGACGCCGAGAAGCTCGACGCGCTCCTGCACCCGACGTTCGACCCGCAGGCCGAGTTCGACGTCCTCGCGCGCGGCGTGGCGGCGTCCCCGGGGGCCGCGGCCGGCGAGATCGTCTTCACCGCCGCCGACGCGGTGACCGCCGCGGGCAACGGGCGCGAGGTCATCCTCGTGCGCCAGTTCACCGAGGCCGACGACGTGGCCGGCTTCCACGCCGCGCGCGGCGTGCTGACGAGCGAGGGCGGCAAGGCCTCGCACGCCGCGCTCGTGGCGCGCGGCATGGGGGTGCCGGCGGTCACGGGCGCCAGCGACCTCGCGATCGACGTGGCCGCGGGCGAGGTGCGCGTCGACCGGCGTGTCCTGCGCGCGGGCGACCGTCTCGCCATCGACGGCACGACGGGGACGATCACGACCGACGACGTGCCGCTGGTCGAGGCGCAGATGAGCGAGCACTTCGAGACGGTGCTGCGCTGGTCGGACGAGCTACGCATGCTCGGTGTGCGCGCCAACGCCGACACGCCGGCCGACGCCGCCAAGGCCCGCGAGCTCGGCGCGGAGGGCATCGGCCTGTGTCGGACCGAGCACATGTTCTTCGGCGAAGGCCGCCAGGAGAAGATGGTCGCGGTCATCCTCGCCGACGACGCCGACGAGCGCCGCGCGCGGCTGCGCGACCTGCTCGTGCTCCAGCAGCGCGACTTCGAGGGGCTCTTCGAGGCGATGGCCGGCCTGCCTGTCACGATCCGCCTGCTCGACCCGCCGCTGCACGAGTTCCTGCCCCACCAGGCCGAGGTCGAGGCCCAGGTCGAGCGCGCCCGGGGCGAGGGCGCCGGCGCGGAGCTCGAGCGCCTCGAGCGCACGCTCGAGCGGGTGCGCGCGCTCTCGGAGGTCAACCCCATGCTCGGCACGCGCGGCTGCCGGCTCGGGATCCTCTACCCCGAGATCTACGAGATGCAGGTCGAGGCGATCCTGCGGGCGATCGAAGCGTCGCGCGAGCGCACCGGCGAGCGCCCCCACGCCGAGATCATGATCCCCCTGATCGACTACGAGCGCGAGCTCGAGCTCATGGAGGATCTCGTCGCGCGCGTCGCCGGCGAGGCGGGCCTTGAGCGCGGGCGCGACTTCACGGTGGGCACGATGATCGAGCTCCCGCGGGCGTGCTTCCTGGCCGACCACATCGCGCGCCACGCCGACTTCTTCTCGTTCGGGACGAACGACCTGACGCAGACCGGCCTGGGCTTCTCGCGCGACGACATCGAGGGCAAGATCCTCGAGCGCTACATCGACAGCAAGGTCTTCGACCGCTCGCCGTTCGAGACGATCGACGCCCCGGGCGTGGGGCAGATGCTGCGCATGGGCGCCTGGCTGGGACGCAAGACGCGCGAGGGCCTCACGCTCGGCGTCTGCGGCGAGCACGGCGGCGACCCCGACTCGATCGACTTCTTCCACCACTCGGGCATCGACTACGTGTCGTGCTCGCCCTTCCGCGTGCCCGTGGCGCGGGTGGCCGCGGCGCAGGCCGCGATCCGCGCGTAGCCAGAATCGGGCACATGGATCCGCACGCGCATCCGGGCCCGGTGGCGGCCGCGTTCGCCGAGCGCCGGCGAGCCTGGGAACAGGAGCGGCTGTCGCCGCTCGCGGCCCGGTCGTGGCCGGCGCGGCGAACGCGCCCGGAGCCCGACTGCGGGCTGCGCTCGCCGCTGCAGCGCGACCGCGACCGCATCGTGCACGCCAAGGCGTTCCGTCGCCTCAAGCACAAGACGCAGGTCTTCGTCGCCCCCGAGGGCGACCACTACCGCACGCGGCTGACGCACACGCTCGAGGTCACACAGGTCTCGCGCACGGTGGCGCGCGCGCTCGCCCTCAACGAGGACCTCACGGAGGCCGTCGGCCTCGGTCACGACCTCGGCCACCCTGCCTTCGGCCACATCGGCGAAGGCGTCCTCGACGCCTGCCTGCGCGAGCGCTTCGGACGCGGCTTCCGGCACTTCGAGCACTCGCTGCGAGTCGTGGACGTCCTCGAGCGCGACGGCGCCGGGCTCAACCTCACCGACGACGTCCGCGACGGGATCCTCTGCCACTCGGGCCGCGCGCCGCTGCCGCGCACGCTCGAGGGGCGGATCGTGCGGATCGTCGACCGCGTCGCGTACCTCAACCACGACATCGACGACGCGCTGCGGGCCGGGGTCCTCGGCGACGACGAGCTGCCGCGCGAGCCGATCGCCGTGCTGGGGCCGACGGGCTCGGTCCGCATCGACGCGCTCGTGCACGACCTCGTCGAGCACTCCGAGCGCGCCGGCGAGATCGTCCAGGGCGAGCGGGCGGGAGCGGCCATGGACGCGCTGCGGGCCTTCATGTTCGAGCGGGTCTACCTCGGCCCGGCGGCGCGGCGCGAGCACGCGAAGATCGAGGGCATGCTGCGCACGCTCTTCGAGGCCTACGCCGCGGACCCCGAGCGGATTCCCGACGACGGCGGCGTGGCCGGCGCCGACGTCGCCCAGCGGGTGACCGACTGGCTCGCGGGGATGACCGACCGCTACTGCATCCGCGCCTTCGAGGCGCTGTCGGTGCCGGAAGCCTTCGCCCTCTAAGAGACGAGTGATCCCGCGTCACGGCGCACACGCGGCCGCGTCATCACTCATCTAGAGTCGAGCGCGGCGATGGCGCGCTACACCGACGACTCCCGTGATCGCGTCCGCGACGCGGTCGACATGGTGGATCTCGTCGGCGCCCGCGTCGAGCTGCGGCGGGCGGGGGCCAATCGCTTCGAGGGCCTGTGCCCGTTCCACGACGAGCGCACGCCGTCGTTCGGGATCAACCCGGCCGAGAAGCTCTTCTACTGCTTCGGCTGCGGGACGGGCGGTGACGTCTTCCGCTTCGTCGAGCTCACCGAGGGCGTGGACTTCAAGGGGGCGCTCGAGCAGCTCGCCGACCGCTACGGCGTGCAGCTCGAGGTCGTCGAGGAGGACCCGGCGGCGGCCGAGCGCCGGCGCGAGCGCGAGCGCCTGCTCGAGCTGCTCGAGCGCACGGCCGCGTTCTACGTCCGCCACCTGTGGGACTCGCGGGAGGCGGAGGGCGCGCGCCAGTACCTGCGCGGGCGCGGCTTCGAGGAGACCGCGCTGCGCGAGTTCCGCGTCGGCTACGCGCCGAGCGCCTGGGACACGGTGCTCCTCGCGTCGCGGCGCACGGGCTTCTCGGACCGCGAGCTCGTGGCCGCCGGCCTCGCGCAGCGCGCGAAGGGCGAGGGACGCACGTACGACCGCTTCCGGCGGCGGATCATGTTCCCGCTCTGCGACGCTCGCGGCCGCGTGCTCGGCTTCGGCGCCCGGGCGCTCGGTCCCGACCAGAAGCCCAAGTACCTCAACTCCTCCGACAGCGCGATCTTCCACAAGGGCCGCCATCTCTTCGGCGCCGACATCGCGCGCGCGCCGGCGGCGAAGGCGGGGACGGTCCTCGTGGCCGAGGGCTACACGGACGTCATCGCGCTGCACCAGGCCGGGCTGCGCCAGACGGTCGGGCTCATGGGCACGGCGCTCACCGACGAGCAGGTCGGCGAGCTCGCCCGGCTGGCGCCGACCGTGCTGCTCGCGCTCGACGCCGACAGCTCCGGGCAGGAGGCGATGCTGCGTGCCGCCCGCGTCGCCGCGCGGCGGCGGCTGACGCTGCGCGTCGTGCCGCTGCCGCCCGGCAACGACCCGGCCGACCTCGTCCAGGCCGAGGGCGCGGGCGCCGTGCGCGAGCGCGTCGAGGCCTCGGTCGCGTTCGTGCGCTTCCGCGTCGAGCGCGAGCTCGAGCGCGCCGACCTCGCCAGCGCCGAGGGCAGGGACGCGGCGATCGCCGCGTTGGCGCCCGTCATGTCGGACCTTGCGGACGAGGCCTTGCGCCAAGACCTGCTCCGCGTCGTATCGGATCGCACCGACCTGACGCCGGCGATCGTGGAGAGGCTGCTGCCACGTCATGCGTCATCCGCGGCTGCCGGGAGAGCGGGCAGCGACGACGCGGTGAGCGCGGTCGACGCGGCGCTCGATGCATCTGGCCTTCAGGAGCGCTCCTTTCTCGCGCATGTCGTAGCGCTACCACAAGCCGGCCGCGAGGCTCTGGCGGCGCTTGACATAGAGCGTGCGTTCACGAATCGCGTCACTCGTCGCGCCGCGGCCCACTTGCTCGAACACGTCGATGCGCCGGCCGAGGGGATTCCCGTGGCGGATGAAGAGCTGTCGGCGCTCATCGCCGCGCTCTCGGTCGCGGACGTACACCGCTCGGATGCTGCGTTGCAGGCGGAATCGCTCAGCCTCGAGCTGTTGTGTCTGGAGCGTGAGATCACCGCGGCGCAGAGAGCCGCGACCGGCGACGTCGCGCTGCTCAAGGCCCGTCAGCAGGAGCTTCGCGCGCGTCGGAACGCGCTGATCGGGACGACGATCGAGGAGACGGCGGCGGCGCAGTGACGAACGGCGCCCGCTGGGCGCCGTTCAGCGTAGAGCTCGGGGGGTGGGACTCGAACCCACAACGACTCGGTTAACAGCCGAGCATTCTGCCATTGAATTACCCCCGAATGGAGTATTAGCGCTCTCGGCGCACTAGAGCTATCGGCTGAAAGGCGGCAGGCATGTTAGCGAGTCCACCCTCGACTTCCGCGTGACAGTTGGCGCAGAGCAGGACGCACTTGCGCACCTCGGACCGAGCGCGCGATAGCGAGCGGGCGACGCCCTGCGTCGCCAAACCGAACGCCTTCTCCGTGGGGTCGCGGTGATGAAACTGGAGGGCGCCGGGATAGCGGTCGTAGCCGCAGAGCTGGCAGCGCCCGCCGGCCTCGGCCACGAGGATCGCCTTGACTCTCCGCCGCCGCGCCGAGACGTGCTCGATCCGGCAACGCTTGCACCGAAGCCGCTTCCCGGTCCCGCTGACCACAAAGCTCGTCCATCCGTGGTGCCTGCACTCACGGATCGTCTCTCGCTCGGCCGGCGCCGGAGCGGCTTGCCCGCGTGACCGAGCGGTCTTGAGCCCGTACTTCCGCAGCCAATGCCGGACCGAGGCTGAGCCGATGTCTAGCTCTGCACCGATCTGCTCGATCGTCAGCTGTTCCGCCACGAGCCCGACGAGGATGGCTCGATCGGCGGGTCCCTTCGCAGCGTGCTTTCGCCGCAAGGGTCGATGCCAGGCTGTGTTTGTTGGCCCAGTACGCGACGGTCGATGGATGTCGGCCGATCTCGCTGGCGATCGCCTCGATCGACCTTCCGCTCGCGAGCTGCTCCTCAAGCCATCCCCTGTCCACGACACGAACACTAGTTCGTGTTCCGGACGGAAAGGTCGTGGCCGAGCTGTGCCGCTCGCGCGGGGGCCACGCGGGTTGCGGGCCGGCGCCGATGGGCGATCAGGCCGGCCACCACGGCGAGCACGGGCATCGCTCCCGCGAGCGCGAGGGTCGTGCGCGCGCCGAGCGCGGACACGAGCAGACCGCCCGCGGCCAGTGCGACGAGCTCGGAGCCGTTGCGCAGCCCGTTGTAGGCGGCGAAGGCGCGACCGTGCAGGCGTGCCGGGACGCGCTGCGCGATCAGGGTCCGGGCCAGCACGTTCTTGACGCCGTGGCCCACGCCCCCGATGAACCACATCGCGCCCGCGAAGCCGATCGCGAGCCAGGCGGTGGGGAGTCCGAGGCCCGCTCCCTGCACCGCCACCGCGACCAGCGCCGCGGTTGCGATCGCGCCCGCGGGGACGCGCTGGGAGACGACCAGCGCCCCGAGGACCATGCCCACCGTCCACGACGCGAACAGCACTCCGTACACGCCGTCGCCGACCCCAAGGTCCTCCTTGAGGAAGAAGACCTCAGCCGCGATCGACGCGCTCATGAACAGCAGCGAGACGAACACGACCGCGAGCACGACGGCCAGCGTGCGGTCGCAGAACAGGTGCACAACGCCGTCGCGGGCCCGCGATCGGTCCTCGTCGTAAGCGGTGGCCGCCGGCTCGCGGCGCGTGCACAGCCGCGCGGCGGCGAGTGCCACGCACGCGAAGGTCGCCGCGTTGACGAGCATCGCCACGGCGGTGCCGCCGGCCGCGGCGAGCACGCCTCCGATGAGCGGCCCGGCCGTCATGCCCACGTACCGGGCCGACTCGACGTACCCGTTGACGTCGGCGAGCCGCCGCTCGCGGGCGACCGCGGGCACCAGCGCGAACTCGGCCGGCTGCGCGACGGCGAACCCGACGCCGAGCAGCGCGGCCAGCGCGAGGATTGCCGTGACCGAGTCCAGCGCGAACGCCAGCGACGCGGCAACCGCCGCCTGCGCCAACGATGCCCAGATCAGCAGCGACCGCGTTTCCAGGCGATCGGCGAGCAGCCCGGCGGCGGGCGCCAGCAGCACGATCGGCGCCCAGAGGCAGATCATCAGGCCGGCGACCGTGATCCCCGACCCGGTGACCTGCTGGAGGTGCAGCGTCAGGGGGACCCAGAGCAGGAAGTCCCCCAGCGCCGAGACACCGACGGCCCCGACGATGAGCCGGGTGTCGCCGTCAGTCGCTCGCCGGTCCCACGTTTCCCGTCGCACGGAGCACGTTCTCCGGGTCCCACTCGGCCTTGACCCGCGCCAGGCGCTCGTGGCTGCGGTGTCCGAACGCGGCGCGCACGCGCTCCACGCCCTCGTCGCCGATGAAGTTCAGGTAGACGCCGCCGGTGGCGAACGCGCGCAGGTCCTCGCGGAAGGCGCGCGCCCACGCGATCATCCGCTCGTCGTCGGCCGGGTCGTCCCACAGCGCGAACGGGTGCACGACGAACGCGGCGTCGCGACCGGCGAGCGGCGAGTCGGCCTCGGAGACGCGCGCGACGGCGCCGCCCCAGTTGATGATGAAGAGCTGGGCCGGGCCGGGCGGCAGCTCCTCGGAGCGGCACGCGATCGCCTCGATCGCCGCGTCGGGCAGGTCCGCCAGGTGCTCGTCGGTCCAATAGTTTCGGTAGCCCGGCGGGTCGTCGATCATGCACTGGAAGTCCGGGTAGGGCATCGGCGCGAAGAAGTCGACCTCGGGGGGCCCGAACGCGCGCAGCGCCCGCAGGGCCTCCGCGCCCTCCTGCACCGGGCCGGCGTACATGCCGAGGATCGCCACGACGAGCCTGCCGTGCAGGTGCTCGGGAATGTCGGGCTCGGCGGGAGCGGTGAGGTAGCCGGCGGCCAGGCCGAGCTCCTCGGGCGCCTCGCGCGCAACGTCACGGTAGAGCGCCAGCAGCTCGCGTCCGCGCTCGGCGGGATAGAGGGCGAGCCCGGCGAGGACCTCGGACGGCAGCGGATGCAGCCGGAGCTCGAATGCCGTGACGACGCCGAAGTTGCCGCCCCCGCCGCGCAGCGCCCACAACAGGTCGGGGTGCTCGGCCTCGGAGGCGCGCACGCGCTCGCCGTCCGCGGTGACGAGCTCGACCGCCAGGAGGTTGTCGCAGGCCAGACCGTGCCTGCGCTCGAGCCAGCCGGAGCCGCCGCCCAGCGTCAGGCCGGCCACGCCGGTGGTGGACACGCGCCCGCCGGTGGTGGCGAGCCCGTGCGCGTGGGTGGCGCGGTCGAGCTGCGCCCAGGTTGCGCCCGCGCCGACGCGCGCGACCCGGCGCTGCGGATCGACGCCAACGTCGTTCATCGCGCGCACGTCGATGACGAGTCCGTCGTCAACCAGCGACAACCCCACCACGGAGTGCCCGCCGGCACGCACGGCGATCGGGAGCCAGTGCTCGCGAGCGAAAGCGAGCGCCGCGATCACGTCGTCGGCCGTCGCGCAGCGCGCCACGAGCGCGGGGTGGCGCTCGATCATGGCGTTGAAGAGCGTGCAGGTGTCGGCGTACTCGGCCTCGCCGGGCAGATGGAGCCCGCCGCGCAGCCTGCGGCGCAGCTCGTCGAGTGCCGTATCGGTCGTGGAGATCATGCGCCGACGCTACGGACTCGCGGCGGCGCCGACTTCGCCGTTCCCGGCCATCCGGCACGCATGGCCGCGATCGGCCACGCCCAGCGTCAGAGCAGCCCGGCGCGTGCCGCGTAGGCGACCGCGGCGGCCCGGGACGGCAGCCGCAGCTTCCCGCGGACGTTCGCCACGTGGCGGTGCACGGTGTGCTGGCTGAGCACCAGCCGCTCGGCGATCTCGGAGTCGCTGAGACCCTGTGCGACGAGCCGCAGGACCTCGAGCTCTCTCGGCGTCAGCTCCCCGAGCGACCGGCGCTCGGCCGCTGCGATCGTGCCGTCGTGCTGCAGGACCGCGTCCACCCGGGCGATGTCGCGCGCGGCGCCCAGCGCCTCGAACGTCTCGCGCGCCAGCCGGGCCTCCGCGGCCGCGGGCTCGGCGCGCCCGAGCGCGGCGAGCGCCCTGGCGAGCTCCAGCCGTGCCAGCGCGGTCTCGTAGGCCGCGGCCGATTCGACGAGGAGGTCGACGGCGTCCTCGCAGACGCGGCGCGCGTGTTCGCGCTCGCCGCGGGCTGCCGCCATCTGAGCGGCCACGAGCCGCGCCCGGCCGCGCACATAGGGCGTGCCGAGCTCGGCGCCGACGCGCTCGAGCTCGGCGCACGCCGCGGCGGCGGCCTCGAGCTCCCCCAGGCCCACGCGCGCGCGCACCAGCAGCTCCAACGCCGGCAGGCGGTCGAGCACGGCGGTCGGCGACACCCGGCGCAACACCCGGTCGGCGGCGTCCGCCGCGGCGGCCGCGTCGCCGGCGTCGAGCGCCAGCGAGCCGAGCCCCACGATGGCGCGGAGGTGGGTTCCCGCGCGCTCGTAGAGCGCACGGGCCTCGTCCGCGCGGCCCTGGCGGGCGCGCAGCTCCCCCAGGCGGGCCACACCACCGGCGGCCATCGCCGGCCTGGCAGCCTGGAGATCGCCGACGGCCGCGGTTAGCTCGAGCTCGGCCGCGACCCAGTCGCCGTTCGTGGCGAGGACGTTCCCGTACGCGCTGCGGCAGACGCCGATCATCTGGCGCGCCCCCCAGCGCTCCGCGATCGAGCGCGCGGCCTCGCACCACTGCGTCGCGCGCGGGAAGTCACCCACGCCCTCGCAGGCCGAGATCAGGTAGCAGAGCGCCCAGCCGCGCGAGATCGGCATCTGCAGCTCCTCGGTCTCGGCGATGACCGAGGCCTCGTCGAGCAGGCGCATGCCGTCCTCGACGCTCCCGCGCCGCACCAGCGTGACGCCCTCGAGCGCCAGACCGACCGCCTCGAGATCGGCCACGCCCAGCTTGCGCCCCAGCGTCGCGGCCCTCGCGGCCAGCGCCGCGGTCTCCACGAGATCGCTGCGGACGTTCATGACGTGGGAGCCCTCGTGGAGCGCCAGCCAGCCGTGCTCCTCGCGCTCGGGGACGAGGTCGAGCATGCGGTGGCTGCGCTCGATCCATCCGCGGGCAACGGCGTCCTCGCCGCGGAACTCGAGGAAGTCGGACGCCAGCCAGGCCGCCACCCGTCCGGCACCCGCGGGGTCGCCCGCGGCGCGGAAGGCGCGGTACGCCCGCTCCCGTGCGCCCATCGCCAGCACGGCATCGGACAGCCACCAGCCGACCCAGCCCAGGCCTTCCCAGGCCTCGGGCGTCTCCTCTTCCGCGAGTGCGGCCTCGAAGCGCCCGTGCGCCTCCTCCCACGCGCCGCGCCGAAGCGCGTCGCGCCCGGCCGCGACCGTGTGCGGGTTCGTCGCCATCGTTGTCGCCAGAGTATGTGTCATCCATGAAGGAGCGGGCCGTGTCAAGGGGCGGTTAGGGCGCTCTGGCGGTTGGGCGCCCGGTGTGCGGTGACGGCCGGGGCGTGGGCGGAAGCGTCTGAGTCATCCGTTCGGTCGCGCTGGGCGGGCCGGTTGTGTCGTGCGACGCTCGAGGGCTCAATCAAGTGGGCGGCCGTCGGCTTGCCCGGGCGGGCGAGCGGAGGCCATTGACACAGCCGAGCTCGCTCGAGGAGTCGCTGCGCCCCGGGCGGGCGGCGCATGATCGGCGCGGCGGGTCATGTGCTGACCGCCGGCGGTCTGATCGCGCGCGTCTTGGCTCGGGGTGCCAGGCAACGGATCTCTCCGTCGCGCAGGCCGTAGTAACAGAGCGTGAGGATCTGGCGCGCGACGGCGACCTTGGCGATCTGCTTGCCGCGGCGCTTGGCGATCCGCTCGTAGGTGTCGCGCAGCGGGCCGCCGCCAGTGCCGGCGTGCTGGGCGGCCTCAACGAGCGCCCAGCGCAGCGCCCGCGAGCCCTGGCTGGAGATGTGCCCGAGCCGCGCCTTGCCGTCCGAGCTGCGGACCGTCGGTGTCAGGCCGGCCCACGAGCACAGTCGGCGGGCGGTCGCGAAGCGGTCGATGTCGCCGACCTCGGCGATGACGAGCATCGCGATGTAGCGCCCGACGCCGCGGATCTGGCAGAGCACCTCGACATAGGGGTCTTCTTTGGCGCGGGCATCGATCTCGCGGCTGGTGGCGTCGATCTCGCGCGTGAAGTCGGCGACCAGCGCGAGATCGCTGTCCAGGCGCCGGCGCGGGCTCTCGCGCAGCTGGAGCTCGGTTAGGAACTGCGTGCCGGCCGGGCCGAAGAGGTCGCTGTACGGGCGCTGGATGCCGTTCTTGGCCAGGATCGCCGAGACGCGGTTCTTCAACGACGAGCGCATCCGCGTCAACGCGACGCGGTGGCGCAGCAGGTCACGCAGGTCGCGCAGCTCGCGCGGGGCGATGTAGGCCTCCGGCAGCAGGTCGGCGCGCAGCAGCTGCGCCAGCGTGCGCGCGTCGACGGCGTCGGTCTTCACCCGCGCCGAAGCGATCGCCTTCGTGCGCATCGGGTGCGCGAGGTGCAGCTCATGGCCGGCGTCCTGCAGCAGATCGGCCAGCCACTCCCAACCGTACGTCGCCTCCAGCGCGATCCGGCACTCGCCGACGTCCTCGAGCAGCGCCAGGAACGTCTGCGGATCGTTCACGATCCGCCGCGACAGCAACTGCGCGCCCGCCTCGTCGAGCGCCGCGATGTGCGAGCGCTTGCGATGCAGGTCGATGCCGACAGAATTCATCTCTGGGCCTCCCTCGGTGCGAGGTTTGAGCGTGTGCCCGCTGGCATAGCGCCCCGGGCACCCCGTCGCTAGCAGGCCCGCTCCCTCATGACATCAAGCAACTGGTGAATCTGCACCACGTCGTCGAACACCCGTGCGGACTCGAGGCGCCGGCGACCAGACCGCTTGGGCGCCCCGCTCGACCAGCGTCCGGTCGCGCAGGACGACGGAGCGCCGCGCGTGGCGGTTGCGCGAGCTGCCGGCGACGCGGCCGGCCTCGAGGATCCGCCGTACGGCGTCCTCGGACAGCGGCGCAGGGTCGGTCGCACGCGCGCACCTCCCGCTGTTGGCCACCGCGAGGAAGGCGCCCACGGTGCGTGACCCTACGCCCGCGTCGGCGCGCTCGGCGGCGCGGCCGCGAACCGCTCGACGAGCTCGGCCGCCCGCGCCGCCCCGTCGTGCTCGCGCGCCCACGCGGCGAGCTCGCGCGCGCGCGCCGCGAGCCGCGGCTCGGCCAGGGCGCGGCGCACCGCGAGGCGCAGCGGGCGCGGCGCGCACAGCCGCCGCGGGAGCCGCACCCCGACCCCGGCCCAGTCCAGGCGCGCGGCGTTCTCGTTCATGTCGCCGGCGGCGGGCACGGCGACGACGACGCAGCCGGAGGCGAGCGCGCGCGCGACCGTGCCGTGGCCCGCATGGCAGACGACGACGGCGCAGCGCGGCATCGCGCGCGCGTATGAGAGCCACTCGACCGTCCGCACGTTGGCCGGCACGGCGCCCGAGCGCTCGCGCCGGCTCGTCGAGGCCAGCACGCGCACGGGCAGCGACTCGAGCCCCGCGAGCGCGGCGTCGAGCAGCCGGTGCTCGGGGTCCTGGGACGTCGAGGGCGCCACGAGCACGAGCGGCTCGTCGCCGGCCGGCGGCTGGACGTCCGGCGCCGGCGGCTCCCACAGCAGCGGGCCGACGACCTCGGTCGCCGCCGGCCACGCGCGCGGGTACTCGAGCTGCGGGAACGTCGCCACGAGCGCGAGCGCCGGCGAGATCCCGTTGTGGATCCAGGACAGCGGCTCGAGCCCGAGGCGCCGGCGGGTCTCGTTGAGCTCGGCGCGCCCGAGCTCGAGGCCGCGAGCCATGAGCGGGTCGGTCGCGCGCCACAGCCGGCGGCCCAGCCGGGTGCGCGGCAGCCGCGCGCCGATCGAGTAGGGCGGGAAGCCCGGCGCGCCGCGGGGGTCGAGGTGGGGGATGAGCGTGGCCACCGGCACGTCCTCGAGCTCGCCGGCCAGCGCGGGCGCCAGCGTGAGGATGTCGGCGACCACGGCGTCGGGGCGCAGCCCGGCCACGAGCGGTCGCGTGTCGGCCGCCGCGCGCACGACCGCCTCGAAGGGCTTGAGCGGCCGCCCGCGGGTGGGGAACACCCGGTACTCGGGCGCAGGGGCGAAGCGCAGGCCCTCGCGCTCGGCGTCCGCCCGCCAGCGCGACGACGTCTGCAGGACGACGTCGTGCCCGCGGGCGACGAGCGCCCGCCCGAGCGCGAGCATCGGGAAGGCGTGCCCCGGGTCGCCGAAGGCGCCCAGCAGCAGCCGCAGGCGCGGGCGCTCAGGCGGCGGCAAGCTCCGCGACCAGGCGCAGCTGGTCCAGGCGGCCCTGCTTGTCCATCGCCAGCGGCGTGACCCCGAGCGTGCCCACGCCGGCGTCCCGGAGGACCGCCAGGCGCTCGCGCACGTGGTCGCGCGGCCCGCAGAGCGAGACGCTGTCGATGAGCTCGTCGGGCAGCGCCGCCATCGCCTCCTCGCGCTTGCCGTCGAGGTAGAGGTCCTGGACCTCGCGAGCGGCGTCCTCGAACCCGTAGCGCCCGACGAGCTGGTTGTAGAAGTTCTGCTTGCGCGAGCCCATGCCGCCGACGTAGAGCGCGATGAACGGGCGCATCGCGTCCCGCGCCGCCGCGAGGTCGTCGTTGACGAACACGTTGATCGTCGGCGCGATGTCGAAGCCCTCGAGCGAGCGCCCGGCGCGGGCTGCGCCCTCCTCGAGCAGCGGGCGCAGCTCCGCGACGTGCTCGGGGGAGAAGAGCGTCGGGATCCACCCGTCGGCGATCTCGCCGGCCAGGCGCGTGTTGTTCGGCCCGATCGCAGCCAGGTAGATCGGGATCCGGTCCTGCACGGGCGCGATCGTGAGCTTGAGCGCCTTGCCCGGCCCGTCGGGGAGAGGCAGCTCGAGCGTCTCGCCGTGGAACTCGAGGCGCTCGCGCGCGAGCGCCGTGCGGACGACCGCGACGTACTCACGCGTGCGCTGCAGCTGGCGGGCGAAGCGCTGGCCGTGCCAGCCCTCGGCCACCTGCGGGCCCGACGAGCCGATCCCGAGCAGCATGCGCCCGTCGGAGAGCTGGTCGAGCGTCGCGGCGGTCATCGCCGTCATCGCGGCCGAGCGCGCGGGCATCTGGAAGATCGCCGAGCCCAGGTGGATCCGCGTCGTCTGCCCGGCCAGCCAGCCGAGGATCGTGGCCGCGTCGGAGCCGTAGGCCTCCGCCGCCCAGACGCTGTCGTAGCCGAGGCGCTCGGCCTCCTGGACGATCTCCAGCTGGTCCGCGCTCGAGAGGCCGAGGCCCCAGTAGCCGATGTGGACGCCGAGCTTCATCGCAAGCCTTCTTTCAGCAGGGAGGAACGTGGACGGTGGCCCCGACGGCGGCTACCGTGCGCGACGGCGATCCTATGCGACGTGGACGACCCCCGATCGAGGACCTGCGACGGGCGATCGAGCTCCTGCCGGAGCGAACGCGGGTCGCGATGCTCGAGGCCGTGCGCTCGGAGCCGATCATCGCGGGCGCTTACGCGAGCCCCGGCGCCGGCGTGTGCCCGATGCTCGCCGCCCACCGCCGGGGCGGGCGCACCGACCTGCTCGCCTTCGCGCGCGCGTGGGACCGCTTCACCGGTGCGCGACGCCCGCGCCGGGCGACCGCGCGCGAGTTGGCCGAGCTTGAGGCCGAGCTCGAGGCGTCGCTCGCGCGCGAGACCGCGCGCGGGCCGCTGGGCGCGGCCGTCGCCGCGCATCAGGCGCTCGTCCGGAGGCGTAAGGCGGCCGAGGCCGCGGCGCTCGGGCTCGACTGGCTCAGAGCGCGTCCCCCGGGCGCACGAACTGGACCTCCGGCACCACGCACCCCGGGGACTGGCGCAGGAGCACGCGGACGATCTCCACGATGTCGTCCACCTGGATCATCTCGTCCGGGCTGACCTGACCCTCGAGGAAGCTCGTCATCGGCGTGTCGACGAAGGCCGGGCACAGCGCCGTGTTCTTGACGCCGTGCCCGCCGAGCTCCCCATGCATCGCCTGGGTGAAGCCGACGACGGCCGCCTTCGTCGCGCTGTAGACCGACAGCCAGGGCTGGCCGTACTTGCCCGAGATCGAGGAGGTGTTGACGACGAGCGCGCGCCGGTGCTCGGCGCCCGCCGCCTTCAGGAGCTCCGCGCATTCGCGGTAGAAGAGCAGCATCGAGCGCAGGTTCGTCGCGAGCTGGAGGTCGATCCGCTTCGCGGTGAGCGCCTCGACCGCCTCCCCGAAGCCGACGCCGGCGTTGTTGACGAGCACGTCGATGCGCCCGAAGCGCTCGCGATGGCGCGCGACGACCTCCTGGACGGCGGCCTCGTCGCCGAGGTTGCCCGCGACGGCTTCGACCTCGAAGCCCGCGCCGCGCAGGCCGGCGGCGGCTGCCTCGAGCTTCTCGGGGCGCCGTGCCGCCACGGTCAGGGCGTGGCGCTCCTCGCCCAGCATCCGCGCCAACCCGAGCCCGATGCCGCTCGAGGCGCCCGTCACGATCGCCGCCCGGTCCGCCATGTGCCGTCGCCTTCCGCTCGCCGTCCGATGTGACGCGGCATCCAATCACGACGCATACACTCGCCGCGTGCGCCGCCCGCCGCTCGCCAGGCTCCTGCCGGCGCTCGTCCTCGCCGCCGCGCTCGTCGCAGCCGGCTGCGGAGGATCGAGCGACGACTCCGCGCCGCCCGCGCCGCAGCCCGAGCCGACCGCTCGGCCGGCCGGCTTCCCCTCCGCGCGCGGCAAGAGCGTCGCGGACCTGCAGGCCGAGGTCGGGCAGGAGGGCCCGATCCTGGCGCCGAGCGTCTCGCTGCTCGCGAAGGGCCGCAACCGCTTCGGCTTCGCGCTCTTCGACACCGCGCGCAAGCAGATCACGGGCGCCCAGGTCGCGCTCTACACCGCGTGGCGCGACGGCTCCGGGCTGCGCGGCCCGTACGTCGCGCGCGCCGAGCCGCTGAAGGTGGACGCGCCCTTCCGGAGCCAGACGACGGCCTCCGATCCCGACGCCGCCAAGGGCGTCTACGTCGCCGACGTCCCGTTCGCGCGCACCGGCAAGCAGGTCGTCACGGCGCTCGCCCGCCTCGACGGCCGGCTCCTGACCACGAACGCCTACGGCGTCGTCGTCAGCGCCGGCCGCGCCGGGCCGCCTGCGGTCGGCGACCGGGCGATCCGCGTGCACACGCCGACGCTCGCCTCGGTCGGCGGCGACGCCGCGAAGATCGACACCCGCCGCCCGCCGGCGAAGGACCTGCTCGAGCACGACCTCGCCGACGTCCTCGGCAAGCGGCCCGTCGTGATCACGTTCGCGACGCCGCTGCTCTGCCAGAGCCGGGTCTGCGGGCCGGTGGTCGACGTCGTCGAGCAGGTCAAGGCGCGTGCGCCCAAGGAAGTCGCGTTCATCCACCAGGAGATCTACCGCGACAATCGCGTCGACCGCGGCACGACGGCCCAGGTCTCGGCCTGGCGGCTGCCGTCGGAGCCGTGGACGTTCGTCATCGACCGCGGCGGGCGCGTCACGACGCGCTTCGAAGGCGCCTTCTCGCCCGGCGAACTGCAGCGCGCGGTCGCGCGGCTGGGCAACTGAGTTACGGTGGCGGCGGCCGGGCCCGTAGCTCAATCGGTCAGAGCAGCGGACTCATAATCCGTCAGATCCAGGTTCGAGTCCTGGCGGGCCCATGCTAAGTCGCTGGAAATCGTCCCCTATCTGTAAGCGTTCAGTCGGTCGGGGGGACATAACCGCGGGTCGTCGAATCCCGTGGCGTGGAGCGGGCCGAGGCCGAGGCGATCTACGAGCAGGGCAAGGACGTCGTCGTCGCGGTGCTGTTGCGCATGGACGAGCAGATCCAGCGGCTGGAGAGGCGTGTCGCGGCGCAGGGCGAGCGGATCGCCCAGCTAGAGCGTCGGGTCAAGCGGTCCTCGCGCAACTCGTCGCAGCCTCCCAGTGAGCGCTTCTGGCGCGGAGCCGCGGCGAAGGGCATCGCCGGCCGCGGAATCGGCCTCTCGGTCGTCGCGTCGCTCGCCCGGGCGCACGGCGGCGACGTGACGGTCGACAGCGTGCCCGGGCGCGGCGCCCGGTTCACCGTGACGCTTCCGTTCGCGACGACGGCCACGCCGCCCGTGCCACCGAGCGCTGAAACGAATCAGCGCCGCGGGTCGGATCCGCGCTCGACGGGAAGGCCAGCGCGCACCCACGCCGGCCACCCGCCTGAGACCTCCGCCGCCCCGTGGCGCCCCGCCCACGCCAGATACACCCGGAGCGCCGCCAGCTTCATTACCTCCGGTTCGCCCGGGCGCTCATAGTTCAGCGCCGGCTGGGGTCGAGGCCCACGGCCCCGCCGACCGGGGGAGGTAGCAGCGGGCGATGGCCAGCGAGAGGATGACGCGATGGACCGCATCGAGCTCGAGCCCGTCGACCGCGTGGAGATCACGCTGCTGATGGACAACATGACCGACCCGTTGCTCGTCGACCAGGAAGCGATCGCGCGGATGAACTGGCCGAAGGCGATTCTCGGAGGACTGCCGAACACCCAGGCGCGTGTCAGCCCCACCACCGGGGTCCCGGACGCGCTGATCGCCGAGCCGGGGTTCTCGGCCATGGTGCGGATCGAGAAGGCGGGCCGCAAGCGAACGTTGCTGTTCGACACCGGGGTGTCGCCGAACGGGATGGTGGAGAACATGCGCCGGCTCGCGGTCAATCCGGGCGATGTCGAGGTGATCGTGTTCAGCCACGGTCACTGGGATCACGTGACGGGCCTGGAGGGGCTGGTGCGGGTGCTCGGCCCCACCGGCCTGCCGGTGATGATCCATCCGGAGTTCTGGAGCCGCCGGCGGATCAGCTTTCCCGGGCTCAGGGCCGAGTTCCCAGCGACCAGTCGCGGAGCGCTCGAGGAGATGGGGTTCACGATCGTGGAGGAGCGCCAGCCGTCGTTTCTGCTCGACGGAGCGGTGCTCATCACCGGTGAGGTCGACCGCGAGACGTCGTTCGAGACTGGGTTTCCCGGGCATCAGGCGTTCCGTGAGGATGGCTGGCAGCCGGATCCGCTGATCCTCGACGACCACGGCGCTCGTGCTCAGTCTTGGTGATCGGGGGCTGGTGGTGTTGAGCGGGTGCGGTCACGCGGGCATCGTCAACACGGTGCGATATGCGCGCAGGCTCACCGGCCAGGACGAGGTTGGCGCCATCGTCGGCGGGTTTCATCTCAGCGGCCCGATGTTCGAGCCGCTCATCGGGCCGACGGTCGAGGCGCTGGCCGAGCTCTCGCCGTCGCTGCTGGTGCCGGCGCATTGCACGGGCTGGAGGGCGTGCCAGCAGATCGCCACACGGTTCCCGGACGCGTTCGTGATTGGCACGGTCGGAACGACGATCACGCTGGGATGAGGACGGCATTGACCGGGTTAGGCGACGGCGTGCGAGAGGGGCTGTGACGACGGCACGGCTGCCGGGTCTCGATCTTGCCGTTCATCGCCAAGCGCTTTCTTGCGTGCGTGTTCATCGCGCTTCGCCGTGCTCCCCGTTCCTGGTCCCGTTGCGCTGCACCAGGAACCTCGCTTACTCGGCGACTGAGCAGGCGCCGCCCATCCGTGCGCGGCTTCTGCATCGCGTGGCTGAACGGCGGCCTTGCCGGCTCTTGTCCGCGGACCCTCTGCCCACGACCACCACTCTCGGACGCGATCGCGCAGCGCGCGCCGGCGGCCCCTCCGAGACGGGGCCTGGTGCGCCACTTTGAGTGGCGCCCATCGTCCCGGTTGAGTGCCGGGTCCCGCGCCGACAGGGGTTTCGGCTCGGATCGTGCGCATACACCGGCTCGCGCGGCGCTCGATCAGCCCGGGCGGTGGACCTCGGTCACGCGGTAGGGGCTGGACACGCGGAACGCTTGCGGATCTTCGTTACCCTGCCGCAGGATGCGGAGAGCCTCGTCTCGCGCTTGGCTGTAGGTGCCGGCACGCTCGAGCACGGGTCGGCCAGCGACGCTCACGGGATGTTGCTGCTCGCTGGCCTCAAGGTAGGCGTCCGGTGACGCGGCGGTGATGCAGAGCTGTCCCTCGTGGATGTGGACGAGTGCGCGATCGCGGGCAGCAAGTCCGCCCACCGCGTCGGCGTCGTGCCAGGCGAACCGATGTGGTCTGTGTCCGGTAGCGGCGGCGACCGCGCGTCCGAACGTGGCGACCATCGCGTCGATCGGCCCAGCCGGCACCCACGCTGAGAATAGGGCGCGCCCGGCGGGACGGAGCACGCGGATCATCTCATCGAAGGCGCGCCTCGCGTCCGCGGCGAAGATCAATCCGAACACCGACAGGACGACATCGAACGAGCCATCGTCGAACGGCAGCGCCTGCATGTCGCCGACCACGAACGAGGCCTCGACACCCTCGGTCACAGCACGACCGCGCGCGACCTCGATCAGCCTGCGCGCGGTGTCCAGGCCGGTCACACGTGCGCCTGCGCCGGCGGCCAGCAGGGCGGCGTTGCCGGTGCCTGTGGCGAGATCCAGTACTCGCTCCCCGGGCTGGACACGCGCGACAGACACCATGTGCTCGGCGACCGGCTCGAGCTCCACGGCCATCTGCTCGTAGTGGCCGATGTCCCAATCGATCATCTCGCTCATGACCGTGTCCGCCCAGAACCCGTCTACGAGTAGCCGCGTTGTCGTCGTCGATCAGCCGCGCTACCGCGCTCGGTCAGGGCTCGCCCTCGCGATCTTGGCCGCGTCAGGAAGCAGCGCGCGCAGCTCCCCGAGGCCTTCGGCGATTGCGCGCGCGAGCACGTCGATGTCGGGCGTCGAGGAGGCGTCGGCGGTGATCCCGAACGTCACCAACCCGTTGTAGGAAAGAGCGGCGATCCCTACCGCGTGGTCAGCGAGCAGCGGCAGGACCGGGTGGATCTCCCGCACCAACGCTCCGAAGGCGTGAAGCGGCACCGGCGAACCGGGCACGTTTGTGACCGCCACGTTGAACATCCGCCTGGAGAACACCGTCCGTGCAAGCGCCGCATTCGCCACCACCGGCGGCGCGAGCGCGGCAAGGTCGATCATCGTCGAGGTGGCCCGAGCCGCGCCGGATAGCTTCCGCCGACGGGTAGCCTCAGCGATCTTGTGCAGCCGCGCCTCCGCAAGAGGCTCGCCGACCGGGAGATCGACGAACAAGAAGCTGAGCAGGTTGCCGAGCATCGATCGGTCCGATGCATCGCGCATGCTGATCGGCACCAGCGCGCGCAGCCCACGCGACGGCAGCAGCTCCCCGCGCGAGAGCAGCAACCGCCGCAGGCCACTCGTGGAGGCCGCCAGCACCAGGTCGGTGATCGACCCGCCGAGATGGTGGCCGATCGCTTTGAGCTCCCCGAGCGGCGCGCGCACCACGGCGTACCGGCGCGTCCGCCCGATCCGCACGTTCAGCGAGGTGTGCGGCGCGCCGCGAAGCTCGTCGCGGACGATCAGCGCGGCGACCTCGCGCGAGCGCTCCAACGCCTCGCCGGGATGCGCCGCAGCCCGAACCGCCGCACCCGCGGCGCGCGCGCCGGCGCCCGCCGCCTGAACACAGGCCTCGGGAACCGGTGACCGCCACGATCCTCCGCGCGACGCGCTCCTCCCCGACGCGGGCGCGATCCTCGATGTTGGCCCCGGGCCCAGAATCAGACCAATCAGGTCCACCGATCCGACGCCGTCGACCAGGCAGTGGTGGGTCTTCCACCCAAGCGCCCAGTGCCCGCGCTCGAGCCCCTCGATCAGCACCATCTCCCACAGCGGCCGGCTCCGGTCCAGCGGGCGCGAAAAGAACCCGGCCGTCCAATCGCTCAGCTGCCCGTCGTCGCCCGGCGCTGGCAGCCCGGCATGGCCGACGTGGTAGCGCAGGTCAAAGCGCTCATCGCGCACCCAGCGCGGCCACGCCAAACCACCCGTCCGAGGGCTCGACAGCCGCTGCGAGTAGCGCGGAAGCTCACCCAGCCGCGCGCCCAGGTGCTCCCGCACGGCCTCGACAGGCGGAACACCCCCACCCGCCAGCGGATCGAACACCATCACGCCGCCGATGCTCATCAACGCCCCCTCGTCCAGCTCCTCCAGCCGCAGGAACGTCCCGTCGAGCGCCGTCAGCGTGTCTGCCACGCACTCAACCTAGGCTCGCGCGCGGTCACCGTAATCGGGGCCGAGCAGCGATTCACGCCCGTAGTTCCCCGCGACGGTCATCTCGTCAAGCGGCAGCTGCTCACAGGCGTTGCCGTTGGGTGGCGCCGGCTCGCGGGAGCGCCTCAGCGATCAGATCGGGCTTGCCGGCCGGGGCCGAGATCCTTCCTCATCCGCGCGGGAGCGCAGCTATGAACGGAGCAGCTGACGGGTGAGGAACTCCACTTGGTCCGCGACCGCTCGTTCGAACGTGGTTCCGAGGTAGGTAGATGTCGAAATGGCCGCCGGGATAGGTGCGCACCTCGGCATGGGCGCGCGCGCGGCGGCCGCCGCGCGAGTACGGCAGGCGCGATCGCATCGTCCTGGGCGCTGAACAGCCGCGCACGCCAGATACACCCGGAGCGCCGCCAGCTTCATTACCTCCGGTTCGCCCAGGCGCTCATAGTTCAGCGCCGGCTGGGGTCGAGGCCCACGGCCCCGCCGACCGGGGGAGGTAGCAGCGGGCGATGGCCAGCGAGAGGATGACGCGATGAACCGCATCGAGCTCGAGCCCGTCGACCGCGTGGAGATCACGCTGCTGATGGACAACATGACCGACCCGCTGCTGGTCGGACCAGGAAGCGATCACGCGGATGAACTGGCCGAAGGCGATTCTCGGAGGACTGCCGAACACCCAGGCGCGTGTCAGCCCCACCACCGGGGTCCCGGACGCGCTGATCGCCGAGCCGGGGTTCTCGGCGCTGGTGCGGATCGAGAAGGCGGGCCGCAAGCGAACGTTGCTGTTCGACACCGGGGTGTCGCCGAACGGGATGGTGGAGAACATGCACCAGCTCGCGATCGATCCGGCCGATGTCGAGGTGATCGTGTTCAGCCACGGTCACTGGGATCACGTGACGGGCCTGGAGGGGCTGGTGCGGGTGCTCGGCCCCGCCGGCCTGCCGGTGATGATCCATCCGGAGTTCTGGAGCCGCCGGCGGATCAGCTTTCCCGGGCTCAGGGCCAATTTCCCAGCGACCAGTCGCGGAGCGCTCGAGGAGATGGGGTTCACGATCGTGGAGGAGCGCCAGCCGTCGTTTCTGCTCGACGGAGCGGTGCTCATCACCGGTGAGGTCGACCGCGAGACGTCGTTCGAGACTGGGTTTCCCGGGCATCAGGCGTTCCGTGAGGATGGCTGGCAGCCGGATCCGCTGATCCTCGACGACCAGGCGCTCGTGCTCAGTCTTGGTGATCGGGGGCTGGTGGTGTTGAGCGGGTGCGGTCACGCGGGCATCGTCAACACGGTGCGATACTGCGCGCAGGCTCACCGGCCAGGACGAGGTTGGCGCCATCGTCGGCGGGTTCCATCTCAGCGGCCCGATGTTCGAGCCGCTCATCGGGCCGACGGTCGAGGCGCTGGCCGAGCTCTCGCCGTCGCTGCTGGTGCCGGCGCATTGCACGGGCTGGAGGGCGTGCCAGCAGATCGCCACACGGTTCCCGGACGCGTTCGTGATTGGCACGGTCGGAACGACGATCACGCTGGGATGAGGACGGCATTGACCGGGTTAGGCGACGGCGTGCGAGAGGGGCTGTGACGACGGCACGGCCGCCGAACTAGATCTTGCCGTTCATCGCCAAGCGCTTTCTTGCGTGCGTGTTCATCGCGCTCGTGGTGACTCCCGTTCCTGGTCGCGTTGCGGTGCACCAGGAACCTCGCTTACTCGGCGACTGAGCAGGCGCCGCCCATCCGCGCGCGGCTTCTGCATCGCGTGGCTGAACGGCGGCGTTGCCGGCACTTGTCCGCGGACCCTCTGCCCACGACCACCACTCTCGGACGCGATCGCGCAGTGCGCGCCGGCGGCCCCTCCGAGACGGGGCCTGGTGCGCCACTTTGAGTGGCGCCCATCGTCCCGGTTGAGTGCCGGGTCCCGCGCCGACAGGGGTTTCGGCTCGGATCGTGCGCATACACCGGCTCGCGCGGCGCTCGATCAGCCCGGGCGGTGGACCTCGATCACGCGGTAGGGGCTGGACACGCGGAACGCCTGCGGATCTTCGTTGCCCTGCCGCAGGATGCGGAGAGCCTCGTCTCGCACTTGGCTGTAGGTGCCGGCACGCTCGAGCACGGGTCGGCCAGCGACGCTCACGGGATGTTGCTGCTCGCTGGCCTCAAGGTAGGCGTCCGGTGACGCGGCGGTGATGCAGAGCTGTCCCTCGTGGATGTGGACGAGTGCGCGATCGCGGGCAGCAAGTCCGCCCACCGCGTCGGCGTCGTGCCAGGCGAACCGATGTGGTCTGTGTCCGGTAGCGGCGGCGACCGCGCGTCCGAACGTGGCGACGATCGCGTCGATCGGCCCAGCCGGCACCCACGCTGAGAAGAGGGCGCGCCCGGCGGGACGGAGCACGCGGATCATCTCATCGAAGGCGCGCCTCGCGTCCGCGGCGAAGATCAATCCGAACACCGACAGGACGACATCGAACGAGCCATCGTCGAACGGCAGCGCCTGCATGTCGCCGACCACGAACGAGGCCTCGACACCCGCGGTCACA
>CAWDMB010000009.1:137500-163741 GCA_963803375.1 uncultured Actinomycetes bacterium | reverse complement strand
GCGGTCCGGCGCCGGGCTCAGCTCGGCCGCGGCGATCTGCAGGACCGCGATCGCGGCGGGCACGGCGGGTGCCCGGGCTACTGGTTGCGCCCCGGCTCCCACAGCGGCTCCTCGCCCCGGTTGGCGTCGCGGGCGAGGATGAAGAGCAGGTCCGAGAGCCGGTTGAGGTAGCGCCGCACCTCGGGGTTGGCGTCCTCGACGAGGAGCGCACGGCGCTCGGCGCGCCGGCAGACCGTGCGACAGATGTGGAGCTGGGCCGCGGCCGGCGTCCCGCCGGGCAGCACGAACGAGCGCAGCGGCTCGAGCGTGGCGTTGACCTCGTCGCAGGCCTGCTCGAGCCACGTCACCTGGCCCGGCAGCGCGCGCAGGCGCTCGCGCTCGCCGCCGGGAGGCACGCTGAGGTCGGCGCCGAGGTCGAAGAGGTCGTTCTGGATGCGCCGCAGCCAGCCGGCGCTGCGGCCCGGCAGCCCGGGCACCGTGAGCGCGACGCCGAGCTGCGCGTTGAGCTCGTCGAGGTCGCCGTAGGCCTCGATCCGGGGGTGTGTCTTGGCGACGCGGCTCATGTCCCCCAGGTGCGTCTCCCCGTCGTCGCCGAGCCGGGTGTAGATGCGCGTGAGGTTTACGGTCATGGCGTCGCGACGGTAGCATCCGCCGCGTTCAGGGTCGGTGGCCAAGGGAAGCCGGTGCGAATCCGGCGCGGACCCGCCACTGTGACCGGGGACGCCAGCCGCACCCGCGCGCAGCGCGGAGCCACTGGGGGGCCCGACGGGCCCCTCGGGAAGGCGCGGAGGGTCGGCCCGGGAGCCAGGAGACCTGCCTCCGACCGCGTGCCGATCGCCCTCGCGGAAAGGGGTGGCAGCATCATGAAGAGCAGACTCCCGGCCCTCGTCGTCCTCGCCGTCGCCGCGGCGACGGCGGTGCCCGCGCACGCCGCCGGCCCGACGGTCAGCGTCCGCGTCGAGGGCCAGGCGCGCACGCTGCTGGCGCCGACCACCGTGACGCTCGGCGACCAGCCGGTCGTGCTCGCCGACGCCACCTGCCCGGCCACGAGCGCCGCCGCCGCGCTCGACGCGGCCACGAGGGGCGCCTGGGACCGCAGGAGCTTCGTCTCGACGATCCTCGGCGAGTCGCACACGTTCGCGGCCGGGGACTACTGGGCCGAGTGGGTCTCCAACCGCTTCGGCGCCGGCCTGTGCACCGATCTGCTGAGCGCGGGCGACGAGCTGCTGATGCTCGTCGACGTCGCCGACGCGAGCTTCCTGCCGACCGTCTTCCCGCTCGTGCTCTCCGGGGTCCCCGCGCGCCCGCGCCCCGGGGAGCCGTTCACGGTCACGGTCACGCAGTTTCGCCCCCAGAACGGCGCGCCCGGCACGGGCCTGCCCGAGCCCGCCGCGGGGGCGAGCGTCGGCGGCGCGACGACCGGCGCCGACGGTCGGGCGACGCTCGTCCTGCCCGCCGGCCCGGCCTCGCTGCAGGCGGTCCGCGCCGGCATGCGCTCGATCCCGGTGGCCGTCTGCGCGACGACCGGCCTCGACGGCGCCTGCGGCGCCGCGGGTCCGGCGCCCGCCGGCTCGGCGCCCGCGCTCGCCGCCCGCGACCGCACCGCCCCGCGTGCGCGGATCACGTCGATCCGCGACGGCGCCCGCTTCGCCGCCGGCAAGGGGCCGCGGACGCTCGCGGGGCGCGTGTCCTCCGACCGCTCGGGGATCGCCGACGTCCGCCTGCGCCTCAAGCGCAACCGCGGCGGCGTCTGCTCGGGCTGGGACGCTCGCCGCGAGCGCCTCGTGCGCATCGCCCGCTGCGGCACGCACCGGTTCGGGCGCTGGTTCTCGGTCGGGACGAACGCGCGCTGGTCGTACCTGCTGCCGGCGCGCCTCGGGCGTGGGCGCTACGTGCTCGACGTCCAGGCCCGCGACCGCGCGGGCAACGCGACGCTGCTTGACCGCGGTCGCACGCGCGTGATCTTCCGCGTGGCATGAGGCGCGCGGCGCCCGCAGCCGTGGCCGTCCTCGCGCTCGTCCTCGCGCTCGTCCTCGCGGGCTGCGGCCTGGGCGCCGGCGAGGGCACATCGGGCGCGCGGCTCACCGTGACGGCGGACTTCGGAGCGCGGCCGGTCACGGCGCTCGAGCGCCCGCAGGCGCAGGGCGAGGACACCGTCATGCGGCTGCTGCAGCGCAACGCGGAGGTCGCGACCCGTTTCGGCGGGGGCTTCGTCCAGCGCATCGACGGCCTCGCCGGCGGCCGTCGCGACGGGCGGCCGATCGACTGGTTCTACTACGTCAACGGCATCGAGGCCGACCAGGGGGCGGCGGCCACGAAGGTCCACGACGGCGACGCCGTCTGGTGGGACCGCCACGACTGGGGCGTCACCCCCGACATCAAGGCCGTCGTCGGGTCGTTCCCGGAGCCGTTCCGCCACGGCGTCGACGGGCGGCGGCTGCCCGTGCGGGTCGAGTGCGTGCAGCCCCGCAGCGCGCCGTGCGACCGCGTTGCCTCACAGCTGACCGGCCGCGAGATCCCGGCCGCCCGCGGCATCGTGCGCGGGCCGCGCAGCGAGCAGACGCTGCGGATCGTCGTCGGGCCGTGGCCGCAGATCCGCGGAGACGAGGCGCTCGGGCTGCTCGAGCGCGGGCCGCGGGCGAGCGGCGTCTACGCGACGATCACGCCCGACGGGCGGCGCATCACCGGACTCGACGAACGGGGGCGCCCGGCGCGGGCGTTCGGCCCCGGCACGGGCCTCGTCGCCGCCACGCGCTTCGGCGACGAGCAGCCGGTATGGGTCGTCACCGGCACCGACGCCGCCGGCGTGGCGGCCGCCGCCCGGGGGTTCGACGAGGGCACGCTCGAGGACCGCTTCGCGCTCGTCGTCAGCGGCGACCTGCCGGTCGGGCTGCCCGTGGGACGGACGCGGTGAGCCACCGGCGGCGCGCGAGCGCGCTGCACGCCGCGCGCGCGGGCGCGGGCGGCGCGTACTGCGCGGCGCTCGCCGCCTGCGCGCTGGCCTTCGAGCATCCGCTCGTCCTCGCCGCGGTGGCGCTCGCTGCGCTCGGGGCGGCGCGGGCGGCGGGCGTCGGTGCCGAGGTCGCGCGCTCCGCGCGCTTCACGCTGCCGCTCGCGCTGCTCGTCGCGCTCGTCAACCCGTTCGTCGTGCGCGATGGTCTCACGGTCTTCGCGCGCCTGGGCTTCGTGCCCGTGCTCGGCGAGCTCGACCTCACGGTCGAGGCCTTCGTCTTCGGGCTCGTGATCGGCGCCCGCGTCGTCGTCGTCGTGCTCTGCTGCGCGCTGTTCAGCGCGGCCGTCGACCCCGACGAGGTGCTCGGGCTCTTCCGGCGGGTCTCGTTCCGCTCGGCGCTGACCGCGGCGCTCGCCACCCGGCTCATGCCGGTGCTCGCGCGTGACGCGCGCCGCATGGCCGACGCGCACGCGACCCGACCGCGCGGCGCCCCCGCTCGCGTCGCGGTGCTGCGCGCCGTTGCCACGGGCGCGCTGGACCGGGCGATCGACGTCGCCGCCACGCTCGAGGTGCGCGGGTACGCGGGCCGCGCGCCGGCTCGCGGCGCGCGCGAGCCGCTCGGCCGGCACGACCTCGCGTTCGGGGCGGCGGCGACCGCGCTCGTGGCGCTGCTCGCGGCCGCGAAGGTCGCCGGGGCCGGCGCCTTCCGGGCCTACCCGCAGCTCGCCGTGCCGGCCGGGACCGCGGAGCTCGTCCTCGCCGGGGCGATCGTCGTCGTCGCGCTCGCACCGTTCCTCGACCGCCGGGGGATCGAGCGGTGAGCGCCGCCCTGCGCCTCGAGGACGTCACGTACGCGTACCCCGGGGCGGCGCGACCCGCGCTGCGCAGCGTGAGCCTCGAGGTGCAGGCCGGCGACTTCGTGCTCCTCGCCGGGCCCTCGGCGGGCGGCAAGTCGACGCTCCTGCGCGCCGCCGGCGCGCTCGTGCCGCACTTCCACGGCGGGCGCTTCGCCGGGCGCGCGACCGTCGGCGGGCTCGACACCCGCGATCACGGGCCCGGCGCGATCGCCGCGGTCGCGGGCTCGCTGTTCCAGGATCCCGAGACGCAGGTCGTGCTCGGCGCCGTGCGCAACGAGCTGGCCTTCGGCCTGGAGAATCGCGGCCACGGGGCGGCGGCGGTCGCGCGCGGCGTCGAGGAGGTCGCGCTGGCGCTCGGCATCGAGGCGCTGCTCGAGCGGCCGACGAGCGAGCTCTCCGGCGGCGAGCTCCAGCGCGTCGCGCTCGGGGCGGCGCTCGCGGGGCGCCCGCGCCTGCTGCTGCTCGACGAGCCGACCTCGCAGCTCGACCCGGTGGCCGGCGACGAGCTCGTCTGGCTGCTGCGCCGCCTCAACGAGGAGTGGGGGACGGCCGTCGTGCTCGCCGAGCACCGCCTCGAGCGCTGCCTGGCGCACGCCGACCGCGTCGTCGTCCTCGAGGACGGGGCGGTGACCTGCGACGCCCCGCCGCGCGGCTTCCTCGAGTGGGCGGCCGAGCGCGCGCCGGCGCTGCAGACGCCGGGCGCGCGCCTCTTCGCGCGAGCCGGCCTGCGCCCGCCGCCCGCGGGCGTCAAGGAGGCGCGCCGCACCCTGCGCGCGCACGGCCTCCTCGACGACGACGACGCGCCGGCGCCGCCGCCCGTCGCGCCCGCGCGCCGCCCCCGGCGCCGGCGCCGCGGCGAGCCGCGCGCGCTGCGAGCGCACGACGTCTGGTGCGAGCTGCGCGGCGGGCGCACGGTCCTGCGGGCCGTCGACCTGGAGCTCGCGCCGGGGGAGCGCGTGGCCCTGATGGGCCGCAACGGGGCCGGCAAGTCGACGCTGCTGCGCGTCCTGGCCGGCCTGGCCCGGCCCACGCGCGGTCGCGTCCGGGCCGGCGGACGGGTCGCGCTGCTCCTGCAGCATCCGGGCGACTACCTCGTCCACGAGCGCGTGCGCGAGGAGGCCTCGGCCGCGGCGCTCGAGGCCGTCGGCCTCGGCCGCCACGCGGAGCGCCACCCGCGGGATCTCAGCGGAGGCGAGCGCCAGCGGCTCGCGCTGGCGATCGTCCTCGACGGGGAGCCGCCCGCAGCCGTGCTGCTCGACGAGCCCACCCGCGGCATGGACCGCGGGGCGAAGGGCGACCTCGCCGACCGGCTGCGCGCGCTCGCCGCCGACGGCGTCGCCGTCCTCGTCGCCACCCACGACGCCGAGTTCGCGGCGGGCTTCGCCCGGCGCGTGGTCCTGCTCGCCGACGGCCGGCCGATCGCCGACGGCGCCGTCGAGGAGGTCCTGACCGGCGGCTGGTACTTCGCAACCGAGACCGCGCGCATCACCGGCGCGCTCACCCCCGAGACCGGCGCCGCGGACCTCCGCCGCCGGATGACCATGGAGATGACGCCGTGACCTGGCAGCTCGCCTCTTTCGCCCTGCTCTTCGCCACCCTGGCCGCCGGCTTCGCCTGGTACGAGCGCTCGCACCCGTCCTCGAAGGTGCTCGCGCTCGTCGCCACGCTGGCCGCGCTGGCCGCGCTCGGCCGCGTCGCCTTCGCGCCGCTGCCCAACGTCAAGCCGACGACCGACATCGTGCTGCTCTCGGGCTACGTGCTGGGCGGCGCTCCCGGCTTCGCGGTGGGCGCGCTCTCGGCCGTGGCCTCGAACGTCGTCTTCGGCCAGGGCCCGTGGACGCCGTGGCAGATGGCGGGCTGGGGGCTCGCGGGCCTGATCGGCGCCGGCGTCGCCGCGGCCAGCGGACGGCGCCTCGGGCGAGCCGGGCTCGCGGCGGCCTGCGGGCTGGCCGGCGCGCTCTTCGGCGGCCTGCTCGACCTCTCGACGTGGGTGGCCTACAGCGGGGAGCACACGCCCGGCCAGTACGCGGCGATCAGCGCGGCCTCGCTGTGGTTCAACGTCGCCCACGTGGTGGGCAACGTGGCCTTCGCGCTCGCGTTCGGCCCGATCTTCGTGCGCTCGCTCGAGCGCTTCCGCGAGCGCTTCACCGTGCGCTGGGAGCCGCTGCTGGCCGGTGTCCTGGCGGTCGTGGCGGTCGCGGCCGCGCTCGCGGCCGCGCCCGCCGCGCACGCCGGCTCGATCGGCCGCGCGCAGGCCTACCTGCGCTCGGCGCAGAACCGCGACGGCGGCTACGGCGCCGCGCGCGGGCAGCGCTCCGCGCCGCTCTTCACGGCGTGGGCGGCGATCGGCTTCGCCGCCTCGGGCCGGCGCCCGGCCTTCGCCGGGCGCTACCTGGCGCGAACGGCGCCGCGGATGCGCTCGCTCGGCGACGTCGAGCGGACGATCCTCGGCCTCGTCGCTGCGGGCGTCTCGCCGCGGCGCGCGGGCGGCGTGGACCTCGTCCACCGGCTCGGGCGTGCGCAGCGGCGCGACGGCTCGTGGGCGGGACAGGTCGCCCTCACGAGCTTCGGGATCCTCGCGCTGCGGGCCGCGGGCGCCGCCGGCGGTCAGCGCGCGCGGGCCGCGCGTTGGGTGCGCGCGCAGCAGAACCGCGACGGCGGCTTCAACTTCGCGCGTCGGGGCGGGCGCTCGGGCGTCGACGACACCGCGGCCGCCGTGGAGGGCCTCGCCGCCGCCGGCGGGCGCCGCTCGGCGGCCGTGCGGCGAGCCGCCGGCTTCCTCGCGCGGCGCCAGAACCTCGACGGCGGCTTCCCGCTCACGCCCGGCGCCGCGTCGAACGCCCAGTCGACGGCCTGGGCGATCCAGGCGCTCGTCGCCGCCGGGCGCGATCCGGCGCGGGCGCGCCGGCGCGGCTCGCGCTCGCCGCTCGCCTATCTCGCGAGCCTCGTCGGCCCCGACGGCAGCGTGCGCTACTCGCGCTCGAGCCGCCAGACGCCCGTCTGGGTGACCGCGCAGGCGCTCGCGGCGCTGGCGCGCCGGCCGCTGCCCGTGCGGGCGCCCTGATCGGTTAGCGTTGGCGTTCTCCATGCGACTTGGAGTCCCCAAGGAGACGGCGGCCGGCGAGCGCCGCGTGGCGCTCGTGCCGGACGTCGTGCGGCGCCTGCGCGGCCGCGACGTCGAGGTGATCGTCGAGCCGGGCGCAGGCGCGGCGGCGCTCGTGCCCGACCGCCTCTTCGAGGAGGCCGGCGCGTCGCTCGGCGACCCGTGGGCCGCCGACGTCGTCGTCAAGGTCGCGCCCCCCTCGGCGCTCGAGATCGAGCGGCTCGGCGCGGGTGACGTGCTCGTGGGCCTGCTCGCCCCCCTGAGCGCGCCGGAGACGACGAGCGCGCTGGCCCGGTCGGGCGCGACGGCGTTCGCCATGGAGGCGATCCCGCGGATCTCGCGCGCACAGGCGATGGACGCGCTGAGCTCGCAGTCCAACGTGGCGGGCTACAAGGCGGCGCTGCTCGGTGCCGAGCACGCGACGCGCTTCTACCCGATGCTCATGACCGCCGCGGGGACGATCCCGCCGGCGAAGGTGCTCGTCCTCGGCGCCGGCGTCGCCGGCCTGCAGGCGCTGGCCACCGCGCGGCGGCTCGGCGCGCAGACGACGGGCTACGACGTACGCCCGGAGGTCGCCGAGCAGGTGCGCTCGCTCGGCGCAAAGTGGCTGGACCTCGGCATCGAGGCGGCCGGCGAGGGCGGCTACGCGCGCGAGCTCTCCGAGGACGAGCGCGCGCAGCAGCAGCAGGCGCTGACCGACGCGATCAAGGGCTTCGATGTCGTCATCACGACCGCGCTCGTGCCCGGCCGTCCGGCGCCGCGGCTCGTCACGGCCGAGGCGGTCGAGGGAATGAAGCCGGGCAGCGTCGTCGTCGACCTCGCCGGCGAGACCGGGGGCAACTGCGAGCTGACCGAGCCCGGCGAGGTCGTCGTCCGCCACGACGTGACGATCGTCTCGCCGTCGAACCTGCCGGCGACGATGCCCGAGCACGCCTCGCAGCTGTTCGCGCGCAACGTGCTCGCCCTGGTCGAGCTGATGCTCGGCGACGACGGCGAGCTCGAGCTCGACTTCGACGACGAGGTCATCGCCGGCGCGTGCGTCGTGCGCGACGGCGAGATCGTGAACCAGGGCGCGAAGCGGACCGTGGAGGCAGCGCACTGATGCTCCTGCAGAACCTCGCCATCCTGGTGCTCGCCGGGTTCGCCGGCTTCCTGACGATCTCGAAGGTGCCCAACACGCTGCACACCCCGCTGATGTCGGGCACCAACGCGATCCACGGGATCGTCGTGCTCGGCGGCATCCTCCTCCTCGGCCTCGGCGTCGACGGGGTGCTGAGCAAGGTCCTGCTCGTCATCGCGGTCGCCTTCGGGACGATCAACGTGGTCGGCGGCTTCCTCGTCACCGACCGCATGCTCGAGATGTTCAAGGACCGCCCGCGGCCCGCGGCGGAGGAGGACGCGCCGTGAGCCGCACCGACGTCGTCTTGCTCCTCTACATCGTCGCGTTCGCGCTCTTCATCTATGGGCTGATGGGGCTGACGGGGCCGCGCACCGCCGTGCGCGGCAACCGCATCGCCGCCGTCGGCATGGCGATCGCGGTGGTCGCGACGCTGCTGATCCCGGACATGGGCAACTGGGGGCTGATCGCGCTCGGCGCCGCGGTCGGCACAGCCGTCGGGGTGCCGGCCGCTCGCCGGGTGCAGATGACCGCGATGCCGCAGATGGTCGCGCTCTTCAACGGCGTCGGCGGCGGCGCGGTCGCACTCATCGCCTGGGTCGAGTTCCGCACGAGCTCCGGCTTCGCGGACGATCCGACCTACGTCGCGATCTTCACCCTGTTCGCGGCGATCGTCGGCTCGGTCTCGTTCTGGGGCTCGAACATCGCCTTCGGCAAGCTCCAGGAGCTGCTGCCCGGCCGCCCGATCACGATCGGGGCCGCCCAGCAGGCCGTCAACCTGGTGTTGCTGGTCGCCGCCGTCGCGTGCGCGGTGGCGATCGTCGCGGGCGCCGACGCCGAGCTGCTCATGATCGGCCTGCTCGTCGCGGCCGCGCTGCTCGGCACCTTCGTCGTGCTGCCGATCGGCGGCGCCGACATGCCCGTCGTGATCTCGCTGCTCAACGCGTTCACCGGGCTCAGTGCCGCCGCAACCGGCGTCGCGCTGAACAACACGGCGCTGATCGTGGCCGGCATGATCGTCGGCGCCTCGGGCTCGATCCTCACGAACCTCATGGCCCAGGCCATGAACCGCTCGATCCCGAGCGTCGTCGCGGGCGGCTTCGGCGGTGTCGTGACGGCCGGCGGCGGCGTCGGCGACGACGGCGTCGAGCGCACGGTGCGCTCGACGAGCGCGGCCGACGCCGCCGTGCAGATGGCCTACGCGCGCCAGGTCGTCGTCGTGCCCGGCTACGGAATGGCCGTGGCGCAGGCCCAGCACGCGGTGCGCGAGATGACGAAGATGCTCGAGGCCAAGGGCATCGAGGTGAAGTTCGCGATCCACCCGGTCGCCGGGCGCATGCCGGGCCACATGAACGTCCTGCTCGCCGAGGCCGACGTGCCCTACGACCAGCTGCGCGAGATGGACGACATCAACGGCGAGTTCGGGCGCACCGACGTCTCGCTCGTGATCGGCGCCAACGACGTCACGAACCCCGACGCCCGCACGAAGCCCGACTCGCCGATCTACGGCATGCCGATCCTCAACGTCGACGAGTCGGGCTCGGTCGTCGTGCTCAAGCGGTCGATGAACTCCGGCTTCGCCGGCATCGACAACCCGCTCTTCTACAACGCGAAGACCGCGATGCTCTTCGGCGACGCGAAGGCGTCGGTCGGCGAGATCACCGAGGAGCTCAAGACGCTGTAGACGTGGCCCGGGTGGCGCGCATCGGCGCCCCGGTGGTCGCGCATCGCGCCACCATCGCTCGATCGGCCGCGCGGTTCGCATCCGCGCCGGCGCGGGCGGGTAGGGTCCCAGGTGTCGGTGTCCGCCCTGCCGGTGATTGTCAAGGCGACGCTCGCCGCCCTTCTGCTCGGCTCGATGCTCAGGGCCTTCTTCGGCGCGCCCGCGCCCGGCTCGCACCGCGTCCTCACGCGCGTCCTGCTCGCGGTCACCGCCGGCTGCTGCGCCGGCGGCGCGTTCGCGGTGCTGGCCGCGGACGCGCTCGTGGCCGGATCGCTGCTCATCGTCGGCGGCGTCGAGGCCTCGTGCCTGGCCGCGTGGCTCGTGCGGGGCGGGCGCGACGACGAGGACGGCGGCGGAGGAGGCGGCGGGGGCGGCGGCCCGGGCCGCGGTCCGCTCGAGCCGGCGCCGATCGACTGGGCGGCCTTCGACCGCGCGCGGCGGGGCTGGGAGCGCCCGCGCGCGACCGCCTAGCGCCGCGACGCCTCCGCTCGGGCGGAGGCGTCGCGGCCCTCGAGGCCGTCGGGCCGGACACGCCCCCATGCCGCCACGGAGACGTGTCCGGCCGGCGCTACGCGGCGACGGCGGGCTGGACCGCGCCGGCCTGCGCGGCCGCCGCATGCTCGCGGCTGTCGCGCGAGGAGATCATCGTCGCCGCGAGGATCGCGCCGAGCAGGGCGAATCCCGCGCCGACCAGGAACGCGTCCTGGAAGCCCTCGGTCAGCGCCACGGCCGGGTTGCGCTCGCCGGCGGAGACCACGTGGTCGGTGCGGCCGTTGGCCACGCTGGCGAGGATCGCCAGGCCGAGCGCGCCGCCGACCTGCTGGGCGGTGTTGATGAGGCCGGAGGCCAGCCCCGCCTCGTCGGGCTTGGTGGCGGTCACGGCGGCGATCGTCATCGGCACGAACGCGAAGCCCAGGCCCACGGCGGCCAGCAGCGACGGGAACAGGACGTCGCCCAGGTACGTGCCCCCGGGCGCCGAGACCTGCGCGAACCACACGAGCCCCGTCGTGACGAGCAGCAGCCCGGCGATCAGCACCGGCTTGAAGCCGATGCGGGTCACCAGCTGCGAGGCGACGCCCGCGCTGACGATGATCGTCAGGGCCAGCGGCAGGTAGGCGAGCCCGGCCTTCAGCGCGCTGTAGTCGAGCACCTGCTGCAGGTAGAGCGAGATGAAGAAGAACATCGAGAACAGCGACATGCCGACCAGCAGGCCGACGACGTTCGCGCCGCGCAGCGTGCGCAGGCGGAAGATCGAGAACGGCATCAGGGGGTGACGGGTGCGCGACTCGATCCCGATGAAGAGCGCGAGCAGCGCGATCGCGACGGCGCCGAGGCCGAGCGTCTGGGTCGACGTCCAGCCGGCGTTGCTGGCGTCCACGAGCGCGTAGACGAGGATCGCGAGGCCGGCGGTCACGGTGACCGCGCCGGCGACGTCGAACGCGGTGCGCTCCTGCTCGCGGCTCTCGGGCAGCAGGCGCGGCGCCAGCGCCGCCGCGGCCAGGCCGATCGGGACGTTGACGAAGAGCACCCACTCCCAGCCGGCATACTCGGTCAGGACGCCGCCGAGCAGGACGCCGGCGGCGCCGCCGGAGCCCGCCACGGCGCCCCAGACGCCGAGCGCGCGGTTGCGCTCGGCGCCCTCGGCGAACATCGTCGTGACGAGCGAGAGCGCGGCGGGGGAGACGATCGCGGCGCCGAGGCCCTGGGCGGCGCGCGCCGCGACGAGCCAGACGTCCGACTGCGCGAGTCCACCGAGCAGCGAGGCCAGCGCGAAGAGGATGAGCCCGCCGATGAACATCCGGCGCCGGCCCAGGAGGTCGGCCAGGCGGCCGCCGAGGAGCAGGAAGCCGCCGAAGGTCAGCGTGTAGGCATTGACGACCCACGAGAGGTCGTCCTGCGTGAAGTCGAGCGCGCTGCCGATCGACGGCAGGGCGACGTTGACGATCGCGGCGTCGAGGACGACGACGAACTGGGTCAGGGCCAGCAGGGCGAGGGCGAAGCCTTTGGCGCGGGGGTTGTCGGCGAATGCCACGGCGATCATGCTCCCTGTCGGAAGTTGAGGTCCGGTTCCGTTTCTGGCAAGATAGCGGAACCGAGACTCCGCTTTCAACCCGCGATCACCGAAGGGTCACGCATGTCGGCGCAGCCGCAGCCAATCGAGCGCCCGCTCCGGGCCGACGCGCTCCGCAACCGCGAGCGCATCCTGCTCGCGGCCCGGACGGTCTTCGCCGAGCAGGGCGCGGAGGCGCAGATCGACGACGTGGCCCGCGCCGCGGGCGTGGGAGTGGGGACGGTGTACCGTCACTTCCCGCACAAGCAGGCGCTCATGGGCGAGCTCGTCGCCCAGCGCTTCGCGACGTTCCGCGCCAACGCGCAGGAGGCGCTCGCCGCCGGCGGCGATCCGTGGGAGGCCTTCGAGGGCCTCGTGCGGCGCAACGCCGAGGTCATGGCTACCGACGCGTCGGTCCAGCACGCGCTCGCCCGCGAGCCGGCCGCCTGGGCGCGGGCGGAGCCCGAGCGCCGCGAGCTCCTGCGCCTCGCGGGCGAGCTCATCGACCGCGCGCGCGCCGCCGGGCAGATCAGCCCCGACTTCACGGTCGACGACATGCCCGCGCTCATGTGCGGCGTGTCGGCGACGATGGCCCTCCCGGCCTTCGACTGGCGCCGGCACCTCGACATCGTGCTGGCCGGCATCCGCGCCCACGGTTGACGGCTCCAACCCGGCTGGGCGTCGACTGGACCAGCGCGTCGACGCCCGCCACCGTCGCCGGTCGGGCGGTAGCGTGCGGCCGCGCGGGTCCCGGGCGTCACGGTCGAGAATCACGGGAGGGCAGTGGTGGATCGTCCCGAACGGCGGCAGCTGTTGGTCTCGAGGGGCTGATGGAGTACGGATCGGCGTTCGGGCACGGGGCGTACCTCGGCCCGGACTACACCGCCGACTACCTGCGGCGCGCGTCGGACCTCGTGAAGCGCTCCTACGGCGGGCCGGCGTCGGACTCCGCGGCGCGCAGGACGATCGAGGACTTCCGCACGAACCGCTACGTCAAGCGGACCGGGACGCTCACCCTGACCGGCGCTCAGGCCCGGGCCTTCGAGGCGCTCGTGCCGTACTACAGCCGCTTCTTCGCCGATCCCAAGACCGAGCACGGCCTGCGCGAGAAGGCGATCACGAACCCGACCGACCTGCGCCGGCTCACGGCGTTCTTCGCCTGGACGGCGTGGGCGGCCTCCGCCGAGCGGCCCGGCCACGACTACTCCTACACGAACAACTGGCCGTCCGAGCCGCGCGTCGGCAACCAGCCGACGGCGAACGTCGTGGTCTGGTCGGTGCTCTCGCTGATCGCGTTGCTCGGAGGCATCGGGCTGCTGTTCGGCGCGTTCGGACGGTGGGGCCGCCGGCTCGGATGGCAAGGACGCGAGCAGGCGACGCTGTCCTTCCGTTCGCCGGGCGACGTCGCGCTGACGCCCGCGCAGCGCGCGACCGCATGGTTCTTCTTCGTGATGGCCGCGCTGTTCGTCATCCAGACGCTGGTGGGCGCAGCATCGCAGCACTACCGCGCCGAGATCGGCGGCTTCTTCGGGTTCGACCTGGCCAAGGTCTTCCCCTACAACCTGATGCGGACCTGGCACGTGCAGCTCGCGATCTTCTGGGTCGCCACGTCGTTCGTGGCCGCCGGGATCTTCCTCGCGCCGATGATCGCCAGGCGCGAGCCCCGCCATCAGGGCAAGCTCGCCTTCGCGCTGCTCGGCGCCTTGGCGGTGGTGGTCTTCGGGACGCTGATCGGCTCCTACCTCGGCGTGCACGGCGTGCTCCAGAACGCCGCGTCGAACTGGTTCGGCCTGCAGGGGTTCGAGTACCTGGACCTCGCGCGTCTCTGGCAGGTGCTGCTCACGATCGGCCTCGTCGTGTGGGTGTTCATGCTCTGGCGGGTGCTGCGTGCGCGCCTGGCCTCCGAGCACCCCGGCAACATGCCGTGGCTGTTCTTCCTCGCCGCCTGCGCGATCCCCGCCTTCTACGCGGTCGGCCTGATCGCCCGCACCGGCGACAACTTCACCAGCACCGAGTTCTGGCGCTTCTGGGTCGTCCACCTGTGGGTGGAGGACTTCCTCGAGCTGTTCACCACCGTGATGGTCGCCTACATGTTCGTGCTGCTGGGCGTGGTGCGCGAGCGGGTCGCGCTCACGGTGGTGTTCCTCGACATCGTCCTGTACTCGGTCGGGGGCGTCATCGGGACGATGCACCACCTGTACTTCTCCGGCGAGCCGGCCGAGCACATGGCGCTGGGGGCGTTCTTCTCCGCCGCCGAGGTCATCCCGCTGACCTTCCTCACCGTCGAGGCGTGGTCGTTCCTGCAACTCGGGGCGGCGCAGGAATCGCGCTCGCAGATGCCCTTCCCGCATCGATGGGCGGTGATGTTCCTCGTCGCCGTCGGGTTCTGGAACTTCCTCGGCGCGGGGGTGTTCGGGTTCCTCATCAACCTGCCGATCGTCTCCTACTACGAGATCGGCACGGCGCTGACCGCCAACCACGGCCACGCGGCGATGATGGGCGTCTACGGGATGCTCGCGCTGGGCCTGGCGCTGTTCTGCCTGCGCTACCTGATCCCCGCCGAGCGCTGGCCGGAGCGCTGGGCGAAGGTCAGCTTCTGGTCGGCGAACATCGGGCTGGCCTGGATGTGCTTCGCCACGCTGCTGCCGCTCGGCATCCTGCAGCTCTACAAGTCGGTGGGTACGGGCTACTTCGACGCCCGCGAGCTGGACTTCCTGACCAACGACACCAACCGGGCGATCAAATGGCTGCGGCTGCCCGGCGACGTCGTGTTCGTCGCCGGCGGCGCCCTGCCGACGCTCTACATCGCCTATCTCGGCATCCGCCACACGGTCAAGCGCGTCACGCTCGAAGAGCCGGAGGAGATCCTGTTCACCGACATCACCGAGCCCGCCGGCGTCGCCGCCACCGGCGGCGACGAGGCGAGCGCCACGAGCGTGACGTGAGCTCCGAGGCGCTGCTCGCCGCCGGCTACGCCGCATCCCTGCTCGTCGGCGCGCTCGTGCTCGAGTCGCTCTCGGCGCACACGCACCGCCGCTCGCTGCGGTATCGGACCGCGGGCTTCGAGTACGACGCGGAGCACGACTCCTGGCGCTGCCCCGAGGATCAGCACCTGTGGCCGCACGAGTTCGACCACGAGCGCCGGCTCGTCCGCTACCGCGCCAAGGCGCACGTCTGCAACGCGTGCGCCCGCAAGCGTGCCTGCACCGATTCGGACCGCGGGCGCGAGATCGTCCGTCCACTCGACCCGTGGCCGCACTCCGAGGCAGGGCGCTTCCATCGTGGGATCTCGCTGATGCTCGTCGCGTTGAGCCTGCTGATCGTGCTGATCGAGGCGGCTCGCCACCACGGCCCCGGCGAGGCGGCGCTGCTGGCGACCGTCCTGCTGGCCGGCGCGCTCGCCGGGCGCCGGCTCCTGCGCGATCTCCGGGCGCATCCGTCGAACTTCCCCGACCCGTCTCCCGCCCAGGGCCTCGGGCCGGCGATGGCCTCGGAGGACCGACGATGAAGGATCTGCCGCCGCGTTGCCCGCGCGCACGCCGACGCCGGCGGCCGCCCGTCATGATGGCCCCGTGGTGGACGACGGCCTTCGGCCCCTGAGCGACAGCGGCGCGGACTGGAGCGCGCGCAAGGTCGTGCGCGGCCTCGGCCTGCGCGACGAGCCGCCGGACGGCCGCCCGCGCGTCGTCGCGGCGATGATCGCCTCCGCCGACGGGCGCGCCACGCTGGGCGAGCGCTCGGTCGGCCTCGGCAACGCCGCCGACCGCGCGCTGCTACGCGAGCTGCGCACGGCGGTCGACGCGATCCTCGTCGGGACCGGGACGCTGCGCGCCGAGCGCTACGCGAACCTCCTCGACGACGACCAGCGCGCGCTGCGTGTCGCCACCGGGCTCGACGAGGAGCCGGTCGTCGTGACCGTCTCGCGGCGGCTCGACGTCCCCGTCGAGGTGCCGCTCTTCGCCGAGCCCGACGCGCGCGTGCTCATCTACACCGAGGCCGAGGACGAGCTCGCCGGGCGCGGCGCCTGGGTCGCGGTCCACCGCTTCGCGCCGGGCACGCTGACGCTCACGGGGACGCTCGCGCATCTGCGCGCCGAGCGCGGCGTGCACACGGTCCTCTGCGAGGGCGGCCCCAAGCTCCTGCGCCGCCTGGCCGCCGAGCGCTGCCTCGACGACCTGCTGCTGACCGTCGCGCCGATGCTCGTCGCGGGCGACGGGCTGTCGATCCTCGCCGGCGAGGCGCTCGACCCGCCCCTGGCGCTGCGCCTGCGCGACGTCCTGCGCGCCGACGACCACCTCGTGCTGCACCTCGTCGCATGAGGCTGCGCCTCGGCGATCGCGTCGTCGAGGTCGAGGACGGCCGGCCGCTCGTCATGGGCATCGTCAACGCCGGCCCGGATTCGTTCTCCGAGCGCGAGCGCACGACCACGCTCGAGGCCCAGCTCACGCGCGCGCGACGGCTCGTGGCCGACGGCGCGGACGTCGTCGACGTCGGCGCCGAGTCGGGCGTGACGTGGTCGCCCGCATCGGCGTCGGAGGTCGAGATCGCTCGCCTCGTGCCGCTCGTCGAGGCGCTTGCGGCCGAGGACGTGACGGTCTCCGTCGACACGTTCAGGCCCGCGGTCGCGCGCGCCGCGCTCGCGGCCGGCGCGGTCATGGTCAACGACGTCAGCGGCCTGCGCGACCCTGCTCTCGCCGACGTCGCGGCGGCGGCGGGGGCGGCGCTCGTGCTCATGCACACCCGCGCGGCGCCCAAGCACGAGCGCTTCCCCGACTACCGCGGCGCCGTCGAGGGCGACGTCGAGCGCTTCCTGCGCGAGCGCGTCCGCCTCGCCCGCGAGCGCGGCGTGGCCGAGGAGCAGCTCGTCCTCGACCCGGGGCCCGACTTCGCCAAGACGCCGGCCGAAACGGTTGCGGTGCTGCGCGCGCTCGGGCGCCTGCGCGCCCTCGGTCGCCCGCTCCTGCTGGCGCTCTCGCGCAAGTTCTTCCTCGGCGCCGTGACCGGCCGAGCGCCCGACGAGCGCCTGGCGGGGACGCTCGCGGCGGTGGCGTGGGCGGTCGACGCGGGCGCGGGGATCGTGCGCGTCCACGACGTGCGCGAGGTCCGCGACCTGCTCGCCGTCAAGGCCGTGCTCGACGGGCGCGCCGAGGTGCCGACCTTCGACGCCGGCGACGAGCGCCTGAAGTGGCTGCGCCCGTCGGGCGAAGGCTGACTGCGCTACGGTCGTGCCCCCAACCGGGTCGCCGGACCGCTGCCACGCAACGCGGTCACGGACGCCGACCGACACCGACCTTCCCGAGGAGGACCCATGCCCGTGCTCTCCCGCGCCGCCCTGCAAGCCAGCCCGCTCGCCGACCTGCACGCGATCGCCTCGGAGCTGGGCATCGACGGCTTTCGCCGCCTGCGCAAGGCTGACCTCGTCGGGGCGATCCTCGAGCGCGGCGGCGCCGGCGACGCCGAGGCCGAGCTCGTCGAGGAGGTCGTCGACGAGGCCGCCCGCGAGCCGGCCGCGCGCCCGCGGGGCCGCAGCCGCGGCCGGCGCCGCCCCCAGGCCGCCGCCGACGACGCCGAGACCGCCGCCGAGCCGCAGGTCGCGCCGACCGCCGAGGAGCCCGACGAGGCGCCCGCCGCGCCCGTCGCCGAGGGCGTGGTCGAGCTCCTCGGCAACGGCTCGGGCTTCGTCCGGTTGTCGCCCCCGGAGCCCTCCGAGCAGGACGTCTACATCTCGGCCGCCCAGGTGCGCCGCTGCGAGCTCGTCTCCGGCGACCGCGTCAGCGGGCCGGTGCGCCGCCCGCGCCGCTCGGAGCGTTACCCGTCGCTGATCCGCATCGACGCGATCAACGGGGCGCCGGCCGACGAGGTCGCCGAGGGCACGCCGTTCGACGAGCTGCCGTGCGCGCTCCCGTCCGAGCGCTTCGAGCTCGGCGACGACGACCCGACGCTGAAGGCGATCGCCGCCCTTGCGCCGATCGGCCGCGGCTCGCGCGTGGTCATCGCCGGTCCCGCGCGTGCGGGCAAGACCGAGGCGCTGCGGCGCCTCGCCGGCGCGCTCGCGCGCGACGAGGGCCTCGAGCTCACGCTCGTCCTCGCCGGCGTGCGGCCGGAGGAGGTCGGCGAGTGGGGCGGCGGGCCGGTCGCCCCGGCCGCGGTCTCGACGCTCGCCGACCGCGCCGACGGGGCCGGCCCGGCGCTCGAGCGCGCGACCGAGACGTCCAAGCGCCTCGCCGCCCGCGGTGGCCACGCCGTGCTGCTCGTCGACACCCTCGACGGCGTCGCGCCGGCGGCCGCGCGCCGGGCGCTCGCGGCGGCGCGCAACCTCGTCGACGGCGGCTCGCTGACCGTCGTCGCGACGGCGGCGGCGCCGTTCGGCGGCGAGACGACGGTCGTCACGCTCGACCCGGCGAGGACGGCCGCGGGCGCGCCGCCCGGCCTCGATCTCGTGCGCTCGGGCGCCCTGCGCCCCGAGCTGCTCGTGGGGGAGGCGGGGGTCCGCGAGATCGCCGCGGCTCACGGCGGGTAGCCGGCCGCACGTAAAGTTCTCCCGTCGGCGCGAACCCGCCGGGTAGGCTCGCGCCGGCGTAGGCCATCAACGACCAGGGAGGACCATGCCCGACCGCTTCATCCGCCGCGCCGCGCGGTGCGCCGCGGCGATCGCCGCGCTCGCCGGCGTCCTCGCGCTCGCGCCCACGGCGTCCGCCGCCGCCTCGCAGCCATGCAACGGGACGTTCGAGGTCTTGCACAACGACCGCGTCGGCCGCCTCCAGCTGCCCATGGGCGCGTACAACATCCGGGTCTCCGGCGGCCTGGGCTGCGCAGCGGCCTCATCGCTGTTCACGGCCTTCCTGCAGGACTACGACGGCGTGCTGGCGCGCCCGTGGCGCTACAGCGCTCGCGGCCGGGGCCTGGCGCTCTTCTACTCGAGCCCGGGCGGCCAGCCGGCGTTCTCGGTCCGCGTCGCGTCGCGCCGGCGCCCGGGCGACGGCGGCCAGAGCAAGGTCCTCGACTGTGCCGGCACCTTCCAGGTGCTGAACAACGACAGGATCGGACCGCTCAGCCTGCGCGCGGGTGCATACCGGATCACCCGCCTGAGCCTGCTGAGCCCGACCTGCTCGCAGTCCTCGCGGCTGCTGACGCAGTTCCTCAACGACACGGGCGGGGCCCTGCCCGGCGGCTGGATCGTCCTGGCCAACGACGGCGCGTTCGTCAACGGCTCGACGAGCAACGGCTTCCGGGTCAAGCGGGCCGCCTGAGGCGGCCGGGGCGGCGGGCGCGGCCCTCGCGCCCGCCGCCCCTCAGCGCGGGACGTAGGCGACCCGGCCCCACGAGGGCTCGGGCGCGAGCTCGACCGGCTCGCCCTGCCGGTCGGGCTGGATGTACGTGAAGGTCTGCGCGTCGGCGTCGAAGCGCACGTCGAGCTCGCGCTCGACGACGCGCTGGTCGAGCCACGCTGAGCGGAAGACGAGCCGGCGCAGCCAGTGCACGAGCGAGCGGTCGCTCGGGCCCACGAGCTCCGGCCAGCAGTCGTTGACGTGCTCGCCCAGCGCCGAGGCCGGCTCGTGGATCTCGCCGTTGACCGCGAGGTTTACGAGGTCCTCGAGCTCGGGCTCGTCGAGGCGGTCCGAGACGAAGCCGAGCTTGAGCGCCGCCTGCTCGCAGCGCTCGGCGAAGTCGCGCTCGTTGAACGTGAAGCGCAGCTCGCCGTATTCGAGGACGAAGTCCTCTCCGGAGTCGTAGTTGCCGCGGCGAGTGCTGTCCATGGAGCGCGGCCCGCCGGGCGGAGGACGCGTCCCCGGGGCCGTCGGCATCGTACGCCCGAACCCTGCGTGGCCACGCCCGCTGAGAGCGATGTTGCACCCGAGGGGGCGAGTCCGGCCGCTCTCGCGCCTAGGGCGGGCATGCACGCCGATCCCGCCGCCACCATCCTCGTCGTCGAGGACGACGACGCGACCCGGACGTTCCTGGCCGACAACCTCACCGCGGACGGCTACGAGCTGCTCGTGGCCGGCTGCGCGCGCGACGCGCTGGCGCTGCTCGAGGCGCACGCCCCCGACCTCGCCGTCGTCGACCTCGGGCTGCCCGACCGCTCGGGCCTCGACCTGCTCACGAGCGTGCGGGCCGCCGACGGCGTGGCCTCGCGCATCGACCCCGAGCTGCCCGTCGTCCTCGTCACCGGCCGTGACGGCGAGCTCGACCGCCTGCGCGGCTTCGAGCGCGGCTGCGAAACTACTGGCATGGCGCCGCCACCCCCCATCGCAACGCTACGGCGCACCGATCCGCGTCTCGAAGGTCGGGACGCGCAGCGTCGAGGACCTTCGCTCGCCGACGATCCAACGCGACGCCATCGCCGCGATGGCGCAGCGCGAAGGCTTCGACGCGGTCTTCTACGAGCCAGAGATCAACGTCTCGGGCGCCAAGGCCGACCGCGCCGTCGTTGAGCAGATCATCGCCTGCGTGGAGGCCGGGGACCTCGACGGGCTCGTCGTCTACAAGCTGGACCGCCTGTCGCGGCTCGCTCCGCGTCAGCGCGCCGAGCTGTTCGAGCGCATCGAGGCCGCGGGCGGCGCGGTGCTGTCCGCGACGGAGGACCTCGACGCTTCGACGCCGCAGGGCCGGTTCGTGCGCGAGCTGTGGCTCGGGCTCGCGCGGATGCAGTGGGAGGAGCACCGCGACGCGTTCGCCGCTCGCGCGGCCGAGGCCGTCGCCGCGGGCGTTCACGCCCACCCGCCGTTCGGGTACCGCAAGGACGGGCGGCGACGGAAGCTCGTGCGCGTCCAGCGCGAGGCCCTCGTCGTGGAAGGTCTGTTCGACCGCCGCGCCGGCGGCGTGTCGTGGGCGCAGCTCGCGCGGTGGGCGGACACGACCGCCGTCCGCCCGCGCCGCGCCCAGCGGTGGACGCGCCGCGCCGTCGAGAACATCGTCTGTAACCGCGCGTACCTCGGGGAGGCGCGCTACGGCACTCACGTCCAGCCCGGCGCGCACCCGCCGATCGTCACCGTCGAGCAGTTCGAGGCCGCCAACGGCGCTCGCGGCGTCCGCCCGCCGCGCGGGCAAGCGGCGCTGCTCTCCGGGCTCGTGCGCTGCGCGGGGTGCCGGCACCGGATGAGCGCGAGCGTCGTCGGTCAGCGCAAGCAGCTCGTCTACCGCTGCAAGGCCCGCCACGGCGCCGGGAGCTGCGAGCACCCGGCGTCCGTGAGCCGCGAGCTGCTCGAGCAGCTCGTGCAGGCCGCGTTCCTGGCGCGCTACGGCGACGTCGAGGTCGTCGCGGCCGACACGACCCTCACCGACGCGACGGACGCCCTGCGTGCCGCCGAGCGCGAGCGCGCCGCTTACATCGAGACGATCAGCGTGCAGGACGTCGGCGCCGACGCCTTCAAGGCGGGCGCCGTCGCGCGCACCGCCGCTGTCGAGGATGCCCGCGCGGCGCTTCACCGCGCGCGCTCCGAGGCGGGCGGCCTGGACCTCGGCCCGGACGGCGTCGAGATCTGGCCGGACCTAGGCATCGCTGAGAAGCGGCGGCTGCTGGCCGCCGGCCTCGACTGCTTGTTCGTCCGGCGCGCCCCCGCCCCCGGGCGCAACGGCGGGCCCGTCGCCGACCGCGTCAGGGTGTTCTGGCGCGGAGAGCAGCCGGACGGTCTGCCCGGCCCCGGTGTCCGCGTGCAGCTCGCCGGACTCGACTGGTAGCCACACGCCACCACGTCGCTCCGCGAGGATCGCGGCGAGCTCACGAGCAACGGCATGGCGGCCGGTCACGCCGCACCCCGGGGAAGGCCGAGCAGGTAGTTGCGGTCCTGCTTCTCGATCTGGACGACGTCGGCTCGCGCGTCCTCGTCGATCCACTCGCGGACCGCGGCGAGGACGATCGCGGCGAGGTCGTCGGGCGCGAGCGCCTCGAGCTGGCACGTCTGGCCTCTCCACGCCGTCGAGCGCGAGTCGGTGGCCTTCGGCGGCGCCGTCGGCAGCTCCCCCTCCTCGACCTGCTCGGCGGTCAGCGCAACGCGGACCGCTTCGATGCGCTGCGTCGCAAGGACACGGTCGGCCTCCACGAACGCGGCGGCGTTCTCGGTCAGCGACGTGAAGATCGACGCGCCCGACGGATCGAAGTCGCCGACGTGCAGGACGACGGTCGGGACGTCGCGGCCCAGCGCACGCGCGGCGAGCTGGTACTGCGCGGTCAGCGAGTCGAAGCCGCCGCCCGAGTAGACCGGGACGCTGTATTCAGCGACGGCCCGCCAGAGCTGGTCGCGCATGCCGGCCGCCTCGCAGAAGAGCTCTAGGCGCACGTCCTGGCCTGCCTGATGGTCGAGCCGGTAGTCGCGGATGCGCTCGGCGTGCTCGTCCTGGAAGTCCTCGAGGCTCGCGTAGTGGCGATCTCTCATCCCCTCGGCGCTGTCGTCGCGGATGACGGCGAACGAGATGCGCTTGGCGCGGCGGGCGCGGACGAGGCAGTCGGCGAGCCGGGCGTAGCCGCGCTCGGTCTTCTCGTAGCCGTGCCCGGCGACGAGCCGGTAGAAGATCTGGCGGACGGTCAGCGGGACGTAGTCCTCGTACTCCTCGAGGACGGCGTCGACCCGTTCGAGCAGCGCGAGCGTGTCGGCACGCGGGCGCCAATCGAGGTCGTAGCCGCGGGGCGGTGACGCCGCTTACCGTTGTCACGTCCGGCCGTGACTTCGCCGCGGCGGCTCATCGCCGCGGCTCCCGTCCGTCGAGATACGCGCCCCAGACCATCTCGGCGACGACGCGCATCCGCGCGGGGCTGAGCGCCAGCGCCGCGATCGGCAGGCAGGTGGCACACGCGTAGCGCGCCGAGTCGAACCCGACGCCGTCGGGGACGCCGTCAACGTCGACGGAGCCGCCGCACAGCTCGCAGAAGTAGGCGGCGCTCACGCCGCCCACCCGGGGCACCGGCGGTTAGCGCAGACAAGCCCGCCGCTCGTCCACAGCAGCACGGAGCCGCACGCCGGGCAGCGCGACGCGGCGTGCGTGTACGTGCCGCGGCTGGCAGCGACGGTCAGCCGCGACGGTGGTGGTTCTTGGTCCCCGCCGTCAGCGTCGCCGGGGTCGGTGCCCGCCGTCGAGCTGCTCGAGCTCGTGCGGCGCGCAGCGGGCCTGCCGCTCGAGCCGCTTGTGCGGCGCGGCGCTATCTGGCGCGGGACGACCTGGCGCACCGCACGGACGCGTGGCTCGGGCACGAGCCGCGGGCCGCGCGGCGCCTCCGCGGCCATCCGCCGCATCTTCTCCAGGCGGCGCACCGCCTCTACGTGCTCGTCGGTGACCTTCACGAACCGGCCGGGCCTTTGCCCGTCGGCGGCTATCGGCGCGGTGTGGTCGGGTTTCCAGTCGTAACCGTCCGGGATGCCGCCGCGCGCGTTGCACTCGGTGACCGTCAACAGCGAGCCGTCGGCCTGCTTCATGTGGACCTACACCTCCTTCGACTTCTCGAGCTTGGGCGCCCCGGGTGAGGCGCGGCGCGAACCCTACGACGCGCATCGGCGGGAAAGCGGGTGCACAACCAAGCGCGCCCGCCCCGGATCGCACGGGACGGGCGCTGAAGCCGAGACGAGGAGGTCTCGACCGCGAACCTTACTCGTCGCGGCGGACTACGACGCCCGGCTCAGCGATCCGCCAGCGAAGCCGCCACGCCCGGCGCTCGCCGGCCAGGCACACCCCGCACATCCGCACGGCCTGCGCTCGGTGCCGTCGAGCCGCTCGAGCACGACGCGGGAGCTGGCCCACGAGCCGCACGACCAGCAGGTCCTACGGTCCCCGCTCATCGGCGAAGCCGCCCCCCGGATGCCCTCCTGGGGGGCGGCCCGCCGCTCGACTCCGCGTGCAAGGAGGCAAAACCGCGGGAACGAGACTTGCCACTTACTTACCGAAAATCATGGGGTGACGATGTCCTGCTTGACGAACGCGCCCGCGGTGAGCGTCAGCCCGTACCCGGCGATGACGAACGTAGCGATTGTCTGCACCGACGTCTTCACGTTCACGTCCGTCAGGGTTTGCAGCGCTCTGGCCTCGAAGTACCGGGCGCCGACCCTGAGGTTCGCGACCGTCGCGAAGCCGGCGTCGGCGGCGGTCGTCGGGTACACCATCGCGCCGGAGAAGCGCTGGAAGCGCTCGGCGATCGTCTGCCCGCCGGTCGGCGTGACGTCTTGCAGCAGCGCCGCGTTCGCGGGGTTGATGAGGATCACGAGGTCGGCGGGTTCTCCGCCGCGGTGTTCGCCAGGACAGTCGCGATGCACGCGCGCACGGCGCCGTGGACGTCCGCGTTGAACGCTACCGCCGCCCCAGCCGCCGACTCTACGGCGTCCACTAGGACCTTGTCCATGTCCAGCTCTATCCCTAGCTGATGCATCTACTTGAGCGCGCCGTCGTCCTCGCCGATCTGCGACTCCTGCGTCAGTCGGTCCATCTCCGAACCTCGCGAGCGTGACGGACCCCGCCGCTCTCGATCTCTCGTACTCGGTGAGAGTCACCTTCTTTTCTGACGCCGCCTGCGCGGTCGGTAGGGTGAGCTGCGGGAACTGCGCGTAGATCGCGTCCGCGCGCTGCGTCGGGACCCCGGCGACGCGGTGTAGCAGCCTTTTGCCCGCGAGTACTTTGTTTCCCCTATACGCGGGGATCGCCTATCTTGCCTGTTTTCAGCGTCGCGAACTCCGCGGCCGGGTCCGCGGCGGTGATCGTGCGCGCTCTCGCGCGTCTATCTCGCCCTGTATCTCGTCTATTTCCTTCTTCTTTTTCTCTATCTTTTTTCTTTCCTCCGCGCGCGCCGGAGCGCTAACTATCTCTTTTATCTCCTCCCTTTCTATCTGCTTCCCTTTTTCTTGCTCTAGCTCTTAGTCTTCTTCCTCTTCTTCTCTTTCTTTCTCCATCTCATCTCTCTCCTCCTCCATTCTTACTCTCTCAGTCTCCTTTTCTTCCTCTATTTCTTCCCTTCTATCCTTCATTACCTTTTCTTATCCCTTCACTATCTCCTTCATCCCTCTTCTCCTTTTCTCTCCCTCTATTCTCTCTTACTCCGCGTGGGGCACGTTCATCGCTATGTCACTATCAGGGTCAGCTTCTTTTTTTCTCTTCTCCTCTTATCTCTCTATCTTTCTTCTTTCATACTTTCCATTTCCTTCTCCTTTTTCTCCTTTTTCTTCTTTTCTCTTCTCTTTCTCCTTCTCGTCTTTTTCTTTATCTCTCTTTTTCTTCTTCTCTCTTATCACTCACAATCGCTGATCCTTTTCTTTCTCCTCTCTTCTTATTATTTTCTCTTTTTTCTCTCATACTTTCATTCTCATCTCTATTCTTTTTTTCTCTTCTTTCTTTTCTTCTCATCTCTTCTCTTTCTCTCTTTACATCTTCTCTTCTTTCTTCTTCTCTCTTTCTTTCTTTTTTCTCACTTCTTTCTCCTTTTTTTTATTTTATTTTCTATTTTTTCTTTTTTCTTTTTTTTCTTTTCTTTTTTTTTTTTCTTTCTTTTTTTTTTTCTTCTCTTTTTTATTTTTTTTTTCTTTTTTCTCTTTCTTTTTTTTTTTTTTTTTTTTTTTCTTTCTTTTTTTCTCTTTTTTCTTTTTTTTCTTTGTTTTTTTCTTTTTTTTTTTCTTTTTTTTTTATTTTTTTTTTTTTTTTTTTGATGCACTTTTTTCTCTTAATTTCTTATCTTTTTTTTTTTTTTTTTTTTTCTTTTTTCTTTTTTTTTCTTTTTTCTCTTTTCTTTTTTCTCTCTTTTCTTTCTCTCTCTTCTCTTATCTCTTCTTTTCTCTCTTTTTCTTCTTTCTTTTTCTCTTTTTCTTTTTCTTTCTCTTTTTTCGTTTTTCACTTTCTTTTTTTTTCTTTTGGTAGTCTTTTTCTCTTTTTTTTCTTTGTTTTTTCTCTTTTTTCTTGTCGTGGCGTATCGTTTTCTCTTTTTTTTCTTTTTTTCGGTGTTTTTTTTAGCGTGGCGCTCTCTTCTCTTTTTTCTTTTTTTTTTTTTAGTTGCTAGTTTTTAGTGGCTTGGTTTGTTTTGGTATTGGGCTTAGTTAGGGCTTGGGCTTAGTCTCTATCTCTTAGTCGTCGTCGCATCTTATCTTGTCTATTGTCTTATCGTTTCTTTTCTCTATCTCATCTTTTCATCTTTCTTTCTCTTTCTCTTTCTCTTCTTCTTTCTTTTCTTTCTTTTCTTCTTCTTTTCTCTCTTTTTTTCTCTGTTATCGGCTCGATTTCTCGGGAGTCTCTTTTTTATATCTTTTTTCTTTCTTTTTTCTCTTTCTTATATTCTTATCTCTTCTCTTTTTATCTCTTCTCTTTTTTCTTTTTTTTCTCTCTTTTTCTTCTCTTTTCTTTTCTTCTCTTTTTTTCTCTCTCATTCTCTCTTCTTCTTATTTTTCTCTTCTCTCTCTCTTTCTTTTTCTTTTTTTTTTCTTTTCTTTCTCTCTTTCTCTTTTTTTTTTTTTTTTTTTTCTTCTTTTTTT
>CAWDMB010000009.1:0-127500 GCA_963803375.1 uncultured Actinomycetes bacterium | reverse complement strand
CCGAGGGCGTCGGGTGGGCAACGTTCGAGCGCGTCTACTCGGCCTTGCCCGGCATCGAGCGCGAACAGCGAGGCAGAGAGAGCTACTGGAGGGTGAGGCCATGAACGAGGTGACGATCGAGATCGACGGGCTGCGCGTGACGGCTCGCAGCGACGATGAGGGGGGGTACCCCTCGGGCGCTGCGCTGGCCGTGTTCCGCGCGGCATCCGAACACACCCTCCGCACCTATACGTCGGGTGCGGAGGGTGTGTCTGGGAGCCCGCCCGAACACACCCTCCGCACCTATACGTCGGATGCGGAGGGTGTGTCTGGGAGCCCGCCCGAACACACCCTCCGCACCTATACGTCGGATGCGGAGGGTGTGTCTGAGAGCAACAGCGAGAGGGCTCGCCGGGTGGTCGCCGGCGTGCTTGCGGACGGACGACCGCACGAGCGCCGGGAGCTCGCGAGAGCCGTCCGCGACGCGGGGATCAGTAGCCAAGGGCTGGATGGCGCGCTGCGCCGCGGCGGACGGTTCGAGCGCGACTACAACGTCGCGGGGAGACCGGTCTACCGTGACCCCAGCGTCCCCCCGCCGCCGCTGGCGCCGCTGATCCCGGACTCGGAGAAGCCGGAGTGGATGCGCACCCCGCCCGCGCGCAACGGGGCGGGGCTGTAAGTGAGAGCCCCCTGCGACTTCTGCGGCGCGCCTTCGATGTGGGTGTACCGCGCGCGTCCCGTCGTCACGCGGCACGCGGGCACGAACATCCGCGGCGGGACGTTCGAGGCGAGCATGTGGTTCGCTGACCCGGACTGGCGCGCGTGCGCCGAGTGCCGTGACCTGATCGCCTCCGGCCGGCGCGCTGTGCTCGCGGCGCGCACGGTCCGCGCCGCGTCCTCGCGGCTGCTCGATGGGCTCGATCGCGCGCAGCGACGTCTAGTGGCACGCAACCAGCTCGCCGCGGCTCGCCGCCAGCAGGATGACTTCTGGCGCTCGCGGCTGCATGCCGACCCGGAGCGGCTATGACGGGCAACGGACCGAGCCCGCAGGCGCTCGAGGCGTTCGCGCGAGCGATCGAGCGCGGTTTGCGCCGGTGCTTCCCCGCCTTCGACTTCGTCGTGCGCCGCCGCACCGATGCCGACGCGGATGGCTCACCGCCAGACGAAGGTGATCCGGTTCGCCGGGACTGACCAGCGCTTCGCCCCGCCCTCGAACGGCGCGAGCACGATCCGCTCGATGACCGCGTGAGCCGCGGCGCGCTTGGCGGGCAGGTCGAGCGCGTCCCACTCGCATCCGCTCGCCGGGAAGCCCGTTACGCCGGTCGTCGCGTCCTGCGCGGCGCCCACGGCCTGCGCGGCTTGCGCGGCGGCCGCCTGGAGCTCGCCGGCGCGCTTGGCGATGACGTCGGCGGGCAGCCCGGCGGTGCCGGCAAGGAACTGGTTGCGGTCGTACTCGGCGGCGGCCAGACGCTCTTGTGCCTCGTCGAGCTCGTGGCGCGCCTGCACGGCCTCGACGTCCAGACCCTTCTCGGCCAGTTCGCGCAGCACGCCGTCAACGGCCTCGTCGATCGGCACCTGCTCGGCCATGACGGGGCGCGGGCAGCGCCCGCCGCTCGAGGTACGCCTACAGGCGTAGAAGGTGGACCGGCCGGTGCCGCGCCCACCGACGCTCAACGGCCGCCCGCACGACTCGCACACGATCAGGCCGCCGGCGACACCCGCGAGGTTGCGGCCGGTCCGCACGACACCGGAGCCGGGCTGCGCCCGGTCGAAGACCTCTTCCGTCACGAGCGGTTCGTGGGCGCCGACGGTCACGTGGCCGCCGACATCGACCTCGCCGATGTAGCAGCGGTTGCGCACGAGGGTGCTCAGCGTGCTCAGCGCCCACATTGGCTTCCCCGTCGGGCTCGGGATCCCCTCGGCCGCCAACCACGCCTGCACGGCCGGCCAGCGTTCACCCGCGGCGCGCATCGCGAAGATCCTCCGCACGACCGGCGCCCGGTCAGGGTCGGGCACGAGCCGCTTGCAGTCCTCGCCCATGAGCTCGAGCGTCCCGTCCTGGAGGCGGTTGCGTCGGTAGCCGACCGGGACCATGTTCGTGATGGCGCGCTCGTGGACGCGCTCGAGGGTGCGCAGCGAGCGTTGGCGAGCGACGTCGTAGCCCATCTCGGCCTGAATCATCGCCATCCCGAACATCGCCTTGTCCTGCGGATCGTCGGGGTCCAGGACACGCCCGTTGACGATCAACACGCCGCCGGCGCGGTGCATCGCCGCCGCGAACGCGTACGCCCCGGGCGTGTTGCGCCCGAGACGGTCGTGGTAGGCGACGGCCACGCCGCTGCTCTCGCCACGCTTGACGCGCTCGAGCGCCTCGGCCCACTTCGCCCCGGTGAAGATCGAGTGCCCGCTCTCGTTGAGCGCCTCGAACGTCCTGCCGATCCGCCCGCCGTTGGAGCGGATGGCGTGCTCGTTGCTGTCGCGCTGCTGGCCGTCGCTCATGAGCGACCCGTCGGCCTGGCGTCCGTTGACGCGGGAGATGCGGACGAGGGAGTCGTATGTGGGGGTAGAAGCCATGCTCCAATACTACGCCTGCCCGACGGCTCGCGCGTGAACGTCGTGATCGCGCCGCTGGCCCTCGACGGCCCGGTGCTGACGATCCGCCGCTTTCGCCCGCGTGGCATCGGCGCCGACGACCTCGTCGCCGGCGGCACCTGGCCGCCGGCGGTGCGCGACCTCCTGGCCGCCGCGGTCCGCGCGCGCCTGAGCGTGCTCGTCAGCGGCGGCACCGGGTCGGGGAAGACTACGACGCTGAACGTCCTGAGCTCGTTCGTGCCGGCCGGCGAGCGGATCGTGACGATCGAGGACACCGCGGAGCTGCGCCTGCGCCGGCCCCACGTCGTCCGCCTGGAGGCGCGGCCGCCGAGCGTCGAGGGCCGTGGCGAGGTGACGATCCGTCGGCTCGTGCGCAACGCGCTGCGCATGCGGCCCGACCGCATCGTCGTCGGCGAGGTCCGCGGGCCGGAGGCCCTCGACATGCTCCAGGCGATGACGACGGGCCACGATGGCTCGCTGTCCACCGTCCACGCCGGCTCGCCCGAGGAGGCGCTCCGGCGCCTGGAGACCCTCGCGCTCATGGCTGACGTCGGCCTGCCGCACGCGGCCGTCCGCGAGCAGGTGGCGAGCGCGATCGACCTCGTCGTGCAGCAGGCGCGGCTGAGCGACGGGACCCGGCGCGTCGTGGCGGTGAGCGAGGTGGTGCGCGTCGCGGGCGGGCCGGCGACGCGCGAGCTCTACGTCGACCGCTCCGGGCGCGCCCGCTGGCGCCTGCCGCTCTCGCCCGCACTCGCCGAGCGCCTCGGCGCGGCGGGCGCCGGCGCCGCGGAGGCGGCGTGAGCGGCTCGGCGCTGCTCGCGGCGCTCGCCGGGGCGCTCGCGGTCGCCGGAGCCTGGGAGGCGCTCGGGGCGATCGAGCGCGTCGCGCTCGCCCGGGCCGCCGCCCGGCTGCTCGCGCCGCTGCTGGCCGCCGGCCGTGAGGGGCGTGCGCCCACCGCTCCCGAGCGTCGGCGACTGGCGGTCGTGGGCGCGGCGACGCTGCTCGCGGCGGGCTGGCTCGTCGCCGGCGCGCTCGCGGGGGTGGTGTGCGCGGCGGCCGGCCCCTGGCTCGTGCGCCGCGCGGTGCGCGCGCGTCGCGAGCGTTGGCGGGCGGAGCTCGCCGCCGGCGCCCCCGCCGCGGCGCGGGCGATGGCCGACGCGCTCGCCGGCGGCCACGCGATCCGCGGGTCGGTGGCGGTCGCCGCCCGCGGACGCGTCGGCGGGGCGGCCGAGGCCGAGCTGTGCGCCGCCGCGCGGGCGCTTGCGCTCGGCGAGCCCACGGAGGCGGTGCTGGAGGCCCTGCGCCGGCGCGCGGCCCACCCCGCCTGGGACACGATCGTGGCCGCGATCCTGCTCCAGCGCGACGCGGGCGGCGACCTTTCCGGGCTTCTGCGCGCGACGGCCGCCGCGCAGGAAGAGGCCGCGCGGGTCGACGCGGACGCGCGCACGGCGAGCGCGCAGGCACGCTTCACCGCCTGGCTCGTGACGCTGCTGCCCGTCGGCACCGCGCTGCTCGCCGAGCTCGCGAGCCCCGGCTACGTGCGGTCGCTGCTCGCCCGGCCGCTCGCGGCGCTCGCGCTCGCGGTGGCGTTGGCCTGCCAGGTCGCCGCGTTCGCCGTCATCCGCCGCCTCGCGCGCCCGGAGCCGGCGTGAGCCGCGCGCTGCTCCTCGCGCCGCTGGCCGCGACGCTCGCCGCCATGGCGGTCGTCGAGCTGGCGGGCGTCGCCGCGGCCGCGCGAGCGGACCGGGGGCGCGCCGGACGGATCGGGCCGACGGCGGCGCTGGCGGCGCTCGGTCATCGGCTCGGGCTGCCGAGCCCGCCGGCCGATCTCGCCCGGCGCGCGCAGGCCGCCGGCCTACCGGCCTCGGTGGGCGTGGCCGACGTCATGGCCGTGAAGGCCGGCGCCGCGCTCGTCGCGCTGCTCGCGGCGGTGGCGCCCGCCACGGCGCTCCCGGGCCGGCTCGGGCCCGTCGCGGCGCTGGCCGCTCCGGTGGCCGGCTTCCTGGCGCCCGACCTCGTCCTGCGCCGGCGCGCGTGCCGGCGCGCCCGCGGGATGGCCGCTGAGCTGCCCGCCGTGCTCGAGCTCCTCGAGGTGGCGGTCGGCGCAGGCCTCGCCCCGGCGCGCGCGCTCGGAGAGGTCGGCCGGCCGTCGGCACGGCCCGCTCGCCGCCGAGCTGCGGGCCGCGGCCGCGCGCATCGAGCTCGGCCTTCCGCGCGCCGAGGCCCTCGCGACGCTCGAGGCGCGCTGCCCGGTCGCCGACGTCGGCCGGCTCGTGACCGCGCTCGAGCGCACGGAGCGCCACGGGGCGCCGCTGCGCCCCGCGCTCGCCGCGCTGGCGACCGACGCGCGAGCGCGCCGCGCCCAGCGCTTGCGTGAGCGCGCCGCACGGGCGGCGCCGAAGATCCAGCTCGTCGTGGCCCTGCTCCTCGTCCCGGCGGTGATGCTCGTCGTCGGCGCGGCGCTCGCGGGCGCCCTGCTCTGACACACGCGGCGGACGGAACCCGCCGCCTGCTGCAAGCGCCCGTGCAGCGCGGGGCGGTGCATCGCTCGTTGCGCTCGCGGGGCCGTTCGGGCCCCGCCGCTCTGGAGGCCGCAAGCGCGCGCTGCGCCGGGCGTTTGGCGGCCGGCGGGTGTCGTCCGGACGGCTTCGTGGGAGACTGATTGCAAATTGGGTTGCGTTGTGGGAGGAAGTGGGGTAGAAGTCGCGTCACGCGGACCGGGGTGGAGGGGCTCCTCCCACTCCTCCACCTCGGTCCGCGTCCTTCGCATCAGGGCCCCGAGCGATCTCCATGGCCTTCCGCGGCACCTTCGACTACACCCTCGATGCGAAGAACCGACTCACGGTGCCGGCGAAGTTCCGGGCCGAGCTCGCCCAGGGCGTCGTCCTCGCCAAGGGCATCGAGCGCTGCGTGCAGCTCTGGACCCCACCGGCCTTCGAGCGCTATACCGGGGCCGCCCTGCAGGACGCCCACCGGCTCTCCGAGCAGTCGCGCAAGCTCACCCGCTTCTTCAGCGCCAACTCGCTGGACGCCGAGCTCGACGCGGCCGGGCGCGTCATGGTGCCGGCGTTCCTGCTCGAGCACGGCGGCCTGCGCAAGGAGGTCGTCGTGACCGGCGCCGGCGACTGCCTCGAGGTCTGGGACCGCCGCGCCTGGGCCGAGTACAACGCCGCGCTCTCCGACGACGTCTCCGAGATCACCGCCGGACTTGGCCATCCTGCTTGACATGTCCGCGCACGTCCCGGTCCTGGCCGGCGAGCTCGTCGACCTGGTCGACCCCCGTCCCGGGGAGGTGGCCGTCGACTGCACGGTCGGCGGTGCCGGGCACGCGCGGCTCGTGGCCGGCCGCCTCGGGCCCGAGGGGCTGCTCGTCGGCATCGACCGCGATCCCGTGGCCGAAGAGCGCTTCGCGCGGCTCGCGGACGAGGTCGCCTGTCGCACGCGCTTCGTGCGCGCGCCCTTCGCGCAGGCGCTCGCCGAGCTCGACTACGAGGGCGTCCGGGCGGATCTCGTCGTCATGGACCTGGGCATGTCGTCGATGCAGGTCGACACCCGCGAGCGCGGCTTCTCCTACGCCTACGACGCGCCGCTGGACATGCGCATGGACCCCGACGACGAGCTCACGGCCGCCGAGATCGTCAACGGCTGGGAGGAGCGTCGCCTGGCCACGCTCCTGCGCGACTTCGGCGAGGAGCGCTACGCACGCCAGATCGCGCGCGCGATCGCCCGCGCACGGCGGCGGGCCCCGCTGCAGACGACCACCCAGCTCGTCGACGTCGTGACCGGCGCGATCCCGACGCCCGCCCGTTTCGCGGCCGGCCACCCGGCCCGACGGACGTTCCAGGCGATCCGGATCGCGGTCAACGACGAGCTCGCCCAGCTCGACGCGGCGCTGCCGCTGGCCTGGGCGCTTCTGCGCCCGAATGGTCGATTTGCAGGGATAACGTTCCACTCGCTCGAAGACCGCCGCGTGAAGCGCTTCCTCGCGGCCCGGGCGCAGGGGTGCATCTGCCCGCCGCAGTTGCCGGTCTGCGCCTGCGGCCGCGAGCCCGAGGCCGAGCTGCTCGCCCGCGGCGGCGTCGTGCCGACTCCGGGAGAGATCGACGCCAACCCCCGCGCGCGCTCGGCCCGGCTGCGCGCCGCGCGCAAGCTCGAGGAGGGCCACGGATGACCCCGCCCGCCGCGGCCACGGCCGCCCCCGCCCGCACGCTCCCGGGCCGGCGCCCGGCGCCCGCCGTCCCGCGACGGCGCTCGGGCTGCGCCCACGCGCGCCCGCTCGCCCCGCGCCTCGCGCGCACCGCGAGGCGGGTCGGCGACGCGCGCGTCCTCGATCGCCTCGTGCGCGGGCGGGCGTGGATCGCCCTGGTGGCGGTCGCGCTCATGGGCGTCGTCTTCATGCAGGTCTCGCTGCTCAAGCTCAACGCCGGGATCAGCCGGGCCGTGTCGGGCGCGGACACCCTCGAGCGCCAGAACGCCACGCTGCGCGCCTCGATCTCCGAGCTCGACTCCGGGCGGCGCGTCCAGGCGACGGCCGCGGGTCTCGGGATGGTGATGCCGGCCGCGGGCGACGTGCGGTTCCTCGACGCGCGCGAGGCCGACGCGCGCCGCGCGGCGGCCGCGATCAGGGCACCATCGCCGACGCCGGCGGCCGTGACCGCCGCGCCGTCCACGACCACCGCCGCGCCAGCCACGACGACGGCCGCCCCGGCGACGAGCGCCACCGCGCCGGCGACGACGGCTACGCAGGCGACGGGCGCCGCCGCGCAGGCGACGGGCGCCGCCACGCCGGCGACGGGCGCCGCCACGCCGGCGACGGGCGCCGCCACGCCGGCGACGACCGCCGCCACGCCGGCCGCGACCGCCGCGACCCAGTCCGCGCCCACGACACCGACGCCGACCACGGCCGCGCCGACGACGCACACGCCGGCGCCGGGGACGACGGCCGCGTCGGCCCCGACCGCGCCGGCTACGGCCTCCTCGACGGCGACGACGACCGTGCAGGGGACCGGTTGATGGCGCTCATCGAGCGTCGGATCGGCCTCCTCTTCGCGGCCTTCCTGACGCTGCTCCTGCTCGGGGGCGCCCGCGCGCTCTGGCTCGGCGTCGTGAAGCGCTCGTCGCTGGCCGGGGCCGCCGCCTCCCAGCAGGTCACGAGCACCGCGCTGCCAGCCGAGCGTGGCAGCATCCTCGACCGCCGCGGCGTCGAGCTCGCGGTCTCAGAGCCCGCGTCGGACGTCTCGGCCACGCCGTACCTGGTCAAGGACCCGGTGCGCGCCGCGCAGCGCCTCGCGCCGCTCCTGCGCCGGCCGGCCCAGGAGCTCGTCAAGCGGCTCGCGCGTCGCGACACCGGCTTCGTCTACCTCGCCCGCGAGCTTCCGGGCGATCGCGCCGAAGCCGTGCGGCGCCTGGGTCTCGAGGGGATCGCCCTCGCGCCGGGCCACGCTCGCGTCTACCCCCGCAACGCGCTCGCCTCGCAGCTGCTCGGCTCGGTGGGCACCGACGGCGCGGGCCTCACGGGCCTCGAGTACGCCGAGGACCGGCGCCTGCGCGGCGAGGACGGACGGCGCAGCCTCGTCAAGGACGCCCTCGGCCAGTCGATCAAGGTTCGCGACACGACGCCCTCGCGTGCGGGCACGAACCTCGCGCTCACGATCGACGCCGGCATCCAGGACAAGGTGGAGCAGGTCCTCGCCGACGTCGGGCGGACCTACCAGCCCAAGGGCGCGACCGCGGTCGTGATGAACCCGGCGACGGGCGAGCTGCTGGCGCTGGCGAGCTGGCCGCGCGTCGACGCCAACAAGCCGTGGACCGCGCCCGCCTACGCGACCCAGGACCGCGCGGTCGGCTTCACCTACGAGCCGGGCTCGACGTTCAAGGCCTTCACGGTGGCGGGCGCGCTGCAGGACGGCGAGGTCACGCCGCAGACGACGTTCGACCTGCCGCCGCAGATCCAGGTCGCGGACCGCACGATCGGCGAATCGCACGCGCGCGGCGCGGTCCGCCTGACGACGGCGCAGATCCTCGCCCAGTCGAGCAACATCGGCGCGATCAAGATCGGCCTCGGGATGGGCGCGCGGCGCTTCGACCGCTGGGTGCGCCGCTTCGGCTTCGGCAAGCCGACCGGCGTCGACCTGCCCGGGGAGGAGCGCGGCCTCGTGCTGCCGCTGGCGCGCTACTCGGGCTCGTCGATGGGCAACATGCCGATCGGCCAGGGGATCTCGGTCACGTCGCTGCAGATGGCCCAGGCCTACGCCGCGATCGCCAACGGCGGCATCCTGCGCCCCCCGCACGTCGTCCGCCGCGTCGGCGGGCGGCGGACCGCCGTGCCGCGCGGGCGGCGGATCATCTCGGCGCGCACAGCCGCGCAGCTGCGCCAGATGCTCGAGGGCGCGTTCGCGCCGGGCGGCACGGCCAGCGAGGTCTCGATCCCGCACTACGCGCTCGCGGGCAAGACCGGCACGGCGAACAAGATCGAACCCGCGACGGGCGAGTATTCGCACTCGCGCTACATCGCCTCGTTCTTCGGCATGGTCCCCGCCCGCGCGCCGAAGCTCCTGATCGGCGTCGTGGTCGACGAGCCCCGGGGCGCGATCTACGGCGGCGTGGTGGCCGCCCCGGCCTTCGGGCAGATCGCCTCGTTCGCGCTCCCCTACCTGCGCATCGCGCCGCAGTAGCGACGACGAGGGCGCAAGCAGCCGTGCAGTTGTTGCCCGGGCCTTGCGTGCGTCGAGCTGCGCCGTGAAGGTCGCCGTGGGCCGATGATCCTCGACCTCGAGAACACCCGCATCCCGGCCGAGCTCGAGACCGACCTCTGCCTCGTCGGCGCGGGGGCGGTCGGGATCGCGATCGCGCTGGCGTTCGCCGGCGGCCGTCACCGCGTGGTCGTCCTCGAGAGCGGAGGCGAGCGCCGCGAGGCCGAGACCGAGGCGCTCCTGGCAAGCGACCTGCGCGGCGTGCGTTGCTCGAGCGCGCTCGACGGTCGCGCGCGGATCTTCGGCGGCTCGACGACGATGTGGGCGGGCCAGGCGCTGACGTTCGACGACACCGTCTTCGCCGCCCGCGAGTGGGTGCCCGGCAGCGGATGGCCGCTCGCACCCGCCGAGATCGCGCCCTACCTGCCGCGCGCCAGGCGCGTCCTGGCGCTGCCCGAGCTCCCGCCCGGCGACGACGGCTGGCCGGCGAGGCTTCCGCAGCCCCCGGTCCTGGACGGCCTCACGGCCGCGTTCTCGAGCTTCAGCCCAGCCCCGAACCTCGCCCGGACGCATCGGGAGAGCCTCGCGCGCGCCGGCAACGTGACGATCGTGCTGCACGCGAACGCGACGCAGATCGTCACCTCTCGCGACGGCGCGCAGGTCGGGGCGCTGGACGCGCGCTCGCTCGGCGGTCAGCGCCTGCGGGTGCGCGCGCGCCGCTATGTCGTCTGCTGCGGCGGGATCGAGACCCCGCGGCTGCTCCTGGCCTCCGACCGCGTCGATCCCCGCGGCGTCGGCAACGCGCACGACCTCGTCGGGCGCTGCTTCCAGGAGCACCCGCACGTCAACGTCCCGATCGTGACCGCGAGCCGCAGACGGGTCGCGCGGCAGTTCCAGAGCCGGCGCCTGAAGGGCGTGCGCCTGCTCGTCAAGCTCACGGCCGGCGAGCCCCTCCAGCGCGCCGAGCGGATCCTGAACGTCGGCGGCGACGTGACCTACGACGTCGACGCCAACGACGCGGTGCGCTCCGGCCGGGCGCTCGCCAAGGCGGTGCGCGAGGGTCACGCGCGCAGCGCCGCCGCGCACGCCGGGGGCGTGCTGGCCCATCCGGTGCAGCTCGCGCGGGCGGCCTCCGGCGCCGCCCTGTCCGGGCGCAAGGCGTCCGAGGGCTCGGGGCCGTCGTTCTTCTGCGTCCAGGTCGAGAACGCGCCGCGTCCCGAGAGCCGCGTCATGCTCGGCGACCGGCCCGACGCCCTCGGCGTGCCCCGCGGCGTGGTGGACTGGCGGGTGGGCGAGCCCGAGCTGCACACGATCGACGTCTTCGCGCGGCGGGTCGACGCCGATCTGCGGGCCCACGGGTTCGGCCACCTCGACCTGAGCGACCTCCCGCGTGACGGCGATCCCACGGAGCTGTCCGGCCGGCTCGCCGGGGGCTGTCACCACGTCGGCGCGACCCGCATGGCCGACGATCCGGCCGCCGGCGTCGTCGACCGCGACCTGCGCGTCCACGGCGTCGACAACCTGTACCTCGCGAGCTCGAGCGTCTTCCCGACCGGAGGCTGGGGCAACCCGACGCTGACGCTGCTCGCGCTCGCGCTGCGGCTGGCCGGCGGTCTGGAGCGCGAGCTCGATTGAGCTGGCAGTAGCCTGCCCTCGATGCTCCTGGCCGACGTCATGGGCCTCGACGCGCCGCCGGTGCAGGTGACGGCGCTCGCCTACGACAACCGCGACGTGCGGCCCGGGACGCTGTTCTTCTGCGTGCCCGGCTTCACCCGCGACGGGCACGACTTCGCGCCCGACGCGATCGCGCGCGGAGCGGTGGCGCTCGTGGTCGAGCGCCGGCTCGGGCTCGGGGTACCGGAGGTCGTGGTCGCCGACGTGCGCGCCGCGATGGCCCCGGCGGCCGCGCGGCTGGCCGGCGACCCGACCGCGCGGCTCGTCACGGCCGGCATCACGGGGACGAGCGGCAAGACGACGTCGGCCTACCTGCTGCGGGCGCTGCTGCAGGCCGGCGGGCGGCCGACCGGGCTGCTGGGCACGGTGTCGGCGATCGTCGGCGGCCGGGAGCGCCCCGCCGCGCGCACGACACCCGAGGCCGTCGACCTGCAGCGCACGTTCGCCGAGATGCTCGCCGCCGGCGACGAGGCCGTCGTAATGGAGGTCTCCAGCCACGCGCTCGCCCTGCGCCGCGCCGACGCGATCCACTGGACCGTGGCCGTGTTCACGAACCTCACGCCCGAGCACCTGGACTTCCACGCCGATCTCGAGGACTACTTCCTGGCCAAGCGCCGGCTGTTCGAGGCGGGGCCGGCGACCGCGATCGTCAACGTCGACGACCCGTGGGGGACGCGGCTGGCGCGCGAGCACCCCGACGCGCTCCGGATCGGGCTGGAGAGCCCCGAGGCGCAGCTGCGCGCCGAGGTGCTCGAGCTCACGCCCGCGGGCTCGCGCTTTCGCGTCGGCGGCCTCGAGCTGCGCACGGCGCTGCCCGGGCGCTTCAACGTCCTCAACGCGCTCGGTGCCGTGGCCGCGGCCCGCGCGCTCGGCGTCGACGACGCGACGATCGCGGCCGCGCTCCCGCGCGCGCCCCGCGTGCCCGGGCGCTTCGAGCCCGTCGACGAGGGCCAGCCGTTCGCGCTCTTCGTCGACTACGCCCACAAGCCCGACGCGCTCGACGCCGTCCTGCGCACCGCCCGGACGATGGCCGACGGCCGGCTCGTCGTCGTCGTCGGGGCGGGCGGCGACCGCGACCGCGCGAAGCGCCCGCTCATGGGCCGGGTCGCCGCCGAGCGCGCCGAGCACGTCATCCTGACCTCCGACAACCCGCGCTCGGAGGATCCCGAGGCGATCATCGCCCAGCTCGCCGCCGGCGCCGCCGGCGCCGAGGCGCTCGAGCTCGTGGTCGACCGTCGCGAGGCGATCGGGCAAGCGGTCGCGGCCGCGCGGCCCGGCGACGTCGTCGTCGTGGCCGGGAAGGGCCACGAGACCTACCAGGAGCTCGCGGGGGGCGTGACGGTCCCGTTCGACGACGTCGCGGTCGCCCGGGAGGCCCTGCGTGCGCGCGTGGTCGCCTGACGAGGTCGCGCGCGCCGCGGGCGGGCGGCTCGTGACGCCGGCGGGCGCGGGCGCGGGGCCCGCGCGCGCGGTCATCGACTCGCGCGCGGCGGGGCCCGGCGACCTCTTCGTGGGCCTTGCAGGCGAGCGCGTCGACGGCGGGCGCTTCGCGCCCCAGGCGCTCGCGGGCGGCGCCTGGGGCGTCCTCGTCGCGCCCGAGCACGCCGACGCCGCCCGCTGCGCCCCAGCCGGCGTGCTCATCGCCGCCGCCGACCCGCTCGCCGCCCTCGGCCGGCTCGCCACCGCGTGGCGCCGCGCGCTGGGCTGCCCCGTCGTCGGGATCACCGGCTCGGTCGGAAAGACCTCCACCAAGGACGTCCTGCAGGCGATGCTCGCCCAGCGGCTGCGCACGGCCGCCAACCGCGAGAACCTCAACACCGAGATCGGCCTGCCGCTCACGGTGCTCGAGGCGCCCGCCGGCACCGAGGCGCTCGTGCTCGAGATGGGCATGCGCGGCCCGGGGCAGATCGCGCGGCTCGCGGCGATCGCCGAGCCCGACGTCGCGGTGCTGACGGCGATCGCGCCCGTCCACCTCGAGCTGATGGGCTCGATCGAGGCGATCGCCGCCGCCAAGGCCGAGCTCGTCGCGGGGCTGCGGCCCGGCGGGACCGCCGTCGTGCCCGCCGGCGAGCGGCTGCTCGGGCCCCACCGCCGCCCCGATGTGGCGACGGTCACGTTCGGACCCGGCGGCGACGTCGAGGCGCTGCCGAACGCGCTCTCGCTGCCCTTCACGAGCGCGCACATGCGCCGCAACGCGCTCGCGGCGCTCGCCGCGGCGCGCGCTTTGGGGGTCGAGCCCGAGGGCGAGCTGCACGTCGTCCTCTCGAGCCTCCGCGGCCAGCGGCTCGAGCTCCCCGGCGGCATCGTCGTCGTGAACGACTGCTACAACGCCAACCCGATGTCGATGCGCGCCGCCCTCGACGATCTCGCCGCGTCCGCGTCCGGGCGCCGGGTCGCCGTGCTCGGGGACATGCTCGAGCTCGGGCCCGACGAGGCGCGCTTCCACGCCGAGGTCGGCGCCCACGCGCGGGCCGCCGGGATCGAGCTGCTCGTCGCCGTCGGCCCGCGGGCCGAGCGGATTGCCGACGGCTTCGGGGACGGCGTCCAGGCGCTCCCGGACGCCGCCGCGGCGGCCGCGCGCGTGCCGGCGCTCGTGCGCCCGGGCGACACGGTGCTCGTCAAGGGCTCGCGCGGCGTCGGCCTCGAGGTCGTGGCCGCGGCGCTGCAGGCCGGGTGAGGCGTGGGGGAGGTCCTGATCGGCGGCACGGCCGCCCTGCTCATCTGCATCTTCCTGTCGCCGCGCTTCATCGAGTTCCTGCGCGGCCGCGAGTTCGGCCAGTTCATCCGCGAGGAGGGCCCGGAGGGCCACCACGAGAAGGCCGGCACGCCGACGATGGGCGGGATCATCATCTTCACCGCGATCTCGGTCCCGTTCCTTGTGCTCAGCGACTACGACTGGCGCGCGGTCGGCGTCTACGGGGCGGCGATGGCGTGCGCGCTGCTCGGCTTCGCCGACGACTACGTTAAGATCGTCCGGCGGCGCTCGCTCGGGCTGCGGGCGCGCACGAAGCTCGGGGTGACGATCGCGATCTCGCTCGGGCTCTGGTGGATCGCCACCCGCCAGGCCGGCCTGACCGACACGCTCCGCCTGCGCGTCGTCGACGCCACGATCGACCTCGGCCTGCTCTACCCGCTGCTCATCTTCCTCGTCGTGGCGGGCACGACGAGCGCGGTCAACCTCACCGACGGCCTCGACGGCCTCGCCGGCGGGTGCGCGGCCATCGTCATGCTCGCCTACATCGGGATCACGTTCATCACGAGCGGCCAGAAGGACCTTGCGCTGCTCTGCGGGTGCCTCGTCGGGGCGAGCGTGGGCTTTCTCTGGTTCAACGCGTTCCCGGCCACGATCTTCATGGGCGACACGGGCTCGCTCGGCCTCGGCGGCGCGATCGCCGGCCTCGCCGTGATGACGAAGACCGAGGAGCTGCTCGTCGTCCTCGGCGGGATCTTCGTCGTCGAGGCCCTCAGCGTCGTCGTCCAGGTCTTCTCGTTCCAGACCTTCCGCAAGCGGGTCTTCCTGATGGCGCCGGTGCACCACCACTTCGAGATCCTCGGCTGGTCGGAGACGAAGATCATCCTGCGCTTCTGGATCGTGGCCGCGGTGTGCGCGGCGATCGGCTTCACGCTCTACCAGCAGTCCGTGACGTGAGCGCCCGCCCGCCACTGCCCCGCGGCCCGTGGCTGGTCGTCGGGCTCGCGCGCTCGGGGCGGGCTGCGCTCGAGCTCCTGCGCGCCCGGGGCGAGGACGCGCGCGCGGTCGACCGCCGCCGGGGCGACGACGGGCCCGAGGCGCTGCGCGGCGTCCGCGCGGTGGTCAAGTCGCCGGGCGTGCCGCGCGAGGCGCCCGTGATTGCCGCCGCGCACGGGCAACGGCTCCCGGTGCTCGGGGAGGTCGAGCTCGCCTGGCGGCTGCTGCCCAACGCGTTCGTCGCCGTCACCGGAACGAACGGCAAGACCACGACGACCGAGCTGATCGGGCATATCCACCGCGAGGGCGGGCTCCAGGTCGCCGTCGCCGGCAACGTCGGGACGGCGCTCAGCTCGCTCGTCGGGGTGACGCCGCCCGCGGCGACCGTCGTCTGCGAGGTCTCCTCGTTCCAGCTCGAGGACGCCGACGCCTTCGCCCCCGAGACGGCCGTGCTCCTCAACCTTGCGCCCGACCACCTCGACCGCCACGGCACGTTCGCGGCCTACGTCGCGGCGAAGCTGGCGATCTTCGCCCGCCAGGGCAACGACGACGTCGCGGTCGCGCCGCTCGGGCTCGGGGTCGAGGACCTCGGCGGCTGCGCGCGGCGGGTCCTCTTCGGCGCTGGGCCCGGCGCGGAGCTCGGCGAGCGCGCCGGCTGGCTGTGGTGGGACGAGACCCCGCTGCTCGCGGTCTCCGAGCTCGGCCTGCGCGGCGCCCACAACCGCCTGAACGCGATGGCCGCCGCCGCCGCGTGCCTCGCGCGCGGGGTCGAGCTCGACGCGGTGCGGGCCGGGCTGCGCAGCTTCGCCGGCGTCGAGCACCGCCTCGAGGAGGTCGCCACGGTCGGCGGCGTGCTCTACGTCAACGACTCGAAGGCGACGAACGTCGCCTCGACGCTCGTCGCGCTCGACGCCTTCGACGCCCCCGTGCACCTGATCCTCGGCGGGCGGGGCAAGGGCCAGGACTTCGTACCGCTGCGCGACCCGGTGCGCGCGCGGTGCGCCGGGGCCTACCTCATCGGCGAGGACGCCGAGCGCATCGCGGCGGTCGTGGGCGGCGAGCGCTGCGGGACGCTCGCGCGGGCGGTCGCCGCCGCTCGCGCCGCCGCGCGCACCGGCGAGGTCGTGCTCCTCTCGCCGGCCTGCGCGTCCTTCGACCAGTTCGAGGACTTCGAGGCCCGCGGGCGCGCGTTCAAGGAGTTGGTGCGCTGAGGGCGAAGTCAGGCCCTGATGGGCGCCGCCGCACCGACCAACCGCCGGCTTCGCCGCCGGTCGGGGCCCGAGCGCCTCCCGCTCGAGTACAACCTGCTCCTCACCGCGACCCTCTGCCTGCTCGCCCTCGGCGCGGTCATGGTCTACAGCGCCTCGAGCGCGCGCACGCTCCTGCAGGGCCAGGGCGACGGCACGACGTTCCTCGTGCGCTATCTCGTCTACGGCGGCGTGGGCCTAGTCGCGATGCATGTCATCGCCCGGCGCGGGCTAGAGGTCGTGCTGGCGCTCACGGGGCCGCTGCTCGCCGTCGCCTTCGCGTGCCTCGTCGTCGTGAAGCTGCCGGGGGTCGGCGTGGAGGTCAACGGCGCCCGGCGGTGGCTGGGCGCCGGGCCGCTGCAGTTCCAGCCCTCCGAGCTCGCGAAGCTCGCGCTCGTCCTCTACGCCGCCAAGCTCCTGGCCGAGAAGCCCGGGCGGATCCGCTCGCCGCGCGCCGTGACCCCGCTCCTGTTCGTCACGGGCGCCGCGGTGCTGCTCGTCGCCTCCCAGCCCGACCTCGGCACCGCGCTCGTCATCGCCTTCACGATCACCGCGCTGCTCGTGGTCGCCGGGCTGCCGCCGCGCTACCTGGCCGTCGGCGCTGCGCTCGCCGGCGCCGTCGTCCTGCTCTACGCGGTCAGCGAGCCCTACCGGCGCGCGCGGTTGACGACGTTCGTCGACCCGTGGGCGCACGCGGGCGGGGCGGGCTTCCAGGCCGTCCAGGGGCAGATCGCGCTCGGCTCGGGCGGGCTCATGGGCCGCGGGTTGGGGCAGTCGGTGCAGAAGATCTTCTACCTGCCCGAGGCCCACACCGACTTCATCCTGGCCATCATCGGCGAGGAGCTCGGCGTGGCCGGCGTCCTCGGCGTGCTCGCCCTCTACGCCCTCGTCGCCTACGCCGGCCTGCGCGTGGCCAAGGCGGCCGCGGGCCCGTACGCGAAGCTCGTCGCCGCGGGCGTCACGTCGCTGATCCTCAGCCAGGCGTGCCTCAACGCCTTCGCGGTCCTCGGCCTCGCGCCGCTGACCGGCGTGCCGCTGCCGTTCATCTCCTACGGCTCGACGAACCTCACCGTCCTGCTCGCCGGCATGGGGCTCTTGCTCAACATCGCGGGTGGCGGGAGCGCCCACCTGCGGGCCATGCCAGGATCCCGCGGCCATGGCGCCGAGCGTCCTGATCGCCGCGGGCGGGACCGCGGGGCACGTCGTTCCGGCCCTGGCGGTCGCCGACGCGCTGCGGGCTGAGGGCGCCCAAGTCGTCTTCGTCGGCGGCGAGCGCGCCGAGCGCGAGCTGGTTCCCGCCGCCGGCTACGAGCTCAGGCCGATCGCCGTCGAGGGGCTCAGCCGCACCAACCCGCTGCGGGCGGCCCGCGCCGCGCTGAAGGCGGCGGTGGCGGTCGGCGCCGCGCGCCGGATCGTCCGCGACGTGCGCCCGGCGGCGGTGCTCGGTGGCGGGGGCTACGTGGCGGGCCCGGTCGGCCTCGCCGCCGTGGCCGCACGGGTCCCGCTCGTGCTCACCGAGGCCGACAGCCACCTCGGCCTGACCAACCGCCTGCTCGCGCCGCGCGCGCGCCGGGTCTGCCTGGCGTTCCCGATCGCGGGGCGCGAGGCTCCGCGCTACCGCGTCACGGGCCGCGCGGCCCCGCCTCCGGCCACGGACCGCGCGGCGGCCCGGGCGCGCTTCGGCCTCGCCGGCGGCGACACCTGCGTGCTCGTCTTCGGCGGCTCGCTCGGCGCGCGCTCGATCAACGAGGCGGCGGTCGCGGCCTTCGCGGACGGCACCTACCGCGTCCTGCACGCCGCCGGGGCGCGCGACCTCGAGGCGCTGCGCGCGCGGGTCCCGCCGGGCGGGCGCTACGACCTGCGCTCATACCTCGAGCGCTTCGGCGAGGCGCTGCTCGCCTCCGAGGTCTGCGTCGCCCGCGCCGGCGGCTCGATCTTCGAGATCGCCGCCCACGGGCGCCCCGCGATCCTCGTCCCCTACCCGCATGCCGCCGCCGACCACCAGGCCGCCAACGCCCGCTGGATGGCCGAGCACGGGGCCGCGGTGGTCGTGCCCGACGCCGAGCTCACGCCGGCACGGCTGCGCGCCGAGGTCGACGCGCTGGTCGCCGACCCGGCCCGCCTGGAGGCGATGGCGCGGGCGTCGGCCGCGCTCGCGCGCCCGTGCGCGGCCGCCGAGATCGCGCAGGAGGTCCTCGCCGCGGGCGCTCAGCGCGCGGCGTGAGCGGCGCCCGCCCGAGCCGGGCCGTCGTCGGCCCGGGCGCTGACGGCGCCGAGCGCGAGGGCCGCCAGCACGAGCAGGATCGTCGGGATCGCGCGCCAGCGGTGCGGGGAGACCGGCCTCATCGTGGGCATCAACGCGCGCCCGGCCCTCGGGTTGCGGGGCAGTAGCGTTCGCGTCCGATGGCGCACGAACGACCGTGGGCGGGCCGGCGGCTGCACCTCGTCGGCCTCGGCGGCGCGGGGATGAGCGGTTACGCGCGGGTGGCGACGCAGCTCGGTGCGGCGGTCTCGGGCTCCGATCGCGACGACGCGCCGGCGCTCGGCGCGCTGCGCGCGCTCGGCGTCGCGGTCCACGTCGGCCACGACGCCGCCCAGCTCCCGGCCGGCGACGACGTCGAGCTCGTCTTCTCGAGCGCGGTGCCGGCCTCCAACCCCGAGCGCGCCGCGGCCCGCGAGCGCGGGCTGCCCGACCGCCCGCGCGCAGACCTGCTGGCCGAGCTCAGCGCGCTCAAGCGGACGATCGCCGTCGCGGGCGCGCACGGCAAGACGACGACGTCGGCGATGGCCGCCCACGCGCTCCTGCGCTGCGGTCAGCGCCCCAGCTACCTCATCGGCGGCGCGCTGACGACGACCGGGCACAACGCCGACTGGGACGAGGGCGATTGGCTCGTCGTTGAGGCCGACGAGTCCGACCGCTCGCTGCTGGCCCTCGACGCCGAGATCGCCGTCCTCACCAACGTCGAGCTCGACCACCACGCGACGTTCGGCTCGCTGGCCGAGGTGCGCGAGCTCTTCCGGGCCTTCCTCGCCCGCGCGCCCCAGGCGGTGCTCTGGGACCGTCCCGACGTCGTCGCGCTGCGCGACGGCGCGCCGTTTGAGCCCTTCGACGCGCCCGAGCCCGTGCTCGAGGCGGGGGGCTCGCGCTTCGCCTGGCGCGGGCGTGACGTGCGCCTGGCGGTGCCCGGCGCGCACAACGCCCGCAACGCTGCCGCGGCGCTCGAGGCGTGCGCGCTGGCCGGCGCGGACCCGGGCGCGGCGGCGCGGGCGCTCGCGGACTTCGCCGGGGCGGGCCGGCGCTTCCAGGCGCTCGGGTCGACGGCGGGGGGCGCGCGGATCGTGGACGACTACGCGCACCACCCGACCGAGGTCGCGGCGACGATCGCCGCCGCCCGGACGCTCGCGCCCGCCCGCGTGGTCGCGGTCTTCCAGCCCCACCTGTACTCGCGCACCCAGCGCCTGTCAGCCGCGTTCGGGGCGGCGCTCGCGGCCGCCGACGTCGCCGGCGTGCTCGACGTCTACCCGGCCCGCGAGCGCGCCGAGGACTTCCCCGGCGTCACCGGCCTGCTCGTGGCCGAGGCCGCAGCCGAGTCCGCCGCCGGCCGCCCGGTCCTGTGGCTGCCGACGTTCGCCGACGCCGAGCGCGTGCTAGCCGGGCTCCTGCGCGACGGCGACCTGTGCCTCGTGCTCGGCGCGGGCGACGTCGACACGCTCGGCCGCGCGCTCATCGCCGCGCCGCCCGCCTGAACGCCCGCAGCGGCTCCGCTTCGCGGGCGGCCGCGTGGCCGGCATCGACCTCGTGCTCGACCGCACGGCGCTCCCGGGACGGTCGTAGTGGGCCACCTCGCAACGTTTGACACGAGAAGACCCATTAGCGCCAGCTGGCGCCGACGAGCACGGGCTCGGGCACGAGCTCGACGCCGAAGGCGGCGCGCACGCCCTCGGCCATCGCGCGGGCGAAGCCGAGGAGCTCGCTCGTGGTGCCCGCGCCGCGGTTGGTGAGCGCGAGCGTGTGCTTGGAGGAGATCGCGATGCCGTTGGGGCGGCCCTGGCCGCGGGCGAAGCCGGCGCGCTCGATCAGCCACGCGGCCGAGGTCTTCACGCGCCCGTCGCCGTCCGGCCACGCCGGCGGGCGGGCGCCGCCGGGCAGGCGCGCGAGCAGCGCGTCCCATGCCGCGCCGTCGAGCACGGGGTTCGTGAAGAACGAGCCGGCGCTGACCGAGTCGGGATCGGCGGCGTCGAGCACCATGCCCTTCGCGCGGCGCAGGGCCAACACGGCCTCGCGGACCGCGGCGAGCGGCGCACGCTCCCCGGGCTCGAGCCCGAGCGCGCGCGCGAGCTCCCCGTAGCGCAGCGGGCTCGAGCGTCCGCGGCGCTCGAGCTCGAGGGTCACGGCGAGAACGACCCAGCGCCCGGGCGTGCGCTTGAACGCGCTCGAGCGGTAGGTGAAGCCGCAGGCGTCGGCGGCGAGCCGCTCGATCGAGCCCCGCGAGCGGTCGAGGACCCGGACGGAGGCGATCGTCTCTGCGACCTCCTGGCCGTAGGCGCCGACGTTCTGAATCGGCGTCGCGCCGACCGAGCCGGGGATCCCCGCCAGCGCCTCGACGCCGGCCAGGCCCTCCTCGACGCAGGCGGCGACGAGGTGGTCCCACGGCTCGCCGGCCTGGACCTCGAGCCGCACCCGGTCGCCGCCGAGCTCCGCGCGGCGCACGCCGCGGGTCGCCACGCGCACGACCGTGCCGGGGAAGCCTTCGTCGGCCACGACGACGTTCGAGCCGCCGGCCAGCACGAGCAGCGGTTCGTGTCCCCGATCGGCGGCGAGCACGGCCTCGACGACCGAGTCCTCGGTGGCGGCCTCGAGCAGCCGGCGGGCGGGGCCGCCCAGGCACAGGGTCGTCAGCTCGCTCAGCGGCGTGGTCACGGTTTCGCGCAGGGTACGGCGCGCGCGTGCCGAACCTCGGAGCATGCGAGGGCCGCCGCTGCCGATCCTGCCCCTGCCACGGGCGTGGATCCGGGTCGCCGTGGCGGGCGCGGCCGTCGCCGGGCTCCTGGCGCTCGGCTGGCTGTGGCTGCGCGACTCACCGCTCGTCGCCGTCGAGCGCGTCACCGTCACGGGTGCCACCGGCTCGGACGCCGCGCGCGTGCGGGCGGCGCTCGACGCCGCCGCGCGCGACATGACGACCCTGCACGTCCGGCCGGGCGTCCTGCGCACGGCGGTCGAGCCGTTCGGCCGGGTCGCCTCGGTGCACGCGACGGCCGACTTCCCCCACGGTCTGCGGATCACGGTTCGCGAGCGCACCGCGGTGGGGGCGATCGCCGCGGGCGGCGAGCGCGTCCCAGTGGCGGCCGACGGCACCGTCGTGCGCGACGCCGACGCCGCCGGGCTTCCGCTCCTGAGCGCGCGCAGCGCGCCCGCCGGAGACCGCGTCCGCGACGCGAGCGTCGCCCGCGAGGTCGCGGTGCTCGCGTCGGCGCCCCGCGCCCTGCGAGCCCGGGTCATCCGCGTCGGGCCCGGGCCGCGGGGCCTGACCGTGCCGCTGCGAGACGGGCCCGCGCTCTTCTTCGGCGGCGCCGAGCGCCTGCGCGCGAAGTGGATCGCCGCCACCCGCGTGCTCGCCGACCCGACCTCGGCCGGTGCCGAGTACCTCGACCTTCGGCTCCCCGAGCGCCCCGCGGCGGGCGGTCTCGAGCCGCCGCAGGGCGCGCTCGGGACAGGCGGCGCCGTGACGCCATGACCTCACCCTCGACCTTGGCTTGAGACTCGTCGAGCGGCAAACACTCGGCGCGAACTCGAGCGTTGGCCTTCTGCAAAGAACCTTGCTGCCCTAGACTGCCGTTGACAGGGCTCGACGCCCGTGCTTACCGTGCACCTCGGGAGAAGGGCGTCCGGAGCGCGGAAACGCTCAACGCTAACTTGAAGGTCGGTCGGAACCAACATGGAGAGCAGCGGCAGCTACCTCGCGGTCATCAAGGTCGTCGGCGTCGGCGGCGGGGGCACGAACGCAGTCAACCGCATGGTCGACGCGGGCCTGCGCGGCGTGGAGTTCATCGCGACGAACACCGACGCCCAGGCGCTGCAGATGTGCGACGCCGACATCAAGCTCAACATCGGCCACGAGCTCACGCACGGGCTCGGCGCGGGCGCCAACCCGGAGACCGGGTTCGCCGCCGCGGCGGAGTCGCGCGACGACATCAAGGAGGCGCTCAAGGGCGCCGACATGGTCTTCGTCACGGCCGGCGAGGGCGGCGGCACCGGCACGGGCGCGGCGCCCGTCATCGCGGAGATCGCCAAGAACGAGATCGGCTCGCTGACGGTCGGCGTCGTCACGAAGCCGTTCGAGTTCGAGGGCACCCAGCGCATGCGCCAGGCCGAGGACGGGATCCAGCGCCTGCGCGAGGTCGTCGACACCCTCATCGTCATCCCGAACGAGAAGCTGCTGAACATCGTCGAGCGGCGGACGACGATCCTCGAGGCCTTCCGCGAGGCCGACAACGTCCTGCGCCAGGGCGTGCAGGGGATCACCGACCTGATCACGATCCCGGGCCTCATCAACCTCGACTTCGCCGACGTGCGCACGATCATGAGCGACGCCGGCTCGGCGCTCATGGGCATCGGTCAGGCCGGCGGCGAGAGCCGCGCGGTCGAGGCCGCCAAGCAGGCGATCGCGAGCCCGCTGCTCGAGGAGTCCGTCGAGGGCGCCACCGGGATCCTCCTGAACATCACCGGCGGGCGCGACATCGGGCTCTTCGAGATCAACGAGGCGGCCGAGGTCGTCCAGGGCGCCGCCGACGCCAACGCGAACATCATCTTCGGCTCGGTCATCGACGAGGAGATCGGCGACGAGGTCCGCGTGACGGTCATCGCCACGGGCTTCGACCACGGGCGCGCGCGCCCGCGCATGGCGCGCGAGGAGACCCGCGACTCCGCGCGCCGTCGCGACCGCTCGCCGCGCGTCGGCGATCGCGAGCGCACCTCGCTCGAGATCCCCGACGACGAGATCGACATCCCGCCGTTCCTGCGCGACCGCTGAGGCGCCGGCGGGCGGACCGCCTCGTGCTCGGGTATGGCGCCGCGCGTACCCGTCCAAGCGCACGCGGGACTCCTGACGCCTCGCGGGCACGGAGCGCCGGCGCCGCGTTGCTAGTGTCCGGCCGCGGTGGCGTCCCCCTCCTCCCAAGCCCTCAAGCGCACCCCCCTGCACGACCGTCACGTCGCTGCGGGCGCCCGGCTCGTGCCCTTCGCGGGCTGGGAGATGCCCGTCCAGTACGGATCGATCCGCGACGAGCACCTCTCGGTGCGGACGGCCTGCGGCATGTTCGACGTGTCGCACATGGGCCAGATCGAGACCTCCGGCGCCCAGGCGGGCGAGCTGCTGCAGCACCTGCTCTCCAACGACGTCGCCAAGCTCGTGGTCGGCGGCGCCCAGTACAGCGTCCTGTGCCGCGACGACGGCGGCGTGCTCGACGACCTCTTCAGCTACCGCCTGGGGGCCGATCGCTTCCTCACCGTGACCAACGCGGCCAACCACGAGAAGGACCTCGCGTGGTTCCGCGCACGCGCCGGCGGCTTCGACGCCGAGGTGACCGACGCGCACGAGCGCTGGGCCATGCTCGCCGTCCAGGGCCCGGGCGCGCGGGAGGTCGTCCAGGCGCTGGCGGACGCGCCGCTGCCCGGCCGCTTCACGGTCGCCGAGCGGCGGCTGCTGGGCCAGCCCGTGCTCGTGTGCGGCACCGGCTACACGGGCGAGGACGGGGTCGAGCTGCTCTGCGAGCCCGCGCACGCGGGCGGCCTGTGGGACCAGCTCGTGCGACGCGGCGCCGCGCCGGCCGGCCTCGCCGCCCGCGACACGCTGCGCCTCGAGGTCTGCTACCACCTCTACGGCAACGACCTCAGCGAGGAGCGCGGGCCGATCGAGGCCGGGCTCGGCTGGTGCTGCAAGGAGGACACGGGGTTCATCGGCTCCGACGCCGTCCGCGCGGTCCGCGCCGAGGGACCCTCCGAGCGGCTCGTCCCGTTCCGGCTCACGGGCCCGGGCATCGCGCGCCAGGGCAACGCCGTCGTCGGCGGCGGCGAGGTCACCAGCGGGACGCTCTCGCCCTGCCTGGGGATCGGCATCGGCATGGCCTACGTGTCCGCCGAGCGCGCGGTGCCCGACATCGAGTTCGAGATCGACGTCCGAGGCAAGCGGCGGGGCGCCGTGGTCGCCTCCAAGCCCCTGTACTCCAAGGAGAGCGATGGCTGACGCGAGCTACCCCGAGGACCTGCGCTACCACCCCGAGCACGACTGGGCGCGCATCGACGACGACGTCGCCACGTTCGGCATCACCTGGTACGCGCAGGACGCGCTCGGCGAGGTCGTCTTCTTCGACCCGCCCGAGGTCGGCTCGTCCGTGACGGCCGGCGAGCCGTACGCCGAGGTCGAGTCGGTCAAGGCGGTCTCGGACGTCATCGCGCCGCTGTCGGGCGAGATCGTCGAGGTCAACACCGCGCTGGGCGACAGCCCGGAGGCGATCAACGAGGATCCGTACGGCGAGGGCTGGATGGCGAGGGTGCGCGTGTCGGACCTCGGCGAGGCCGACCGCCTGCTCGACGCCGGCGCCTACACGAGCACCCTCTCCTGAGCCGTGAGCACCTACACCTCCGTCACCGCCGACGACCTGGCCGCGATGCTGGCCGAGATCGGCGTGGGCTCGCTGGCCGAGCTCTTCGACCGCCAGGTCCCTCCCGGCGTGCGCCTCGGACGCGCGCTCGACCTGCCCGCGGGCCTGCCCGAGCACGAGGTCTTCGCCCACCTGCGCGACCTGGCCGCGCGCAACACGTCGGCCGAGGACGAGCTCACGTTCCTCGGGGCCGGTATGTACGACCACTACGTGCCCGCGGTCGTCGACATGCTCCTCGAGCGCTCGGAGTTCCTGACGCCGTACACGCCCTACCAGCCCGAGATCTCGCAGGGCGGCCTGCAGGTGATGTTCGAGTTCCAGACGGCGATCAGCGAGCTCACGGCGCTGCCCGTGTCCAACGCGTCGGTCTACGAGGGGCCGAGCGCGGTCGCCGCCGCCGCCTACCTGGCCAAGCTCGCCAACCGCAAGCCGAAGGTCGTCGTCTCGCGCGGCGTGCATCCGCACGCGCGCGCCGCGCTGGCGACGCTCGCCGCCGGCTACGGCCACGAGGTCGTCGAGGTCGGCCTCGCCGACGGCGCCACGGACGCCGGCGCGTGGGCCGAGGCGATCGACCAGGAGACCGGCGCCGTCGTCTTCCAGCAGCCGAACTTCCTCGGCGCGGTCGAGGACGCCGAGGCGCTCGCGGCGGCCGCCAAGGACTCGCCGGCCGTCGTCATCGGCTCCTACGACCCGATCCCGCTCGGGATCCTCCGCCCCCCGGGCGAGTGCGGCGTCGACGTCGCCGTGGGGGAGGGCCAGACGCTCGGCAACCGCCTGGACTTCGGCGGGCCCTCGTTCGGGTTCTTCGCCGCGACCGACGCCTACCTGCGCCGGATGCCCGGCCGCATCGCCGGCGAGACGCGCGACGTGGACGGCCGCCGCGGCTTCGTGCTCACGCTCCAGACCCGCGAGCAGCACATCCGGCGCGAGAAGGCGACCTCGAACATCTGCACCGCCCAGGCGCTCAACGCGCTGGCCGGCGTGATCTACCTGGGCTGGCTCGGGCGCCGCGGGCTCGTCGAGCTCGGCGAGCTGCTGCTGGCGCGCACGCACTACGCGCGCGAGGCCCTGACCGCGCTCGACGGCGTCGTCGCCCTGCACGACCAGCCGGTCGTGCGCGAGTTCGCGCTGCGCCTCGACGCGCCGGTCGACCGCGTCGTCGCGCGCTGCCAGGACCAGGGGATCAACCCCGGGTTCGCGCTCGGGCGCGAGCTGCCCGAGTACGGCGACGGCCTGCTGGTCGCGCTGACCGAGCAGCGCTCGCGGGCCGACGTCGACCGCCTGGCCGAGGTGGTGGGCGCCGCCGTCGCCGCCGAGCGCGCGACCGCGGGCGTCACCCGATGAGCGCCCTCGACGACAACCGCCTGCACAGCGACCCCGGCATCGAGGGCCACGAGCCCGCGCACGCGGCCCCGGTCGGCGGCGCGGGCGCGACGCCGATGCAGCGCGACCGGGCGACGACGATCTTCGAGAAGGGCGCGCCCGGGCGCCGCGCGTTCAGCGCGCCGGCGCTCGACGTACCGCAGGTCGACCCCGAGCAGCTCCTGCCGGCGCGCCTGCGCCGGGCCGAGCCGGCGCGCCTGCCGGAGGTCTCCGAGCCCGAGCTCGTGCGGCATTACGTCAACCTCTCGCGCCGCAACTTCGACCTGGACTCGGGCTTCTATCCGCTGGGCTCGTGCACGATGAAGCACAACCCGCGCCTGCACGAGCGCGTCGCCGCCCTGCCCGGGCACGCGCGCCTGCATCCGCTCCAGGACCCGGCGCGCGCGCAGGGTGCGCTCGAGCTCATGTGGCGCCTGGAGCGCGCGCTCGCCGAGATCGCCGGCCTGCCGCACGTCTCGCTGCAGCCCAGCGCGGGCTCGCACGGCGAGCTGGCCGGGGTCCTGCTCACGCGCGCCTACCACGCCGACCGCGGCGAGCACCGCACGAAGGTCCTCACGCCCGACACGGCCCACGGCACGAATCCCGCGACCGTGACGATGGCCGGCCTGGAGGTCGTCAAGGTCGGCACGAACGACGCGGGCGGCGTCGACCTCGACGACCTGCGCTCCAAGGCGAGCGAGGACGTCGCGTGCCTGATGCTCACCAACCCGAACACGCTCGGGCTCTTCGACGCCAACATCGAGGAGATCGCGGCGATCGTCCACGGGGTGGGCGCGACGCTCTACTACGACGGCGCGAACCTCAACGCGGTCATGGGCCTCTCGCGCCCCGGCGACATGGGCTTCGACATCGTGCACTTCAACCTGCACAAGTCCTTCACGCAACCCCACGGCGGCGGCGGCCCCGGCGCGGGCCCGATCGCCGTGAGCGACCGCATCGCGCCGTTCCTGCCGCGGCCGGTGATCGTCCGCGGCGACGATGGGGCCTTCGACCTCGACGAGGACCGTCCCAAGTCGATCGGCAAGCTCCGGGGCTTCCAGGGCAACTTCGGGACCTTCGTGCGCTCCTACGCGTACATCCGCTCGCTCGGCGCCGAGGGCCTCCGCGACGCCTCGGAGACCGCCGTGCTCAACGCGAACTACCTCGTGGCACGACTGCGCTCGCTCGGCGTCGCCGACCGGCTTCCGCTCGCCTTCGGCGAGCTGTGCATGCACGAGTTCGTCCTGTCCGGGGCGCCGATGAAGCGCGAGCTCGGCCTCAGGACGCTCGACCTCGCCAAGCGCCTGCTCGACCACGGCTTCCATCCGCCCACCGTCTACTTCCCGCTCCTCGTCGACGAGGCGCTCCTCGTCGAGCCGACCGAGACCGAGACGCGCGAGACGATCGACGCCTTCGCCGACGCGGTGGCGGCGATCGTGGCCGAGGGCGCCGAGGATCCCGAGATCGCGCGCAACGCGCCGTACACGACGCCCGTGCGCCGCCTGGACGAGGCCGCGGCGGCCAAGCGCCCGGTCATACGGCAGCCCGCCGAGTCGCTGGCCTGAGTCCCGGGTCCGCTGCCGCGGTCAGCGGTCGAACATCTTCGCGCGTCCGTGACGGAAATCGCCACGACGGCACGTTTGGTCGTCGAGGAGGAGTCCGTGACCCCATTCGCCCCCCGCCGCCGGCACCGGATGCCGGCGTTCATCGCCGTCGTCGTCCTCGCGTTGCTCGCGCTCCCGTCCGGCGCGCGCGCGCACACCGTGCCGAGCTTCACCGCGCCGCCGGTCATCCTCGGCAGCCCGACCGTGGGGTCGACGCTCACGGTTGCGGCGACGTGGACGCAAGGAGTGCTCGATCCCGGCGACCCGCCCGTGACGGTGACCTATCAGTGGCGGCGCTGCCCGAGCGGCGGCGCGTGCGCTCCGATCGCCGGGGCGACCGCCGCGAGCTACGTCGTGTCAGCGGCGGATCTCGGCCAGCGGCTCGAGGCGGCCGTCCATCTGCAGAACAGCATGGGCACGGCCGACGCGACCGCGCCGGCGACGGCGGTCGTGACCGCGCCGGCGTCCTTGCCGCCGGCGCCCTCCGGGGGCGGGTCGACCGGCTCCGGTGGCGGCGCGTCCGCCTTCGACAGCTCGGGGCCGGCGGCGCCCGCGATCCGGGCGCAACCCGTGGCGGCGATCCCGCCGGCGAGCCGGCCGGCGGCGCGGCCCGCGTTCCTGCGGCCGTTCCCGGTCGTGCGCATCCGCGGCTTCTATGCGCGCGGCGGCGCGCGGATCACGCTGCTCTCCGTGACGGGGCGGCGAGGCGCGACGGTGCGCGCCCGCTGCTCGGGCCGCGGCTGTCCCGTCCGCGCGCTCGGTCCGCTGCGAGCGCCGGCCCGGCTGCGCGCCTTCGAGCGCTACCTCGCGTCCGGCGTCGTCATCGAGGTGCGCGTTGCCCGGAGGTCGCGGATCGGCAAGTTCACGAGCTTTCTGATCCGCGCGCGGCGCGCGCCGGTGCGCCGGGACGCGTGTTTGATGCCCGGCCGCAGAATGCCCGCCTCCTGCCCGCTGACCTCGTGAAGACCCGGCGCGCCCTCCTGCCGGCGATGCTGCTGGCGATCTCGGCCCTCTGCGCGTTCGCGGCCGGCTACGTCGCCGTCGCGGGCGGCGGGGGAGCGGCCGCCGCGGGCGACGGCGCCGCGGGAGGCGCCGCCACGGCCCCCGTCCGCGGCCGGACGATCACCGCCGTCGCGCCCGCGCCGCGGTCGCCGTCGCCCGCGGTCGACCTCGCGCTCGCGCCCGCTTCCCGGCTGCCGGCGCACGCTCCCGGCCCGGCGCCGCGGCGGGTGCGCAAGCAGCCGGCGCGGCGTCGCCCCGCCCGGCGAGCCCGCGCCGCCGTGCGCGTCGCTGCGCCGGCGCGCGCCGCCGCCCGCTCGCGGGCTCCGGCGGCCGCCGCGAAGCGCGCGCCGCGCGCCGCCTCTGCCTCGGCGCCGCGGGCGGCCGCGGCCCCGGCCCCGGCCCGGGCGCCGTCCCCGGCCCGGGCGCCGGCCCCGACTCCGGCGCCGCGACCGGCGCCCGCGCCCGCGCGGCCCCGGCCGCAGCCCGCGCCACCGGCGAACCCCGACTTCGACAACGCCGGGCCGCCGGCGCCGACGAACAGCTTCGGCTCCTCGGGGTGACGATGAGCCCGAGCGCGATCCGCCGCCGGTCGGCGGTCCTGCTCCTCGCCGTTCCGGTCGCGGCCGCCGTCCTCGGGGTCCTGCTCGCCGTCGCGTTCGGCGGGGGCGGCGGCGAGCCCGGGCCGCCGCCGCCGCGTCCCGCCGTCGTCACCGCCGGGCACGTGCGGCTCGTCGCCGAGAGCGGCTGGATGCCGACGGCGAGCGCGCGGCCGGTTCCCGGCCTCGACGGTGGGCCGGCGGCCTCGCTGCGCACCTCCGGCGCCGAGCTGACGATCGCCGAGCTCGCGCCCGCGAACGCGTCGCTGCTGCCGGCGGCGCTCGCCCGCGGGAACGGCGGCGGCGCGGGGCAGCCGCGCGTCGAGCGCCACGGGGCGCTGCGCATGTGGCACTACGCGGACGTCCTCGGGCCGTCGCGGCCGGTGGACGTCTACGTCGCCCCGACCACGGCGGGCACGGCGACCGTCGCGTGCGCGCGCTCGCCCGGCACGGTCGACCGGTGCGCGCGCGCCCTCGACGGGCTGCGGCTCGTCGGGGCCTCGGCGCTGGCGCTCGGTCCGGACGCCGCGCTGCGCGAGCGACTCCCGGCGGTCCTCGCGGGCCTCAACCGCCGTCGCGGTGCGGACCGGGCGTCCCTGGCCCACGCCTCCACGCCACGGGCCGCGGGGACGGCAGCCGATCGGCTCTCACGGGCGCACCTCGCCGCCTTCCGCACGCTGCGTCCGCTCGCGCCCGCCGGCGAGGACGCGGCGGGGGTCGCGCCGCTTCTGGCCCGCCTGGCCTTCGAGTACCGGGTGCTCGCGGTCTCGCTGCGCAGGCACGCCGACCGCGCGGTGCGGCGCATCGCGCGCGAGATCGGCGCCGACGAGCGGCGGCTGTCGGCCGCGCTCGCCGCCGCGCGGCGGCGCCAGGGCGAACCGCCGCGCGCAGGCCCGCCGCGGCGCGAGCGCGATTAGAGAGCTCCGGCGCGGGGCAAGCGAAGGACGCTCGCACGCTCAGCGCGCGGCCAGGCCACGGCCCCGGCGGGGCCACGGGAGCCGCCGTTCTGGGGCCCTCGGCGCCATCCGCCCCCCGATGGCGCCCGGGGGCCGCCAGAGCGGCGCTCCCGCTACGCTCGCCGCCGCGGTGCGCATCTTCTCCGGCATCCAGCCCACGGGGCGCAAGCACCTGGGCAACTTCATCGGCGCCATTCGCCAGTACGTCGCCGCCCAGGATCGCGGCGACCCGGCGATCTTCTGCATCGTCGACCTGCACGCGATCACGGTCCCCTATGACCCCGCGGAGCTGCGCGAGCGCGTCCACGACACGACGGCGATCCTGCTCGCCGCCGGCCTCGACCCGGAGCGCTGCCTGCTCTTCCGCCAGGGCGACGTGGCCCACCACGCCGAGCTGTGCTGGCTGCTCTCCTCGGTGACCGCGATCGGCGAGCTCAACCGCATGCACCAGTTCCGCGACAAGTCGCTCGCCCAGCGCGACCTCGTCTCCGCCGGCCTGCTCTTCTACCCGGTCCTCCAGGCCGCGGACGTGCTCGCCTACCGCGCCCACGAGGTGCCCGTGGGGGAGGACCAGCGCGAGCACGTCGAGCTCATGCGCGACGTCGCGCGACGCTGGAACGCGCGCTACGGCGAGGAGGTGCTCGTCGTTCCCGAGGCCCGGATCCCCGCGATCGGCGCGCGGATCGCCGACCTCCAGGACCCGGCGCGCAAGATGTCGACCACGGGCGGGGCGCCGGAGGGCACGGTTCTCGTGCTCGACGATCCCGCGGTCATCGAGCGCAAGCTGCGGCGCGCGGTGACCGACTCGGGCACCGAGATCGTCCGCGCGCCGGACAAGCCCGGGGTGACGAACCTCATCGAGATCCTCGCCGTCGCGCGCGGCGTGGCGCCGGAGGCCGTCGAGCAGGAGCTGCGCTCGGCCCGCGGGTACGGCGACCTCAAGGCGGCGACCGCGGCGGCCGTCGTCGCGATGCTCGCGCCGGTGCGCGAGCGCTACGCGGCGCTCCGCGGCGACGAGGCGGGCCTCGAGGCGGTGCTCGCGCGGGGCGCCGAGCGCGCGCGCGAGTTGGCCGGCGAGACGCTGCGCGACGTGCGCGGAGCGATGGGCGTCGGTCCCTCGGGCTGAGCGGCCGCGCCCGGCGCCGACCGGCCCTGCCGCTACGGTTCGCGGGCCGTGACGGTCGCCGACCTCGAGCTCGACCTGGAGGTGTTCTCCGGGCCCTTCGACCTCATGCTCACGCTCGTCCTGCGCGAGGACGTCGACCTGCTCGAGATCGAGCTCGCCGACGTCGTGCTCGCCTACCTCGACGTGCTCGAGGCGCGGGACGAGCTCGACCTCGAGGCGGCGACCGAGTTCCTGGTCCTGATCGCGGCGCTGCTCGAGCTCAAGTCGCGGCTCATGCTCCCGCGTGGAGAAAAGCACGAGCCATTCGAGCTCGAGCCGGGGGAGGCGGCCGAGGAGCTGCTCGCGCGGATGCTCGAGGCCCGTCGCTACCGCGCCGCGGCCGAGCACCTCGCGGGCCGCCTGGCAGCCGAGGACGGCCATCGGTTCCGGGCAGTCCCGCCGCCGGCCTTCCTGCGTCGCGTCACCGACGACGACGCCGCCGGCGCCTACGATCTCGCGCAGCTGGGCGCCGCGCTGGGGAGCCTGCTGCGCCACCCGCCGCCGCTGCAGCTCGACCACCTCGGCCCCGCGCGCGTGACGGTCGCCGAGCGCCTGGCGCATCTGCGCGGGCTGCTGCGGCGCGGCGCGTGCTCGTTCGACGAGGCCGTGCGCGGCGCCGACCGCGTCACGGTCGCCGTCACGCTCTTCGCGCTGCTCGAGCTCTACAAGGCGGGCGAGGCGACGTGGACGCAGGCCGAGCCGTTCGGCGAGATCGCGATCGTGGTGGGCCCGGCGCCGGCCGCCGCGCTCGGGGGCTGAGCGTGCACCCGCTCACCCGCACGCTCGAGGCGCTGCTGTTCCTGTCGCCGGACCCCGTGCCCGCGGACGCGCTGGCCGAGGCCACGGGCTCGAGCGACGCCGAGGTCGCCGAGGCCCTGGCCGAGCTCGCGGCCGCGTGTGCGCCCGGAAGCCGGGGCATCGTGCTGCGCGAGCTCGCCGGCGGCTTCACGCTGGCCTCCGCGCCTGAGGCCGAGGAGGCCGCCCGGCGCCTGCTCGCGCGGCCGCGCACGCCGCCGCTGACGCCCGCCCAGGCCGAGACGCTCGCGATCGTGGCCTACCTGCAGCCCGTCACGCGCCCCGAGATCACCCGCATTCGCGGCGTCGGCGCCGAGTCGGCCGCGGGCACGCTGCTCGAGCGCGGGCTCGTCGAGGAGGCCGGGCGCTCGCAGTTCGGCGCCGTGCTCCTGCGCACGACGCCGCGCTTCCTCAAGCTCTTCGGCCTGCGGACCGTCGACGACCTGCCCGACCCCTCGGCCTGGGATCCGGCGCCCGGCGAGGAGGCCGAGCTGCGCGAGCGCCTGCTGCGCGCCGGCGAGGCGCGGATGGCGTCCTGACCCTCAGCGTCTGCGAGCGTCACGCCTTCGCGCGCCTGCTCGTGGCGGTCGTTTGACGGTAGCTTCGCCTCCATGCGCCTGGCGAAGCACCTGGCCCACGCGGGCGTCTCCTCGCGCCGGGGCGCGGAGGCGCTCGTCGCGGCCGGGCGCGTGACGGTCGACGGCGCCACGATCACCGATCCCGCGCGCGACGTCGGCGCCGCCGAGGTCGTCGCCGTCGACGGTCGCCCGGTCGTCATCTCGGCCCACCAGGTCGTCGTCGTCCTGCACAAGCCCGCCGGCGTCGTCTCCACCGCGCGCGATCCGCACGGCCGCCCGACGGTGGTCGACCTCGTCGCCGACGTGCCCGGGCGCCTCTACCCGGTCGGCCGCCTCGACGCCGACACGACCGGACTGATCCTCCTCACCGACGACGGCGAGCTCGCCCACCGTCTCACGCACCCGCGCTTCGAGGTGCCCAAGACGTACCGCGCGCTCGTCGCCGGCGACGCGGTCGGCGAGCGGGCGCTGCGGGCGCTGCGCGACGGGGTCGAGCTCGAGGACGGGCGCACGGCCCCCGCCCGGGTCCGCCTGCTCGGCCCGCACGAGCTCGAGCTCGAGCTGCGCGAGGGCCGCAAGCGCCAGGTGCGGCGGATGTGCGCGGCCGTCGGGCATCCGGTCCGCGCGCTCGACCGCGTGGCCTTCGGGCCGCTCGCGCTCGGCGACCTGCCCGAGGGCGCGCATCGGCGATTGCGCCCGGTCGAGGTCGAGCGCCTGCGTGCGGCGGCCCGCGAGGACTAGGATCGTTGCGTCCGCAAGCATTCCTGGGACGGTCGCGGCCGAGCGAGGGTCGGTGCTCGGCCAGCCGGGCGCCGATCGGCGTCCGCGTCGCCCGTGACGAGGGCCCCGGCGCCGGTCGGCGAGCATCGTTGGCATGATGGCGCGCCGATGCGCCTCTTCGCCCTGCGCGGCGCCACGTCCGTCGAGCGCAACGACGCCGCCAGCATCGTCGCCGCCACCGAGGCGCTCATGCACGAGATCATGAAGCGCAACGCGATCGCGCCCGCGGACGTCGTGAGTTGCATCTTCACCGCCACCGACGACCTCGACGCCGAGTTCCCCGCGCTCGCCGCCCGCAACCTCGGCTTCGAGCGCGTGCCGCTGCTGTGCGCGCGCGAGATCGCCAAGCCGGGCGCGCTGTCGTCGGTCATCCGCGTGCTCATCCACTTCCACGCCGGCGACGAGCACCGCCCTCGCCACGTCTATCTCGGCGCCGCGCAGGCGCTGCGCTCGGACCTCGACGCGGCGCAGTGAGAGAATCCGCTGGTGGCCCTCGAGTTCTCCGAGCGCGTCCGGCGCATCCCCGTCTACCCGGCGGCCTCGGGCTACGCCCTGCCCGAGGACGTCGCGCTGCTGGCCTCCAACGAGTCGCCCGACCCGCCGCTGCCCGCCGTCGTCGAGGCGATGACCCGCGCCCTGCGCGGCCTCAACCGCTACCCGGACCCGACGAACGCCGCGCTGCGCCGCGCCCTCGGCGACCGCTACGGGGTCCCGCCGGCGCGGATCGCGATCGGCAACGGCTCGTGCGACATCCTCCTGGCCGCGGGCGAGGCGCTGCTCGAGCCGGGCGCCGAGGTCGTCTACGCGTGGCCGTCGTTCTCCGTGTACCCGCACGTCGCGGCCGCCTCGGGGGCGAGGGCGATCACGGTGGCGCTCAACGACCGGGCCGAGCACGATCTCGAGGCCATGGCCGCCGAGGTGACCGCGGCGACGCGCCTGGTCATCGTCTGCAACCCGAACAACCCGACCTCGACGGCGCTCCCGCTCACCCGGATCGCGGCCTTCCTCGAAGGCATGCCGCGCCACGTGGCGGTCATCCTCGACGAGGCCTATTGCGAGTTCTCCACGCTCGAGGACCCGGACGCCTCGATCGACCTGCTCGACGCCCACCCGAACCTCGTGCTGCTGCGGACGTTCTCGAAGGTCCACGGGCTCTGCGGCGCGCGCGTCGGCTTCGGCCTGTGCGGCTCGGAGGATTTCGTCACGGCGGTCAACCAGGTCCGCCAGCCGTTCTTCTGCAACGCGGTCGCGCAGGCCGGGGCGGTGGAGGCCCTGCGCCACCAGGACGCGGTGACCGAGCGCGTCGAGCGCGCGGTGGTGGCCAGGATCGACCTCGAGGACGGCCTGCGCGAGCTCGGGATCGAGCCCGCCGAGTCGCAGGCGAACTTCTGCTGGTTCGAGCTTCCGACGCCCTACGACCAGGACCCGGCCGAGCAGGAGGCCCGCGTCGCCGCGGGGTTGAGCGACCGCGGCGTCCTCGTCCGCGCCGGCGCCGCGCTGGGCCAGCCGGGCGCGCTGCGCGTGACCTATGGCACGCCCGAGCAGAACGCGCGCTTCCTGCGCGAGCTGGGCGCGCTGCTCTGACGCCTCGCCCGAACCGTCGATCGGCGTCGATGTGACCGGCGAACGACCACCCGCCGGCGCTGGGCACGCGCGCGCCGTTGTGGCAAGATCCGTTGCCGACATGGCCTCACGCCCCGACAGCGCCTTCGCCGCCGTGGCCTCCGCCGCGCTGTCGCGCTACGCCTACGCCTCCGCCTGGCGATTTCGCTAGGCGCTCGGCCGCCCGCGCGGACGCGGGCGCCTTCGACGGCCCCCGCGGCCGAGCGCCGTTGCAGGACCTTCCCTCGTACCCTCTCCAGGCGGATCCCTGAAAGGCACTCGAAGACCATGATGATCGTGATGAAGCAGACGGCCACCGCGGACGACGTGGCGGCCGTCATCGAGCGGATCGAGTCCGTGGGCGCGCGAGCGCACCCCAGTCGCGGCGAGGAGGTGACCGTCATCGGCGCGGTCGGCGACCGCGAGCACGTCGCCCGCCTCGAGCTCGACGGGGCCGACGGCGTCGATCGCGTCGTGCCGATCCTCAAGCCGTACAAGCTCGCCTCGGCGCAGATCAAGCACGGCGAGCGCACCGTCCTCGACATCGGCGGGCGCCGGATCGGCGGCGAGCACTTCGCGCTGATCGCGGGCCCCTGCACCGTCGAGTCGCGCGACCAGACGCTCACGACCGCGCAGGTCGTCGCGGCCGGCGGCGCCTCGATGCTCCGCGGCGGCGCCTACAAGCCGCGTACGAGCCCGTACGCCTTCCAGGGCCTCGGCCAGGAGGGGCTGCGGCTGCTGGCGGAGGCCAAGGCGCAGACCGGCCTCCCGATCGTCACCGAGCTCATGGACGCGCGCGACCTCGAGGCCGTGCTCGAGGTGGCCGACGTTCTCCAGGTCGGCGCCCGCAACATGCAGAACTACCCGCTGCTGGCCGAGATCGGCCGTTCGGGCCGCCCGGCGCTGCTGAAGCGCGGGCTCAGCGCGACGCTCGAGGAGCTGCTCATGGCCGCCGAGTACGTCCTCAAGGAGGGCAACGAGGCGGTCATGCTCTGCGAGCGCGGGATCCGGACCTTCGAGACCGCCTACCGCTTCACGCTCGACCTGACCGCGGTGCCCGTGCTCAAGGAGCTCAGCCACCTGCCGGTCGTCGTCGACCCCAGCCACGCCACCGGGCGGCGCGATCTCGTCGAGCCGCTGAGCCTCGCCGCCGCGGCGGCCGGCGCGGACGGCATCATCGTCGAGGTCCACCCGGCGCCCGAGGAGGCGATCTGCGACGGGCCCCAGGCGCTGCGCGCCGAGCGCTTCGCCGCCTACGCGCAGCGCGTCGAGGCGGCCGCCGCCGTCGCCGGCAAGCTCGCCTTCACCGCCGCCGCCGCTTGAGGCTGGCGGTCGTCGGGGTCGGGCTCCTCGGCGGGTCGATCGGCCTGGCCGCCCGCCACCGGCTCGGCGCCAGCGTCCGCGGCGTCGAGCCGCGGGCGGCGGAGGCGCTCGCGGCCGGCGCGATCGACTCGGCCCACGACGACCTCGCGGAGGCGCTCGAGGGCGCCGAGGCGGCGTTCGTGGCCGTCCCGCTGCGCGCCGTGCCCGGCACGGTCGACGCCGTCCTGCGCGCGGCCGGCGAGGACTGCGTCGTGACGGACGTCGGCTCGACGAAGCGCACCGTCGTCGCCGCCGTCGACGACCCGCGGTTCGTCGGCGGCCATCCGCTCGCGGGCTCAGAGGCACACGGCGTCGAGCACGCCCGGGCGGACCTCTTCGACGGCGCCACGTGGTACCTCACGCCGACCGCAAGCACGAGCGGCGTCCTGCTGGAGCGCCTGCACCGCCTGCTCACCGGCGTCGGCGCGCGCCCCGCCGCCCTGGACGCCGAGACCCACGACCGCGTCATGGCCGCCGTCTCGCACCTGCCGCACGTGCTCGCCAACGTGCTCGTGGCCCAGGCCGCCGGCGCGCTCGGCGGCCAGACGCCGCCCGCGACCGGCCCGAGCTTCCGCGACGCGACGCGCGTCGCCGGCGCGCACCCGGCGCTGTGGGCGCAGATCTACCGGGCCAACGCCGCCGCGCTCGCCGACGAGCTCGACGACGTGGTCGGCCGCCTGGCCACCGTGCGCGACGCCCTGCGCGCCGGCGACGACCTCGAGTCCTGGCAGGTGGCCGCGGCCGCCGAGCGCCGTGCGCTGCTCGAGGCCGGCCTCGTCGGCGGGCCCGTGCGCGCCCTGCGCGTCGCCGTGCCCAACCGCCCCGGCGTCATCGCCGAGATCGCGCTCACGCTCGGGCGCGCGGGCGTCAACATCACCGACATGGCGCTCAGTCCCTCGCCGGACGGCTCGCGCGGCGAGATGACGCTGTGGGTGGCCGACGGTCAGGCGGCCCGCGCGAGCGCACTCGTCGCGCAGCTGGGGTTCGCGGTCACGCCCGAGTCATCGCCCCCGCAGGGGGGCGAACCGGTATGAGCGTCCGCATCGAGCCCGCGCGGCGCCTGCGCGGCACGCTCACGCCGCCCACCGACAAGTCGATCTCGCACCGCGCGGCGATCCTGGCGGCGATGGCCGACACCCCGGTGCGCATCCACGGCTTCCTCGACGCCGCCGACACGAACGCGACGCTCGGCGCCGTCGGCGCGCTCGGCGCGATCGTCGACGTCCGGCCCGACGAGGTCCTCGTGCGCGGCGGCGGCCTGCGTGAGGCGCACGAGCCCGACGGCCCGATCGACGTCGGCAACGCCGGCACGCTCATGCGCCTGTTGCCCGGCTGGCTCGCGGGCCAGCCCGGGCGCTCGTTCACGCTCGACGGCGACGCCTCGATCCGCCGGCGTCCCGTGGACCGCATCGCCGAGCCGCTCGTGCTGATGGGCGCCGACGTCCGCGCCACCGACGGCCGGTTTCCGCCGTTCACGGTGACAGGCGCCCGACTGCGCTCGATCGCCTACGAGCTGCCGCTGGCGAGCGCCCAGGTCAAGTCGTGCGTGCTGCTGGCCGCGCTGACCGCCGGCGGCGCCACGACGGTCACCGAGCCCGCTCCGAGCCGCGACCACACCGAGCGGATGCTCGCCCGCGCCGGCGTCACCGTCCACCGCGCCGGCCGTCGCGTCACGGCCCAGGGCTGCGACGAGCTCTCGCTCGAGGACGTCGCCGTCCCCGGCGATCCCTCGAGCGCCGCCTTCACGATCGCGGCCGCGATCCTCGTGCGCGGCTCGCGCGTGACGGTCCGCGCGACCGCGACGAACTGGACGCGCACCGGCTTCGTCCGCATCGCCCGGCGCATGGGCGCGGTCGTCGTCGGAGAGCTCGAGCCCGACCCGGGCGACGAGATCGTCGGCGACGAACCTGCGGGCGATCTCGAGGTCGCGGGCGGGCCGCTCGAGGGCACGGAGGTCGGCGGCGACGAGGTGCCGCTGGCGATCGACGAGCTCCCGCTCGTCGGCCTGCTCGGCTGCTTCGCCGAGGGCGAGACGGTCGTGAGCGGCGCGGCGGAGCTGCGGGTCAAGGAATCCGATCGCATCGCGGGCGTCGTCGACGGCCTGCGCGGCCTGGGCGGCGCGGTGGAGGCCACCGCGGACGGCTTCGCCGTGACGGGCACCGGCGGGCTGCGCGGGGGCGTGCTCGACGCGCGCGGCGACCACCGCCTGGCCATGCTCGGCGCGGTTGCGGGGCTGGCCTCGCGCGAGGGCGTCGTCGTGCGCGGAATGGAGGCGTCAGCCGTCTCGTATCCTCGGTTCCTGGACGACATGGCCGCGATCTCGCACAGCTGACGTGCCCGATCCCGCTCCGACCCCGAGACCCGGCGCCGAGCGCGCGTCGCCGCCCGCCGACCGGCAGCGCCCGCCGGGCTGGAAGGTCGAACCCGCGCCCGACGGCCGCGGCGCCCCGCCGGAGGGCAAGCCGCCGATGTTCCCGCGCCAGCGCCGCGGCACGTTCCTGGCCGTCCTGCTCGGGCTGCTCGTGCTGAACTTCGCGCTCGCCTTCGTCACCGGCGGGCCGGCCGACCGCACGCGCGTGCCCTACGAGCCGTTCTTCCTCGACCAGGTCCGAGCCGGCAACGTGAAGGAGATCTCCTCCCGGGAGCAGTCGATCGAGGGCGAGCTCAACAAGCAGGCGACCTACACCGCGCCGGGTGACAAGCCCAAGCAGGTCACGAAGTTCAAAACCCAGGTTCCCGCGTTCGTCGAGACGACCGACCTCACGAACCTGCTCGACGAGAAGAACGTCGTCATCAACGCCGACCCGCCCGACACCGGGCGCTCGATCCTCGGCACGATCCTGCTCGGCTTCGGTCCGACGATCCTGCTCGTCGCGCTCTTCGTCTGGTTCGCGCGACGGCAGGCCTCCGGCGGCGTGCTCGGCGGCTTCGGCTCCTCGCGCGCGCGGCGCGTGACGCCGGGCGAGCACGAGCGCGTCTCGTTCGACGACGTCGCCGGCATCGACGAGGCCGAGAACGAGCTCGTCGAGATCGTCGACTTCCTCAAGAACCCCGACCGCTACAGCCGGCTCGGCGCCCGCGTCCCGCGCGGCGTCCTGCTCTACGGGCTGCCGGGCACGGGCAAGACGCTGCTGGCGCGGGCGGTGGCCGGCGAGGCCAACGCCGCCTTCTTCTCGATCTCGGCCTCGGAGTTCGTCGAGGCGATCGTCGGCGTCGGCGCCTCGCGCGTGCGCGATCTCTTCAAGCAGGCCAAGGAGGCGGCGCCCGCGATCGTCTTCATCGACGAGCTCGACGCGATCGGGCGCTCGCGCTCGGGGAACGTCGGCGGGCTGAGCGGCGGCAACGACGAGCGCGAGCAGACGCTCAACCAGATCCTCACCGAGATGGACGGCTTCGAGCCGGGGACGAACGTCATCGTCCTGGCCGCGACCAACCGCCCGGAGATCCTCGACTCGGCGCTCCTGCGCCCCGGGCGCTTCGACCGTCGGATCGCCGTGCAGACGCCCGACAAGCACGGGCGCGAGGAGATCCTGCGCATTCACACGCGCTCCGTGCCCCTGGACGCATCCGTCGACCTCGGGGCGATCGCCGCCTCGACGCCGGGCATGACCGGCGCCGACCTCGCGCTCCTCGTCAACGAGGCCGCGCTCTTCGCCGCGCGGCGCGACCACGAGCGCGTGCAGACCGCCGACTTCACCGACGCGATCGAGAAGACGATCCTCGGCGCCGAGCGCCAGGTCGTAATGAGCCGCGCCGACCGCGAGCGCACCGCCTACCACGAGTCCGGGCACGCGCTCGTGGGGATGCTCACGCCGGGCGCCGACCCGGTCCGCAAGATCTCGATCATCCCGCGCGGCCAGGCGCTCGGGGTCACGCTCTCCACGCCCGAGGCCGACCGCTACGGCTTCGAGCGCGCCGAGCTGCTGGGCAAGATCAAGGTCGCCCTCGGTGGTCGCGGCGCCGAGAAGGTCGTCTACGGCGAGGTGACCACCGGCGGCGAGTCCGACATCCAGCAGCTGACGCAGATCGCTCGCGGCATGGTCGGGCGCTGGGGCATGAGCGAAGCCGTCGGCGCCGTCGCGGTGTCCGACGGGCGCCAGGGCGGCCCGCTGCTGCCGGGCGTGCAGGACGTCTCCGAGCACACCCAGCGGCTGATCGACGACGAGGTGCGGCGGATCGTCGACGAGGCCGAGCACGACGTCGTGCTCCTGCTCGAGCGCGAGCGCGGCCGCCTCGAGGCGCTCGCGCGCGCCCTGCTCGAACGCGAGACGCTCGACCAGGCCGACGCCTACGAGATCGCCGGCGTCTCGCCACCGGTCGCCGCGTCCGAGCCCGAGGCCGCGCCGGCGTAGGCGCCCGGGTCGCGTCGGCGTAGGCGCCGAGGCCGCACGAGATCGCGCTCGCGCGGGGGCCGCAGGAGCTTCACGGCGTCTATCGTGGCAGCCGCCATGCTCGTCGCCATCGACGGTCCCGCGGGGGCCGGCAAGTCGACCGTCGCCCGCGCCGTCGCGGACGCGCTCGGCTTCACCTACCTCGACTCGGGCGCGATGTACCGCAGCGTCGCGCTCGCCGGCGCCCGCGATCCGGCCGCGCTCGAGATCGGGTTCGAGGGCGATCGCGTGCTCGTCGACGGCGAGGACGTGAGCGCGGCGATCCGCGCTCCGGAGATCGCCCAGGAGGCCTCGCGGCGGGCGGCCGACCCCGCCGTGCGCGCGGCGATGGCCGCGCGCCAGCGCGCGCTGCTGGCCGAGGGCGACTGGGTCGCCGAGGGCCGCGACATCGGCACGGTCGTGGCGCCGGGCGCCGAGCTCAAGGTCTGGCTGACCGCGTCGCTGCAGGAGCGCGCGCGCCGGCGGGGGCTGGCGGCCGCCGAGGTCGCCGAGCGCGACGCGCGCGACGCCTCGCGCGCGCACTCGCCGATGGTGGCCGCCGGCGACGCCGTCGTCGTCGACACCACCGGGCTCTCGGTCGACGAGGTCGTCGCGCGGATCGTCGGGCTCGTCGGGGCGCGCACGCCGTGAAGGTCGCGGTCGTCGGGTTCCCGAACGTCGGCAAGTCCTCGCTCGTCAACCGCCTCAGCGGCTCGCGCGCGGCGGTCGTGCACGAGCGCCCCGGGATCACGCGCGACCGCAAGGAACTCGCCACGGACTGGAACGGCCGCAGCTTCACGCTCGTAGACACGGGGGGCATGGACGTCCTCGACCCGAGCCCGATCGCCGGCTCCGTCCGCGAGCAGACGCACGCGGCGCTCGCCGACGCGCAGGCCGCGGTGCTCGTGGTCGACGCGCGCGCGGGCCTGACCCCCGGCGACCGGGAGATCGCCGACCTGCTGCGCGGCGCCTCCGTGCCCGTCGTCGTGGCCGCCAACAAGATCGACGCCGTACGCGACGTGCCGTCGGCGGCCGAGTTCTACGCGCTCGGCCTCGGGGATCCGATCGCCGTCAGCGCCGCCCAGGGCCTGGGAACGGGCGACCTGCTCGACCACATCGTCGGCCTGCTGCCGCCCGGCGACGACGAGCCACCCGAGAGCGACGCGATACGCCTGGCCGTGATCGGGCGCCCGAACGTCGGCAAGTCGACGCTCGTCAACCGCTTCGTCGGCGCCGAGCGCGTCATCGTCTCCGAGGCGGCGGGGACGACACGCGACGCGATCGACCTGCCGCTCGCGGTCGGCGGGCGCGAGCTCGTGATCGTCGACACCGCGGGCCTGCGCCGCCAGGCCAAGGCGCAGGACTCCGTCGAGTACTACACGACGCTGCGCTCCCAGCGGGCGGTCGAGCGCGCCGACGTCGCGCTCGTCGTCTGCGACGCCCGCGACGGCGTCACGAGCCAGGACCTGCGGATCGCCGATCTCGCGATGCGCGAGGGCTGCGCGACCGCCCTCGTGCTCAACAAGTGGGACGCCGCGGACATGGACGAGGCCGGCCTCGAGCACGAGCGCGCCCGCATCGCCCGGAAGCTGCGGCTGCGCCCGAAGGTGCTCACGGCGAGCGCGCTCACGGGGCGCCACGTCGCGCGCCTGCTGACCGAGGCGATCGCGCTCGGCGACCGCATGCGCAACCGCATCCCGACGCCCGAGCTCAACCGCTTCATGTCCGAGGCCGTCCAGGCGCGCCAGCCGCCCGCGCGTCAGGGCCACCGTCTCAAGCTCCTGTACATGGCCCAGATCGGGACGCGGCCGCCGCGCTTCGCGATCGCCGTCAACGCCCGCCAGCGCGTGACCCGCGACTACGCCTACTTCCTCGAGAACCGGCTGCGGGCGCGCTTCGCGATGGACGGCGTGCCGCTCATCATCGACTTCAACGAGCGCCGGCAGCGGCGCGGCGAGCGCCCTCGGGCGGGCCGCGGGCGCGGCTGAGGGCGATCGCCGCGGCGGGCGCCGGGCGCCCGCCGCGGGCGCCGGGCGCGGGGAGCGCGCGGAGCGCGCCCGCGCCCGCTAGGCTTGACCGCCTCGCCCGACTTCCTCGGTCGCCTCCGCGGCCCGTCGGGCCCACCAGCCAGCCACGACCCGCGGAGCCCTCCTCGCCCGAGCCAATGACGCCTCTTGCCGACAACGAGTACCTCTTCACGTCCGAATCGGTGACCGAGGGCCACCCCGACAAGGTCGCCGACCAGATCTCCGACGGCGTGCTCGACGCTGTCCTGCGCGACGACCCCTACGGCCGCGTGGCCTGCGAGACGCTCGTGAACACCGGGCTCGTCGTCGTGACGGGCGAGATCACGACCGAGACCTACGTCGACATCCCCGAGGTCGTGCGCGCGACGATCCGCAGGATCGGCTACACCGACGCCGACCTCGGCTTCTCGGCCGACTCGTGCGCGGTCATCAACGCGATCGACAAGCAGTCGCCCGACATCGCCCAGGGCGTCGACGCGGCCTACGAGACCCGCACCGATCCCGCCGACGACGACCAGCTCGACGTCGCCGGCGCGGGTGACCAGGGGATGATGTTCGGCTACGCCTCCCGCGAGACGAACGAGCTCATGCCGCTGCCGATCGCGCTCGCCCATCGGCTGGCCAAGCGCCTGGCGGACGTCCGCCGCGCCGACGTCATCCCGTACCTGCGCCCGGACGGCAAGACGCAGGTCACGGTGCGCTACCGCGACGGCGTGCCGGTCGAGGTCGAGAAGCTGCTCATCTCCACGCAGCACCGGGAGGGCGCCGAGGCCCTGATCCCCGACGACATCTGGGAGCACGTCGTCGAGCCGATCCTGCCCAGGGAGCTCTACGACGCGGGCAAGCTGCGCAAGAACCTGCTCGTCAACCCGACGGGCCGGTTCGTGATCGGCGGCCCCGTCGGCGATTCGGGGCTCACCGGGCGCAAGATCATCGTCGACACCTACGGCGGCATGGCCCGCCACGGCGGCGGAGCCTTCAGCGGCAAGGACCCCTCGAAGGTCGACCGCTCGGCGGCCTACGCCGTGCGCCACGTGGCCAAGAACCTCGTCGCCGCCGGCCTGGCCGACCGCGCCGAGGTCCAGGTGGCCTACGCGATCGGCGTCGCGCACCCGGTGTCGGTCATGGTCGAGACCTTCGGGACCGAGAAGATCGCCAAGGCGCGGATCGTCCAGCTCGTCGACGAGCACTTCGACCTGCGCCCGGGCGCCTTCCGCGAGGACCTCAGGCTGCACCGGCCGATCTACCAGAAGACCGCCGCCTACGGGCACTTCGGGCGCGACGACCACGACTTCACGTGGGAGCGCACCGACAAGGCCGCGGCGCTGCGCGAGGCCGCGGGGCTCGACGCGCCGGCGGCGACGGTCTAGGTCACGAGCCTCGCGGGGCGGGCGGCGCCGGCGTGCCGACGCGCCCCGACCGATGGCGCGGTCGGCCGCTACGGGCACGGTCGGCCGCTACGCCAGGCCGGCGCGGCGCCGCTGCGCCTCGACCGCCGCTCGCGCCGGGCAGCCCGCGAGGTGGTCGTCGACGAGCCCGCAGGCCTGCATGAGCGCGTAGAGCGTCTTCGGGCCCACGAAGCGAAAGCCCGCGGCCTTCAGGCGCGATGCCAGCGCCTTCGTCTCGGCCGTGTGCGCCGGGACGGCGGCGAAGGTCACGGGCGCCGGGCGCGTCGGCGGGCGGCGGTCGCGGACGAGCGTCGCGAGCGGCGTGCCGGCCTCGCGCAGCGCGACGGTCGCGCGGGCGTTGGCGATCGTCGCCTCGATCTTCGCGCGATTGCGCACGATCCCCGCGTCCCCCAGCGCGCGCTCGACGTCGGCGTCCCCGAAGCGCGCGACGGCGTCGGGGTCGAAGCCGGCGAACGCGGCGCGGAACGCGGGGCGCTTGCGCAGGATCGTCAGCCACGACAGCCCCGACTGGAAGGCCTCGAGGCAGAGGCGCTCGAAGAGCCCGCGCTCGTCGAGCACGGGGCGCCCCCACTCGTCGTCGTGGTAGGCCTCGTACAACGGGTCGCCGTCGCCGAAGCAGCGGCTCACAGGCGCCCAGGCGTGTCCCGGGCGGCCAGCGCGGCCTCGCGCTGGGCGCGATCGACGGCGGCCACGACCTCGGACGGATCGCTGACGCCGACGAAGCGGAACTCGCTGTCGTCGGTACCGGCCGTGTCGAAGTCCACCGCTCCCACGCGCAGGACGCGTTCGAGCACCGTCTGCGCGGTGTTGACGTTCTGGACGCGGTCGATGCGCGTCTGCTGCACGCGACGCGCGAGCAGGCCCGTCTGGATGCGCAGGCGCTGGTTCGTGATGACGTAGACCGTGGCCACGCGCTTGAGGAAGCCGACGAGCAGCGCGAGCGCGAGCGCGACGAGGAAGACGACGACACCGAGCGCCGTCGACGCGACGATCCCGACCAGGATCCCGACCGCGAGCGCGCCGATCGTCGCCGACACGTAGAAGCTGAGGATCGCCCGCCACACCGGGCGGCCCTGGAAGATGATCTCCTCGCCCGGGTGCAGGTCCATCGCGGGGCCAGACTATCGTGACTCGCGGTGCGATCCGTCGCCAAGGTCGAGCCGCTCACCACCGCCCGCGCGCTGCGCGGGCCCTTCGACTACGTCCGCCCCGAGGGCGTCGGCGTGGGCTCCGTGCTCGTCGTGCCCTTCGGGCGACGCGACGTTCTCGGTGTCGTCACCGGGCTCGCGGAGGACTCCGCGCACGACCCCGTCGCTCCCCGCCGCGTCCTGGCGGCGCGGCTGCCGCCCGACCTCGTCGCGCTGGCGCTGTGGATGGCGCGCGACCTGTGCTCGACGCCGGCCCGGGCGCTCTCGCTGATGCTCCCGCCGCGAGGCACGCGCGCCCGCACGTCGCTGTGGGCGCGTGCGGCGGCGCCGCCCGGCGAGGAGCGGCTCTCCGAGCGCCAGCGGGCGCTGCTCGCGACGCTGCCCCGCTTCGCGGGCCCCGACCTCGCGGCCCTGCGCCGGCTGCAGGCGCGCGGGCTCGTCGCGCTCGAGCCCCGCGTCGTCCGTCGCGCGCCGGCCCACGTCGCCGTCGCCGCCCGCCGCCCCCCGCCGCCGCTCACGGGCCCGCAGGAGGAGGCGCTCACGGCGATCGCGGCGGCGGCGCCGGGCGAGCGCCTGCTCCTGCAGGGGGTGACGGGGTCGGGCAAGACCGAGGTCTACCTGCAAGCCGCCGCGCGCACGCTCGCCGGCGGGCGCGGGGTGATCGTGCTCGTGCCCGAGATCGCGCTGACGCCGCAGATCGTGGGACGCTTCGTCGCGCGCTTCGGCGACACCGTCGCCGTCCTGCACTCGCGCCTGTCGCCCGGCGAGCGCCACGACGAGTGGACGCGCCTGCGCACGGGCGAGGCGCGCGTCTGCGTCGGGCCGCGCTCGGCCGTCTTCGCGCCGCTGGCCGACGTCGGGCTGATCGTCGTCGACGAGGAGCACGACGCCTCCTACAAGCACGAGGGCGACCCGCGCTACGACGCCCGCCACGTCGCGACCGAGCGCGCCCGCCGCGCGGGCGCCGTGCTGCTCGCCGGCAGCGCGACGCCGCGCCCGGAGTCCGTCCACGCGCTGCGCCGGCTGCGCCTTGCCGAGCGCGTCGACGGCGCGCCGCTGCCCCCGGTCGAGGTCGTCGACATGCGCGACGCCGGCCGCGCGCTGCATCCCCGCACGCACGAGGCGCTCGTCGACGCCCGCAAGGCGATCGTCCTGCTCAACCGCCGCGGCTGGTCGAACTTCCTGACCTGCCGCTCGTGCGGGCACGCGTGGACCTGCCCGAGCTGCGACGTCACGCTCGTGCTCCATCGCGCCGGCGGGCTGCTGACCTGCCATCACTGCGGGCACCGCGAGCCCGTCCCGGGCCGCTGCGCGGCGTGCGGCTCGGTCTCGATCGCGCGCCACGGCACCGGCACCGAGCGCCTGGAGGCGGAGCTCGACGGGCCGGTCTTCCGCCTCGACGCCGACGTGGGCGACGCCGGAGCGGTGCTCGCGCGCTTCGACGCGGCCGACCGCGGCGTGCTCGTCGGCACCCAGATGGTGGCCAAGGGCCACGACTTCGCCGACGTCGAGCTCGGGGTCGTCCTCGACGCCGACGCGACCCTGCGCTTCCCCGACTTCCGGGCCGAGGAGCGGACGTTCGCGCTCGTCACTCAGCTCGCGGGCCGCGCCGGGCGCGGCGGTGCGCGGGGCCGCGTGCTCGTGCAGACGCTCGTGCCCGGCGCGCCCTCGATCGCGCTCGCGGCCCGTCACGACGCCGACGGCTTCCTCGCCGGCGAGCTCGGGCGCCGGCGGGCACTGCGCTACCCGCCGTTCTCGACGCTCGTCCGTGTCGTCTGCTCGTCGCCGCAGCCGGGCGCCGCGCACGCGGCGGCGACCGCCGTGCGCGCCGGCCTGGGCGACGACGCGCTCGGCCCGGCGCCGCTCTTCCGCCTGCGCGGGCGCGAGCGCAGCCAGGTCGTCGTCAAGGCCGCCGACCGCGCGCACGCTGTCGCCGCCGTGGACGCCGCGGTGCGGGCGGCGGCGGGCGGCCGCGCGCATCGCGCGGCGGCCTTCAGCGTGGACGTGGACCCGCAGTAGCCGGGTACCTTAAGCGGGCGATGTCCGACCACGACGCAGAGGTCGTCGAGGATCCCGGCGCCGTCGAGGCCGAGCGGCTCGACCCCGAGGTCGCCGAGCGCCGCCGCGCGGCGCTCGCGCACGTGCGCCAGTACGGCGATCCCGTGCTGCGCTCCCGCGCCCGGCCGGTCGAGGTCTTCGACGACGAGCTGCGCACCGAGATCGGGCGCATGGGCGTGCTCATGGCCGAGGGCCTCGGGATCGGCCTGGCCGCCACCCAGCTCGGCGCGCTGCGGCGCGTGCTCGTCTACCGCGTCGAGCACGACAGCCCGGTCAACGCGCTCGTCAACCCGGTCGTCGAGTGGTCGGGCAAGGCGCAGGAGTGGATGCAGGAGGGCTGCCTGAGCCTCCCGGGCGTCCACGTCGACGTCGAGCGCCCGATCCACGTGCGCGTCCGGGCCCAGGACGGGCGCGGGGAGCCGATCGTCGTGGAGGCCAGCGGCCTCGAGGCCCGCGTCATCCAGCACGAGATCGACCACCTCGACGGGATCCTGATCCTCGACCGCACGCCCCGCGACCAGCGCAAGGAGGCGATGCGCATCCTGCGCGAGCTCGACGCGGCGTAGCGGGCCCGTGCGCACGGTCTTCCTGGGGACCTCGGCGTTCGCCGTCGGCGTGCTCGAGCGCCTGGCGGCGACGCCGCACCGGCCCGCCCTCGTCGTCACGCGCCCCGACCGCCCGGCCGGCCGCGGCCGCCGGCTCACGCCGCCGCCGCTGGCGACGGCCGCGCGTGCGCTGGGACTCGACGTCGCCCAGCCCGAGCGCGTCAACGCCGACGACGCGCGCGCCGCGATCGCCGCCGCCCGCCCCGACGTCGTCGTCGTCTGCGCGTTCGGCGCGCTGATCGCCGAGCCGCTGCTGTCGGACTTCGAGATCCTCAACGTCCATCCCTCGCTGCTGCCGCGCTGGCGCGGCGCGGCGCCGATCGAGCGGGCGATCATGGCCGGCGACGAGCGCACCGGTGCCGCGATCGTGGGCGTCACCGCTGGGCTCGACGAGGGGCCGGTCGCGCTCCGGGCCGCCGAGCCGATCACCCGCGACGACGACTTCGGGACGCTGTCTGGGCGCCTTATCGGGCTGGGGGCCGACCTGCTCGTGCGCGCGCTCGACGAGCGGCCGCCGCTGCGCCCACAGTCCTCCGAGGGGGTGACCTACGCCCAGAAGATCACCGCCGCGGACCGTACGCTCGACCCCGCGGCGCCGGCGATCGAGCAGGAGCGCGTGGTCCGCGCGCTGCACCCGCACATCGGCGCGCGCCTGCGCCTCCAGGACGGCTCGTTCCTGGGCGTCCTGCGCGCGCGGGCGCGGGACGACGGCACGCTCGAGCTGCTCGAGGTCCAGCCGCCCGGCGGGCGCCCGATGGCCTACGCGGACTTCGCGCGCGGGCACCGCCGGTAGTCCGACGCCGAGCTCGCCGCCCGCGGGCTCGAGCTCGCCGGTCGTGCTACCACGGGGGCGATGCCCGTCGCCCCCGCCCGTCGCGCCGCGCACGCCGTCGTGCTCCGCACCCTGGCCGACGGGGCCTACGCCGACCGCGCCCTGCACGGCGAGGCGAAGCGGCTGGCGCCCCGCGACCGGGCGCTGGCCAAGCAGCTCGCCTTCGGCACCGTGCAGCGGCGCGGGACGCTCGACTGGGTCATCGCCCGCACGGCCGACGGGCGCCTCGAGCCCGCGGTCCGCGCCGCGCTGCAGCTCGGCCTCTTCCAGCTCCTGTTCCTCGACGGCGTGCCCGCGCACGCGGCGGTCGCCGACGCCGTCGAGCTGGCCAAGCCGAGCGCCGGGCACCGCGTCGTCAACGCCGTCCTGCGGCGGGTCGCGCGCGAGGGCGTCGACCTGCCCTCCGACGCCACCCCCGAGGGCGCGGCGATCGCCCACAGCCACCCCGAATGGCTCGTGCGCCTGTGGTGGGGCTGGCTCGGCGCCGACGAGACGCGTGCGCTGCTGGCGGCCGACAACGCGCCCGCCGAGCTCGCGCTGCGCGTCAACGCGCTCGTGCGCTTCGACCTCGGCGACGTCCCGGGCCGGCGTGAGGGCGAGGCGATCGTCGTCGACGGGCCCTTCGACGCGCTCGCGCACCCCGGCTACGCCGCCGGGGCCTTCACGCCGCAGTCGCGCGCCTCGCAGCTCGTGGCCCCGGCGCTCGGCCCGCGCCCGGGCGAGCGCGTGCTCGACCTCTGCGCGGCCCCGGGCGGCAAGACGACGCACCTCGCCGCGCTCCAAGGCGGCGACGGCGAGGTCGTGGCGGTCGAGCGCAACCCCGGCCGGGCCCGCGCGCTGCGGGCCACGTGCGCGCGGATGCACGCCGCCACCGTGACCGTCGTGGAGGCCGACGCGCGCGCCTTCGACGGCGAGCGCGGCTTCGACCGCGTCCTGCTGGACCCACCGTGCAGCGGGCTCGGGACGCTGCGCTCGCACCCCGACCTGCGCTGGCGCGCGAGCCCGGAGGGGATCGCCCGGCTGGCCGGCGAGCAGGACGCGCTGCTGGTGAGCGCGCGGCGGGCGCTGCGCCCGGGCGGGACGCTCGTCTTCTCGCTCTGCACGCTGTCGCCGGGCGAGGAGCGCCTGGCCGATCCGGGGGCCGTGCGCACGTTCCCCCACCGCGACGGCACCGACGGCTTCTATATTGCCCGCGATGGAGGTTGACCTGGGGCTCACGTGCCCGGCGTGCCACGAGCCGTGGCTGCGTCCGGCGCCCAATCTCCCGGGGCGCTACCGCTGCGTCTTCTGCCTGCACCGCTTCGAGCTGCGCTCGGTCTGTCCCGACTGCGGCGAGCACTCCACGATCGTCCGCATGTCGAGCACCGCGACCACCGTCTGCAGCCACTGCGGCGGTTCGATGCTCGTCGAGGTATGAGGCGCCGGGTCGCCCCGTCGATCCTCGCCGCCGACTTCGGCCGCCTGCGCGAGCAGGTGCGGGAGGTGGTGGCCGCCGGAGCAGAGGTCGTCCACGTCGACGTCATGGACGGCCACTTCGTGCCGAACCTCAGCATGGGCCCGCAGGCGGTCAGCGCGCTGCGCGAGCTGGGCGTCCTGCTCGAGGTGCACCTCATGGTCGAGCGGCCCGAGCGCCACGTCGCCGCCTTCGCGGACGCGGGCGCCGCGAACATCATCGTGCACGTCGAGGCGACCCCGCACGTCCACTTCGCCGTGCAGGAGATCCGGGAGGCCGGGTGCACGGCCGGCGTGGCGCTGACGCCCTCGACGCCCGTGGACGCGCTCTCCGAGTTGCGCGGGGAGCTGTGGTCGGCGCTGTGCATGACCGTCGACCCCGGCTGGGGCGGCCAGTCGTTCATCCCCGCCTCGCTCGGAAAGATCGCCCGTCTGCGTGCGCACGTCGGCGAGGAGGTCGAGGTCGAGGTCGACGGCGGCATCGACCCCGATACGGTCGGGCCGTGCGCGGCCGCGGGCGCCTCGCTGTTCGTGGCCGGGACGTCGGTCTTCGGGGCCGACGATCCCGGCGAGGCGTTCCGCGCGGTGACGCGCGCGGCCGAGGGGGGCTACCCGTATCTCGGCCCCCGTGCCCGGACACGACAATGACCTCGAAGTGGTCACCACCGTCCTCATCGTCGACGATCACCCGACCTTTCGGGCCACCGCGCGGCTGATCCTGGAGGCCGAGGGCTACGACGTGATCGGCGAGGCTCCCGACGGGCACACGGCGCTCACCGAGGCCGGCCGGCTGCGCCCGGACCTCGTGCTCCTGGACGTCAACCTGCCCGACACGGACGGCTTCCACGTCGCTCGTCGGCTGACAGCCAACGCGGGCGCGCCCGCGGTCGTGCTGATCTCGAGCCGCGACTCGTCGGACTTCGGCCCGCTCGTCTCCGGCAGCGGCGCCCGCGGCTTCATCTCCAAGGGGGAGCTCTCCGGAGCGGCCCTCGCGGAGCTCCTTCCGTAGACCCCCATGCTCGGCCTCCGCCGCGCGCTGCTCGCGCTCTTCGCCCTCGGGGTCGTCTTCGCGGCGCTCGTCGTCGCGCTCGTGCTCCTCTCCGACCACGAGGAGCACAGGGTCGCCACGGCGATCCTCGCCCCGCTCGTCGGCCTGAGCTTCATCGGCACCGGCGCGTTCGCCTGGTGGCGGCGCCCGCTCAACCGCTTCGGGGCGCTCATGCTCGGCGTCGGCTTCGCCTGGTTCGTCGCCGCGCTCACCGAGGCCGACTCCTCGACGCTCTACACGATCGGCGCCTACTTCGGGCCGCTGTACATCGTCATCGTCATCCACATGGTGCTCGCGTTCCCGACCGGGCGCCTCGAGACGACGGGCCAGCGCGCGCTCGTGACCGCGGGCTACCTCGACGTCCTGCTCGTCCGCCTGCCGTTCTTCCTGCTCGGCGGGGAGATCGCCGGCGACATCGACCCGCCGCGCCCGCGCAACGTCCTCGCCGTCACCGACCGGGCCGACCTCGCCGACGTCTTCGACTACACGAGCGTGTTCGTCGGCGTCGTCTGCCTCGTGGCCACGGTCGTGCTGCTGCTGGGCAAGCGCCGGGCGGCCACCCCGCCCCAGCGCCGCGCGCAGGCCCCGATGCTGTGGACCGGGCTGGCGGTCATCGGCCTGCTCGTCGTCGACCTCGGGCTCGAGGTCGTCGGCGCGCCGTCGCGGACCGTCGACGGCGTCCGCCTCGCCGCGCTCGTCGGCTTCGCGGTGCTGCCGTTCGCGTTCCTGGCCGGCCTCGTGCGCTCGCGCTACTCGCGCGCCGGCGCCGTGGGCGAGCTCGTCGAGCGCCTCAACGCGCCGATCGAGACGCCCGGCACGCTGCGCGACGCGCTCGCCGACGCGCTCGGCGACCGCTCGCTCAAGCTCGTCTACTGGCGCGAGTCGGCCGGGCACTACGTGACCTTCGAGGGGCGCCGCGTCGAGCTGCCCGACGACGGCTCGGGGCGGGCGGTGACCGAGGTGCGCGCGCCCGATCGCGAGAGCGGCTCGCGGGGCCGGCGGATCGGGGCGATCATCCACGACGACTCGCTCGGCGAGGAGCGCGGGCTCGTGCGCGCGGCGGCGGCGTCGGCCGCGCTCGCGCTCGACAACGAGCGCCTCGAGGCCGAGCTGCACGCACGCCTGGAGGACCTCCACACGTCGCGCTCGCGGCTCATGGAGGTCTCGATGTTCGAGCGCCGACGCCTCGAGCGCGACCTCCACGACGGCGCCCAGCAGCGGCTCGTGGCCCTCTCGCTCCAGCTCGGCCTGGCCCGGCGCAAGCTCGAGGTCGACCCGGCCACCGCCGGGCGGCTCCTCGATGCCGCGCGCGAGGAGCTCGGCCGTGCGCTCGAGGAGCTGCGCGAGCTCGCGCGCGGCATCCATCCCGCCGTCCTCACCGACCGCGGCCTCGGCCCGGCGCTGGAGGCGCTCGCTGACCGAACGCCGCTTGCGGTAGACCTATGCGAGATGCCGCCCGAGCGACTGCCCGCCCCGGTCGAGGCCGCCGCGTACTTCGTGGTCGCCGAGTCGCTCACGAACGTCGCCCGCTACGCCGGCGCGCGCCGCGCCACGGTGCGGATCGCCCGCGAGGATGGCTTCGCCGTGATCGAGGTCGCCGACGACGGCGTCGGCGGGGCCGATCCCGCCGCGGGCACCGGCCTGCGCGGGCTGGCCGACCGCATCGCCGCGCTCGACGGGCGCCTCGAGGTCCACTCCCCGCCCGGCGCGGGCACGCTCGTGCGCGCCAACATCCCGTGCGCGTAGTCCTCGCCGACGACAGCCTGCTGCTGCGGGAGGGCATCGCCCGCCTGCTCGAGGACGCGGGCCTCGACGTCGTCGCCCAGTCCGGAGACGCCGAGGACCTCCTGCGCAAGGTCGGCGCCCACAAGCCCGACGTCGCGGTCATCGACGTCCGCATGCCGCCGACGCACACCGACGAGGGCCTGCGGGCGGCCGCCGAGATCCGCGAGCGCTTCCCCGACGTCGGCGTGCTCGTGCTCTCGCAGTACATCGAGGAGGCCTACGCGATGGAGCTGCTGAGCTCCGACGCCGCCGGCGTCGGCTACCTGCTCAAGGACCGCGTGGCCGACCTCGACCGCTTCGTCGACGCCGTGCGGCGGGTGGGGGAGGGCGGCAGCGCGCTGGATCCCGAGGTCGTCTCGCGGCTGCTCGGCCGTCGCCGGCAGGCCGATCCGCTGGCCGAGATCTCCCCGCGCGAGCGCGAGGTCCTGCAGCTCATGGCCGAGGGGCGCTCCAACCACGCGATCGCCACCGAGCTCGTCGTCACCGAGCGCGCCGTCGAGAAGCACGTCACGAGCATCTTCACGAAGCTCAACCTGCCGCCGACGGCCGACGACCACCGTCGCGTGCTCGCCGTGCTCACGTACCTGCGGGCCTGAGCACGCCCCCGGGTCGTCCCGTAGGGGACGGACGGGAGCTAGCCGTACACCAGTCCGGCGTCTCGCCGTGCCACGCTACCGCGCATGGAAGCTCCCTCCGCTCCGCTGCTCGTGTCCGCCGTCGACGTCGCCCGCACGTTCGGCGAGGGCGAGGCCGCCGTCCACGCGCTCGCCGGCGTGACCGTCGGCTTCCCGGCGCGGCGCTTCACGGCGATCATGGGGGCCTCGGGCTCGGGCAAGTCGACGCTCATGCACATCCTCGCCGGGCTCGACCGGCCCACCGCGGGGTCGGTCGTCCTCGACGGCGTGGAGCTCGCCGACCTCGACGATCGCAGGCTCACCGAGCTGCGCCGCGACAAGGTCGGCTTCGTCTTTCAGACCTTCAACCTGCTGCCGGTCCTCGACGCCCGCGAGAACATCGTGCTGCCGCTCTCGATCGCCGGGCGCAAGCCCGACGAGGCGTGGCTCGACACGCTGATCGCGACGATGGGGCTCGCCGACCGCCTCGACCACCGTCCGAGCGAGCTCTCCGGCGGCCAGCAGCAGCGCGTCGCCGTGGCGCGGGCGCTCGCCTCGCGCCCGGCGGTGATCTTCGCCGACGAGCCGACCGGCAACCTCGACTCGAAGTCCTCGGGCGAGCTGCTCGAGCTCCTGCGCCGCAGCGTCGACGAGTTCGGCCAGACGGTCATCATGGTCACCCACGACGCGACGGCCGCGTCCTACGCCGACCGGCTCCTCGTCCTCGCCGACGGGCGCATCGTCCACGACGGCGAGGCCGACTCGCCCGAGGCCGTCCTCGACCTCATGAAGGCGGTGGGCTGACCCGATGCGCAAGGTCGCCCTGCGCGGGCTCTTCTCGCGCAAGCTCCGGCTCGTCCTGACCTCGCTGGCGGTGGCGCTCGGCGTCACCCTGATCGCCGGCACCTACGTCTTCACGGACACGATCAACGCGTCGTTCGACCGCATCTTCACCGAGTCCAACAAGGGCACCGACGCGTCGATCACCCCGAAGCAGGCGATCGACACGAGCAACGACGGCGGCACGGCGCCGACCGTGCCCGCCGCCGTGCTGGCCAAGGTCCGCGCGAACCCCGACGTCGCGAGCGCGGACGGGTCGGTCTTCGATCAGGCCACGGTGCTGAACGCCAAGGGCAAGAAGCTCTCGAGCGCGACGGCCCCGGCCTTCGTCGCCTCGGTCGCCGACCAGCCGCGCTTCCGCGGGTTCACGGTCAAGGAGGGCCGGCTGCCCGCCACGCCCGACGAGGCGACGATCGACCGCGGGACCGCGAAGAAGAAGGACCTCGAGCTCGGCGACACGATCGGCATCAGCGGCACGACGCGCCGCCAGAGCTTCCGGCTCGTGGGCTTCACGCAGATCGCCGGGGTCGACTCGTTCGGCGGCACCGTCGTCGTCGACGTTCAGCTGCCGGTCGCACAGCGCATCCTCGGCAAGGGCACGAGCTTCGACCAGATCCAGGCCTCCGCGCGGCCGGGCGTGACGCCCGAGCGGCTGCGCGACGAGCTCCGGCGCGAGCTCCCGCGCAGCCTCGAGGTGCGCACGGGCAAGGAGGAGGCGCGCAGCCAGTCCGACGACATCCGCGAGGGGCTCGGCTTCCTGCAGACGGCGCTGCTCGCCTTCGCCGGCATCTCGCTCTTCGTCGGCGCCTTCATCATCTTCAACACCTTCTCGATCACCGTGACGCAGCGCATGCGCGAGTTCGCGCTGCTGCGCACGATGGGCGCCTCACGCGGCCAGGTCCTGCGGTCGGTCATCACCGAGGGGCTCGTGCTCGGGGCGCTGGGCTCGCTCGTCGGGCTGGGCCTCGGCGTCATCACCGCGCTCGGCTTGCGCGCGCTCTTCAAGGCCGTCGGGCTCGACCTGCCCTCCAACGGCACCGTCATCGAGACGCGCACGATCCTCGTCTCGCTGCTCGTGGGCACGATCGTCACCGTGCTCGCCGGCCTGGCGCCGGCGCTGCGCGCGACGCGCGTGCCGCCGGTCGCGGCGCTGCGCGAGGGCGCGGTGCCGATGGCCCATGGCCCGTCGCGCCGGATCACGATCCTCGCCGGCGTGCTGACGGCGGCCGGCGTGGCGCTCATGTGCTTCGGGCTGTTCTCGCCGCCGGACTCCGACAGCGCGACGATCTCGCTCATGGGCGGCGGCGCGGCGCTGACGTTCTTCGGGGTCGCGCTGCTCAGCCCGCGCCTCGTGCGCCCGCTGGCCGGGGCGGTCGGCGCGCCGATCGAGCGGCTGACGGGCATCACCGGGCGCCTGGCACGCGAGAACAGCATGCGCCAGCCCGGGCGCACGGCCGTCACCGCGGCGGCGCTCATGATCGGCGTCGCGCTCGTGACGTTTGCGTCGATCTTCGCCGCGGGCGCCCGCGACACGATCGCCAAGGCGGTCGACGACAACCTCAAGGGCCAGCTCGTCGTCCAGAACACCGACGGCTTCTCGTCGTTCTCGCCCGCCGTGCTGGAGACCGTCGGGCGCGTCGACGGGGTGCGCAACACGAGCTCTGTGCGCTTCTCGCAGTCGCGCGTGGCCGGGGTCAAGGGCAAGACCGCGGTCTCCGGCATCGACCCGCGCACGCTGCCCGACGTCTACAAGCTCCAGGTCACCGAGGGCGGTCCGGGCGTCGTCGCGCGCCTGTCGGGCACGTCGGTGCTGGTGGGCAAGGACTTCGCCGACGAGCACGACACGAAGGTCGGCCAGACGCTCGCGGTGACCACGCCGAGCGCAGGCCGGCTGCAGTCGCGCGTCATCGGCGTGGTCGACGACAAGGGCGGCCTGACGAACGCGCTGATCTTCGACAACGCGACGCTCGCGCAGCGCTTCGGGGAGCGCAAGGACGCCTTCGGGATCGTCGGGCTAAAGCAGGGCGCCGACCAGAAGACCGTCAAGGCGGCGATCACGCGCGCGCTCGATCGCGCCTTCCCGGAGGCCGAGGTCCTGACCGCCAAGGAGTTCAAGGACGACATCGCCGGCCAGGTCAACCAGCTCCTCTACCTCATCTACGCGCTGCTGGGCCTGGCCATCATCGTGTCGCTCTTCGGGATCGTGAACACGCTCGTGCTCTCGATCAGCGAGCGCACGCGCGAGCTCGGGATGCTGCGGGCGGTCGGCACCTCGCAGCGGCAGGTGCGGTCGATCGTGCGCTACGAGTCGGTCATCACCTCGCTCATCGGCTGCACGCTCGGGCTCGTCGTGGGCGTGGTGCTGGCGATCCTCTTCACCCGCCCGCTCGACGACTTCACGCTGAGCATCCCGGTCGGGACGCTCATCATCCTGCTCATCGCCGCCGCGGTGGCGGGCGTCCTGGCCGCGATCCTGCCGGCGCGGCGGGCGGCTCGGCTCGACGTCCTCGAGGCGCTGGCCTACGAGTAAGGCGCCCTTCGGCGAGTGTCGTCTTCTCCACCTAGGCGGGGGAGGACACGACAGTCGCCGGTCCGCCGAGGCGGTAGAGCGCGAAGAGCAGCGCGCACAGCAGCGCGGCGGCGCCGGCGTAGCCGGTCTCCGCGCGCACGAGCTCGTCGTCGACGAGCGGCACGAGCATCCACCCCGCGAAGGCCGCTGCGCAGGCGACCCACGCGGCCGCCGCGCCGTGCGCGTGCCCTCGGGCCAGCGCGGCCTGGGTGAGCGTCCCCGCGCACAGGTGCAGTCCCATGCCCACGGCGATGACGGCGAGCCCGACGCGCCCGTAGTCGGCGCCCGGACCGAAGACGACGTCCATGACCCACGGACCGACGAGCAGCAGCCCGAGCGCGACGGCGCCCGCGAAGCCCGCGATCGCGAGGATCGTGACGCGGATCGCGTGCGCGAAGGCGGCGTGCCCCCGCGTCGCCTCCAGGCCGGCGAGATGGGGCAGCAGCGACGTCTGCACGGCCTGGAAGAGCTGCAGCGGCGCGCGGGCGATGAGCAGCGCGTTGAAGACGACGCCCGCCGCGGCCGTGCTCGCGGTCACGCTGACGGTCAGCACCGCCGCGTTCAGGAGCGTCTGCTCGGCGAGCTGGATCGCCGCGACGGAGCCTGCGAAGGCGGCGCCGGCGCGCAGCGTAAGCCGATCGGCCCCGCCGCGCTCCCGCTCGGCCGCGCCGGCGTGACGGGCGAGCGCCCACGGCACGACGAGCAGCGAGGCCACAGGCGCGGCGAGGATCCCCAGCGCCACCGCCGTCTGGCCGGTCGCCAGCCCCACGGCGACTGCCACCGGGAAGAGGAAGCGCGAGACGGCCTCGAAGAGCACGAGGCCGCCGTAGAGCGCGAACCATCCGTGTCCCGCCAGGTAGCCGCGCGCGAAGTACGAGGCGGCGTAGGCGAGCGTCGCCCCGACGAAGATCCAGAACAGCGCGGCCGAGTCGAGGGCGTCCTCGATCGGCCCGCGCAGCGCGAGGGCCGCTGCGAGGAAGGCCAGCGCGAAGCCGCCCTGCACGAGCAGCGGGACGCGCAGCGGGTGCCCGCCGTGCCGCCCGCGCGCGCGACGGTCGGCGATCGTGCGCGAGAGCAGCTGCTCGACGGGCCGGTAGATGACCGAGATGACGACGAAGAGCACCGCCCACAGCAGCGAGATCGCGCCGTACTGGCCGGCGGGCAGGACGTGCGAGGCGACCGCGAAGTACGCGAACGTGAACAGCCCCGTCGCCGCGATCCCGAGCGAGAGGACCCGCGCGCCGCGGGCGAAGCCCTCGCCGCGCGCCGGCGCGACCGCCGCGGCCGGGCTAGCCACCCACCCGGACCAGGAGCATGGTCCAGGGAAACGGCGAGCGCGCCTCGACGACCTCGCCGTGGCGCGCCAGCAGGGCCGCGAAGCCGCGCCGGGACCAGTGGTTGAGGTGCCCGGGGGTGTTGCCGGCCGCGCGCAGGTAGGCGCCGCGCGCGACGTTGAGCGCGCGCCACAGCGGCTCGCGCGGCACGGAGACGAGCAGCCACCGCCGGGCCACGCGCGTCATCTCGCTCAGCGTGTGCTCGGGGTCGGGAACGTGCTCGAGGACCTCGATCGCCGCGGCGACGTCGAACTCGCCGTCGGCGAAGGGCAGGTGCTCGGCGCGCATCACTCGCAGCTCGAGGTTCGGCGCGCGGCGCGCGGCCCACTGCGCCTGGAGCGCGGGGTCCTCGAGGTCGATGCCGACGACGCGGCGCGCGGGCCCGAGCCGGTGCGCCCAGCGCTCGACGAGCACGCCCTCGCCGCAGCCGACGTCGAGCAGCGAGCGCGGGTCCGCGCGGGCGAAGAGCTCGTCGAGCGCGCCCTCGAAGCGGGCCATCAGCCGCCGGACGACCGGGTTGCTCGAGCCGTACTTGTCGTACGTGTTGCCCGTGACCGTGCCGTCGCGGTCGACGGTCACGCCCGGGGCGCTCATACCTCGAGCGCCTCGGGCTGCTCGCTGCGTGGGCCGGCGTGCGCGCCGGTCGTCGGCGCCTGCCCGGACGGCTCGGCGCCCGGCTCGTAGTGCGAGGGCGGGATCTCGAGCGCCAGCTCGATGCGCCGCACGCGCTCGAAGATCCGCTGGCTCATGATCCGCTGGCCGTAGAGGAGGTCTCCGATCACGCCGAGCGCCGCCAGCACGACGGCCGCGTTGAAGAGCACGGTCCCGAAGATCAGCGACTGCACGTGGCCGGCGCCGTCGCCGCCGACGTAGGCGACCGTGAAGCGCCCGAACGGGACGAGCGCGAGCACGGCCAGCAGCGCCGCGAGCGTCATGAAGACCTTGAGCGGCTCGTACTGCGCGTAGACGCGGGCGATGGCGACCGCGTTGCGCCCGACGTAGGAGCGCATGGACGGGAACAGCCGGGACTCGCGCGTCTGCGGGTTCGTGGCGATCGGGACGTGGTCGGTGGCGACGAGCAGCTTGCCCGCCTGGATGATCGTCTCGAGCGTGTACGTGTACTTCGAGACGACCGCCATCTGGATCGCGGCCTCGCGGTTGTAGGCCCGAAAGCCCGAGGTCGTGTCGGGCACCTCGGTGTCCGAGGCCTGGCGTACGACCCAGGAGCCGAGGCGCTGTAGGCGCTTCTTGAGCGGCGAGAAGTGCTCGATCTCGTCGGTGTGGCGGTCGCCGACGACCATGTCCGCCGTGCCGGCCAGGATCGGCGCCACGAGCTTGGCGATGTCGGCGCCCGAGTACTGGTTGTCGGCATCGGTGTTGACGACGACGTCGGCGCCGAGCTTCAGCGCGGCGTCCAGGCCGGCCTGGAAGCCGGCCGCCAGCCCCTTGTTGTTGGTCAGGCGGACGATGTGCTCGACGCCGTGGGCGCGCGCGACCTCGATCGTGCGATCCGTCGAGCCGTCGTCGATCACCAGCCACTGCACCTCGTCGAAGCCCTGGACCGCGCGCGGCAGGTCGGCGAGCGTCGCGGGGAGGGTGGCCTCCTCGTCGAGGCAGGGAATCTGGATGATGAGCTTCATGCCCGCGGTCGCGCCAGTGTCCCACATGGCCCGCGCGACGCTGCCCGCGGCCGCGCGCCCGTGGGGGTGGCGGATCGCCGTCGCGGCCGTGCTCGTCGTCGCGCTCGTGCTGCGCCTCTGGGGCCTCAAGCACGGGCTGCCCTACGTCTACAACGCCGACGAGAACGCCCATTTCGTGCCGAACGCGATCGGGCTCTTCGGCCACGGCTTCAACCCGCACTACTTCGTCAACCCGCCGGCCTTCACGTACCTGCTGCACGTCGTCTTCGCGCTGCGCTTCGGGGGGCGCGGCGGCGTCGACCACGCGTTCGCTACCGATCCGAGCGCGGTCCTCGCCGTGGCGCGGGCGACGAGCGCCGTGCTCGGCACGGTCGCCGTCGGGCTCGTCTACCTCGCCGGCGCGCGGCTCGCCGGGCGCGCGGTCGGCCTGCTCGCGGCGGCGCTGCTGGCCGTCGCCTTCCTGCCCGTCTTCTACGGGCACCTCGCGCTCAACGACGGCCCGGCGCTCGCCCCGATCGCGCTCTCGCTCTGGGGCGCCGCGCGGATCGTGCGCGGCGGGCGGGCGGGCGACTACGCGCTGGCCGGCGTGGGCCTCGGCCTCGCCTGCGCGACCAAGTACACGGCGCTCGTCGCGCTGGCGCCGCTCCTGGGCGCGGCGATCGGGCGCCCCGGCGGCGCCCGCGGCCTGCTCGTCGCCGGCGCCGCGGCGGTCGCGGCCTTCGTCGCCGCCGACCCCTTCGCGGTGCTCGCGCCTCGCGAGCTGCACGGCGGCCTCGCCCACCAGCTCTCGGCCACGGGCGACGCCGAGGGCAAGCTCGGCCTGACCCAGGCCTCGGGGCACCTCTACTACCTATGGACGCTCACGTGGGGGCTCGGCTGGGTCCCGCTGGCCGCCGCCGTGGCGGGCGGCGTCCTGGCCGCGCGGCGCGACCCGCGGCTGCTCGCCGTGCTCGCGCCCGCGCCGGTCCTGTTCGTGCTCGTGATGGGCCTGCAGGGCCGCTTCTACGGGCGCTGGCTGCTGCCGGTCTTCCCGGTCCTCTGCCTCCTCGCCGCGCTGGCCGTCGCCGCGCTCGCCGGCCGCCGCTGGCCGGCGCCGGCGCTCGTCGCGCTCGTCCTGGCCCAGGGCGTGCTCACGAGCATCCACGGCGACCGGGTCCTGTCGCGGTCGGACACGCGCAACCTCGCCCGCGCGTGGCTGGTCGAGCACGTGCCCGCCGGCACCCGGGTCGTCGTCGAGCCGATCTCCCCGGACGCGTGGGCGAGCGACGTCGGCCGCGCCCTGCCCACGAGCAACGGCGCCCGGTGGCGCAAGTGGCGCTCGCTGCGCTCGTATCTCGAGGGCGGGCGCGTCGTGAACATCGAGGACTACGGGCGCACGCTCTTCCCCGGGCTGCTGGACCGCTACCGGCGCGCGGGCTTCTGCTTGGTGGTGAGCGGCTCGACCCAGCGCGGGCGCGCCGAGGCGCAGCCGGCGGCGGTGCCCCGGGCGATCGCCTACTACCGGCGCCTCGAGCGCGAGGCGACGCTCGTGCACCACGTCTCGCCGTACCGGCCGGGCGCGGGACCGGTCGCGTTCAACTTCGACTGGAGCTTCAACCCGTATCCGCGCGCCTACGCGCGTCCCGGGCCGGACGTGCGGATCTTCCGTCTGCGCGGCGACGGGTGCTGAGGCGCGGGTTCTAGACTGCGTTGGGCCTTGCAGCGCACCGATACCGACCACGCCCACCTCACGCGGGCGATCGAGCTCGCCGACCGCGGGGTCGGGCGCGTGAGCCCCAATCCGGTCGTCGGCGCCGTCGTCGTGAAGGACGACGAGATCCTCGGCGAGGGCTGGCACGGCGAGTTCGGCGGGCCCCACGCCGAGGTGGTGGCGCTCGCCGCCGCGGAGCCCACCGACGTGCGCGGCGCCACCCTCTACGTCTCGCTCGAGCCCTGCTGCCACCACGGCAGGCAGCCTCCGTGCACGGAGGCGATCCTCGAGGCCGGCATCGCCCGCGTCGTCGTGGCCGGGGACGACCCGAGCGAGAAGGCCTCGGGCCGCGGCCTGGGCATCCTGCGCGACGAGGGCGTCGTCGTCGACGTCGCCGGCGGCGAGCTGGCCGCGCGGGCGCGGCTGCAGAACCAGGCCTTCCGCAAGCACGCCCGCACGGGGCGCCCGTGGGTGCTCTTCAAGTCGGCGATGAGCCTCGACGGCAAGGTCGCCACGCGTGCAGGCGACTCGAAGTGGATCTCGTCGGAGTCCAGCCGCCGCACGGCGCACCGCTGGCGCGCGTCCGTCGACGCCGTCGGGGTGGGCATCGGCACGGCGCTCGCCGACGATCCCCAGCTCACGGCCCGCATCGACGGCGTGCTCCACCAGCCGCGCCACGTCGTCTTCGACTCGCTCGGGCGCCTGCCGCTGGACTCCCAGCTCGTCACCGCCGCGCGCGAGCTGCCGCTCGTCGTGGTCGTCTCGCGCGCCGCCCCGCGCTCGGCGACGGACGCGCTGGAGTCGGCCGGGGCTCACGTCGTCGTGGCCACCGGCGAGCACGAGCCCGCGCGCGTGCGCTCGGCGCTCGACCAGCTCGGCGGGCTCGACGCGCCGATCACGAGCCTCCTGCTCGAGGGCGGCCCGCACCTGGCCGGCACGTTTCTCGACGTCGGCGAGATCGACGTGCTGCGCCTCTTCATCGCGCCGCTGCTGCTGGGCGGGCGCTCGGCCCGCGACCCGCTCGAGGGCGAGGGCGTCGAACGCGTCGCCGACGCCCTGCGCGCGCTGACGCTCGATTGCACGGACTCCGACGGCGACGTGCTGCTCTCGGCGCGCATGCGGGAGTGGTAGCCGGTGTTCACGGGGCTCGTCGCCGATCTCGGAACCGTCGCGGAGGTCCACGCGACCGGTGCGGGCGTGCGGCTGGCGATCGAGTCGGCGCTCGCACGCGAGCTGCGCGAGGGCGACTCGGTCGCGGTCAACGGCGTTTGCCTCACCGCGGTCGGCCTCCGCGGCGACCGCTTCGGGGCCGACGTCATGCGCGAGACGCTGCGGCGCTCCTCGCTGGGCGACGCGCACGAGGGCACGCGGGTCAACCTCGAGCTGCCCGTCCGCGCTCAGGAGCGCCTCGGCGGCCACATCGTGCAGGGCCACGTCGACGGCGTCGGCGCGATCGCCGCCGTCCGCGACGAGGGCTTCGCGCGCGTCGTCACGGTCGCGGCCGAGCCCGAGCTCCTGCGCTACGTCGTCGAGAAGGGCTCGATCGCCGTCGACGGCGTCTCGCTGACCGTCGCGCGCGTCGACGGCGAGAGCTTCGACGTCTCGCTCGTCCCCGAGACGCTCCGGCAGACGAACCTCGGCGAGGCGACGCCGGGCACGCCGGTCAACCTCGAGGTGGACATCGTGGCCAAGTACGTCGAGAAGCTGGTGAGCGCTTGAGCAGCACCCAGACCACCGAGTTCGCCACCGTCGAGGAAGCGCTCGAGGAGATCGCCGCCGGGCGGATGATCGTCGTCGTCGACGACGAGGACCGCGAGAACGAGGGCGACCTCGTCATGGCGGCGGAGTTCGTCACCGCCGACGCCATCAACTTCATGGCCACCCACGCCCGCGGGTGGATCTGCCTCGCACTCTCCCCCGACCGCTGCGAGGAGCTCGGCCTCGAGCTCATGACGGCCAAGAACGAGACCCCCCACCAGACGCCGTTCACGGTCACGATCGAGGCCCGCGAGGGGGTGACGACGGGGATCAGCGCGGCCGACCGCGCCCACACCATCCACGTCGCCGTCGACCCCGCCAAGGGCGAGGACGACATCGTCAAGGGCGGCCACGTCAACCCGCTGAAGGCCAGGCCCGGCGGGGTGCTCGAGCGCACGGGCCACACCGAGGCCTCCGTCGACCTCGCCCGCCTCGCCGGCGTCGCGCCCGCCGGCGTCATCTGCGAGATCATGAACGAGGACGGGTCGATGGCCCGCGTCGGCGACCTGCAGGCCTACTGCTTCAAGCACGGCCTGAAGCTGGTCACGATCGCCGACCTGATCGCCTACCGCCGCCGTCACGACAAGCTCGTGGAGCGCGTCGTGGCGACGCGGCTGCCCACGGCCTTCGGCGAGTTCGACGCCGTCGGCTACCGCTCGCTCGTCGACGACAAGCATCACGTCGCCCTCGTCAAGGGGGAGGTCTCCGGCCAGGAGGACGTGCTCGTGCGGGTGCACTCCGAGTGCCTGACCGGTGACGTCTTCCACTCGCTGCGCTGCGACTGCGGCGAGCAGCTGGAGTCCGCGCTCGCGGTCATCGAGCGGGAGGGGCGGGGCGTGCTGCTCTACCTCGCCCAGGAGGGCCGCGGCATCGGGCTGCTCAACAAGCTGCGCGCCTACAAGCTCCAGGAGGAGGGGCTCGACACCGTCGACGCGAACCTCCGGCTCGGCCTGCCCGCCGACCTGCGCGACTACGGCATCGGCGCCCAGATCCTCGTCGACCTCGGGCTCACGTCGATCCGGATCCTGACGAACAACCCGAAGAAGATCCGCGGGCTGGAGGGCTACGGGCTGAGTGTCAGCGAGCAGGTGCCGATCGCTCACACGCCCAACCCCCACAACGAGGCCTACCTGCGCGCGAAGGCCGACCGCATGGGGCACACGCTGCACCACCAGGGCCTCAACCTCGACGAGGAGATGCTCCACTCCGAGCGGGAGCGCGACGCGTCGTGAGCGCGTTCGCGATCGTCGCCGCGCGCTTCTACGAGGAGCTCGCCGACCGGCTCGTCGCGGGCGCGCAGGCCGCGTTCGCCGAGGCGGGGGCGGGGGCGGCCGACGTCTTCGCGGTGCCCGGCGCCTTCGAGCTGCCGATGGCCGCGCAGCTCGCGGCGGCGTCGGGGCGCTACGCCGGCGTCGCCTGCGTCGGCGCGGTGATCCGCGGCGAGACCGACCACTACGACTACGTCTGCGGCCAGGCCGCGCGCGGGATCCAGGACGTGCAGCTGCGCACGGGCGTGCCGTGCGCGTTCGGCGTCCTCACCGTCGACACGATGGAGCAGGCACTCGCGCGCGCGGGCGGCGACCGACGCGACTCGGGCCGCCACGCGGCCGAGGCGGTGCTCGCGCTCGCGCGCCTGCGTGAGCAGCTGCTGGCCGGAGCCTGACGTGGCGCGGGCGCTCGGCATCAACCACGTCGCGCTCGAGGTCGGCGACGTCGACGCGGCGCTCGCGTGGTACGCGGGTAAGCGGCGCGCCTGACCACCGGAGCATTGGCGCACAAAGCTGCCACGCCACGACGCGGTGGGGGTACGCTAGGTGCCGTGACCAAGGAGGTCCTCGCGCTCGGGCTGACCGTCCTCGTGCACATCGTCGGGATGGCCGCGCTCGTCTGGGCGCTCCTCCTCGACGAGGACAACCGGCCCGACTGGCGCGGCTGGTGGCCCGGGGACGACGGCGACGACCGCCCGCCCGAGCCCGAGCCGAGCCCGCGGGGCGGTGACCTGCCGCTGCCCGACGCGGCGCCGAGCGCCGTGCGCCTGCGCGAGCCCGGCCGGCTGGGCGAGGGCCACCCCGCGCCGGCGCGCCGGCCCGCGCACGCCCCGGAGCGTGCTCCGAGACGCGCGCCGGCCCGCCCGGACTAGAAGACGCCCCGCTACACTGGCTCGCCGATGGCCAAGGTCTGTCACAGCTGCGGCAAGGGCCCGTCCTTCGGCAACAGCCGCAGCCACTCGATGGTCGCGACGCGGCGCCGCTTCGACCCGAACCTCCAGAAGGTCCGGATCCTCGTCGGCAAGGCGCCGCGCCGGGTGTACGTCTGCACCCGCTGCCTCAAGGCCGGCAAGGTCACGAAGGCCGTCTGACCGGCGCCGACGCGCCGGCCGTGTCCGACCCCGCCTCCCTACGGCACGATGTTCTGGTTGATGGCGAACAGGTTGTCCGGGTCGTAGCGTCGCTTGAGCTCGACCAGGCGGTCGTAGTTGTCGCGGTAGCTGTCGCGGACCCGCTGGGGCCGTTGTAGACGGCGCGCGCCTCGTCATAGCCGGGGATCTCCCGGCTCGATCAGCTCGCCGCGGAAGGCGGACCGCAAGGCGTCCGAGACGCGTCGCGAGTCCCCGGTGATGGCGGTTCCCATTGGCTTTCGCCCTCTGTAGGTCGTGGCGTGCGGCCGCGCAGGTGCGGCCGCATGTGCAGTGAGGGACGCCGAGGGCCGGCATTCCTTCCGCCTCACGTCCCGTCGCGCCGCCATCATGGGTGGTCGGATGCCGACCGCCTTCGCCGGCCACGACGAGCTCGACCGCGAGACGCTCGCGGCCGCGCCCGTGCGCTGGCCGCGCCCGTCGCGGCTGGCCGCGCCGCTGCGCTGGCGCCCGGCTCCCGCGGCCGAGGCCGCCGAGACGCTGGGGCTGACCACGGTCGGGGCGCTGCTCGAGCACCTGCCGCGCGATTCGGGCGAGGCGCGCACGATCGCCGAGCTCGCGCCCGAGGAGACGGCGACGGTGATCGTCGAGGTCCGCTCGATCACCGCCCGCCCGGTCCGCCGGCGCGGGATGAAGCCGCTCGTCGAGGCGGTCGTGAGCGACGCGACGGGCGTCATGAAAGCGACGTTCTTCAACCAGCCGTGGCTGAGGGACCAGTATCGCCCGGGAACGCGGCTCATGCTCGCCGGCAAGCTCCAGGGCCGCAACCGCTTCCGCGTCAATACCCACGCCCGCACCGACGCGGTCGCGACGGCGGGCGAGGCCGCGGCCCAGTACCCGGCCACGAAGGGCCTGACGTCGACGCAGATCCTCGCCATGGTGCGCGAGCATCGCGCCGCCGTGGGCGACGTCGCCGAGCCGCTGCCGGCGGTCCTGCGCGTGGCCGAGGCGCTGCCCGACCGACCGGCTGCGCTGGCGGCCGCGCACTTCGGCGACCGCGAGGCCGGCCGCGCGCGGCTGGCCTTCGAGGAGCTGCTGGTCGACCAGATCGTCCAGCTGCGCCTGCGCGCCGAGCGCCGGGCGGACCAGGCCGCCGCGCCGCTGCGCGACGGGCCCACGCTGAGCCGCCTCTGGCGCGACACGCTGCTGCCCTTCGTACCCACCGGCGACCAGCTGCGCGCGATCGACGAGCTCGACGCCGACCTCGCGCGCGAGCGCCCGATGCAGCGGCTGCTCATGGGCGAGGTCGGCTCGGGCAAGACGGTCGTCGCCCTGCACGCGATGCTGCGGGCGATCGAGCACGGGATGCAGGCCGCGCTCATGGCCCCGACCGAGACGCTCGCCGAGCAGCACTTCGCCACGCTGCAGGCGCTCATGCCCGGCTCGATGGTCACCGCCGCGCTGCTGACCGGGTCGACGCCCGGCGCGCGCCGCGCCGACCAGCTCGGCAAGCTGCGGACCGGCGAGCTCGCGCTCGTCGTCGGCACCCACGCGCTGATCGAGCCGGACGTCGAGTTCGATCGCCTCGCCGTCGCCGTCGTCGACGAGCAGCACCGCTTCGGGGTGCGCCAGCGCGCGGCGCTCGACGCCAAGGCGCCGCCCGGCCTGGCCCCGCACGTCCTGCACACGACGGCGACGCCGATCCCGCGCACGCTGCGCCTGGCGTCCTTCGGCGCCCTCGACGTGACCGCGCTGCGCGAGCTGCCCACGGGCCGCCAGCCGATCGAGACGTTCGTCGCCGGGGGCGAGCGCGAGCGCGCCCGCGCCTATGAGCGCATCCGCGAGGAGCTGCGCGCCGGGCGCCAGGCGTTCGTCGTCTGCCCGCTCGTGAGCGAGTCCGAGGCGCTGCAGGCGCGCGCCGCCACCGCCGAGTTCGAGCGCCTACGGTCGACGGAGCTTCGGGGCTTCGAGGTCGTGCTCCTCCACGGGCAGATGCGCTCGCGCGAGAAGACGGCCGCGATGGACGCCTTCGCGGCCGGGACCGCGGACGTGCTCGTGGCCACCACGGTCGTCGAGGTCGGCATCGACGTCCCCAACGCGACCGTGATGCTCGTCGAGGACGCCGAGCGCTACGGCATCTCGCAGCTGCACCAACTGCGCGGGCGCGTCGGGCGCGGCACGCATCCCTCGCTGTGCCTGGTCTTCGGGCCGAAGGAGTCGCCGCGCCTGCGGGCGCTGGCCGAGCACACCGACGGCTTCGCGCTGGCCGAGATCGACCTCGAGCTGCGCGGCGAGGGCGAGCTGACGGGCACGCGCCAGTCGGGCCTCGCGCGCTTTCGCTTCGCGCGCCTGCCCGACGACGCGCCGCTGCTCGAGCGCGCCCACGCGCGCGCCGAGGCGCTGCTGCGCGCCGACCCCGCGCTCACCGCGCCCGAGCACGCGCTCCTGGCCGACGCGCTCGCGGAGGTCGAGGCCGAGCCCGTGGCCGCGTGAGGGTGGTCGCCGGGCGCCTCGGCGGACGGCGCCTGCGAGCGCCGACCGGCCGGGCCACGCGGCCGACGTCCGACCGTGTCCGCGAGGCGCTGTTCGCCACGCTCGGTCCGCTCGACGGCGCGCGCGTCCTCGACCTCTTCGCGGGCTCGGGCGCGCTCGCCATCGAGGCGCTCTCGCGCGGGGCGGCGCGGGCCGTGCTCGTCGAGCGCGACCGGCGTGCGGCGGCCGTCGCGCGCGCCAACCTCGAGACCCTCGGGCTCGGGCCGGCGCAGGCGCGACTCGTGGTCGCGCCCGTCCGCTCGGCCCTCCGCGACGCATCCGCGCGCTCGGAGACATACGATCTGGTCTTCCTGGACCCTCCGTACCGGCAGGCCGCGGCGCTGGGGCGGGAGCTCTCCGAGGCGCTCGGGCCGCTGCTGGCCGACGGCGCGCGGGTCGTCACGGAGAGCGATCGCCGCGAGCCGCTCGAGCTCGCGCTGGCGCTCACGCACGAACGCCGCTACGGCGACACGCTCATCCGCATCCATGTCCCCTGATCCCCGCATCGCCATCTGCCCGGGCTCCTACGACCCGCTCACCAACGGGCACCTCGACGTGATCGCGCGCGCGGCGCGGCTCTTCGACGAGGTCATCGTGGGCATCGTCGACCACCCGGTGCGCAAGGGCAGGACGCTGTTCGCGACCGCGGAGCGCATCGCGTTCATCGAGGAGGCGACGGCCGAGCTGCCAAACGTCCGTGCGGAGGCGTTCGACGTGCTCCTGGTGCAGTTCGCGCGCCGCGTCGGGGCCAAGGCGATCGTCAAGGGGCTGCGCGCGATCTCCGACTTCGAATACGAGTTCGAGATGAACCAGCTCAACCGCCTGCAGGGTGCCGACATCGACACGCTCTACCTGATGGCCAGCCCCCAGTACAGTTTCCTGAGCTCGAGCGGCGTCAAGGAGCTCGCAACCTTCGATGGCGCCGTCCACGAGCTCGTGCCCGAGCGGGTCGCTCGCCGCTTGAAGGAAGAGCTGGCCCGGTAGAGAAAGCCACGGTTGCTATGGACGTCCTGGTCCTCATCGACAAGCTCGACGATCTCGTTCACAACGCCAAGCCGGTTCCCCTGACCGATCAGGTCCGCGTGGACAAGGAGGAGATCTACGACCTCCTCGACCAGATGCGCGCGACGATCCCCGAGGAGATCAAGCAGGCGCGCTGGATCGTCAAGGAGCGTCAGGAGATGCTGGCCGAGGCCAAGCGCGAGGCCGAGCGCATCGTCAAGGAGGCGCGCGAGCGCCAGAACCAGCTCATCTCCGACCAGGAGGTGACCAAGCAGGCCGAGCGCGCGGCGGAGGACATCATCGAGGACGCCCGCGCCCGCGAGCGCGAGATCCGGCTCGGCGCCGAGGACTACGCCGACGAGATCCTCAACACGCTCGAGGTCAACCTGTCGAAGTTCATCGCCGCCGTCCAGCGCGGGCGCGAGCGCCTGCAGGGCAAGGACGAGCCCGCCGAGGTCGCGTAGGCGCCCGCGCGGCGTCCGTCGCCCCGCTCGAGCCGTCCTGGTGACGCGGGACGTCGTCGATCCGGCCCAGCGGCTCGTGCGCACTCGGCGCGCTCGGCGAGGGCTCGTCCGGGAAGGACAGGGCCATGATCGAGGTCCTCGACACGGACATCACGACGCTCGAGGTCGACGCGATCGCCAACGCGGCGAACACGCACCTGCTCCACGGCGGCGGCGTGGCGGGCGCCATCAGCCGTGCGGCGGGGCCGGCGCTGCAGGCCGAGAGCCGGCGCCAGGCGCCGATCGGCCTCGGCGAGGCGGTGGAGACGACCGCCGGCGACCTGCCCGCGCGATGGGTCATCCACGCGGCGACGATGGCGCCGGGCGGCCCGACGAGCGCCGACGTCATCCGCCGGGCCACGGCGGCCACGCTGTGGAAGGCCGAGGAGCTCGGCGCGCGCTCGCTCGCGCTCGTCGCCTTCGGCACCGGCGTCGGCGGCTTTCCGGTCGACGAGGCGGCAGCGATCGAGGTCGAGGAGGTCCGCGGCCACGTCGCGGCCGGCAGCCGCCTGACGCGGATCGTCTTCGCGGTGCGCGGCGCCGCCGCGCGCGACGCCTTCCAGCGCGCCCTGGATGCCTCGGGCTGAGCCGCGATGCCGCCGGGCCGCCGGGGCGCGCGCGTTCGGGGCTCGTCGCGGGGCTCAGCGCACCTCGAAGCCGCGCAGCCCTTCGGGCGCGACCTCGTGGACCTCGATGCGCTCGACGTAGGCGCCGGACGGCCCGGTGCCGGCGAAGTGGACGAGCACGTCGACGTCGTCCGGGTCGCCCTCGAACCACGCCTCGACGGTGCCCGCGGCGGTGTTGCGCACCCAGCCCGCGACGCCGGCGCGGCTCGCCCGCCGCCGCGTCTGCTCCCGGAAGAAGACGCCCTGGACGCTCCCGTGGACGACGACGTGGCGGGCGACCTCGCTCACGGCTCGGGCTCGTCCGGCCGGCTGGCGCGCACGAGCGCCGCGATCTCCTCGAGCTGCGCGCGGACGCGGTCGCTCATCGCCCCGACGATCTCCGAGGCCTTGTCGATCTGGGTCTTGGCGCCGGTGAGCTGCTGGCGGATGCGTCGGACGTCCTCGAGGCCGACGAGCGCCCGCTCGACCGTGTCGGCCACCGCCGCCGCGTCGACGCCGTCGCCGCCGCCGCGGGCCATGAGCACGCGCGCGCGGGCCAGCGAGTAGGCGACCTGCAGCGCGAGCGGGCCCTCGTCGGGGTCGAAGGTGACGATCAGCTTGTCGCCGTTGATCTCGCGCAGCGCGTGCATCCGGGCGGGGACCTGGTCCTCGGAGGGCACGACGAGCACCGCGAAGTCTGCGTTGCGCTCGGCCATGGCGCCGTCGAGCGCCTCGAGTGCCCGCGGCCGCGTGAGCCGGGCGTGCTTGGCCTCGAACACGATCCGGCCCTGCGCCGGCCCATGGCATGCGCCGACGGAGACGACGACGTCGCCCTTCTTGCCCGTGGCCTCCTTGAGGTCGCCGACGGCGAGCGCGTCGTCGCCGAGCGGCAGCGCCAGCGCGTCGACCGCCTCCGCCACGAGCTCCTCGTACGTGCGCCCCTTCGCGGTCCCGCGCCGCGCCTCGGCGGCGACGTCCTCGAGGCGGTCCTTCTCGGCGCGCAGGCCGGCGAGCTCGAGCTTCATCGCCTCGAGCTTCTCGCCCATCGCGTGCAGGTGGGCGGCCTGCTGGTCGGAGCTCTGCTTGATGACGTGCAGCGACGCGCGCTGGAAGCCGGCGAGCGGGTTGTGCTCCGCGTCCGAGGAGAACTGGCGGCGCAGGTCCTCGCGCATCTGCACGCCGACCTCGGCCAGCAGCGCGCGGACCCGGTTCTGCACGGCGACCGAGGACTCGTCGCCGAAGTGGCGCGCGAGCGCCTTCGTCACGTGGCCGTCCTCCGGGCCGAAGACCTCGTCGATGCGCGCGTCGAGGCGCTCGGCCACTGCTCGCGCGCGGTCGACGAACGCGGTGTCGAGCTCGCGCGCGGCGCGCTCGAACTCGGCCTTGACGAAGTCCGCGTGCGCGCTCGTCTGCTCGCGGTCGAGCACGCGCGCGCCGACCGCGATCGCGTCGAGCACGAGCTCGGCGGCGTCGGCGCCCGCCTCCTCGCGCTCGCGGGCCAGGCGCACCGCGGTCGGGTCGTCGACCACGAGGCCGTCGACGCGCAGGCGATCGCCGGCGACGCGGACCTGCGGGCCGAAGGGGAGGGTGGCGGCTTCCATGGGCTCGAGGTCGGAAGCTAGAGCTGGGATCTGACGGAACCGGCGTAGCCTCCCGCCGATGGACGACCTCGCCGGCGCGCTCGAGGAGGAGGGCGGCCTGCGGGCCGGGCGGGCGTCGACGGCCCGGCTGCACGCGCTGCTCGACGGCGAGCTCGCGCGCGGCGAGCGCGAGCTGGGCCGCCGGCGTTCGGGCGTGCAGCGCCCGGTGGTCGTCGCGGTCGCCCCCGCCCCCGACGGCCTGTGGGCGCTCGCGCCCGTGACCGCCGCCGTGCGCGTCGACCCGGACGCCGCCCCGGAGCGCGCGTGGCTGCTCGTGGCCGCGCTCGTCGGCGCGCTCGTCGAGACGACGGGGATCGAGGCGGTGCGCGCGGGCACGCTCGACGGGCGCCTCGCGCTCGCGGTCGCGGGCAACGCGGCCGACGCCGAGGTGGCGCCGCTGGCCTTCGAGGAGCACGTCCGCACCGTCGACCGGCTGCGCGCGCAGGCGCTCGCCGTCCCGGCGGCGGTCCTCGGCGAGCCCGCCGACGTGCGGGCGCCGATCGGCGCCGCCCACCCGCTCGTCGTGGCCGCGCGCGTCGCGGCCCTCGGCGGGCGCCCGGCCGACGAGGGCTCGCTGGCCGAGCACGAGGAGGCCGCGCTCGCGGCGCTCGAGGCCGTCGAGCCGGTCGCGCGGCCTCACGACGACCCCGACCCGGCGCGCCGCGTCGCCCGGCGCATCCTGCAGCGCCTGGACGGGATGGGGAAGTGGGGCGGCTACCACACGGAGTTCGCCCATCTCGCGCGCGGCTTCGCCGGCAACGACCGCGCGCTGGCCGAGGCGGTCGGCGAGGCCCTGCTCGAGTCGGGCCTGCTCAGCGAGAAGCCCAGCGTGGGCCAGCGCCACGTCTTCCTCGACCCCGGCCGCGCGCGCGAGATCCGCCTGCTCGTCGACGAGGGAGCGCTGCCACGGGGCCTGGTGCTCCCGTAGGGTGCGGCCGTGGACGTCCTGGGTCAGGTCTCCCGCAAGCTCTTCACGGCCTGGACGCTCGCACGTGCGGGCGTCGTGCGCCCCACCCGGCCCGACCGCCTGGCGCGCGCCGCGCTCGCGCTGCACCGCTTCGGTCCCACGCCCGCGGCCGGCTACACCGTGAACGCGAGCCGCTTCCCCGACGAGCCCGCGATCGTCGACGAGCTCGGGACGCTGACCTTCGTCGAGGTCGACCGGCGCACGAGCTCGCTCGCGCACGGGCTCGCCGCCCGCGGCGTCCGCGAGGGCGACGGCGTGGCGATCATGTGCCGCAACCACCGCGGCTTCATCGAGGCCACGGTCGCCTGCTCGAAGCTCGGGGCTCACGCGCTCTACCTCAACACCGCGTTCGCCGCCCCCCAGATCGCCGAGGTCGTCGAGCGCGAGGGTCCCGTCGCGCTCGTCTACGACGACGAGTTCGAGAACCTCGTCCACGACGCGGGCGAGGGGCGCCTGCGCTTCATCGGCTGGCACGACGGGCCCGGCGCCGCCGAGCACGCGCTGCTCGAGGATCTCGTGGCCGACGGCGATCGGACCGACGTGGCCGCGCCGGGCGAGCGCGGGCGGGTCGTCATCCTCACGAGCGGCACCACCGGCAGCCCGAAGGGGGCACAGCGCCGGCAGCCCGAGTCGCTCGACCCGGCCGCCGCACTGCTCTCGATGATCCCGCTGCACGCGCGCGAGCCCACGATGATCGCCGCGCCGATGTTCCACTCGTGGGGCTTCGCGCACTTCACGCTCGCGATGGCGCTGTCCTCGACCGTCGTGCTGCGCCGGCGCTTCGACCCGGAGGACACCCTGAGCGCGACCGCCGGGCACCGCTGCACCGCCCTCGTCGTCGTCCCGATCATGCTCCAGCGCATCCTCGAGCTGCCCGCGGCGAGGATCGACCGCTACAGCCCGAGCGCCCTGCGGGTCATCGCCGCCTCGGGCAGCGCGCTGCCCGGCGAGCTCGCCCTACGGGTCATGGACCGCTTCGGCGACGTGCTCTACAACCTCTACGGCTCGACCGAGGTGGCGTGGGCGACGATCGCCACGCCCGCCGACCTGCGCGTCGCGCCCGGGACCGCGGGCCGGCCGCCGCGCGGAACCGTCGTCCGCATCGTCGACGAGGACGGCCGCGACGTCGCCCCGGGCGCGACGGGCCGCATCTTCGTCGGCAACGAGCTGGCCTTCGACGGCTACACGGGCGGCGGGGGCAAGCAGGTCCTCGAGGGCCTGCTGTCCTCGGGAGACGTCGGCCACCTCGACGCCGAGGGGCGGCTCTTCGTCGACGGCCGCGACGACGAGATGATCGTCTCGGGCGGCGAGAACGTCTTCCCGCGCGAGGTCGAGGACCTGCTGGCCGGCCACGACGGCGTCGACGAGGTCGCGGTGATCGGCGTGGCTGACGCGGAGTTCGGCCAGCGCCTGCGGGCCTTCGTGGTCGCCACCCGCGACGGGGAGGTGCCGAGCGAGGACGACCTGAAGGCCTACGTGCGCGCGAAGCTCGCGCGCTACAAGGCGCCGCGCGAGATCGTCTTCCTCGAGCAGCTGCCGCGCAACGCGACCGGCAAGGTCCTCAAGCGCGAGCTGGCCTCATAGGGAGTGCGGCGAAGCCGAGCGGTCCCGCGCGGCGGGATGCCGCGCGACGGTCTCGCGACGCGGGTCGGGACGACCCGCCGAACACCCCCCTCCGCCACGACGCCCACGGCTGGTGGCTGGCGGAGGCGGGCCCTGGGGCGCCGAGGCCGCCGCTGGACGGCGACGTCGACGCCGACGTCCTCGTCGTCGGCGGCGGCTACGCGGGCCTGTGGGCCGCCTGGCACGTCCTGGCCGCCGAGCCGTCGGCGCGCGTCGTCGTCCTCGAGGCCGAGCGCTGCGGCTTCGGGCCCTCGGGGCGCAACGGCGGCTTCGTCAGCGCGCTGTGGCAGTCGCTGCCGCGGCTGGCCGAGCGCGACGGCGAGCGCGCGGCGCTCGCGCTGTGCCGCGCGGCGGCCGACTCCGTGCGCGACGTCGGGCGCTTCTGCGCCGCCGAGGGCGTCGACGCCTGGTTCGATCCCGTCGGCCACCTCGTCGTCTCCACGGCGCCGAGCCAGGACGGAACGTCGGACGCCGCGGTGGCCGCCTGCGCGGCGGCCGGCGCGGAGGACGAGATGGTGGCGCTCGACGCGGCCGCCGTGCGCGCGCGCTTCGACAGCCCCGTCGTTCGCGCGGGCGCGCTGCTGCCGGGCGCGGCGACCGTGCACCCGGCGCGCCTCGCGCTCGGGCTCGCCGACCGCGTCGCGGGCCGCGGCGCGACGCTGTGCGAGGGCGCGCGCGTGCGCGCGCTGCGCGCCGGCGGTGCGGCGCCCGTCGTGGCCGAGACCGCGGGCGGGCGCGTGCGCGCTCGCACGGCCGTCGTGACCGTCAACGCGGCCGCCGCCGGCCTCGCTGTGCTGCGGGGGCGCTTCACGGTCGCCTCGAGCCACATGGTCGTAACCGAGCCCGTGCCCGACGTCCTCGCCGCCGCGGGCTGGGCCGGCCGCGAGGCGGTCTCCGACGAGCGCCCGCTGCTGCACTACCTGCGCCCGACGCGCGACGGGCGCATCGCCTTCGGCTGGGCGGGCGGGCGGATGGCCTACGGCGCCCGGCTGCGCGGGCGCGTCGAGGTCGACCGCGCCGTGGCCGCCGAGGTCGCGCGGCGACTGCAGCGCTTCTTCCCGGCCGCCGCCGGGCGACGGATCGAGCACGCCTGGGGCGGCCCCATCGACGTGAGCCCCGACCACCTGCCCCAGGTCGGGACGCTGCCCGGCGGCCGCGCGTTCTTCGCGGCGGGCTTCACCGGCAACGGCGTCGGCCCGAGTCACCTGGCCGGCCGCGTGCTCGCGGCGCTCGCGCTCGATCGCCGCGACGAGCTCACCCGCCTGGCGCTCGTCGAACCACCGCCCGCGCGGGTGCCTCCCGAGCCGCTGCGTTGGCTGGGCGGGAGCGCGATCCGTGCTGCCTTCCGCCACGCGGAGGACCGCGAGGACGCCGGGCGCCCGGTCGATCCGTTGACGCGCTGGCTCGCGGGGATGCCGGCGCGCCTGGGGGTCCACGTGGGACGCTGAGGGGTCGCCCTTACCGCCACTTGATCGAGCAGCCCACCGGTCGCGTCTCGGCCGGCACCGGGGCTCGCCCCTCGAGCACGGCGTCGAGCGCTCCGCGCAGCCACGCGGCGCCCTGCGCGGGATCGTCGTGGTCGGCGTCGGGCGCGCCGCGGTACGCGAGGCGCCCGTCGGCGCCGAGGACGAAGACGTCGGGCGTCGTGCGCGCGTCGTAGGCCCGCGCGACCGCCTGGCTCTCGTCGCGCAGGTAGGGCATCGGCCAGCCGCCGTCGCGCTCGACGCGCGTGCGCATCGCGTCGAACGAGTCGCGCGGGTAGCGCTCCGCGTCGTTGGGGTTGACGGCCAGGACGGCGACGCCACGGTCGGCGTAGTCGCGCGCGACGGCCGCGATGCGGTCGTGCCAGGCCAGCGCGTACGGGCAGTGGTTGCAGGTGAAGACGACGACGGTCGCGGGCGCGCCGTCGGGCGCGTGCTCGGTCCCGTCGGTCGCGGGCAGCGAGAACGTGGGGGCGGGGTCGCCGATGGCGAGGCTCATGCATGGCTCCTGGTCGTGGCTCGGCGCAGCGCGTCGCGCACGTCGGCCGGGTCCGGGGTGGGGGAGATCCGGCCGTCGCGGCGGCGGAAGACGCGGCAGGTGAGGGCCGGCGGCTGGTCGCCGGGGTCGGCGACGTCGACGCCGTCGACGCGGATCGTCGGCGAACCGATGAAGCGCTCGGACGTCGCGGCCGCCTCGCTCGTGACGGCGCGCACGTCGAGGAGCGCCGCGTCGAGGTCGAGGTCGGTCATCGCCGCGCGCAGGTCCTCGAGCGCCGCCGGATGGGAGGGACACCCGTCCCAGAAGAGCAGCTCGACCCGCGGTTGCGTCATGCCACCGACTCTAGGGCACGAGCACCGCGGCGCCCTCGAGCGCCCCGGCGCGCACGGCCTGCAGCGCGCGCTCGGCCTCCTCGAGCGCGAACGTGGTGACGCGCGTGCGCACCGGGACGCGCGGCGCGAGCGCGAGGAACTCGACGGCGTCGGCGCGCGTGAGGTTGGCCACCGAGCGCAGGACCCGCTCCTCCCAGAGGTCGGCGTACGGGAACGACGGGATGTCGCTCATGTGGATCCCGCCGCAGACGACGACCCCGCCGCGGTCGACCGCCCGCAGCGCGGGCGGGACGAGCTCGCCGGCGGGCGCGAAGATGATCGCCGCGTCGAGCGGCTCGGGCGCCGGGCCGAGCGCGTCGCCGGCCCACTCGCAGCCGAGCTCCAGCGCGAAGCGCTGCGACGCGTCGTCGCCGGCGCGCGTGAACGCAAAGACCCGCCGCCCCTCGTGCAGCGCGACCTGGCAGACGATGTGCGCCGCGGCGCCGAAGCCGTAGAGCCCGAGCCGAGCCGGGTCGCCGGCCAGGCGCAGGGCGCGGTGGCCGATGAGCCCCGCGCAGAGCAGCGGCGCCGCCTCGAGGTCGCCGAAGCCGTCGGGCAGCGGGTGCGCGAAGGCGGCGTCGGCGACCGCGTGCGTCGCGTAGCCGCCGTCGATGTCGAGGCCCGTGAAGCGCGCGTGGACGCAGAGGTTCTCGCGGCCTGAGCGGCAGAAGCGGCAGGTTCCGTCGGCCCACCCGAGCCACGGCACGCCGACCCGGAGGCCGGGCTCGAGCGCCGCCTGCGCGCCGGCCGCCACGACGGTGGCGACGATCTGGTGGCCGGGCACGACCGGCAGCCGCGACCCGCGCACCTCGCCGTCGCGGATATGCAGGTCGGTCCGGCAGACCCCGCACGCGCGGACTGCGAGCAGGACCTCGCCGGGGCCGGGCTCCGGATCGGGGCGCTCGACGGCCCGCAGCGGGCGCCCGGGGGCTTCGAGGACCATGGCGCGCACCGGCCCATCTTCTACCCTCGGGGCATGGCCCTGCGCACCGACAGCTTCGATCTCGGGCGCCTGCGCCTGCAATCGGGCGAGGGCCGCCGCCTGAGCCTCGGCGTGGTCCTCGGGGACTTCGAGTTCGCCGGCGAGCGCTACTCGACCAAGCCCGCGGTCGTCGACGCCGCGCTCGACGTCTCGCGCATGACGCACGAGGGCTACGCGCTGCGCCTGCGCTTCGCAGCCGCCCTGATCGGGCCGTGCATGCGCTGCCTCGCCGACGCCGCGCCGGTCACGAGCGTCGACGCGCGGGAGGTCGACCAGGACGGCGGCGGCGAGGAGCTCTCGAGCCCCTACGTCGAGGGCGCCGAGCTCGACCTCGCCGCCTGGGCGCGCGACGCGTTCGCGCTCGCGCTGCCCGCGCAGGTCGTCTGCCGCGAGGACTGCGCCGGCCTGTGCCCGCTCTGCGGCGGCGATCGCAACGCGGACCCGGGCCACGCGCACGAGCCCCAGCCCGACCCGCGCTGGGCCAAGCTGCGCGAGCTGCGCCTCGAGTAGCCGGCAGGCGACGTCACGAGGCGTTGCCGATCGTCCTCGCCGGGCTCGCGCTGGTCGTCGCGCCGGGCGGCGCGGGCGTCAGAGGTACGCCCCGCTGGGCGGCGCGGGCGTCAGAGGTACGCCCCGCTCGGGACGTACGGCGCCATCGGGCCGAGCTCGCCGCCCGCGAAGACCGGGCCGCCGGGCGAGAGCGCAAGGCCGGCCTCGAGCGCCACCGCGAGCGCCCAGTCCTGGCCGGCGGTGAGGAAGTCGACGGCGACCGTGGCGCCGGGCCCGGCCGCCGCGATGCCCGCCCACAGCGCCCTCCGCGCCGCGGCCTCGTCGCGGGCCGCGAGCACGACGACGCGCGCGCCCCGAAGCACGCAGAACGCTCGGTCCTCGACGAGCAACAGCCGCGCTCCGAAGCTCAGCATCACGGGCAGGTCGCGGCCGTGGCCCGCGCCGCGCACGTCGCGACCGATCGCGTCGGCGAGCGCGACGCCGGCCGCGCCCGCCTCCTCGACGCCGCGCAGGTCCGGGATCCTGCTCTGATCGGCGATCCCCGCCACCGCGAGGCACGGCCGCACGGGGATCCCGGCCCTCGCGTAGGCGCGGATCGCCGCCGGGTGCTCGGAGGAGAGGATGATCCGCCCGCGCACGCCGTCGCCGTGCGCGAGCGCGCGGCGCAGGAGCGCCGAGCCGACGCCGCGGCCCTGCGCGGCCTCGTCGACCGCGAACAGCGACAGGCCCCAGATCGCCTCGCGCACGAGCGCGAGCGCGATCCCGCACACCTCGCCGTCGCGGGTCGCGACCCAGGCGCCACCGGGGTCGGTCCGCGCGAGATGGGCGATCCGCGCGCGGCCGCGAAGGGCGCGGGCCTCCGCGCTCTCGCCGGGCTCGGGGAAGCCGAGCGTGCGCTCGCTGACCGCGTCTGCGCCGGCGACGTCCGCGTCGTCGCGCAGAGGGCGGATCTCGACGCCATCGGCCACGCCGGCCAGTCAAGCACGTCGTCGATCCACTACCCTGCGTGCCGCCCATGGCCGTCCCCAAGCAGAAGCAGTCGCACGCGCGCACGTCCAAGCGCCGCGCCACCCACAAGCTGGCGGCGCCGACGTACAACGCCTGCCCGCACTGCCACAGCCCGCGCCTGCCCCATCGCGTCTGCCCGACCTGCGGGTACTACGCGGGCCGCGAGGTCGTCGCCGATCACGCCGGTCACGACCACGACCACGAGTAGCCTGTAGCGCCATGAGCGTGACCGTCGCGGTCGACGCCACGGGCGCCGACCTGGGGCCCGGCGAGGTCGCGGCCGGTGCGGCGCTTGCGGCGCAGGAGGGCACCCGCGTGATCCTCTTCGGCCCCGCCGGCGAGCTCGGCGACGCCCCCGACGGCGTCGAGGTCGTCGACGCGCCGATCTCGATCGCCAAGGCGGCCGATCCGGTCGCCGCCTCGCGCGCCCACCCCGAGGCCTCGATCGTCCAGGCCGTGCGCGCGGTCGCGGACGGGCGCGCCGGCGCCTTCGTGTCGGGCGGGTCGACCGGCCCCGCGCTCGCGGCCGGGCTCTTCACGATCCGCCGCGACGCCGGCATCCACCGCCCGGCGCTGGCGATCCCGGTCCCCGTGCCCGGGCACCCGGTGACGATCGTCGACGTCGGCGCGAACAGCGAGGTGCGCCCCGAGCACCTCGTCCAGTTCGGCTTCATGGGCGCCGCGCTCGCGCAGGTCGTCCTCGGCGTCGAGCGCCCGCGCGTGGGCCTGCTGAACATCGGCGAGGAGCCGACGAAGGGCACCCCGCACATGGTCGAGGCCCACGCCGCGCTGCGCGACCGCATCGCCGAGGGCGGGAGCTTCGAGTGGGTCGGCAACGTCGAGGGCAACGAGGTGCCGGCCGGCAAGGCCGACGTCGTCGTCACCGACGGCTTCACCGGCAACGTCGCGCTCAAGCTCATGGAGGGCGTCTCGGAGGAGATGCTGCGCAACATCCGCCGGGTCGCCGGGTCCTCGCGCCGCGCGAAGGCCGGCGGGCTGCTCCTGCGCCCCGCGCTGCTGCAGTTCCGCGACGTCATCGATCCCGAGAGCGCGGGCGGGGCCTACCTGCTCGGCCTGCGCCGCCTTGGGGTCGTGCCGCACGGGCGCTTCAGCCGCATCGGCATCGCGCAGGCCATTCTCCTGGCGGCTCGCGGGGTCCGCGGCGAGCTCGTCGAGCGCACGCACGCCTCGCTCGAGGCGGCGGGCGCGCTGCGGCGGGGCCCGCTCGCGGCGTCCGGAACGGCGACTACGGTGTCGGCGCCATGACCCGCGACGAGGTTCTCGCGCTGATCCGCGCGCATCTGGCCGACGAGCTCGAGATCGACCCGGAGCGCATCGAGCCGTCGACGCGCTTCCGCGAGGACCTCGAGGCCGACTCGCTCGACCTCTTCACGCTCGTCCAGGAGCTCGAGGACTCCTACGGCGTGCGGATGAGCGACGAGGAGGCCGCGAAGATCCTCACCGTGGGGCAGGCCGTGGATTTCGTCGTGGCCCGCGCCCTCTCGGAAGCCTGAGCCCTGCGGCGCCTTCGAGCCCTACTCGACGAGCTGCCCGAGGACCTGCGCCAGCAGGTCTTCACCCATGCCTCGTGGACCGATCGGCGGGCGGACTCCTACGCGCGCCTGGCCTTCCTCGGCGACGCGGTGCTCGGCCTGGCCATCACCTCGCACCTCTATCCGCGCCTGGAGGCCGAGCGCTTCGGCGCCGGCCGGCTGACGAAGATCCGCGCCCAGACGGTCTCGGGCCCGTCGTGCCGCGCGGTGGCGGATCGCCTCGGGGTGCCCGAGCTGCTCGCGGCGGCGGCGCCGGTCGGCGCGGGCCAGGCGGCGTCGACGCTCGTGGCCACCGAGCGGGTGCTGGCGAGCGTCATCGAGGCGGTCATCGGCGCCTGCCACCTCCATGCGGGCTACGACCGCACGGCCGCGGCGGTCGTCGAGGCCTTCGCGCCCGAGCTCGGGCACGCGCTGCGCCATCCCGTGGACTTCAAGTCCACGCTCCAGGAGCGCCTGGCCCAGCGCGGCGACATCGTCACCTACGAGGTGACCGCCGAGCTCGGGCCGCCCCACGACCGCACGTTCGAGGTCGTCGCCGCGGTCGCCGAGCGGCCCATCGGCACGGGCTCGGGGCGCTCGAAGAAGCACGCCGAGCAGCAGGCGGCCCGGGCCGCCCTGGACATGCTCGACTCCGCCGACCAGGACGAGTGAGAGGGGACGCCGTGCACCTCAAGTCGCTGACGCTGAAGGGCTTCAAGTCGTTTCCCGACCGCACGCGACTGGAGTTCGGCCCTGGGGTCTCGGTCGTCGTCGGGCCCAACGGCTCGGGCAAGTCGAACGTCACCGACGCGGTGCTGTGGGCGATGGGCGAGCAGTCGCCGCTCGCCGTCCGCGGACAGTCGATGCAGGACGTGATCTTCGGCGGCGGGCGCGGCGTGCAGGCGCGCTCGAGCGCCGAGGTCGAGCTCGTGCTCGACAACGGCGACGGGCGCATCGACCTGCCCGCCGGGGAGATCTCGATCCTGCGGCGCCTGGACCGCAACGGCGAGGGCGAGTACCGCCTCAACGGCGCGCGCTGCCGCCTGGTCGACGTGCTCGAGGTGCTGTCGGACACGGGGCTCGGCAAGGAGATGCACTCCGTCGTCTCCCAGGGCCGCGTCGAGTCGATCGTCACCTCCAAGCCGCGCGACCGCCGCCTGCTCGTCGAGGAGGCCGCCGGCCTCGGCAAGCACCGCAAGCGCCGCCGCCGCGCGCAGCTCAAGCTCGAGCGCACGCAGGAGAACCTCGATCGCGCGCTCGACGTCGAGCGCGAGGCGCGCTCGCGCCTGCGCCCGCTCAAGCGCCAGGCCGAGGCCGCCGAGCTGCTCGCGCGCCTCGAGCGCCAGAGCGACGAGGCCCGCTGGACGCTCGCCCGCGAGGCGCTGCGCGCGGTCCGCGCGGAGCTGGCCGGCGCCGAGGAGGCGGCGGCGGCGGCGCGCGCCGCTCACGAGCAGGCGCATGCCGCTCTGGCCGAGGTGGCCGGGCGCCGCCAGGCCGCCGAGGAGGCGCTCGCGCGCCGCACCGAGGAGCGCGAGGCGCTCGCCCGCCGCGCATTCGCGGGGCGCTCGGCGGCCGAGCGCGTCGAGCTGCGCCTCGAGCGCGCCCGCGAGACCGCGGGCGCGCTGGTCGACCGCGTCGAGCACCGGGGCCGCCAGCTCGCCGCGCTGCGCGAGCGGGCGGCGCAGGACGCCCCCGGCGAGGCCGGCCGCGACCGCATCGAGGCGCTCGAGACACAGCTCTCCGAGCTCGACGCCCGCCGCGACGAGACGCTCCGTCAGGAGCTCGCCGGGCTCGCGGTCGCGCGCGAAGACGCGGGCGCCCGCGTGGCCCGGCTCGCCGCGGTCCTCGAGGAGCGCCGGGGCGAGCTCGCCGCCGCCGACGATGCCTGCGAGGTCGCTCGCCGCGGGCGCCGGGCCGCCGAGGCGTCCGCCGAAGCCGCGCGCCGCGAGGCCGCGCGCGTCGGCGCCGAGCTGGCGGCGGCCAACCAGTTCGTGCGCACGCACGCCGGCGCCCCCGGCGGCGGCGTCGCGCTCGCCGACGGGCTCGAGATCGAGGGTGGGCTCGAGCTCGCGCTCGCCGCGGCGCTCGGCGGCCGCCTGTCCGCCGCCGTCGTGGAGGACGTCGCGGCGGGGCGGGCGCTGCTCGAGCGCACCGGCGCCGACGGCGGCCGTGCGCTCGTCGCCGGCGCAGGCGCCCCCGGCGCCGGGCGCACGACCGCGCCGCCGGCGCCCGGCGCCCGCCATCTCGGGGACCTCGTCCGCGGCGCGGAGCCGGCGCTCGGGCTCGCGCGGCGGCTGCTGGGAAACACGTGGGTCGTCGAGGACCTCGCCGCGCTGCCGCCCGCGTTCGTCGGGGTCGCCGTCACGCCCGCCGGTCGCGCCTGGTTCGGCTTCACGCGCGAGCTGCGCCAGGCGCCGCGCGGAGGCGCGGAGCGCGTGCTCGCCGTCCGGGCGCGGCGCGACGCCCTCGTCCGCGACGCCGAGACCGCCGTGCGCGCCGAGCAGGCCGCCCTGGGCGCCGTCGAGCAGGCGGGCGCCGGCGCGGTCGCCGCCGACGCCACGCGCGACGACGCCGACCGCGCCGCCCGCGAGGCGGGCCGCGCCCACGCGGCCGCCAAGGAGGACGAGCGCCGTGCCGTCTGGCTCGTCGAGGAGCGCGGCCGGGCCCCCGAGCAGGGCGAGGTGGCGGTCCGCCGCGCGCAGCTGCTCGGCGAGCTCGCCGCAGAGCGGCGGGTCGCCGAGCGCGCGCACCGAGAGCGCACCGAGCGAGCGGCGCGGATCGAGCGCCTCGAGCGCGCGCTCGCGCGCGACGAGGTCCTGGCGCCCGCCGCCGACGCGCTCGTCTCGGCGCTGGCCCGCGCGCTGGGGGCCGTTCGCGCCCGGGCCGAGGCGCTCGACGCCGAGCTCGCCGCCGACCGGGTGGCCGGCGAGGGCGTCGCGGCCGCGCTGCGAGCCTGCGCGACCGAGGAGGCCCAGATCCAGGCGCGCCTGCGCGAGCTCGGCGACGCGGTCACGCGTGCGGAGGTGGGGGCGCAGCGGCTGCGCGACGCCGAGGCCGAGTCGATCGGCGCGCTCGGCGCGCTCGCCGAGCGCCTCGGCCTGGCGGCCGAGCCCGCGGCGCAGCCGCTGGCCGAGGCCGAGGCCGACGTGCTGCGCGGGCGCCTCGAGCGCCTCGCGCGCCGGCGCGAGCAGCTCGGCCCGGTCAACCCGCTCGCCGAGGCCGAGTACGAGGAGGCGCTCGCCCACGTCGCGGAGCTCGAGCGCCAGCGCACCGACCTCGAGACGGCCCTGCGCGAGCTGCGCGGCTTCCTGCGCGACACCGACCGCCAGATCCGCGAGACCTTCGAGGCGACGTTCACGGCCGCAGCGCGCAGCTTCGAAGGCCTCGCCGAGCGGCTCTTCCCCGGTGGCCGCGGACGCCTTCGGCTCGTGCGCGAGGACGCCGGGCCGCGGGCAGTGCTCGGCGGCGGCGAGGCGCCCGAGGGCGACCCGCCCGAGGGCGCCCTCGATCCCGACGACGACCTCGGCGTCGAGATCGAGATCACCCCGGCGGGCAAGGCCACCAAGCGCCTGACGCTGCTCTCCGGGGGCGAGAAGTCGATGACCGCGATCGCGTTCCTCTTCGCCGTGTTCCTCGCGCGCCCGTGTCCGTTCTACATCCTCGACGAGGTCGAGGCGGCTCTCGACGACGTCAACATCGGGCGCTTCCTCGACCTCGTCCGCGCGCACGCCGATCGCGCGCAGTTCATCGTCGTCACGCACCAGAAGCGCACAATGGAGGCCGCGGACACGCTCTACGGCGTCTCCATGGGCGGCGACGGCGTCTCCAAGGTCGTCTCGCGGCGCCTGCCGCCGCGAGAGCTCGTCGCGTAGGCGTACTAGCCTCCACGTCGTGGGCAAGCGCAGCCGCCGACGGGGCGAGCAGGAGCAGGGAGCCGTCCAGGAGGCCCACCCGACCGCGCGCCCGGCGAGCGAGAACGGGGGGGCGGCGCCGCTGCGGCCGGACGGGCGCCTGCGCGAGGTCGCGCTGCTGGTCGAGGAGTCCGACTACCTGCTTGCGCTGTACCGCTGGATCGTCCTCACCGGCGAGGTGCCCCGCGCCCAGGACTGGCTGCGACGCGAGGACTGGCCGCATCCCGACTACGTGCTGGACGTCTTCGGCTCCTGGGAGCGCTTTCTGGCCGCGGCCGACGTGCCGGCGTCGCCCGTGCCGGCGCGCCTGCGGGCGGCCGACGAGGACCGGCGGGCGATCGCCGTCCGCGAGGAGCGCCTCGCGCGCGAGCTCGCTCGCGCCGACGACCTGCGCCGCCAGACCGAGACCGCCCGGCGCCGCCGCGAGGCCGCCGACGCCGAGCGCGCCGAGCTCGCCGGGCGCGCCGAGCGGCTCACCGCTCAGCTCGCGCAGGCCGAGGCGCGCGCGGCGGCGGCCGAGGCGCACCTCGCCGAGCGCCGCCAGGCCACGGCGGCCGCCGCGCACGCAGGGCCGGCGCCCGAGGCGTCCGAGCCCTGGCTCGCCGCTCACGCCGCGCTCGAGGACGAGCTCGAGGCGGTGCGCGCGCACCGCGAGGAGCTGCTGGCCGAGGCGGAGGCGCTCCGCGAGGCGGGAGCACGCGACGCCCGGACGATCGCCGGCCTCTCGCAGGCGCTGGCCGAGGGCGGCGGCGCTCGGGCGCAGGACGACGAGACGGTCGTGGAGGAGGCGCCGGCCACGGTCGAGGAGGCCGTGGGCCGGGCGGCCGCCCGCGCGCAGCAGCTGCGCTTCACCGACGCGGCCTTCGCGTCGGCCGCCGACAGCCCCTACCGCCGGCCGGCCGACGTCCTCGACGCGCTCATGCGTCTCGACGAGCTCGCCGGCCTGTTCGCCGACCCCGACGGCTTCGGGGCCTCGCTGAGCCAGGCCGCCACGGCGCTCGGGCTCACGTGGCGCCAGAACGTCTCGGAGACCGCGCGCAGCCGCAAGCCGCACCTCTACGCCGTCACGCACGAGGGCGAGCGGCTCGAGCTCGGACCCCACGTCGCCCTCGGCTCGGGCTCGGGTGCCGGCTTCATCGCCCGCATCTACCTGCACGTCGCCGACGGCTCGGGGCCCGTGCCCCGCGGCCTCTACGTCGGCCACGTCGGTCGCCACCTGCCGGACACGACGACGGCCTAGTGGGTCTTCTCGTGACGTTGGGCCGGAAACGGCGAGGCGCCGGCGCCGACTGGCGAGGACGCAGGGAGCGAGCAATGTTGGAGCCATTGCCGCGACCGAGGACAAAGCCAGGCGGTGATCGGCGTCCGCCGTTTGCGGTCAAACGTTGCGAGAAGGCCCACTAGAGCCGCTTCTCGCCCCGGGAGCTCGCGTCAGGGTTGACGTTCGCAGTCGCGATCGGCCGCAAGCCGATCCGCTCGAAGAGCGCGCGCGCCCGCGCCCGGCGTGGCCCGGTGGCGAGCCGGACCGTGTGCAGCCCGAGCGCCCCAGGGGCGTCCTCGAGCGTCCGGAAGCCGAGCGACACTGCGCTATCGTCGCGCACCCGCCCATGCCCCGCGAGTGGTCCGAGGTCTTCGTCACCGGCGACGGCGCGCCCGCGGGGCCGACCGCCGGCGACGCCGAGCCCGAGCGCCGGCGCGGGTTCTTCCGCCGCCTGCGCGAGAACCTCTCCAAGACGCGCCAGGCCCTCGGCGCCGAGATCCAGGCCACGCTCTTCGAGGGCGACCTCGACGAGGAGACGTGGGAGCGCCTCGAGGAGGCGCTGATCATGGCCGACGTCGGCGCGCGCACGACGGCCCAGGTCGTGTCGCGCCTCGAGCAGGAGGCCGAGAGCGGCGAGGTCGAGGGCGGCGAGGCCCTGACCCGTCGGCTGACCGAGCTGCTCGCGGAGCTCGCCCGTCCCGGCGAGGGCCGGATCGACCTCAGCCCCAAGCCGACGGTGATCATGGTCGCCGGCGTCAACGGCACCGGCAAGACGACGACGATCGGCAAGCTCGCCTGGCACCTGCAGCGCGAGCTCGGCCACCGCGTCGTCCTCGGCGCGGCCGACACGTTCCGCGCCGCCGCCGTCGAGCAGCTCGAGGGCTGGGCGCGACGCGCGGGCTGCGAGATCGTCACCGGCCCCGAGGGCTCGGACCCGGGCTCGGTCGCCTTCGAGGCGGTTCGCCGCGGGCGCGAGGAGGGCGCCGACGTCGTCATCGTCGACACCGCCGGGCGCCTGCACACCCAGGACCACCTGATGGCCGAGCTGACGAAGGTGCGCCGCGTGATCGCCAAGCAGATCTCCGAGGCGCCGCACGAGACGCTCCTGACGGTCGACGCGACGACTGGTCAGAACGGCCTGCGCCAGGCCCAGATGTTCTCGCAGGCCGTCCCGGTCGACGGCATCGTGCTCACGAAGCTCGACGGCACCGCCAAGGGCGGCATCGCGCTGGCCATCGCCGGCGAGCTCGGCATCCCGGTCAAGTTGATCGGGATCGGCGAGGCGCTCGAGGACCTGCGCCCCTTCGACGCCGACGACTTCGCCTCGGCGCTCGTGCAGCCCGCCGAGTACCCTCGATGACCGACCATGGACGCCTGGGTGCTGTGGCTGATCGCCGCCGTCGTCTTCACCGTGGCGGAGGTGCTCAACCTCTCGTTCTTCCTCTTCCCGTTCGCGATCGGCGCGGCGGGCGCTGCGGTCGCGGACCTCGCGGGCGCGGGCGCGGCGATCACCTGGGCGACGTTCGCGGTCCTCACCGCGGTGTCGTTCACGATCGTGCGCCCGATCGCCCGCCGGCACCTGGCCCAGCCCCCGCGGCTGCGCACCGGGACCGCGGCGCTCGTGGGACGCACGGCGATCGTCGTCGAGCGCGTCGACAACGACGGCAACGAGGGCGCCGTGCGCCTGGACGGCGAGGTCTGGACGGCCCGGGCCTACGACGAGGACGTCATCCTCGAGCCCGGCACGCGCGTGCACGTGATGGAGATCCGGGGCGCCACGGCGCTCGTCAGCGACTAGGGACGGGGTGGCGGATGGTCGGCTTGATCGTGGCGGCGGTGCTCATCCTCTTTGCGCTCTTCATCGCGGCGAAGACGGTGCGGATCATCCCGCAGGCGCGGGCGGGCGTCGTCGAGCGCCTCGGGCGCTACAGCCGCACGCTGACGCCGGGGCTGACGATCATCGTGCCCTTCGTCGATCGCGTGCGCCCGCTCATCGATCTGCGCGAGCAGGTCGTGTCGTTCCCGCCGCAGCCGGTCATCACGGCCGACAACGTCTCGGTCGGCATCGACACGGTCCTGTACTTCACGGTCACCGAGGCCAAGGCGGCGACCTACGAGGTGGCCAACCCGCTGCAGGCGATCGAGCAGCTCACGGTGACCACGCTGCGCAACATCATCGGCTCGCTCACGCTCGAGGAGACGCTGACGAGCCGCGACCAGGTCAACGAGCGTCTGCGGATCGTCCTCGACGAGCGCACCGGCAAGTGGGGGATCCGCATCAACGGCGTCGAGCTCAAGTCCGTAGACCCGCCCTCGACGATCCAGGAGGCGATGGAGAAGCAGATGCGCGCCGAGCGCGATCGCCGCGCCGCGATCCTCACGGCCGAGGGCGTCAAGCAGTCGCAGATCCTCACCGCCGAAGGCGAGAAGCAGTCGGCCGTCCTGCGCGCCGAGGGCTCCAAGCAGGCCGCGATCCTGCGTTCCGAGGGCGAGGCCAAGGCGATCGACACCGTCTTCCAGGCGATTCACGAGGGCAACCCCGATCCCGAGCTCCTCTCCTACCAGTACCTGCAGATGCTGCCCGAGCTCGCGCGCGGCGACGCCAACAAGATCTGGGTGATCCCGAGCGAGTTCACGCAGGCGCTCTCGAACCTCGGGGGGCTCGCGGGCCGGGTCGGGCCGGCGCCGGCCGAGGAGCCGCCGGAGGCCGAGCCGGGAGCGCCGCGCTCGATCGCCCCGGGCGATCCGACGCCGTAGCGCTACGCCGGCCCGGGCGTCCTCGCGTCGGGACGTGCGGCCGGGGAGACGATCGCCCGCGGGCGCAGCCGCCGGCCGCGGCCACGGCGGCGCAGGCGATCGCGGGCTGCCGAGGCCCAGGCCGGTGCCCAGCACAGCGATCAGATCGCGCGCCGGGGATCCGGCCGCTCCGCGAAGATGTCCCGTGATGAGCGTCCGCATCGTCATCGCCGACGACCAGGGGCTCGTGCGTGCGGGGTTCCGGATGATCCTCGACGCCGAGGAGGACATCGAGGTCGTCGGCGAGGCCGCCGACGGCGGCGAGGCGGTCGCGATCGCGGCGCAGCTCGATCCCGACGTCGTGCTCATGGACATCCGCATGCCGGATCTCGACGGCATCGAGGCCACGCGGCGCATCGTGGCGGCCGCGGGCGAGCGCTCCGTGCGCGTAATCATGCTGACCACGTTCGACCTCAACGAGTACGTCTACGAGGCCCTGCGCGCGGGGGCGTCGGGCTTCCTGCTCAAGGACGTGCCGCCCGAGCAGCTCGTGGCGGGGATCCGCGTCGTCGCCGAGGGCGAGGCGCTGCTGGCCCCCTCGATCACGCGACGGCTGATCCAGGAGTTCGCGCAGGTCACGCCCGTGCCGTCCGAGCCCCCCAAGGGGCTCGACGAGCTGACTGCCCGCGAGCTGGAGGTCTTCAGGCTCGTCGCCCGCGGGCTCTCGAACGCCGAGATCGCGGACGAGCTCATCGTTGGGGAGACGACCGTGAAGACGCACGTCGCCCGGATGCTCATGAAGCTCGGGCTGCGCGACCGCGTGCAGGCGGTCGTCCTCGCCTACGAGTCCGGGGTGGCCGTGCGGGGGCGCACCGCATGAGTCCGCTCGAGCACGGGCCCGAGCTCGCCGCCTACGTCGAGGCGCACACGACGCCCGAGACGGGCGCGCTGCGCGCGCTCGCCGAGGAGACCCGTGCCAAGCTCTCGACGCCCGCGATGCTCTCGGGCCCGGTCGCAGGCCGGCTGCTCGAGTTCCTCACGTGGCTCGCGCGCCCGCGCCTCGTGCTCGAGCTCGGTACCTACAGCGGCTACTCGGCGCTCACGATGGCGGCGGTGCTGCCGCCGGGCGGGCGGATCGTTACGTGTGAGCTCTCCGACGAGCACGCCGCGTTCGCCCAGCGCCACATCGACGCCTCGCCCTACGCCGACCGCATCGAGATCCGCCGCGGCCCCGCCCTCGACAGCATCGCGCGCCTCGACGGCCCCTTCGACCTCGTCTTCATCGACGCCGACAAGCGCGGCTATCCCGACTACTACGAGGCGGTCGTGCCGAAGCTCGCTCGCGCCGGCCTCGTCGTCATCGACAACACGCTGCAGGGCGGCGAGGTCGTCGACCCCCAGGGCGAGCAGGCCCGCCGCATGGACGCCTTCAACGACCACGTCCTGGCCGATCCCCGGACCGTCGACGTGCTGCTCAGCGTGCGCGACGGGATGACGCTCGTGCGGCGCGCGTAGCGGGGGCGGGCGGCCGCGTATCCTGGGTCGCGCGTGTTCGACTCCCTTTCCGAGAAGCTCCAGTCGACTCTCTCCGACGTCCGTGCCCGCGGGACGCTCACGGAGGACGACATCAATCGCGCGATGCGCGAGATCCGCCTTGCCCTGCTCGAGGCGGACGTCAACTTCAAGGTCGTCAAGCAGTTCACGGCCACCGTCAAGGAGCGCTGCCTGGGCGCCGACGTGCTCGGCGTGCTCAACCCGGGCCAGCAGGTCGTCAAGATCGTCAACGAGGAGCTCGCAGCGCTCATGGGCGGCGCGTCGGTCGGGGTGTCGTTCTCGCCGCGGCCGCCCACCGTCGTCCTCATGGCGGGCCTGCAGGGCTCCGGCAAGACGACCGCCGCGGCGAAGCTCGCCCGCTGGCTGCGCGCGGAGCACGGCTCGTCGGTCGCCCTCGCGGCATGCGACGTGTATCGCCCGGCGGCCGTCGAGCAGCTCGCCAAGGTCGGCTCCCAGGCGGGCGCCGCCGTCTACGAGCAGGGCACCGAGCGCGACCCGGTCGACATCGCTCGATGGGCGCTGGACCGGGCGAAGGCCGAGGGCAAGGACGTGCTCATCGTCGACACCTCGGGCCGGTTGCACGTCGACCGCGAGCTCATGGACGAGCTCGTGGAGATCCGCAAGGCCACCCGTCCGCACACCGTCCTGCTCGTCGTCGACGCCATGACCGGCCAGGACGCCGTCAACGTCGCCGAGCAGTTCGCCCACGACGTGGCCTTCGACGGCGTCGTCATGAGCAAGCTCGACGGCGACGCGCGCGGCGGCGCCGCGCTCAGCGTCAAGGCCGTCACGGGCAAGCCGATCCTCTTCGCCAGCATCGGGGAGAAGCTCGACCAGTTCGAGCGCTTCCACCCCGATCGCATGGCCCAGCGCATCCTCGGCATGGGCGACGTCCTGAGCCTCATCGAGAAGGCCGAGTTGCAGTTCGAGGACGACGAGGCCCGCGAGCTCGAGCGCAAGCTGCGCCGCAACGAGTTCACGCTCGAGGACTTCCTCAAGCAGCTCAAGACGATCCGCCGGATGGGACCGTTGCAGTCGCTGCTGGGCATGATGCCGGGCCTCGCCGGGCACCAGCTCTCGCAGATGAAGGTCGACGAGCGCGAGCTCGATCGCGTCGAGGCGATGATCCTCTCGATGACCGCCGAGGAGCGCCGCCGGCCCGAGCTCATCAAGGGTTCCCGGCGGCTGCGCATCGCCAAGGGCTCGGGCACGTCGGTGCAGGCGGTCAACCAGCTCGTCAAGCAGTTCGACCAGATGCGCAAGCTCATGCGCCAGCTCGGTCGGGGCAAGATGCCCGACCTCGGGGCGCTCATGGGCCCGGGCCGCTGAGACCGTCGCGGACGCCCGTGCCCCGGCCCGCGGGGATGTCGCGGCCGGCGCGCGCCCGCTACCCTCACACGCTGGTCCTCGTCCTGAGGGCCGTCTTGCAAGGACTTCGAGAGGAACCCCGTTGGCAGTTCGACTCAGGCTCACTCGCGTGGGCGGTCGCAAGGACCCGATCTGGCGCGTTGTCGTCGCCGACCAGCGCTCGCCGCGCGACGGCCGCTTCATCGAGACCGTCGGCCGGTACGACCCGCAGACGTCGCCCTCGACGATCAAGCTCGACGAGGACCGGGTGCGTGCCTGGCTGGCCAAGGGCGCCCAGCCCACGGACACCGTCCGCAAGCTGCTTCGCACCCAGGGCATCGACCCGACCGCGCGGTAGGCGCCGTGCGCGAGCTGCTCGAGTCGCTCGCCCGGCGCCTCGTCGACCACCCCGAACGGGTCTCCGTCGAGCAGTTCGAGGAGGACGACGGCACCGTCGTGCTCGAGCTCGCGGTCGGGGAGGACGACTACGGCAAGATCATCGGCCGCGGTGGTCGCACCGCCAACGCGCTGCGCGCCGTGGTCAAGGCCGCCGCCGTCAAGGAGAACCGGCGGGTGCTCGTCGACATCGTCGACTGAGGTGGCGCGCGCGCCCGCCGAGTGGCTCGCCGGCGGCCGGGTCGGGCGCCCGCACGGGCTCGACGGCTCCTTCCACGTCACCCGTCCGCGGGCGGGACTGCTCGCGCTGGGCACGGTCGTGCGCATCGCCGGCACCGAGGCGCGGATCGTGCGGCGCGCCGGCACCGACGAACGGCCGATCGTGCGGCTGGCGGGCTTCGACGGCCGCCGGGCCGCCGAGGCGCTGCGCGGCGAGGATCTGCTCGTCGCGCGCACCGCTGCTCCGGCGCTCGCGGCCGAGGAGTGGTGGGCCGAGGACCTCGAGGGCTGTCGCGTGGTCGACACCGCCCGCGATCGCAGCCTCGGCTTCGTGCGCCGCCTGCTCGCGCTGCCCTCGTGCGAGGTGCTCGAGGTGGAGCGGCGCGGGGAGACGGATCTGCTCGTGCCGCTGGTACGCGATGCCGTGCGCGCCGTCGACGTCGGCGCGCGGGTGATCGACGTGGATCTCGCGTTCTTCGGCGAGCCGCCGGCCGACGCCGCAGGCCCGGGCTGATGCAGCTCGACGTCGTCTCGCTCTTTCCGGAGTGGTTCGGGTGGTTCGCCGGTCAGCGCCACGTGGCCAACGCGCTCGCCGGCGGGCACGAGCTGCGCACGCTGAACCCGCGCGAGCACACGCCGCTGAGCGGCGGCCAGGTCGACGACACGCCGTTCGGCGGCGGTGCGGGCATGGTCCTGCGGGTCGACGTCATGGACGCCGCCCTGCGCGGCTTCTACGGGGCCGACCCCGTCGAGCTGCGGCGCGAGCGCCGGGTGCTCGCGCTCACGCCGGGCGGCCGCATGCTCGACGACGCGTTCGTCGACGAGCTCGCCACCGAGCCCGCGCTCACGCTGCTCTGCGGTCGCTACGAGGGCTTCGACGAGCGCATCGTCCAGCACTTCGCCTCCGACGCGGTGTCGATCGGGCGCTACGTGCTCTCGGGCGGCGAGCTCGCGGCGATGGTCGTGCTCGACGCCGTCCTGCGCAAGCTGCCGGGCGCCCTGGGCCATGCCGACTCGGCACTCGAGGAGTCCTTCAGCAGCGCCCTGGGCGGCGATCCCGAGTACCCGCACTACACCCGCCCGGCCGAGTACCGCGGGTGGCGGGTCCCGGAGGTTCTGCTCTCGGGGCATCACGAGGAGATCCGGCGCTGGCGCCGCGCGCGCAGCCGCGAGCGAGGCGCTGCGGGCGCCGCTCCTCCGCTACCATGAGCCGCCCGCGCGCGCCGCGTCGTCGCACCTCTCGCGCCGCCTCTCGCCATGAGCACCGTCATCGACAACCTCGAGCGCGCCCAGCTGCGCCGCGTGCCGGAGTTCCAGGCCGGCGACCGCATCCGCGTCCACTTCCAGGTCATCGAGGGCACCCGGCGACGCACGCAGGTCTTCGAGGGTGTCGTGATCAAGCGCCAGGGCCACGGCGTGCGTGAGACCTTCACTGTGCGCAAGCAGTCCTTCGGCGTCGGCGTCGAGCGCACGTTCCCGTTGCACTCGCCGAAGATCGAGCGCATCGACGTCGCCGCCCGCGGTGATGTCCGCCGAGCCAAGCTGTACTACCTCCGCGATCGGGTCGGAAAGCGCGCCCGCGTGCGTGAGCGCCGGTACGTCGGTCCCGAGCAGGCGGTCACCCCGGGCCTGCTGCACGATCCCGCCGAGGCGCTGGAGGCAGAGGCGGCCGCCGCCCCCGAGCCGGTCGACGTCGAGGGCACCACGGCCGAGGAGGTCGTCGACGCGGGCGGCGCGGCGGACACGGCGGCCGAACCCGAGGCGAGCGCGGACCTCGACGCCGCGGCGCCTGGGCAGGTCGCCGAGCCGGCCGAGGCGAGCTCCACGGACGAGGCCGAGCCGGCCGAGTCCGCCGACGCCAAGCGGTGAGGCGCGGCCGGCGGCCGGTGGGGCCCCTCGTGGAGCTCATCGTCGCGGCGGGAGGATCGACCCGCTGATCCTTGCCGCCGGCGCGCGCGGTACGGTCACGCCCGTGACGCGCCCCGCCGCAGACGCGCCCGCCGACACGGGACTCGAGGTCGAGGCCGGGAGCGTCCGCCCGATCGTGTTGTCGCCGTCGGACCCCCAGGCGCGCGGCGACGGGGTGCCCCGGCGCAGGACTCGGGCCAAGCGGCGAACGGGTCGTCGCCTGGTCCAGTTCGACCGCGGCCTCGGAGTCCGGTGGATCGCCGGCGCCGACGAGGCCGGGCGCGGCTGCCTGGCCGGCCCGCTCGTCGCCGCGGCCGTGCTCTTCGACGTCGACGCGCTCGGGGTTCGCGAGGTCCGGGCGCTGTCCGCGCTCAACGACTCCAAGCAGCACGACGCCGATGCACGCGAGCTGTTGTATCCGGTCGTCATGCGGACCGCCGTCAGGGTGAGCGTCGTCTCGCGCTGCGTGCGCGGCATCGATGGCCGCGGGCTGCACCGCACGAACCTCGCGGCCCTCCGTGACGCGCTCCTGAACGTCGCCCGCCCGGACTGCCTCTGCCTCGTGGACGGCTTCGCCGTCTCCGAGCCCGGGTTCGAGCAGCGCGCGATCGTCGACGGCGACGCGACGAGCGCCGCGATCGCGGCGGCGTCGATCGTCGCGAAGGTGAGCCGTGACCGCTTCATGCACCGGGCCGACGACCGCCATCCCGGGTGGGATTTCCGCTCGCACGTCGGCTACTCGACGCCGGAGCATCGAGACGCGATCCAGCGCCGCGGCGTCTCGCCGCTGCACCGGCTCTCCTTTCAGAGCATGGCCTACCAGCAGCTCGCTCTCTAGCCCCGGCATCAGAACGCCGCCTCGAGGTGGTCGAGACGCACCAGGGCCCCGCGCGCGTCGATGAGCACCCCGATCGCGTCGAAGCGCAGGTCGGCCGACCACGGCCGGTCGGTCCGTTCGAGCAGGAACGCCGTGGCCATGCGCCGCACGCGCTGCTGCTTGCAGGCGCCGAGGGCCTCCCAGGGTCCCGGACCCGTCGCCGACGCGCGCCGCGTCTTGACCTCGGCGAAGACAAGCGTGCGGCCATCGAAGACGACGAGGTCGAGCTCTCCGAAGCGCGTGCGGTGGTTGCGCGCGACGAGCTCGAACCCCAGCCGGCGCAGATGGGCGAGCGCGAGATCCTCGCCGCGACGTCCGAGGTGCTGTCGCAGGTCGGTGGGCACGATCGGCGACGCTAGGCCGGGTCGCGTCACGGCGCTACTGCGTCACCGCGACGATCGTGTGACGACTCTGCACCACGCCGCCGCAGCGCTACGAAGCCGTGACGCTTTCGTCACAACCTCGTCGTTTCGCCGTCACAGCGCGACCCCTAGCGTCGTCGGCCATGCTCGCCCGCGTGGTCACCTTCGCCATCGACGGCCTCGAGCCGCGGCGCGTGACCGTGGAGATCGACGTGCGCCCGGGCTTGCCGAGCTTCACGATCGTCGGGCTCGCCGACCGCGCCGTGCGCGAGGCGCGCGAGCGCGTGCGCGCGGCGGTCCTCAACGCCGGGTTCGACTTCCCGTTGCGCCGCGTGACCGTCAACCTGGCGCCTGCGTCGCTGCGCAAGTCGGGGCCCGGGTTCGACCTGGCGATCGCCTGCGCGGTCCTCGCCGCCGCGGGCCACATCCACGCCGAGGCGCTGGAGCGCTTTGCGATCTTCGGCGAGCTCGCGCTCGACGGCGAGGTCCGCGCGTGCGGCGGCTCGCTCGCCGTGGCCGAGGGCGCTCGCCGGGCCGGGCTCGAGGGGCTCGTCGTGCCGCTCGACCGCGTGCCCGAGGCCGAGCTCGTGGACGGCCTCGACGTCGCGGGCGTCGAGACGCTCGCCGATCTGGCCGGCGTCCTGCGCGGCGAGCGGCGCCACGCGCCGCGCGAGCCCCCGCGCGCGGCGCCCGGCGCGCGGCATCTCGACCTCGCCGACGTCCACGGGCACGGCGACGTCGTCGGCGCGCTCACCGTGGCGGCGGCCGGCGGGCACAACGTGCTGCTGTCCGGACCGCCGGGCGTCGGCAAGACGATGCTGGCGCGGCGGCTGCCGTCGATCCTGCCGCCGCTCGACCGCCCGGAGGCGATCGAGGTCACGCGCATCCACAGCGTAGCGGGGACCTACGAGGGCGACGGTCTGATCATCGAGCGTCCGTTCCGCGCGCCGCATCACACGATCTCGCCCGCGGGGCTCGTCGGCGGCGGCTCGCGACCGTCGCCGGGCGAGGCGAGCCTGGCCCATCGCGGCGTGCTCTTCCTCGACGAGCTGTCGGAATTCAGCCGCGCGGCGCTCGAGGCACTGCGCCAGCCGCTCGAGGACGGTCGCGTCGCGGTCGTCCGTGGCCAGCGGACGGCGATCCTGCCGACGCGCTTCATGCTCGTCGCCGCCACGAACCCGTGCCCTTGCGGGCAGGCGCCGTCTCGGCGCTGCCGCTGCACGGAGGCCGACCTGAGCCGACACCGGCGCAAGCTCAGCGGGCCGCTTCTGGACCGGATCGACCTGCTCGTCGCCGTCCAGCGTCCGGCGCGCGAGGATCTCGAGCGGGACGCCGCCACGAGCTCGGTGGCCGAGCGCGAGCGCGTCATCGCGGCTCGCCGGCGGCAGGCCGCTCGCCTCGAGGGGACGGGCGCGACGTGCAATGCCGAGATGGACCGTGCCCTGCTGCGCTCGCGTCTCGGGCTCGACGCGAACGCGGAGGCCCCGCTCTACCAGGCCTATGTCCGCGGCGACCTCAGCGCCCGCGGGCGCGACCGCACCCTGAGGGTGGCCCGCACGATCGCGGACCTCCACGACGACGACAGCGTCTGCCGCGAGCACGTCGTGGCCGCGCTCGGCTACCGCCACGACGCCGACGTCATCCCGGAGGCCGTGGCGTGACCGACGCGTGCGACGCCTGCCTGCGCCGGTCATGGCTGGTGGCGCGGCTCGCCGGGCGCATCGAGCTCGCCCGGCACGAGCGACGACGGCTGCGCGAGATCCTCGCACTGTCCGACGACGAGCTCCTCGACGGCGTCGCCGGTGAGGCGCGCACGAGCGTCGCCGCCGAGCTCGAGGAGCTCGAGCCCGACGCGCTGCGCGAGGCCTCCGCCGCCGCGGAGCTCGAGACGGTCTGTCGGCATGGCGATGCGTACCCGGCCCGTCTGCGCGATCTCGTCGACCCTCCGGCGTCGCTTTGGATCGCCGGTAGTTGCCGGCGGTTGGCGGAGCTCGCGGGCGGTGATCTCGAGGAAGGGCCGCGCGCCGTCGCGGTGGTCGGCACGCGCCAAGCCTCGCCGGACGGCGCCGAGGTGGCGCGAGCCCTCGGCCGTGGCCTCGCCGTGACCGGCGTCACCGTCGTGAGCGGGATGGCGCTGGGCATCGACGCCGCCGCCCACGCGGGAGCGCTCGAGGGCGGCGGACGCACGGTGGCCGTGATGGCCGGAGGGGCGGACGTGCCGTACCCGCGGCGCAAGGCGCCGCTCCATCGCGAGATCGGGCGCGCCGGATGCGTCGTCTCGGAGATGCCGCCGGGCACGGGGCCGTTTCGATGGGGGTTCCCGGCCCGCAACCGGACGATCGCCGCGCTCGCGCACATGACCGTGGTGGTGGAGGCGGCGAAGCGCTCGGGCTCGCTCATCACGGCGGAGTTCGCCGCCGACCTCGGCCGCGAGGTCGGCGCCGTGCCGGGTCCCGTGCTCTCGTGGCGGGCGGAGGGCGCCAACGCCCTGCTGCGCGACGGAGCGACCCTCGTCCGCGGTGTCGGCGACGTGCTCGACGCGGCCGTCGGCGTCGAGGTCCGCAACGCCGAGACGACGACCGCGTCGGACCTCGACCCGCGCCTCGCGGCGGTACTGGACGCCGTGGCCGGCGGCGCGGACACGGTCGCCCGGCTCGCGCGCGGTCGCGACGACGCCGAGCGTGCGCTGGCCGCGCTGACCGAGCTCGAGCTCCTGGGCTGCGTGCGGCGCGCAGCGGGCGGGCGCTACGTCGTGGTGCCCTCGTGACGGCCGGCCCGGGTACCGGCCGTTTCCTATCCTCTGCCGCCGTGTTCCCGGCCGAGCGCATCCGCGTGTGCCTGTCCATCGCCGGCTCGGACTCCGGAGGCGGGGCGGGCATCCAGGCGGATCTGAAGGCGTTCGCGGCCGCCGGCGTCCATGGCACGACGGCCGTCACCGCGATCACGGCTCAGAACACACGTGCGGTCGAGGCGGTGGAGGCGGTCTCGCCGCGGATGATCGTCGCGCAGGTCCGGGCGGTCGTCGACGACCTCGGGGTCGACGCGGTCAAGATCGGGATGCTCGGCTCGATCGCGACGATCGACGCGGTCTCGGCGGCGCTGGACCTCCTGCCCGCGCGCACGCCGATCGTCCTCGACCCCGTCATGATCGCCGAGTCCGGGGCACGCCTGCTCGACCCTGCCGCGCAGGCGGCCCTGTCCGCGCGCATCGTGCGGCGAGCGACGGTGGTCACCCCGAACGTCCCCGAGGCCCGGGTCCTGGCGGGAGACGACGAGCTCGCTGACGAGGCGCTGGCGCGGGCGGTCCAGCGCCGCGGGGCGCGTGCGGTGGTGGTGACGGGCGGCCATCGCGACGCGGCGACCGACCTGCTCTTCGACGGCGCGCGGATCGTGGCGCTGGCGGGTCCTCGGCACCCGGGGGGCGCGGCCCACGGATCCGGCTGCACGCACTCCGCGACGCTCGCGGCGCGCCTGGCCCTCGGCGACGACCTCGAGGACGCCGCGCGCGCGGCCCGAACCGCGGCCGGGCGCGCGGTTCGCGACGGCCTGCGCGGCCTGGGAGGCGGGGCCGGCCCGGTCGACGTGCTCGGGCTCCGGGGACGGGCCGGATGAGCGTCTGCGCGCCGGGGCGCAGCGGGCGGGAGCCCGGCGCCGGGCCACCCTCCCGGCTGTGCCCGGCGAGGTGCCATAATCGTGCGGGGATGAGGTTCTTGCGCATGAAGCCGGGCCACGGCGAGGTGCTCATCGACGAGGGCGACGTCGACGTGGCCGAGGACGAGGAGCGACTCGTCGAGAGCTTCCGCCGACAGCTCGAGCAGGGCATGTGGGCGGCGGTCCCCACGACCGCGGGCGGCGGTCGGCGCGAGGCGCGCATGGTCAAGGGCTTCGACGAGGTCCCGCGGGACGCGGAGCGCGTGATCTTCTTCCCCCGCGCGGCGGGCGGGACCTGAGGCTGCGGGGGGCCTCGCGGTGCTGCTCGCCTCGATCGCGATCGGCGTCGTCATCGTCGGGCTGCTGTGGGACCTGCTGCTGCCGTCGCTCAAGGAGGCGCTCGAGCGCCATCGTGCTCGCCGGGCGATCATCCCCGCCGACGGCTACGACCCCGGCCGCGAACGGCGCGCCGAGCAGCGCGCTCGCCAGCTGCTGAAGTCGTGCGTCAACGACGAGGAGTGGGCGATGTACCGCGACCTCGGGTTCATCCGGGTGTGGGGGGCGATGGCCCGAGCCCCGCGTCGCGTCCGCCGGGGTGGGCAGCGCCCGGCCGAGGCGATGGTCGGTGCGCCCGCCGACGCCGACGCGGGCGCCGAGGGTGATCCGCGCGCCGGCGCGCCGTATGCCTACCTCGTATACCCGCACCGGCCGATCGTCGCGTTCCTGCCTCAGACGCTCGAGCTGCTCAGCGAGTACTGCGTCGCGTTCCCCGACGAGACGCGGCCCTACGGCTCGGCCAGGCTCCCCGATTCCGACGACGTCCTGGCCAAGTGGATGGGGCTCACGGGCGACGAGCGACACCTCATCGCAACGGCGAACATGCACCTCCCGGGGCGCCAGGTCGACCCCAAGCAGGTGCGCCGCGACCTCTGGCGCCTCCGCCAGTGGGAGCGCGAGCGGCTCCGTCGCGAGCACCGTTCCGCGGGTAGTGTTCCCGCCCCGTGAGCACGCCCAGCGCGCCGGCGACGTCGAACGGCTTCGATCTCAAGCACCGCTCGCGGGCCCTCACCGAGGGACCCGAGCGCGCGCCGGCGCGCGCGTACCTCAAGGGCATCGGCTTCGACGACGAGGCGCTGGCGAAGCCGATCGTGGGGGTGGCCTCGACGTGGATCGAGACGATGCCCTGCAACTTCCACCTGCGCGCGCTCGCGGCACGGGTCAAGGAGGGCGTCCGGGCGGCAGGGGCGACGCCGATGGAGCTCAACACGATCGCGATCTCCGACGGCATCACGATGGGCACGGCGGGGATGAAGACCTCGCTCGTCTCGCGCGAGGTCATTGCGGACTCCATCGAGCTCGTCGCGCGCGGCCACCTCTTCGACGCGGTCATCGCCCTGTCGGGGTGCGACAAGACGATCCCAGGCACGGTCATGGCGCTCGCGCGCCTCGACGTCCCGAGCCTCATGCTCTACGGCGGCTCGATCCCGCCCGGGCGCTTCGACGGCCACGACGTGACGATCCAGGACGTCTTCGAGGCCGTCGGCGCACACGCGACGGGCCGCATGAGCGACGAGGAGCTCCACGCGCTGGAGGCCGTGGCGAGCCCCGGCGCCGGGGCCTGCGGCGGGCAGTTCACCGCCAACACGATGGCGATGGCCTTCGAGGTTCTCGGGATCTCGCCCGTTGGTCCCTCGCTCGTTCCCGCGCAGGACCGCACGAAGGGCGAGGTCGCCTTCGAGGCCGGTCGGCTCGTAGTCGACGTGCTGCGCCGCGGGGTGCGCCCGAGCGACATCATCACCCGCGAGGCGCTCGAGAACGCGGTCGCCGCCGTGACCTCGAGCGGGGGCTCGACCAACGGCGTCCTGCATCTGCTCGCGGTCGCCCGCGAGGCCGGCGTCGAGCTCTCGATCGACGACTTCGACCGAATCAGCGAGCGCACGCCGCTGCTGTGCGATCTCAAGCCCGGCGGGCGCTACGTCGCCGTCGATCTCCACGAGGCCGGTGGCGTCGCCGTGCTGCTCGCGCGCCTGCGCGAGGCCGGCGTCCTGCACGCCGACGCGCTCACCGTGACGGGCCAGACGGTCGGGGCGCACGCCGCCCAGGCGCGCGAGACGCCCGGCCAGCGCGTCATCCGCCCGCTCGACGATCCGCTCAAGCCCACCGGCGGCCTGGCGATCCTGCGCGGCAACCTCGCCCCCGAGGGCTGCGTGGTTAAGCTCGCGGGCCACGAGCGCCGCCGGCACCGCGGGCCGGCGCGGGTGTTCGAGGGCGAGGAGGCGGCGATGGCGGCCGCGACCCACGGTGGCATCGAGGCCGGCGAGGTCGTCGTCATCCGCAACGAAGGCCCGGCCGGGGGGCCGGGCATGCGCGAGATGCTCGCCGTCACGGCCGCGATCAACGGCGCCGGGCTCGGCGAGGAGGTCGCGCTGCTGACGGACGGGCGCTTCAGCGGCGCCACCCACGGCCTGATGGCCGGCCACGTCGCGCCCGAGGCGGCGCGTGGCGGCCCGATCGCCGCGGTCCGCGACGGGGACGAGATCATCCTCGACGTCGACGCGCGTCGCCTGGACATCGCGCTCGACGACGTCGAGATCGCCCGTCGCGTCGACGCCTACGAGGCGCCCGCCAACGGCGACCTCACCGGCGCGCTGGCCAAGTACGCGCGCGTCGTCGGCAGCGCCGCCGAGGGCGCGGTCACCGCCGCCTGAGGAGGAGCGAGCGTCTCAGTCCGGCGGGTCGCCCGCAGTGCCCGCCGGGCCCGCGCTGCTCCCGGAGCTCGCCGGCGCGTCGGGCGCGCCGGCGGCCGACGACGCCGCGACCTCCTCGCCCGGCGCCTCGGCCACGAAGGCGTCGAGGAGCCGGTTGAAGGCGACCGGGCGCTCCAGCATCGCGACGTGACCGGTGTCCTCCCACACCACCTTGCGGGCGTCGGGGATCAGCTGCTCGAACGCGTCGGCGTCGCGGACCGGCACGAGGCGGTCGTCGCGGCCCCAGACGATCAGCGTCGGGCAGGCGATCTCCCCGAGCCGGGCGCGGATCGGGTAGTCGGTCAGCGCGTCGAGGGCGTCGACGAAGCCGCGCGTGCCAGAGCCTCGGATCTGCTCGGCGACCAACGGAGCCGGCAGGCGGTCGGGCCGGCGGGCCACGATGCCCATGACGCCGCGCCGCGCGCGCGCTCGTCGCATGACCCAGTCGGCCCGCGAGCCGAGCCAGCCACCCCACAGCTGCAGCGCCCGCTCGGAGCCGTACAGGGCCGCGAGCGCGCGTTCGCGGCGCTCGTACTCGATGGTTAGCCCCGCGGCGCTCACGAGCACGAGCCGCTCGACGCGCGCCGGGCGCTGGATCGCCACCTCGGCGGCGATGAAGCCGCCCATCGAGTTGCCGACGAGCACGGCCGCGTCGATGCCGAGCTCGTCGAGCAGCGCGTCGAGGAGCCGGCCGTAGCCGGGGATCGAGATCTTCTCCGGGGGCATCTTCGAGGCCCCGAAGCCCGGCAGGTCGAAGGCCACGACGCGGCGCGCGCGGGCGAAGTGGGGGAGCTGCTCGAGCCAGTTCTGCCACGAGCCCGCGAGGCCGTGGACGAAGACGATCGGCAGCTCGGCGCCGCGGGTGCCGAGGTCGACCACGTCGATCCAGGCGCCGGCGACGCGGACCCAGCGCTGGTGCGCGCGCCAGTCGATCCCCATCCACGCCGAGCGTCCGGGCCCGGCTCCGTAGGCGCCGGGGTCGGTCGGCAGGGCCCTCGAGCTCGGCGCCGCCATGTCGATGAGCATAGTCGTGGGCATCGATCCGTCCGCTGTGCATCGCCGTCGGCGTCGACTCGACGCTGCGTCGTCTGCGAGGAGGAGGAGGACGTCGTCTGCGCTCGGGACTGGCCCGCGCTCGGCGTGACGCTCGAGCCCGTCCTCAGCGGGCGGTGTGCGGCATGATGGCGATCGATGGCCGACGCCCAACGCACGTCGCTCGCGCCGCGCGGCTCTGAGCCCCGCTCCGAGCTCGACCTCCGCGCCCACCTGCCCGGCCTCGAGGCCGAGCGCCGCGTCGACGACTGGGGGCGCTCGGAACGGGTCGAGGGCTTCATGGACCGCACGCTCCTCGAGTTCTTCTACCGCCTGTGGTTTCGCTGCGAGGTCGATGGCGTCGAGCGCGTCCCGGCCGATGGCGGCGCGCTGCTGGTCTGCAACCACTCGGGGGCTCTGCCCCACGACGCCAGCATGATCGCCAAGGCCATCAAGGAGGAGCACCCGCGCCCGCGGCCGCTCTCGATCACGGTCGAGCGCTCCTTCAAGGGCTATCCCGGCGTCAGCATGCTGCTGCCGAAGGTCGGCGCGGTGCCCGCGCACCCGGCGAACGTGCACCGTCTGCTCTTCGACGAGGGCAAGCTCGTGCTCGTCTTCCCGGAGGGGCGCAAAGGGACCGAGAAGCTCTACCGCGAGCGCTACCGCCTGCGGCGCTTCGGCCGGGGCGGCTTCGTCGAGGCCGCGATGCGGGCGCGGGCGCCGATCGTCCCGGTCGCCGTCGTCGGCGCCGAGGAGGCGGCGCCGATCTTCGCCCACGTCGGCGCCCTGCAGAAGCTCACCGGCCTCGTCTACTTGCCGATCACGCCGGCGTTCCCGGCGCTCGGGGTGGCCGGCATGCTCGGCTACCTGCCGGCGAAGTTCCGCATCCGCTTCCTCGAGCCCGTTCGCACCGACGGCATGGGCGACGAGCCGTGGCAGGACAAGGCGCTCGTGCAGACGGTTAGCGAGGACATCCGCGCGACGATCCAGGAGGCCCTCTACGACGTCCTCGGCGAGCGACGCTCCGTGTGGTTGTAGATGAGCTGCCGGCGCATCCTCATCACCGGGCTCTCGACCTACTGGGGCGGTCGGCTCGCGCAGGCCCTCGAGCAGGATCCGGGGGTCGAGGCGATCATCGGCGTCGACCGCGGGCCGCCCAAGGTCGAGCTGCAGCGCACCGAGTACGTGCACGTGGCCGACTCGCACACGCTGCTGCGGCGGATCGTGGAGGCGGCCGAGATCGACACCGTGGTCGACACCCGGCTCGTCGTCGACTCGATCGTCACCACCCCGCAGCGCGCGCACGAGAACAACGTCATCGGGACGATGAACCTGCTCGCGGCGTGCGGCGGGCGCGACTCGCCGGTGCGCAAGCTCGTCTTCAAGTCCAGCGCCAACTTCTACGGCTGCGAGCGCGACGACCCGGCGTTCTTCACCGAGGACATGCCCCGCCCGCACCCGCCGCGCACGCCGATCGAGCGCGACATCGTCGAGGCCGAGGGCGCGGTGAGCGCCTTCGCCCAGCGCAACCCGCAGATCGCCGTGACGGTGCTGCGCTTCGCCAACGGTCTCGGGCCCGACCTGCGCACGAGCCACTCGCAGCTCTTCGGCCTGCCCGCCATCCCCGCGATCCTCGGCTTCGACCCGCGCTACCAGTTCATCCACGAGGACGACCTCGCCGGCTGTCTCGAGCACGCCGTCCGCCACGACCTCGACGGCGGGGTCCTGAACTGCGCCGGCGACGGGGTCCTCGTGCTCTCGGAGGTCGCGTCACTGCTGGGCAAGCCGCTGGCGGCCGTGCTTCCGCCGTGGGGCACGGGGCTGGCCAGGGGTGTCCTCGGCCGCGTCGGGATCCGCATCGCGCCCGAGCAGCTCAGCCTCCTGCGCTACGGCCGCGCACTCGACAACCGGCGCATGAAGGTGACGGGCTACCGCTTCCGCTACACGAGCCGCGAGGCGGTCATCGCCTTCGCCGAGCACCAGCGGGTCGCGCCGATCCTCGCGGGCCAGGCGAGCGAGGGCTACCGCTACGAGGAGGCCGTCGAGACGTTCCTGCGCCGCAGCCCGAGCGTGCGCCCGACCGCGCGGCGGCCCGAGCCGCGAGCGCCGGCCAACGTCGCGCCCGGTGGCCGCCGCGCGCCGAATCCGCCCGCCACTCTGGATGCCCTGGCTGCAGAGGAGGTCATCGCGCTGCTACCGTCGCTCGAGCCGGTGGCGCTCGCCGCGCTCGCGGAGCACGAGGCGGCGAATCGGGCGCGAGTCGACGTCCTGGAGGCGATAGCCAGGTTGCAGGGCTACGAGTCGACCGTGTGACCTGTCACGATCTCCGGTGTTTGTGACCTGAAACCATCTTGCGCACGCGTTCGTTGATCATCGTCGCCGCCGTCCTGGCGGCGCTTGTCGTGCTCGGCGGGGCCACCTACGCCTACGACCGCGCGCGGACGGACACGATCGCCAAGGGCATCCGCGTCGCGGGCGTCGACATCGGCGGGCTGAAGGCCGACGCCGCGCGCGTCAAGCTGCAGACCTCGATCGAGGAGCGCCTGCAGCAGCCCGTGATCGTCGGTCACGGCGACGAGACGTGGAGGCTCGGCGCGAAGCGGGCGCAGACCCGCGTCGACCTCGACGCGGTGATCGACGAGGCGCTCGCCAAGAGTCGCGAGGGCAACGCGCTGACGCGCTCGGTGCGCTCGCTGACCGGCCGCTCGCTCGACGAGCAGTTGCAGCCGACGATCACGTTCTCCGACAAGGCGGTCAACCGGCTTGTGCGCCGCGTCGGCAGGCAGGTCGACCGGCCGGCGCGCGACGCGAAGGTCGAGTTCGACGGGTCCGGGCTCAAGCCCGTGCCGAGTCGGGACGGCGTGCGGGTGCGCACGAAGAAGCTGCGCCGCGGCATCCGCACCGAGCTCGTGTCGCTCTCGGCTGACCGCACCGTCGAGGTCCGCACGCGCGCGATCAAGCCGAAGATCTCGAACCGGGAGGCCGACCGCGAGTACGCCACCGCGATCCTCGTCAACCGCTCGGCTTTCAGCCTGACGCTCTACAAGCACCTCAAGCCGACGAAGACCTACGGGATCGCGGTGGGACAGGTCGGGCTCGAGACGCCCGCCGGGCTCTACCACGTCGAGAACAAGGCCGTGAACCCCGCCTGGAGCGTTCCCAACAGCGCCTGGGCGGGCTCGCTGGCCGGCCAGGTCATCCCCGGCGGGACGGCGCAGAACCCGCTGAAGGCGCGCTGGCTGGGGATCTACGCCGGCGCGGGGATCCACGGCACGAGCGACGACGGCTCGATCGGCAGCGCGGCCTCGCACGGCTGCATCCGGATGCACATCCCGGACGTGATCGAACTGTACGACCGCGTTCCCGTCGGCGCCCCGGTCTACATCGCCTGACCCCGAGCGGTCCTCGCCGCCGCTGCCGGTCGCGCGACCTTGCGGCCGACCGCTCAGGAGCCCGCCGATGGCGCGATCGACCACACCGGGACCTCCTCCCAGCCGGTCTCCGCCAGGGAGGCGTGGTGATCGGAGTGTCGAAGCACGAGCGTGCCGATGAAGACGCCCCGCTCGCGCCTGCGCATGATCGCGTACCACATCGTCGACGCGTCGCCGGTCCCCTGGATGCGGTGCCACGGGCGCGGCGGGAGCGCGGCCCCGGCCACCACGCCGGCGTCGACGAGCTGGCGCTGGGTGGCGACCTGACCCGTGTCGGTGTCGATGAAGAACACGGCCACGTCGCCCGAGGATAGGCCGCGGCCGTCGCCGGCCTGGCTCGAGGCGCTCGAGCTCCTCGACGCCGACCTGCGCCGTCGCGGCACGGCGGCCAAGACGCAGCGGGCGTACGGCAGCGACGCCGGGCAGTTCGCGCTGTGGTGCACCGCGCAAGGCCTCGACCCGCCGTCGGTGGCGCCGCGCACGCTGCGCCGCTACGCCGCCGCGCTCTCGGAGCGCGGCGCGGTCGCCGGCACCGTGGCCCGCAAGCTCGCCGCCCTGCGCGCGTGCTTTCGCACGCTGCGAGAGCACGGCGTCGTGGCACAGAACCCCGCCGAGCTCGTGGCCTCGCCCAAGCGCCCGCAGACGCTTCCGCAGGTCCTGCGACCGGACGAGCTCGCCGCGCTGCTGGACCGCATCCCGGCCGCGACGCCGCTCGAGCTGCGCGATCGCGCGCTCTTCGAGCTCGCCTACGCGTGCGGGCTGCGCGCCGAGGAGCTCGTGCGCCTCGACCTCGCCGGCGTCGACTTCGACGCCGAGCAGGTCCGCGTCGAGGGCAAGGGCGCCAAGACCCGCCTCGTGCCCGTCGGCGAGCCCGCCCTAGCCGCGCTGGCGCGCTACCTCGAACGCGCCCGCCCCGCCCTCGCCTCCGCGCCGGGCGAGGGGGCGCTGTACCTGTCGAAGTCGGGACGGCGGCTCTCCACGAGCGACGTGCGCCGGCGGCTGAAGGTCTGGGCGCGGGCCGCGGCGCTCCAGGGCGGCATCTCGCCGCACGCGCTGCGCCACTCGTTCGCCACGCACCTGCTCGACGGCGGCGCCGACCTGCGCGCGATCCAGGAGCTCCTCGGCCACAGCTCGCTGTCCACGACGCAGATCTACACTCGGGTAGAGTCCGCGCGGCTGCGATCGACGTACGCCCGCAGCCACCCGCGCGCCTAGCGTCGCCCCCTCTCGGGCCAGTGGAGACGAACGTCAAAGCCATCGAGCTGCGCGACCTGTGGCGCCGCTACAAGGCCGACGGCGACGAACGGGCGCGTGAGCGGCTGGTCGTGGCCTACTCGCCGCTCGTCAAGTACGTCTCGGGCCGCATGGCCTCGGGGCTGCCGGCCCACGTCGACGAGGCCGACCTCATCTCCTACGGGCTCCTCGGCCTCATCAACGCGATCGAGCGGTTCGAGCCAGAGCGCGCGATCAAGTTCGAGACCTACGCGATGACGCGCGTGAAGGGCGCGATCATCGACGAGCTGCGAACGCTCGACTGGGTGCCGCGATCGGTGCGCGCCCGCGCACGGCAGATCGAGAGGGCCAACGCGAAGCTCGAGCACCAGCTGCAGCGGGCGCCGACCGACGAGGAGATGGCCGCCGAGCTCGACCTCTCGGTCGCTGAGCTCCAGGGCGCGCTGCTGCAGATCTCCACGTCGACGGTCGCCGCGCTCGACGAGCTGTGGACGGTCGGCGACTCGAGCGGCGACCAGGTGTCGCTGCTCGACACGCTGCCCGACGAGAACGCGCCCGATCCGGCCGCGGTCATGGACCAGACCGACCTCAAGGAGCGCATGGCCGCGGCCATCCGCCGGCTGCCCGAGCGCGAGAAGCTCGTCGTCGCCCTCTACTACTACGAGAACCTCACGCTGCGAGAGATCGGCGACGTCCTGTCGGTCACCGAGTCGCGCGTCTCGCAGCTGCACACGAAGGCCGTCCTGCGGCTGCGTTCGCGCCTGGCCGACTGACGCCGGCCGGGAGCCCCTGCGCGGTAGGGTCCGTCGCTCGGTCCCACGAGGAGAGGAGATCAGGCATGCACGCAGCGGATCGCATCCGCAACGTGGCTCTCGTCGGCCACCGCGGCAGTGGCAAGACCGCGCTCAACGAGGCGCTCCTGTTCCAGGCCGGCGCCCTGAACCGGCTCGGCAGCGTGGTCGACGGCACGACCGCCTCCGACGCCGATCCCGACGAGCAGGCGCGGCAGATGTCGATCAGCGCCTCGCTGAGCTCCTTCGAATGGCGGGACCGCAAGATCAACCTCCTCGACACGCCGGGCGAGTCGAGCTTCATCGCCGACGCGCTGGGAGCGTTGCGCGTCTGCGAGTCGGCGGTGTTCGTCGTCAACGCGGTCATGGGCGTCGAGGTCGCGACGATCCGGCTGTGGCGGCGCGCCGAGGAGCTCGACCTCGCGCGGATGGTCTTCGTGAACATGCTCGACCGCGAGCGCGCGGACTTCTTCGGCTCGCTCGACGGGCTCAAGGCGGCCTTCGGCCCACACGTCGTGGCCACCGAGATCCCGATCGGCTCCGAGCACGACGTGCGCGGCGTCGTCGACCTCATCGACATGAAGGCCTACGAGTACGACGGCGACGGGCGCGACAACGCGCGCGAGGCCCCGATCCCCGACGACCTCGCCGACCAGGCGCAGGAGTTCCGCGAGAAGCTCATGGACGAGGTGGCCGAGGTCTCCGAGGCGCTCATGGAGCGCTACCTCGAAGGCGAGGAGATCTCGCACGAGGAGATCGTCACGGCGCTCAAGGACGGCACGAACCACGGCGACCTGTTCCCGGTCGTGTGCGGCGTCGCGACCCGCAACATCGGCACGAACCGGCTGCTCGACGCGATCGTCGAGGATCTCCCCTCACCCGTGAAGCACGGCGCGCTCGAGCTGCCGGAGGTCACGCTCGAGCCCGACCCCGCCGGCGAGCTCTTCGCCTACGTCTTCAAGACGAAGGCCGACCCGTTCGCGGGACGGATCAACTTCTTCCGCGTCTACCAGGGCGTCATGAAGCCCGACACGCACGTGCTCAACACGCGCGCACACGCCAAGGAGCGCGTCGGGACCCTGCTCGTGCCGGAGGGCAAGGACCAGGGGCACGCCGACGGCTTCGGCCCCGGCGACATCGGCGCGGTGGCCAAGCTCAAGGAGACGCGGGCCGGTGACTGGCTGGCGGCCCGCGACGAGCCGATCGCGATGCCCGCCGTCAAGCTCCCGCAGCCGGTCATGGCCTTCGCGATCGAGCCCAAGGCCAAGGGCGACGAGGACAAGGTCTTCTCCTCGCTGCGCCGGCTGCAGGAGGAGGACCCGACGATCGACCTGCATCGCGACGAGCAGACCGGCGACCAGATCGTCGCCGGCCTCTCGCAGGTCCACGTCGAGGTCGTCGTCGACCGCCTGAAGGCGCGCTTCGGCGCCGAGGTGACGCTCAAGCCGCCGCGCGTGCCCTACCAGGAGACGATCCGCGCCCCGGCCAAGGCGCACGGGCGCCACAAGAAGCAGACGGGCGGGCGCGGGCAGTTCGGCGACTGCCACATCGAGATCGAGCCGCTCGAGAACGGCACCGGCTTCGAGTTCGTCAACGCGATCAAGGGCGGCGTCATCCCCACCGGCTTCATCCCGGCGGTCGAGAAGGGCTGCATGGAGGCCATGCAGCACGGCGCGGTGGCGGGCTTCCCGGTCAAGGGCGTGCGCGTGCGCCTCTTCGACGGCTCCTACCACACGGTCGACTCGAGCGAGATGGCGTTCAAGACGGCGGGCGCGATCGCCATGCGCCAGGCCTTGCAGGCCGCCGGCCCGGTGCTGCTCGAGCCGATCATGCTCGTCACGCTCACCCTCCCCGAGAACCACGTCGGCGACGTCATCGGCGACCTCAACTCGCGGCGCGGCCGGCCGCTGGGCATGGAGCCCGCCGCCGCCGGCACGACCGAGGTCAAGGCGGAGGTCCCGATGGCCGAGATGCTCTCCTACGCGCCCGACCTGCGCTCGCTGACGGGCGGGCAGGGCGACTTCACGATGGAGTTCGTGCGCTACGAGGAGGTTCCCGGCCATCTCGCCGAGAGGGTCATCGCGGACGCGAAGGCCGAGCAGGAGAGCTGAGCGGCCCCCATGTGACCGTATCCGGCGGCCGGGGGTGCGGTACCCTCGGTCGCCCCGTGACGCGCAAGTCCATCACGACGAACGGTCCAGTTGTCGCCTGCGACGTCTGCGGGCGCACGCTGCTGGGCGGCGAGCACCCCGACGTCTTCCTGCACGGCGGCGTTCGGCGCAACGTCTGCGACCTGTGCACCCAGCGCGCCGCCCACGAGGGCTGGATCCGCGAGGGCCTCGACGACGGCACAGCGCTCGCCGCGGCCGGCGCGGGGCGCTCGCTCTCGCTGCTCGGCCGTCTGCGCCAGCGCCGCGCCGACGCGGCCCGGGCGGCCGCTGTCGCTGCCCCGGCCCCGGAGCCCGAGCCGGAGGCGACGGTCGCGCCGGCGCCCGAGCCCACGGCGCCCGAGCCCGTGCACCACGAGCAGCGCTCCGTCCACGCGGTGCCCACCAACGCCGAGATGAAGATGGCGCGGGCGCTCGACCTCTTCAACGCCTCGCCGCACCCGCGGACGGTCGCGGGCGTGGCGCGCTCGCTCGGCGCGCCGGTCGTGGCCGTGCGCCCCTCGGCGACCGAGGGCAGCGTCGTGGCCATCACGGTCGCCTGGGAGCTGAGCTGGTACCGCTACGAGGTCGACCTCGCCGACGAGGCGGCCGGGCCGCGCGTCGTCGGGCAGGGCACCGAGCTCGCCGAGCTCGGTGCCGCCGACCAGGTCCCCAACGCCGCCGCCGACGACCAGGGCGCCCTCCAGCTCGCGGTGGCGCACGCCTGATGATCTACAGCGTCGTCCCCGCCGAGCTGGCCCCCGCGCTCTACGACCGCCTCGTCGAGTACTACCGCGACGACCCCGAGGTCGAGGTCATCGTCGACCGCCGGCGCGGCGAGCGGCGCGTGCGCGGCGCGGCCGCCCCCGAGGGCAGCCGGCGCGAGCGCCGCGACCGGCGGCGCGCACGCGTGCCGGGCGAGTTCCCGCCCACCCCGCCCAAGGCTTGAGGGTCGTCGTCCACGTCGACGGCGGCTCGCGCGGCAACCCCGGGCCCGCGGCGGCGGCGGCCGTCGTCTCGACGCTCGACGGCGAGGTCCTCGACGAGGCCCGTGAGCTGCTCGGGGTCGCCTCCAACAACGTCGCCGAGTATCGCGGGCTCCTGCTCGGCCTCGCACGCGCGCGCGCGGTGGGCGCCGACGAGGTCGAGGTCGTCAACGACTCCGAGCTCGTGGCCAAGCAGATCAACGGCCTCTACAAGGTCAAGCACGCCGACATGCGCCCGCTGCACGCGCAGGCTCGCGCCGCGCTCGAGCAGTTCGGGCGCTGGAGCGTCCGCAGCGTGCCGCGCGCCCAGAACGCGGACGCGGACGCGCTCGTCAACCAGGCGCTCGACACGGCGGCGGACGCCGTCGAGCGCGCCTAGCGCCCGCGTCCGACGTGCGCCGGCGCCGCCGCTCCATGTTCGCCTCCGCACCGGCGCGCCGCGGCCCGCGCTGGGTCGAGCCGGGGCTCGGGCGCCGCCGCCGCCGCCGTCCTCCGGCGCTCCCGCTCCTCGTCGGGCTCGCGCTCGTCCTCGGGGCCGGCGCGCTCGCCTTCGTGCTCGTCGGGCGCCACCGCGACGCCGTTCGCGAGCGCGACGCGGCCGAGCGCTTCGCGCGGGCCTGGACCGCCCGCGACGACGCCGCCATGTGGGCCCAGCTCGACGAGGGCTCGCAGGCCGCCTACCCGCGCGCGCGCTTCGCGGCGGCGGTGGCCAGGGCCGACACGGAGGCGACCGTGCGCGCCGTGCGCGTCGGCGCGGCGCCGGACCCCGACGGCGGGCGCGTCGCGCTGCCCGTGGCCGTGAGGACGAAGCTCTTCGGGACGCTGCGGGGGACGGTGCCCCTCGCCGTGCACGTCGAGGGCGACCGCGGCGTCGTGGCCTGGACGCCCGCCGCGCGGCTCCCGGGCCTGCGGGCCGGGGAGGCGGTCCGGCGGACCACGGGCCGCCGCCCCGAGCCCGCGGCGGTGCTCGGCGCCGACGGACGGCCGCTGGACGCGACGCCGGCCACCGCGGACCTCGCGACCGGGATCGGCCGCATGGAGGCGGCACGGCTGAACGGGCGCCCGGCCGCGCGGCTGCGCTTCGGCGACCGCGTCGTCGCGCGCGTGCCGGTCGTCCGCGGGCGCGACGTGCGGACCACGGTCCGCCCGGGGCTGCAGGCCACCGCGCAGGCCGCGCTCGGCGGCCGCGTGGGCGGCGTCGCCGTCGTGCGCCCGCGCGACGGCGCGGTTCTCGCCCTCGGGGGCCTCGCGGTCTCGGCGCCCCAGCCGCCCGGCTCGACGTTCAAGATCATCACGCTCTCGGCGGCCCTGCAGCACGGGATCGCGACGCCGTCGAGCAGCTATCCCGTCCGCACGTACGCGCTGCTCTCGGGCGTGCGCCTGCGCAACGCGGGCGACGAGTCCTGCGGCGGCTCGCTGCCCAACGCCTTCGCGGTCTCGTGCAACTCGGTCTTCGCGCCGCTCGGGTCCAAGCTCGGAGCGCGCCGGCTCGTGCGCGCCGCCGAGGCGTTCGGCTTCAACTCCACGCCACGCGTCCCGGCCGCCAAGGCGAGCACGATCTCGCCGCCGGCCGGGCTCAAGGACGACCTCGCGGTCGGCGCAGCCGCCATCGGCCAGGACCGCGACCTCGCCACGCCGCTGCAGATGGCCACCGTCGGGGCGACGATCGCGACGGAGGGCCGCCGCGCGCGGCCGCGGGTCGTCGTCCGCGACCCCGTCGTGCGCCGGCGGGCCGTCCCCCGACGCGTGGCCCGGCAGGTGCGCACGATGATGCTCGGCGTCGTGCGTGGCGGGACGGGAACCGCGGCCGCGCTGCCGGGCGTCGAGGTGGCCGGCAAGACCGGCACCGCGGAGCTGCGCCCGACCGCAGGCGGCCCGTCGGACCCGCGCAACACCGACGCCTGGTTCGTCGCCTTCGCGCCGGCCCTGACGCCGAAGGCCGCGGTGGCGGTCATGCTCGTCGGGGCGGGCGCTGGCGGCCAGGCGGCGGCGCCGATCGCCCGCCGGGTGCTCGCGGCCGCGCTGGGTTAGCTCAGCGCCGCGCCGGGACGATCTCCGCGGCTACGACCTCGGATTCGAAGAACGACAAGCGGCGCGGCGTGCCGAACCACCGCCCGACGCTCACCCGGCTGGGGGGCGCGAGTGGGCCCAAGCGCCGCTCGGCGCGCACGAGGGCGGCGCGGCGCTACCGTGGATGGGATGGCCAAGGTCTGGGTCCTCGACACGGAGACGAAGGGCACGGGGGCGACGATGGTGCCCCTGGAGAAGAGCCTGCGCCGGCCCGCCGCCGAGCCCGAGCCGCTCTACGTCCCGCCCGAGCCCGCCCCGCGCGCTGACGAGCCGCCGGCGCCGCGGCTGCCGCGGACGTTCAAGGTCGTCGACGTCGTCAGCGGCGGCGTGCTGTCGGAGGGCACGAGCACGGGCGCGACGGTCGCCGTGCTCGAGGACGCCGCGAGCGTGGTCGACGTGCGCGTCTACGTGTGGGAGCCCGAGGGCGAGCGCTGGCGGCTGCTGACCCTGGGCGAGCAGCGGGCGCTCTGGCGCTTTCGCGGTCACCCGACGCCTACGGATCCGCCAGCACCCGCAGGATGACCGGCCGCTCGGCGCTCGCGGCCGCGTCGAGCACCGGAGCCAGCTCGTCGTCGCGCAGTTCCTCGGCGGCCTCGACGACGACGACGATCGGCTCGTCCGCGTCGCCCGCGTGCGCGATCACGCGCCGCACCGTCTCGGGCTCGCGCGCGAGCGTCTCGGGTGAGGGCGCCGACAGGACGATCTGACCGGTCCCCGGGGGATCGAGATGGCCGTCGGCGTCGGCGGGCAGGCCCTGGACGGCGAGCGCGCCGTCGCTGAGCGCGGCGGGCGGAGCCTCGCGCACGCGGCGGTGGGCCGCGCCGTCCAATGGCAGCTGGAGGATGAGCGTCGCCATGGCCGCGAGCCTATCCGCCCGATCGCCCTTCCGGGGCGTGCTGTCCAACCCGTCCAGCTGCGCTGACACGAGTCCCTGCGCCCGGTGGTCTCACGCCACCGGACTTACGAGCCGCCATACTGACGCGGATGTCAGAGACCGTGATCGCAATCGGGCAGCTCTACGGAGCCGCCGCCCGCTCGGAGGAGCTCCGAGCGCTGCTGCGAGCGCACGAGGACCGCGCCGCCGGCACGCCGGGCTGTCGGCGGTTCCATGTCGGTGTCTCGCTCCGCGATCCACACCACTACGTCATCACGCAGGAATGGGACGACCCTGCCTCGCTGGCCGACTTCGTGCGATCAGCCACGTTCCACGATTACCAGCGGCAGCTCGTCGGATTGCTCACCCGCGAATGGCGCTACAGCGTGTATCGCGCCCACGACGCCATCGCTCTCGAAGACATCGCGCCGATGGACCCAAGCCGAGCGGACTGAGAAGGGCCCTGCTTGCGGGGCCACGCTCTCAAGCGGCTGAAGGGACTCGAACCCTCGACCCAGCAGGCTGATGACTGCGCGCCTGGACATCACGCGTCGACGGCCGGCGATCCGGGCCGGGCCACGCGCCGATGGCGCAGTCCGGCGAGGGCGACGAGCGCGAACGCGATCGCTCCGGCGACCGCGGCAGCGCCGATGCCGGCCGAGGCCCAGTCAAGGCCCGAGTCCGGCGCGCTGACGACCACGCGGGGCCGGGTGATGGGCTGCGGGCTCGAGGGCCAGGTCGGCGCGCCGGACACGACGATCCGGCGGCCTGCGGCTGCGTCGCGGGCGTCCGGGCTTCGTAGGTCGGGCGGCCGCGGCGTCCGGTCCGCGGCGTCGCGGGCATCCGGGCCGCGCAGGTCGGTCGGGTGAGCCGGCGCCCCTGGTGCCGTCGTGGCGGCCAGCGTGAGAGCCGTCGCGAGCGCGACGCCAAGCGCCTTGCGGTGGTTGTGGAACACGGATCGCTCCTTCGTTACGCAGGACCGCCCTTGTGCGGCCCTTTCGTCGGCTCGACGTTAGGAGCGCGCGCTTCCGTCGCGCATCGGAACATCAGCCCGGATTGGACGCGGTCCCTACCGATGTTTGAGCTACGAGTCCGAGCCGCGCGGCCTCGGCGGCGGCCTGCGTGCGCGTGCGCGCGTCGAGCTTGCGCAGGATCGCGGAGACGTGATGCGCGACCGTCTTCTCCGAGAGGAACAGGCGCGTCGCGATCTCCGAGTTGCCGAGGCCCTGCGCCACCAGTTCCAGCACCTCGAGCTCGCGCGTGGTCAGCTTCGCCGGATTCTGCCGCGTCGCCTTCCGCGGCCCTCTGGGCACGCCGCGGGCGCCGCGCTGGCGAAGCCGGCGCGCGACCATCGCCGCGGCCGGCTCGGCGCCCAGGCGGCGCAACTCGTCCAACGCCCGGCGGAGCGCTTCCTGGTCGTCGGCCTCGGCCAGCGCCAGCGCGGCCTCGTAGGGGCATCCGATTTCGGCCCACAGCTCGGCGGCCCGTTGCCAGTCGCCCCCGATCTGGCGTGCATAGGGCTCCACTGCGGCGGGTGGGGGCTCGTCCAGCAGCCCGGCACGCCAGCGCCAGCACGCGAGCTCGCCGAGCGGCCATCCGGCGTTGCGCTGCAGCGCCAACTCGAACGCCGCATCGGTCGCCGGCGCGATCTTCTCCGCCTCGCCGTCGAGCCAGGCGGCCTCGGCCCTGGCCGCAGCGATCGGGGCAACCCGCTGCAGCTCACCGGACGCCTCGACGAGCGCCAGCGCCTCGTCGAGCGGCGGCCACTGCTCCGGATCGCCGCGCCGCGCTCGTATGAGGCCGATGGCCGTGAGCGCGAGCGCGGGCGGGAGCGTCGAGGGAAACGATTCGCGCAACACCAGGGACGCGGAGTCGAGCGCCTCGCTCCACTGACCCTGGTTGAGCTCGGCGCAGGCCTTGTTGGCCAGCAGATAGATGCGCCAGAGCTCGAGCCCGCGGCTCTCCACGAAGCCCAGCCCCCACTCGAGGCACTCCGAGGCCACGGCGTGCTCTCGCCGCCGGGTCGCGCCCCAGAGGAGGTTCAAGAGCGCGCGACCGGCCTGCACGTCAAGCTCTGCCACTCGGCTGAGCTCGAGGCATTGCCGCAGTTGATCGCGTCCGCCCGGCGCGCCGGTCACGTATCGCGCCGCGCCGACGTTGATCAGGGCGTCGACGCGGATGTCGGTGTCCTCAAGCCCGTCGGCGAGCTTGAGCGCCCGCTCGGCCCAGCGTGCGGCCGCCTGCGCGTCGTCGGCATTCAGATAGACCCGTGAAAGGTTGGCGTACGCCGCCGCAAGGTCGCGGCCGGCCGGCAGCTGCTCGAGCAACGCGATGGCCTCGTGTGCCGCCAGCTCGGACTCCGCGACGCGACCCGGGCACCACAGGATCTCCGACAGCGAGGTCAGGGCGACGCCCTCCTCGCGCATGTGGCCCAGCTCCCGGTGCAGCTCGATCGCGCGTTCGAGCATGGCGGCGGCCTCGGCCCCCTGGTTGGTCAGATGGCACTCGCGGGAGTGGCGCTCCAGGAGCTCGGCGCGCGCCTCCGGCGCCAGCGCGTCCGCGAACCGCAGGGCCCGCGCGTAGTGGGCCGCCGCTTCTCTGTGCGCACCCAGCGCCGCGGCGCGGTCGGCGGCCGCCGGCGCGAACCGCAGCACCGCCTCGACATCGCCGGCACCGGCCGCGTGGTGCGCCAGCCGATCCAGGTCGATCGGCCGCCACGTTCGGTCCGACAGCGCCCTCAGGGCCGCTCGATGCAGGGAGACCGCTCGGTCCGGGGCGAGCGACTCCTGGATGGTCAGCCGCGCGAGCTCGTGGCGGAACGCCACGCCGTCGGGCCCGGCCTCGAGCATCCCCGAAGCCAGGCATTCCTCGAGGTTCCCCACGACGTCGCCGGCGATCGCCTCCAGCAGCCGCACCTCGGCGTGCGGCGCCACCGCGACCGCCTCGAGCAACCTGCGAGCCGGACCCGACAGGCGCGCCGCGCGTGCAAGCACCGCGTCGCGGACGGTCGGCGGGATCGCTTGCGCCCCCGAGGCCAAGACCTCGGTCACGAAGAACGGGTTTCCGGCCGTCCTCCTGTACAGCTCGTCGGGGTCGACCCCATGCGGCTGAGCGAGCTGCGCCACGGCCGCCGGCGACAGCGGCTCGATCTCGAGGCGCACGACGTCGCCAGCCGTCGCAAGCTCGCCGAGCACGATGCGAAGCGGATGGGTGGCGGAGAGCTCGTCTTCCCGATAGGTCACGACGACGAGAGCCGAGACGCGCGCCGCCTTCCGACCGAGCAGCCTGATGACGTCGAGGGTGGCGCCATCGGCCTGGTGGACGTCCTCGAGGACCATCACCGTCGGCGACCGCGCGCTCAGCTCGCGAGCGAGCGCAGCGACGACCTCGTGAGCCCGCGCGCCGCTTGCCACCAGCTCCCGCAACTCGCCGGCGGTTTCCTCGGCGACGTCGAACAGCGGGCCGAGGGGGCGCGGCGTGAACAGCGCGTCGCAGGTGCCCCAGAGAACGCGCACGGACTTTTCCAGGCCGCGGCAGAAGCAGCGCAGCAGCGCGGTCTTGCCGACGCCCGCCTCGCCGTCGACCAGCACAAGGCCCCCCCGCCCGCCGCTGACCACCTCCGCAAGAACCGCATCCAGCGTCGACAGGCAATCGGAACGCTCGAGCAACTCGCTCGAATCGCGCCACCTGGCTCGGTCGATGTTCGTTGTCGCCACCAGCCCCGACCGCGATAGTGCCTTGGCGGAGTGAGCGGATCAAGGCCCGCGCGCAGAGGCGGGCGTGTGTCACGGCCCGCCGAGCAGCGGTCCGGCGCCCAGCGCGCTACCTCCTTGGTCACACCGACGCGAAGTTCACGATGCGCGTCTACCAGCAGGTCCTGGACCTCGGCGGCTCGCCCCCCGAACAGCTGGAGCGAGTACTCGGCTGCACGGTGGACGACGCCTTCTCGCTGCTCTCGGGCCGCGAGCTTCGGACTGCCGGTCGCTCCGGGGAGCGCGCCGCGGCGTCCCCTCGGTGACCCGGCGCTCCCTCGCCCGGGCGCCGGGGTGCGACGACCGCCTGGCCGGCGCCGGGACCAGCCTGTGCATCAGCTCGCATCGCGCCTGAAACGCGGGCTCAACAAGGACCGTCTGAGCGGTGCCCGCACCCGCGGTTTAGACACTGAACGGACACCCGGCCCACAAAGATCGCTCGAGGAGCGATTCTCGAGAGCCCCTTGGAGCGACGAAAACCCAGCATTTGCCGGGCTTTCCCGAGAGCGGCTGAAGGGACTCGAACCCTCGACCTTCTGCATGGCAAGCAGACGCTCTAGCCAACTGAGCTACAGCCGCGCGCTCGCTGCAGTCTAGACGACCCCGGGCCGGGTCCAGCCTCCACGTCCTCGCCATCGTCAGGCGTGCGGGTCGAGCGCGAGCGAGAGCCTGCCCAGGAGGTCCGCGAGCTAGGGGCGCTCGCCGGCGCATCGAGTGCACCTCGCTTGCGGAGCACGAGCGGGGCTTCCGCGGCGGTCCGCACTTCGCGTCCTGCTTCGCCGCGATCCGCCCCTACGTCGGCCAGTTCGACGAGACTAAGCACGACGAGCGCACCGCGGCCGCCGGGTGACGCTTTCGGAACGGTGTCGTTTCTGGCCGTCGACGCCGGGGCAAGGTAAGCGCCATGTCCGAAACCGCCGCCGCCACCCGTCGCCTCGGCGACGTCGACGTCTTTCCGATCGGGCTGGGGGCCATGCCGATGTCGCTCGATGGACGTCCGGCGGAGGAGCGGTCGGTGCGCACGATCCAGGCGGCGATCGACGCCGGGATCACGCTCGTCGACACCGCCGACGCGTATGCGCGGGACGAGGGCGACTTCGGCCACAGCGAGGAGCTCGTGGCTCGGGCCCTGGACGGCCGGCGCGACGGGGTCCTCGTCGCGACGAAGGGCGGGCACACGCGGCGGGGGCGCGACTGGGAGCTCGACGGGCGCCCGGAGCACCTGCGGGCCGCGTGCGAGGCGTCGCTGCGGCGCCTTCGCACCGACCGGATCGATCTCTACCAGTACCACCGCCCGGACCCGCGGGTGCCCTTCGCCGAGAGCGTCGGCGCCCTCAAGGAGCTCCGGGACGAGGGCAAGGTGCGGTACATCGGCCTCTCCAACGTGACGGTGTCGCAGCTCGAGGACGCGCTCGCGATCGCGCCGATCGCCTCCGTGCAGAACCAGCTCTCGCTCGGCTACACGGGCCCGCTGGCCAAGGGGGAGGTCGAGGCGTGCACGAGGCGCGACATCGCGTTCCTGCCGTGGTCACCGCTTGGCGGCATCGGCTCGGCCGACAGCACCGCGAGGGTGGAGAGCGTGCGTCGCGTGGCCGCGGAGCGCGCGGTCTCGCCGCAGCAGGTCGCCCTGGCGTGGCTGCTCTCGCTCGGCCCTACGGTGATCCCGATACCGGGGGCGAGTCGCCCCGAGACGATTCTCGACTCGGTCGGGGCTGCCGAGCTGCGCCTCAGCGAGGCCGACCTCGCCGTGATCGGGCGCGGAGGGTGAGCAGCAGCTCGCGCCCGAAGCCGGTCGCGGAGACGACGAGCGCGAGGGCGACCAGGGCGGTCGCGAGGCCGATTCCCGCCGCGCCGCCGTGGGCGGGCGGGCCGAACAGCGAGCGCGGCGAGGAGCCGGCGGCCGACGCCGTCTCGTCGGCCTGCCGGCGCCCCGACCGCAGGTGGAGCCCGGCGAGACGCCGCGACCCGTCGTCGGCGGCCCGCGCTCCGGTCGCTGCAGCGAGAGCGCTCACCGCGGGCTGCGGACCGCTGATCGCGGACGGCGGACCGCTCGCCGTGGGCGCTGTGAGCGCGCCCGCCGCGAGGCCGCATGCGCCCCGCCGCGCTACAGCGCGCAGGTGCGCGACGCCCGCGCGCTCGACGCGGATCACCCGCCGCAGCGACGCGTGCGTGTGGCGCGCCACCCAGGCCCGAGATCGACCGTCGGCGCGCAGCAGTAGGACCCGTCGCTCGACGCCCGGGAGCACGGCCAGGCACGCGCGCATCCGGCGCACCAGCCGCCGTAGGACGCGGTCCCGGCGATCGTCCGAAGCCGCGCGCGTCCCCGACCGCACTCCGTCGCGGTCGGGGACGCCCGCGGCTGCGGATGTCGGCCCGGGGGCGGGACGCACGGCCGCGCGACTGGCGGCCGGCGCCCCGCCCGCGGGCGGCCCCCCGGCTCGCCGGCCGCCAGGCGCGCGGCCCGCCCTCGAAGCTGGAGTCGCCGGCGCCGGCGGGGTCCTGACGGCGGGCCTCGAGGCGGACGACGTCGAGGCGGACGGCGTCGACACGGACGGCGTCGAGGCGGACGACGTCGACACGGACGATGTCGACGATGTCGACACCGGCGGCGTCGACACGGACGGCGTCGAGACGGACGGCGTCGAGACGGACGGCGTGCGGACGGCCGGCACGGTGACCTGCGGCGTCTCGACGCCGGGTACGGTCGCGACGGGTGTGGTCACGCTCGGGGTCGCCACCGACCCGACGCGGACCTCGGGCGTGGCGACGGACCCGACGGTCACCGAGGGCACGGTGGTCTCGGGCACCCGCAGGGCGGCCGCGGCGGGGGTCGCGACGCCGGCCACCGCCACGGCGGCTGTGCAGGCGAGCGTTCGCGCGTGCATGGACTCCCCAACGCAGCCGCGCGCGCGATCTTGCGCCGATCCACAGGGCAGAGGTCTCGCACTGGAGAACCGGGCCGGCGCTCACCAGGCGCGCTCCAAGACGCCGCGTGGTGTCTTGAACTCATCGATGACCCGCCGCACCGACAACCGGGTGGCTAACTTCTCCGCCGTGATCCGGCTTTACCGTGCCCCGTTCTCCACCAACGTCGAACGCGTTGCCTTGGCGCTCGCGCACAAGGGCCTCGCGGTGCAGTCGGTCGTCATCGACTACAGCGACCGAAGCGAAGTGGAGCGTGTCAGCGGTCAGGGCCTTGTCCCGGTCATCGAGGACGACGGCACCGTGGTATTCGACTCGATGGAGATCGTGGCCTACCTCGAGGAGCGCTACCCGGCAGCGCCGCTCTTTCCCGCCGAGGAGGCGCGGCGCGCCGAGATGCTGATCTTCATCGACTGGTTCAACCGGGTCTGGAAGGGCCCACCCAACGAGATCGAGGCCGAGCTCGCCAAGCCAGACGCCGATCGCGAACGCGTTGCCCAGCTCTCGGCGGAAATGGCCGTGGCGCTCGATCGCTTCGAAGCGATGCTCACGAGACGCGACCACGTCATGAGTCATGAGTTCTCCGCGGCCGACTGCGCCGTCTTCCCTTTCCTCAAGTACGCGCTCTTTCGCGACCCTGCTGACGACGAGCTCTTTCATCGCGTCCTCGACGAGCATCAGCAGCTCGGCGAAGATCATCCGCGTCTGGGCGAGTGGATCTGCCGTGTCAACGAGCGGCCTCGTGCCTGAAGCGCCCGCCGCGCCACCTACGGCAGAAGCACCGAGCCGAGCCCAGTACGACAACGACCCTGATCTCGCAGTGGCCCTGGTTCGCACTCCCCGTTTGGCGGGAATTCGACATGATGCGGCGGACTGCTGCTTCTGGTCCGAGGAGAACGCGGTAGGGCTGCGGCTCGCGCCTCCTCGTTTGGCGATGCTGCGGGGTAACAGGCGAGGTGCTGGTCGCCGAGTCTGCGGACCGCGGCGTAGTCGCGATTCCCGAGCGCGGTGCGCCAGGGCTTGCGCATTCCGGTGATGACGGCGACTGCGGGCCGCTGTAGGCCGCGGCGTGCAAGCTCGGCCGAGTCCGCGTTCTCCAGCACGCAGAAAGCGGTGAACTGCTCGCGCTTGGGGCCGCTTGCGCGGACCTCGTAGTAGCCGCTCATCGGTGCGTGCAATCGCCTCCCACTTGCCACCGCCGGAGAACTGCCGCGGAGGGGCATCTGCCACCGCGTCCAGGACCGCCAGCAGGTTCGCGGCGACCTTGGACGGCGCGCTGGCGAGGCGGTCGACGAGTACGAAACTGGGTGCCGTCGCAGCGATGAGTCTGCCGGCGCCCACAGGACTACCTTCTGACCGAGACAACCAACTCATCGGGAGTAAGGCATGGGCCTCATCCACATCGAGCTGTTCGCAACCCTCGACCTCGTCGGGCAGTCGCCCGGCGGCCCCGACGAGGACCCGGTGGGGTTCTCGTTCGGCGGCTGGCAGGCGCCCCTGCTGGACGAGGTCGCCGGGGCGCAGGTCGGTGCCGCGTACGAGGGCACGGACGCCCTCCTGCTCGGCCGGCGGACGTATGACATCTTCGCCGCCTACTGGCCGTACCAGGAGGGCGGCGAGGACAACGAGATCGCCACGCTCTTCAACAGCGTCCCGAAGTACGTGGCCTCCCGCGGCAGGCCCGACCTCTCGTGGGCCGGGTCCACGCAGCTCGGCCCGGATCTGGCCGGCGCGGTGCGGGAGATCCGTGACCGGCACGAGCACGTGAAGGTCGTCGGGAGCCTGAACCTGGTGCAGACCCTTCTGCGCGAGAAGCTCTTCGACCGTCTCGACCTCTGGGTGCACCCGGTCGTGCTCGGCGTCGGGAAGAAGGTGTTCGACGGTGGCGCGGTGCCCACGAACGTCGCACTCCTCGAACCGCCGGTAGCCGGTCCGAAGGGCACCGTGTACCTGCGCTACGGGCTCGCCGATGGCACGCCCGGAACGGGGGACATGAGCGCACCCGATCGCGGTGCCGGGCGCGACGACTGAAGCCGCCCCGCGCCAGGTGGGTCCGTGTCGTCGGCGGTGAATCCGCCACGTCGGCATTCCGTCACGGCGTCGCCAGTTCGAGGTGCCGACGCCGGTGACGAAGTGCCTCGCCAGAGGGTCGCCGCCGTCACGCAATGGTCTGGCAGGCCCGTCGCGCTAGCTTGGCTAGCGGCCCTCTCGGATCTGCAGCCGGTTGCCGTCGGGGTCCTGGAACTGCGCGACGTAGCCCCAGGGGAACTCGAGTACGTCCGAGGCGAACTCGACGCCGCGCGACTTAAGCTCCTCGAACGTCTTCCGGATGTCGTCGGTCTCGATCGTGATCGACGCCGGGGGGCGTCCCATCGCCGGCTCGGCCTGCCCCGGTGTCCCGGGCCAGAGAACCAGCTGGAAGTCATCGCCCTTGACGCCGACGGTCAGAAACCGAGGCCCGTCGGGCGTCGGGTTCTCAACCCGCTTCTCCAGGCCAATGACATTCGTGTAGAAGTCCAGCGCCTTGTCCTGGTCGCTGACGAGCACGCTCGTGTAGAAGACCTTCTCCAGCACTGTGTTCCTCCGGTGGTCGTGGTCACTACTCCCATGACAAGCGGCGAGCAGCAAATGTGACAGCCGAGGATGCATGGATCGACGAGCTCGAGCGCGCGCCGCCGAGTTCAGGTGGACCAGGCTTCCGCGATCACCCCGAACCAGCAGCCCCGGGGTTGCCTCAGACCAGCCGATCTCGCTCCTGCTCGCGGACAACCGCATGCGCGCGACTCCTGGCTTCGACGCCCGCGGGGCGATGACAGCGGGACTCGGCCGGGAGGGTACCGCGTCATCACGCCGTGGTTTGCGCAACGTCCGAAGTGGCGACGACCGGAATCGAAACAGGGCCGTGGCGGCCATGCCGCCCGTCGCCTAGGATCGCGGGGATGGCGCGCTGGACCCGCTCCGTCATCCGCCACCGGCGGCCGATCATCGCGGCCTGGCTCGTCCTCCTCGTCCTCGGCGGGGCGGCCGCCGCCAACCTCGGCGACCTGCTGTCGAACCGCTTCAGCGTGCCCGGCGCCGACTCCGAGCGCGGCCTTGACCTCCTCAAGGAGCGGATGAACGAGCGCTCCGACGGCGCCTTCACGCTCATCGCGCAGGGCCGCGGGCGCGCGCCCGATCGGCTCGCGGTGGCGGCCGCGGCGGCGCGCGGCGCGGGGGCGGTCGAGAACGGGAGGGCGGGAGCCGTCCAGTCCGCGGGCGACGACGTGCTCTTCGTGCAGATCACGACGTCGCTCGAGAACCAGGACGCCTCGAAGCGGACACCCGCGCTGCGACGGGCCGTCGGGGACGTGCCCGGCGCGAGCACGTACGTGTCGGGCTTCCCGGCGATCAACCACGACACCCAGCCGATCTACAACGACGACCTCGCCAAGGGCGAGTCGATCGCCGTGCCCGTGGCGATCCTCGTCATGGCCTTCATGTTCGGCACCCTCGGCGGGATCGTCGTGCCGCTCGTCTTCGCCGCGATCAGCATCCCGACCACGCTCGGCCTCGTGTGGATCTTCGCCCACACGATGGACATGGCGGTCTACGTGACGAACATCGTCACGCTGATCGGCTTCGCGATCGCGATCGACTACTCGATGCTCGTCGTCTTCCGCTTCCGCGAGGAGCTCGCGCTCAACGACGATCCGCACGAGGCGCTCATCACGACGATGTCGACGGCGGGCCGCGCGACGCTGTTCTCGGGGGCGACGGTGGCCGTCGGCCTGGCGCTGCTGGTCTTCATGCCGCTGCCGTTCATGCGCTCGATGGGCGTCGGCGGGCTGCTCGTGCCGCTCGTATCGATCGCGGCCTCGGCGACGTTTCTGCCCGCGTTCCTCGCGGTCATGGGGCGCGGGGTCAACCGCTTCCGTGTCATCCCGCGGCGGATCCTCGAGCGCCGCGCGGCGCGTGACGTCACCGGCGCGTGGCACCGGCTGGCGGTGGCGATCATGCGCCGCCCGTGGCTGTGGGGCGGCGCGGCGGCGGCGTTCCTGGTCGCGCTCGCGCTCGCGGCGACCGGGCTGCACCTGACCGGCGGCGACAACCGCGGCGTGCCGCTGACCACCGAGGCCACGAGGGGGCTCGCGGTGCTCCAGCGAACGCTCGGGCCCGGCGCGCTCGCGCCCCAGCAGATCGTCGTCGACACCCACCGCTCCGGCGGCGTCTTCGATCCGGCGGTCGTCGCGGCGCAGCGCCGGCTCGTGGCCGGGCTCGCGCGCGACCCGGAGGTGCAGCGCACGACGATCCTCGCGCCGGCGTTCGTGCCGCGCGGGGAGGCGCGGCAGGCCAACCTGATCGACGCGTCGGGCCAGGTCCTGCAGATCCGCGCCGCGGGGCGCAGCGACTCGGGCGAGCAGCCGGCGGTCGACCTCGTGCGCCGCATCCGCGACCGCTACATACCCGCAGCGGGCTTCCCGGCCTCGGCCGACGTCCTCCTCACCGGCGCCCCGGCCTTCGGCGTGGACTTCATCGACAAGGCCTACGGCGCCTTCCCGTGGCTCATCCTCGCCGTGCTCGTCCTCTCCTACCTGATCCTTCTGCGCGCGTTCCGGTCGATCTTCCTGCCGGCCAAGGCCGTCGTCATGAACGTGCTCTCGGTCAGCGCGACGTACGGCGTCCTGACGCTGGCCTTCCAGCACGGCTGGGGCGAGCCGCTCGGGCTCGAGAGCTCGCCGCAGATCGAGGCGTGGATCCCGGTCTTCCTCTTCGCACTGCTCTTCGGCCTGTCGATGGACTACGAGGTCTTCCTGCTCTCACGGATGCGCGAGGAGTGGGACGCGACGCACGACAACGAGCACGCGGTGGCCTATGGCCTCGAGCACACGGGCCGCATCATCACCGCGGCCGCGATCATCATGATCGCGGCCTTCTCCGGCTTCACGTTCGGCAGCTTCGTCGGCCTGCAGGAGTTCGGGCTCGGCCTGTCGGCGGCGATCCTGCTCGACGCGACGATCGTGCGCGCCATCCTTGTGCCCGCGGTCATGAAGCTCCTCGGCGACTGGAACTGGTACCTGCCCGAAGGCGTGCGCAAGGCGCTGCGGCTGCGACCGGCGCCGGCCGCCGGCACGGGCCGCTGAGGCGGGCGCCTCGGCGACCGCGACACCCGAGCCGGAGGGCGGCGAGAAGGAGCTGCCTGGTGCGCGCTGCCCGAGAGCCGCCGGGTGGGCTCAGGAAGCTCCCAGGCTGCTCCACCGCAGTTCTCACCGGCCCGGCTTACGGTCCCGCTCGTGTCCGACGATTCGGGAGAGGCGACGACCGGAATCGAACCGGTGTACACGGCTTTGCAGGCACCCGGAGCGGGTGCCGCTGACGGCGATTCCGCTCTAAATCGCGATGTCGGTTGCGATGAGATGGGCTCGGTTTCGCGCAGTTCGGGACACGGTTCGGGACACGCCGAGAACTGACGCCGGTGCCGGACATCACTGGGAGTCCGTCGCGCCGCGCGGGTTCCGACGGTCGGCTCTCAGCTCTCCGAACTGGGCTTGCATGTGGGCCGATCGTGCCGCCGGGCGGCGACTGCACGTCAGGGTCCGTGCCGGCTCTCGTGATGGGCGCGGACGTTTGGCCCCGCTGCGGACGCTCGCTTGGCCCCACTCCGTCCGGGTGCTGCCGGACCCCCGGCGCTTCTTGCGAGCGTCGGGGGAGGGCGGCGGAGGGAATGCGATCGAGAGTCGAGCTGCTCGAGCAGGACCGCAGCGACCGCGCCGGGAGGGGTTGTCGAGTCGGGCGCTGGCCGAGCGTCATGGCGTTCATCGGCGCGCGATCAGCCAGGCGCTCGTCTCGGCGGTGCCGCCCGAGCGCGAGCACCCGAGGGACGGCCAGCGCTGGCGCTCGCGCCTTCCGGGCGCTGATCGACGAGTGGCTCGTCGCTGACCGCGGGGCGCGGCGCGAGCAGCGCCACACCGCTCGGCGGATCTGGCGGCGGCTAAAGGGCCGATTCGCTCGTGACGGAATCGGCTATCGCGAGCCCGTGGGGGCCGCGGGTGCCAGGAACGCGGGGCGCGGGGTGGTGCCGGCGGCTGCGCGCAGCGCGGGCAGCAGCTGGTCGAGCGAGTCGACGAGCACGTCGAGCTCGGTGCCCTGCAGGCAGTGGGCGCGGGTGACGCAGAGGACCGGGAACGCGCC
>CAWDMB010000008.1:0-518312 GCA_963803375.1 uncultured Actinomycetes bacterium | reverse complement strand
GGGGTGAGCGAGGGGACTCGAACCCCCGACCGCCTGGACCACAACCAGGAGCTCTACCAGCTGAGCTACGCCCACCAGGGAGCCTCGGAGTGTAGTGCTCAGCGCTCGACGAGGATCGTCTTCGTGGCGTCGCCGACGACGTGGGCGTGCAGCGCGCGGGGCGCGTCGTCGAGCGCCGCGAGCTCGGTGGTGACGTGCTCGGGGCGTAGCTCGCCCGCGACCATCAGCCCGAGGACCTGCGGGATGACGGCCCGCGAGTGCGTGCGCCCGACGTGGAAGGTCGCGTTGCGCCCGAAGAGCCGGGCCACCGGGATGCGGGCGGTGCGGTGCAGCGCGCCGCTGCTCGTGCAGATCCCGTCCGGGGCGGTCGCATCGAGCGCCGCACGGACGCCGCGGGAGCTCGCGCTGACGTCGATCACGAGCGCAGCGGGGCGCCGGCGGCGCAGCGCCCCCGGGGGAAGCGCTTCCAGGCCGAGGCGGTCGGCCTGCTCGCGTACCCGCGGGCGGCTGTCGACGAACGTCACGCGGCGAGCGCCGAGCGCGCGCGCGACGAGGCCCGCGTAGAGGGGCACGCTCGCGCTGAACGCCGTGCGGCGCTGCAGAGCGGCGACGATCAGGACCTCGGCGTCGGGATCGCGCCCCAGGAGCTCGGGCAGGTGCGGCCCGATGTGGCGGAAGCCGTCGCTGACGTTGTCGGCCACGCTCGCGGCGTGCGCCGGCTCGATGCCCTCGGGGAGAGGGACGAGCATCCCGTCGGCGAAGGGCACGGCGAGCTGATCGCAGAGCGCGCCGCCCCAGTGCCCGCCGCCGACGCCGAAGCCGTACATCGACAGCGGCGGGACGCTCGCGCAGTTGGCGGTCAGGCCCGCGCGGCAGGGACGGCAGCCGCCGCAGCTGATCTGGAAGGCCACGACGACACGCTGGCCCGGGACAACGCTCGTGACGTCCGCGCCGACGGCGAGGACCTCCGCGACGCACTCGTGCCCGGCGTGGAGCGGCAGCGCGAACGGCGTGGCCCCGAGCAGGAGCGGGCGGTCGAGGTCGCACGTCGCGACGGCGATCGGGTGCACGAGCGCCCCGAGCGGGCCCGACGGCGGCGGCGCGGGCACGTCGCGCCAGCGCATCCGCGCGCCCGGGGCGGCGCTAAGAGCGCGCATGCGCGGGCGGGTCGGACGGAGGCGCTGCCCGGCGCGGTCGCGGGCGGCGGCGGCCAACCGCCGCGCACGCGGCCCGGCGTCGCGCTCGAGCGCGACCCCGCCGGCCGCCGCAGCGACCGGGGCGGCGAGGGCGGCGGCGTGGCGCGCCCAGCCGCGCGGGCGGCGCACTGTCACGGGGCGAGGACCGGTGAGGCGGGCAGAACGGCGCCGACGGTACCGGAAGGGCTCGCGCGCCGGCGACCCGTGATCCGCAGCTCCGCGCAGCGTGCGGCTCAGGCGTCCGACTCGCGCGCCTGCTCGATCGCCACGGCCACCGCCACGCGCGAGGACACCCCGAGCTTGACGAAGATGTTGCGCAGGTGCGTCTGCACCGTCTTCTCGGAGAGGAAGAGCGCCTCGGCGATCTCGCGGTTGGAGAGCTCGCGGTGGACGAGCTCGGCGATCTCGCGCTCGCGCGCGCTGAGCGCCTCGAGGCCCGCCGCACCACCGGGCCCGATCGCCGCGCCGGCCCGCGGTGGCGTGCGCCGGCCCAGGCGCCGCAGCGCCCGCGCCGCCTCGGCCCGGAGGCGCTCGACGCCGAGCTCGTGCAGCGCCGCCTCGGCTTCCTGCAGCGCGGCGACCGCCTCGGCGCGCCGCCCGGCGCGGGCGAGCAGCTCGCCCTCCAGCGCCCGCGAGCGCGCGGCGTCGAACGGGGTCCCCAGCGCCCGGAACGAGCTGACCGACGCGGCCGCCGCGGCCACGGCGGCGTCCGGGTCGCCGTGCGCGAGCGCGAGGTGCGCGCGGCAGCGGGCCGCGAACCCCGCGAGGCCGTGCAGACCGGAGGCCTGCGCGCAGCCCTCGGCCTCGTGGACCCAGCCGGCGGCGCGGTCGAGGTCACCGCGCTCGAGGGCGGCGGCGACCTGGATCTCCCACGCCCACTGGCGGTCGTTGGGCGGGATCAGGTCGAGATCCGCCCCGCCCCCGGCGCGCTCGAGGCACGTCACCGCCGCCGCGTGGTCGCCGCGCACCGAGAGCAGCGCGGCGCGCTGGTAGCCCATCCAGATGTCGACCATCTGCTGGGGCGGGATGTCTTGCCGCACGACGTCGGCCTCGTCGAGATCGGCCTCGGCGGCGTCGACCTCGCCCGTGCGCAGGAGGATCGTGCTGCGCATCCACAGCGCCCACCACAAGAAGCGCGGGCTCGGGTGCAGGCGCGCGGCCTCGACCGCGTCGTCGGCGACGGCGAGCGCCTCGCGCACCCGGCCGCTGCGCAGCAGCGGCTCGGCGGGCTCGGTGCGCAGGGTCATGAGGTAGCGCGCGACGCCGTGGCGGCGCGCGATGACCAGCCCCCGCGCGAAGTGGGCGATGCCCTCGTCGTAGGCCTCGAGGTGCGTCGCGCCCCAGCCCAGCGAGTACAGCGTGTCGAGCGCGTCGGCGAGGCGATCGTCGTCGAGGGCGGCGACCCGCGCGGCCGCGGAGTCGAGCAGGCCCCGCGCCGCCGCGACGTCGACGTGGGCCACGAGCTGGCCGAGCGTGGCCTCGACGGCCGCGAGCACCGGCTCGTCACCCGCGCGCTGCGCCGCCGCGAACGCCGCCTGCCCGTGCGCGCCGGCCGACTCGCGCCGCCCGTTCCAGATGTCGGTGAACATGAGCCGCAGGGCGAGCAGCGCCGCGATCTTCGGGTCGCCCTCGTCGAGCCGCGCGCGTGCGGCGGCCAGGCGCTCCTCGGCCGCGTCGGGGCGGCCCATCCACTGCTCGATCTCCGCGAGCAGGGCGACCGGCTCGGCGAGGCCGTCCGGTGGCGCGAGCTCGAGCGCAGCCACCATCGCGTCGTGGCTCTCCTCGAGGTGGCCGGCGGCCAACAGCGCCCGGGCGCGGCGTACGAGCACCTCCGCCCGGCGCTCGGGCTCGGCCTCGGCGAGCAGCCGCAGCGCGGCGCCGAACCACGCCGCGGCGGAGGCCGGCGCCGACGAGGCGTGGCGCTCGGCGGCGGCCAGCAGCACCGCGATGCCGTCCTCGTCGCCGGGCTGCGCCGAGCGCGCGACATGGTGCGCGCGGGCCGACGGCTCGATCCCGCGCTCGGCGAGCGCCTTCGCGGCGCGGCGATGGGCGGCGAGCCGGAAGCCCTCGCCCGCCCCGGCGTAGATCGCGCGGCGCACCAGCGGGTGACGGAAGAGGAACTGGCCCGGCGCGGAGGTCGGGCGCACGAGGTCGACCGCGAGCGCCGCGTCGAGCGCGTCGAGAGCGGCGTCGAGGTCGAGCGGGGCGCACGCCGCCGCGAGCCAGAGGTCGAACGGCTCGCCCGCCACGGCCGCGCCGCGCAGCAGGCGCCGGGTCGCCTCGGGCAGGTCCCCGAGCTCCTCGGCCAGCGACGTCGCGACGCCGGCCGGGACCGTGAAGCCGCCCTCGAGCACCTCCGGGCGTCCGGCGCCACCGGCGGCGGCGGGCGCGCGGGCGAGCTGCTGCACGTAGAACGGGTTGCCGCCCGCCTCGTGCAGGAGCGCCGGCCGTAGCCCGGGCGGGACGCGGTCGGGCACGAGCGCGGCCGCCTCGTCGAGGTCGAGCGGGTCGAGGTCGACCGCGCGGGCCCCGGTCGCGCGCTCCAGGCCGCCGCGCAGCCAGCGCAGCGCCTCGGACGGGCGATGGGCGACTGCGACGAGGACGCGCCCGGTGGGGGGGCGGCGGGCGAGAGCCGCGAGGAGCTCGAGCGAGGCGGCGTCGGCCCATTGCAGGTCGTCGAGCACGACGACGACAGGTCGCGTCGCCGCCAGGGCGTCGAGGAGCTCGCGCACGGCGCGATGCGCACGGAAGCGGTCGTCCTGCAGTGCCGCGTCGGAGCCGTCGCCGCCCAGGGCCGGGAAGATCGCGGCGAGCTCGTCGAGGCGCGAGACGCCCATCCGGGCCAGGCGGCCCCGGTCGAGCGTCGCGAGCTCGGCGTCGATCGCGTCGACCCAGGCCGCGAACGGAACCTCGCGCTCGAACTCGGCCGCCCGCCCGGCGAGGACGCGGTGCCCGCGCAGCTGCGCCTCGACGGCGAGCTCCTCGAGCAGCCGCGACTTCCCGATCCCCGGCTCGCCGCTGACGACGAGAAAGCCGCCGCCGCGGGCGTCGAGGCTCTGGAGCGTCGCCTCGACGGCCTCCACCTCGTCGCTGCGCCCGATGAGGTCCTGACCGGGCTGCATCCCTTGGATCCTACGCGGGATCAGGGTGTCGCCCGATGCGGGCTCGGGGTGCGCGGGCGCATCCTGGCATCCATGCGCCGCACGCTCGATCCTCAGACGCTCGGCGATCACGTCGATCGTCTCTTCCGGGCCGCGTGCGCCATGTGCGGCAACCGCCACGACGCCGAGGATCTCGTCCAGGAGACGTTCGCCCGCGTGCTCGCGCGCCCTCGGATCCTGCGCAACGACGACGACCTCGGCTACCTGCTGCGCGTGATGCGCAACGCGTTCATCAGCCGCCTGCGCGCCGCCCAGCGCCGCCCGCGCACCCGCGAGCTGCCCGAGCACGCCGAGCTCGTCGACCTCCGTGCGACCGACCACGGCGACGACGTCGTGCAGGCGCACGACGTGCTCGCCCACGTCGCCGCCCTCCCCGACGTCTTCCGCGACGCCGTCGTGGCCGTCGACGTCGCCGGGCTCTCGTACGCCGAGGCCGCGCGCGCCCTGCGCACCAAGGAGGCGACGATCACCAGCCGCGTGCACCGCGGCCGCGCGCAGGTCGCCCAGCGGGTGGCCGGCGAGGCCCCCGAGCCCGAGCCCCAGTCGATCGCGCGCCCGGCGCGCCGCCGCGTCCGCCGGCACCTGCCGCTCCCCGCGCTGGCGTGCGCGTCCTGATCGCCGACCACACGGTCTCGTCCGCGACCGCGAGCCTCCCGGCGCCGGGGTCGTGCGCGCCCGCGACGAGCGTCACGCCCCGGCCGCGGCCCGGACATGGCAGGACCAGGGCGCCGGCGGCGATCCCCAGCAGGCCGAAGCCGACGGTCACAGCCCGCGGCGACGCGGTCCTCGCCCGAGCGGGGCATGCCGTCAGCAGCGCACGTAGGCGCCGAAGTGCTCGGTCGTGACCGCCCGGCGGAAGCCGGGCAGCGGCAACGCCACGACGACGCGGTCGGGGCTGAAGCCGAAGCGCCGGAACGCGATCGGGCTCGTCGCGTAGATCGCCACGCCGCCGCGGCGCACCCGCCGGCGCTGCGAGCGGTCGCTGCGGGCGACGACGTCGCGCGGCCCGGCGCCGAGGATCCAGCGCGCCTCGGGCACGAGGCGGTGGTTGGGCAGCGACACCGGCCCGCAGGCGCGCGCGGCCCGCACGGCGGGGTCGCGCAGGAGCGCCACGAGCGCGGCGTGGGAGTCGCGGCGGAAGTCGAGCTCGGTCACGAAGGCGCCCGACGTCACGTGCGCGGCCATGTAGACGGCGCCCGCGAGGACGAGCGCGCTCGCGCCCGCCGCCCACGCGCGCCGGGCTCGGCCGCCCGGGGCCAGCAGCGTCCACCCCGTCACCGCCAGCCCGGCGAAGAGCACGAGCATCACGGCCGGGAGCAGGAGGTAGCGGAACACGACGGAGAGCCCCGCGAGCCCGACGAGCCCGAACGTCGCGAGGCCGGCCGCGAGCAGCGCGAGCGGGATCCGGGCGCGCCGCGGCCACCGCGCGAGCGCCAGCACGACGCCGGCGGCGCCGGCGGCGACGACGGGCGCCTTGTCCAGGTCGCGCAGGAACGCGAGCGCCGCGCCCGCAAGGCCGCCCGCGTCCTGCCGGCGCCCCAGCTCCTCCGCGAGCCCGCTCGTGTGCGCGAACGAGAACAACACGTCGCCGGTCACGGCGAGGTCGGTGAGGGCCCACGCGAGCGGCGCGACGAGCGCGAGCGCCGCGAGCGCCACCCGCTCGCGCGCGGCGGCCCGCGGCCAGCACCACGCCAGCTCAAGCGCCGTCAGCAGCCACGCCTCGGGGCGCAGGAGCCCGGCCAGCGCGAGCAGCGAAAGCACCGGCGCCCCGCGCCGCGGCCGCGCGGCCTCCAGCGCGCCGGCCCAGACGACGAGCGCGAGGTACGGAAGATCGACGTAGGCGCGCAGGGCGAGGAACGGGAAGTCGAAGCGCGTGCACAACAGCACGGCCGCGGCGAGGCCGACGGCCGGGCCGAACGCTGTCGCCGCGAGGCGGAAGAGCCCGCAGCACAGCGCGACGAAGGCGGCGAGCGTCGCGGCGACGAGGAGCCGGTCGGCGTCGTGGCCGGCGAGCGCGAGCAGCGCCCCGAAGGCGACGGCGAGCGGGTGCTCGGTCGGCGCCCGGTACGCGTCGAAGCTCGGCGCCGTCCCGTGCAGCAGCTCGCGCCCCCAGACGAGGGAGGCGTACGAGTCGTAGTTGGGGTACGTCGGGAAGCGCAGCCAGCCGGCGAGCGCGGCGGCCCCGAGCGCCGTCGTCCCCGCCGCCACCCACGGCACGCGGCGCGCGCGCAGGCGCGCGAGCGCGGGCGCGCCCGGCCGCGGGGCGACGGTCTCGGAGGCCATCAGACGGCGTCCGGGCGGACCATGACGCAGTCGAACTCGAGCACGCGCGCCGTGCGGCTCTGGCGGCTCACCGGATACAGCGCGGTGACCTCGAACCCCGCGGCCTCGTAGATCTCGAGCGCCTCGGGCAGCCGCGGCATCCCCCGGTAGATGCGCAGCAGCGCGACCTCGGACTGCATCCCGACGAGGTCGCGGGCGCGCTCGCCGAGGCCCGCGAAGGCCTCGAGGTCGAAGCCCTGCGTGTCGAGCTTGAGGTACGGGCGCGGGTCGTCGATGCCGGCCAGCAGGTCGTCGAAGAGGCCGTCGAGGCGGCGTACCGGCACCTCGACGCGCTCGGCCTCGCGCAGCTGCGCGTAACGGCCGGCGCCGAAGCGCGTCGGGGCGAGGACCGAGCTCAGGGTCCCCGGCACCACGTGCATCGCGGTCACGCCCTCCTCGCGGCCCAGCGCGTACGGCAGCGCCGTCCAGCGCGGGTCCTCGCCCGCGGCCCGCTCGAGCCGCGCGAAGCTCGCGGGCACGGGCTCGAAGGAGAGGACGTGCCCGGCGTAGCCCGCGCGCCGCAGCGCGCGCGCGTACTGGCCCCGGTTGGCCCCCACGTCGAGCACGCAGTTGACGCGATACAGGCGCAGGATCGCGGCCACGTGCTCGTGGACGGCGAGCCGCGTGAGCTCCTGCTCGGCCTCGAACCAGTGGCGGTGCAGGAGCCGCGGCCGGCTGACGAGCGCCGCGCCCGGCCCGAGCGTGCGCACGCTGGCCCCGGCCCGCCCGCGGCGCGACAGCAGGACCTGGCCGGGCCCGAGCACGCGCGCGTCGAGGCCACCGCGGCGAGCGAGCCCGAGCAGGCCCTTGCGCAGGCGCGGCCCGAGCGCGGCCACGGCGCTAGCGCTCGCTCCGGCCGCGCAGGCGGATCGTGTCGACGAGCTCGAGCTCGCGCCCGCGCCGCGGCAGCGCCACGCGCACCCGGTAGGCGCCGTCGGGCGCGAGCGCGCCGGCGTCGGTGCGCCCATCCCAGCGCGCGCGCAGCCGCCGGCCGGCGCGCTTGAGCCGCACCCGGACGAGGTGGCGCACCACGCGGCCCTCGGCGTCGAGGATCGTCAGCGAGACGCGGTCGCGGCGACCGGGCGCGAGCCGGATGCGCGCCCGGTCGCGAACACCGTCGCCGTCGGGCGAGAACGCCTTCGTGACCGCGACGCGGCGCACGAGCGCCGGCGCGTCCTTGGCGCGCTGCACGACGACGACCGCGACGACGGTGGCCAGCGCCAGCGTCGCGAGCACGAGCGCCCCGGCCCGGCTCATCGCCGTCCCGCCTCGCGGCAGCCACGCAGGCGGTAGACCGTGACGTCCGGCCCCGGTCGCTCGAACGCCTTCGGGAGATAGAGGTGCGTGGAGAGGTCGAAGTCGAAGGGCACCGGCTTCGCGCCGGGCTTGTACGGCGAGGCGCGGAAGACGACCCGGCTCTGGCGGCGCAGCGCCCGGTAGTAGGCGAGCACCGCCGGGCGCCCGGTGGCGCGGGCGCGATCGCTCAGCAAGCTCATCGTGACGATCGTGCACGCGCCCGCCCGCCGGTAGCGCTCGATCCGCGCCGGGGAGAGGTCGAGGATGAAGCGCGTCGGGGTCCCCCAGCGCAGCGTCCTGGTCTTGGGCGGCGGCCCGAGGACCGCGCGCCGGCCCGGCGGCGTCCAGCGCACCGGCACCGCGGGCTCCACGACGAAGCGCCCGCCCTCGGGCAGCGCGCGGGCGAGGTAGTCGCGCGTGAGCTGGCGCGTGTCGGTGCGCCCGAGCACCCTTGCGACGTGGACGTCGTCGACCAGCGGCTGGACGAGCAGGCCCGCGGTGAGCGCCACGAGCACCGCCGCGCGCACGCCCGGGCGGCCGGGCACGGCGGCCGCCAGCCGCGCGACCGCGACCCCCGCGAAGAGCGCGAGCACCGGGTAGGCCGGCAGCAGCCAGCGAGCGAAGTAGCGCTCGCCCGTGCAGAGGTAGGCGAAGAGGACGACCGGGAAGAGCGCGAGCAGCAGCGCCCGCAGCGGGCGCCGCCGCGCCTCGAGGGCCACGCCCGCGGCGGCCGCGACCGCCACGGCCCAGCCCAGCCCCCACGTGAGGCTGTGCAGGTAGAAGCCGACCTGGCCCTCGGGCGCCTGGCCGACCTTGGGCACGTCGGCGTTGCGGGCCTGGACCTTGAGCTGGTGCAGCGCGCGGTCGAGGTCGACGAGGAAGTACGGCGTCGTGACGAGGAACGCCACCGCCCCGGCCGCGGCCGCCAGCGCGGCGGAGACGAGGACCGCACGGCCGGCGCCGCCGCGGGCGCGCAGCGCGACGGCGAGCGCGAGCGGCACGACGAGCGCGCCGGCGAGGTACTTGAAACCGCAGGCCAGCCCGATCGCCGTCCCCGCGAGCACGAACCAGCGCCGCCGCCCGTCCTCCGCGACCATGACGACCGCGAGCGCCGCCACCGCGACGGGCGCGAAGACCGCGACGTCGGTGAGCGCCAGGCGCGAGTAGGCCACCGGCAGGAACGCGAACGCCAGGATCGCGGCCGCCACGAGCCCCGCCCCCGCGCCCCAGAGCCGCCGCCCGACCGCGAAGACCGCGGCTACCCCGACCATGCACGTCAGCGCGGCCACGCAGCGCGCGGTCACCCAGATCGCCGTCGGGTCGGTGCGCCAGCGCTCGAGCAGCTCGGCACCCGAGCCGAACGGCCGGAAGGCGAGGAAGCGCAGCCGCTCGGCTACGTAGACGAGGTACGTGAAGCCCGACGGGTTCTGGAAGTAGCGCGGGTCGAGGTCGCCGTGGCGCACCATCGCGATCGCCCGCTTGGTGAAGTGGATGCCCTCGTCGGCGTGGTAGCTGAACGGCAGCCCGTGGCTGATGTTCACGAGCCGCAGGCCCAGGCCCGCGGCGAGCACGACCGCGAGGCCGAGCAGCGCCGGCCAGTCGGCCGGCGGCCGAAGCCGGCGCCGCGGCCCGCCGCCGCCCGCGGGCGCGGGCGCGGGGGCTTCAGCGGGCGAGGCGGCGGGCGCGGAGGGCATACACGGTCTTCTTCCCCGAGAGGAAGATCGTCCTGGTGTCGGACACGACGGGGTTGTACGCCCCGTCGCCGAAGCGGAACCGCACGCGGCCCGTGCGCGCGTCGAGCCCGAGCGTGCTGCGCTTGCGGATGTTGGAGAAGTACACGATCCCGCCGAGCAGGGTCGACGCCCCCGAGATCGCGCCGCCGTCGCGGAAGCTCCAGCGCACGCCGCCCGAGCGGGCGTCGAGCGCGTAGAACGTGCCGTCGTAGGAGCCGACGTAGACGGTCGGCCGCCCGCGCGGCGGCTGGCCGACGGCGGCCGAGGCGTAGACGTAGCCCGCGGTGCGGTGACGCCACGCCAGGCGGCCCGAGCGCAACGCGAACGAGTAGACGAAGCCGTCGGTGTTGCCGAGGTAGACGCGGCCGTAGGCGATCGCGGCCGTGGCGTAGAAGCGGCCCGAGGCGAAGCCCAGGCGCGCCCCCTTCGTCGTCGCCTGCCAGACGCGGCGGCCGGAGTCCGGGCGCAGCGCGTAGACCCGGCCGGCGTAGTCGCCGAAGACGAGCCTGCCGCCGCCCAGCGCGACGGCGCCCTTGACCGCCCCCGAGGCCCGGAAGCGCCAGCTCGCCCGGCCCGTCGAGGCGCGCAGCGCGTAGACGGTCCCGTCCTCGGAGCCGAAGATCACGCGCCCCCGCTCGACGAGCGGCGAGGACTCGGTGCGGCTCGGCAGGTCGCGCGACCACAGGATCTTCCCGTCGCGCGCGCGCAGCGCGACGACGCGGCCCGCCGCGCCGCGCGAGCGCTCGAGGACCGTCACGTAGAGCCGGCCGTCGGCGTAGGCCGGGGCGGAGGCCGCGAGCGCCCCGAGGCGGCGCTTCCAGCGCACCTTGCCGCGCTCCTTGTCGATCGCCCGCAGGCGCGCGTCGTCGGCCATCAGGAAGACCTTGCCCTGGCCGATCACCGGGCTGAACTCGAGCAGCACGTGGGCGTCGACCCTCCAGCGGCGGCGAAAGGGCGGTCGCAGCGGAGCCGTGAGCACGCGGCGACGGGCGGCCGTGTAGCCGTAGAAGGGCCACTCGAACGCCGCGAGCTGATCCTCCTTGGGCTGGGAGCGGGGCGGCGGAGCGGGCGTCGTCGGCTCGGGCTCGGGGAGGAACTCGACGTCGGGATGGTTGACGTCGCCCTGGCGGTCGCGCAGGACCACGTAGGTCACCGCCGCGGCGACCACGACGACCGTCAGCGCCCCGGCGCCGATGACGATCCGCCGCCGCGTGAGACGCGGTCTCCACGGCGACATGACGCGGGAGGGTATCCGCTGGGTGGGGCGCATGCCGTACGCTCCTGCCCGGTGGCCGCCGTCAAGGTCAGTGTCGTCGTGCCGGTCTACAACCCGGGCGACCACGTCGAGGATTGCATCGCATCGCTGCTGCGCCAGTCGCTCCCGGCCGGCGAGATGGAGGCGATCTTCGTCGACGACGGCTCGACCGACGGGACCGGCGAGCGCCTCGACCGCCTCGCGGCCGAGCACCCCGAGGTCGTCCGCGTCTTCCACATCCCCAACTCGGGCTGGCCCGGGCGCCCGCGCAACGTCGGCGTCGACGCCGCCCGGGGCGAGTACGTGCTGTTCGTCGACAACGACGACTGGATCGGCGACGAGGCGCTCGAGCGCCTCCACGCGACCGCAACGCGCACGGGCGCCGACGTGGTCGTCGGCAAGGTCGTCGGGCTCGGGAAGAAGGTGCCGCTCGAGCTCTTCCGGCGCAACCTCGACGACGCACGCCTGAGCCGCGACCCGCTGCTCGCGCTGCTGGCCCCCCACAAGCTCTTCCGGCGGGCCTTCCTCGCCGAGCACGGGCTGCGCTTCCCCGAGGGGCGCCGGCGCCTCGAGGACCACGTGCTCGTCGTGCAGGCCTACTTCCGCGCGCGGCGGATCGCGGTCCTCAGCGACTACCCGACGTACTTCTGGGTGCGCCGCGACGACGGCACGAACGCCTCGGAGAGGCGGCTGGGCGCCGGCTACTTCGACGACCTGCGCGAGGTCCTCGACATCGTCGAGGCCAACACGGAGCCGGGCGCGGTGCGCGACCGGATGCTGCGCCACTGGTACCGCGTGAAGATGATCGGCCGCCTCGGCGGCCCGGGGTTCCTGTGGCGCCGGGACGAGGAGCGGCGCGAGCTCTTCGACGACGTGCGCACGCTGGCCGCCGAGCGCTTCACGCCGTCGGTGACCGACGGGGTGACCGCGAACCTGCGCGTGCGCGCGGCGCTGATGGAGGCCGAGCGGCTCGACGGCATCGTGAGCCTGGCCGAGTGGGAGTCCGAGCTGCGCCTCGAGCTCGTGCCGGGCGTCGCGCGGTGGGAGCGCGGCGCGCTGCGGATCCCGCTCGACGCGACGCTCGCGCGCCAGGACCGCAAGCCGATCGCGTTCCCGCGCGTGGACGGGCGCCTGCGTTACAGCCTGCCGCCGCGCCTGCCGGGCGCCGAGGCGATCGAGGCGGCCGGCGACGTCACCGACGAGCTGGCCGACAGCTCGCTGCGCGTGACGATCCGCGCGCGCGACACGCTCGAGGAGTACCTGCTGCCCGTGCGCGCGCACACGGAGCTGCGCGAGACCGAGCGCGGCGTCTGCGTCCACGTCGTCGGCGAGGCGATCCTCGACCCCGACACCGCCGCGGCCGGCGGTCCGATGCGCGCGGCGGTGTGGGACCTCCTGGCCGGGATGACCTGCTGCGGCAACACCGCGCGCCGGCGCGTCGACGCCCACCCCGAGCAGACGCCGCAGGCCGCGCTGGCGGGGCGCCCCGCGCGCATCGTCATCCCGTATCGCACGAAGGCCGAGCGGCTCGCCGTCGACGTCGACCAGGCCGCGACGCGGCTGCTGGTCGCGGCCCGCCCCGAGCCCGGCGACGTGCGCGCCACCGTCGCCGGCGACGCGCTCGTGCTCGCCTTCGGGCTGCCGGTCGTCGCCCAGGGCGACGCGCCGGTCAACGGCGGCGAGCTCGTCCTGACCGCGCCCGCCAGCCAGGGACGCCGCCGGGTCGCGGTCCCGGCCCGCCTCGTGACCGACGGCGAGCGCGTGCGGTTCGAGGGTCGCGTCCCGTTCGCCCGCGAGCCCGGCCCCGACCTCGTGAGCCCGGGAAGCTGGACGCTCGGCGGCTCGGTGGGCGACGCGCGCCCGGCACGGCTGCACCTCGCGGTCGACCTCGAGGAGGACGGCGCCGCGTCGGTGCGGCGCGGGGGCCGGCGCACGCCCGTGCGGGCGGCGCCGGCCGAGGACTTCGCGACGCTCACCCGCGGCTACCGCCTGCGCCGTGCGCTGCGCGGCTTCGGGCCGCTGCGGCGGACGATCAGGCGCATGCGCTGGGTGCGCGACCGCGCGCTGCGCCGGCCACGCCGGCGCGGCGCGGGCGAGCGAGGCTGAGCGATCAGAGCAGGCGGCCGGCGACCATGACGCGCTGCAGGCCGCCGTCCGCGCCGACGACCACGAGGTCCGCGGCGCGGCCCGGCGCCAGCCGCCCGACCCGGGCCCCGAGACCGATCAGGTCGGCCGGGACCGTACTCGCCATCCGCAGCGCCTCGGGCACCGCGAGCCCCAGGCCGACGACGTGGCGGACGCAGTCGGCGAGTGCCGCCGCCGAGCCTGCGAGCACGCCGTCCGGGCTCACGCAGCGACCGTCGCCGACCGTGATCTGCCTGCCGGCGATCCGAAAGCCGTCGCGGCGGCCGCCGACGGGCGGCATCGCGTCGGACACCAGGAACAGGCGGCCCGCCGGCTTGCACCTCAGGGCGATCCGGATCGCCGACGGCGCGACGTGGTGCCCGTCGGCGATGAGCCCGCACGCCACGCGATCGTCCGCCAAGGCCGCCCCGGCGAGCCCGGGCTGCCGTGCACGGATCCCGCTCATCGCGTTGAAGAGATGCGTGACGAACCGCAGGCCGCTGCGCACGGCGGCCTCGAGGTCCGGCGGCTCGGCGGCGCTGTGCCCGGCCGCGACGTGGACGCCGCCCTCGACGAGGCGCTCGATCAGGCTCGGCGCGACGCGCTCGGGCGCCAGCGTGACGAGCGTCGGAGCGTCGAGCGAGGCGAGCCAGTCTGCGTCCGCGCGCGTCATCGAGCGGAGCTGGCGGGGGTCGTGGATCCCGGCCTTCTCCGGCGCCAGGAACGGGCCCTCCACGTGCAACCCGAGCAGCCCCGGCACGCCGTCGCGCAGGCCGGCCCGAACGGCCTCGATCGCGGCGTCGATCGTCTCGCCGGGGGCGCTGATCAGCGTCGGCATGACCGCGGTCGAGCCGAGCCGCCGGTGCGCCGCGACGATCGCGGCGACGCCCGCCGGCGAGGGTTCGTCGTTGAGCAGGACGTCGCCGCCGCCGTTGACCTGCAGATCGACCAGGCCGGGGGCGACGTAGCCGCCGTCGACGGCGACGGCCGGCACGTGCCCGGGCGCCTCCTCGGTGGCCACGATCGACGCGATGCGCCCGTCCTCGACCACGACGGCGTGCTCGGCGAGCACGGCATCCCCGGTGCAGACGACCGCATCGACGAGGGCGACGGCGCTCATGCCCGTCGCGTCCACACGATCCCCGGGTGCGCGGGGACGTGGATGACGGCGGCGCCGCCCGATCGGACGTCGTGGACGAGGTTGGCCGGCAGCGTCGGGCCCGTCAGCCGCGGCGCAGAAGCCCGCCGGCGGCGGCGCGCAGGCGGCCGGGCGGCTCGGGCAGCTCGACGAGGCCCGCGAGCGCGCGGCGGACGGCGCGCAGGCCCTCGTCGCGCCCCACCCCCGCCTCGCGGCCCTCGCGCAGGACGTCCCACACGCCCGAGGCCAGGACCTCCCGCGGCGACAGCGCGCCCCGGCGCTCGAGCACCGCGTCGGGCACGGGCTGCGGGTCGGGCACGACGAGCTCGGACACGAGCGCGTCGAAGCGCGCGGCCAGCCGGACGCTGGCCGGGTCGGCGCCGAGGACGAGCAGCAGCCCGGTCGGCCGCGCGTCGACCGTGAGGCAGACGAGGTCCGGGCGCTCGCGCTCGAGGACCGCCCCGATCTTGAAGACGTCGCCCGTCCAGGCCCGCGTCTCGCGCTCGCGCGAGGCCATCTCGACCTTCCAGGGCAGGACGTCGTCGAAGACGACGACGCTCCACCAGTCCGAGTGGCGCTCGACGTTGATGAAGTCGCGCAGCACGAACTCGAAGAGGTGCATCCCGTCGATGAACGCGAGCGCCGCCGGCATCCCGCCAAGCGGCGCGGTGGGCTCGGCGCGGGCGAAGTACTCGTCGCTCGTCGTGCGGAAGAGCGCGACGGGCGCGTCGAGCTCGGCCCGGATCCCGTAGGACGGGTCGATCCCGACGCTGCGCGACCGCGAGAGCGCCAGGCTGTCCCCGTGTCGGATCCCGATCTCGAGATATGTGGGAGGCTTGAGCGCCTCGTGGACGCCGCGGAGGAAGTCGAGGTAGCGCACGGAAGCGTGAGACGGTAGTCGATACTTCACCGCCGCATCGTCGTCTCCTCTGCCGTGTTGCCCCTTCGCGTGCCCCCCCGTCTCCTGCTCGCCGCGCTCGTCGCCCTCGCGGCCGCGGCCGCGCCCGCGCAGGCGGCCTTCCCGGGGCGCAACGGCGTCATCGCCTACGAGACGCGCAGCAGCGCGCGCGGCGTCTTCGACGCGCGCCAGGCCGACGGCCGCGGCTTCCGCCGGCTCGTCGCCGCCGGCGCCGTCCGCGACCCGGCGTTCTCGCCCGCCGGCCGGCGCCTGGCCTTCGAGCGCGGGCGCGCGATCTGGGTCATGCAGGTCGACGGGACCGGGCAGCGGCGGCTCGCCGTACAGCCGGTGGCCGAGAGCGAGCCGGCGTGGTCGCCGCTCGGCGACGCCGTCGCCTTCGCCGCCGGGCGGACCGGACGCCGGCGGCTCTTCACGGTCGGCGCCGACGGTCAGGGCCTGCGCCCCATCACCGCCCGGCCGGGCGCCGACGACCGCTCGCCGGCGTGGTCGGCGTCAGGCGCGATCGCGTTCGTGCGGCGCGTCAAGCGCGGCAGCGACGACCTCTGGATCCTCGACGCGCCCGGACGGGCCCCGCGGCGCGTCACGCGCACCCGCGAGCACGACGGCTGGCCGGCCTGGTCGCCCGACGGGCGACGCCTGGCCCTCGTGCGCGGCCGCGGGACGCGGCGCGACCTCTACGTCATGCGCGCGGACGGCAGCGGCCTGCGCCGCCTCACGCGCCTGGCCTCCACGGTGGCCACGCCGGCGTGGTCGCCCAACGGCCGCAGCCTGACGTTCGCGCTCGGCGCCCGCGGCAAGCGCCAGCTCTGGGTCATGCGCTCCGACGGCCGCAGGCTCAAGCGCCTCACGCGCGGGCGCGCGGACGCGGCCGCGCCCGACTGGCAACCCGCCGCGGGCGACCCCGTCGTCGACGCCGCCGGCGACGTCGCGTGCGAGCCGGCGCTGCGGAGCTTCCCGTTCGGCGTCCCCTCCGGGACGCTGTGCGCGCAGTACGCGACCTCGGACCTGATGCTCCGGCGCGACCTCGACGCCGTCCTCGCGCTCGGCGACCTGCAGAACGACTCGACGCCCGCCCACAACTTCTGGAGATCGTTCGTCCCCAGCTGGGGACGGCTGAAGAACATCATGCGCCCCGTGTCGGGCAACCACGAGTACCTCGATCCGGGCGCCGCGTACTACTTCGACTACTTCAACGGGCCCGGGCAGTTCTCGGGCCCGGTCGGCCGCCGCGACCAGGGCTTCTACAGCTTCGATCTCGGCGCGTGGCACATCGTCGCGCTGAACTCGGAGTGCGTCGACCGGCGCGTCGACCCGATCGGCGCGGGCTGCGCGCCCGGCTCGCCCCAGGAGCAGTGGCTGCGCGCCGACCTCGCCGCCCACCCGGCGCGCTGCACGCTCGCGATGTGGCACCACCCGTTCTTCACCTCCGGCACGAACGCCGGGAGGCCGCTGCTTCAGCCGCTCTGGCAGGCGCTCTACGACCACGGCGCAGACCTCGTCCTCAACGGCCACACGCACGGCTACGAGCGCTTCGAGCCGATGGACCCGCTCGGAGGTCCCGATCCGGCACGTGGCCTGCGCGAGATCGTCGTGGCCAGCGGCGGCGCGAGCCACGGCGCGTTCCGCACGCCCCAGCCCGCCAGCGAGGTCCGCGACAACTCGACCTTCGGCGTCCTCGAGCTGCGGCTGCACGCGGCGAGCTACACGTGGAAGTTCCTGCCCGCCACGCCCGGCGGGTTCACCGACGCCGGTTCGGCCGCCTGTCATTAGGAGCCCGTGCGCTAGCGTTCGCGGCCGCTGGCGAAGGCGATGGCGGGCCGACTGAGCAACTCCGCGCGCCCGGCGGCCGCCGCCGCACGGGAGCACGACGCCCCGGCCTCCGGGCCGGTGCTCGAGGTGCTGCGCGCGACCGGGCCGATCGTCGAGCTCGAGGTCCGGGCCGCCGACGACGCGACGGAGCTCGTCCTGCGCGAGCGCGAGACCGGCGAGGAGCGCCGCGTCGCGCTCGCCGTTGCAGCGGGGGGCGCGGCGACGGCGACGCTCGACCTCGGCGCGCCGTCGCTGCAGGCCTGGACGGGCGCGTGGCGCGTCCTCGTGGCCGACGGCGCGCAGGCCGGGCAGCCGCTGGGCGCCGCCCGGGACGCGCGCCGACCGGCCACGCAGGTGCTGCTCGACGGCGCGAGCGCGGGCCAGCTGCGCCTCGCGGCCGGCGCGGACGGCGCCGTCCTCCAGGTGCGGCCGCTGCCCGACCTGCGTCGCGTGGCGCTGGGCGACGACGGCGCGCTCGAGCTCGCCGGGACGCTGGCGCGGGCGCCCTCGGCGCCGCGGCAGGTCGCGGCCCGGCTCGTGCTCCGCCGCCGCGGCGCCGGTGACGAGCTGCGCGCGGCCGCGCAGCTCGACGGCGACGGCTTCCGGGCCCACGCGCCGCTCGCCGACCTCGCCCGCCCGGGCGACCGCTCGGAGACGTGGGATGCGTTTCTCGAGGTGGCGGGGATCCCCGGCGCGCTGCGGATCGGCGCGCGCCTGGACCCCGCCGCCCAGCGTGACGCCGTGCTGCCCGAGCGGCGCGTCCACGGCGACGGCGCCGAGCGCTGGCTGCATCCCTACCTCACCCGGGACGACAACCTCAGCGTCCGCTCCGAGCCCTTCGATCGCGAGACACCGCCGCCGGTCGCCCCCGCCAAGACGCTCGCGTTCTCCGAGCGCCGCGGCAAGCGACTCGTGCGCTTCGCACGCCGCGCGGCGCTCGCGCTGCTCGCGCGCCTGCCGCCGCCGCGCCGGCGCACCGCACGCGCCGCACCGGCCCGCCCCCGCGTCACGATCGTCCTCGTCCACGCGTACGGCACCGGCGGGACGATCCGCACGGTCCTCGCCCTCGCCGAGCACCTCGCGCGCCGCCACGATGTCGAGATCGTCAGCCTCCTGCGCCGCTACGAGCGCCCGCAGCTGCGGCTGCCGAAGGACGTCACCGTCACCCTGCTCGACGACCGCCGGCCCGGCGCGCCGCGCCCGCTCCTGGCCCGCCTGCTCGAGCGCGCCCCGAGCCTGCTCATCCATCCCGACGACTTCGCGTTCGCGGCGTGCTCGCTGTGGACCGACGTCCTGCTCGCGCGGCGGCTGCGCCGGCTCGGGCCCGGCGTCCTCGTCACCACGCGCCCGGCGCTCAACCTGCTCGCCGCGCGGCTCGCCCCGCCGGGCGTCGTCCTCCTGGGCCAGGAGCACATGAACTTCACCTCCCACTACCGCAGGCTGGCGCGCGAGATCCGCTGGGGCTACCGCCGACTCGACGCGCTCGCCGTCCTGACCGAGGGCGACCAGGCCGACTACGGGCGGCTGCTCGCCGCGGCGCCCACGCGCGTCGTGCGGATCCCCAACCCGCTGATCGAGCTCGAAGGGGACCGCACGGACGGGTCGAATCCCGTCGTCATCGCCGCGGGCCGGCTCGCGCGCCAGAAGGGCTTCGACCTCCTCGTGGAGGCCTTCGAGCACGTGGCCCGCGAGCGACCTGACTGGACGCTGCGGATCTTCGGCAGCGGCCGCCAGCGCGAGCGCCTGCGCCGGATGATCGTCGACCGCAACCTCTCCGACCACGTCTTCCTCATGGGCCGCACGTCGCGCCTCGGACACGAGTTCGCGAAGGCGTCGATCTTCGCGCTCAGCTCGCGCTTCGAGGGCTTCGGGATGGTCATCGTCGAGGCGATGAGCAAGGGGCTGCCGGTCGTCAGCTTCGACTGCCCGCGCGGGCCCGCCGACATCATCGACGAGGGCGAGACCGGGATCCTCGTGCGCAACGGCGACGTCGCGGCGCTCGGGGCCGCGCTCGTCGGGCTCATCGACGACGAGCCCGCGCGTCGGCGCATGGGCGCGGCCGCGCTGAGGACCGCCGAGCGCTACGACAGCGAGGTCATCGGAGGGATGTGGGACGAGCTCGTCGACGGCCTCCTCGACCGTCCGGCGCACGACGGTCCCGGCGCGGCGCGGGTACCGTAGCCGCGATGTCCACCGCCGCCCGCAGCGGCCGCGTCGCGGCCGCCGATCGCGCCTCCGGGCCGCGCCGGCGCGAGGCCGCGTGGGCCGGCGCGTCGGCGCTGCTCTACGCGACGACGGCCGACACCGGCGGGCGCGCGGCGGCCCTGCTGGAGCTCGACGGCGCCGGCGCGACGATCCTCGGGCGGCTGCTCGAGCAGCTCGACGGCCTCGGCGTGCGTCGGGCCTGGATCGTCACGCGGGCGGCGTGGGCCGACGCCGTGCGCCGCGACGCCGCGGACGGGCCGCTGCCCGTCGAGGTCGTGGCCGCCGCCGACGTCGCCGACGACCTGCGCATCGCGGCCGACGTCGCCGACGCGGCCGGCGACCGCCTGATCGTCGGGCGCGCCGACGTCCTCGCCCACCGCGAGGCGCTCGCCGGGCTGCTCGCCGACCCGCGCGTGACGACCGGCGTGCTGGCCACGACGTCGTGGCGGCGCGGGCGCTGGGCCTACCGCACGCGCTCCTCCCGCGGGCGGATGCTGAGCGCGAGCTCGCCCTTTCACAGCATCCGCCGTCCGAGCGGCTACTTCCTGGGCTTCCTCAAGGTCGACCGGCGCGACCTGGCCACGCTGCGCGCGGCGGCCGTGCGCCTGGCCGAGCTCGCCGACGGACCGGAGCGCGCTCGCTTCGAGGAGGAGCTCGCGCGCAAGGTCCTGATCTGGCGCCGGCGCCAGTGGCAGCTCGCCTACGAGCGCGCGACAGGGGCGTGGCCCGAGCCCGAGGAGATCCCCCTCGACCCGCCGCTGGACCTCGAGGCCGAGACGGAGGTCGCCGAGCGCTTCCGGGCCACGCGCGACGACGCCGGCGCGATGCTGGTCGTCGGGCTCGTGCGCTCGGGCGTCCACGTCTCGAGCAGCTACCTGCGCAACTTCTTCTACGCGCGGCCGCGCTCGCGCGCGGAGACCGAGGAGGCGCTCACCGAGCTGCGTGAGCTCGACGAGGACGACGTCCTCCTCGACGCCGCCGTCAAGGGCGCCGACGGCTTCTTCACGACCTACTTCGTCAGTCCGTACTCGAAGCACATCGCCCGCTTCGCGGCGCGCCGCGGGTGGACGCCGAACGTCGTCACGACGGTGTCGATGGCGATCGGCGTGGCGGCCGCAGGCGCCTTCGCGACGGGCAGCCGGGCCGGCCTCGTGGCGGGCGCCGTGCTCCTGCAGGCCGCCTTCACGATGGACTGCGTCGACGGCCAGCTCGCGCGCTACTCGCGCCAGTTCTCCAAGCTCGGCGCGTGGCTGGACTCGATCTTCGACCGCGGCAAGGAGTACCTGGTCTACGCCGGGCTGGCGCTCGGCTCGACCCGGGGCTTCGGCGTCGACGTGTGGACGCTCGCCGCCGCCACGATCGCCCTGCAGACCTCGCGCCACATGGTCGACTTCTCCTACGCGGCCGGGCGCCACGAGGCGATCGCCGCGCTGCCGCTGCGCGACCTCGCCGAGCCCGACGAGCGCGACGGCCCGCCGCCGGGCGCCGAGGCCGACGCCGAGGCGGCGGCCGAGGCCGAGGCGGCCGAGGGCAACGTGGCCGCGCTCGAGCCGGCGGCGCCCGAGCGCGCCGGGCTGCGCGCGGTCGCGGCCCGCGGCGTGAGCTTCATCACACGCCTGGAGAAGCGGCCGGCGACGCGATGGGCCAAGCGCATCGTCGCCCTGCCGATCGGCGAGCGCTTCGCGCTGATCTCGCTGACCGCGGCGCTGTGGAGCCCCCACACGACGTTCGTCGCGCTGCTGGCCTGGGGCGGCTTCGCCGCCTGCTACAGCGTCGGCGGGCGCATCCTGCGGTCCGTGGCCCGATGACGCCGCTGCAGGTCTACCGCGACGACGGGCCGCTGGCGACGTGGATCGGGCGCCTGAGCCGCGGCCTCGCCCTCGGGCTCGGCGAGATCCCCTTGACGATCCTGGGCGCGCTCCCGCTCGTCGTCGTGCTGGCCTGGCCGGTGTCCGCGCTATCGGCGACCGCGGTCGCGCTCGCCGTCGTGGTGCTCGTGCTCCTCGCCGGCGCCGGGTCGGGGCGCGCCGCGCCGGGGCGCTTCGCGTGGGTCGCTCCGCCCGTCCTGCGCGCCGTCGAGTACGGCACGCTCATCAAGCTCGTGGCCCTGACCGACGGCGACTGGATGCCGGCCTGCTACGTGCTGCTCGCGCTCCTGGCCTTCCACCACTACGACGCCGTCTACCGCCTGCGTCACCAGCGTCTCGCGCCGCCCGCCTGGGTGCGCGGGGCCGCCGGCGGGTGGGACGGGCGCCTGCTCGTCGCCTGCGTCCTCGCCCTCCTGGGGGTGCTCGGCCCGGCGATGATCGTCGTGCTCGCGATCGGGGCGCCGGCGCTCGTCGCCGAGAGCGTGCTGAGCTGGCTGCGCTTCGTGGCCCGGGAGCGCGTCGCCACGTACGAGGACGAGGACGTGCAGGACGCATGATCGGCGTCGTGCTGGCGGCGGGCCCCGGGCGCCGGCTCGGCGCGCTCACCGACGCGCTGCCCAAGACGCTGCTGCCCGTCGACGGCGCGGGCACGATCCTCGACCTCGCGCTCGCCAACCTCGGCGCCGCGGGGCTCGGGCGCGTCGTGGTGGTCACCGGCTTCGCGGCCGACCGGATCGCCGAGCGCGTGCCCACCCTGCAGGCGCGTCACGGCGTCGGCGTCGAGCTGCTGCACAACGAGCGCGCGCTCGAGTGGAACAACGCGTACTCGCTCTGGCTCGCGCGCGAGGCGCTCGCCGAGGGCGCGATCCTCGTCAACGGCGACACCGTCCACCCTCCGAGCGTCCAGCGGGCGCTGCTGGCGGGCCGCGGCGGCGACGTCGTCCTCGCCGTCGATCGCGAGAAGGTCCTCGGCGAGGAGGAGATGAAGGTGCTCGTCGACGGCGACGGCCATCTGACGCGCATCAACAAGGCGATCGAGCCGCTGCGGGCCGACGGCGAGTACATCGGCGTCACGCTGATCGAGCCGCACGCGGCGGGGCCGCTGGGCGACGCGCTCGAGGAGACGTGGCGGCGAGACCCGTCGCTCTACTACGAGGACGGCTTCCAGGAGCTGGCCGACCGCGGCGGAGCGGTGACGACCGCGGCGATCGGCGCCGTCGACTGGGTCGAGGTCGACGACGACGCCGACCTCGCCCGCGCCCGGGAGATCGCTTGCCGCTTCTAGCGCGGATGGTCGCCGCGCCGCTGACGATCGACGTGCGCAGCGGCGCGGTCGCCGGCCTCGGCGGCATGCTCTCCGACCGGCGGATCTCCGCGCACGGCGACGTGGCGGTCGTCGTCGGCCCGGGCCAAGGCGAGAGCGTCGTCGCGCTCCTCGACGAGGCGCTCGACGAGAACGCCGAGGTCTTCGGGGTCGACGGCGGCACCGTCGAGGCCGCCCAGACCCTCGCCGACGCGCTGCGCCGCGGCTCGCACGACGCCGTCGTCGGCATCGGCGGCGGGCGCACGCTCGACGTCGCCAAGTACGCCGCCAGCCACACCGGGCTGCCGATGGTCTCCGTGGCCACGAGCCTCGCCCACGACGGCCTCGCCTCCCCCGTCGCCTCGCTCGAGCACGACGGCCACAAGGGCTCCTACGGGGTCCACATCCCGATCGGCGTCGTCGTCGACCTCGACTACGTGCGCCGCAGCCCCGGCGAGCAGCTGCGCTCGGGCGTCGGCGACGCGCTCTCCAACCTCAACGCGGTCGCCGATTGGCAGCTCGCCGGGCGCGTGCGCGGTGAGCCGGTCGACGGCCTGGCCGCGGCGCTGTCGCGCACGGGCGCGGAGTCGATCCTCCACCACGACGACCCGCTGCTGGCCGACGCGTTCCTGACCACGCTCAGCGAGGCGCTCGTCCTCGGCGGGCTGGCGATGGCGGTCGCGGGCTCGAGCCGGCCGTGCAGCGGCTCCTGTCATGAGATCGCGCACGCCATCGACGCGCTGCACCCCGGTCGCGGAGCCCACGGCGAGCAGGTCGCGGTCGGCGCCCTGTTCGCGTCCTGGCTGCGCGAGGACCCGTTCGTCCCCGAGCTCGACGCCTGCCTGCGCCGCTATGGTGTCCCGCGGCTGCCCGAGGACCTGGGGCTGACGGCAGCGCAGTTCAGCGCCGTCGTGGCGCACGCGCCGACGACCCGCCCGGACCGCTTCACGATCCTCGAGCACCTCGACATGGCTCCCCCCCGAGTCCGCCACCGGGTCGATGACTTCGTTCACACCTTCGATCGCTGAGCTGCGCGACGTCGTCCAGCCGCCCGCCCACCTCGGGCGGGCCAGCGGCGAGCACTGGGCGGGGCGCCTCTACATGCGCCGCGTCTCGCCGTACGTGACGCGCGCGCTGCTGCGCACGCCGATCAGCGCCAACGGCGTCACGTGGCTGATGCTGCCCGCGGGCCTGCTCGCCGCCGCCTGCCTGACGCTGCCGGGCATCCTCGGCGCGCTCGGGGCCGTCGCCTTCGTCCAGCTGCAGCTCCTCTTCGACTGCTGCGACGGCGAGGTCGCGCGCTGGCGGGGGGAGTCCTCTCCGGCCGGCGTCTACCTGGACCGCATCGCCCACCACGTCACCGACGCGGCACTGCCCGCGGCCCTCGGCGTGCGCGCAGCGGGGGGCTGGGACGGACTCGACGGCTGGACGACGCTCGGCCTGCTCGTCGCGGTCCTGGCGCTGCTCATCAAGGCCGAGAGCCACCTCGTCGTCGTCGCCCGGGCCGAGGCCGGGCTCCCGCGGGCCCCGGACACGACGGCGACGGCCGCTCCGCGGCCGACCGGCCTGAGCCGCATCCGCCGCGCGCTCGCCTTCGCCCCGTTCTTCCGCGCGTTCGTCACCGTCGAGTTCACCGTGCTCGCGCTCGCCGCCGCGATCGTCGACGCGATCGCCGGCGACCTCGTCGGGACGCGGGTGCTCCTCGTGGCCCTCGTCCCCGTGGCGGTGCTGACGGCGCTGGGCCACCTCGTCGCGGTGCTGACCTCCGACCGCCTGCGCGCCGGGCCCGCGTCGTGAGCGACGACACCGCCACTAAGGTTGACGAGGTGTCCGAGGGCCCCGCGACCTCCGTCGTCGACCGTCGCCGCGAGGAGGAGGCGCGCCGCCGCCTGCCGCGCGAGCGCGAGGACGAGTTCAGCGCCGAGCACCACGTCTACGAGCCCCACCGCGTCGGGCTGCCGCCGCTGCGCCCCTACCTGCGCCAGCTCTGGCGCCGGCGCCAGTTCGCCTTCGAGATGTCGCGCACGACGCTGCGCGCCCAGCACTTCAGCACCGCGCTGGGCCAGCTGTGGCTCGTGCTCAACCCGCTGCTGCTGACCTGCGTCTACTTCCTGCTCGTCGACATCCTGCGCAGCGGCACCGGCGGGGCGCGGTTCTTCGCGCACCTCATGGCCGGGCTCTTCGCGTTTCACTTCATCAGCGGCTCGCTCAACCAGGGCGTCAAGTCGGTGGTCGGCGGGGGGCGGCTGATCCTCAACACCGCCTTCCCGCGCACGCTCCTGCCGCTCTCGTCGGTGCTCACGTCCTTCCTGCGCTTCCTGCCCTGCGTGTTCGTCTACGCCGTCGTGCACGGCATCGCCGGCCTCCCGGTCGGTCCCCAGCTGCTCTGGGTGCTGCCGATCTTCGCGATCATCGCGTCCTTCGCGACCGGTCTGACGATGCTGGTGGCCGCCGCGCAGGTCTACTTCCGCGACGTCTCGAGCTTCCTGCCGTACTTCAACCGGATCTGGCTCTACGGCTCGCCGGTCCTGTACTACCTGTATGAGGTGCCCGAGCACCTGCGCCGGATCATCGACCTCAACCCGCTGACGCCGATGTTCGGCGCGCTGAGCGAGGTCCTCAGCCTGGGCCGCGCACCGAGCGCCGGGTACATGGTGTGGGGGCTCGCGTGGGCGGTCGTGGCGGTCGTCGTCGGCGCGCTGTTCTTCATCTCCCGGGAGCGTGAGTTCGCTGTCCGCCTCTGAGCCGACAGTCGTCCCCGGCGGGCCGCGCCGGCCGATCGCGAACCCGGCTGTCCGCGTCGAGGACCTCTCGGTGACCTACCGGGCGACGTTCGAGGCAAGCCCCACGCTGCGCACCACGCTCATGCGCGCGGGCCGCCGCGAGCGCCTGGTGCGCGAGATCGAGGCCGTCAAGGACGTGTCCTTCGAGGTCGCCCACGGCAGCGTCCTCGGGGTCGTCGGCGTCAACGGCGCCGGTAAGTCGACGCTCATGCGCACCGTCGCCGGGATCCTGCCTCCCACCGACGGGCGGGTCGAGGTCGACGGGCGCGTCAGCACGCTGCTCGCGCTCGGCGTCGGCTTCAACCGCGAGCTGAGCGGCCGCGAGAACGTCGTCCTCGGGGGCCTCGCGGCAGGCCTCAAGCGCGAGCAGCTGCGCGAGAAGTACGACGAGATCGTGAAGTTCGCCGAGCTCGGCGAGTTCATGGACCTCCCCATGCGCACCTACTCCTCGGGGATGTACGGGCGCCTGGCCTTCTCGGTGGCCGTCAACATGGATCCCGACATCCTCCTCGTCGACGAGGCGCTCTCGGTCGGCGACGCGCGCTTCAAGAAGAAGTCGCTGCGGCGGATGGCCAAGCTCTGCGCGCGCGCGGGCACGATCCTGATCGTCTCCCACGCGCTGGGCACGATCCGCGAGCTGTGCACGGAGATCGTCTGGATGCACAAGGGCCGCATGGTCATGTGGGGCGACCCCGAGACGGTGATCGCCGAGTACACGCGGTTCATGGACGTCGGCGAGACCGACGTCGCGCTCGAGGACCTCTAGCAAGCCAACCGCCGGCGTGCCTGACCGGCCGCGGCGGCTCGAGCGTCCACATGGCCGCTTCGCCGACACGCCGGAGTCCGGCACGGGGCGATCAGGCCACGACGGGCGCCGGCCGCGCCGCGCCGGCGGCCACGGGCTCGCCCGCGCCCGCCGGCCGCGCGGCCAGCGCGACGCCGACGGCGAGCAGGGCCCAGGCCAGCGGGTCCTCGAGGAAGGCCGCGTAGACGAGCGTGTGGGCGACGAGCGCCGCGAAGGCCGCGGCCACCGCGACGCGCGCGACGGCGCCGCGCGCCGCGCCGAGCAGCACGCCGAAGGCGACGACGAGCAGCGCGAGGTAGAGCGCCAGGCCCGGGAGTCCCTGCTCGGCGGCGATCGTCAGCGGCGTCGTGTGCGAGGCCGAGACGTCGGCGCCGACGCCGCCGTGGCGCTCGCGGTACTCGCGCTCGAAGGAGCCCGAGCCGAAGCCGAGCACCGGCCGCTCGCCGAAGAGGTCGGCGCCTCCCTGCACGAGGTCGGTGCGCCCGCTCGTCGCCTTGCGCAGCGCGTCGTCGGAGTCCGAGCGCAGGCCGACGGCGCCGGGCGCGGCGAGCAGCACGACGACCGCCGCGACCGCGCACGCGCCCGCGACGGCGGCGACGAGGCGCACGTGCCCGGCCAGCGCGGCGACGACCGCAAGCCCCACGAGCAGCGCGACAAGGCTCGACTGCGACAGCGTCGTGACGAGCCCGCCGAAGAGCACCGCCAGCAGCGCGGCGCCGGCGACCAGCACGCGGCGCTCGCGCGCCGGCGCGACCGCCGCCGCCGCGCAGGCCATGACGACGACGAGGAAGCGCCCCAGGATGTTCGGGTCGTAGAAGAGCGCGTTGGCCCGGAAGTAGGGGTTGTAGGTGTTGCTCTCGATCAGCTTGTCGTTCCACAGGACGCTGCGGATGGCGGTCTCCACGAAGGCCACCGCGCAGCACAGGAGCGCGACCCCGGCGAGCACGCCGAAGGCCGTGCGCACGAGCCGGCGGTCCCAGTCGACGCGCACGAGCAGGACGAAGAGCAGCGCGAACGGGACGTAGAAGAAGGCCAGGTGCTGCACCGACTGGGAGACGTCGCTCGAGTACGCCGCCTGCAACGCGTAGAGGACGAGCGTCGCGGCGAGCGCCCATTCGACCGCTCCCGGTCGCCGCCCGGCGCCCGGCGGCTCGCGCCGGGCCCGCGCCACGTGGGCGACCGCCCCGGCCGCGAGCACGAGGTAGAGCGGCGCCAGCAGGTTGGCCGTCGCGCCGCCGATCGCGATCGGCACGCGGAAGGGCAGCGCCGCCGCGACGAGCAGCACGAACGCGGCCGGGCGGCGGTCGAACAGGACCGCGCCGGCGGCGACGAGCGCGAGTGCGGCGAGGCTCCCGGCGGCGAGCGCCGCCGGCCGGTCGCGGTAGGGCGCGAACGCGCTCGATTCCCAGACCTCGGCGAGCAGGACGAGCGGCGTCAGGACGAGCGCGACGGCCATCGCCGCCGCCCGGGCGCCCGGGCGCCCGGCGAGCAGCGCCCACGCCGCGGGCAGCGCGATCGCGAGCGCGCCGGCGCGCTCGGCGACGTCGCCTAGCGAGACGGCACCTCTGGGGCGAGCGAGGACCCGGTCACGTCCGCGCGCAGTCTACGGTCGCGCGCGCGACCGAGCGTGCAGGGAAGCGGCGCCCGACGGAGAACCCTCCTGGCATCGGAACGAGTGCCCGCGCGCCACAACACAAGGGAGGAGCCTCGATGTCCGAAGCCCGCTACCCCGACCAGCGGCCCGTCTCGGGCTGGGCGGTCGGTGGCCTCGTCTTCGCCGCCTGCGTGTTCACGCTGGTCGGCGCGTTCCAGGTGATCGCGGGCCTGACCGCGATCCTCGACGACAACTTCTTCGTCGTCAGGACCAACTACACGTTCGACCTCGACACGACCGCCTGGGGCTGGATCCACCTCCTCCTCGGGCTGCTCATCCTGGCCACCGGCTTCGGCCTCTTCGCGCGCCAGGCATGGGCTGCGGTCACCGCGCTCGTGCTCGCGACGCTCAGCGCGACGCTGAACTTCTTCTTCATCCCCTACTACCCGTTCTGGGCGATCCTCGTGATCGCGCTCGACGTCTGGGTCATCTGGTCGCTCACGTCGAGTCGCAGCCCGATCGAAGCCTGAGATCGAGGCTCTGCTGGGCGGCGCGCAGGCGGGAGGCGTCGTCGCCGCCCCGGGCGATCGTGGCCGCGATGCGGGACGTCGCGATCCTGCCCGTGCGCTGACGGCTCAGGCCGGCGCGCGGACGATGCAGCGAAAGCCGATGTGGCCGGTCGAGGTGTCGACCGCCTCGCCCTGGCGCGCGGCGGGGCGGTAGCGCAGGCAGTAGTTCGGCGCGCACAGGTGCGAGCCGCCCTTGATAACCCGGCGCTCGAAGCGCTCGCCGGCGTCCGCGGGCGAGCAGCACGCCGGCGCGCCGCCGCCGTCCCCGATCTCGAACCGGTCGGCCGTCCACTCCCAGACGTTGCCGGTCATGTCGAAGAGCCCGAAGCCGTTGGGCGGATACGTGCCGACGGGCGAGGTCCGCGGCCAGCCGTCGGTCAGGAGGTTCTGCCACGGGAACTCGCCCTGCCACGTGTTCGCCATCGCGCGGCCGCCCGGCGCCTCCGCGTCGCCCCACGCGAAGACCGCGCCGTCGAGGCCGCCGCGCGCGGCGAGCTCCCATTCGGCCTCGTTCGGCAGCGTCTTGCCCACCCAGGCGGCGTAGGCCTCGGCGTCCTCCGGTGCGACGTGCACGACCGGGTGGCGCGCGCGCTGGTAGGTGTCGCTGCCCGGGCCCTCCGGGCGGCGCCAGTGCGCCCCCGGGACGTACTCCCACCACGCCGTCGCGTCGGAGAGGTCGACCGGGCCGCGCGTGCCGCGGAAGACGAGCGAGCCCGGCGTGAGCAGCGCGGGGTCGGCGCCCGGGTAGTCGGCGGGGTCGAGCGGGCGCTCGGCCACCGTGACGTGGCCGGTCGCCTTCACGAAGCGCCGGAACTCGGCGACGGTGACGGGATGCTCGTCGATCCAGAACGCGCCGACCTCGACGCGACGCACGGGACGTTCCTCGGGGTAGAAGCGCTCGTCGCCCATGCGCATGGTCCCACCGGGGACCCAGCGCATGGCCTCGGCCGGCGGGTCGTGCGGCGCGGCGACGGCGGTCACGACAGCGCGCCGATCCCGTCGCCGACGAGCTCCGTCCCGATGACCAGCAGCAGGACCGCCATGATCGTCGCGTTGTTGGCGGCCATCCACGACTTCGTCTCGTCGAGCATTCGCGTCGCGCGCTCACCCAGGATCAAGAAGGCCGCGACGGGCAGGCCAACGCCGAGCGTGGCGACCGCCACGAAGACGCCGAGCGCGATCGCCTGCTTGCCGGTGGCGATGCCCGTCTGCGCGATGGCGCTCGCGGCGCCCACGGTCAGCAGCAGGTTCTTGGGGTTGACGGCCGCGAGCGCGACGCCCAGCGCGAGCGCGCGACCCGGCGCAATGCGGTCGATCGTCCTCATCCACGACGGCAGCCGGGCCGCGTCGCCGCGGCGTGGGCGCCCGCGCCACTGGCGGACGGCGAGCCCGAGCAGCGCGGCGCCGAGCACGAGCTCGACGATCCCGACCCACGTGGCCGGCTCGCCGCTCTCGCTGGCGTTCGCGCCGCCGGCGACGAACAGGACGATCGTGCCCACGACAGCGAGCCCGAGGATCCAGCCCAACACGAACGCCGGCCCGTTGGCGCGCCCGCGCGGCGTCCCGAGCATGAGCACCACGGCGATGATGGGCACCGGGCTGAGCGCCACGCCGACGCCGAGCGAGAGCACCTGTCCGATGGCCTGGCCCATGGCGGGCCGACCCTATCGGAGCCCGACAGCGCGCCGAACTACGACGTGTTCCGCTTGGCGCCGCTCGCGCGGGCCGAGAAGCGATCGGTGGCGCCCGTGAGGTCGTCGACCACGTGCAGGCGCCGATCGCGCAGGCGCTTGCGGCCCGTCGGCCCGGGCGGGCCGCCGACGGCCTTGTGGGTGGCCGCGCGAGCGACCCTCCGGGCGGTCGCGCAGGTCATGAAGTGAATGACACGAGCCCCGAGCGAGAAGCCCTCGGCGCACGACGACGGCTTCGCCGCGCCCCGCTCAGCCGCTTCACATAACTCGACAGACCTCTCTACCAGTAACCTTCCTCATCCACGTCTTGGGTGTCGCGGCTCGTCACGATGACGCTCCCGGTCGTTGCCTGTCCATCATGTCAGCGTTCTGCGTGCGGGTGAGCGAGATACCCCGATCGTCTTCATCATCCCATTGGGATGATGTGCGGCGCGGCGCGGCGGCGTACGCTCCGTCGCATGTTCCTGGCCGGCGAGCCCTTGGACCTGCGTGCCGAGCACATACTGAGTGCCGGGACGCCGGCGATCGCCTGCTGCGCACCTACGGGCCTGGCCTGCCGCCAAGCGGGTCGATCGCCACAGCCGTACGTCTCCTTCCTCGACGCGCTCCGGCAACCGCCGCGATGATCGTGAGTCGGCATCGACCAGGGTGCCGAGTGAGGTAGGGTCGCCGACAAGCGGCCGGACAACGGCCGAATCAACTCAAGGAGGTACAGGATGCGAGGTGCGGGCCGAGTTGTGTTCGCAGCGACGCTGCTGTTGATTGTGGGCACGCTCAATATCATCTATGGCATCGGCGCCCTGGATGATGCGAACATCTTCACCAACGACAAGAGGTTTGTACTCACCAACCTCAACACCCTGGGCTGGGTCCTGATCATTCTCGGCGTGATCCAGCTCGCCGGAGGCTTTTCGCTGATAGCCGGCAACACCTTCGGCCGTGTCATTGGGATCATCGGCGGCAGCCTCGGTGCGATCGGCGCCCTGCTGTCGATCGGCGGCGCCTACCCGTGGTGGTCGCTGGGCATCTTCGTCCTGTGTGTGTACGTGGTCCACGGCATCTTCGTGTACGGCGAGGAGGAGAGGGCGCCACGGGCCTGACCGAGCCGGCGGTCGCGGGAGCCGGTGGCGGCACCGCTGCTCCCGCGACCTTGCTCATCTGAAGACTCCGGGGCCGCGGTCCTCGCGCCGGTCGCGCCGGTCGTCGCGGCGGTCCGCGCGCCGGTCGTGACCGTGCTTCACGACTGCCGCCGTGCCGACGACCGCGGCGGTTCGTGCGACCGGTCGGCCGCCAAGTACTCCCCGCCTGCCAACACGTCCTCTGCCCAGCGGCATGTCAAGCTCCTTCCTCGTCGGTTTCCGCTTCCGCTTCGATTGCGGCCAGCAGTGCCTGGGTCGGGATGCGGCCGTCGGCGACCAGCTGGCCACCCGACCGTCGCACAGCTGACGCAAACGGCCCGGCCCAGCTGTTCTCGTAGACCAGCACCGCCGCGATGCTGCCCGGCTCCATCGCCTTGCCGATCTCTTCGACATCTTCCTCGGCAAGCAGCATCGCGAGATCGGCCTCGAGCGCGCGCAGCTGACCCAGATTGCTCGCGTCCACCTCGTGCAGCTCATCGACCGCCACCGACCCGTCGAGGTCCTTGCGTAGCAACAGCAGATCCAGCACGCGCACGAGCTCGCGGTCGACGAGAGACGTCAACTCCGCCGCCATCTCACCGGAGAAGTTGGCCTTGTCTGCCGGGAACTCGACCACCAGGTAGTCGACCGGCCCGAGTACATCCAGGTTGTTGCCTTCCATGCTCGCTCCCGTCTCGTGTTCCGAACCCGCGGATGCACCGGCCGTGCCTGCCGCCCGTGCCCGTATGCACCAGCATGCGAGCGCCGGCCGCAAAGGTCATCGTCCAAATGGGGTGAATACGGCCGCGACGCCGACAACATCAACCCGGATCGCGCTTGCCGTGCGGTCCCTGCACAGATAAGGAGCGGGCCGGCTGTCGTTCGCCGCCACCTCCGAGTCCTCACGGATCTTGTGACGCCCTGGCTTGCCCGACGCCGTGGTCGACCCGACTCCTACTCGGACTGCGGCCGACGCGGCGTGAACGGGACCTCCTCGTCCGCGCCGGACTGGACGACCAACGCGGTGCCGGGCGGCACCTCGTGCCACACGCCGGGCAGGTCGCCCAGCGGCTCGGAGACGATCGCACGCGCCTCGTCGGAGAAGAGCTGGAACCTCGCGTCCTCGGGGTAGAGCGCGCGGATCGCGCTCGCCTCGGCGGTGACGAACAGGGAATTGACGACGGGCCCGCTCGCGTAGCGGGCCGCGTAGAGGCGTTCGCCGTCGCTCACCGCGACGGTCATCTGTAGCGGCTGCTCGACGCCGTGACGGCGACCCGTCTCCTCGACGAATCCGGCCATGCGCTCCAGTGCCGTGAGCGGCTCAAGCTCGAGCCCGAACGTCAGGGCGAGATGGAACATCAGCTCCGAGTCGGTCGTGCCTTCGATGCTGCCGAACACGCCGGGATCGACCGCGAGGAGCAGGTCGCGGCGCAGCCCGAAGTAGCCGTCGATGAATCCGTTGTGCATGAACAACCAGCGGCCAAGGCGGAAGGGATGACAGTTGGTCTGCTCGACCGGGGTTCCCGTCGCGGCTCGGATGTGGGCCAGGAAGAGCGGCGACTCGAGCTGGCCCGCCAGCTCACGCAGGTTGCGGTCCGCCCACGCCGGCACAACACTGCGGTACAGCCCGGGAACGTCGCGTTCGCCGTACCACCCCAAGCCGAAGCCGTCGGCGTTGGGATAACCCCCCGCCAGCCGGTCCCTGCGGCTCTGCTCCACGAGCGAGAACTTCGTGTCATAGAGCAGCGCCTCCGGCCGGATCGGATTCCCGGAATAAGCCACCCACCGGCACATGCGAGCCACCCTACAGCGGCATAGCGCGCAAGCGCGGACGCCCATTGCCGCCCGCGCCACGGGTCACGCATGGGCCGACCAGCGACTCCACCCGGTAGCCGGCGAACGTCGGGCCCGCACCGATGGCCACGCTCATGGAGCGTTCGCCGTCAGCGACCAGCCGAAGCGCGTAGGCGTCTCGGCCGGCGCCGGCGCGCCCGGCCGCGGCCCTCTCCGGACCGTCGGCGCGGGCGGGGCCTCGACGCGCTCGGTCGGCACCCGCCCGAGGCGCTCCTGCTGCCAGCGCTCCGAGGCCGACGAACAGCAGAGCCGCTCCCTCGGCGAGGGCCATCACTCCCCTCGGTAGCGGCTCGGCTACGACGCCGGCCCGTCGCTGGAGGATCGACGAGGCGTTGGCAAGCAGTCGGCTTGCGTCATGCCGTCGTCGCGCCCGTCGGAGGCCGCGCCGATCAGCCGCAGTGGTGCGTCCATCGCGCGGGCGGCCCATGCCCCCAGCTCGAGCGCCGCCGGTCGTGCCAGGCGGCGCCGAAAGTCGGCCGAGCGCCGGCGTTGGCTCCAGAGCAGCCCGAGCTCGCGGGCGCGTTTGACCGCACGGCCCGGGGGCGGTCGAGGCCTGGTTGTCGGCGCGACAGCGCCTCCCCAGGATTGGGCCACGGGGTGCCTTCTCTTCCGGGTGGCTTTCCCACGCGGGACCTGTGCACGGGGAGGTCCCGTGAGGCTGTCCTACCTGCTCGCCGGGCGCGTCGTCCTCGTCGTCTCGACCGGCGTCGTCTCGCTCGCCGCCTTCCGGGCGGCTGCGGCGCTGGGCGCGGCTGCGGGCCCGCGGGTCTTGTGCGCTCGCGCCACGCGAGGCGCGCAACTGGACAATCGTGGCACACGCCCTGGGGACCCAACGGCTGGTCGCGGCGGCTTGGGCAGGACCGTGCACTCGGGCGTTGAACGCGCTCCCGTGGGCAAGCCGCGAACCGACGAGAGCACTGCTCGGTGGGAGCGCCGGTTCGAGGTTCCGATGCTCTTGGCGGCGCTGGTCATCCCGTCGATGCTCCTCGATCAGCCGGGCGTCGCGGAACCCTGGCGTGGGCTCGGCGTGGTGCTCAACTGGCTCATCTGGACCGCGTTTCTCGTCGAACTGGCTGTCATGCTCGCGGTCGCGCCAGACCGCCGGCGCTACGTACGGCGCAACCCGCTCGACGCCGTGATCGTCGTGGCGACGCCGCCCTTCCTCACAAGCGCCGTCAACGGCGTGCGGCTCCTGCGACTCGTCCGCGTCGCGCGGCTCCTGCGGCTCGCACCGCTCATCCGGTGGCTGTTCCGCAGCGGTGGACTCAAGTACGCCGCGTTCTTCGCCGGCCTGGTCGTCCTCGCCGGCGTCGAGGCGTTCTCGGCCATCGAGAAGAACGAGCTACTTCGACGGCTTCTACTGGGCCATAACGACGATCACCACGGTCGGCTACGGCGACCAACTCCCGACCACGAGCGAGGCCAAGATCCTCGCGATGATCGTCATGCTCGTCGGCATCGGATTCTTCGCCGCACTCGCGGGGGGACTCGCCGATCGCTTCATCGAAGGACGCGCCCAGGAGATCGCAGAAGCAGAACTGCAAGTGCTCAGCGCCGACGAGGAGCTAATGGCGAAGGTGGATGCCATTACAGAGCAGCTCGAGACCTCCGCGCCGCCTTCCGCGCGCGTGGCTGAACCAACTTCCGTCGCCTCCGGCTGACGCGACGGCAGGCACAGATCGCAGCGGGCGTGACGGCGTTCGAGCTCGCCCGATCATGGGCACAAGCGTGCAGATGATCGAGCGCCACTACGGGACACTGCTCGACGGCGCGATGGAGGGCATCGCCGGTCGCCGCGGCGCGCTCGACTACGAACGCGACCGGGCCGCCGAGACCACGCACAACGCAGACTCGTGACGGCGCACGGGCTGCCGACCGCAGCAAGCCTGGACTGGCTCGTGCAGGTTATCGGCGCGCGCTTGCGAGGTTCGCGGCCACGGCGAGCGAGCGTGAGCGCCCGTGGTGCGCGAAGCCGTCAAGCGACTCGCCCAGCAGCGCTGGCGACAGGGCGCTTCGATCTGGTCCGCTGACGTCGACGGCCGCGCCCTCGACGTCAGCACACAGGTCCGCGAGGGACCCGCGACCGCCCACGTCGCCCGGCTGCTCCAGGTCGAGCCGGCCGAGCCCGTCTGCGTCCGCCAGCGCCGCTTCGTCCTCGACGGCAAGCCCGTCATGCTCTCCACCTCATTCCTACCGGCGAGGATTGTCCGCGGCTCACCGATCACCGAGCAGGACACCGGGCCGGCGGCACCTCCGCGCGGCTCGCCGAACTCGGCCACGCTCCCACTCACTTCCGCGAGGACGTCCGCGCGCGCATGCCGAAGCCCGACGAGTCCGACGCGTTCGACCTCCCGCCTGGCACCCCGTCGTCGACATCGTCCGCACCGCCTATACCGCCGATGGGCGGCCCGTCGAGATCAACCAGATGACCCTCGACGCTTCAGCCTACGTCCTCCGCTACGACATCGACGCGTAGCAACCCGACGGAGCGGCCATCTCGCCGAACCGATCACCCCCGAGCACACCGAGCGGCGCCCGTCCGCACGGCAGCTAGCGATCCTCAGAGGGTTCGCTGATGCTCCCGAATAGCAATACCGAAGCAGCCTTCGGGTCGACCGGTGGCCGGCCAAGTTCTCGGCGTGCCTCCTGAAACGCAGCGAGCAGCCGCATGCGTCCGTCCTCGGTCCCCGTGGTCGGGTCAACTTGAAGGGCCCGGAACGCATCGACGACCGCCGGGGAGCCGTGCAGCACAATCCGCGCGTTCGCCGCTGCGTACGCCCGGCGCGCCTCACGCCCGGCGCCCCCAACGACGTTGGCGATGGCCACCACGAGGTCATCGAGCGCGTCGGTCAACAGCCGACCGGCGTGCGCCCGCCGCTCGTTGTGCCGCGCTAACGCAGCACCCGCGACAACGCCCGCCAATGCCGCGGCAAACGCGATCAGCGCTCCAGTCACGAGGGCAACCTAACGTAAGGCGGTGACGCGCTCTGTGGAGTTCCAAGAGTTGCCACACGGTCGTGCCTCCGACGATGCTTGGCGCGTGGCGTGAGAATCTTCTCTACGACATCAAGGGCGGCCTTCGGCCGCCGCCCTTGCCGCGGCTCCGGGCGGCCGCAAGCGGCCGTTCTCGCCGCGGCGCCCACAGAAGCCATAGAAGCCACGCCCAGGGGGCGTTCAGCGCGTCACGCGGCCGAGCGAAGCAGGCTCGCCGAGTACTCCGCTCGGCGGCCGCCGTCAAGGGACACCGCTACGCGGCCGTTGGCCGGCCCGGTCGGGCTGCCCTTGACCGCGCCCGCCGGCTCCGCTCTTGAGCTGGGTAGGTCCGGATGCCCGGACCCTGCCTCGCGGGAGGCCTGAACATGCGGATACGCTGCAACGTGCGCATGACCGCCAAGGAACAGCTCCAGCACGCGATTTACGCCCTCTCCGAGGACGAGGCCCGCGACACGCTGCGCTACATCGAGGTCCGCCGCGTCGATCCCGTGCTCGCGGCGGTCCTCGCGGCGCCGATCGACGACGAGCCCGTCACCGAGGAGGAAGAGCGCGGCGTCGCCGAAGCGCGCGAGGAGTACCGGCGCGGCGAGGCGGTCCCGCTCGACGAGATCCGCCACGAGTTTGGGTGAGCCCGCGCCGTGGCGGCTGCACGTCACGCCGCGTGCCCGCCGCGACATTCGCCAGCTCGACCCGCCGATTCGCCGTCGCATCCTCGCCGCCCTCGACGCGCTGGCAGCCGATCCGCGTAACGCCCCGCTGCACCGGCTGACCGGTGGAGCCGAGCTGCGCCTGCGCGTAGGCGACTGGCGCGTTCGCCTGGAGCTCGACAGCGAGCAGCGCGTCATCGCCATCCACCGCGTCCTGCCTCGCGGCCGCGCGTACGACCGGTAGTCCCCGCCAACACCACGCGGAGCACAAGACACTCCGCAGAACCGCGGAACCATTCCGCGGAGACTTCCGCCCATCCGGACGCCGAACGCCCCGGAACCCGCACTCCGTCGTGGCTCGCGTCCGCAGGTCCGGGCGCCTCCCGCCACGGCCGGCGCTATTCGCACCAGCGCCCTCGCCTGGACTCGAACCAGGGACCTGCGGATTAGAAGTCCGCTGCTCTATCCAGCTGAGCTACGAGGGCTCGCCGGCTGAGTCTGACAGGGCCAGAGACGCGCGCGGCGCCCGGCGTCCGCTCTGATCCTCGCGATCGGCCTCGACTACGACGAGGCCGTACGCGCCGTCGAGGCGCACGTCTACGGTGGCGCCGTCCCTGCGCGTGATCTCGACCTCCCGGGTCGCGCCGTTCTCGCCGTCTCGCTCGACGCTGTTGGCCCTGGCGCCCCGGAAGCGGTCGAGGGTCGCGGCCCGGGCGCGGTCGGCGCCCGCGCCGGTGGACCCGGCGTCCCCGTCGTCGTCGCCGGCGATCGCGTAGGTCGTGCCGCCGGCCACACGGACCAGGGCTACGGAGGCGGCGGCGATGCGGCGATCCGGCGGGTGCTGTTCATGGCGCCGATGGTGCCGGGGACCGGATCAGGGGACGGCGAGGCAGCCGGATCGTGGCGAGCGTCCCGGGCTGGGCGTCGGCGAGCGCGACGGATCCGCCGTGGGCCTCGACCACGGCCTGCACGATCGCCAGCCCGAGGCCGGGGCCGGTGCTCGCGCGCCCGTGGTCGGCGCGGCTGAAGCGCTCGAAGGCGTGCGGACCGAAGCGCTCGGGCAGGCCGGGACCGTGGTCGCGGACGGTCAGGACCACCGTGTCGGCGTCCCGGGCGGCGCTGAGCTCGACGTCGCCGGCGCCGTGGCGCACGGCGTTGTCGACGAGGTTGCTCAGCGCCTGCTCCAGGCGCAGGCGGTCGGCCTCGACGACGAGGCCGCCGCCGGAAGCGCGCGCGCGGACCGGGGCCGCCCAGCGACGCCCGGCGACCCGTTCGAGCAGCGCGCCCACGTCCACCGGCTGCGGGCGGATCGGGAGGCCGTCGTCGTCGACCTGGGCGAGGACGAGCAGGCTCTCGGCCAGTCGCGTCAGGCGCTCGACCTCGTCGCCGGTCGAGCGCAGCGCCGCGCACAGGCCCTCGACGGTGGGCGCCTCGGCCAGCGACACGTCGACCTCGCTGCGCAACACGGTCAGCGGCGTGCGCAGCTCGTGGCTGGCGTCGGCGACGAACCGCCGCTGGCGCGCGAGCGCCTCGCGCTCGGGACGCAGGACGAGCCCCGAGACGACGTACCCGCCGGCGCTGATGAGCGCCAGGGCCAGGGCGATCCCGACCGCCTCGGCGACGAGCAGCGAGCGCAGGGACTGGTCGCGCTCGTCCAGCGAGCCCCCGACGACGACCACGAAGCGCTCCCCGCGGGCGGAGACCGGCACCGCGCGCAGGCGGGTGCCCTCGTCGAGCCGGGCGTCGCCGGGGCGGTCGACGGTCAGCGGCCCGCGGCGCGCGCGCACGAGCTGCCGCGGGGTGAGCAGCGCGCTGCGGGCGCCGGACGTGGCGGCGACGACCGTGCCGTCGGCGCGCAGGACCTGGGCGGGGCTCTCGTCGGCCTCCAGCGCCGTGGGCTCGGGGGGCACGAGCCCGTCGGGCGAGCGCCGGACCGCCGCGACGGCCTCGTCGGCGCGGGCGCTGAGGCCGCGGTCGAGCGTCGTCGTGAGGTCGTGCTCGAAGCGCAGGTAGAGGAACGCGCCGAGCGCGGCGAGGACGACCGCTGCCGTCGCGGCGAACGCGAGCGCCACCCGCCAGCGGATCGAGGGCCGCCTCACCCCGGGCGCAGGCGATAGCCGACGCCGCGCACGGTCTCGATCGACGCGGTCCCGAACGGCCGGTCGACCTTGTCGCGCAGGTAGCCGACGTAGACGTCGATGACGTTCGAGCGGTGCTCGTAGGCGTCGTCCCACGCCTGCTCGAGGAGCTCGAAGCGCGTGAGCACCTCGCCGGCGCGCGCCATCAGCGCCTCGAGCAGCGCGAACTCCTTGGGGGTCAGCTCGAGCACGACGTCATGCCGGCGGACCTCGCGCGTCGCGGGGTCCAGGCGCAGGTCGCCCGCCTCCAGCACGGCGGGCCGCACGGGGCCGCCGCGGCGCGCGAGCGCGCGCACGCGCGCGAGCAGCTCGTCGAACGCGAACGGCTTGACGAGATAGTCGTCGGCGCCGCCGTCCAGGCCGGCGATGCGATCGGCGACGGCGTCGCGCGCGGTGAGCATGAGCACGGGCGTCGCGACGCCCTCGGCGCGCAGGCGCCGACACGTCTCGAAGCCGTCGATCCCCGGCAGCATCACGTCGAGCACGACGGCCGCGTACGCGGTCGACCCGGCCATCCACAGCGCGTCCTCGCCGCGGACGGCGACATCGGCGCCGACGCCGTGCGCGCGCATCCCGCGCCGGATGATCGACGCGAGCTTGACCTCGTCCTCGACGATCAGGACTCGCACCCCGCCAAGGCTCCCAGGTCGCCGGGTCAGCGACAGCCGGCGAACGTCGCGTGGCCGCCGGGCGGGTACTCGTCGACGACGCCGAGGCCCGGCGCGTAGGTCTTGAACTCGACCTCGCCGTCGGGCTGGGTGAACTCCTGCACGCGGATGACGCCGGTCACGATGCGCCCCTTGACCCGGGCGCGCAAGCCGACCTCCTCCACGCGGTCGGACTCGATCGTGATGCCGGGCGCGTCCTCGGCGTGCCATTGCCGCCCGAGCTTGGGCTTTCCCGGCATCAGGACGCCGAGGCGGTCGGTGTCGCGACCGTAGAGCCAGGTGCCCTTCGTGTCGACGACCTTGCCGCCCCTGAGGTTCCTCACCTCCTCGCCGAAGTAGAAGACGGTGCCGTCGTCGGCCTGTGCGAAGAAGTCGAGCGTGCTCTCGACGCGCCGCCCGTTCTCGAACGCGTCGTCCCGGATGACGACGGCCTCGACCCGCCGGCCGCCGACGACGAAGGCCCTCGTGGAGGGTTGCAGCGTCCTGACCGTGCGCTCCCGGGCTCCGTCCTCGGCGACCCCGCGCAGCTCGCAGCGCTCAAAGCGCGTGAGCGGCAGGTAGGGGTTGTCGATCCTCCCGGGGTGCGTGAACGTCGGCCCGCGCGAGGCCCGGGCCCCCGGGCCGACGACGAGGACGCCGCCGGCGACGGCGCTCGCGGTCAGCGCGGCGGCGAGCAGGCCGCGGCGCACCGTGGTGCTCGTGAGCATGGCGGCCAGGGTGCCGGGGCGCTCGTGAGAGGACCGTGAGGCCGTGGGCGCTCGTGAGAGGACGGTGAGGCCGTGGGCGCTCGTCTGCGCGGCGACCCTGCGGGCGCCCGCGAAGGCGCCAGCGATCGGGGCGGCCGGATTCGAACCGGCGACCTCTTGCTCCCAAAGGGATCGACGGTTGCGCGCGGACGGCGTGTGGCCCTGGAGCGCGGTTTGAGGTCGCGCGCTCGGCTTCCGCGCAGGGCCGGTCCGATTCGATTGGGCAGCTTGTGGGCACGCGAGCGGTGTCGGTCAGTCGCGATAAGCGCGTCCACGTGGAAGCACGCGGAGCACGTAGACGGCGCGCTCGTCGGGGGCGAGCTGGACCCTGACCGCGCCAGTCGCCAACGCGCAGTCGGTGCTCGTCGCTGCCGCGGAGCTTGACCAGCTCGCCGCTCGAAGGGTCGGCCACGAGCGCGCGGAGGACGGCGGTTACGCGGCGTTGCATGCGTGGATCGGCGCTTCAGGTCGTGTCGCCCGGGAGGCGTGAACTCGATGCGCCGGCCGGCGGTCAACCGGGCTCGCGCTCGAGCTCGTCGACTCGCGGCGCTGCTTTCAGGCCTCGGCGGCGCTGCGGTCTTCTTCGGGTGTGGTCGGCTCGTCGTCGTACGGCGCGTTCTCGAACGCCTCGATCATCGGGTCGCGGTCGTCGCGGCGGCGGGCGATGAAGGCGAGCGTCCGCTGGGCTTCCAGCTCGGAGAGGTCCTCGATGGCCTGGCGCAGCCCCTCCTTGGCGGTCATGCGCACGTCTGAGGTTACCGGGATGGCGCTGGCCTCCCGCGAGGCAGAGTCCGGGCATCCGGACCTACCCTGCCGATCAGCGGAGCCGGCGGGCGCAGTCAAGAGCAGCCGGAGGCCGGCCGAAGGCCGCCGCGCAGCGGTGTCTCTTGACGGCGGTCGCCGGTGGAGCTACGCCGCCAACGTGTCGGGTAGCCGGGGCGGTTGCCCGCCCCGGCTCCCACAGAACCGTGCTTGTGCTGTTCACACACGGCTCCTCGGGACGGCGGGTTGCGAACCCCGCCGCCGGCCGGTTCATCGACCTCGACCTATCCCCACTCCAGCGCCAGCTGCTCGTCGGTGGGGGCGACGATCTCCTCGTGCGCGCGATGGTGCAGCTCCACCAGCGAGACGAGCCCGCGGTCGGTGAAAAACCGGGGCCGCAGTGCCCGATCGACTTGTGGGATGTGGCTCAGCGCCCACAGGGACCTGCGCCCCGAGTAGACGCCTTGCCATGCTGACCTTCGCTTGACACCGAGGGCGATGAGGTTGCGAACGATCGTCGGGCGGCGTTTCCAGTGGTGCAACAGGATCGCGCGAAGCCGACGCCGGATGTGGGCGTCCAGCGCGCGCAACGTGAACTGCTCGCCGGGCGAAGCGATCCGGAAGAACTGATGCCACCCCCGCAGCCACGCGTTGATCTGAAGGATGCAGCTCGCAAGCGTGCGTCCCCATGGTCGTGGCGTGAGCTGGCGGATCCGCTGCATCGCGTTGCGCTTGGTGCGCTCCGAGAGCAGGATCTCCACGCTGCCGGTCTGCGGGTCTAATCGCAGCCGAAAGCCGACGAAATGGCGGTCCTCCGGGAGAGCGACAGCCGACTTGGCTTGGTTGATCTTCAGGCGCAAGCGCCCTTCGATGAACCCGGTCAGGCTGGCCATCACCCGCCGCCCCGCTCGTTCGCTCTTCACGTAGACGTTGCCGTCGTCCGCGTAGCGAACGAACCGGTGGCCACGCCGGTCAAGCTCCCAATCGAGCTCGTCCAGCACGATGTTCGACAGCAACGGGGACAGCGGCGAGCCTTGCGGAACGCCCTCCTCGTTAGCGATCACCACACCGTCCGGCAGCACGATCTTGGCCTTCAGCAACCGTCCGATCAGCACGAGCAGCCGCCGGTCCGCGACTCGCTGCGCGAGCCTCGACATCAGCCGCTGGTGGCAGACCCGATCGAAGAACTTCTGCAGATCGATGTCGACCACCCACCCGTACCCGTCCTTCAGATGCTGACTGGCCTCCTCGACCGCCGTGTGGCAACTTCGGCCCGGTCTGAACCCGTGACTCGACGGATGAAACGTCGGCTCGAAGACAGGCTCGAGTACCTGCCGCACGGCCTCACAGACCACCCTGTCGATCACGTTCGGGATCCCCAACCCGCGCAGACCGCCGCCCGCCTTCGGGATGTTCGCCCGGCGAATCACGCCGGGGCGATACCTCCCTTCCAGCAGATCGGCGGCCAGCCTCCGACCGACGATCGACCACTGCTCGCGCAGCTCCTCGACCGTCTGCCCGTCAGGGCCAGGCGCTCCCTTGTTCGACACCACCTTCAACAACGCCGCCGTCAACCGATAGGCGACCTCCTCCATCGTCACCGGCGTGACGCTCTCCGCGTTGCCGACCGCCTTCGGCACCATCGCCTCACGAGCCCCGGACCGGTCCGAGGACGCTCCGCGCTTGGCCCCTCGCGGGTCATCAGCTGTCGCGATCGGCAGACGAAGCTGCCACGCCGTTTGATCAACCGGGATCGCCTTCCCTTGCGCGCCGGCACTCGACCCGACACGCTCAGCGAGCATTACCCCGCCTTCCAGTAGTACGCGATCCTCCGACTTCTGCTGGGCCATCAACCGTCGTCCTCTCGTTCTCCGGCCTACCGACCACCCGGCCGGAACCCAGCAGACCTCCCAGGGTAAGACGCTGAGATTTCGCCGCGATCACGTCGCCAATACGCCCCCGGGACCGACAGGAACAGGGCATCGCTGCTGGCGGCCAGCTCACCCACCCAAAGGACGCCTTACGGCGCTTCACTCTCGTTCGCGACCACGACACATCTATGGCTTCCTTCAGACCCGCCCTCACGGAAGCCCGCCCGCACAAACAGCCGCGAGCGAGCCGCCCGGTCAATTCCGGGCCGCGCCCTTGCCTCATCGATGTTGGGTTCCCCCTGTCAGGGCCCCAGGACAGGACTCACACCTCCGATCTCAAACGCCATGCCTGGCACACCGCTCGCGTGACGCGCTGAACGCGCGCCACACTCGAGGCGTACGCGCGCACGCATAACGCGACTCCGCGTGCCTGGAAGGGCAGCGGCCACCAAGCGACGTTCAACCGCCGGGAGACTCTCCGGCTCCCGCGTCGCCGTGATCGCCGCGCTCGATGCGGTCGTGGGCGCGCGCTGGATGCGGGCGCGCACGAGCTCGACGTGCGCCTCGAGGCGCCGTCGCAGTCGCGCTAGGCGTCTACTTCTTCGCGTTCGTGCAGGAGTTGCCGAAGCGCGGTCCCGACGACGGCGAGTTGCCGCAGACGTTGATGGGAACGCGGATGGTCACGTGCTGTTCGGCCAGCCGCCCGCCGTAGCGCCGCTCGTGGAACCGCTTGGGCTTCTGCTTGATCGTCAGCCGGTACTTCCCAGCCGTGATCTTCCGGCGCTCGGTGAGCCGGATGCGCCCGCGGATGTCGGTACCGGCGGCGTACGTGCGACCGCGTCGGGTGAGCTTCGCGGTGGCTCGGCGCATCTTGGCCGGCGGCGCTCCTCGGAGGGAGTGGTGCACGCAGCGGCCGCCGGGCGTGCAGCGGGTGAACTCGAAGCGGCCGGTTTGACGCTTCGGTTGGACGCCGCCGAGACTGCTGGCGACGAAAGTGGTGTCCGGGGCGTCGCTGACCGCGGTGCAGGGCGGGAAAACCTGATACCCCAGGGGATTATGGGGGTCGATCGGGAAGGCGGGGTCGATCGGCTCCGTGAGGGTGTTGTAGATGACCCGCGCATCGTTCCCGTTCGAGCGCGGGTTCTGGTAGCCGGCGAAGGACAGGTCGACGCCCGTCACCTCGATCAGTTTGATGCCGTCGGTGACGTAGTAGCTGGCGGTGGCGTTGGCCGACAGCACCTGGGTGGTCGTGTACCCCTTGTATCCCGGCGGCACGGTGATCGAGGTTTGAGGCGTGACCGAGGCCGTCCACGACTCCGACTGCGAGCTGAAGACCTTGAACTCGGCCGACGCGCTCGCGATGCCGATCAAGCCGCCCTGCAGCGTGACGGACAGGCTCTCGGAAACACTGGTCGTCTCGCCGCGCGTGTCGGTGACCGACGTCGAGGTGTAGGCGTTCGGCCCGCCCGGAGGGGCGCAGTTGTACAGCACGTCGCCGAGGATCTGCGGCGCGTTGTACCCGTTCGTGACGCTGATGTCGGCCAGCGTGCAATTGTTGATGTTGTCTGCGCACCCCGAGTTCAGCGCCGCGGCGGCATCCTTCGGATCCGTCTGGGCGTTGATCGTCTGATCGGGCGTCGGCGCCCCCGCGGCGCCCGGGACGGCTGACGCGGCGAGCAGGACCGCCGCCACCAGGGTGAGCGACCATCCTCGCGCGCTCATGACGCCACCCGCTTGCGGGCGCCGTCGAGGACGTGGATCCGCACGCGGTCGCACTTGTACAGCCCTCCGCTCATCCTCCTGAAGCCGAACACGGTTTTGACCGTGTGCCCTCCGTTGGTGCCGATCAGCGTGCAGTCCTTGCGTCCTCGCGCGGGACGCGAGCACGACACGCGCGGGTGACTGCCGCGCACGACGGGCTCACTGGCGCCGACGCCGGCGCCCCTCGCGCTGCGCTGCGCTCCGCGGTAGATCAGCCCGCTGACGCGGGTGTCGTGACCGAAGACCACCGTGAGCTTCCGCTTCCGGTACGTCCAGCGGCCGCCGGTCCCCAGGACCGCATCGCACCCCCGCTCGAGCCCCTGGCACGGGTGCACCAGGAACTGCTGGCGCGTCGCCCGTCCGAGCTCCCGCTCGACCTGCTTCTGCGTCTGTCCCAGGCTCACCCCCGCGACTCCGCGACCCGGCACCAGCTTGACCGGCGGCTTACCCCCGCTCGCTCCCCGCAGCGTCGAGCCGATAGAGCCGCCGCAATGGTTCTGCAGCTCCGCGGAGGTCATCGGCCGCACCTTGGTCACCACGTCGAACGCCGGCGTGAGGTTGTCCCTGCTCACCCCACTGCGCACCTGCGTGAAGTTGTTCGCCGTGAACGTCGCCGACCCGTTGGAGACGACCAGCGTTCCGACCACCTTGCCCACCGTCGGTATCACCCACAGATAGCCGATCTCCCCCGCCGCGATGTCCATCGAGGACGTTCGGGTCTCCGACTTGGTCTGAGACCACTGGTGCTGTGCCTCCACGCTGACCGCGATCGAGTTCGACTCGACGTCGAAGAGCGTGACCTGCGTCGCGAGGGTGAGACTTCCGCCCACGGACAGGGTCGCCGTCTGCGCGGCCGTGTACGAGACCCCGAAGTTGCTGCTCCCCGCCCCGCAGTGCGTACCGACCCAGGGGTTGTCCGCGTCGCCGGTCCCCCACGTCAGCGGACCCTGCTGCGTGAACGAGCACGTCGTGCTCGCTGCGCCGCTGCACAGCGTGTTCAGCACGTTGACGAACGGCGCCCCGAGGTTCGTCGACGCGTCGACCGTGTAGTCGCCGACGGCCTCGATGGTCTGATCGAACAAGTTCGGGGCGTTGTGCTGGTAGGTCAGCTGGGGATTGGCGATCTGAGGGCCCGGCGCCCCGCCGGACGCCTGCACCGCGTCGTAGCCCGGCGGCGGCGGCGACGACGTGAAGTAGACGGCAAACCCGGGTTCCACGACCGGTCCGCCGGCCTGCCTGCCCAAGCAGTAATTATCGGTCCACGATCCCCAGATCACCACGTTGGCGTACTCCGGCGGACCGCCGAGGACGTCGACCTTGTAGGTCAGATAGGCGTCGTAGTCGTACGCGTCGTGCCCGAAGCAGATCCCTGGGGACCTAGTCTGATAGGGCGTGACCACGTACCGGGGGCTGTCGCCGGGCTGGATCGTCGACGCTGGGGCCTCGAACCACCCACCTTGCGACTGCGCAGCCACCAACGTCCACGTGTACGGGGTGAGGTTGGAGGTAAACGAGACCAGCAGGCCGCCGTTGTTGAAGTCGACCCAGCCTGCGTGCGCCGGCGAGGCGAACAGCGCCGACCCGGCGCCCGCGCAGAGCGCCGCCACGCCCAGCATCGACAGCACGCGCCGGAGCGCCCTGATCGCACGAGGCATGACCCACCTGCTCCTCTGGCTATTGCCATCAACCCCAGCGGCGGCCGCCGGCGAGGCGAACAGCGCCGACCCGGCGCCCGCCCACAACACCGCCGCCGCCGCCACCGGCAAGCGTTTCACCACTGCGCCTCGCCCACCTCTCCGTTGCCACCGGCGCGCTTCCTGCTCAAGCCACGCTGGACACGAGCGATCCTAAGCATGGCGACGCTGGTCGCCAGATCGCGTGGAAGAAACTGTGCAGCCTTGGGTGGGAAGCACCGAGCCGCGACGGGGCAATCCCGTCAGCGCAACAGTTGCGGCGAGCGGTAAACGGTCCTCACCGCCCGCCGGGCGGATTTGCACATGATTGCCTCAGCGCTCCAGACCCAGCCATCCCCGCCCACCCGCCGAGCGAGGGCCGATCGTTCCGCGGACCCCTACGAGCTTCCACTGAATCGAAAAATAGGCGTTGCGGCTCGGGCGGCGTCCGGGATCGGCTCGAGGGTGACCGTGCCAGCGCGCCCTTGGCCAGGTCGTCGAGCATCGCGCAGCGCTCGATCAAACGATTCACGGAGCCCCCCGAGGGTCGGATGACAGCACGGCCACTCGGGAGAGCCTCATGCTGTGGAGTCTGAATCGCGTGCTCAAGGCAACACTTCGGGGGTGCCCGAGACCCTCGCGTCTCACTGATATCCGGGCTCGCTGGCACCAAGCAGAGCCGACGTCGACCGGGCGGCCACCACATCTTCATCGCTTCCGGGTACGCCCCCAGGCGCGCATGAGTCACTGAAGCTTCTATGTCAAGCGTCCCGTGCTGGCGGCGAGGGTGGCGCCCGCGCGCGACGCCGTCAAGGTCGTTCGTCCGGTGGGGCGCTGCACCTTGACTGCGTCGCGTCGCCGGCGCGATCAGGCGGCCAGGACGGGACGCGCCGCGGTGGTGTTGAGGTCGCGCGTCATGCGGCGGTGGATGACGTCTGAGAGGTGGCGCTTGAGGATGCGCCGCGCCTCGCGTTTGGTGTGGCCGCGGGCGCGGGCGTTGTGGTAGATCGCTTGCGCGCGCGGCTCGCAGCGCAGCTGGGTGACGGCCATGCGGTGCAGGATCGCGTTGACGCGGCGGTGCCGGCGGGGTTGAAGCGGTGGCGGATCGGCTCGCCGGGCCCCTCGGCGGTCGAGGCGGCCAGGGGCGCTGAGCCGTTGAAGCGCGCGAAGCCGCCCTCGGTGAAGCGGCGCGGGTCGCCGACCTCGACCAGCAGCTCGGCGACCGAGCGCGTCGACAGGCCACAGAGCTCGCCGAGCGTCGTGTCGGCGGCGGCGACCAGCAGCGCCAGCTGCTTGGTGGCGTCACGCTCGGCGGCGTCCAGGCGCGCGATCTGGGCGCGGTGATCGTCGAGCATCCGCAGCCGCAGGGCGGTCGGCGCGTCGCAGCGCACGCGGCGGTTGCGACGCGCCAGGGTGGCCAGCCGCGGGCGCACGGCCTTGCTGTCGGGCAGCTGCTCGCGCACGTCCAACGGCAGGTCGGCCAGCAGGAACTCGGCCTCGTTGAGCAGGTGCTGGCGGCTCTTGAGCAGCGAGCGCCGCTGGTTGTGCCACAGGCACAACAGCTCGCGCTGCTCGTCGGGGGCCGCCCGGGCCCGGGCGGACTTGAACGCATGCGGCAGCAGCGGGTGAGCCAGCGTCTCGCGCGCGATCCGCTCGGCGTCCAGCGTGTCGGACTTGCCGCGCTGACGCGCGCGGTCATGGCGCGGCGTGCGGTTGGGGCACACGTCGCGCACGTCGTGGCGGGCGCCGGCCAGATAGATCGCCGTGTGCCGGCCCCAGCCCGCGGCGTTCTCGATGCCCCAGCGCACCACCGCACCGAACGACAGCGCCCACGCCTCAAGCGCGCGGTGCCCGTCACCGGAGATCCGGAAGTGCTCGCCGGCGACGATCCCGCCGCGCGCGTCAACGACGATCGCCGTCAACGTGCGCTTGTGCGGATCGATCCCAACCGCGTTGCCCGCACGATCCTGACCGATCAGCATCGAGGATCGACCCGGCCCCCGCCCACTGGTTCTCATCGCTTCCCTCCCCGGCGTAGTGTTGTGGCAGGGTCGGCCGACAACATCCCGGTCGGGACACCCCCATCGGGGTGGCGACGCTTCTATCAGGTCAGGCCGAACCCTTCGAAGGCACGAACCGAGGTCGACACTTCAGTGCAAAGACACCGGGCCAACCGGGGTCAGATATGGAGTGGGTCAAACCTCGGTTCGGCCCGCGACCCTAACGCGAGCCGTCACCCGCGCAGGCACCGTCATTTCAACACCGGGATATGGAGGGGTCGGTGTCGAGGGGCAGCGTTGCTCCTCACCTCTCGCGGGGATTGATCGCGTGGCGGCGGGTGCTCGTGTGAGAGGAGGCGCCGGGCGCGTCCTCGAATCGCCGCGTCGCCGCGCTGGTCCACCGCGTGAGCCAGCGCACGGCGGACGGCGTGGGCAAGGACTCCACCAGGGCCCACCGCGTGCCTCGGACCGCGACCTCCCACACCAGCACCGAGGCACACGGCGCTCGCTGCTGCATTTCGACGAACGGAGCACTCTCCGCGCGTCGCTTTGATCGGCGGTCACTGCCGGTTGGACAGATAAGGAGACCCCGATGCGAGAGCCCGGACCGATAACCGGTGCCCCTTTGGACTTCGAGCCGTTCCTGGCCTTCCCGCCCGACGTGCGCCGCGTCGTCTACACCACCAACACGATCGAGGCGCTCAACCGCCAGATCCGCAAGATCATCAAGACCGGAGGCCACTTCCCGACCGAAGACGCCGCCCGCAAGCTCATCTACCTCGCGATCGACCGCGCGCAGGCCAAGTGGCGCCGCGCCTACAACTGGAACGCCGCCCTGGCCGCGTTCAAGATCCACTTCGGCGACCGCCTCCCCGACACCGCAATCTGACCGTCACTACCTGACATCAACGGAGTCACACCTACACACTAACCACACGCGCCTACACAGTTAATCTGACACCCTCGGGCCGGCTCAAGACCTACGCCAAGACGACGCGGTCACGGCGCCGCGTGCCCCTGCGGGCCGAGGTCGTCGCGGCGTTGGAGACGCTGCCGCATCGCCGGGGCATCCTCTTCCCCGCCTCGGAGGGCGGGCGGATCGGCATCGACAGCTCGCGCGAGTGGGCGCCCGCGCTCAAGGCCGCCGGCGTCGAGCACCGGCGCATCTACAACATGCGCCACACCTTCGCCACCTGGAGCCTCGCGGCCGGCATGAGCATCTTCACGCTCGCACGCCGCATGGGCACCAGCGTCCAGATGATCGACGACACCTATGGCCACCTGGCGCGCGACGCCGACGACCAGGACCGCGGCATCCTCGACCCTTCGACGGGAGCATTGGGCACGACGCGGGCACGGTTTCGGCGAAGGAACCGCCCGGCGATGCGGACGCGGCGTAGAAACCGCTCGGTTGGCAGGGAGATTCCCTGAAGTCGGGGCGGCCGGATTCGAACCGGCGACCTCCTGCTCCCAAAGCAGGCGCGCTACCAGGCTGCGCCACGCCCCGTGGGCGGACACGGTACCGGTGCTAGCGTCCCCCGCCGCCATGGCCGACGTCCAGCCCCTGCGCGCGCTGCACTACGACCTCGACCGGGTCGGCTCGCTCGCCGCCGTGGCCACGCCGCCCTACGACGTGATCGACCCGGCTCAGCGCGCCGAGCTCGCCGCCCGCTCGCCCCACAACGCCGTCCACGTCGATCTCCCCGAGGGCGAGCCCGACCCCTATGCCCACGCAGCCGAGCTGCTGGCGACCTGGCGCACCGAGGGCGCGCTCGTAACCGACGCCGAGCCCGCGCTGTGGGCGCTCGGACAGGACTACACCGCGCCCGACGGGCGGCGGCTCACCCGCCACGGCTTCTTCGCGCGCGTGCGCGTCGAGGACTACGGCCCGGGACGCATTCGCCCGCACGAGCGCACCCATCCCGGGCCGAAGGAGGACCGGCTGCGCCTGACGCGCGCCACGCGGGCGAACCTCTCGCCGATCTTCAGCCTCTACGCCGACCCGGCCGGCGCGGCGTGGGGCGCGCTCGCACCCGCCACCGATGGCGAGCCGTGGGGCGCGCTGACCGACGAGGACGGCACGACGCACCGCCTCTGGCGCGTCGTCGACCCCGCCGCCGTGGAGGCCGTGCGCGCCGCGCTCGCCGACGCCGAGCTGCTCATCGCCGACGGCCACCACCGCTACGAGACGGCCCGCGTCTACGCCAACGAGGTCGGCGGCGAGGGCCCGCACCGCTACGTGCTCATGTGCCTCGTCGCGCTCGAGGACGACGGGCTGACGGTCTTCCCGACGCACCGCCTGATCCGCGACACGACCGCGGAGGGGCAGGAGCGCCTGGCCGCGGTCCTGCGCCGCGACTTCGCCATCACCGAGATCGACCGCTCCGAGCTGGCGCCGCCCGCCGGCGAGGGGCCGCTGGAGCTCGGCTACCTCGACGCCCACTTCAAGCGCTCGTTCCGGCTAACGCTGCGCGACCAGGGTGTCGCCGACGCGGCCCTCGCCGACCGCCCGGAGCCCCTCCGGCGGCTGGACGCCGCCGTGCTCGAGGCGCTCGTCCTCGAGGGCGCGCTCGGGCTGACCGAGGACGACATCGCCCACCTGCGCGGCCTGGGTTACTCGCGCACCGACGAGGAGGCCGTCGCGCTCGTGCTCGACGGTCCGTACGACGCCGCCTTCCTCCTGCGCCCGACGCCCGTCCGCCAGGTGCGCGAGATCGCCGCCGCGGGTGTCACCATGCCGCCCAAGTCGACGTACTTCTTCCCGAAGGTGCCCACGGGCCTGATCTTCAACCCACTGCTATAACGGACCGTGGGTCACCGACCGCACCCGGATGAGGCAGGACGATATGAAGGCCACCGCCACTCGCGACTCGCAGTTCCGCCACACGATCAAGGTGCGCGGGCACGACCTGACCACCGATGAGCCCACGGAGTGCGGCGGCGGCGACGCGGGGCCGAGTCCGCAGGAGCTCCTCGCCGCGAGCCTGGCGTCGTGCACCGCGGTGACCATGGAGATGTACGCGCAGCGCAAGGGTTGGGACATCGGCGGCGTCGAGGTCTCGGCCGAGTTCACGCCGGCCGAGCGCGGGTGCCCCACGCGCTTCGGCATCGTCATGCGCATGCCGGAGGGCCTCAGCGAGGAGCAGGTCGAGCGCTTGCGCGTCATCGCGGCCAAGTGCCCTGTGCACCGCACGCTCGACGGCGAGGTCATGTTCGACGAGCGTGTCGAGCGCGTCTCGCTCGCGCACTGAGGTCGCGCGCCGGCTGCGCTCCGTCCTCCTGGACGCGGCCGAGGCGGCATCGCTCGACGTCCACGGCCGCATCGACGCCGCCGTGCTCGTCCCCCTCTACGTGGACGGCGGCAAGCTGCACGCGGTCTTCACCAAGCGCCGCGAGGACCTGCGCCGTCACCCCGGTGAGATCTCGTTCCCCGGTGGCCGACAGGACGACGACGAGACCGACCTTCGTCTGACGGCGCTGCGTGAGGCGCAGGAGGAGATCGGCCTGCCGAGCCGCGACGTCGAGCTCGTCGGCGCCCTGCAGCCCACGCCGACGATCGCCACCAACTACGCCGTCTACCCCTTCGTCGGCCTGATCGAGCCCGGCCGCGCTTGGACGCCGTCGGCGGGCGAGGTCGCCGAGGTGCTCGAGTTCTCCGTCGCCGCGCTGCGCGGCGGCTACGCGCGCAAGCGCCTGCGGCGCCGCGGCGTCCCGTTCCGCACCGACGTCTACGTCGTCGGCGACCACCTCATCTGGGGCGCCACCGCGCGGATGCTCGGCGACCTGCTCGAACGACTGCCGGAGGACCTGCTGTAAGCCCGCCGGACCGGTCATGGTCGGTGATCGCCCCGGGGCTGCAGTCCGGAGGCGGAGGAGAGGGCTCAATGCCGCTCTCGCCGGGCCGAACACGTTGCGCTCTCATGGCGTTGGAGCGAACATCGTCAGGTGCCGCGCCGGATGCTTCTCTCCTTGCTGGCGTGCTGTCTGGCGGTCGGGTGCGGACAGGGGTCCGAGGAGGAGCATGCAGGGACGGCAAGGACTCCGCCGCTGACTCGCGACGTCGGCGGTCCACCGGGTGAGCAGGTCCGGATCGGCGGCGGCCGCAGCCTGTTTCTCCACTGCGTCGGCTCGGGCAGCCCGACGATCGTGCTGGAGGCCGGCTTCGGCGCGGACACGTTCGCCTGGCGAGACGTGCAGCCGCAGCTCGGCCGGACAACGCGGGCCTGTGCCTATGACCGCGCAGGCACCGGCAACAGCGTCGCGCCGCCGGGCGTGCGCGATGCGCGCGACGAGATCGCCGACCTTCGGCGGTTGCTCGGCCACGCCCGCATCGATCCGCCCTACGTGCTCGTGGGCCACTCCTATGGCGGCGTCCTGGCGCGCGTGTTCGCGCAACTCCGGCCGACGCAGACGGCAGGGCTCGTCCTGATCGACATGATGGGGCGCGATGGACGACGACGGCAGCTCGCGATCTGGCCCAAGTCGCAGGCGCCTGAGATTCGCCGTGAGCTCGCGACATCGCAGATGGGCGGCGTCGACCTCGCCGCCGGAGAGGCGCTCGCCAGCCGGATCAGAACGCTCGATGACACGCCGTTGGCCGTCGTCACGGCCGGTCGGCAGGACAACTTCCCCCGCACGCCGCGACAGCTCGCCCGCGCCCTGAGACGCCTGTGGGGCAGGATGCAGGACGAGCTCGCGGGACTTTCCGACAACAGCGTGCACGTTGTCGCGCTTCGCAGCAATCACGACGTCCCCTCCTCCCACGGCGGCCAGCCGTCCGTCGTCGTCAGCGCGGTGGAGGCGGTCCTCCGCGCCGCCCGCGAGGGCACCCGGCTTCCGCCGTGCTCGCGAGTCTTCAGCGGTTCCCAGGTCCGCTGCCGCAACTAGAGGCCAGCGCGAGCTCGGCCCACACCCGCGTGCCGTGGCTCAGGCTGACTCCCCACCGCACCGCGATCCTCTCCACGATGTTCAAGCCGAAGCCGCCCGCGCGCCCGGGCCCCGTAGGGCGCTGGGCGACGGGCCCGGCGCGGCCCGCATCCTCGACCTCGAGCCGCAGCCCGTCGCCCGTCGCCTCGGCCCGGACGGAGACCACGTCCCCGGGCCGCAGGCCGGCGTGACGCACGCTGTTGGTCACGAGCTCGGTGATGACGAGCCGCACGTCGTCGAGCACCCGCGTGGACACCCGGCCCGTCAGCCAGCGCGCGATCGCGCCTCGGGCCAGAGCGGGGGCATCGGGACTTGGCGAGATCTCGAACTCGAAGGGGTCCGAGGAGAGCACGGCGAGGGCTTCGCCGAGCTCGCTATCTGAGGCGCCGCCCAGTGGCCGCACGGCCACCTCCGTTCTGGAGCGCCTCATCAGCCCGGCGAACTGCGAGGATCTTCGTTGGAGGCCAGGCCCAGATCAATCCCACGCCGCGGTTCACGATCGATGCATGGCTCCTCGCGCGCTGCTGCGGACCTTGTGTTTCGAGCGTTCCCGCGACCCGGCCCGGCCACACCTCCCTTCGCCGAGCGGTCCTAGGCGACGTCCTTGTCGATCGGCACGTCGACGAGGTTGCCCCACTCCGTCCACGAACCGTCGTAGTTCTTGACGTCCTGCGACCCGAGCAGCTCATGCAGCACGAACCACGTGTGCGCCGAGCGCTCGCCGATACGGCAGTAGGCGATGACCGGCTCGCCGGACAGCACGCCCTTGCCTTCGTAGAGCTCGCGCAGCTGGTCGGCCGACTTGAACGTGCCGTCCTCGCGCACCGCCTGCGCCCACGGCACGGACGCCGCGCCCGGGATGTGTCCGGCGCGCTGGGCACCCTCCTGCTCATAGCCGGCCATCGCGATGAGCTCGCCCGAGAACTCCTGGGGCGAGCGGACGTCGACGAGGCGCTTGCCGTCGCCGAGCGCGGCGAGGACCTCGTCGCGCTTGGCGCGGATCGCCGGGTCGCCATCGCGGGCCGTGAACGCCGCCGGCTCGGAGGCGGGCACCTCGCTCGTGGTCGGGCGGCCTTCGGCGATCCACTTCTCGCGCGGGCCGTTGACGAGCTTGACGTCCTCGTGGCCGTAATACTTGAGGTACCAGTACGTGTAGGCTGCGAACCAGTTGTTGCGATCGCCGTAGAGGACGATCGTGTGGTCGTCGGCGATCCCGCGCGAGCCGAAGAGCTCGCCGAAGGCCTCCGGGCCCAGGAAGTCGCGCTTGACCTGGTCCTGCAGGTCGCGCTTCCAGTCGAAGCCGATCGCCCCGGGGATGTGCGCCTCGGCGTAGAGGGCCGGGTTCTCGTCGACCTCGACGATGCGGATCGACGGGTCGTCGAGATGCTCCTGGAGCCACTCGGTCTCGACGAGCACGTCCTTGGCGTAATCGGTCATCGCGGCACGGCCTCCTGCTCGATCTCGAAAAGCTTGTCGCCTTTAGGGTATTTCGCGGCCAGTCTAGCGCGGGGTAGGTTCCCGGACGGCCATGGCCTCGCGCGGGCTTCGCATCCTCGTCGTCACGCTCACGGTCGTCGCGCTGCTCGCGCTCGTCTGGCTGCTGGCGCTGGCGATCGAGGGCGACCGCGACGACGGCCCGGCGCCGTGGGCGGCCCGGGGCGCGCCGGAGGTCAGGCCGCAGCCGCTGGCCGAGCAGTGAGCAGCGCCTCGATCGCCGCGCGGGCGGACGCGAGCCAGGCGTCGCGATCGGCCGGGTCGGCCTCCACGAGCGCGTAGGGGATCTCGTTCGTGGCGCGGGCGCGGCGGACCTCCTCGACGCCGGCGGCCAGGACCTCCGCGCCCACCCGGCCCGCGGCCTCGAGCACGACGCCGCGCACGGTGGTGTCGGTGGTCTTCTCGAGCATCATCCGCAACCGCGGGCCGTACAGCGCGGCGACCCGCTCCCGCGGGCCGGTGGCGGTGCCGAGCAGCCAGAGCACGATCGTCACGTTGTCCAGTGCGTAGCGCAGCGTTCCGACGACGTCCGGCGTCCCGATCCAGCACTCGCAGCCGGCCGCCTCGATCTGCGGCCGGCGACGCTCGTCACGGGTCACGGCGCGCACGGCGTGCCCGGCGGCCACGAGCTCGCGCGCGAGCGCCAGCCCGCGGCACCCGCCGCCGACGACGAGCGCCCTCACCGCTCGAGCCTGCGGCGGTCGCGCACGTCCTCGGCGGCGCGGTCGTTGAGGTCCTGCTCGGTGAGCTCGGCCTGTCCGCGCGCCCGGCGGCGCGCGTTGACGGCCTCGCGCATCTGCTCGAGATCGTCGATCTCGTTGCGGACCTCGAGCTCGACCGACCGCGTCGGGCGCCAGTCGAGCTGCTCGGCGCCGGAGCCGGGGTGAAAGCCCCCGAGCGCGAGCGCCATCAGCACGAACGCCGCGGCGAGGCCGAGCATGACGACGGCGAACGGGTCCATCGCTCTGCGAGCCTACCGGCCATCGAGCCCTCCCCGGCGGCGTGCTCTCGAGCCGGGCCACGGCGCTGCTCGGCTCCGAGAGCGCCTTGTAGGCTCGGGCTCGTGGACTTCGACCTGACCGACGAGCAGGAGCTCATCAAGCAGACCGCGCGTGAGTTCACCGACGGGGAGGTCGTGCCGCGCGCGGGCGAGAACTCGCGCAACCACCACTTCGACCTCGAGCTCGTGCGCAAGATCGCCGACCAGGGCTACCTCGGCGCGATCGTGCCCCACGAGTACGGCGGCGACGAGCTCGACTACGTGACCTATGCGCTCGTATGCGAGGAGATCGGGCGCGGCTGCTCGGCGATGCGCACGGTCATCTCGGTGCAGACCTCGCTCGTGTGCTCGACGATCCTGCGCTGGGGCACGGAGGAGCAGAAGCAGCGCTACCTGCCGCTCCTGTGCGCGGGCGAGTGGCTCGGGTGCTTCGCGCTGACCGAGCCCGACACGGGCTCGGACGCCGCCAACCAGCGCACGCGCGCGACGCGCGATGACGACGGCGCCTGGCGCATCAACGGCGCGAAGATGTGGATCTCGATGGGCAACCACGCCCAGCTGGCGCTCGTCTTCGCCCAGACCGACCCGGAGCGCAAGCACAACGGGCTGGCGTGCTTCCTCGTCGAGACCGACCAGGACGGCTTCGTGCCCGCCGAGATCCACGGCAAGATGGGCCTGTGGGCCTCGGACACCGCGTCGATCGCGCTCGACGACGTCGTCGCCGGGCCCGACGCGATGCTCGGCGAGATCGGGGACGGCTTCAAGGTCGCGATGTCGGCGCTGGACTCCGGGCGCTACTCGGTGGCCGCCGGCTGCGTGGGCATCTGCCAGGGGTCGGTGGAGGAGTCCGTGCGCTACGCGGGCGAGCGCCGGCAGTTCGAGCGCCCGATCGCGAGCTTCCAGCTCGTGCAGGAGATGATCGCCGACATGGTCGTCCGGACCGACGCCGCGCGGTTGCTCGTTCTCCGCGCGGGCGCGCTGAAGGACGCCGGGCGACCGTCCACCACCGAGACCTCGATCGCCAAGCTCTTCGCGACCGAGGCCTCGATCTGGTGCGCGGACCGGGCGATCCAGGTCCACGGCGGCGCGGGCTACGTCGACGACCACCCGGTCGAGCGCTTCTACCGTGACGCGCGGGTGACGACGCTCTACGAGGGCACGTCGCAGATCCAGAAGCTCATCATCGGCCGGGCGACGACGGGCGTCAACGCGCTCGTCCCCAGCGGGGGCTAGCGCCACCCGCCGGGACGCCCTGTGGGCGACGTGAGCGCGCGGGAGCTGCCGTAGCGCGTCGCGCTACGGTCGCGCGGTGACCGCCCTTCCGGACGTCATCGGCGTGGTCGGCGCCGGCACCATGGGCTCGGGGATCGCCGAGCTCGCGGCCGCCACCGGCGCGCGCGCGCTCCTGCACGATCCCGACCCGGCGGCGCTGCAGCGCGGGGCGCAGGCCGCGCGCGAGGGGCTGCAGCGCCGGCGCGACCGCGGGCGCCTCGACCGCGAGCCCGGCCCCGTGGAGGCGGTCGGCGACCTCGCGGCGCTGGCCACCTGCGGCCTCGTGGTCGAGGCCGCGCCCGAGCGCCTGGAGCTCAAGCGCGAGCTGCTCGGGCGCCTGGCCGCGGTCGCGCCCGGTGCCGTGCTCGCCTCCAACACGTCGTCGATCCCGATCACCGCGCTCGCCTCCGCCGCGGGTGATCCGTCCCGCGTCGTGGGCCTGCACTTCTTCAACCCGGCGCCGGTCATGCGCCTCGTCGAAGTCGTCGCGGGCATCGACTCGGGCCCCGAGGCGCTCGCGCTCGCGCGGGCGGTCGGCGCCGCGATGGGCAAGCGCGTCATCGACGCCACCGACGGGCCCGGGTTCCTGGTCAACCGCTGCAACCGGCCGTTCGGCCTCGAGGCGCTGCGCCTCGTCCAGGACGGCATCGCCGGCGTCGAGACGGTCGACCGGATCTGCCGCCTTGGCGGCTTTCGCATGGGACCGTTCGAGCTGCAGGACCTCGTCGGGATCGACGTCGGCCTCGAGATCGCGCGCTCCTTCCACGAGCTGAGCTTCGGGGAGCCGCGCTGGCGGCCCTCGCCGCTGAGCGCCCGGATGGTGGCCGCCGGTCGCCTGGGCCGCAAGGCGGGCCGCGGCTGGTACGCCTACCCGCGCCCCGAGGAGCCCGCGGCGGCCCCGCCCGCGGCCGGCGGCGGCGACGAGCGCACGCTCGTCGTGACCGGCGGCGGGCCCGTCGCACGCGAGCTGCGCGCGGCCGCACGGCACGCCGGCTTCGACGTGCGCACGGAGCCGGCGGGCGCGATGCCGTGGCTCACCCTCGACTGCGCCGGCGCGCCGGGCGCCGGTCCGGTCGCGCGACTGCTCGCGCACGGGTCGCTCCTCGGCCTCGACCCGGGAGGGTCGAGCGTGGGCTTCCACATGCTCGCCCCGCTCGACGCGACCGGGCTCGTCGAGCTCGCTCGCAGCACGACGACCGACGATGTCGCGGCCGAGCGCGCGCAGGACTGCTTCGCAGCCGTGGGCAGGCACACGGCCTGGGTGGGCGACGCGCCCGGCCTCGTCTTCGGGCGGATCGTCGCCCAGCTCGTCAACGAGGCGTGCTTCGCGGTCGCCGAGGGCGTCGGGACGGCCGCGGACGTCGACGACGGCATGGTGCTCGGGCTCAACCACCCGCGCGGGCCATTCGCGTGGGCGCGGGCGACCGGCGCCGGGCATCTGCTCGCGATCCTCGACGCGCTGCGCCGGGAGCTCGGCGAGGAGCGCTACCGCGCCGCGCCGCTCCTGCGCCGGATGGCGGTCGCGCCGTGAGCGCCGGCAACCCGCGCGGCGTCCTCGTCGAGGCCGTGGCTCACGAAGCGGCCGCGCCGGGCGTCTGATCGCCGTGACCCCCGAGCCCTTCCAGCGCTTCCTGGACGCGCATCGCGACGACGTCTGGCGCCTCCTGGTCGCCTCCGTGGGCCGCGATGCGGCCGACGACTGCTTCCAGGAGACGTTCCTCGCAGCGTTGCGCGCCTGGCCGCGGACGACCCCGGAGAACCCGCGCGCCTGGATCCTGACGATCGCCCATCGCAAGGCGATCGACCACGTCCGCGCGCGCGGCCGCAGAGCCGTGCCGTACGGCCACCTGCCCGAGGTGCCGGCCGCGCCGGGCCCCGAGCCGCGCGACGACGAGGTCTGGGGCCGCGTCCACGCGTTGCCGCCCAAGCAGCGGGCGGCGGTGCTGCTGCGCTTCGCCGGCGACCTCTCCCACCGCGAGGTCGCCCTCGCCCTCGGGACCTCCGAGGAGGCCGCCCGGCGCTCGGCGCACGAGGGGCTCAAGAAACTGCGACTGGAGACGACCCGATGACCGAGAACCACACGCTGCGCGCGCCCGCCTTCGATCCCGCCGACGCGGCGGCGGCGGCCGCGCGCTTCGCCGCCGCCGCGCCGGCCGACGTCGCCTATACCGTCGTCGATTCGCCGGTCGGTACGCTCGTGGCGGCCCGCACCGAGCGCGGGCTCGCGCGCCTGGCCTACGAGGACTTCAACGGCGGCGTCGACGCCGTCCTCGACGAGCTCGCCGCCAAGCTCTCGCCCCGGATCCTCCGCTCGCCGGGTCGGCTCGACGACGTCCGGCGCGAGCTCGACGAGTACTTCGCCGGGCGCCGGCGCGACTTCGACGTCGCGCTGGACTGGAGCCTGACCCGCGCCTTCGGCCGCCGGGTGCTCGAGGCGACCGCGGCGATCCCGTTCGGCGGCGTCTCCACGTACGGGACCGTCGCCGCCGAGGCCGGCAACCCGCGCGCGTCGCGCGCGGCGGGCCGGGCCCTCGGCGCCAACCCGATCCCGATCATCGTCCCGTGCCACCGCGTCCTCGACGCCAAGGGCGCGCTGCACGGCTACGCGGGCGGCCTGCACCGCAAGGAGGCGCTCCTGCGCCTGGAGGGCGCGATCCTGTAGGCGAGTGGTCACGCCACGGTCATATGGACCGTCAACCGACCACCCGGCCCGCGGGGCCGCGCCTCAGTCGGCGCCCGGGCGCGGGAACCGGGTGGCCAGGAAACGGTCCCAGAGGCCGTCGGTCATGAGGGCGCGCTGGCGGATGAGCAGGTGCGCGCTCGGCGTCACGCGATAGCGCGCCCTGGGGCTCTTGGCGGTCAGCGCCCTCTCGATCGCCCGCGCGACGGTCTCCGGACCGCCGCCGAGCCTCGCGGCGGCGCCCCGCTCGTACACCTCCTGCGTGCTCTTCTCCACCGCCGCGTTGAACGCGGCGTAGGGCCCGTCGTCCGCGACGTGGCCGAGCGCTTCGACCGCGGCGTCGGCGAAGCCGGTGCGGATGATCCCGGGCTGGATCACGACGACGCGCACGCCGAACCCCGAGACCTCGAAGCGCAGCGCGTCGCTGAGCGCCTCGACCGCGTGCTTCGTCGCGTGGTAGAAGCCGCCGCCGGGGAAGGTCAGCGTCCCCCCCATCGAGGAGACGTTGACGATGCGCCCAGCCCTCTGGGCGCGCATCGCCGGCAGCACGAGCTGGCACATGCGCACGAGCCCGAACACGTTGGTCTCGAACTGATGGCGGACCTTGGCCATCGGGACGGTCTCCACGGCCCCGGACTGGCTGAAGCCGGCGTTGTTGACGAGCGCGCCGACGGCGCCGTGCTCGACCTCGACCGCCCGGACGGCGGCCTCCATGGAGGCCTCGTCGGTGACGTCGAGGGCCAGCGTCGTGCAACCGGCCGCGGCGAGGTCGGCGAGGGTCTCCGGCCGGCGGGCCGTCGCCACGACCGTGTGGCCACCGCGCACGAGATGCAGCGCGGTCGCGCGGCCGATGCCCGACGAGCAGCCGGTGATGAGGACGGCCCGCGAGGGGCGCCGAGGGGTCGCCATGCGCGCAGCATAGGCGGCGCCGCGCCGCGTTCAGGCGGCCTTGACGGGCGATGGCGCGGCGGCCGGGCGCGGCAGGACGCCTCGCGGCGGCAGCGGCGTGACCTTCGGATACTCGAAGTGGTGGGCCATGCCATCGAGGACGCCGGCAGCGCCCGATTCCTTCTCCGCCGGCGTGCAGCCACGATGCGCGCCGTCACCTTCTAGACGCCGGGCGCGGCGACCCGCGGCCGCTCGTCAGCCACCACCTGCCCCCGACCGCGCGCGCTTCGCGCTCTGCGCCGCCCTCGTCGTCTTCGGCCGCCACGAGATGCTCACGACGAAGTAGCCCGTTCCGGCGCCTGCGCGGGGCTCCACTGGGCCTCGGCGAGATCGCCCTCGGGCAGCCCCGCCGGCGTCGGGACCTCTGGCGTGTCGCGCAGGTACCACTCGGCGTCGAGCGCAGCCTGGCAGCCGGAGCCGGCCGCGGTCACGGCCTGGCGGTAGGTGTGGTCGACGAGGTCGCCGGCCGCGAACACGCCGGGCAGCCCGGTCCGCGTCGAGCGGCCCTCGGTGATGACGTAGCCCTCGTCGTCGGTGCGCACCTGGTCGCGCACGATCCCGGACTGGGGCTCGTGGCCGATCGCGACGAAGGCGCCGGCGATGGCGAGCTCGCGCGTCGCGCCGGACTCGACGTCGCGCAGTCGCGCCACGCGCTCGAACGGCCCGCCGCCCTCGTGGATCTCGTCGACGACGTAGGGCGTCAGGAACTCGACGTTGGCGATCGCGCGGGCGCGCTCGAGCATGATCTTCGAGGCGCGGAACTCCGAGCGGCGGTGCACGACGTAGACCTTCGACGCGAACTTCGAGAGGAAGATCGCCTCCTCCATGGCGCTGTCGCCGCCGCCGACGATGATCGTCGGGCGGTCGCGGAAGAAGGCGGCGTCGCAGGTGGCGCAGTAGGAGACGCCGGCGCCGGCGAGCTCCTCCTCGCCCGGGACGCCGAGCTTCTTGTGCTCGGCGCCCATGGCCAGGACGACGGTGCGGGCGCGGTGCTCCTCGTCGCCGACCCAGACGCGGTGGATCCCGCCCGGCTCGGTGGCGAGCTCGACGCGGGTGGCCTGGTCGGTGACGAAGCGCGCGCCGAAGCGCTCGGCCTGGTCGCGCATCGTCTGCATGAGCTCCGGGCCCATGATGCCGTCGCGAAAGCCGGGATAGTTCTCGACGTCGGTCGTCTGCTGGAGCAGGCCGCCCCAGAAGAAGCCCTCGATGACGAGCGGGGCCAGGTTCGCGCGCGAGGTGTACAGCGCGGCCGTGTAGCCGGCCGGCCCGCTGCCGACGATGATCACGTTCTCGACGTTTGCCATCCGTTCCTCGTTCCCGTTCGTCCTCAACACTTCACTTTGTATAGTACCCCGCCGCGAGCGGCTGTTACGCCCGCGCGGTCGCCGCGCGGGCGAGCGCGCGCTCCGTGTCGCGGTCCTCGCGCCAGCGGCCGACCGTCCGCCGCAGCTGGAAGTAAGCGATCGCCCCCGGCAGCGTCGGCAGCCAGAACGCGAACGCGCGATAGCTCAGCACGGCGAGCGTCGCGTAGCCGACCGAGACGTCGAAGGCCGCGAAGGCGCCGATCATGCCCCCGTCGACGCCGCCGATCCCGCCGGGCAGCGGCAGCGTGTTGCCGAGCATCCCCACGAAGTACCCCAGCACGATGATCGCGAAGGGCGGCGGGTCGGGCCCGAAGGCGTGAAAGCACGCCCACAGCGTGAAGATGTCGAAGTACCACCACACGACCGCGCCGAGCACGCCCGGGTTGCGCGCGCGCACGAGGCCGATCGCGGTCCGCACGCCGCTGGCCGCGGAGGCCGGGACCGTGACCGCCTTGGCGACGAACCGCGCCGCGCGCCCGGAGCCGCTCGCCCACCGCTGCAGGCGGCGCTCGGCGTCCTCGGGCAGCGCGGCCATCCCGAGGAAGAGCACCATCAGCACCGCCGCGAAGGTCGCGGGCACGATCGTGATCGCCAACGACCCTCCGCCCCGCAAGAGGCCGACGCGCAGGCCGATGCCGACCACCACGACCGAGGCCATGTAGACGGCGTAGAGGAGCACGAGGAAGGCGATCATCCGGCAGGCCACCGTCCGCCGCTCCATCCCCGAGCGCCGCAGCGCCCAGGCGGTCAGCGCCACACCCCCGGCCCCCGCGGTCGCGAACAGGCGCGTCGCCGCGAGGCCCGCCATCGTGATCTCGTAGCTCGCGCGCCAGTCGATCCGCGACTGCTCGCCGCGCACGAACACGGCGCGGAAGAGCCACACGTAACCCAGAAAGGAGACGCCCTCCAGCACGAGCGCGATCGCCAGCCACCACGGGTCGCCGTCCTTGATGCGCTTCCAGTCGCCCGAGAGCCCGGTGAGCTTGGGCAGCACGAAGTACAGGAAGGCCAGCGCGACGGCCACGAACACGCCGAAGAGAAGCGCTCCCCGCCGCGTGATGACCACGCGGGGCATCTCCTCGTCTTCGTCGCGCTCCTCGGTCGAGGGGTTCGGGACGTCGACGGGAGCGCGACTCATGCCCGGGCTCGCCGCTCCAGCGCCTGCACCGCCCGGCCGGCCACGGCCAGCGCCGGGGCCGCGCGCGGAGCCGCCCGGCGTAGCCCCTCGGTCAGCGCGAAGCCGGCGACGAGGTCGATCACGTAGTGCTCGCCGAGGTACACGAGCGCGAGCGCGAGCGTCGCGGCGTACGTCCATCCGAGCGCGCCGGGCAGCCGGCCCGCCCGCGCCAGCTGGCGGGCGGCGGTCACGGACGTGGCGAAGTGCAGCGACGGCATGGCGGCGAGCGGGTTGCCTCCCAGCACATCGTAGAGGCGGGCCCAGGCGCCTCCCCAGAACGCCTCGCCGTGCTCGAGCATCATCCGCCGCAGCGCCGGCCCGTGGCCCAGGGCCCCGACGCGCGCGGCGTACCACGGCGGCGCGGTCGGCACGAGCCAGTAGAAGACGACCCCGAGGTCGAAGGTGGCGTAGACCATGGCCGCCGCGGACGGGAAGAGCTCGCGCCGGCGCAGGAGGATCCACACGACGCTCCCGTGCGGCACGAGGAACCACAGCCAGTGGCACCACACGAGCGCCTGCTCGGCGGCGCGCAGCGGCCGCCCGGGGCGACCGAGCGCCCGCTGCAGGCGCAGGCCGGGCAACTCGCCGAGGCCGAGGACGCGGTCGGCGACGACGGGGTAGCGCACCCGGACGCGCGCGCGGAGCCGCTCGGGGTCGTCGTTGGGCATCTCGTAGGCGGCGACGTAGGCCCACATCTGCAGCCCGCAGACGGCGGCGTCGCGCGCGCGCGAGCGCGGCGTGGCAACGCACAGGGCGACGGGTGCGCTCGCCGCCGCGGCGAGCACGCCCGCGGGCTTCAGGCGCAGCCGCCGGCGAACAGCCGGCGCGGCGACGCCGAGCCCGACCATCCCCCACGCGGCGGCGCGGATGGCGCTCGACCTGCGCACGGCGCGCGCAGTATAGGTTCGGCCCCCGATCTCGCCGAGGGCCTCAGCGCACGCCTGCGCGGGGCGCGGCGGCCTCCTCGACGAGCGCCTCGATCAGGCGGCTGCGCTCATCGGCCTCGGGGTGCCATTGGACCCCGAGGGCGAACCGGCGCCCGGGCATCTCGACCGCCTCGGGGAGCTCATCGAGCACGGCCCACCCGCTGACGGCCAGGCCGTCGCCGAGGTCGTCGATGCCCTGGTGGTGATGGGACTTCGTGCCGTGCACCGCCTCGCCGGCGGCGCGTGCGACGAGCGAGCCGTCCGCGAGGCGGACGTCGTGGTCGGCGCCGTCGAAGGTGCCGGGCGTGCGCCGGTGCTCGTGATGGCCGTGGCTGTCGGGCAGGTGCTGCAGCAGCGTGCCGCCGAGCGCGACGTTCATGAGCTGCATCCCGCGGCAGATGCCGAGCGTCGGCAGGTCGCGCTCGAGCGCGCGGAGGGCCAGCGCGATCTCGAACGTGTCGCGCTCGGGCACGGTGTTCGCCGTCGTCGGGTGCGGCGCCGCGCCGTACGCCGCCGGGTCGATGTCGGCGCCGCCGGCGAGCACGAGCCCGTCGAGGAGGTCGAGCACCTCGTCGGGGTCGCGCTCGAGCTCGGCGTCGGGCGGAAGCAGGATCGCGACGGCGCCGGCGCGCTGGACGGCGTCGACGTAGGAGCGCGCGAGCAGGAAGGCCTCCTCGTCCCACACGCTCCATTGGGCGCGCTCGAGCGCCGTGGACAGGCCGATGACTGGGCGGGACATCCCGCTGAGCGTACCCGGGGGCCCGGGCGCCCCACACGAGGGCCGAAGATCGCCGAGCGCTCGACCCGGTGGACGCGAGCACGCGCGCGCCGATGCCTTCGCGCTCCCGCGATCGGCCGCCGTCCGCCGGGCTGTGAATAGAATCGGCCGCGCCGTGGGCCGCTCCCCCTCCTCCCGACCGCGCCTGCTCGCCCTGATCGGGGTGGCCCTCGTCCTCTGGCTCGTGCTCGCGACCCCCGCCTTCGGCGACGCCCTGACGCCCGAGTCGGGCGGCTCGCCCAACGCCGACGACATCGACACGCTCTACAAGCTCGTCCTCGCCGTGGCGACCGTCATCTTCGTCCTCGTCGAGGGCCTGCTCTTCTACTCGCTCTTCAAGTACCGCGCGCGCAAGGGCGCCGTCGCCGCGCAGATCCGCGGCAACACGCGCCTGGAGATCGCCTGGACGGTCGGCGCCGCGCTGATCCTCGTCGTGCTCGCGACGTTCACGTTCGTCATGCTCGGGCCGATCCGCAACCCGCCGGACTCCGGGCCCGGCGGGCTCCAGCTCGCCGACGGCGTCCTCGTCGCCTCCGGGGCGACGAAGAAGCTGCCGCCGAACGGCAAGTCGCTGAACATCTGCGTCAACGGCCAGCAGTACGTCTGGCGCTACACGTACGCGCAGAACTGCCGCAACGCGCCGCTGAGCTCGGCGTTCAGCTACGAGGAGCTGGTCGTGCCCACCCAGACGACCGTCACGCTCAACATCAACTCCCAGGACGTCGCGCACTCCTGGTGGATCCCCAAGCTCGGCGGCAAGTTCGACGCGATTCCCGGCTACACGAACTACACGTGGTTCAAAATCCCCGCCCGCCTCGCCGGCACGACGTTCACCGGGCAGTGCGCCGAGCTGTGCGGGCGCGGGCACGCGAACATGATCGCGCGGGTGCGCGCCGTCACGCCCGACCGCTTCGAGGCCTACCTCCAAAGGCTGCGGGGCGACATCAAGAGCGCCGACGCCGCCGCCCAGCGCCGGCGCCGCGCGGTCGAGCGCAGCCTCAGCGAGGGCTGATCCCCCACCCACCTCCATGGCCACGACACCGCAGATCGCCACCCCGTCGCTCCCCCAGGTCGTCGCGCACGACGTCGAGCGCGGGCCCACCGGCTGGACCTCGTGGGTGACCACGACCGACCACAAGCGGATCGGGATCATGTACCTGGTCCTGACGTTCGCCTTCTTCATGCTGGGCGGGGTCGAGGCGCTGCTCATGCGCCTGCAGCTGAGCCAGGCGGACAACACGCTGCTCGACCCGCAGACGTACAACCAGCTGTTCACGATGCACGGGACGACGATGGTCTTCCTGTTCGTCGTCCCGGTCTGGGCGGGGTTCGCCAACTACTTCATGCCGCTCATGATCGGCGCGCGCGACATGGCGTTTCCGAAGCTCAACGCGCTGTCGTTCTGGCTGCTGGCCGCCGGCGGGCTCGTCTTCTACGTCTCGATCTTCTTCTCGCCGCCCGAGTGCGGCTGGACGTGCTACGCGCCGCTGTCCGAGAAGGCGTACCTGCCCTCGGGCGGGGTCGACGCCTGGATCTTCCTGATCCACCTCACGGGCCTGAGCTCGCTCATCGGCGCGATCAACTTCTACGCGACGATCGCGAACATGCGCGCGCCGGGCATGAGCTGGGGGCGCCTGCCGCTGTTCGTGTGGACGATCCTGACCTACGCGATCCTGCTGATCCTCGCGCTGCCGGTGGTCGCGGGCGCGGTCACGATGCTGCTCACCGACCGCCATTTCGGGACCCACTTCTACGAGGCGACGAACGGAGGCTCGCCGCTGCTGTGGCAGCACCTGTTCTGGTTCTTCGGACACCCCGAGGTCTACATCATGGTGCTGCCCGGCTTCGGGGTCATCTCCGAGGTCCTGCCGGTCTTCGCGCGCAAGCCGATCTTCGGCTACAAGGCGATCGCGGCCGCGACGGTCGTCATCGCCTTCCTCGGCATGCTCGTCTGGGCGCACCACATGTTCGCGACGCCGAGCCCGGCGTTCGTGTTCATCTTCTTCATGCTCGGCTCGTTCCTGATCGCGGTGCCGACGGGCGTGAAGATCTTCAACTGGATCGCCACGCTGTGGCGAGGCACGATCGAGTTCACGACCTCGCTGCTGTTCGCGGCCGGCTTCCTGGGCACGTTCCTGATCGGCGGCATCACCGGCGTCTTCCTGGCCGTCTTCCCCGTCAACTGGCAGCTGACGGACACGTACTTCGTCGTCGCCCACCTGCACTACGTGCTCATGGGCGGCGCGGTCTTCGCGATCTTCGCGGCCCTCTACTACTGGTATCCGAAGATCACCGGCCGCCTGCTGAGCGAGGGCCTCGGGAAGGCGAGCTTCTGGCTCATGCTCGTCGGCTTCCACACGACGTTCCTGATCCAGCACTCGCTCGGGCTGGACGGCATGCCGCGGCGCATATACGAGTACGCCGACGTCGGCCACCTCGAGCTCTACAACCTGATCTCGACGGTCGGCTCGTTCATCCTCGCGACCGGGATCCTGCTCACGGTCCTCAACGCCGTGCGCTCGATCAAGCGCGGCGTCGCCGCCGGGCCCGACCCGTGGAAGGCGAACACGCTCGAGTGGTTCACCACCTCCCCGCCGCCGGTCAACAACTTCGACGTGATCCCGCGCGTGCGCTCGGTCGAGCCGATGAAGGACATAAGGCGCCAGGTCGAGCGCCAGACCGCCCGCAGCGACCAGCCGCCCGCCCCGGCGCCCGAGCACGCCGCGCGCGCCTGATGGCCGCGCCGCGCGTGACCGCCGCTCGGCCCGCCCCCTGGGCCGGCGCTCGGCCGCTGGCCGCCGACCTGCTCACGCTGACCAAGCCGCGGGTGCAGCTCCTGCTGCTCTTCACGACGGTGACGACGATGCTCGTGGCCGGCTCGCCTTCGGTCGTGCTGATCCTGGCCACGTGCCTGGGCGGCTACCTGTCCGCCGGCGGCGCCGGGGCCGTCAACCACTTCTACGACCGCGACATCGACGCCCGCATGGCCCGCACCGCGTCGCGCCCGATCCCGGCTGGGCGGATCGCGCCGCGCACCGCGCTCGGCTTCGGCTGCGGGCTCGCGGCGACCTCGTTCGCCTGGCTCTCGCTGACGGTCAACCCGCTGTCGGCGGCGCTCGCGCTGGCGGGCTTCGTCGGCTACGTCGGCGTCTACACCGTCTGGCTCAAGCGCCGCACACCGCAGAACATCGTCATCGGGGGCGCCGCCGGGGCGATCCCGCCGCTCGTCGGCTGGGCGGCGGTCACGGGCGGGCTCTCGGGCACGGCGCTCTACCTCTTCGCGATCGTCTTCTTCTGGACACCGCCGCACTTCTGGGCGCTGTCGCTGCTCATGAAGGACGAGTACGCGAGGGTGGGCGTTCCGATGCTCCCGGTCGTCCGCGGCGAGGCCGAGACGCGGCGGCAGATCCTCCTCTATGCCCTTCTCCTCTACGCGGTCACGCAGCTGCCGTTCTGCGCCGGGGGCTTCGGAGCCCTCTACCTCGTCGCCTCGCTCGTGCTCGGCGGCCTGTTCATCGGCGGCGCGGTCGTCCTGCTGCGCCGCGCCGACCGCCGCAGCGCGCTGCGCCTCTACCTGTTCTCGCTCGCCTACCTCGCGTTGCTCTTCAGCGCGATGGTGGCCGACGTCAAGCTCTGAGAGACTGCCGCGCGACCATGGACCGCAACCTCGCCCGCAAGAACGTCCGCTTCGGCCTGATCGTCGCGGCCGTGTGCTTCTTCATGTTCGGCATGACGTTCGTCGCCGCGGCCATCTACATCTCCTGACGTGAGCCCGCTCGATCCCGAGACGCCGCCGGCCGGCGAGGACATCCACCTCCCCGGGCCGAGCCTGCAGCCGCTGCTGCTGACCGTCGGCATCACGGCGGCCGTCATCGGCGTGACGATCTCGATCTTCCTGGTCATCGCAGGCTCGATCCTGTCCGTCGCGGTCATCGCGCGCTGGATCGCCGACACGCGGCGCGCGATCGCCGAGCTTCCGCTCGAGCACCGTCGGTAGGCCGCGGCGCGCTCAGGCGGCCGCGTCGACGGGGACGTCGCAGATGGCGCCGTCGTCGGTCCAGCAGCGCACGACATCGCGCATCGAGAGCAGCCCCGCGACCTCGCCGCCGTCGGTGACCACGAGATGCCGGAAGCCGCCACGGACCATCGCCACGGCCGCCTCCTCGAGCGACCAGTCCGGCGTGGCGACGACGATGTCCGCGCTCATGTGCGCAGAAACGCGCTCGGCGTCGGCATCCTCGCCGGAGCCGACGCTGAGCATCACGTCGCGCTCGGTGATGATGCCTGGGCCCATGCCGTCGGGATCCATGACGACGGCCGCGCCCACCCGGCGCGCCGCCATCAGCCGCGCGGTGTCGCGCAGCGTGTGATGCGGGCCCACCGTCAGAACCACCTGCGTCATGCCGTCGCGAACGTGCATCGCGCCTTCCGCCTCTCAAGTGCCATTTGCCACGTACGGCACGTTCAAATCTACCATCCGCGCCGCGCCTGGTCGAGGCGCGCCAACGCGCCAACCTGTGACCGCTCGTCGCCCGATCCTGATCTCGTCCGTCGCCCCGTAACGTAGCCCGGTGACATGCAGCGCCCGACCACCGTCACTCACCGCACGAGCCTCTACGCGGACGCGACCGCGATCGTCGAGACCGAGTTCGCCACCGACCTCGCGCTCGCCGACATCGCCCGCCGCGTGGCGTCCTCGCAGCGCCAGCTCCAGCGCTCGTACGCGGAGATCGGGCGTACGACCTTCCGCGAGCACCTCACCGCCGTGCGCATGGAGCGCGCGGCCGCCATGCTCACCACCCGCGACCTCACCGTCCGCGAGGTCGCCCACCGCGTGGGCTACCGCCAGCCCGCCCAGTTCGCCAAGGCGTTCCGCCGCCGCCACGGCGTCTCGCCGTCGACGTTCCGCTCGCGCGGGCGCTTCGAGCGCACCCCGGCGGCCGCCGCCCCCGCCGCCCAGGCCGCCTGAGTCCCCGCCGGGCCGCCCGACCCGAGCCCGGAGCGGCGTCGCGCCGGGGCTCCCGTGGCGCGTTGCGCTCCGTCGCGGAGCGCACATAGGATGCCGCCGAGATGGCCACGGAGGACTCTGGGGAGCAGCGGCGCGCCGACCGGCGCACGATCCGGCAGATGCTCGTCGTCGGGCTCGTCGCCTCGGCGCTGGGTATCGCGTTCGGCCTGCTCATCGACTGGTTCCCGGCGGCCGACTCCACGCAGGCCGACCGGATCGACACGCTCTGGGACGTCCTCGTCGTCGCCTCGGTGCCGATCTTCGTCCTCGTCGTCGTCGTCGTCCTCTTCTCGGTGCTCAGGTTCCGGATGCGCCCTGGCGAGGAGAACCTCGACGGGGCGCCGATCCACGGCAACACGCGCCTGGAGGTCGTCTGGACGGCGTTCCCGGCGATCCTGCTGGTGTCGCTCTGCACGTACGCCTTCGTCGTCCTGCACGACATCGAGAAGGCGCCGGCGGCCGCGAACGGAGCCGAGCGCGTCGTCAACGTCACCGGGCAGCAGTTCGCGTGGACGTTCGCCTACGACGAGGGCGGCAAGCGCTTCCAGACAGCGCAGCTCTACCTTCCCGCGGGCGAGTCCGTGAAGTTCAGGGTCCACGCGAAGGACGTGATCCACGACTTCTGGGTGCCGGACTTCCGGATGAAGATCGACGCGGTCCCCGGGATCACGACGAGCTACCGCGTCACGCCCAAGAGCCCGGAGGCGATCGGCGACCACGACATCGTCTGCGCCGAGCTCTGCGGCCTCGGCCACGCCTACATGCGCAGCACCGTGCACGTGCTCAGCCCGGCGGCGTACCGCGCCTGGGTACGGAAGATGACCGCGCGCGCCCCAGCGGCCGGCGGCGGCGGCGCAAAGCCGCTCACGCGGGCCGACGCCAAGCGGCTCTTCGTGGCGGGCAACCCCTCGACCGGAGCGACGGCCTGCGGCTCGTGCCATACGCTGGCCGACGCGGGCACGAGCGGCCAGACCGGCCCGAACCTCGACAAGGGCCTGAAGGGCCGCAACGCCGCGTTCATCCGCGAGTCGATCGAGAAGCCGCAGGCCGAGATCGCGAAGGGCTACCAGGGCGGGATCATGCCCCCCAACTTCGCCCAGACGCTGTCGACGGCGCAGCGCGACGCGCTCGTGGCGTACCTTGCGAGGGTGACGAACAAGTGAGGTCCGGCCGCTGATGTCCGTCAAGCTGCGCACCGCCGGGTGGTACCGGGCGGGGCTGTACTTCGTGCTCGGCGTCGCGTGCTCCTACGCGCTGAGCATCGGCCTGCGCGCGCTCTTCGGCTACGAGCCGCTGCTCGACGGCGAATCGGTCCTGACGATCGGGCTCATCGTCGTGCCGTTCTTCTTCCTCGTCGGGCTCGGCGTCTTCGACTACTGGTTCTACTGGGCGGCCGGGCGCAAGACGCGGCCCGAGGATCACTCGGGCCACGGCGCCTACTCGTGGAGGGACTACTTCCGGCCGAACACCGACCACAAGGTGATCGGCATCCAGTACGTCGTCACCTCGTTCTTCTTCTTGTTCGTCGGCGGGCTGATGGCGATGCTCATGCGCGCGGAGCTGGCCGCCCCGGGGCGCCAGTTCGTCGACTCCAACGCCTACAACGGGCTCTTCAGCGTCCACGCGTCGCTGCTCATCTTCCTCTTCGTCATCCCGGTCTTCGCGGGGCTGGCGAACTTCGTCCTGCCGCTCATGATCGGCGCGCCCGACATGGCCTTCCCCCGGCTCAACGCGCTGTCCTACTGGCTGCTGCCGATCGGCGGGGTCATGATGCTGCTGAGCTTCTTCGCCCCCGGCGGGTCGTTCGCCAGCGGCTGGACGGCGTACGCGCCACTGAGCCAGACGCAGCCGATCGGCCAGGTCTTCTTCACGGTCGCCGTGCAGTTCGCGGGCGCGTCGTCGATCGCCACCGCGCTGAACTTCCTCGTGACGATCATCACGATGCGCGCGCCGGGGATGTCGTTCTTCCGCCTGCCGCTGCTCGTCTGGGCGAACTTCTCGACCTCGTTGCTCGTCGTCATCGCCACGCCGTTCATCGCCGCCTCGCAGTTCTTCGTCCTGCTCGACCGCGCGCTGGGCTTCGACCTCTTCACCACCGCGGGGGGCGCCGGCGGCGACGTGCTCATGTACCAGCACGTCTTCTGGTTCTACTCGCACCCGGCCGTCTACATCATGATGCTGCCGGGCTTCGGGATCATCAGCGAGATCCTCGCGGTCAAGTCGCGCAAGCCGATCTTCGGCTACCGCATGATGGCCTTCTCGCTGCTGGCCATCGTCGTGCTCGGCTTCACGGTCTGGGCCCACCACATGTTCGTGTCCGGCATGCAGTCGTGGATCCGGGTGCCGATGATGGTCACCACGGCGATCATCGCGGTGCCCACCGGGATCAAGATCTTCTCGTGGCTGGCGACGCTGTGGCGAGGCGTGCTGCACCTCGACACGCCGATGCTGTTCGCGCTCGGCTTCCTGACGATGTTCACCCTCGGCGGGATCTCGGGGGTGATGCTGGCCATGATCCCGGTGACGATCCACGTCAGCGACACGTACTTCATCGTCGCCCACATCCACTACGTGCTCTTCGGCGGATCGCTGTTCACGATCTTCGCCGGCGTCTACTACTGGTTCCCGAAGATGACGGGCCGGATGTACGACGAGCGCCTGGGCAAGCTGCACTTCTGGACGACGTTCGTCTCGTTCAACCTGACCTTCGGCCCGATGCACCTCATCGGCGTCGACGGGATGCCGCGCCGCGTCTACGACTACGCCCAGCAGTACGCGGACTGGAACCTCTTCATCTCGGTCTTCTCGTTCGTGCTCGGGCTCAGCACGCTGATCTTCCTCTACAACGTCGTGGCCTCGTGGCGCGGCGGCCCGCGGGCGACCGCGAACCCGTGGCGCGCGCTCACGCTCGAGTGGCAGGTCTCCTCGCCCCCGCCCGTCTTCAACTTCGACCAGGTGCCCACGGTCGTCGGCGGCCCCTACGAGTACGGTGTGCCGGGCGCGGTCCACGGGATCTTCGGGCCGGCCAAGCCCGCCGAGGTGCCCGCGCCCGCCGGGCCCACGGTGACCACGAGCGGCGAGCGAGGGACCTAGCGTGAAGACGATCCTGGTCGTGGCCAACGAGACGCTCGGCGGCCGACCGCTCATGGAGCGCATCAAGGAGAAGGCGGGCGAGGGCGGGCTCCGGGTCATCGTCTGCGTCCCGCGCACGAACCCGCGCCAGGGCAACGTCATCTACGACGAGGCGGTCTTCGACGCCGCGCAGGTGCGCATCGACCTGGCGCGCAAGATCCTCCGCGAGGAGGGCATCGACGCGATCGGCGACGTCGGCGACCCCGATCCCTTCGCGGCGACGATGGACGCGCTCGCCGAGCACCGCCCCGACGAGATCATCATCTCGACCTACCCGGCGACGTCCTCGGGCTGGCTGCGGCGCGACCTCATCGAGCGCGTCGCCGGCGCCACGCGGATCCCGGTCGAGCACGTCATCGTCGATCTCGACCACCAGCACCTACCCTTCAACGTGACGCTCGGCGTGGCCAACCGCACGGCGGCCTCCGACGGCTTCCTCGAGGCGCTGAAGGCCAGGGCGGCCGATCCCGAGCGCCACGTGTTCATCTTCGTCGTGCCCCAGGAGGGCGGCCACGGCGTCGCGGCCCGGCAGGCCCGCGCCCGCCTGACGCAGGTCATCGACCGCGCCCGCGCCGCCGACATGATCTGCGCGGGCATGATCGGCGACCCCGACCCCTATACGGCCGTCATGAACGCGCTGCAGTTCTTCCGCGTCGACGACATCGTCATCTCGACGCTGCCGGCCACGCGCTCGGGCTGGCTGCGCTCGGACCTGATCGCGCGCGTCCGCCGGGTCTCGAACAAGCCCGTCGACCACGTCGAGGCGTCCGACGAGGCGCCGACGGCGGCGTAGCGAGCACCATGGAGGCTGGAGCCATCTCCGCCGGCGCGGTCGTCCACGACGACCACCACCACGGCCCGCCGCCGGCCAACCGCTCGTCGCGGGTGGAGCCCCAGCTCCTCGGGATGCTGCTTTTCATCATCTCCGAGGTCATGGTCTTCGGGGCCTTCTTCACGGCCTACTTCTTCATCCGGGTCGTGTCGGGCGACCAGTGGTTCCCGGTCCGCGGCAACGAGCTCCCGGTCGCCGTCGCGGGCGTCAACACGGCGATCCTGCTGTCGTCGTCGCTGACGATGCACTGGACGGAGACCTCGATCAAGAACGGCAACCGCCGGGGCCTGCGCGCCGGCATCCTCGCGACGTTCCTGCTGGGCAGCACGTTCCTCTTCGTCCAGATCAACGAGTACGTTCACATCGGCTTCGCGCCGCACGACTTCGCCCAGGCCTCGATCTTCTACGGGCTCACCGGCCTGCACGGGGCGCACGTCTTCGTCGGCCTGACGCTGCTGGCGATGGTGGTCGTGCGCTCCTTCCGCGGGCACTTCTCACCCGAGGAGCACCGCGGCGTCGAGGTGCCGGGCATCTACTGGCACTTCGTCGACGTCATGTGGGTCGTCGTCTACACGACGGTCTACGTCCTGTGATCAACCCGCTGCGCTCGGAGGGCGAGGCCTTCACGGTCCTCGTCTGGGTCGCGGTCGTGGCGGCCGTGGTCATCGCCGTCGTGCTCGCCGTCAGGGCGCTGGGCTGACAACCGGCCGGCGGCGCTGCCAGCCGCTGCCTGAGTGAGCGCCGCGGTCGCCCCGGCCACGAACACCTTCCTGCCGAGCCCCCTGACGGGATCGATCGGACCCGGGCGACCGGCTACTTGACGACGAGCTTGCCCTCCATGCCGCCCTGGCGATGGCCGGGCACGGAGCAGTAGAACGTGTAGGTGCCGGCCTGGAAGTCGGCGCTGAACCTCGAGACGCCGCCGTTGGCGACGACCTGGCCCTTGCCCTTGCCGTCGATGACGATGTCGTGGCCGGTGCTCGAGCGGTTGCGCGACTCGACGGTCAGCTTGCCGGGCGTCGCCTCGCCGCGCTTCGTCACGTAGGCCAGCTGGCCGGTCGGATCGGCGTCGATCTCGAGCGTGCCACCCTTGGCGACGGCCGGCTTGCCGCTCCCGGCCTTCTTGACGGCGGTGGCCAGCAGTCCCGTGTCCTGCCCGCGACGGGCAACGGACCTCGACACGTAGGCGGCCACGTCGACCGCGTCGTCGCCGGTGACGAGCTTGGCGGGCATGACCCCGCCGATCGCCGGGTGCAGGATCCAGCCGTGGACGGCCCCCCGGATCCCGTCGCGGCGCATGCCGTCCTTGAGCGCCTGCTGGAAGGCCTGGTCGAGGTCGGGCCCCGTCACGCCCTTGGTTCCCGCACGCGCGAGCTGATGGCAGGAGCCGCACCTGGAGACGAAGAGCTGCTTGCCCGCGACGACGTCCGCGTCGTCGCCGCCGTCGTTCGCCGCGCAGGCCGAGAGGAGGGCCGCCGCGCCCACCGTCGCGACCGTGGCCGCCGCGCCGCGGACGAGGGTTCGGAGCAGGTCTGGACCCATCGCGGGCGCAACTCTATCCGCTCGGACGGCGGCGCGGCGGCGGTCCGAGCGCCACGTCAGGCCGGGCGCGGCAGCTCGTCGAGGCGCCCGCAGGCCGCCGCCACGACGCTGTCGGCGACGCCCTCCCACGAGTAGCGCGCGCGAGCGACCTCGACGAGCGCGGCGCGCGTGCGGGCCCGCAGCTCGGCCGGCGCTCGCAGCCAGGCGCCGACGCGCTCGGCGAGCTCGGGGACCGCCTCGTCGCCGACCGTGAACGACAGCCACGCGCGCGCGGCCTCGGGCACGGCGGCGCGCAGTACGGCCGTGACCTCGGCCAGGCCCGAGTGATCGGCGCAGACGGGCAGCACGCCGCACGCGGCCGCCTCCGCGGCCACCATCCCGAAGGCCTCGGGAAACGTGCTCGGGAACACGAGCGCGTCGGCGCCCGCGAGGACGGGCGCGAGCTCGTCGTGCTCGAGGCGGCCGGTGATCACGACGCGCTCGGGCAGCGTGCGGGCGGCCGCCCAGTACGCGTCGTCCGTCCGGTCCAGGAACGCGAGCAGGTGCCCGAGCGGGGCGCGCGGGCCGCCCTCGAGCTCACGGCCGGCTTCGGCCACGGCCCGGACGCCGGCGGCGTCGCCGCCGGCCAGAGCGCCGAGGAGGCGCTGCAGCGCGTCGCTCCAGCCGCCGAAGCCGACGACCACGAGCCGCGCCCGAGGGGCCTCGCGGAGCACGAGCGGCCAGGCGGCGAGCAGCAGGTCGATTCCCTTGGAGACGATGAGCTTGCCCACGAAGAGGACGTGCGGGCCGTCCTGGAGGCGCAGCGACGCCAGCGCCCGCCCCACCGCCGGCTCGTCGCGGGCGAAGGCCGAGTCGCCGCCGGTGGTGCCCGAGGCCTGCAGACGGTCGGCGAGCGCGCCGATCTCCGCCGCCGCCTCGGCGCGCTCGCGCGGGCGGAAGAGCTCGATCTCGACGCCGGGCGGGCCCAGGCGCGTGCGCGCGGCGAGCTCCGGGTCGTCCACGGCCGCCCACAGGCTCTCGGCGGTGTGGCGCGAGCCGACCAGCACCGCCCGCGCTCGCGCCAGGCCCTCGCGGGCGAGCGGCCCGAAGCGCTCGGGATCGCGCTTGACGACGTACTCGAGCGCGCTGCCGTGGATCTTGACCGCATAGGGCACGTCGTCGCCGAGGGCGCGGGCGAGGATCGCAGGGCCCGCGACGAGGTGGTTGGCGAGCGCCGCGTCCGGGCGCCCCCGCGCCGCGACGTCGCGCACGGCCGCGACGTTCGCGGCGAGGTAGCGCGCGATCTGCTCGTCGGAGCACTCGAGGTAGGTCCGCGCCTCGATGCCCTCGTAGCGGTCGGCGACGTAGACGGGGAGCAGGCCGCCGATGTCCGGTCGCCACGCGGTCACGCGAACGGGCTCGCGCAGCACGCGCACCGCGGGACGGCCGTCCTCCCACGTCCCGATGGCGTCGACGAAGTGCAGCCGCTCGGGGCGGCGCTCCTGGCTGAGCAGCTCGACCTCGTGCCCGCGCCGGGCCAGCGCCACCACGAGCCGGGCGTTGTACACGTTCGAGCCCGTGCCGCCGAGCAGGTAGCCGTGGAAGACGAGCAGGCGCACGGGCTTGCCAGCCTAACCCGCTAGGGTTCCGCGATGGCCCTGGGTCAGCTCTACCGCCTGCGGGCGCCCTCCAGCGGCCGCGAGATCCTGGTCGAGGCCGAGCCCGACAAGGTCTACCGCGACCGCGACACCGGCGAGGAGCTCGAGGTGATCGGCAAGGTCCTGCCCCTCGCGCCGACGCCGTCGCGCCTGCCGCGGGCCGTCGAGAACCTGCGGTTCTGCTCGTGGTGCGACCAGCTCGCCCAGAAGGACCTCAACGACTGCCCCATATGCGGCCGGCGCATGGCGCCGCTCGCGTCCTAGCGGCGCTCTACCCTCTGCGGATGCGCCTTCGCCTGCTCCTCGTCCTCGGCGCCTGCGCGACCCTCGCCCTCCCGGGCCTGGCGGCGTGTGGCGGTGACTCGACGTACGGCGACCAGGTCCCCAAGTCCACGCCCGACCTGACGGTCCCCGGAGACGCGTCCTCGCTGACGACGGAGGGCGGCGGCTCGACGACCGACACGACGTCGACCTCGACGACGGACACGACCACCACGCCGTCGACCTCCGGCGACACGGGCACCGGCACCGGCACCGGCACCGGGAGCACCGGCGGGACATCCGGCGGGACGAGCACCGGCGGGACCAGCGGGACATCCGGCGGCACAACCACCGGCGGGACCTCCGGCGGGACGAGCACCGGCGGGACCAGCTCCGGCGGCGGCACGAGCTCGGGCGGCGGCGCGAGCTCGGGCGGCGGCGCGAGCTCGGGCGGCGGCGCGAGCTCGGGCGGCGGCACGGGCTCGAGCAGCGGTGGCGCGACCCCCAGCGGCGGCACGAGCACGGGCGGCGGCGCCAGCGGCGGGTCGGGCGGCTCCTCGCCCGGCCAGTTCAACCAGTTCTGCCAGGACAACCCGGGCGCCTGCCCCGGAAACTAGCCCGGCTCGCTCGGTGGCGCACGAGCCGCGTCGCATCGACTACGACGGGACGGCGCTGGATCCCGCCTCGGTCGACCCGGACCCGATCGCGCAGTTCCGCGCCTGGTATCAGGAGGCACGCGCCGCGGAGGTGGTCGAGCCCGACGCGATGACGCTCGCGACGGTCGGGCGCGACGGGCGTCCCTCGGCGCGCATCGTGCTCCTGCGCGGCCTCGACGAGCGCGGCCTCGCGTTCTTCACCAACCGCGACACCGCGAAGGGACGCGACCTGCGTGCGCGACCATACGCCGCGCTGACCTTCGCGTGGCTCGAGCTCCATCGCTCCGTCCGCGTCGAGGGGTCGGTCACCGTGCTGCCCGAGCCCGAGAGCGACGCCTATTTCGCCTCGCGCCCACGCGCGAGCCAGATCGGCGCGTGGGCGTCGCCGCAGAGCGAGGTCATCCCCGGGCGGGCCGAGCTCGACCGCCGCGTCGAGCAGGCCGAGGCGCGCTTCGCGGACGCGATCGTGCCGCGGCCGCCGCATTGGGGCGGGTTCGTCGTCGCTCCTGCCGCGCTCGAGCTCTGGCAGGGGCGCCCGAGCCGACTCCACGACCGCGTCCGCTACACCCGCGACGAGCGCGGCGCGTGGCGCGTCGAGCGCCTCGCGCCCTAGTGGGTCTTCTCGTGACGTTGGGCCGGAAACGGCGAGGCGCCGGCGCCGACTGGCGAGGACGCAGGGAGCGGGCAATGGTGGAGCCATTGCCGCGACCGAGGACAAAGCCAGGCGGTGATCGGCGTCCGCCGTTTGCGGTCAAACGTTGCGAGAAGGCCCAGTGAGCTACTTCTTGGCCTTCGGCGCAGCGGGCTTGACCGGGTTCGTCACGAGCGTCGCGCTGTAGGTGAGCTGCGCCTCGCGGTAGAAGCACCAGTACCGCGCGAGCCCCCCGACCGACTGCGCGGTCTGCGTCGCGGTGTCCTCGCACGTCCCGCGTGCGCGGCTCGCGCGCCAAGTGCTCGTGGCCGCGGCGTTGGCCATCGCCGGCACCCAGGTGGGCACCCGCAGCGCGATGACGTAGTCCTTCTTGACCGGCAGCGACTGCGCCAGCGGGAACTGCACGGCCGTGCCGAAGAACGGCTGCAGGCTCTGGATCTCGCCGGTGGCCACGGTGCGCGCCTTGTAGCGCTCTCCGGTCCGCAGGATCGTGATCTGCGCCTGCGACGCGCCGCCGAGCTTGGAGTTGAAGAACGCGATCTGCTTCTTGCCCGGCTTGCCGAGCGAGATCGTCCAGGCGACGATCCGCCCGTCGGCAGGGATGCGCGTGAGCGCCCGCACCCCGGCGACCTGGGTCTGGTAGCCCGTCGTCCGGCTCAGGGCCAGGCAGCTCGTGGGACAGCTGGGGGTCGCCGCCGTCAGCGTCTTGCCGACCTCGATGACCTCGCCCGACGCCGTCGCAGGCGCAAGCAGGGCCGCGCCGGCCAGGCCGACGGCGAGCTTTGTTCTGAGCGTCACCTGCATTGCAACACCTCGACCCGCAGCGGAGTTTCGCCGGCGTGGAGCGGCCCCCTACCGGCCCTCGAACGTCGCCCGGCCCGGCCCCTGCTCCAGGAACGACCGGACGGCGCGGCGCAGGTCGTCGGTGGCGAAGAGCTCGCCGGCCACCTCGGGCACGATCGCGTCGGCGCCCCTCGCCCCGCCGTCGCGAACGGCGCGGACGATCGCCTTCGTGGCCGCGTGGGCACGGGTCGGGCCCTCGGCGAGGTCGCGGGCGAAGGCCCGCGCGGCGGCCTCGAAGTCCTCCTCGTCGAGCACGCGGTTGACGACGCCCCAGCGCTCGAGCGTCGGGGCGTCGAAGAGCTCGCCGGTCATGACGAGCTCGCGGGCGCGGGCGGGACCCGCGCGCTCGGCCAGGCGCTGGGTGCCCCCCATCGCCGGTGTCAGGCCGATGACGCGCTCGACGAGCCCGAAGCGCGCCGACGGCGCGGCCACGAGCAGGTCGCAGCCCAGCGCGAACTCGAAGGCCGCGGTGAGCGTCAGGGCGTGGGCGGCGAAGACGGTCGGAAGCGGGAGCCCCTCGACGGCCCGGACAAGATCGAGCAGCTCGCCGAAGAGCGCCGCGGCCTCCGGCACGCTCAGCCCGTCGAAGAGGTGGACGTCGACGCCGCCGCTCACCGCGCGGCCCTCGGCGCGCACCAGCAGGCCGCGCGGCGGCTCGGCCACGAGCTCGTCGACCGCGCCGCGGAGCGCGTCTAAGAGCGCGCGGTCGAAGAGGTTCAGCGGCGGGGCGGCGAGAACGAGCTCGGCCAGCGCCCCGTCGTGCTCCAGGCGCACGCCCCCGACGGGCTGCCCCACCCGGCTCCGGGCGTCGTCCCGGGAGGACCCGCGGTCCGAGCTCATGGCCCCTCGCGCAGCGCCGAGCCGGCGGCGGCGATCTCGTCGGGGTCGCCGGTACCGGGGACCCAGGGCAGCCGCAGCCGGTCGTGGTCGTAGCGCGGGATGACGTCGAGGTGGAAGTGCAAGACGGTCTCCCGGGCCGCCGCGCCGCTCGAGCTCAGGACGTTGACGCCGGCGGCGCCGAGCGCGGGCCCCGCCCGCGCCGCCAGGCTGCGCGCCGCGGCCGCGCAGGCCGCGAGATCCTCGTCGCCGACCTCGAGCAGGTCGGCGACGTGGGCACGCGGGACGACGAGCGCGTGGCCGCGCGTGGCCGGGTTGATGTCCATGAACACGACGGTCCGCTCGTCCTCCGCGACGATCGTGGCGGGCAGCTCGCCGGCGACGATCCGGCAGAAGATACAACGCGGATCGGGCCCGGGCATGGCGGCGAAGCCTATCCACTGGCGCTAGCACGACAACGTCGAGCTCGACACGCTCCCCGACGCGGTCAGGCTGTGCGAGGCCGTCGCGCGCGAGCTGGCCGGGCGCTCCTGAGCGCGAATGCGATCGCCTCCTCGCGCGTGGCGATCTCACCCGCGAAGCGGGCCGCCTCGACGGCCGCCAGCAGCGCGCCGAGCTCGGGCCCCGGCTCGAGGCCGACGGCCCGCGCGAGCTCGTCGCCGCGCACGAGCGCCGGCTGCCGGCCGCGCGCGCGGCGGGCGAGCGCCGCGGCCAGCACGATGCGCGCGAGCTCGAGGTGGCGGGCGATCGCCTCGTCGGCCTTGCGCCCGCGCGTGGCCAGGCGGTCGGCGACGGAGAGCAGCGTGACGTCGGCCTCGACGGGCTCGCAGGTCACGAGGTAGGCGTACAGCTCGCGGCGGTCGAGCGGCGCGCGGTGCACGAGGAAGCCCAGGCGCAGGTGGTGGCGGGCGAGCGCGGCGACGTGCGCGCGCAGGCGCGCGCTCGCGCGTAGCCGCGTGAGCGCCGCGCGCGCGAGCACGGCGCCCTCCTCGTCGTGGCCGGGGAAGCCGACGCGCCCGCCGGGGAGCTCGACGCGCGTCTGCGGCTTGGCCGCGTCGTGCAGGAGCGCCCCCAGGCGCAGGGCGCCGCCGCGCGTGAGCTCGTCGGCCAGCGGCTCGGCCAGCAGCGCCCGCGTCGGCGCGGCGAGCGCCTCGTCGCCGAGCACGGCGCCTGGGTCGCGCTCGAGCGCGATGACGTGCTCGAAGACCTCGATCGTGTGCCCGTGGACGTCGCGGTGGTGATAGGGGTTCTGCTCGACGCCGTGCAGCGCGTCGAGCTCGGGCAGGAGCACGGGCATGGCGCGCAGCGTCTCGAGCAGCTCGACGCCGCGCGCCGCCGCGTCGGCAGTCACGATCCGCTTGAGCTCGGCGAAGCAGCGCTCGGGCGCGACGCCGACCACGCCGGGCGCCGCGTCGCGGGCCGCCGCCAGCGTCGCCGGATCGGCCTCGAAGCCCAGCTCCACCGCGAGCCGCGCCAGGCGCACGACCCGCAGCGGATCGGCCGCGAACGCTCCCGGCGCGACCATCCGCAGGCTCCGGGCGGCGAGGTCGGCGCGGCCGCCGTGGGGATCGACGAGCGCGCCGCCGCCGGCGGGCTCGGCCATCGCGTTGACCGTGAGGTCGCGCGCCGCGAGATCGTCCTCGATCGTCGCCCCCTGCACACGGGTGAGGTCGACCTGCCAGGAGCGGTCGGGGCCGACGACGCGCCAGGCGCCGAAGGCCTCGGAGAGCTCGAACGCCGCGCCGCCGGCCCCGCGCGCCAGGCGCCGGGCGACGGGCGCGGGGTCGCCGTCGACGGCCACGTCGAGGTCGGGGGTCGCGCGCCCGAGGAGGCGGTCGCGCACCGCGCCGCCGACGAGCCACGCGCGGGTGGCGCCGAGAGCGCGATCGAGCGCCTCGGAGATCATGCCGGCGCTCCGTCGCGATGGTGTGCGCGCGGGACGCGCGCGCTGATCGCGCATACGATCTCGTAGTTGATCGTGTCCAGCCGCCGGGCGATCTCCTCGGCGGTGATCCCGGCGCCGATCAGCACGGCCTCGTCGCCGACGCGGACCCCGCCGCCGCCCGGGCCGAGGTCGACGGTGACGTTGTCCATGCTCACCGCGCCCACCAGTGGGACCCGGCGACCCCCGACGCCGACGTCGGCGTTGTTGGTCAGCCCGCGACGCACACCGTCGCCGTAACCGACAGGGATCGTCCCGAGCGTCGTCGCGCGCCGCGCCGTCCAGCGCCGGCCATACCCCGCGCTCTCCCCCGGCTTCGCGTGCTTGACGGCGGCGATGTAGGAGACGAGCTCGAGCGCCGGCTCGAGCCCCTGGGCCGCCGCGTCCTCGTGGAAGGGATCCAGTCCGTAGAGCGCGAGCCCCGGGCGAACGAGGTCGAGGTGCGCGGCCGGCTCGCGCAGCGTCGCCGCGCTGTTGGCCGCGTGGAGCAGGAGGGCGGGACTGCGCTCGCGCAGCGGCAGCGCCCAGGCCCGGAAGCGCCGCAGCTGCTCGGCCAGGAAGCCGTCGCCGCGCTCGTCGGCGGTGGCGAAGTGCGTCATCAGCCCGGCGAGCGTCACGCCCTCGGCGCCCGCGAGCGCCTCGGCCACCGCAGTCGCCTCGGCGGGGTCGCGCGTGCCCAGGCGCCCCATGCCGGTGTCGAGCTTGACGTGCGCGCGGGCGCCGCGGCCGGCCAGCGCCGCGGCGAACTCCGGCGTCCAGGCGACGACGTCGGCGCCGGCGCCCAGCGCGACGTCGAGCTCCTCCGGCGAGAGCGCGCCCATGACGAGGACCCGAGCGTCGAGGCCCTCGGCGCGCAGCGCCGCCGCCTCGGGCGCGGTGGCCACGGCGAGCCACGTCGCCCCGCCCGCAACGGCCGCGCGTGCGGCGGGCCCGGCGCCGTGCCCGTACCCGTCGGCCTTGACGACCGCGCAGAGCGCGGCGCCGGGCTCCAGGTCGCGGACGAGCCGGGCGGCGTTGCGCTCGATGGCCGCGACGTTGATCCGGGCCAGCGCCCGGAGCATCACTCCTCCGCGGTCAGCGTCGAGGCGGCCGCGCTCGTCGACCGCCGGGACGCGGGCCGCTCGTGCCGGGGCAGCCGGTGCACGACGGTCTCCACGTCGTCGCCGGGTGCGGCGATGACGGGATCGGCGTCGATGTCGGCGACCGTCGCGGCCATCGGACGGCCCACACTAGCGAGCGAAGGGGAGCTCCTCGATGACGTCGCGCGCGATGACGCCGTCGGCTCCGCGCCGGTCGGCGGCGTGCACCCCGGCCCGGGCGTGCAGGCGCACGCCGGCGCACGCGGAGGCGAAGGGCTCGACGCCGCGGGCCAGGACCGCGGCGATGACGCCGCTGAGGACGTCGCCGGTGCCGGCCGTGGCCAGCGCGCCCGTGGCCCCCGGCGAGACTGCCACGACACCGTCGGGACGCGCGACGAGCGTGTCGTCGCCCTTGAGGACGACGATCGCCTGCGCGGCCGCCGCGGCCCGGCGCACGTGGGCCAGGCGACGGGCCTGCACGGCATCTGAGTCGACGCCGAGCAGTCGCGCGAGCTCGCCCTCGTGCGGCGTGAGCACCGTCGGACCGGGGCGGCCGATCAGCGCGCGCAGGTCCCCCGCGTGGGCGTTGAGGCCGTCGGCGTCGAGGACCACCGCCACCTCGGCGCGGCGCACGAGCGAGCGGGCGAACGCGAACGCGCCCGCCGTGCGCCCGAGCCCGGGGCCGACGACGAGCGCGCCGCCGCGAGTGGCCAGCTCGAGCACGGGCTCCACGCCCGCCTCCGTGTGCCCGCCTTCGGCGTCGGGCAGGCCGCGGGTCATGACCTCGAGTAGCCGCAGCTCGAAGATCGGCTGCAGCGACGCGGGCACGCAGGCGGTCACGTAGCCCGCGCCGGCGCGCTGGGCGGCCTCCGCCGCCAGCGACGGCGCGCCGGTCAGGCCCTGCGCGCCGCCCGCGACGAGCACGTGGCCGCTCGTGAACTTCGTCCACGCGGCCGCGCGCCGCGGCAACCCGGCGAGCAGCGGCTCGTCGACCACGAGCCCGACGTCGGGCGCCGCAACCGGCGCGCCGGGCGGGAACCCGAGGTCGACGACCGTGACAACTCCGGCTTGGGCCTTGCCGGGGTTGATCCAGAGCCCCGGCTTCGCCGCGGCGAACGTCGCCGTGGCCGCCGCCCGCACAGCCGGGCCCGCGATCTCCCCGGTCGAGGCGTCGACCCCGCTGGGGACGTCGGCGGCCACGACCGGCGCCGCGGCGCCGATGAGCGCCCCGATCGCGTCGCCGATCGCGCCGTGCGGAGCACCGGTGGCCCCGGTGCCGAGCAGCGCGTCGACCGCGACCGCCGCGCGCCGGAGGCCGGACGCCGCGAACGGCTCGGGCGCCGGGCCGGGAAGCCGCGCGGCCTGCTCGGCCGCGTCGCCGCGCAGCTCGCCGGGATCGGCGACGGCGAGGACGCGGACCTCGCGGCCCTGCTCGCGCAGCACGCGCGCTGCGACGTAGCCGTCGCCGGCGTTGTTGCCCTTGCCGCAGACGACGACCACGGGACCGTCGGGCGCGACCGCGCCGGCCACGCGCGCGAGCCCGACGCCGGCGCGCTCCATGAGCTCGGATCCGGCGATCCCGCGCGTCTCGATGGCCCAGCGGTCGGTCGCGCGCGTGCGCTCGGCGTCGGGGAGCGGATCGAGCCAGTCGGGCAGCGTCATCGCAGGACCGCCACCGCGCCGGCGGTCGTGCGCGTGTGGGTCAGCGAGAGGTGCACGGAGACGCCGAGCGCCACGGCGCGCGCGGCGGCCTCGCCGTGCAGCGCGACGAGCGGCTCCCCCTCGCCGCCGCGGACGACCTCGATCTCGCGCGGTCGCAGGACCTCCATGCGCAGCGCCTTGCTGACCGCCTCCTTGGCGCAGAAGCGCGCGGCCAGGTGCTGGGCGGGCCGCCCGGTCGCCGCCGCGTAGGCGCGCTCGGCCCGCGTGAAGAGCCTCGCCTCGAGTCCGGGGCGGCGCGCCAGCGCGCGCTCGAGCCGGTCGATCTCGAGCAGGTCCAGCCCGACCACCTGCAGGTCCTACTCGACGGTGACGGTCTTGGCGAGGTTGCGGGGCTGATCGACGTTCAGCCCGCGACGGCGCGCGATCTTGTAGGCCAGCAGCTGCAGCGGGACGACGGCCAGCAGCGGCTGGAGCATCCAATCGCAGGCGGGAACGCGCAGGACCTGCTCGGCGTGCTCGCCGATGGCCACGTTGCCCTCCGTCGCGACCGCGATCACGTGCGCCCCGCGGGCCCGCACCTCCTGCATGTTCGAGACGACCTTGTCGAGCACGGGCGAGTCCGTGGCCGTGCAGACGACGGGCGTGCGCTCGTCGAGCAGCGCGATCGGCCCGTGCTTCATCTCGCCGGCGGCGTAGGCGTCGGCCGAGATGTAGGAGATCTCCTTGAGCTTGAGCGCGCCCTCGAGCGCCACCGGCAGCCCGACGTGGCGGCCGAGGTAGAGGAAGAAGCCCTTGTCGTAGTGGGCGTCGGCGATCGCGTCGACGTCGGCCTCGAGGTGGCCGAGGAGCTCCTCGATGCAGCTCGGAATGCGCTTGAGCTCGCGGACGAGCTCGATCCGGCGCTCACGCGGGAGCGTCTCCCGCAGCTCGGCCATCCGCAGGGCGAGCAGGTACATGACCGCGACCTGCGCGACGAACGTCTTCGTGGCCGCCACGGAGACCTCGAGCCCGGCGCGGGTGTAGAGCACGCCGTCGGCGTCGCGCGTGGCCTGCGAGCCCATGATGTTCGTGATCGCGAGCACGGTCGCCCCGCGCTCGCGGGCGATGCGCATGGCGGCCAGCGTGTCGGCCGTCTCGCCCGACTGCGTGATGCCGATGACCAGGTCGCCCGGCCCGACGACGGGGTTGCGATAGCGGTACTCCGACGCGATGTCCATCTCGACGCCGATCCGCGCCCACTCCTCGAGCGCGTAGCGGCCGATCAGGCCGGCGTGATAGCTCGTCCCGCAGGCGACGATGACGATGCGGCGCACGTCGCGCAGGATCGCCTCGTCGAACGCGCCCTCGTCGTCGAGGTCGACGCCTTCGGCGCGCACCGTGCGGTCGGCGATCGTCTCCGCGACGACGTCGGCCTGCTCGTGGATCTCCTTGAGCATGAACGTCTCGAAGCCGCCCTTCTCGGCGGTCTCCTCGTCCCAGTCGATCGTGCGGATCTCGCGCTCGATGACCTCGCCGGCGGCGGTGAGGAAGGTCGCGCCCTCGGGCGTGACGACGACGATCTCGCCGTTCTCGATGACCTGCGCCCGGCGCGTCTCGCGCAGGAAGGCCGGGATCGCGCTGGCCAGGAACGTCTCGCCGTCGCCGCGGCCCACGACGAGCGGGCACTCGCGGCGCGCGCCGACGAGGAGCTCGGGCTCGTCGAGGCTCATCGCCACGAAGGCGAAGTGCCCCTCGAGCTCGCGGTAGGCGGCGCGCACGGCGTCCACGAGGCTCCCGGTCGCGAGATGGAAGGCGACGAGGTGGGCGATGACCTCCGCGTCGGTCTCGCTCGTGAAGACCGCGCCCGTGTCGGCCAGGCGCTGCTTGAGCGGCAGGTAGTTCTCGACGATGCCGTTGACGACCACGTGCACGCGGTCGCTCGTGTCGAAGTGGGGGTGGGCGTTCTGCTCGTTGACCCGCCCGTGGGTCGCCCACCGCGTGTGCCCGATGCCCGTCGTCGCCGGTCGCGTCGCGACGGCGACGGCGCCGTTCGTGGGCTGGGCGTCACGTGCGGCGAGCGCCGCGTGCAGCCGCTCGAGGTTGCCCACGGCGCGCACGGACTCGATCGCGTCGTCGGCGAGCAGCGAGATGCCCGCGGAGTCGTAGCCGCGGTACTCCAGGCGTGCGAGCCCGCCCAGGAGCAGGTCCCGGACGGGACGCTTGCCCACGTAGCCGACGATGCCGCACACAGCGCGCTCCTCTATTGACGGGGTCACGAAACGCTTCGGGGCCGCCCGACACGGCCCCGATTCGACCCTGACGATAGCTGTCCTCCCCGGCCCCGGCCCCCGACGAACGAGGGGGTACGCTCAGGCCTCGGACGCCAGCTTGGAAACGAGACGGCCGGCGATGGCCTCGGCCTCGTTCTCAGTCGGAGCCTCGACCATGACCCGCACGAGCTGCTCCGTGCCGCTCGGGCGCACGAGGACCCTGCCGCGGCCCGCCAGCGCCTCGGACTCGCGCTCGGCGGCGTGCTTCAGCGCGGGATCGGCCATGGCCGCGTCGCGGTCGGCGACCGGGACGTTCACGAGGCGCTGGGGGAGCTTGTGCATCGCGCCGCGCGCGGCCAGGTCGCGCCCGCCGAGGGCTTCGAGCGAGAGCAGCGCGGCCGCGATCCCGTCGCCTGTCGCGTTGAAGCCCATGTCGATGATGTGACCCGACTGCTCGCCGCCCAGCGCCCAGCCCCGCTCGCGCAGCTCCGCGAGGACGTAGCGGTCGCCGACGTTCGTCGTGGCCACCTCGATCCCGGCCTCGGCCATGGCGGTGTGGAAGCCGAAGTTCGTCATGACCGTGACCGCGACGCCGTCGCCGGCGAGCCGGCCGTGCGCGCGGAGGTGCAGCGCGGTGAGGGCGAGCAGCTCGTCGCCGTCGACGACCGCGCCCGTGCGGTCGACGGCGAGCACACGATCGCCGTCGCCGTCGAAGGCGAAGCCCGCGTCGTGGCCGCCGGCGGCGACGGCCTCGGCGAACGCGTCGACGTGGGTCGAGCCGCAGCCCGCGTTGATGTTGCGCCCGTCCGGGCTCTCGTTGAGCGCCGTGACGCTCGCCCCGAGGCGCCGGAAGATCTCGGGCGCGACGCGATACGTCGCTCCGTTGGCGCAGTCCAGCGCGATCCGCGTCCCCTGCAGCCCGAGGCCCGCGAAGCGCGCCTCGAGCGCGCGCAGATAGTCCTCCTGGGTGCCGTGCAGGCGCCGCACGCGCCCGATCACCGCGCCGGAGCCCGGCGCCGCTTCGAGCCGCCGCTCGATGGCGAGCTCGTCGGCGTCGGAGAGCTTGAAGCCGTCGGCCGCGAAGAACTTGATGCCGTTGTCGTCGTATGGGTTGTGCGAGGCCGAGATGACGGCCGCGAGGTCGAAGCCGTAACGGCCGACGAGCAGCGGCGCGGCCGGGGTCGGCAGCACGCCGCCCACCAGGACGTCGCCGCCAGCGGCGGTGACGCCTGCGGCCATCGCGGCCTCGAGCATCTCGCCCGACTCGCGGGTGTCGCGGATGAGCAGCACCTGCGGGCGCTCGGCGGCGGCCTGCAGCGTCGCCGCGCGCGCGAGCGCCAGGGCCAGCTCGGCCGTGAGCACGGCGCCCGCGGCGCCGCGGACGCCGTCGGTCCCGAAGAGCCTGCGCACGGGGCGCTAGCGCTTGGAGAACTGCGGGCGCTTGCGGGCCTTCTTGAGGCCGGCCTTCTTGCGCTCCTTCACGCGCGGATCGCGCGTGAGGAAGCCGCGGCGCTTGAGCTCGCCGCGCAGGTTGGGGTCGGCCTCGAGCAGGGCGCGGCTGATGCCGTGGCGCAGCGCGCCGGCCTGCGCGGAGACGCCGCCCCCGTGCAGCCGCGCGACGACGTCCATGCGCGTCTCGTAGCCGACGGTCTCGAGCGGCTGGCGGATCGTGCGCTGCAGCGGCATCCGCGGGAACACGTCCTCGAGCGTGCGGCCGTTCACGGCGTAGGCGCCGGTGCCGGGGCGCAGCGTGACGCGCGCGACGGCGGTCTTGCGCTTGCCGGTCGCGCGGTAGCGCGCGTCGGCGCCGAGATCGATCGTGACCTGGGCGATCGGCTGATCGGCGATCTCGTCGGCGTCCGCGTCGGAGCCGCCCTCGCCGCCCTCGTAGTCCTCGTCGTCGAAGGGGTCCTCGCCCTCGCCGACGATGTCGACCTCGAGGTCCGCGCCCGGGATCTCCGGGCGCACGCGCTCGACGACGTCGCCCTCGACCTCGTCGACCTCCTCGGCCGCGAGGACGCCGGGCGCCTCCTCCTCCGCCTCGACCACGACCTCCGCGCCCGGGACGTCGGCGGCAGCGGTGACGATGACATCGGGGTCGACGATCTCGGGGCCGTCCCGCTCAGCGGGCGCGGCGGCCGCGGGCTCGGGCTCAGCGGCCGCGGGCTCGGGAGCCTCCTCCGCCGGCTCCGGGGGGGCGGGCGGCTCCGCGGGCGGCTCGGGGACGTCGGCCGCCGGCGGCGGCGGGGCGTCGTCGTCGGGCGGCGGCGTGCGGTCGTCGGCCATCAGGAATCGCTCTCCATCGGTGTCGGCTTCTGCGCCACGTGCGGATGGTCGGGACCCGCGTACACCTTGAGCTTGGTGAGCTGCTTGCGGGCGAGGCGGTTGCGGGGCAGCATGCCCTTGACCGCGCGGCGAATGACCTCCTCGGGCCGGCGCGCGAGCATCTCCTCGAGCGAGCGCTCCTTGATCGCGCCCGGGTACCCCGTGTGGCGAAAGTACTTCTTGTCCGCGCGCTTGTTGCCGGTGACCGAGATCTTCTCGGCGTTGACGACGACGACGAAGTCGCCCGTGTCGACGTGCGGGGTGTACTCGGGCTTGCGCTTGCCGCGCAGCGCGTCGGCGATCCGGGTCGCGAGGCGCCCGAGCGTCTGCCCGGTGGCGTCGACGACGAGCCAGGAGCGCTCGCGGGTGGCGGGGGTGGCGACGTAGGTCTTCATGGCGCGAGGAAGCCGCGCTCGGACCGGGCGCGGCAAGGGCCCAATGATAGGGCACGCGCGCAGGCGGCAGCACGCGGCCGCCTCACAGGCGCGGGGTCGCGGGCCGCGGGTTCCTGGCCGAAGACGGCGCGCCCGCCGTCGACGGGCACGACCGCCCCGCGCGGTCGTCCGGCGAGCCCTCGACGCCGCCGACCGGGGCCCGCCCGCCCCGTCGGCTATCGTGCCCGGCCGTCGAACACCGCCGAGTCCGCCCGAGAGCGGAGCGGGGGACCCATTGGGCGCGATGCGCGCCCCGGGGCGAGTCCGGGCCACGGCCCGGTAGCGCGGGATCGGCCGCGCGAGCCCGCCAGCTAACCCCGCAGGCAGCCAACCGAATGTCGATCCGCACTCGCGTTCAGCGACGCCTGCTCGCCCTCGCCGGCCTCCTCGGCGCCGTCGCGCTGCCCGCGGCGGCCCCTACCGTCGTCGCCGACGCTCCGCCACCTCCGCCCCCTGCGCCGAGCGCGGCGATCACCGCCTCGGGGGCGCGGTCGGCGACGTCGCGCGCCGGGCTCGAGGCCGTGCGCCCCGGCGCGCCCGATCCCGATGGGCCCGCAGTAGAGGTGCGCGCGGACACCCGCCGCCTGCGCCCCGAGCTCGGCGGGACTGTCTCCGTCAGCTTCTACGTGCGCGGAGACGCGCCCGCCGACGTCACCGTCGACGTCGTCGCCGCCGGCCGGCGGGCGCCCCTGGCCAAGACGCTCTTCCCGGCGGTCGCGCCCGGCACGGTGGCGAGCATCGAGTGGGACGGCACGGCCGCCGGCGCCCCGCTGCCCGAGGGCCGCTACGTCTTCCGCGTCACCCGCGGCGCGGTCGCGACCACCGGAGCGGCGCGGGCGGCGACGAGCGCGAGGGAGGCGACCGGCCGCTCGGCGGTCTGGGTCGTGCGCAGCCGCTTCCCGATCGTGGGACCCCACACGTACGGCGAGGGCTTCGGCGCCGCGCGCGGCGGCCACCGGCACCAGGGCCAGGACGTCTTCGCCGCCTGCGGGACCCCGCTCGTGGCCGCTCACGCGGGCACCGTGCGCTACGCCGGTTTCCAGGGCGCGGCCGGCAACTACCTCGTCATCGCACCCGCCGAGCACGGCCCCGACATCGTCTACATGCACCTCGGCGATCGCCCGCTCGTCGGGGACGGCGACCGCGTCGAGCGCGGCCAGCGCGTCGGCTTCGTCGGCCGCAGCGGCGACGCCGTCGGCTGCCATCTGCACTTCGAGCTGTGGACGGCACCGGGCTGGTACCGCGGCGGGCGCGCCGTCGACCCGCTGGCGACGCTGCGGTCCTGGGACGGTTAGTGCCGCGTCAGGTGAGGTTCGCGTCGTTCACGGCGCCTGCCAGGGGCGGGCGAACGTTGCCGGCGCGACACTAGCCGGGGTCCGCGAGCCGGGCGCGCTGCAGCGCCTGCTCGAGGCGCTCGAGGCGGGCGATGCGGACCTCGAGCGGCGGGTGCGTGCCGAGCGGCCGGCCGGGCCAGCCGTCCATCGGCACCTCGACGGGGAGGAGGTTGAACGAGTCGCGCGCGGCGGCGACGCGCAGGTCCTCGTGGGGCACGAGCCGCAGCTGACCCGCGACCTTGCGCAACGCGGTCGCCAGCGCCGCGGGGTGCCCGGTCAGCGACGCGGCGCCGGCGTCGGCGGCGAGCTCGCGGTGGCGCGAGAGGATCTGCGTGCCCACGCGCGAGAGCCAGCCGATCCCGGCGGCGACCCAGAAGCCGAACGACATCCAGATCCATCCGCCGTGCATGCGCCGGCCCCGCGCCCAGCAGGACCGCGCCGGGTCCGCCCACCGCCGTCATGACCGCGGCGTCGCGGTGGGCGAGGTGGGCGAGCTCGTGGGCAACGACCGCCTCGAGCTCGGCGGGCTCGAGGAGGTCGAGCAGCCCGCGGGTCACGTGCAGCCGGGAGCGGCCGCGGCGCAGCCCGACGAGCCACGAGTTCGGCTCGCGCTCGTCCTCGAGGACGATCTCGGGACGCGGCAAGTCGGCCAGCACGCAGAGCCGGTCGACGGTCCCGTGCAGCACGGGCTCGTCCTCGGGCCCGACGACGCGCGGCTCGGGCCGCTCGGCGCGCTCGCGCACCGACCCGACGATCCCGATCGCCGCGGCGATCGCGACGCCGATCAGGATCTTGTTCGGGGCGAGGACGACGACTGCCGCCAGGCAGGCCAGGACGAGCAGCGGGGTGGCGATCGCGGTGAGCACCATCCGCAGCTGCAGGCCCCGGTCGGGCGGGAACAGCTCGCGGCGGCGTCGGCGAGCGGGCATGTCCGCAGGCTAGCGCGCGCCGGCCGTGCGCCAGGGCGGCTACCCGGCCGCGGCCGGCGCCGGCCGCGGCGCCGGCGCGCGCGGGCGCAGCTGCAGCGCTACGACGGCCCCGAGCACGAACGCCGCGCCGGCGAGCTGCACACCGGTGAGCGTCTCCGCGAACGCCAGCGCGGCGAGCCCGACCGTGACGACCGGCTCGAGCGTCGACAGGATCGACGCCGTCGACGGACCGACGCGCGCCAGGCCCGCGAAGAACGCGACGATCGCGGCGACCGTGCTGACGAGCGCGATCGCCGCCATCCATCCCCAGGCGGCGGCTGGGTAGGCCAGCTCGGGGCCGCCGCGCAGCGCCGCCGCAACCGCGAACGTCGCCGTCGCCCCGATCGTGACGAGGGTGGCGAGCGCGACCGGCGGCGTCCCGGCGAGCACGCGGTCGCCGACGAGGATGTAGACGGTGTAGGCCAGCGCCGCGCCGACCCCCATCGCGACGCCGAGCGCGTCGAGCGAGCCCGTGCCGGCGCCGGCGAGCACGAGCGCGACCCCGGCCGAGGCGGCGAGCAGCGCCGCCAGGCGCCGCGGCGTCGCGCGCTCGCGGCCGAGCGCGAGCGCCGCCACGGTGACGAGCGCGGGGTACGTGTAGAGCAGCAGCGAGAGCAGCGAGGCGTCCATCCGCTCGAGGGCGAGGAAGAAGAGCCCGGCCTGCGTGGCGTAGCCGAAGGCCCCCAACGCCAGCCCGCCGGCGAGCGCGCGGCGCGGCAGCCCGCGCAGCGCGCCGGCCGCCGCGGCGAGCGTCGCGAGCGCGACCGCGGCCAGTGCAAAGCGGATCAGCAGCAGGTCGCCGACGACGACGCCGCGGTCGAAGGCGAGCTTGCCGAAGATCGCCAGCGTGCCGAAGCACGCGGCGGAGAGGAGGCAGAGCAGCGCACCCACACCCGGGATGCTGACGACCACGATCGTTCACGTCTATCGCGAGTTTGTCGATGACTCCGTGTAGCGTTACTGCACGATGCTCGACCTGCGCCGGCTCGGGGTGCTGCGGGAGCTCGAGGCACGAGGGACCGTGCGTGCGGCCGCCACGGCGCTCGGCTACACCCCGAGCGCGATCTCCCAGCAGCTCGCCGTGCTGGAGCGCGAGGCCGGCCTGCCGCTGCTCGAGCGCGCCGGCCGCGGGGTGCGCCTCACCGAGGGCGGGCGGGCGCTGCTTCGCCACGCGGAGTCGCTGCTCGACGGCGTCGAGGCCGCGGAGGCCGAGCTGGCCACGCTCGCCGCGGGCGCCACGGCCGGCACCGTGCGCGTCGCGGCGTTCCAGTCGGCGATGCTGCGCATCGTCGCGCCGGCGCTCGCCGCGCTCGCGGCCCGCCATCCGGAGGTCCGGATCGAGGTGGCCGAGGTCGAGGTCGAGGCGGCGGTGCCGGGGCTGCGCCTGCGGCACCTCGACGCCGTGGTCGGCGACGAGTACGACGGCCTCCCCCGCCCGCGCCACCACGACCTCGCGCGCGAGCGGTTGCTACGCGAGGAGGTCCGCCTCGTCCTTCCGGCCGCCCACCCGCTCGCGCGGCGCGCCCGCGTCCCGCTCACCGCGCTCGCCGACGCGGCCTGGGCGGGGACGCAGCCGGGGACCGGTCACCGCGAGATGCACGTGCGCGCGTGCCGCGACCTCGGCGGCTTCGAGCCCGACGTCCGCCACGCCTCCGACGACTTCCTGATCCTCCTCGAGCTGGTCCGCTCCGCGGGCGCGTGCGCCTTCCTGCCCGACCTCGTGCGCCCCGAGCAGACGCCGCTCGTCGCCGTCCGGCGGCTCGCCGAGGGCCGCCTGGAGCGCGAGATCTTCGTGCTCACGCGCCGCAGCCGCACCCCCGCCGTGGCGGCCGTCGCGGCCGCGTTGCGCGAGGCCGCAGCCGCGGCGTGCTAGGCCGAAGTTCCCTCGGTCGGGGCGGCGAGGTTGGCGATGATCGCTGACCAGAAACGAGTCCCTCGGGACGCCGCTGTCGTCCACGGCGCCCTGCAGCTCGTGGGTGATGCGGATGAACTCGTGCCGTTTCGGCGTCTACATCGTGAGATACGTCGTGTGCGCTGCCATGAAGCGAGAGTAGCTCTGAACGTGCTGCGGATCCGGCTCCTGGGCGAGCTCGAGGTTTCGGTCGGCGGCACGACGCTGCCGCCGCCGGCCAGCCGCCGCGCCTGGGCGCTGCTCGGATGGCTCGCGGTGCACCCCGGCGCCCATCCGCGCGGCGAGCTCGCGGCGCGCTTCTGGCCCGACGTGCTCGACTCGAGCGCCCGCGCGAGCCTGCGCAGCGCCGTCTGGTCGCTGCGACGGGCGCTCGGCCCGGGCGCCGACGCGCTCGAGGCGACGCGCGAGCGGGTCGGGCTGCGCCCGCAGGCGGTCGAGGTCGACCTCAGGCGCTTCGAAACGCTGGTCGACGCGGGACGCCTGGAGGAGGCGGTCGCGCTCGACACAGGGCCACTGCTGCACGGCCTCGACGAGGACTGGGCGGTCGAGGCGCGCGACGAGCACGGCCGCCGGATGGATGCCGTCCTCGCCGCCCTCGCGGCGGCCGCCCGCCAGCGCGGCGACGACGGGGCGGCCGTGACCTGGGCGCGTCGGCGCGCGGCCCTCGATGGGCTCGACGAGGCGGCCGCGCGCGACCTCATGGAAGCGCTGGCGGGCACCGGCGATCGCGCCGGAGCGCTCGAGGCGCACGACCGCCTGGCCGAGCGGCTGCGGCGCGGGCTCGGGCTCACGCCCGCGCCGGCGACCCGCGCGCTGACCGCCCAGATCCGAGCAGGATCGACTGGGGTGGACGGGGCCGCCCGCCGGCGCGTCGGCGCGGGCGCCGTCACGCTGCACGGCCGCGCGGGCGAGCTGGCGGCGCTGCGGCGGGTGGCCGCACGGGTGCTGCACGGCCGCGGCGCGCTCGTCGTCCTCACCGGGGAGGCCGGCATCGGCAAGTCCCGGTTGGCCGCCGAGGTCGCTGACGTCTTGGCCGCCGAGGGCGCGCTCGTCGGCACCGGGGCGGCCTCCGAGCTCGGCGCCTCGAGCCCGTTGGCGCCGTGGAGCGAGCTGCTGCGCGAGCTCGCGCCGCTCCTCGCCCCGCCTGCGGACGGCCTTCCGTGGATCGGCGAGCTCGGGCGCCTCGTGCCGTCGCTCCCCGGGCGCTTGGGGGCGGCGACGGCGGGCGCTCAGGGCGCCGGCGCACCCGAGCTCGAGCGCGCGCGGCTCTTCGAGGCCGTCGTCGAGCTCGTCGAGCACGCGGCGGCCGGCGCTCCGCTCGTGCTCGTCCTCGAGGACGTCCACGGCGCCGACGCGCCGAGCCTCGAGCTCGCCGCGTACCTCGCACGCAGGACCGCCGGCCTGCCCGTGCTCATGGTCCTCACGCGCCGGCCGCATCCCCGCACCGACGCCGTCGACGCGCTACGCGGCGCACTGCCCGGCCGGGGCGTCGAGACGCTCGAGCTCGAGCTGCGTCCCCTCACCCACGCGGACATGACGAGTCTCGTGCGCGCGGCCGCCCCGCTGGACGACGTCGCGACCGCCCGGGTGGTGGCGCTCGCCGACGGCAATCCCCTGCTGGGCATCGAGTCCGCGCGGGCGCACGCCGCCGGCGCCGGCGCGCCCGCCACGCTGCGCACGCTCGTGCGCAGCGCGGCGACCCGCCTGGACGACCCGGCCCGCCGCGTGCTCGAGCTCGCCGCCGTCGCCGGCCGCGACCTGTCGCCCGTCGAGCTGGAGGCGCTCGAGGCCTCGGGGGCGGTGGCGCAGGCGCTGGACTGCGGCCTGCTGGCCGCGCGCGACGGCCGCCTCGGGTTCCGCCACGCGCTGCTGCGCGCGGCCGTCGCCGACGACATCCCGGGCGACCGGCGCCCCGCGTTGCACCTCGCCGTCGCCGAGGCGACCGAGGGACCGGCCGCCGAGCGCGCGCGCCACCTGCGCGCGGCCGGACGCGATCGCCTCGCGGTGGCCGAGCTCGCGCGCGCCGCCGACGACGCCTGGGCGGTCAGCGCGCTCGACGAGGCCGCCGGAGCCCTCCGCGAGGCGCTCGAGCTCGCCCCGCGCGACGTCGCCCTGCTGCGCCGCCTGGCCGAGACCGAGGCCTGGCGCGGGCACCGCGACGCGGCCGACGAGGCGTTCGCAGCCGCGCTTGTGCACCACGACCGTGCCGACGCCGCCGGGCTCGCGGACGCGTGGGTCGAGCGCGCGCTGTGGTCCCGGGGCTCGCTCTGCGATCCGCTCGCCTCGCGCGAGGCCGCCCGCCGCGGAGTCGAGCTGCTCGAGGCGCTCCCCGACGTGCCGCCCACCCGGCGCGCGAGCGCGATGGCCGCGCTCGCCTGGGCGGAGGCCGTCGCCGGGGACGTCGACGAGGCTCAGCGCCTGCTCGACGCGATCGCGTCCCTCGACGGCCTCGAGGACGACCGGCTCCTGCGCCACGAGGTCGCGCTCGCCACCGGCCATGTCCTCGCCGCCCGCGGCGAGGTCGCCGGCGCCGTCGACGCGTTCGAGCGCGCGGGCGCGGCGGTGCGGGGGCGCTGGCGGCCGGACCTCGCCTACGCGGCGTCGATGAACGGCGCCTGCGCGGCCGCCGCCACGGGCGACTTCGACCGCGCCCTGCGCTTCATCGAGCGCTGCCTGGTCGAGGTCCGCGGCATCGCCCCGCTCGAGGTCCAGTCGCTGACCGCCCACGCGTTCGTCCTCGCGCGGGTCGGTCAGGACGCGGCGGCCGCCCGCGCGGCCGAGCACGCGCGCGAGGTCGCAGCCGACCTCGGTGACCCGGCGCTCGTCCTCACCGCCGAGCACGACAGTGGCCTCGTCGCACTGGCCACAGGCGACGCCGAGCAGGCCGAGCGGCGGCTGACCGCGGCGCTGCAGGCCGGCGCGCCCGTCAGCCAGGCGCAGGCGCTGCTGGCGCGCGCCGAGGCGCTCGTCACGCTCGGGCGCCTCGACGAGGCCATCCAGGCGATGCGCGCCACGGCGCTGGCCCCGGTCGGGCGCGCCGACTTCCCGCACGTGCTCGTCATGCGGCTCACGCACGTCCAGGGCCGCGTCGCGGCTGCGCGCGGCGACCACGAGCTGGCCCGCCGGCGCTTCGAGGAGAGCGCCCGCGGCTGGCACGCGCTGCTCGCCGAAGGTGGCGCGAGCGTCGTCACCGGCTGGTCGGCGAACATCGTCGACTTCGGCCGCGTGCCGGTCGCCGGCCTCGTCGAGCCAGCGCGCGAGCTCGACCGGGTCGAGGCCGACCTGCGCGCGCTTGCGGTCCCCCAAGCGCAGGAGGCTCGATGAGCATCACGATCCGCGACCACGCCACCTCGACCGCGCCGCCCGAGGAGGTATGGAAGCTCCTCTACGACCCGCTGCGGTTCCCGTCCTGGTGGGCGGGCATGGAGCGCGCGACGCTGACTCGGACCACGACCGACGGCTCCGTTCCCTACACGTACTGGCTCGAGGGCCGGCCCGAGGCGCCCATGAGTCAGATCCTGCGCTCCGAGCGCGAGGCCCGGCGCGTGCGGATCTCCTGTCTGGTGTCGAACATGCAGATCACCTGGCAGCTCGGCGAGGGCGATGCGGGCGGCACGCAGATCGACGTCGAGGTGCTCGTGCCCGACGAAGAGCACGAGCGCCTCGACGACATGCGGGCGAGGATGCGGGACTCCGTGCAGCGCCTCGCCGAGCTCGCGGCTACCGACGCGCTTCCAGCACGAGGTTGAACGGCGTCTCGGCGGCGCGCCGCACCCGCGAGAAGCCGGCCTCCTCGAGCACCTCGCTCAGCTGCGCCTGGCCCGCCTGCGCGCCGAGCGCGCGGTGCCCGCCCTGCGAGAGCGCGTTGGGGACGCAGAGCGAGGTCGAGGAGGCGTAGAAGATCCGCCCGACCGGGTTGAGGTTGTCGGTCAGCGCGTCCCCGGCCACCGGCTCGACGACGAGCCAGGTGCCGTCGGATGCCAGCGCCTCGCGGACGTGGCGCGCGGCGCCGACGGGGTCGCCCATGTCGTGCAGCGCATCGAAGATGCACGCGAGGTCGTAGTCGTTCCCGCTGAACGAGTCGGCGGCGGCGACCTCGAAGCGCACCCGGTCGGCCACGCCGGCCCGCTCGGCGGCGCGGCGCGCGTGCTCGATCGAGGCCTCGTGGTAGTCCGAGCCGAGGAAGCTCGACGCCGGGTAGGCCTGCGCCATGAGGATCGTCGACGCGCCGTGGCCGCAGCCGAGGTCGGCGACGACGGCACCGGCCTGCAGCTTCTCCTCGACGCCCTCGAGCGCCGGGATCCACGCCGACGCCAGATGGGCGGTGTAGCCGGGGCGGAAGAAGCGCTCGGTGCCGTGGAAGAGATCGTGGTCGTGCTCGTGCCAGCCGAAGCCCTCGCCCGTGCGGAAGACGCGCTCGATGTGCGGCTCGTCCTTCACGACCGCCGCCGCGAGCTGAAAGGCCCCGGGCAGGTAGGCCGGGCTGTCGGGCTGCGCGAAGGCCACCGACTGCTCGGGCGTCAGGTGGAAGGCGCCGGCCGCGTCGTCGTAGGTCACGTAGCCGCTCGCGGCCATCGCCGAGAGCCACTCGCGGACGTAGCGCTCGCTGGTCTGCGTGCGCTCCGAGAGGGCCTCGGGCGTGACGGGCTCGCCGTCGGCCATGGCGGAGAAGAGCCCGAGGCGCTCACCGAGGACGATGAGCGGGGCTGAGAGGGCGGCGCCGAGATCGGCGACGAACTGACCGAGGATCGCGTCGAGGCGGCCCTGGTCGAGGGTGGGTGTGGTGGTGGTCATGGTGTGGAGCCTCGGCGGCGTGCGTGGTCGCGTCCGTCAACGGTCCGTCAAAGCGCGAAGCTGGGCCGATGGACCTCGTCGTGCACCGCCGGCCGCCGTCGGGCGGCATCCCGGGCCCGACCGAGCGACGTCCGGTGGAGCCGGCCGCCCAGGCCTGCTCGTGGACCGCAAAGCGCGGGCGTCGATGGCCGAGCATCGGCGGCCATCGACCGAGGGTGCCCGGCCATCGCGCCGAGGCGAGGCACCAAGGAGCCGGGCACCGGCAACGGCGATGGTGGCGAGCTCACGCGCGCTCGCGAGCGACGCGCGTGCGCGGCGCGTGCGCGCAGGTCGAGGCGGGGACGGGCGCGGGTCTGCCGGACACTCGGCGCGAAGCGCGTCCGGCAGGCCCGCGATCCGGTCCCGCCCGACCAGCGACGTCGGGCGCGAACAGCGCCCGCCCGGCCTACTCCCACTCGATCGTGCCAGGGGGCTTCGACGTGATGTCGAGCACGACCCGGTTGACCTCGCGCAGCTCGCCGATCATCCGCGCGGCGATCTGCTCGAGCAGGTCGTAGGGCAGGCGCGCCCAGTCGGCGGTCATCGCGTCGTCGCTCGTCACCGCCCGGATCACCACGACCTGGCCGTACGTTCTCGTGGTGGGGTATCCACTTCGCTCCCCTGGTGGGATGGCGCCCGGTGAAGGGGCTCGTCGCGCGCTTCTGACCCCCCACCCGAACGCCCGGAACCGCGTATTGCCGTCCTCATGCCCACCAGCCGGGCGAGGGAACGAAGCGCGTAGGCAGCTTCTCGTGATCACACCTGGGGAAATCGCGTGATCCTTGACACTGACCCCGACGTTTCGCCGTCGGCGCGCTCATCGCGTGCGCCTTTAGCCGCCCCCCTCTCGCCTGTCGTCCACGGCGACAGCGGTGGCACGCGACGGCTCTCGCGACGCCGCTACCGGAACCACGCGAAAGCGATAGCGACGCGTTTGCATGCACCGGCATGGCGCACTACTGCGAGTACGGCGCCAAGGTCCGGTTGCCTGCGACCACAAGTGCGTCGGTCAGCCGCTGCCAGGTCGCCAAGCTGTCGGTGTCGAGCTCCCCCGCACGCAATTCCTTGAGCCACTCCGCCAAAAAGTCGCTGCGATTGGCCGCCGCCTGGACGTCGCCGTCGACGAGCGTCGCCACGCGAGGAAGAGCGAACGAGAGCTGCTGCTCGAGGGGGAGGTCGCGCACCATGGCGATGAACGAGTCGATGCAGTTCGGCTGGCCGGCAGCGACCGGTATCCACGCATCGAGCGCTTTCTGCCAGCCGAGCGGGTCGCGCCAGCCCGTCGCCTCGGCGGCGACCTCCCGGTAGAGGAACTCAATGTCGGCGGTGGTCGTGGGGGCGAGTGCCGCAAGTGACTGGTCCCCGTAGTAGGGATCGGAAAGAAGCTGGTGGCCCGACGCGTTGAGATGCAGGACTTGCTCGATGATCGCCGGCCACAGCTTCCGCGCGGTCTGGGCGGCTTGCTCGGTTTCCTCAGCTGCCGCCGCCAGTGCACGCAGCAGCGAGCTTAAGTACGAGCTGCGATCCGCGTAGGCGGCTATGTGTTCGCGCAGTGGCTGCTCTTCCCCAGCGCCGGCGAGCGCCAGCAGAGCTCGCGCGGCGACGAGCGCGGAAGAGCCGCGATCGTCGTAGTTCTCGTCGTGGGCCGCGAATCCGCGACGTTGCGCCCTGAGCAGTTCGATTAGCAGCTGGCGAGCCTCCGTCAAAATGCAGTTGTCAGAGACCGCGGCGACGCCAAACGCGCGGATCGCGGCATCGAGCTTGGCGACGTAGATGTCTATGTCGGGCACAGCCGCCAGCGTCTCGACGACAGGATCGGCCAAGCTTTCGATCTGGCGACGCGACTCGGCCCACTCGCCGAGCACGCAGTCGCGCATCGACTCGACGGCCAGCTGTAAGCCGCGTCGGTGATGGCATTCGCCCTCGGTCTGGCACGGCGTCCGCCAGACGACGTCGAGACCGCGGGCCAGATACAGCCGAGTTTCCATGGCGGTCGCCCGAGCTAGACGCAGTCCGGCGGCAACCACGTGCTGGTCGGCCTCGTCTGAATCGGCCGCGGCCAGGGCTCGCAGGGGAGCGGCCCCCGGCAACAGCAACCACGGCAGGGAGCGCGCGGCCGCGCGGTCAGCTCCCATCTCGAAGAGCGAGCCCTCGAACTCGAACGGATCCGGAGTGCCGGCGTGCTCGGCAACTTCGAGTATCACCCCGACGACGAACCTGCGTACTTGCTCGTCGAGCTCGATCTCGCCGGACAGCTGCGCTTGGAGTGCATAGGCGGCGATCGCGGCTGCCATCTCGGCGACGCCCACCGCGGAGCGCTCCGGCGGGTCGGCGACAAGGTGCTGCGCCACTAGGAGGTCCTCAGCCGGCTCCTCGGCTGTGGGCGGCGGCGCGTCAGCCCGACGCGGAGCTGCCGCGCGGAAGTAGCGCATCTGAACGCGCAAAGCCTCGTTGCCTCGACGAAGATCCTCGTTGTCGGGAGCAAGCGCGGCCTGAACGTCTTGTGGGGGCGAGACCTCGATGACGACCCTGTCGCCAGCCGCCCGAGCGTTGTATGCGCTGCGGTCGAGTGCGCTAGCCCAGCCGCGAACCACCGTCACGTGTTCACTTTCCTGCCCGGATCTCGCATCGTCGCCTCGCTCGGCGGCGGCGAACTCGATCGCCCGCTCGACAAGTTGTTCACCGACGGCACGCAGCTCGTCGGCCCGCTCAGAGTCGGCTTGGATTGTCAGCCACATCGCGGCTTCGCGGAGAGACCATGACCGCCTCTCCGGATTAGTCAGACCTTCGGAGCTCGCCGCCAGCCCGCCTGACTCGGCTGTCACCCGCACAAACTCGAGGTGCCAGACCATCGGCTCGGCGAAGAAGGAATCCAGAAGCGAGCCCGCAGACTCGATGTGGCGCACGAGAAGCCCAACGACGAGCCCCGGCATTGCAAGGCTCTCGCAGCCGTCGAGCAACAGCGCGACCAGCCACTCGGGCGAGACGACTTTCGACGACAGTAGCGGGTCGCAATATCGCTCCAATGCCTGCAGCGCGCTCATGCACGGATATGGCCCGACGCCTGTCCCGCGATACCAGCGCCAGACATGGTCGTCGCCGACGTAGCTTCGAACCTGGCGCGTCAGCCGCAGCTCGACGCTGTAGCGATCGACGTCGGCTTGGCTCGCGTGACCCCACGGATCGCCCAGCCCGGCAAGGGTCCGTGCTCGGGCTCGTGCGGCGTGATTGAGCAGACGGTTGAGCACAGCGATACCGCGCCGCGGATCGGTTTGAAAGAGCGACATGAACGGCAGTCAAGTCGCAGGTTGTGGTGTAACGCCAGCTCGTCGGCGTTGGTGCTCTTCTCAGGCGGCGAGGGGCAGCATCTCCTCGTTGTTGTTGATCTGATCGGGATCCTTCTCCTGGTCCAGGGTCGCGTAGAGAACCATTCGCATGCTCTCGTCTGACAGGTAGCGCCGGCCGACGAGCCATTCGTCGTTTTGCTCAATGAGCAGGGCGCCGGCGAGGCGGATCGCGGCGGCGTCGTTGGGGAAGATCCCGACGACGTCGGAGCGTCGGCCGATCTCGCGGTTGACGCGCTCAAGCGGGTTGGTCGAGCGCAGCTTGGACCAGTGCGCGGCGGGGAAGGCGTAGAAGGCCAGCAGGTCCTCCTCGGCGTCGGCGAGCAGCCGGGCGACCTTCGGGGCGACCGGCTGGAGGCGCTCGATGACGTGGGTGACGCGCTCGCGCGCCTGCTCTTGGTTGTCGGCGTTGAAGACCTCGCGCAGGGCGGCGGAGACCAGCCCGCGCTGCGAGGGCCGGCAGTGCTGGTGCATCGCCCTGACGAAGTGCACCGCGCAGCGCTGCCACGGGCAGCCCAGCACGCGGGCGATCGCGGTCTTCAGGCCCTCGTGATGATCGGAGACCGCCAGCTGGACGCCGTCCAGGCCGCGCGCGCGCAGCGAGCGCAGGAACTCGACCCAGAACGCCTCTGACTCGACCTCGCCGAGATCGAGGCCGATCACCTCGCGCCGGCCGCTCTCGTGGACGGCGTAGGCGACGACCAGCGCCTTGGAGACCACGCGGCCGTGATCGCGCACCTTCAGCTGCTTGGCGTCCAGCCACAGGTACGGGTAGGCGCCCTCCAGCGGGCGGGTGCGGAACGCCTCGACGTGCTCGTCAAGCTCGCAGCACAGGCGGCTGACGCGGTCCTTGTCCATGCCCTGGATGCCCAGCTGCTCGACGAGCCGGTCGACCTTGCGGGTGCTCACGCCGTTGACGTAGGCCTCCATCACGACCGCGACGATCGCCTGCTCACAGCGCCGGCGCGGCTCCAGAAACGACGGGAAGTACGCCGGGCCCGAGCGCACCCTGGGGATCAACAGCTCGAGCTCGCCGACCCGCGTCTCCCACGCCCTGGGCCGGTAGCCGTTGCGGTGCGCAACCCGGTCGGGCGAGCGCTCGCCGTGCTCGGCGCCAACCCGCGCGGAGACCTCGGCCTCCATCAGCGCACGGGCAACCAGCGCGACCGCCTCGCGCAACACATCGCCGTGCTCGCCGCCCATCACCTGGGCGACAACATCGGCAGGGGTCATCATCCGGCTCTCGGCCATCGTGGTGCTTCCTTCCGTCGATCGACTGGTATCGACCGACGAGTTGGACGCCGCGGTGGCCGACCCTTCCTTCGGCGGGCCTACCACGCGCCCGTTACACCACCTCTACCGACATGACCTGAACGGCCCGCGATACCAGGCCGTCATCGGGATACCGATCCCAGCGAAGCAGTGGCGTCGAATCCCGTCCTCGTGGAAGCCCGAGCCGTCCTCGTCTTCGTCGAGGTAGTACGCCTCGACCAGGTCTGCCAGGAGACCGCGACCGTAGGTGCCCAGCGCTCGGCCGGTGCCCGGCTTCTCTAGCGCCGGAGCGAGATGGACCGGCGACTCAGCGGCGACCCGGCGCAGGAGCTGCTCGCCATCGTCACCGAGATCCGGGCCGAGCAGCGCCAGGAGCTCAACCACGGTTTCGTCGGTCAGTTCGCGCGGCAAGTCCCGAGGTCGTCGCCTGCGCCGCCGGACGACCCCGAGGACATGAGCTAGCGACTCCTCTTGCTCTTCGCGCTCGCGGTCTTGTTCCTGTTGCTCGGCGCTCCTGGCGGCGCGCGCGGCTTGCTCCTGCTGGCGGGCGGCGTCGAGTTGCCGCTGGGCCTGCTCGCACACGTCGACGATGCGCTGCTGCAGCCGCAGCCGGAGGTGCAGTCCCCCCGGCGCGTCAGCGACGACGAGACCGAAAAGCCACTCGCGCAAGAGTGCCGCGGCTCCCTCGGAGCCGCGCCAGGGCGCGACCTCCTCGAGCAGCAAGACGACGACGGGGTGAGCGACAACCGGGTCCAGGATCCCGTCCTTGCGATGGCGCTGGTCGAGCACGCGCAGCAGTCGCGCAAGACCTGAGCGGTCTCCGGCCCGCAGCTGAGGCCAAGCGTCCGCCAGCACCGGCGCAGGGTCGCCGAGGGTCAGCAGCGCCTCGTCCGGCACGTCGGCCCATCGCGCGCCGTGGGCGGCAGCGACCGCGTCGAAAGACGCCTGTTGTGTCGCCAGACGGCCGCGCAGCGGCGCGTACGTACCTTCAGGCTGGGCCAGGACGACCTGCGCGGCGAGTGTCGCCGCCGAGAGGGCCCACCGCGGCGCGTTCGCCCGATCGACCGCGACGCCGAGGTCGCCGCTCGCGAGCAGGACACGAGCGACCGCGTAGCGGCGGATCTCGTCGTGAGCGAACTCGGGCACAAGCTCCCACGGGTTGTCGTGCACGCTGCGAAGCAGTCCGTCTTGACGTAGGCCATCGAGGGCGCTCGGGTCGAGCTCAGCGGCCGGCTTGCCGCTCAGCGCGTGCGCGGCCACTCGCAGCATCACCTGCTCACGGGCGTCCGGGAGGCCACGATCGCGTTGCTCGCGTCGACGAACCAGGCCCGTCCAGATCTCGCGCATGGCGTCGGCGTCGCTGAGCGGCAGCCCCGCAATCCCGCTGCGGACGAGGAGGTCGATAACGACGAGCCGGCGCAGCAGCTCACGAGAGCGCGGGGTCTCGGCCAAGTGTCGCAGGCCCGGGAAGGCGGTGACGATCTCGGTCAGCCGCTCGTCGCTTAGCTGTGAGACTTCGTAGCTGCCGACGTGGTTTGCGCCGAACCGCTCACCGAGCAGATCGCGGATGACCGGCCGCACGTCGTTGGAGGTGGCGACAACAAGCTTGACATCGCTCGCCTTGGCTGCGTCGATGACGTAGGAGAAGACATCGCGCTTGGACTCCGCCGCGGCGTCGGCCCCGTCGACGACCAGGTACCGGCGCGGTGCGCTCAGCTCCGAGAGCACATCGGCCAGCGAGGCGCCGAGGCGCCCGAATAGCTCAAGCCAGTTGTGGGGCAGTTGCCGGAGATTCAGACAAACTGCCTGCGCCTCGCCGCCGGCGTCTTCGACGACTTGGGCGGCGGCAGCCAGCGCGAGGGAGCTCTTACCGACTCCCGAGTCGCCGCCGACGACGGTGGCCGCCGAAGCGTCCGCCGCAGCGATGAGCGCACGGGCATCGCTGCTGCGGTCAAGAGCGAACGACGTCTCTCCGCCCCCAATCTGGTTGCGCGCTGCATCGAGAGCGAGGCGCTGCATCTGTTCGAGCAGTTGCCAGCCCTGATCGTGGCGCCGGCGCCCAGACTGCAGCAGCGCATGGACTTCTCGGCGCAGAAGGGTGGCATCGACGGTTGCCGCGCGCGGGGCGTACTGGCCAGCCAAGACTTCTAACAGGTCGCGCAGGCGGCCTGCGCCGGCGAGGTCCCGGCCGCGCGCCACGTTGATGAGTCGGTTTTGCAGGGCCGCCCAGTCGCCAATGTCCGGCTCTTCGAGCCGCGGCGCGATCACCCACAGGCGGCGCAGCAGCTGCCAAGTCCGCAGCTCGACGACGGGCGCCTGCGGCTTCGCCGTTCCGAGCTTTTCGAGCGCGTGCTTTATGAGGTCCTCCACGTGGGCGAGGCGGTCGATGAGTGCCTTCTCGAACCGGTTTGGCGTACGAAGCAGCTCAAAGAACTCGGATGCGTTCCGCTGGCTGCGTGCCGAGACGGTGAGCTCGGCGAGCTGCGTCGTCTGCGTCTGCGTACCGGCGACCGCGAGCCCGAGTCTGTGCTCGCGCCCATCCTCCGGCGTCTGCAAGAGCGCGCGCACGTACTCGACGATGAGCCTTTTCGCGCTCTCGTCGCTTCGGACAAGATTCGGCCGCCGACGCACGCCAAGCGCCAGGCGCAGACTCGGCGTCGCTTCGTCCGCCCGAGCCGAGGAGACAACGAGGTCGTCGACGGCAACGCGTGGAGCCTGCTGGAAGTCGACGCTCGTGACGTGCCGATCATCTCCAAGCTCTGGAGCCGTTTCGCCCGTGAGCAGCAGAGCGAGATACCACGCGCCCAGTCGGCGTTCGAGCATTACGCCCCCTCCACCGGTCGCGTACGGGCTCACGCCTGGGCGCGAATCAGGAGTCTGGCCTTGGGCTTCTGACTGGGGAGCTCCCTGTTCAGGCTGGTTCATCGGCGACACATCGATAAGAGGATGCCGGCGGCCGGCTACGGACTGGCGAGATGATCCAATTATTGAGATCCAAAGGGATCACCTCGCCACGGTCGTTGAGCCCCTGCAGCCGACCACGCCACGCGTCGGGGGCCAGCAGCGTCGCGCGAGTGTTCCTTTGCGCGAAATGCAAGCCCGACACATGCCACTGTCGCGAGCCGCTTCTCCCTGCCGCCTTCCACTCAGAGCTTCGGTCGGGTGGCGTTGGCGCCATGCGCGTCGGATCCGCTCACCACCCGCTGAAGCGCTTCTGAGCCACGTGATCAGAACGACCGGAGAGCTGCGGAAGAAGCTCCCGATAACACGCTCGTGGTGCCTTTACATCGCAGCATTCGGGCCGGTGTGCGGTCCATCTCCTCTTCCTCTCGCGCGCGCTGATGGGTGGGGCCGGTCTGCGACGCATGCGGTCGCACATTCGCGCGAGGGCGCGTGCGCCTGACATCGCCGTGCGCCGGCGGCCGCCGTTAGGCGGCACCCCCGATCCTGAGCAGGCGATGTCCGGTGGAGCCGGCCACCCACGCCTGCTCGTCGACCACGGGTGCGGGCGTCGATGGCCGAGCATCGGCGGCCATCGACCGAGGGTGCCCGGCCATCGCGCCGAGGCGAGGCACCAAGGAGCCGGGCACCGGCAACGGCGATGGTGGCGAGCTCACGCGCGCTCGCGAGCGACGCGCGTGCGCGGCGCGTGCGCGCAGGTCGAGGCGGGGACGGGCGCGGGTCTGCCGGACACTCGGCGCGAAGCGCGTCCGGCAGGCCCGCGATCCGGTCCCGCCCGACCAGCGACGTCGGGCGCGAACAGCGCCCGCCCGGCCTACTCCCACTCGATCGTGCCGGGGGGCTTCGACGTGATGTCGAGCACGACCCGGTTGACCTCGCGCAGCTCGCCGATCATCCGCGCGGCGATCTGCTCGAGCAGGTCGTAGGGCAGGCGCGCCCAGTCGGCGGTCATCGCGTCGTCGCTCGTCACCGCCCGGATCACCACGACCTGGCCGTACGTGCGCTCGTCGCCCTGGACGCCGACCGTGCGGATGTCGGGCAGGACGCAGAAGGACTGCCACAGCTCGCGGTACAGGCCGGCCCGACGGATCTCGTCCTGGAGGATGAAGTCGGCGTCGCGCAGGAGGTCCAGGCGCGCCTTGGTCGCCTCGCCCCCGACGATCCGGATCGCCAGGCCGGGGCCCGGGAACGGCTGGCGCCACACGAGGCGCTCGGGCAGCCCGAGCTCGGCGCCGACCGCGCGGACCTCGTCCTTGAAGAGCGCGCGCAGCGGCTCGACGAGCTCGAAGCGCAGGTCGTCGGGCAGGCCGCCGACGTTGTGGTGCGACTTGATCGTCGCCGCGCCCGTGCCTCCGCCCGACTCGATGACGTCGGAGTACAGCGTCCCCTGGACGAGGTAGCGCGCGTCGCCGATGCGCGCGGCCTCCTCCTCGAAGACGCGGATGAACTCGGTCCCGATGAGCTTGCGCTTGCGTTCGGGGTCGGTGACGCCGGCGAGCCGCTCGAGGAAGCGCGCCTCCGCGTCGACGGCCACGAGCGGGACGCCGAAGGTGTCGCGGAAGGCCGCGACGACCTGCTCGCCCTCGTGCTTGCGCATGAGGCCGTGATCGACGAAGACGCACGTGAGCTGGTCGCCGATCGCACGGTGCACGAGGAGCGCGGCGACGCTCGAGTCGACGCCGCCGCTGAGCCCGCAGATGACCCTCGCGTCGCCGACCTGGGCCCGGACGCGGGCGATCTGCCCCTCGACGATCGAGGCCGGCGACCACGTCGCCGCGCTGCCGCAGACGTCGACGAGGAAGCGCCGCAGCACCTCCTGGCCGTAGGGCGTGTGGACGACCTCGGGGTGGAACTGGATCCCGTAGACGCCGCGCTCACGCGACTCGAACGCCGCCACCGGCGAGGCCGTCGACGAGGCCAGCGCAGCGAAGCCCGGCGGCGCGGCGAAGACGGTGTCGCGGTGCGACATCCAGCACGACTGCTCGGCGGGCAGGCCGGCCAGCAGCGTGCCCGGATCGTGCACGGTGAGCTGCGAGCGCCCGAACTCCCCCACCTCGGCGCCCTCGACGCGGCCGCCGAGGTTGAGCGCGAGCAGCTGCATCCCGTAGCAGATGCCCAGCACGGGGATCCCGAGCTCGAGCAGCGCGCGGTCCAGCCGCGGCGCCTCGGGCGCGTAGACGGAGGCCGGGCCGCCGCTCAGAATCAGGCCCTTCGGGCGCCGTCGCACGATCTCCTCGGTGCCGACGTGGTGGGGCAGGAGCTCGCTGAAGACCCCGCACTCGCGCACCCGGCGGGCGATGAGCTGCGAGTACTGGCCGCCGAAGTCGAGGACGATGACCTCGTCGACCGCGCGCGGGATCTCGACCGGGGCGCTCTCGTCGGCGAGCTCGGTGCCGGCGGTGGCCTCGGTGACGACGCCGTGCTCGCCCACCGGCCCTTACGCGATCGCCGGGGTCTTCTCGACCGGGGCGGGCGGCGCGCCTTCGCGGTCGTCCGGGTGCGCCCCGGCCCCCGCGCCGCGCGAGCCCATGCCCACGCCCTGCGCGGCCTGGAGCGCCTTGCCCTCGGTCTGCAGCGCCGGGGCGATCATGAGCTCCGCCCGGTTGAACTCGGCGAGGTCCTTGTAGCCGCACGTCGCCATCGAGGTCTTCAGCGCCCCCATCAGGTTGAACGTGCCGTCGTTCTCGTGCGCGGGGCCGACGAGGATCGATTCGAGCGTGCCGTTCTGCACCGTCTGCACCCGCGCGCCGCGCGGAAGCGTCGGGTGGAACGTCGCCATCCCCCAGTGGAATCCGTGGCCGGGCGCCTCGTAGGCGCGCGCCAGCGGCGAGCCCACCATGACCGCGTCCGCGCCACAGGCGATCGCCTTCGACACGTCGCCGCCGGTGCGCATGCCGCCGTCGGCGATCACCTGCACGTACTCGCCGGTCTCGAGCATGTGCGTCGAGCGAGCGCCGGCGACGTCGGCGATCGCCGTCGCCTGCGGGACGCCGATGCCGAGCACGCCGCGCGTCGTGCACGCCGCGCCGGGCCCGACGCCGACGAGCACGCCGGCCGCGCCGGTGCGCATGAGGTGCAGGCCCGTCTGGTATGACGCGCAGCCGCCGACGATGACCGGGACCCCGACCTCGCGCGCGAACTGCTTGAGGTTGAGCGGCGTCGTGTTCTCCGACACGTGCTCGGCCGAGACGACCGTCCCCTGGATCACGAGGATGTCGAGACCGGCCTCGAGCGCGAGCTCGTAATACCGGCTCACGCGCTGCGGCGAGAGCGAGGCGGCGGCCACGACACCGGGCTCGGCCTTGAGCTCGTGCACGCGTTGCGCGATCAGCTCGGGCTTGAGCGGCTCCCGGTAGATCGCCTGCAGCTCGCGGGTCGCGAGCTCCTTCGGGAGCCGGGCGATGCGCTCGAGCTCGGCGTCGGCGTCCTCGAAGCGCGTCCAGATGCCCTCGAGGTTCAGTACGGCGAGGCCGCCGAGGCGCCCGACCAGGTGCGCGGTGGCGGGTGAGACGACGCCGTCCATGGCCGAGGCCAGGAGCGGCAGCTCGAACCGGTACGGCCCCAGCTTCCACGAGATGTCGACGTCGTCGGGGTCGCGCGTGCGCCGCGACGGCACGATCGCGATGTCGTCGAAGCCATACGCGCGCCGGGCCTTCTTGCCGCGGCCGATCTCGATCTCCATCAGGGCATCCTAGGGTCGCGGGCGGACGAGAAGACCCCGCGCGCAGGCGGGGTCGGGGAAGCGCTCGAACGCGGCTGTGGGGGCGGCAACCACGTGCCCGCGAGGATAGCATCGGCCCCCGCGCCGCCAGGCGCTCAGGGCACCTCGGCGGGCGCCTCGAGCCGCTGGACGTCGATCTCGCCGAGGATGCGCTCGACCTCGCGCGAGTCGATCAGGCCGGCCCCCAGTCGCTGCGTGGACTCCGCGCCGCACGCCACGCCGAAGCGCAGGCACTCGGCGGCGTCGCCGCCCGTGTAGCGGGCGGCGACGAAGCCCGCGAGGAAGGCGTCGCCGGCGCCGACGGCGGCCACCGCCTCGCGCGGCGAGACCCAGACGCGGTGCAGCGCCGGCGCGCCGTCGACGAGCACGGACGCGACGCAGCCGTCGGGCAGGGTCATGATCGCCTCGCGGGCGCCGAGCATGACCATCTCGCGCACCGCGATCAGGCGCTCCTCGTCGTCGTTGAACTCGTGCCCGACGAGCTCCTCGGCCTCGAGCACGTTGGGCGAGATCACGTCCGGCTCGGCGCGGACGGCGAGGCGCATCGGGTCGCCGTCCGCGTCCACGACGGTCTGGACGCCGAGCTTGCGCAGCTCCCTGACGAGCTGGGCGTAGAGCTCGGGCTCCACGCCGCCCGGCAGCGAGCCCGCGAAGACGACGACGTCGGCCCCGCGCGCCAGGTACAGGAGCTTGTCGCGGAAGAGCTCGACCTCCTTCGCGCTCACCGTCGGGCCGCGCTCGTTGATCTCCGTCGTCGCGCCGCTCGTGGGGTCGTGGACGGCGGTGTTCGTCCGCGACTCCTCGCGGATGCGCACGAAGTCGTTGAGGATCGACTCGTCGGTGAGCTGCTCGACGATCCGCGTGCCGGTCGGGCCGCCCGCGAAGCCCGTGGCGATGACGGGCTGGCCGAGCGTCTTCAGCGTCCGTGCGACGTTGACGCCCTTGCCGCCGGGCATCGTGCGCTGCTCGACCGTCCGGTGCCGGCGGCCGAGCCGGAAGTTCGGCACCGAGAGGGACTTGTCGATCGCCGCGTTGAGGGTGACGGTGATGATCATGCGACTCGCGAGCCCTCGGCGCGGCGCCGGCGCTGGGCGCGGCGTCGCACGAGCACGACCTGGAGCATAAGGAGGGCGACCGCCGCCACGACGACGAGGAGCGTGCGGCTGAAGATGCCGCCCGCGCGGTCGACGACCGTCGCGCGCGCCACCGCGGACCGGGTGACGAGCGGGACGCGCGCGACGGTCCTCCCGCGCGAGCGCACCGCGAGCGTCGCCAGGCGCGTGCGGGCGGGCAGCGGGCCGTCGACCTCGCGCGGGGCGCCGACGACGCGGCGCACGAGCCGCTCGCCGCGTCGCGTCGTGCGCCGCACGGAGCGCGTGGCCACGAGGTCGACCGTGCCGTCGCGATGCGCGAGGCCCGCGGTCGCGTACGTGGTCCCGCGTCGCACGGCGGTCGCGCGACGGTAACGGCGCAGCCCGAAGCGCAAGAGCGCGAGCGAGTCGGCGTCGCGCGCCGCGATGCTCGGCTCGCCGAGCACGGCCGAGATCAGCGTCACCCCGCGACGGGAGGCCGAGCCGACGAGGACGTAGCCGGCCTGGAGCGTGTGACCGGTCTTGACGCCGTCGACGACGGGTACCTCGCGCACGAGGTCGTTGCGATTGACGATCGTGCGAGCGCGCGAGCCGGTGCGCAGCGTCGCCCGCGGGAGATCGGTGACCTCTTCAAAGAAGCGGCTTCGGCGCAGGATCAGCGTGAGCTTCACGAGGTCCTCGGCGCTCGAGTACGCGCCGGGAGCGTCGAGCCCGATCGGGTTGGCGTAGCGAGTCCGCTTCAGGCCGAGGCGGCGCGCGCGGCGGTTCATGAGGGCGACGAAGCGCGCCTGCGTGCCGCCCACGCGGGCGGCGAGCGTCGCCGCGGCGTCGTTGGCGCTCGCCAGGAGCATCCCGCGCAGCAGGTCCGCGACCGAGAGCCGCTCGCCAGCGCGCAGCCCGATGACCGACTCGGCCGGCAGCGCGCGGTAGCCGATCGCGCTCACGCGGTCGGACAGGTCGAGGCGCTCGAGCGCGAGCAGGGCGGTCATGAGCTTCGTGGTCGACGCGATCGGCCGCTCGGCCCGGGGGGCGCGGGCGAAGACGACGTCGCCGGTCGCCGGCTCGACGAGGATCGCCGCAGGAGCGCGGACGGCGGGGGCCGCGCCCGCGCCGGCGGGCGCGCCGAGGGCGGCGACCAGCGAGAGCGCGACCACGACGAGCGCGGCCGGCGCGGGGCGGCCCGGCCTCGTCACTGCCGGAGCTTGACCTTCTGCCCGGTGCGCAGCGTCTGCGCGTCCAGGCCGGGGTTGAGGCGCTGGATCGTCTCGAGCGGCACGCCGGTCTTGATCGAGATCGCCGAGAGCGTGTCGCCGGCCTTGACGACGTAGCGGCGCTTGCGCTTGGCGCCGCGCTTGGCCTGACCGGTGCTCTTCGCCGTGGCGGCCGACTTCGAGCTCGAGCCCCCGTCCGTGTCCCGCAGTCCACCGTGCACGACGGTGTAGACGGCGACGGCGCACGCCAGCAGCGCGATCGGCGCCAGCCAGCGAGCTGGGCTGCGGCGGGAGGCCATGGCAAGGACGCAGAGCATAGGCCCGCGGGCCTACGCGAGGGCCCAGGTCGCCTCCCGCAGGCGCTCGGCCTCGGCGCGCGCAGCCGCGGCCGGAGAGCCGCCGCGCGTCGCGTCGGCGTGGACGATCGAGCGCGAGGCGGCGACCAGGCCGCCTGCCCGGTGCGCGGCGAAGGCGGGCGCGAGATCCTCGACGCGGCCGCCCTGCGCCCCCACGCCGGGGAGCAGGAAGATCGCCTTCGGCATGAGCTCGCGCATTCGCCCGAGGCGCTCGGGGGCCGTGGCCCCGGTCACGGCCCCGACGTCCGCCAGCCGCGCGTCGCCCGCCTCGCCGAGCTCGTCCACGAGCCCAGCGGCGCGCTCCCAGACCGAGCCCCCGCCCGCGAGCTCGAGCTCCTGCAGGTCGCGTGCGCCGGGGTTCGACGTGCGCACGAGGACGAAGACCCCGGCCCCCGCGGGGCGCGTGACCGCGATGACGGCCGCGAGCGCGTCGCGGCCGAGGTAGGGGCTGGCCGTGAACGCGTCGGCCCCGAGCCCGGCCACGGGGCCGAACGGCGTCGGCGTCGATCCGGTCAGGGCCTGCGCGTAGGCGGTAGCGCTCACGTCGATGTCGCCGCGCTTGGCGTCGGCGAGCACGAGCAGGCCGGCCGCGTGAGCGTGGTCGACGACGGCGGCGAGGGCCGCCCAGCCCGCGGCGCCGAGGCGCTCGAAGCAGGCGAGCTGCGGCTTGACCGCGACGCATGCGGGCCCGGCGGCGTCGATGACCGCACGGCAGTGGGCGGCCACCGCCGCGGCCCCGCGCTCGCCGGCCGCGCCGCCGGGCGGCGCCGCCTCGACGGCCCCCGGCCACAGGCGCCCGGGGTCGGGGTCGAGCCCGAGGACGATCTGGGACTCGCGCTCGGACACGGCACCGGCGAGTCGGTCGCCGAACGACCGGACGGCGGCCGCGGTCGCTCGTGGCGTGCCCGTCGGTGGCGCGGGCGCGTCAGCCGTTGACGGCCTTCTTGAGGCCCGAGCCGGCGCTGAAACGCGGCACCCTGGAGGCCGCGATCTCGATCGGCTCGCCCGTCCGGGGATGTACGCCCTGGCGGGCGCCGCGCTCGGCAACGTGGAACTTGCCGAACCCTGAGAACGTCACGTCGCTGCCGCGTTGCAACGTCTCCTGGATCGTGTCGAGCACCGCGTCGACCGCCTTGCCGGCGTCCGATTTACCGAGGTCGGCCCGGTTGGCAACCTGGTCGACGAACTCTGATTTCGTCACGTTCTGCTCCTCGTTCGGAATCGCGTGCGCCCGGACGCTATCAACGGCGCTGGACGCGATGATGGCTCGCAAAGCCCGTCCTGATGCCGGTTTCCGGCCCACCTGGCCGTCAAACGCGCTGGTTGCGGCCACGACGTGAGCCGGGCGCGCCGACGTCACGGGCGCTCGAGCGCCGCGAGCGCCATCCCGACGTCGAGCTCGAGGAGGCGCCGGAACGCCCCCCGGCCGGGTTGCACGGCGACGACGTGGCTCGCCGAGCGCGCCAGCAGCAGCGCACGGTCCCCCGCGGCGACGCGCGCGCCGAGCGCCGCGTCGCCGGCCAGGACCCGCCCCCGCGCGTCGAGCACGACGGCCGCCTCGAGGTCGGTCGACATCGAGCGCAGCCAGGCCAACGCGGTCTCGGGGCGCAGGGCGGGCGTCATCGGCGCCTGGGACGATACGGCCGTGAACCTCGGGCGCATCGCCTGGCTCGTCACGGTCGGCGTATGCGCCGTGGCCGCCGTGCTCCTGCTCGTCTCGGGCTACCAGGGCTACGCGGCCGTCGTGCTCGCCGTGGGCGCGTCGGCGGCCATCAACCTGTTCTGAGCGGGCGCGGTCGAGAACGCGGCCCGGCGGTGATCGACGGGCGTTCAGTTCGGTTGAACCGTCGCGAGCCGGGCCGCGAGCGCCCGCGCGGCGCGCCCGCGATGGCTGATGGCCGCCTTCTCGGCCGGCGCGAGCTCGGCCATCGTCCGACCGTCGGCGAGGTCGTCGGGCACGAACGCGGGGTCGTAGCCGAAGCCGCCCTCGCCGCGCGGCACCGGTGCGACGGTCCCGTCGCACGTGCCCTCGACGAGGTGCTCGACGCCCGTCGCGGGATCGACGTAGGACAGCGCGCAGACGTAGCGCAGGCCCGAGCCGGGCGGCGCCCGCGCGACGAGCAGGGCGAGGTTCTCGGCGTCCGTGGCGCCGTTCCCGGCGAAGCGCGCCGAGCGCACGCCGGGGCGCCCGCCGAGGGCCGCCGCCTCGATCCCCGAGTCGTCGCCGATCGCCGGGCGGCCGACCGCCGTCGCGGCCGCGCGCGCCTTGGCGAGCGCGTTCCCGGCGTATGTCGTCTGCGTCTCGGGCGGGAGCTGCACACCGGCCGGCAGCGGGTCGAGCTCGATGCCCTCCATGAGCGCCTCCAGCTCGCGCACCTTGTGCGCGTTGCGGCTGGCCAGGACGAGCCTCACGCGGCGAGCACGGCGCCCTGCACGGCGCGCAGGTGCTCGATGCCGGCGGCCGCGAGCGCGAGCAGCTCGTCGAGGCTCGCGCGCGAGAGCGGCGTGCGCTCGGCCGTGGCCTGCACCTCGACGAGGCCGCCGTCGCCGGTCATGACCACGTTCGCGTCGACCTCGGCGCTGGAGTCCTCGCCGTAGTCGAGGTCGAGCAGCGCCACCCCGCCGACCATGCCGCACGACACCGCCGCCACCGAGCCCGTCAGCGGCGAGCGCCCGAGCCGCCCCGCGTCGCGCAGGGCGCGGACCGCGAGCGCGAGGGCCACGTACGCTCCGGTGATCGAGGCGCAGCGGGTGCCGCCGTCGGCGGTGAGGACGTCGCAATCGAGGTAGATCGTCTGCTCGCCGAGGGCCTCGAAGTCGACGACCGCGCGGGCCGCCCGCCCGATCAGCCGCTGGATCTCGACCGTGCGCCCGTCGGGCCGCCCGCGGCTGACGTCGCGCGGCTTGCGCTCGCCGGTGGAGGCCGGGAGCATCCCGTACTCGGCCGTGACCCAGCCGCGCCCCGCGCCCTTGAGCCAGCGCGGCACGCCGGCCTCGTGCGACGCCGTGCAGATCACGCGCGTGCCGCCCATCGCGACGAGCACCGAGCCGGTGGCGCTCTCCACGAAGCCCGGCTCGATCGTCGTCGGACGCAGCGCGTCGGGCGCGCGGCCGTCCCGGCGCGCGCCGGGGGTCACGCCGCCGCCTCGGCGCGCAGCGCGACGTGCTCGACGTCGCCGAGGGGCAGCTGCAGGAAACGGGTGCCAAGCGCGCGGAAGGCGTCGGCGTCGCCCGTGCACAGGAAGCGATAGGCGCCCTCGCCGGTCCGCGGATTGCCCAGCCCACGCGTACGCAGGGCGTGCTCGACCTGGCGGGCGAGCGCGTGGCCGGAGGTGACGAGCTCGACGCCGCGGCCCAGCATGCGCTGCAGCAGCGGGCGCACGAGCGGGAAATGGGTGCACCCGAGGACGACGGTGTCGACGCCGGCCTCGCGCAGCGGCGCGACGTAACCGCGCACGGTCTCGACCACGCCCTCGTCGAAGGGCGAGCCGTCCTGGACCATCGGCGCGAGGTCCGGGCAGGCGACCGCCACGAGCTCGACGTGCGGATCGACCGCGGCGAGCGCCGCCGCGTACGCCCCGCTGCGCACCGTGGCCGTCGTCGCCAGCAGCCCGATGCGCCCGTTGCGCGTCGCCGCGACCGCCTGCACGGCCTCAGGGCGCACGACGGCCAGCACCTCGACCCCGAGCGTCGTCTCCATCATGCGTCGCCGCAACGCGGGGAGCGCAGCGGCTGCCGCGCTGTTGCAGGCGACGACGAGCAGCTTGGCGCCGCGCGCGAGCAGCTCCTCTGCGATCTCCACGCCGAAGCGCTCGAGCTCGCGCGGCTCGCGCGGGCCGTACGGGAAGCGGGCCGTGTCGCCGAGGTAGACGAAGTCCTCGTGCGGCAGCGAGACGAGCAGCTCGTGCAGGACGGTCAGCCCGCCCACGCCGGAGTCGAAGACGGCGATCGGGCGCGCGCGGGGATCGGCGGGGCGGGACGCCACGGGGCCATGGTAGGCGCCCGCCCCGGTCGTCCGCCGGGTGACGTACGGCCTACCCCTTCTTGCCCACGCCCTCGATCGCATCCTTGAGCTTCTGCACGACCGTCGTCGCGATCGTCTCGCCCTTCGCCTTGCTCGCGAACGCGACGACGGTGGCCATCACGCCCGCGACGAGCAGGATCAGCGCGACGTACTCGACCGTCCCCTGCCCGCTGGGGTCGGCGAGCCGCTCGCGCGCCCGCAGCGTCGCGACGTGCGCGCGACCCATGATCCGGTAGCCCATCTGGCGCCTCCTCGGCGTCGTTGTCCTGGTCGAGGCGGATGCTGCACGCGAACGTGTGACGGCGAAAGGACGAGTCTGTGGAGAATCAGCCACGCGTGCGTGCCCTGATCATCACGAACATGTGGCCCTCCGCGGACGCCCCCGGCCGCGGCTCGTTCGTCCGCGACCAGGTGCGCGCGCTGCGCGCGCTCGACGGCGTCGAGGTCGAGGTCTTCGCGTTCGGGCCCAAGGGCTACGCGCGCGCCGCCCGCGACCTGCGCCGGGCCCACCGCGGCGAGGACTTCGACGTCGTCCACGCCCACTTCGGCCTGACGGCGTGGCCCGCGCTCGCTCTGCGCGGCGCGCCGCTCGCGGTGACGCTCCACGGCACCGACGTTCGCCACCCCCGCTCGCGGGCGATCACGCGGGCGGCTCTGCCCTTCGTCGACCTCGTCGCGGCCGTGAGCGCCGAGCTCGTCGCCGAGGTCCGGCCGCGACGTGGGCGGGCCCGGCGCGTCGCCGTGCTGCCCTGCGGCGTCGACCTCGACCGCTTCGGCCCGGTGCCTCGCGCCCACGCGCGCGAGCGCCTGGGCCTCGCCCCCGACGAGCCCTGCGTGCTCTTCCCCGCCGATCCGGCCCGCGCCGGCAAGCGCTTCGACCGCGCGCGGGAGGCCGCCGGCGACGCGCGGCTGCTCACGCTCGGGCGGGTCGCGCCGGACGAGGTGCCGCTGCGCGTCAACGCCGCCAACGCGGTCCTCGTCCCCTCCGAGCACGAGGGCTTCGGGCTCGCGGTGCTCGAGGCGCTGGCCTGCGACGTGCCCGTCCTCGCGACCCCCGTCGGCGTCCATCGCGTCGCGCTCGACGGCGTCGCGGGGACCCTCTGCGCGCCGTGGGACGCGACCGCATGGCGCGCCGCGCTCGGGCCCCATCTCGGCGCCCCCGATCCGCGTGTCGCGGGGCGCGAGCGCGCCGGGCTGTGGTCGGCGCGGCGCATGGCCCTGCGCGTGCTCGCGGCCTGGAGCGAGTTGGTACCGTCCGTCGCGAAGGCGCCGCTCACCGGCGCCGTTTCCGCATGAAGGGCCCGCTGCAGCTCATCCGCCGCCGGCGCGCCGAGGCCGCCCCGCAACCCGCACCCGAGCCCGACACCGACGCGGGCGCGACGGCCCCCGTCGAGCGCACGACCTCCGCGCTGCCGGCCCTCGAGGGCCCGACGGTCCCCGCCGGCGTCGACCCGGTCGAGGCGAGGCGGCCCACGTTCCGCACGCGCGGCCGGGCGCGGCGGCGGCTGCGCTACCTGCGGCGGGTACGCGAGCTCGGCTTCCGCGACCTCGGCGGCCTGCTCTTCGACCAGCAGCGCTTCAACCGGCCCAACGAGGAGCTCGTCAGCGGCAAGCTCACCGCCATCGCCGCGGTCGACAGCGAGCTGCGCGCGCTCGAGCGCGTCCTGGACGACCGCCGGCCGATCACGGAGCTGCGCGAGCCGGGCGTCTCGGCGTGCCCGCGCTGCGGGGCGCTGCACGCCAGCGAGGCTCGCTTCTGCTCGTCGTGCGGCCTGCAGCTCCGCGGCCCCCGTGCGGTCGCCGACATCGGCGAGGCCGCGGGCGGCCTCGCCTCCCCCGCCCCCTCGGTCACGCCGCCGCCGCTGCCGGCGCCGGCGCCGGCGCCACCTGAGCCGGCGGAGGGCCCCGTCCCCGAGTTCCGGCCCGACGAGGGCGAGCAGCCGACGACGGTCATGGAGCCGGCGCGCGGCGGCGACACCGACGCCCGCGAGGGCGCCGACCCGTGAGCGCCCAGGCGCCCGGGACGATCGCCTGCCCGCGCTGCCGGACACCGGTCGGCCCCGAGCAGGATTGGTGCCTGCGCTGCGGCGACGCGGCCCGCACGCGCCTCGTGCCGACGCCGAACTGGCGGCTGCCGCTCGCCGTCACCGCGGTCGTCGCGGCGCTTGCGCTGGCGGCCCTCGCCGTCGCCTTCGTGGCGCTCACGAACGACGACGCGCCGGTCACGCCGGCGACCGCCACCTCGGCCCCCGCGCCGGCCTCCCCGGCCCAGCCCGCGCCGCCGGCGACCGCCACCTCGGCCCCCGCGCCGCCGGCGACCGCCACCTCGGCCCCCGCGCCGGCCTCCCCGGCCCAGCCCGCGCCGCCGGCGACCACCGTGCCGCCCGCGACGAGCACGCCGACGCCCTGACGCGACCGGGCCCGACCGCGGCGTCCGCGGCCGACGGCTAGCAGCGCACGGCCGCCGGCGCCCGCTCAGGCGAGCGCCGGCCAGCGGGTGGCCAGTCGCGCCCGCGTCTGTGCGGCGAGCGGGTCGACGGCGAGGAGGTGGTCGGGCGCCGGCGCCGACGCCGCGCCGAGGACCTCGAGCACGGCGGCCAGCGAGCGGGCGAGCGCTTCGAGCTCGTAGCCGCCCTCGAGGACGAGGCCGATCGGCACGTCGAGCTCGTCGGCCAGCCGGCGCATGCTGCCGGCCATCGCCACGAAGCCGGCGTCGGAGACCGCGCAGCCGGCGAGCGGGTCGTCGATGTGGGCATCGAAGCCCGCCGAGAGCAGGACGAGCGAGGGCGCGTAGTCGCGGCCGACCGGGACGACGACGTGGTCGACCAGCGAGCACCATGTCGCGTCGCCCGATCCCCCGGGGACCGGCAGGTTCAGCGAGAACCCGAAGCCCGGGCCCGATCCGACGTCGGCCGCCGCGCCCGTGCCGGGATACAGCGGGGACTCGTGGAGCGAGACGTAGAGGACGTCGGGGTCGGATCGGAAGATGTCGTTCGTCCCGTTGCCGTGGTGGACGTCCCAGTCGAACACGAGCACACGCTCGGCGCCGTCGGCGTCGAGCGCGTGGCGGGCCGCGACGGCGATCGAGTTGAACAGGCAGAAGCCCATCCCCTCGGCGGCCTCGGCGTGGTGGCCGGGCGGGCGGTGCAGCGCGGCGCCCGCCCGCGCCTCACCGCCCATGAGCGCGTCCACGAGGGCGACGGCGCCGCCGGCCGCGTGCAACGCGGCCACGAACGAGCCCGGCGAGCAGACCGTGTCGAGGTCGATCATGCCGCCGCCCGCCGCGCTCAGCGCCTCGATGCTGGCGACGTAGCGCGGCGTGTGGACGGCCTCGAGCGTCGCGCGGTCGACCGCCGGCGAGAGCCGCCGCTCCCACCCCAGCCAGTCGCGGCGCTCGAGCTCCTGCTCGACCGCGACGATGCGCGCGGCGCGCTCGGGGTGCGGGCCCGTGTCGTGCTCGAGCGAGGACGGATGGCGGAACAGGAGCGGCCGCACGCGGCAAGTACCGTACTCCGCGGATGGCCGAGCCGGAGCGCATCGACGCCGACGTCGCCGTGGTCGGGGCCGGTGCGGCGGGCCTCTACGCCGCGCTGACGGCCGCCGCCCACGGGGCGCGCGCGGTGCTCGTCTCGGCCACCCCGCTCGCCCGCACGGCGAGCTACTGGGCCCAGGGCGGCCTGGCCGCGGCGCTCGCCGTCGACGACTCCCCCGACCTGCACCGCGAGGACACCGAGCGCGCGGGCCGCAAGCTCGTGCGCACGAGCGCGGCCGCCGTGCTCTGCCGCGAGGCGCCGGGCGTCGTCTCCGACCTCGAGCGCCTCGGCGTGCGCTTCGACGCCGACCGCCGCGGCGTGCTCGACCTCGGCCTGGAGGGCGGGCACTCCCGGCGGCGCGTCGTGCACGCCGGCGGCAGCGCGACGGGCCGGCGCGTGGTCCGCCACCTCAGCGCGCTCGCGGCCGGGCGCGCCGGCATCACGGTCGTCGAGGGCGCCCGCGCCACGCGGCTCTGGACCCGCGACGGGCGCTGCGTCGGCGTCGTCTGCGAGGACGGGCGCTCCGTGCACGCCCGTGGCGTCGTCCTGGCCACGGGCGGCGCCGCCGCGCTGTGGGCGCGCACGACGAACCCGCCCGGCTCGCTCGGGATCGGGCTCATGCTCGCGCGCCAGGCCGGCGCCGCGCTCGCCGACCTCGAGTTCGTGCAGTTCCACCCGACCGCCCTGCGCGGCGTCCGCGGGCGCGAGGGGTTCCTCGTAACCGAGGCGATCCGCGGCGAGGGCGCCACGCTGCTCGACGCCCGCGGCGAGCGCTTCGTCGAGGAGCTCGCGCCCCGCGACGAGGTCGCGCGCGCGATCTGGACCGCGATGCAGGAGCAGGACGTGCCTTCGGTGAGCCTCGACATGCGCGCGATCGACCCCGCGCTCTTCCCGAACGTCGTCGGCGCGCTACGCGAGGCGGGCCTCGACCCGGCGCGCGAGCTCGTGCCCGTCGCGCCAGCCGCCCACTACGGCATGGGCGGGATCGTGGCCGATCTCGACGGCGCGACGACGGTTCCCGGCCTCTACGCCGTCGGCGAATCGGCCTGCACGGGCCTGCACGGCGCCAACCGGCTCGCCTCCAACTCGCTCAGCGAGTGCTTCGTCTTCGGCGCCCGGGCCGCCGTGGCCGCGCTGGCCGAGCCTGCCGATCGCGACGCCGCCGAGCCGCCCGCGCCCGCCGTGATCGAGCCGCCGGCGCGCGCGACCCGCGAGGCCCTCTGGCGCCACGCGGGGATCGTACGCAACGCCGAGGACCTCCGGAGCCTGCGCTCGGACCCGCATCCGCTCGCCCGCCTCGTTGCCGAGCACGCGCTCGCGCGCGAGGAGAGCCGCGGCGCCCACACCCGCTCGGACTTCCCCGCCACCGACCCGGGACGCGACCGCCAGCACTCGGTCACGGGCGGCGGCGCGGAGCGCCCGGTCTTCGATCGCTGGGTCTGAGAGGTCCCAGTGAACGCTCGCGTCTCTTAACACGAACTCAACATGGCGCGCGTTCTTGCCTTCACACGGGCGCTCCATACTCGCCCGGCCGCAGGGGAGCGGCACAGCGGACAAGGACATCAGGGGGTCCACACCGGCCATGTACCAGATCAGCAGGGCGATCTACCGGGAGCTCTCGGGCGACGTCGCCGGTGGGCGCGAGGCGCACGAGCAGGTTCTCCACGCGTGCGAGGCGACGATCGTCCGGCTCGTGGCCGACCGCCACTACTTCGCCCGCCCCGCCCGGACCCTCTTCCAGGACGTGCGCTCGCACTTCCCGATCCAGGCCCAGCCCCGAGTCTGGCGGGTGATCGACGGCTACGTCTCCTGCGCGCTCGAGTTGCTCGAGCGCCTCCCGGGCCCCGGCTTCGACGCCGAGGGCAACCCGGTGCGCTGCCGGGCCACGACCCGCCGCGGCACCGCGTGCCAGCGCACGCCGCTGCACCACAACGGCTACTGCCCGTCGCACCAGCACCTCGCCGAGACCGAGGAGGTCGAGGCGGGTCGCATGATCGCCGCGTAGCGCGCGGGTACGCTCGCGCCGATGCTGCTCGGCGTGGACGTGGGCGGGACCTTCACCGACGCCGTCCTCGTCGCGGGCGGGCGACTGCACACGGCGAAGGTGCCGACGACGCCGCGCGACCAGTCCGAGGCGGCCATGGCCGCGGTGGCGGTCGCGCTCGAGGCCGCGGGCGCGCCGGCCGGCGACGTCGAGCACTTCGCCCACGGCATGACCGTGGCCACGAACGCCCTGCTCGAGGCCAAGGTCGCCCGGACCGCGCTCGTGGCCACCGCCGGGTTCACCGACGTCGTCGAGCTCGGCCGCCAGGCCCGCCGCGAGCTCTACCGCCTGTGCGCCGCCTGGCCGGCGCCGCTCGTCCCGCCCGAACGCCGCTTCGCCGCCCGCGAGCGCACGGGCCCCGACGGGGTCCTCGCCGGGCTCCAGGACGTCGACGCGCTCGCCGCAGCCGTGGCCGCCGCCGAGCCCGAGGCCGTCGCCGTCTGCCTCCTGCACGCCTACGGGCACCCCGAGCACGAGCGCGCCGTCGGCGACGCGCTGCGCGAGCGCCTCGGCGACGACGTGCACGTCTCGCTGTCGCACGAGGTCGTCGGGACCTTCCGCGAGTTCGAGCGGGCGGCCACGACCGAGCTCGACGCCGCCCTCTCCCCGCTCCTCGGCGCCTACCTGCGCCGCCTCGTGGAGCGCGCCCGCGAGGGCGAGTTGCCGACGCCGTCGATCATGCAGTCCAGCGGCGGCCTCGCCTCGCTCGAGCAGGCGGCCGCGCATGCGGCGCTCACGGTGCTCAGCGGCCCGGCCGGCGGCGCCGCGGCCGCCGCGCTGCTGGCCGAGCGGTGCGACGAGCCCGACCTGCTGTGCTTCGACATGGGCGGGACGTCGTGCGACGTCTGCGTCGTCGAGGGCGGCGCCGTCCGCGAGACCGCCCAGCGCGAGGTCGGCGGGCGCCCGCTCGCGCTGCCGATGGTCGACATCCACACGGTCGGGGCCGGCGGCGGGTCGATCGCATGGCGCGACGGCGGCGGGGCGCTGCGCGTCGGGCCCCACTCCGCGGGCGCCGAGCCCGGGCCCGCGTGCTACGGGCACGGCGGCGAGGAGCCGACCGTGACCGACGCGAACCTCGTGCTCGGCCACCTCGACGCCGACGCGCCGCTGGCGGGCAACGTGCGCCTCGACGCCGACGCCGCGCGCGCCGCGGTCGGTCGCCTGGCCGAGGCGCTCGGCCTCGAGCCCGGGGACTGCGCGGAGGGCATCGTGCGCGTCGCCAACGCGGAGATGGTCCGGGCACTGCGGGTCATGACCGTCGAGCGCGGCGTCGATCCGCGCGACTTCGCGCTGCTGGCCTTCGGTGGCGCCGGCCCGCTCCACGCCGCCGCGATTGCCGACGAGCTCGGGATGCGCCGCCTGCTCGTTCCCCGAGCGTCGGGCGTGCTCAGCGCGCTCGGTCTCGCCGCGGCCGAGCGCCGGCGCGACCGCGCCCGCACGGTGCTGCTGCACGGCGACGCCCTGACCGCCGACGCGCTGACCGTCGAGGACGGCGAGGCCGCCTACGACGTGCGCTACCGCGGGCAGTCCTTCGAGCTCACGGTCCGCGGCGCCGAGCCCGAGCCTGCGGCCGTGCGCGAGGCCTTCGAGGCGCAGCACGAGGAGCGCTACGGCTACCGCGACCCCGACGGCGAGATCGAGGTCGTCACGATTCGCGAGCGGCGGACCGAGGCGGCCCCGGAGGTCGACTTCGAGGCGCCCGCGGGCGAGGACGTACGCGGCCCGACGGTCGTGCGGCTGGCGGAGGCGACGCTCGTCGTCCCCGACGGCTGGGCCGGGACTACCGACGCGACGGGCACGCTCGTGCTGGAGCGCGGGTGCCCGACCGCGAACCGAACCGGGGGCGAGCGATGAGCGGGCTCGACCCGATCGCGCTGCAGGTCGTCGCCGGCGGCCTGCGCGCGGCCTGCGAGGAGATGGGCGCCGTGCTCGTGCGCTCGGCCCACAGCGCGAACATCAAGGAGCGTCGCGACTGCTCGACCGCGCTCTTCGACCCCGACGGCGAGATGGTCATGCAGGCCGAGCACATCCCCGTCCACCTCGGGGCGATGCCCGCCGCCGTGGCCGCCGTGCGCGACCGCGACCACGAGCCCGGCGTGCCGTGGATCCTCAACGACCCCTACGCGGGCGGCACGCACCTGCCGGACATCACGGTGGTCACGCCGGTCTTCGCGCGCGCGGACGGCGGCGCGCTGCTCGGCTTCGCCGCCTCGCGCGCCCACCACGCCGACGTCGGGGGGCCGACGCCGGGCTCGATGCCCGCCGACTCGCGGACGCTGGACGACGAGGGCGTCGTGATCGCGCCGCGCGTGCTCGACGACGCGGCGATCGAGGAGCTCGTCGCGCAGATGCGCCAGCCCGCCCAGCGGCGGGCCGACCTGCGCGCGCAGCTCGCGGCCAACCGCGCCGGCGCCCGGCGGCTCGCCGACCTCGCCGAGCGCCTCGGCCCCGAGCGCCTGCGCGAGGCCACCGCGGCCGTGCTCGACTACGCCGAGCGGCGCACGCGGGCGTGCCTGGCCGCGCTCGAGGACGGCACCCGCGAGGCCCGCGACGTGCTCGAGGCCGCCGACGGCGATCTCGAGCTGCGGCTGCGCGCGACGGTCGACCGCGACGCGCTCGAGCTTGACTTCGCGGGCGGCGCGGGCCAGCACGAGGGCAACCTCAACTGCCCGCGGGCGGTGACGGTGTCGGCCTGCCTGTTCGCACTGCGCGTCCTCACCGACCCGGACATCCCGCCGAGCGCGGGCGCGTACCGCCCGCTGACAGTGCGCGCGCCCGCGGGCTCGCTGCTGAACGCGCGCTCGCCCGCCGCCGTCGCGGCCGGCAACGTCGAGACCTCGAGCCGCGTCGCCGACCTCGTCCTGCGCGCGTTCGGGCAGGCGCTCGGCCAGGGGACGATGAACAACCTCACGCTGGGCACCGACGAATGGACCTACTACGAGACGCTCGGCGGCGGCCAGGGCGCGTGTCCCGACGCCGACGGGCCCTCCGCGGTCCACGTGGCCATGAGCAACACGCTCAACACGCCCGTCGAGGCGCTCGAGCTCGAGTTCCCGCTGCGCGTGGTCGAGTACGCCGTGCGCCGCGACAGCGGGGGCGCGGGCGCGCACCGCGGCGGCGACGGCGTCGTGCGCGAGCTCGAGGCGCTCCAGGACGCGAGCTTCTCGCTGCTCACCGAGCGCCGCCGCCATGCCCCGCCGGGCGCCGACGGCGGCGAGGACGGGGCGCGCGGGCGCAACGTGGTCGCGGGCGAGGAGGTGGGCCCCAAGGCGTCCGGCACGCTGCGGACCGGCGAGCGGCTGCGGATCGTGACGCCCGGCGGCGGTGGCCACGGCGGCGCCTGAGCTCGCGCCGGCCGGGACGGACCGCCTGCTCGGGATCGCCGCGCCGCGGCGATCCCGGGCGCGGCGCCGCCGCTGCCCGAGCGCTGGTCAGTCCACCGCCCGGCGGACGAAGCCGAGCACGCCGAGTGCGGCGAAGAGCGCGAGCGAGGCGGCGATCCCCAGCGCGACCCACCCCGCACCGAGGTGCGGGAGCGTGGTCAGGGCGCCGCGCATGCCCTCGCTGACGTAGGTCATCGGGTTGAGCAGCGTCACGACCTGAAACCAGCGCAGCGTGTCCAGCGACGACCATGGATAGAACGTCGCGCCGGTGAAGATCAGCGGCGTGAGCACGAGCGCGAACGTGACGCTGATGCGGTTCGGCGCCACCGCGGTCCCGAGCACGAGCCCCATGCTGGCGGCCGTGAGCGCCCCGGCGACGAGGATCGCGGCCAGCGCGCCCCAGCTCGCGCCGCCGAGGTGCACTCCGCCCGGCAGGATCAGCTCGGCGAGCGGGAGGATCAGGATCGCCGCGACGATCCCGCGCGCGGCCGCGATCAGCAGCTTCTGCGCCGCCACGGCCGCGACCGGCAGCGGCGCCAGCAGCCGGTCCTCGATCTCCTTGGTGAACGAGAACTCGATGACGAGCGGCAGCGCCGTGTTCTGCAGCGCGGTGAGGACGAGGGTCAGCGCCATGATCCCGGGCAGCAGGGCCGTCCCGTAGCCGGCCCGTGCCGCGCCGATCTCGGGCAGAACGCGGCCGAAGACGAAGAGGAAGAAGATCGGCTGCAGCAGCGCCTGGCTGAGGAAGGCGATCGGCTCGTGGCGCACGGTGACCCAGAGGTCGCGCTCGCAGAGCGCGAGGAACGCCCGCGCGGACGAGGCCCGGGCCGCGAGCGGGCCGGACGCGCTCGGCGGGCTCACCGCAGCCCCCGGCCCGTCAGGTGCACGAAGACGTCCTCGAGCGTGCCCTCGATGCGCCGCATCTCGACGAGCTGGTGGCCCGCCTCCCGCGTGAGGCCGAGCGCGCGCTCGGCCAGCGTGTCGCCGTCGCCGTAGAGGCGCACGCGCCACCGCTCCCCGCCCTGCGCGCTCGTGTCGACGCGCACGCCGCCGTCGAGCGTCCCGAACACGCCGGCCGGATCCTCCGCGCCCTCGACGACGAGCTCGAGCCCGTGCTCGGAGGGCAGCAGCCGCCGCAGCCCCAGCGGGGTGTCGAGGGCGATGACGCGCCCGTGGTCCATGATCGCGATGCGGTCGCAGAGGCGGTCGGCCTCGACCATGTCGTGGGTCGTGAGCACGAGCGTCACGCCGCTGCCGCGCAGCTCGAGCATCGTGTCCCACAAGAACAGCCGCGACTGCGGGTCGAGGCCGGTCGTCGGCTCGTCGAGGATCAGCAGCCGCGGCTCGTGCATGAGCGCGCGGGCGATCATGAGCCGCTGCGCCATCCCGCCGGAGTACCGGTTGACGGCGTCCTGCTCGCGGCCCTGCAGCCCGAAGCGCGCGAGCAGCTCCCGCGCCCGCGCACGGCGCTCGGCGCGCGGGGTCCCGAAGTAGGCGGCGTGGAACGTGAGGTTCTCGATCGCCGTGAGCGTCCGGTCGAGGTTGCTCAGCTGCGGCACGACGGCGATCCGGCGCTTGACCGCGACCGGGTCCTCGCAGACGTCGATGCCGTCGACCAGGACCCGGCCCGCGGTCGGCCGCACGCGCGTGGTCACGACCCCGATCGTCGTCGTCTTGCCCGCGCCGTTGGGCCCGAGCAGCCCGAAGAGCTCGCCGTGGCGCACCGCGAAGTCGATCCCGGCTACGGCCTCGGGGCCGCCCGCGCCGTAGCGCTTGCGCAGCCCTTCGACCCGCACGATGTCCCCGTTCGGAGCGCCGGCGTCCATCCCCCGATGGTGGCAAGGTCAGATCGCGTGCGGCCGCACGCGACCCCAGGTCGTCCTGGCCCGACGCGGCCTCGTAGCATCACGCCCGTGGCGCGCATCGGCTTCGTCGGGCTGGGGATCATGGGCGGGCGCATGGCGGCGAATCTCGCGCGCGCCGGCCACGAGCTCCAGGTGTTCAACCGCACGCGCGAGCGCGCCGAGGCGTGGGTGGCCGAGCACGGTGGCACGCTCGCGCCCACGCCGGCGGGAGCGGCCCATGGGGCCGACGTAGTCATCACGATGGTCGTCGACGGCGACCAGGTCGAGGCGGTCCTGCTCGGATCCGGCGGCGTCGTGGAGGGCGCCGCTCCGGGACTGCTGTGCGTCGACATGTCGACGATCGCCCCCGCGCAGGCCCGTGCCATCGGCGCGGCCCTCGCCGAGCGCGACCTGCGCTTCCTCGATGCCCCCGTCACCGGCTCCTCGCCCAAGGCGCAGGATGGGACGCTGACGATCATGGCCGGCGGGGACCGCGACGACGTCGCCCGCGCGCGGCCGCTCTTCGACGTCATCGGCGAGCTCGTCGTCCACGTCGGCCCGCTCGGGCAGGGCCAGATCGTCAAGCTCATCAACAACGCGGTCGCCGCAGCCAACGCGAGCACGCTCGCGCAGGCGCTCGTCGTCGGCCGGGCCACGGGGGTCGACCTCGATGCGCTCGTGCAGGTCATGGCCGCGGGCAGCGGCGCGAGCACGATGCTCTCGCTGAAGGCCGAGCCGATGCGCGAGCACGACTTCGCGACGCTCTTCAAGCTCGAGCACATGCTCAAGGACGTGCGGCTCTGCCTCGAGGAGGGCCAGGCGGCGGGCGTGCCGTTCCCCGCGGCGGCCTCCGTGCGCGAGCTGCTGAGCGCGGGCATGGGCCGCGGCCTGGGCGACGCGGACTTCGCCGCGATCGTCGAGGTCGTCGAGGGCCTCGCCGGCGTGCGCCTCTGAACGGCCGGATCCGACCGTCCGGCGAAAGTTGTGCACCGTTGAACAGCTTTGGTGCCGAATCGTGCGCACTTGCTCCACGGTCGCTGCCGCTGCGGGCGCGGACCCATATAGACGGGAGCGATGGCGGAGGAGGCCGAAGCGGGCCGCGAGCGCCTGACGCTCGTTGGCGGAGGCCGGCGCGACCCCGAGGGGGTTCGCCGGTCCGTGCGCACACCCGTGGACGGGCCGACCGTCCGCGCGCGCGTGGCCGCCGTGACCGACCGCTGCTGGCAGTGCCGCACGAAGGTGCGAGCGGTCGTCGGCGTGCTCGTCGAGCCCGCGTTGACGTCCGACGGCTCGGGCTTCGTGCCCTTCGACCCGGTCGCGGCGGAGCTCGCGGCCGCGCTCGAGCCGCGCGCGCTCGCCGCGCGCGGGGTCGGCCCGCTGCGCCATCGCCACAGCCCGGGCGTCGTGGGGGGCTACCTCGCCAACGGCTGCCTGGAGTGCGACGCGCTGATCGGTCGCTTCCAGCTTGAGGACCTGCTCTACGAGCACCTGCAGGGCGGCGGCACGTACGCCCAGCTCGACCTCGGCCTCGGCGTCGAGGTCCCCGTGTCGGCCCGGCTCGGCCTCCGCATCGTGGGCCCGTAGCCGCCGAGCGCGTCGCGACGGGTGCGACGGAGCCGATTTGGGATTTCCGACGAGATTTGTAAGAATGGTTGACATCCCGTGGCGAGGACGTGGAGGTCCTTGCGCCCGGGATTTACGTCGTCAGCCTCCTCCACCCCCCAATATGCCTACTGCTTTCAAGGAATGGGCGGTCACCGTCCGCGCGCTCGCCGAGGGCGAGCAGCTCGTCACGCTGCGCAAGGGCGGCATCCGCGAGGAGCGCAAGCACTTCGAGCTCGACCACGAGCGCTTCTTCCTGTACCCCACGTTCGAGCACCAGTGCAACGACGTCGTGCGCGCCTCCCACCAGCCCGAGCTGCGGCGTGCGCTCGAAGAGGGCGTGTGGCCCGACGCCGAGCCGCCCGCCCAGGCCCTGACGCGCGACGGCGGCATCCCGCAACCGGACCGCGTGCGCATCCGCTGCTGGGCCGAGGTCGCCGCCCACTGGACGATCTCCGACCCGCGCACGGTCGACGCGCTCTCGCCGTACTACGTCTGGACCACGGACTACGCCGAGAAGCGCCTGCAGTGGAAGCGCCGTCATCCGCTCCACGTCCTGCTCCTGCGCACCTACCGGATCCCGCGTCCGGTCACCGTGAAGGTGCGCGACAACTTCCACGGGTGCCGCTCGTGGCTCGAGATCACGCGCGACCTGCCGTTCGAGGGCACGCCCGTGCTCTCCGACGACGAGTTCGGGCGCGCCTCGGAGGAGATCGAGGCGATCGTGCACGGTCGGGTGGCCGAGCCGGCCGCCGTGCCGGTTCTCGCCTGACCCGTGGCACCCTGCCGGGGATGGCCGAGCTCGAGCTCGTACGCCTCCCCGGCCGGCGCACGCACGAGCTGAGGGGTGTCGGGCGCGTATGCCTCGAGGGCTGGGCGAGGCGGCTCGACCGCCGCGGGCACCGGCTGAGCGTCGCCGGCCGTGGCCTGGGTCGAGACCGCCTCGCCGCACTTCGCGGCGCGCCACGAGCTCGCCGACGAGGACGACGTCGTCGGCCTGCTCGAGCAGCTCGAGGGCATGCGCGCGGAGCTCGCGCGGCGCTTCGGGCCGGTCCCCGACGAGACGGCGGTCGTGGTGCACGGCTCCGCCGCCCAGCTCGACCTCGCCCAGCCCTACCTGCCGCTGCTGCGACGGATAACCGCGCCGGCCGCGCGGCGCTACCTGGCCGGCTGGTTCGGCGCCGGGGAGCTACACGTGCTCGCCCCGCGCGTGCTGCGGGCGCGGTCGTCCAGCGTCCCGGGCTCGCGCGAGATGCTGCTGCTCGCCCCGGCCGCCGTGTACGCGCACCTCGTCGTCGGCGCCGACCACCCGCGCCTGCCGCCGCCGTTCACGCCGCGCAGCTTCGCGCGCTACACGCGCTGGGCGTGGCTGCCGGCCGGTGCCGCCGCCTGGCTGTCGGGCCAGAGCGTCCACGCGCGGCCGGCGATCGCGCGGCGGATGCACGAGGGCCCGCGGCCCGAGTTCCCGCCCGGCGTGCGCGACGCCCCGCTGCTGGGCGGAACGTTGTTCGACCTCCTGGCTCGCGAGGAGGGTGAGGCGGCGGCCGTCGCGCTCGCGCGTGCGCCGCTGCAGAGCAGCGTGAAGCGGATGCTGGTCGAGGCCTTCCACGGGCGCCCGTTCGTCCACACCGAGGCGACCTGGCGTGCGCAGCTCGCGCGCAGCGTCGGGCGGCGGCCCTAGCCGATCCCGCGGCCGGGGTGCGCTGCGCCTCATGCATCACAACCCGACCCGCCCGTGGACCGGTCGCCACGCCCTACCCGAGCAGCTCGGTGCCCAGCCAGGCCACGAGGCCGGCGAGGACGACCGCGGCCACGAGCACGAGCAGCAGCCGCGCGGGCCGCTCGACGACCCGGCCCGGCGTCGGCGCCAGCAGCTCGTGGGCGAGCAGGACGTCGCGCGCGGCGGGCGCGGCGGAGGCGGGCACGAGCACGTCGCGAGGGCCGGCGGCGAGCATGTCGGGCACGTCGAAGCCGCGTGCGCGGCGCAGCATCGACGGCACGCCCTCCTCGAGGAGCAGTCCCTGGATCAGCTCGGCCTCGGCCTGGTGGCGCGCGCCGGCGACCCGGACGAGCTCGCCTTCGGTGAACTGCGGCTTGACCTTGCGCGCGCGCTCACGGGCGGCGCTGACCGGCGTGTCGAGCTCCTCGCGGCCGGCGTGCACGAGCGGCAGGCCGCAGTCCGGGCAGAAGCGCTCGGAGGCCGGGTGGCCGGTCCCGCAGCGCGGACAGACGAGCTCGTCAGCCGCCGTCGCCGCTCACCTCGACCTCGCTGACGCGGCCGTCGTCGATCCGGAAGCTGCGCACGCTCGGGTCGCCGCCGTTGCGCGCGAGCCCGACGATGAGCCACTCGACGCCCGGCCAACCGGCGGCGAAGTTGACGTCGGTCTGCGACGGATAGGGCTCCGAGCGCGTGTGCGAGTGGTAGATCGCGCCGAGCTGCGCGCCGTCCGCTTCGATCGCCTCGATCGTCCGGTGCACCTCGAGGCCGTCGACCTCGAAGCGCATCGGGCTCGCCGCGATATTGCGCGCCTCGTGCACGGCGACCGCGCGCCCGTCGCGCACGGCGACCAAGCCGCAGCACTCGTTGGGGCGCTCGCGCCGGGCGTGCTCGACGATGCGCTCGAGGAGCGCCGGGGCGATGACCACCGCTACTCGGTCTTGATGGCGGGGCGCTCGTCCTCGTCGCGGTCGTCGCCCGAGAGCGAGTCCTTGAACTCGCGCATCCCCTTGCCGATCGAGCGCCCGACCTCGGGCAGCTTCTTCGGGCCGAGGACGATCAGGGCGATGGCCAGGATGACGATGAGCTCCATGGGGCCGACGTTGGGCATGGGGGCAGCCTACTCCCTCGGGCGCCTACCACCAGACGGTCGTCTCGAGGCCGGCGACCTCGTCGACCGGGCGGGTGTAGATCCCGCTGGAGAGGTACCTCCAGCCGTCGTCGCAGACGATGAAGACGACGTTGCCCTCGTCGAGCTCGGCGCCGATGCGCACGGCGATCGAGGCGATCGCGCCCGAGGAGACGCCCGCGAAGAGCCCCTCCTCGTCGAGCAGCCGGCGCGTCCAGATGACCGCGTCGCGGTTGGTGACGAAGATCTTGCGGTCCAGCAGCGAGAGGTCGATGATCGGCGGGATGAAGCCGTCGTCCAGCGAGCGCAGGCCCTGGACGGGCTCGCCCTGCAGCGGCTCCGCGGCGACGATCCTCACGTCGTCGCCGAGCTCCTCCTTGAAGCGCCGGCCGTTGCCCATGAGCGTGCCGCCCGTCCCGAGACCGGCGACGAAGACGGCGAGGTCGCCGTCGAGCTCCTCGAGGATCTCGAGCGCGGTGCCCTCGTAGTGCGCGCGCGGGTTGGCCTCGTTGCCGTACTGGTAGGGCATGAAGTACGAGGCGTCGGCGGCGGCCATGTCGAGCGCCATCGCGACCGCCCCGTTGGAGCCCTGCTCGCCGGGCGAGGTGACGATCTGCGCGCCGTACATCTCGAGCAGCTGCGTGCGCTCGGGCGTGACGTTGCCGGGCATGACGACCTTCAGCTCGTAGCCCTTGCGCGCGCAGATCATCGCGAGCGAGATGCCCGTGTTGCCCGACGTCGGCTCGAGGATCGTCTGGCCGGGGCGGATCAGGCCGCGCTCCTCGGCGTCCTCGATCATGGCCCGGGCGACGCGGTCCTTGACCGACCCGGTCGGGTTGCGCGACTCGAGCTTGGCCCAGATCCGCACGCCCGGCTTCGGCGAGAGGCGCTTGAGCTCGACGAGCGGCGTGTTGCCGATCGCCTGCACGAGGTCGCCGTAGCGCCCGCCGCAGGGGCGGTTTGCGAGTGGGGGGACAGCCATGCTTCACAAACTGTAGCGACCCCCGACGGGCGGTGACCGGCGTCGCGCCGGCGACGCTCGCGCCCCCCGAGCGCCTCCGCGGGATCGTCGGCCTCGTCGGAGGGTGCGGCTCCCGGCGTCAGGCCGTGACGTCGCGGGCGAAGATCTCGAAGGCGTCGACGTAGCGCTGCAGGTCGTCGTCGTCGTGGGCGACCGAGAGCGTCCACTGCTCGTCGACGCCCGGGGCCATGAAGACCCCGTGGTTGTGGTGGTACAGCCACGCGAGCTCGGAGAGCTCGGCGTCCACCTTCGTCGCGTAGTCGCGGTACTCGAAGAGCTGCTCGGTGGCGAAGACGACGCAGCCCTTGGCGCCCAGCCCGCGGGTGTGGCAGGGCAGCGCGAAGCGCTCGATGACGTCGCCCAGGCCCGCGCGCAGGTCGGCGTCCATGGCCTCGAAGCGCGCGTAGGCCTCGGCGGTCAGCACCTCGGTCAGGGCCGTGAGGGCAGCGGCCATGACCAGCGGGTTGCCGTTGAACGTGCCGACCTGGCGCACGGTTCCCGCGACGATCAGCGCCGCGAGCTCCTCGGTCATGCCGATCGCACCACCCGGGTAGCCGCCGGCGATCGCCTTGGCCAGGCAGACGACGTCGGGGGTCATGCCGAAGCGCTCGACGGCGCCGCCCGCGGCGATCGTGACTCCCGTCTTGACCTCGTCGAAGACGAGCACGACGCCATGCCGCGCGGTGAGCTCGCGCACGCGCTCGAGGTAGCCCGGACGTGGCGCGATGATCGTGATGTTCATCATCGCCGGCTCGAGGATGACCGCCGCCACGCGGTGGCCGATCTCGCCGAGCACGCGCTCGAGCACGTCGGCGTCGTTGAACGGGATCGCGAGCGTGAGGTCGGTGATCGCGTGCGGGTAGCCGGCGCCGAAGGGCACGCCGGCGGGCACGCCGCGCTCGCCGAGCGTCTCCGCCGGCGGGCGCACGGAGACCATGACCGCGTCGTGGTGGCCGTGGTAGGAACCCTCGATCTTCAGGATGACGTCGCGCCCGGTGGCCGCGCGCGCGAGGTGGACAGCGTCCATCGTCGACTCGGTGCCCGAGTTCGTGAAGCGCCACTGCGGCAGGCCGAAGCGCCGGCGCAGCTCCTCGGCGACGAGAACCGAGCCCTCGGTGGGCGCCGCGAAGTGCGAGCCGCGGGCGGCCTGCTCGCCCACGGCGGCGACGATCGCCGGGTGGCCGTGGCCGACGCACATGACCCCGAAGCCGTTGTGGAAGTCGACGTACTCCGTGCCGTCGACGTCCCAGACGCGCGAGCCGCGGCCGCGGTCGAGGTAGACGGGCCGCGGGTCGGCGGCCTGGAACGAGCTCGGCACGCCGCGCGGCATCACGGCGACGGCCCGCTCGAACGCCGCCTGCGAGGCGGTCGTCCGGGCGAGCATGCGCTCGCGCTCACGCTCGGTCAGCGCCAGAACCCGAGCCCGATCGATCGACGGTGACACGGTGGCCATGGGTGGAGCCTAGGGCCGCGCACGGTCGGCGCGGGGTGCGGTTATCCGTCCGCCGCGCGACCCCGCCGCGCGCTCAGCGGCCGCCCGCCATCGCGGGCAGGATCACGAGCGTGTCGCGCTCGCCGACCGGCGTCTCGAGGCCGTCGAGCACGCGCACGTCCTCGTCGTTGAGGTAGACGTTGACGTAGCGGTTCAGGTCGCCGTCGGCGCCGAAGAGCTGGCCGGCGGCGTCGGGGTGGGCGTCGACCAGGCCGCGCAGGACCTCGCCGACGTTCGCGCCCGCGCCGGCGAGCTCGCGCTCGCCGCCGACTGACGCGCGCAGGACCGGCGGGATGCGGACGGTCGCCATGACGGGCGCGACCCTACCCGGCTGCGGCGCAGAACGACTCGTAGTCCGGGAAGACGCCCATCTCCTCGTCGGCGATCTCGCCGGGGTCGCGCGAGCAGATCGGGCACTCCGGGTCGCGGCGGACCTTGAGCTCGGTCGTGGTGGCCGCCAGCGCGTCGTACATGAGCAGCCGCCCGATGAGCGGCTCGCCGGCGCCGATGACGAGCTTGACGACCTCGGTCGCCTGGAGCAGGCCCATCGTGCCGGGCAGGACGCCGAGGACGCCGTTGGCCCCGCACGAGGGCGCGAGCTCGGCCGGCGGCGGCTGGCGGAAGAGGCAGCGGTAGCAGGGGCCCTCGTAGGGGGCGAAGACGCTGAGCTGGCCCTCGAAGCCGAGGATCGCGGCGCTCACGACCGGGATGCGCAGGCGCACGGAGGCGTCGTTGAGCAGGTAGCGCGTCGGGAAGTTGTCCACGCCGTCGACGACGATGTCGAAGTCGCGGATGATCTCCATGACGTTGGAGGCGTCCAGGCGCGTTTCGAACTTCACGACCTCGACGTCGGGGTTCAGGGCCTTGATCTGCTCCTCGGCGGAGTCGACCTTGGGCACGCCGATGCGGTCGGTCGTGTGGATCACCTGGCGCTGCAGGTTCGAGACGTCGACGACGTCGTCGTCGACGATGCCGAGCGTGCCGACGCCGGCCGCGGCGAGGTAGAGCGCGGTCGGCGAGCCCAGGCCGCCGGCGCCCAGCAGCAGCACCTTGGCGTCGAGGAGCTTCTGCTGTCCCTCGACGCCGACCTCCGGGAGCACGAAGTGGCGCGAGTAGCGCTCGCGCTGCTCGGGCGTGAACGAGCGCGGGACCTCGACCGGCAGGCCGCGGTCCTTCCACAGCGTGATGCCCCCGCGCATCGACTCCACGCGCTCGAAGCCGAGCTCGTGGGTCAGCGTGTGCGCGGCCAGCGCGCTGCGCTGGCCCGAGGCGCAATAGAGAACGACGCGCTGGGAGCGGTCGGGCACCGCCCCGTCGATGCGCGACTCGAGGTAGCCGCGCGGCACGCTCCGGGCCCCCGGTAGGTGGCCGGCGACGAACTCCTCGCCCTCGCGGACGTCGATCACGGCGACGCCGTCGTCGAGCAGCTCGGCGACCTCGGAGGGGTCGACCTCGTCGACCTGCTCGCGGATGCGGCGGACGTACTGCGCGCCGGACACGCTCACGCTCGGATCACCTGGAATCGTGGTCGGAGATGCACCCATTGCTTCACAAAGGATAGCGAGTGCCGCGCGGCGCTCCGTCTACCCTCCGGTCATGCCCGCGCGCGTGCGGCTCGCGCTGATCGTCTTCGCCACGCTCACGATCCTCGCCGCCGGCGGGGTCATCCTGCTGACCGGCCGCGACGGCGAGCCGGCGCTCGCCAACGGCTTCGCGGGCTCGCTGCGCCCAGACGTCCCGCCCAAGGACTTCAGGCTGGCCGACCAGGACGGGCGCGAGGTCTCGCTGCGCTCGCTGCGCGGGCGCGTCGTCGTCCTCACCTTCATGTACTCGACCTGCCGCGACACGTGCCCGGTCACCGCCCAGCAGATCCGCGGCGCGCTCGACGACCTCGGCCACGACGTCCCGGCGCTCGCGGTCAGCGTCGACCCGGCCAACGACACGCGCGACGCCGCCCAGGCCTTCCTCGTCAGACAGAGCCTGTCGGGCGGGCGGATGCGCTTCCTGCTGGGCTCGCGGGCACAGCTCGAGCCGGTCTGGCGCGCCTACGGGATCCGGCCGCAGGGCGGGGCCTTCGAGCACTCCGCCTACGTGCTCGTGCTCGACCGGCGCGGGCGCCAGCGCGTGAGCTTCCCCGTCGAGGAGCTCACGCCCGAGGGGCTCGCGCACGACGTGCGCAAGCTCGAGGCCGAGCGCACGTAGCGCCGTCGAGTTACTCCTCGTCGTCACCGGGGTGCCGGCGCTCCTGGATCCACAGGCCGACGACGACGATGATCACCGGTGCGAGGTAGAGCAGCGCGTGGTACCAGTGGCCGGCGTGGGCGAGCGGGAGGTTCATCAGGCGGCGGCGGAGAGCAGCCACAGGCCGAGGCAGGTGAAGCCCACCATGACGGCCAGCATCCAGTATTGCGAGCGCGCGGCCTGCCGCGCCCGCGGGAAGAGCACGAGCGCCCGGTCGTGGGCGAGCGTGAGCCCGCACGCGTGCCCGGCGACGAGCGCCGCGACCTGGACGTACCAGATCCCGTTGGAGCCGATCACGGAGTAGTCGATCGAGCGCGAGGCCGTCCCGAAGAGGTCCGAGCCGTCTCCGAGCGGGTCGGAGATCAGGTAGGCCATGGCCTGGCCGTTGTAGACGAGCAGCGAGAAGTAGTGCGCCGCGAGGTAGGCGAGGGCGATCGGGATCAGCGTGTGGACGAACCGGTGGGCCAGCTCGTCGGCGCCAAGGCCACCCCCGACCGAGCGCACCCCCTCGATGCCGAGGCGGAAGATCGCCCAGACGAAGCCGACCATGACGACGAGCCCGATCGCGACGGCGAGCTCGAGTCCGGCCTCCGCGCTCAGGCCGAGGTCGATGAAGCGCTCCTGCAGCCACACCCCCGCGCCGTTGCTGCCCGACCACAGCGAGCTGTTCGAGAAGCCGTCGAAGCTGGTCGTGCCGAGCATCACCGCGAGCAGCGCGACCGTCCCCGCGCCCGCGCGCAGGCGCGGCGCGCCGGACAGCGGAGGGCGGCGCAGCAGGGCGCGGTCGCGCCAGTGCAGCGCGGCCAGGCGCGCGTAGAGCCCGAAGGCCGCCCCGAAGGCATCGGCGCGCCGCGTCCACGGCTCGACGCCGAAGAGGCTGATGCCCACGAGCTGCACGGCGGCGTACAGGAGCGCGAGGATCGCGAGCGTGCTCGGATCGTCGCGGTCCGCGTACCCGAGCTCGACCCACGCGAAGGCGAGAATCCCGAGCGCGGCGGGCCAGTGCCCGAGACGGTCTGGGTAGCCGAGCGGGGCCGGCGGCCGCGCGCCCGCGCGCGCCGCGAGCCAGCCGGTCGCGCGCGCCGTCGCGCGCCAGGGGCTGAAGGCGGCGAAGACGTCGCCGAGCAGCACGGTGACGAACGGGATGCCGACCCAGAAGACGACGAAGACGGCCGTCGGCGCGAGGTTGGCGGTCGCGCTCTGGCTCCCGGCGAAGCCCGCGATGACGACGAGCGCGAAGGCGGCGACGCCGAGCGCCCCGCAGAGGACCTCGAGCGCCGCAGGCACGCGCAGCACGCGTCGCTCGGTCGCGTGCTCGAGGCGCGGGCGCGGCCACAGCGTGCCGAGCGCCACGAACGAGACGACGAGGACGATGGCGGCTCCCCAGGCGAACAGCCAGCGCGGGATCGGCAGGTCCTCGCGACCAGCGATGCCGTGGGCCGGCGCGGCGTCCGGGAGCAGCGCGGCGAGCGCGACCGCCGCGAGCGCCGCCGCGGCGAGCCGCCGCCTCACGGCTCGACGTCGAGCTCCGCGAGCTGCGTGCCCGAGCCCTCGAGCTCGACGACGAAGCGCCCGTCGATCGTCGCCGGGAACGCGAACGTCACGCTGCCCCCGGCCGAGACGTCCTTCGCGAGGTCGTAGCCGTGGACGTGGACCTCGTCGGCGGTGTCGGAGACGACGCGCAGCCGGATCCGGTCGCCCTTGGAGCGGGTGATCCGCTGCACCCCGCCCTGCGGCTTGCCGTCGACGACGCGGATCGTCGCGACCGGGGTCGCCGCCGGCGCCGGCGGTCCGGCCGGGGTCGTCTCGGCGGCGGTCCGCCCGACCGTGCGGGTCGGCTGCGCGGACGACGTCGTGGCCGACCCGCCGCCGCCGGAGTCGTCGCCGCCGCGCAGGACGACGAAGGCGACGATCACGACAACGACGCCGACCAGCGCCAGCGCCCACTTCGCGCCGGAGGAGGAGCCGCCGGGCGGCCGGGCGTCGGGATCGACGGGCACGGCCGGCCAGGTTAACACCGGGGGGCCGGCGCGAGCGCCGGCCCCCCGGTGCTTCTGTGATCGTGCGCGCTTACTTCCTGCAGCCCGTGTTCGCCGTCGCGGGCTTGCTCGTGTTGTCGGTGAAGTTGAAGACGCCCTTGACCTTCACCTTGCCGCCCGTGCAGCCCTTCAGTCCGACGTAGGGCACGCCCTTCGAGACACCGCCGATCTTCGCCGTGAACTTCGTCAGCGTGGCGTACGAGGGAGGTCCGGTCGGCGCCTGCAGGTTGGACGGGATCGTGACGACGAGCTTCCTGCCGTACCCACCGCCCGCGTTCTTGAGCTTGCCGGCGAGCACCCCGCTGATGGCGCTTCCCTGGCCGCGGACCAGGAGGCTCAGCGTGCTCTTGGGTCCGTTGTACGGCGTGACGCTGAGGCTGAGCGTTTGCCCCGAGAAGATCGCCGTGGCGCTTCCCGACCCGATCTTCGAGCCCCTCGGGCACTTGCTCGCGTCACGGGTCACCTGCGTCGACGAGCACGTCTTGAACGCCTTCGGATTGAACACGAGGTTCTTGTCGAAGGAGATGGTCGCCGTCCTCGTCGCGAACGTGCCCGCCTCGCCCGGCGCGGGCGTGAGCGTCGTCATGACCGTGAGCCGCCCCACGTCGCGCGGCTTCTTCGCCGTCCCGGCCTTGTTGCTCTTGAGGTTGATGCTGATGCCCTGACCGCCCTGGATGGCCGACGCGACGCCCGAGATGCCGAGCGCAACGGCGAGAGCGGACACGGCGAGAAGCGCGATCTTGCGCACCTGAGTGTCCTCCTGTCGGTGAAGTTTGCTGGGCGAGATGAACCCTGCGCGCGACCCGAAGTTGCGATGACCCGCGCCGGACATCCGTCCACGCGCCGCGCGGCGGCGATGCCGGCCGACGTGGCGCGCGTACCCTAACCCACCAATGCGCGCTCCCGTCGCAGGCATCCCGGCGCCGCCGTTCCCACCCGGGCTGTCGTGGGTCAACGTCGCCCCGCTGCGCATGGACGAGCAGGTCGGTCGTCCGGTCCTCGTCGAGTTCTGGGACTTCTGCCGGCCCAACTCGCTGCGCACGCTGCCCTACGTCAAGGCCTGGCACGAGCGATACGCGGCCGCCGGGCTGCGCGTCGTCGCGGTCCACTGCCCCGGCTTTGCGCCCTCGGCCGACGCGGACGCCGCGCGCGCCGCAGTCGCGCGCCTGGGCATCGAGCATCCCGTCTGCCTGGACCCGCGCTTCGAGGTCTGGCGGGCCTACGACAACGCGGGTTGGCCGGCGCGCTACCTCTTCGACCAGGCCGGCCACCTCGCCGAGGCCCACGCCGGCGAGGGCGGCTACCTCGAGACCGAGCTGGCGGTGCAGGAGCTGCTCGGGCTCGAGCGCGAGCCGCTCCGTCCCGTGCGCCCCGAGGACGAGCCGACCGCCCGGATCGTCGTCCAGAGCCCCGACCAGCCGGGCGACTGGTCGGGCCCGTACGCGGCCGGCGCGGCGTGGGCGGTGCTCGACGGCGACGGCGAGGTCGTCGTCAACGGGGGCGCCCTGCGCGTGGGTCACCCGGGTGCGTACGTGCTCGCCGAGCACGCCGTCCACACCGAGGCCGAGCTCGACCTGCGTGTGGGCCCCGGCGTCACGTGCCACGCCGTGCTCTTCACGCCCGGCCTGGCACCCGCGGACGCTTGACGCCGCGCCCTGCGGTGGGACCATCCGGGGCGACCCCGACCCACGGAGGTGGGTGAGCATGTGCTGGTCCCGTCAGGAGTGGCGCGAGGAGATGGCCCGCCGCGAGCGTGACCGCGAGCTGCGCGAGCTGCTCGACCGCGAGCCGGCGCCGGAGCGGCCGACCTACGTCGGCGACCCGGCCCCCGAGCCCGCGGAGCCCGAGCGCGAGGTCGTGCTGACCGCCGACCGCTGACGCGGGGCGAGCAGCGCCGCGTCCACCCCGTCGAGGAGGCGGACGTGGCGCGGCTCGCCGTCGTCCTCGAGCTCGACCACGCCGCCCGGCCAGTACGGGCTGCCCCATCCGCGGTCGAGGTACATCGCCTCGAAGACCCACGAGCCCGCGTTGTGCAGCTGCGCGCCGCCCGGCAGCGCCCACTCCGACCGATCGTCGCCCGGGAGCGGGCCCGCCCGGTGCGTGTGGCCGAAGACGACGTGGCGCGCTTCGAGGCGCAGGTGCCCGACGACCGCGCGCATCGCGGCGAGCGCCGCGCGCCGCAGCCCCGGGCCCGACAGGTCGGCGCTCAGCGGCCCGAGGCCGGCGCGCCCGAGCGCCGCCAGCGCGACCGGGAACGCCCGCGCGAGCACGCGCCCGCGCCACGGCCGCGCCTCGTCGGCGGTCAGCAGCGCCCAGGCTCGCGACGAGGCGTTGGCCCGCTCGCCGCCGCGGCCGTCGAGCGCACGCGCGGCGATCGCGTCGAGCAGCGCGTACATCGGCGCGAGCACGAGCTCGTAGTCGTCGGGCTGCGTGGCGTCGTCGGGCGAGGTCCGAAGCGTGCGCCCCAGCACGCCCGCGCCCAGCCGCTCGAAGCCGGGGATCGTCACGTGGATGTCGAGGTAGTGGCCGTGGGTGGCGTAGACGCCGTCGGCCAGCCACACGCCGGGGTAGGCGACGTCGAGCCGCGCCGGGGCGAGCATCCGCTCGAGCGCCCGGGTGGCGGCCGAGGCCCGCGGGCCCGCGCGCTCCTCCAGGCCGAGCGGCGTGTGGCCCGCGTGCTCGCGCCAGTCCAGCCAGGGCGCGACGAGGCGGTGGTCGTGGTTGCCTGGCACGAGCACGACCTCCGCCCCCGCCGGCAGCGCGCCGGCCACCGCGCGCAGGATCGGCCGGGCGTCGTCCAGGGCGTCGCGGACGGGGCCGTGGCGCAACTCGAGCAGGTCGCCGAGCAGCACGAGCCGATCGACGCCGGCCAGCGCGGCGAGGAGCGGCTCGAGCGCGGCCGGGCGCCGCAGCACGTCGACGTCCGTGCGGGCGCCGAGATGCAGGTCGGAGACGACGAGGGTGCGCACCGGGCGTGCAGGCTACCCTCCTGCGCCGTGGCCGACAGCGCGCTCCACGGCCTGCTCGTGGCCGACTTCTCGAGGGTGCTGGCCGGCCCGCTGTGCACGATGACGCTCGGCGACCTCGGCGCCGACGTGGTCAAGGTCGAGCGCCCCGGCACCGGCGACGACACGCGCACGTGGGGGCCGCCGTGGTCGGAGGAGGGCGCGACCTACCACCTCGGCCTGAACCGCAACAAGCGCTCCCTCGTCCTCGATCTCAAGGATCCGGCAGACGTGCGCCTCGCCGCCGAGCTCGCGGCGCGCGCCGACGTCGTCGTCGAGTCCTTCCGGCCGGGGACGATCGACCGCCTCGGGCTCGGCTTCGACGCCGTGCGCGCGCGCAACCCGGGCGTCGTCTTCTGCTCGATCAGCGCCTTCGGCACCGGGGAGCGCGGCGCCGGGCTGCTCGGCTACGACCTGCTGCTGCAGGCCATGAGCGGGCTCATGAGCGTCACGGGCGAGCCCGACGGGCGCCCGCTCAAGGTCGGCGCCGCGCTCGTGGACATGGTCTGCGGGCTCTACGCGGTCAACGGCGTGCTGGCCGCCCTGCGCGCGCGCGAGCGCGACGGCGCTGGCCAGCGCGTCGAGGTCTCGCTCCTGGACAGCGCGCTCGCCGGGCTGCTCAACCAGGCCGCGGCCTTCCTCGGGGCCGGCGTCGTGCCCGGGCGCCTGGGCAACCGCCACCCGAGCATCGCGCCCTACGAGACGTTCCGGGCCGCCGACGGCGAGCTCGCCGTGGCGGGCGGCAACGACGCGATCTTCGCGCGCCTGTGCACGGTGCTCGGCCGCCCGGAGCTCGCCGCCGACGAGCGCTTCGCGACGAACGCCGCGCGTCTGGAGCACCGCGACGCGCTCGGCGCGGAGCTCGAGGCCGCGTTCGCCGCCGCCCCCGCGGGCGACTGGATGCGGCGGCTGACGGAGGCGGGCGTCCCGGCGGGACCGATCAACGACGTCGAGCAGGCCTTCGCCCTCGCCGAGGACCTCGGCCTCGACCCCGTCGACGAGACCGACGGCGTGCGCACCGTGCGCTCGCCCCTGCGCCTGTCGGCCACGCCCGCGCGCGTCGCCCGCCGCCCCCCGCGCCTGGGCGAGCACGACTCCGAGCTGCGTGCGTGGCTCGAGGCCCCGCGGTGACCGCGAGGCTCGGCCTCCCGCTCGTCACCGAGCGCCTGCTCCTGCGCCCGCTGCGCGACGACGACGTCGACGCGATGCACGCCGTGTACGGCGATCCGGAGGTCATGCGCTGGGTCGGGACGGGCGCGGTGCGCGACCGCGGCGGCACCCGGGCGATCGTGCGCGCCTACATGGACCACCAGCGCCGCCACGGCTTCGCCTTCTGGGCGGTCGAGGACCGTGCCACGGGCGTCGTCGTCGGCGACGCGGGCCTTGCGCTGAGCGCCGGCGTCGGCCCCGACGTCGAGCTCGGCTACACGCTCGCGCGCGGCTGGTGGGGCCGGGGCCTGGCGACGGAGGCGGCGGCCGCGTGCGTGGAGGCGGCCTTCGACGGGCTCGGCCTGCGGGCGCTGACGGCCATCGTCGAGCCGGGCAACGCGCCCTCGCGTCACGTCCTCGAGAAGCTCGGCTTCCGCCCGGCGGGCCGCCGGACCGCCTTCGGACGCGAGCACGTCCTGATGCGCCTGGAGAACGTCAGCAGCTCCGAGTGACCGGCGCCGAAGGTGGGCGGCCGGCCGCCGGGGGCAATGGGCGAGAGCAGCCAGGCCAGGCGCCCGCCGGGCCGCAGGTCGAGGCCCTCCGACTCGGCCGCGACCCCCCGCAGCTCGAGCTCGAGGCGACGCGCGCCGCCACGCAGGCCGACCGACCAGACCTGCAGCGGCCCGAGGCGCCGCTGCCCGGCCAGCAGCAGCCGCCGGCCGTCGAAGGCCGCGCCGGTCACCCCGCTCGGGGGCACCGCTCCGGCGAGCCGCCGCACCGGACGCACGGGCGCCTCGAGCCCCGGGCGCAGGTCGCGCGTGCGGTAGGCGATCAGGTCGTCGCCGCTCGAGGTCCACAGCAGGCGCCCGCCGGGCGCGACCTCCGCCCACGTCGCCTTCGGCAGATCGGCCGGGTGCAGCGGCACGAGGAACCGCAACGCGAGCGTCCTCGGGTCGGCGACGCCGATCGCGCCGCGCCCGCAGGTGTTGCCGCCGTTCGGCGCGCCGGGGACGTAGCACTCGAGCGCCAGCAGCAGGCGGCCGCCGCCGCGGGCGTCCCACGTCGGGTCGCCGATGTGGTTGAAGCCCAGCGCGGTGACCGCCGGTGGCAGCACCGACGGGTTGCGCGCCCGCTCGCGCAGCCGGCGATCGGTGCGGTAGAGGCCGACGTAGACGCCGGCGAAGAAGCGCGCGCCGCCCGGCGCGTGCGTGAGGCCCTGGAAGTACTCGAGCGGGACGGCGTCGGCGCGCTCGAGCGTCCAGCGGCCGTGGCCGGCGGCCCCGGCCGCGGCCGGCGCCGCCGCGAGGGCCAGCGCGGCGGCGAGCGCCGCCCGGGCCCACGGCCCCCTCATGCCGTCGCGGCGAGCGGCCGCAGGCACGCCGGCGGCGGATCGGCGAGAGTGGGTGCATGCGCCATGCGCGCGTCCTACCGCACCGGCCGAGCACGTGTCGAGGCCGGTGTCAGGCGGTCTGCGTGACGAGCGCCTGGCGGATCGCCTTGGGCAGCATGAAGCGCACGTCCTCCTGGACGACCTGGAACTCCTCCACGTCCTCGGTCCCGCGCGCGCGGAAGAAGGCCACGAGGCGCTGCACGAGCTCCTCGGGAGCGCTGGCGCCCGACGTGATGCCCACGACGCGCTTGTCCTCGAGCCAGGCGTCGGGGACCTGGGCCTCGTGGTCGATGAGATGCGCCTCGGCGCCGAGGTCGCGCGCGACCTCCACGAGCCGGTTGGAGTTCGACGAGTTGCGCGAGCCGATGACGAGCACGAGGTCGCAGAGCGGCGCCATCTGCTTGACCGCCGCCTGGCGGTTCGTCGTGGCGTAGCAGATGTCGTCCGTGCGCGGCCCGGTGATGGCCGGGTAGCGCTCGCGCAGACGGTCGATGATCGCCCGGGTCTCGTCGACCGACAGGGTCGTCTGCGAGATGTACGCGATGCGCTCGGGGTCTGGCACGTCGAGACGGTCGACGTCCTCCTCGGTCTCCACGAGCACGATGTGCTCCGGCGCCTCGCCCATCGTGCCCTCGACCTCCTCGTGGCCCGAGTGGCCGATGAGCACGATCGTGTAGCCGTCGGCGGCGAACTTCAGCGCCTCCCGGTGGACCTTCGTGACGAGCGGGCAGGTCGCGTCGATCGTCGTCAGCCGCCGGCGCTCGGCGTCGAGCTGCACGGCGGGTGAGACGCCGTGCGCGGAGAAGACGGTGACCGCGCCCGCGGGGATCGCGTCCTCGAGCTCGTCGACGAAGACGGCGCCGCGCTCGCGCAGCTGCTCGACGACGTGCTTGTTGTGGACGATCTCCTTGCGCACGTAGACCGGCGCACCGTAGTGCTCGAGCGCGCGCTCGACGGTCTGGACCGCGCGGTCGACGCCCGCGCAATAACCGCGCGGCGCCGCGAGCAGGAGCCTCTCCGGGGCCGAGGTCATGTCCGCCATCCTACGACGCGAAGGCGGCGATTCCGTTCCCTACGCCCGGCGCAGCTCCTCCAGCAGCGCGAGCACGGTCTCCCCCACCGCGTCGAGGCTACGGCCCGAGAGCTTGTCGAGCGTGTCGCGCGTCGTGTCGCGGTACGGGTAGGCGAAGTCGATGAGGTCGACGGCGGGGACGTCGGCCTGCAGGAACGGCGTGTGGTCGTCGAGGACCCTGAGCTGCGTGGCGTCCGGGAAGACCTCCGCCACGCCGACGCGGGCCGCCGCTGCGCGCACGCGCGCCCACAGCCGCCGGTCCGAGCTCGCCTCGCGGGGCAGGCGCAGCCCGGCGTTGGCGACGTAGTCGAGAAGCACCATCGCGGCGACCTCGCCGCGATGGGCGCGCACGTAGGCCTTCGAGCCGCGCAGCGCGCAGCGCCCGAAGTCCGCGGCGGCGCACCCCGGGGGCTCCTCCTCGCCGTCGAAGAGGACGAAGCGCAGCTCGCGCGCGCCGGGCGGGCGCGGGCCGGCGCTCAGCGCGCGCGCGAGCTCGACGATCGCCGCCGTGCCCGCCGCCCCGTCGTTGGCGCCCACGAAGCCGACCGGGTGCACCTCCGTGTCGTAGTGGGCACCGACGACGATCGCTGGCCGCCGGCCGGGCAGCACCCCGATGACGTTGCGCAGCCCCGGATGCCCCGGCACGGGCTCCAGGCGCCCGCCAGGCAGGCGCGCGCGAAGCGCCTCGGCCAGGCGGCGCAGTCGCGCCGAGCCGGCCGGACGCTGGCCGAAGTCGTCGACCTGCCGGCGGGCCAGCGCCATCGCCCGGCGCACGTCGAAGCCGTCGACCGCCGGCGCGGGCACCGCAGCAGGCGGTCCGCTCGCCCGCCGCGCGGGCGCGCCGTCGCCCCCGCCGCCGACGATCGGAAAGCCGTGGACGGCGACGAGCACGAGCGCGGCGCCGAGCCCGACCTGGACGACGAGCGCGACGACGAGGACGCGCAGCGAGACCCCTTCGCCAGGCGAGCGCCCCATGCGGCCATGATGGCTCATCGTGGCCGGGTCCGGCGCCAGGCAGTACGGTGGCGCCATGGTCCAGGCGCACCTCGATCGGCTGACGGCGCTCGACGCCTCGTTCCTCGTCCAGGAGGGCCCGAACTCGCACATGCACGTGGGCGCGATCAGCCACTTCGAGGGCCCGCCGCCGTCCTACGACGAGTTCCTGGACTCGCTGCGGATGCGGCTGCACCTCGTCCCGCGCTACCGCCAGCGGCTCTCCGTCCCGCCGGCCGGGACGGGACGGCCGCTGTGGGTCGACGACGAGAGCTTCAACCTCGAGTACCACGTCCGTCAGACCGGGCTGCCGCGGCCGGGGTCCGAGGACCAGCTCATGCGCCTGGCGGCGCGGATCTTCTCCCAGCAGCTCGACCGCTCCAAGCCGCTCTGGGAGCTCTGGCTCGTGGAGGGAGTCGACGGCAACGGCTTCGCGCTCATCTCGAAGAGCCACCACGCGATGATCGACGGCATCGCGGGCGTCGACCTCGCCCAGGCCCTCTTCGATGTCACGCCGGTGCCGCCAGAGATCCCGCACCCCGACGAGCCGTGGCGGCCCGAGCACGAGCCGGGCGGCGCCGAGCTCGCGGCGACGAGCGCGGTCGGGGCGGTGCGCACCGGGCTGGCGACGGTCGCGCGGGCGCTGACCGCGGCCACGCGCCCGGCCTCCGCGCTCGCCGGCGCGCGCGACGCCGTCGAGGGCATCGGCGAGATCGTGTGGGCGGGGCTGAACCCGGCGCCGGAGACGCCGCTCAACGTCGAGATCGGGCCGCACCGGCGCTTTCTCGGCGTGCGCAACGAGCTCGCGGACTTCAAGCGCGTCAAGGACGCCTTCGGCGGCACGGTCAACGACGTCGTGCTGACGGTGGTCAGCGGCGCCCTGCGCGAGTGGCTGCGCTCGCGCGGCGTGCGCACCGCGGGCCTCGAGCTGCGCGCGCTCGTGCCCGTGTCGATCCGCGCGGCCGGCGAGCGCGGCGTGCTCGGCAACCGGATCGCGGCCATGCGCGGCCCGCTCCCGGTCTACGTCGAGGACCCGATCGCCCGCTTCGAGGCCGTGCGCGCTGCAATGGAAGGCCTCAAGGAGTCCAAGCAGGCCGTCGGCGCCGAGGTCCTCACCGGCGTGCAGAACTTCGCGCCGCCGACGATCCTCGCGCAGGCCTCGCGGGTGAACTTCTCCACGCGCCTGTTCAACCTCATCGTCACGAACGTCCCGGGCCCGCAGTTACCGCTCTACGTCCGCGGGCGCGAGATGCTCGACGCCTTTCCGGTGGCCTTCCTGCCCAAGGACCACGCGCTGGCCGTGGCGATCATCTCCTACAACGGCCAGATGAACTTCGGCCTGCTGGCCGACTACGACGCGCTGCCCGACCTCGACGTAGTCGGGGAGGGCATCCGCGCCTCGCTGGCCGAGCTCGTGGAGCTCGCGCTCGACGAGGAACCTAGAAGCCGAGGGCGAACTTCGCGTCCTCGCTCATCTTTTCCGGTGACCACGCCGGGCTGAAGACCATCGACGAGGTGACCTGCTCGACGCCGTCCAGGTCGCCGACGAACTCCTCGATCTGCTCGGAGACCTGTGGACCGATCGGGCATGCCGGCGTGGTCAGCGTGAACGTCACGTGGACGTCGCCGCCCTCGATCTCGACCCCGTAGATGAGCCCGAGCTCGACGAAGTCGAGGCCGAGCTCGGGGTCGATGACGTTGCTGAGGGCATCCTCGACGTCTTCCAGCGTAGGCATGGCTTGAGTCTAGCCGCGCCGCTTTGTAGGTTCCGCCTCCCATCATCGAGTTCACCGAACAGCCGGCCGTCCTCCGGTGCTCGGGTGACGAAGACCTCGCGACGCAGGCCAAGCGCCGCCACGCGCTGTCGCGGGCGCTGGGCGCCGAGAGCGACGTGGTCGTCGACCTGTCCGAGCTCACCTTCGCCGATACGTCGCTCGTCGTCGACCTCGCGCTCGTCGCCCGACGGCTGCGCCGGCGCGGCCGGCAGCTGCTCCTGCGCGAGGCCCAGCCGCAGGTGTGGCGGGTCATCGCCGTCGTCGGGCTGAACCGCCTGCCGGGCGTGGGCCTGCTCGCCTCCGCGCCCGTCGTCGCGTAGCGAGCGCGTACCCTGGGAGGGCATGGTCCTCCTGCCGCTGCTGGCGCTGTTCGTCCTCGTCCCGCTGATCGAGCTCTACGTGATCATCCAGGTCGGGCAGGCGATCGGCGCGCTCCCGACGATCGCGATCCTCCTCGCCGACTCGATCCTCGGTGCGATGCTGCTGCGCTCGCAGGGCCGCGCGACCTGGCGGCGCTTCAACGCGGCGCTCGCCGCGGCACGCGTCCCGGCGCGCGAGGTCCTCGACGGCGTGCTCGTCGTCTTCGGCGGGGCGCTGCTGCTCACGCCCGGCTTCGTCACCGACGTCCTCGGCATCCTGCTCCTGCTTCCGCCGACGCGCGCCGTCGTGCGGCTTCTGCTCGGGCGCCGCGTCGCCGGGCGGCTGCGCGTCGCGGGTCCGCCGGGCGGCCGCCGGCCGCCGGGCGGCTGGGACGTCGACGGCACGGCGACCGACGTCGACCCGCCCGTGCTGCGGTGACGGTCGGGCCGGGCGCCGACGAGGCGCCGCGACGCGATCTCGGCCCGGACGGCAGCGACGCGCTCACCGTCGCCTTCGGCGACGCCGAGGCCGACCTCTACGGCGTCGCCCGGCTCGGTCTGGCCGCGGGCGGGGCGAGCGGCCTGATCCTGCTCTTCCACGACGCCCGGCCCGTCGTGGTCGCGGCCGAGGGCGGCGTCGAGCTCGCCGCAGCGCCGGCGATCTGGGACGACGTGAGCGCCGCCGGCCTCGAAACCGAGGTCGTCGAGCCGCTGCGCCGGTGGCGCCTGTCCTTCGCCGGCGAGGACGCGAGCTTCGACCTCGAGCTCGAGGCCGGCGGCGCCGTCGCCGCGCTCGACCCCGGCCACCCCGCTGCGCAGGCCGGGGGCATGGCGGGCTTCGAGCAGCCCGTCCGCGTCCGCGGAACGGCGCTGCTGGGCCCTCGGAGGCTCGAGCTCGACGGCCTCGGCCAGCGTGGGCGCTCGTGGGGCGCCCCGGACTGGGAGCGGATCGCGCTCGCGCGGACGCTGTCGGCGTGGACGGGCGACCTCGCGGTCTCGCTCACCGCGGTCCGCGCGGCCGGCGCTCACGACCAGGAGCGCGAGGCGGTCGCCGCGACGATCCTCGAGACGCGCGACGGCGACTCGGTCGCGCTGCCGGTCCACGACCCGCGCCTGACCACGACCTACGACGCCGAGGGCCGCCAGCGCAGCGCGGGGCTCGAGCTCTGGCTCGACGAGGACGGCTGGCCGCGCCGGGCCGCGGGCGAGGTCGTCTGCGGCACCTCGCTCGATCTCGGGCGCCTGCGGCTCGACGCCGCCTTCCTGCGCTGGCGCATGGAGGGCCGCGAGGGGATCGGGCGCTACGACGTGCTGCGGCGGGTCGACGCGTGAGCACGCGGCGGTCGCGCTCGCCGCTCGTCCTCTAGTTGTCGCAGCCCAGCCGGTCCCAGAGGTAGAGCTCGAGGCACTCGCCGGCGAGGGCCATCGAACGCTCGCGCGTGAGGAAGGGCAGGACCGTGTCGAGCGCCTCCTCCTCGGCGACGCCCGCGTCGAAGGCCTCCTCGCCGCGGAAGCCGGCGGCGATCTTCAACGCCTCGCGGCGGTTCTCGCCGAGGCTCGGGAAGACGTTGACGAGGAAGTCGCGGTTGGCGATCGGGTGCCCGACCTCGAGCGAGGCGTGCCAGGCGGCGAGCATCGAGAGATCGTGCTCGTCGAGGTCCGCCACCGCCTTGGCATAGTGCGACGCCAGCTCCGCGTCCGGGATCTCGTCCACCCACGCCCGCACGAGCTCGCCGAGCAGCTGGCGCCTCGCCTCGCGGCCGACGGACTCGGCGATGACGCGAATCGCATCCTGCGGTTCGATGAAGCAGAGGGGCATCGCGGCTCCCGTGGCGCTCGAGGACGGTCGCTCGGGACGGTAGGCGGCGCGTCGGACGGCACCGTGGCTCAGCCGTCGTGCGCCTCCTGCCAGCGCAGCGCCGCGGCCTCCGCCGCCGCCGAGCGCCGCGGGCCGGCGCCCGCGCGCCTGCTCCGAGCGCCCGCCAGGTGCACCTCGATCGCGCCGAGCTGGCGCAGGATGCTCAGCTCGGTCGGGCTGTGCCACTCCTCCACGACGAGCCCCCCGGCGACGCGCACGACCATCATGCCCTGGACGTCCACGCGTGCCCGCTTCGGAGCGACGCCCATGTACGGGCCCTCGTGCGTCGCCGTCAGCCGGTAGCGCACCGCGGCGCGGTCGCCCTCGACGACGACGTCCTCGGGCACGAGGGCGGCGTCGGGAAGGGCGTCCCAGAGCGGGGCGTGGAAGCGCTCGAGGCCCTCGCGGCCCTCGAGGCCGCCGGGATAGCCGTGCAGGCGCACGTCGGGCGCGTAGGCGTCGAGGAAGCCGAGCCGGTCGTCGCGGTCGTTGAAGCGCTGGAGCGCGGCGGTCACGACCGCGCGGACGTCGTCGGGCATCGGCGAACCCTAGCGCCGGTGGCATTGGGCCGGTGGAGCGCGAGCGCGGCCCTGCGGACCCCGCGCGAGGAGGATCTCGACGCAGCCGACCGCCACCCGTCCGGCGCTGTGGATCGCGGGATCGATGCGCGCCACGGGCACCAGACGGGCGAAGATCCGAAGATCCCGCTCTTTGCGGACGTTTTCGCGCGGCGGCAGGGGCGAGAATCGTCGATAGTCCCCTCGCACGAGCGTGAGGGTGCACGGGCCAGGGCACGGGCCGGGACGACGGCGTCTCCTCGACGAGGACGCCGAGCAGCTGGTCGTGCGCCTCGTCGCCGAGCACGCCGAGTCGCTGCTGCGGCTCGCGCGGCGCTACTCGATCTGCCCCGACGACGCCCACGACGCCTACCAGCGCAGCCTCGAGATACTCATGCGCCACGCCGGGCGCCTCGATCCCGAGCGCGCCGGGTCGTGGCTGCGGACCGTGGTCAAGCACGAGGCGATGGCCATCAACCGCTCGCGGCGGCGGATCGTGGGCACCGACGCCGACGACCTCGACCGCCTCGAGGCGCGCACCACGCCCTCGCCCGAGGAGGCGGTCGTCGCGTTCGAGCGGGTCGAGCGCTCGGCAGCCGCGCTGCGCCAGCTCAAGCCGCAGGAGCTGCGGGCGCTGTGGCTGCGCGCGCTCGGCCACTCCTACGAGCAGATCGCGCTCTCGACCGGGTGGACGCACACGAAGGTCAACCGCTGCCTCGCCGAGGGTCGCAAGAGCTTCCTCGAGCGCTATGCCGGCCTGGAGGCGGGCGAGGAGTGCGCGCGCCTGGCGCCGGCGCTGTCTGCGCTCGTCGACGGCGAGGCGGGCCGCGAGGGCGTGCTCGAGCTGCGCTCCCACCTGCGCCACTGCGGCTCCTGCCGCGCGTCCGTCCGCGAGCTGCACGACTCCGCGCGCTCGGTCGCCGCGGTCTTCCCGCTCGCGGGGCTCATGGTGGCCGACGTCGCCGAGCCCGCGCACCACTTCGCCGTGCGGCTCTACGAGGCCGTCGCGATGGGCATCAGCGAGCGCAGCGCGAACACGATGCTGCGAACCCAGGCCGTGATCGAGGCGGCGAGCGCGTCGAAGCTCGCCGCGGTCGCCGCGGCGTCGGTGGCGGTGACGGGTGGCGGCCTGGCCGCCGACCGCGCCGTCCACACGGGCGATCCCGCCGCGCTCTCGCGCGTCGCCAGCAGCGCCCGGGTGCTCGCGCTCCCCGCCGCGGCGGCGCGGGCGCGCGCCGCTTCGGCGACGCCGTCACGCCGCGCGAGCACCACCCGCCGCGCGGCACGCGCCAGGGCCAAGCCGCGGCGGGCCCCTGCGCAGCGGGCCGCGCCGGCGCCTGCCCCGGCGCACCGCGTCGTCGTCGCCGCCGCGCCCGCCCCCGCGCCTGCGCCCGCGCCGGCGCCGGCGCGGGCGGCCGCCCCCGCGCCCGCGCGCCAGGCCGCTGCCGCGCCCGCCCGCGCCGCCCCGGCAGCCTCCGCGGGTGGGTCCTCGGCCTCCGGCGAGTTCGGCTTCGAGGGCGGGTAGGCCGGCGCGACCCCGAGGCGACCGCGCCGGCGTGTCGGGCCCGGCAGTCATGTGGACGCCCGAGCCGGCGCAACCCCGAGGCGACCGCGCCGGCGTGTCGGGCCCGGCAGTCATGTGGATGCCTGGGCCGACACGCCGCGGTCGCTGGGTCGCGCTACGCGAGGCCGAGCGCCCGCGCGATCGCCGCCCGGCGCTCCGGATCGCCGGTCGTGCGGGCGCCCGCGGTCGCGCGCTCGTCGGGGCCGCGGGCCCAGTTGAAGAGCGCGAGGTCGAGCGCCTCGACCGGCACGCCCACGCCCCGGGCGAGCTGCGCCGAGCGCCGGCGCAGGTTCAGCGCATCGCCGATGCCGAAGACGCGCTTGGCCGCAGCGGTCACCGGATCGGCGCCCGCCCCCAGGTGCAGCGACGCCGGGCGCACCGCGGTGACCCCGAGCCGCCCGAGCAGGATCAGCAGCTCGAGCCGGGGCGCGCGCCCGAAGCCGGGGAGCGCGAGGCGCTCGAAGGCGCGCTCGGAGCGCCGCTCGGGCGTCCAGGTCGCCTCGCCCCCGAGGGCGGCGGCCTGCGAGCCCGCGCGCGCGGCCCAGGCGCGGTAGGCGATCAGCGTGGCGGCACCCCCGTGCGCGGCGCGCGGCCCGAGCGCCACGCCGTCGAGGTCGGGCACCGCGCCCGAGACCCAGGTCGTGCGCGCCCCCGCGATCGCCGCGAACGGATCGGGACCCTCGAGCGGCGAGAGGCAGACGATGAGGAAGGCCAGCCAGGCCGCCTCTTCGGCATCGTCGGCGAGTGCGACGTCCGCGTAGAGGCCGGGCGGGCCGGCCTCGAGCTCGTCGAGCCGCGCCGCGGCGAAGCTCAGCTCGGCGGCCAAGCGGTCGGCGTCGGCGCTCGCCCGCAGCCCAGGGACGAGCTCCTGCTCGAAGCCGTCGTCGGCAGCGCGCGCGACGCGCCGCACCCGCAGGTCGCCCGCGGTCCGCGGCGCCCGCCGGCGTGGGGCCGGGGCGCTCGTCCGCGCGGCGCGCGGCGCCGCCCGGCGTGCGGGCGCCACCCCCGCCGGCGAGCGGCGCGAGCAGATCGGGCACGTCGCCTCGAGTCGGTTGTGGCGGCAGAAGCTCGGCACGCGCTCCAGTCTAGGAGCGCGCCGCGGCCGTCAGCGCAGGCGGTCGAAGGCGCCGAGGAAGACGCCGGTCACGAAGGCGACGGCCGCCTCGACGTCGGGCGGGTCGCGCTCGACGAGGCGCATACCGATCTCCAGCCCCGCGCCGACCATGGCGGCGGCCATCAGCTCGGCGTCGTGGGGCGGCAGCGCGCCGGCCGCGACGGCCGCCTCGAGGTCGGCCTGAAGCTCGTCGGTGCCGGCGCCGATCGCGGGCTCGTCGAACATCGTGCGCAGGGTGCCCTCGTTGCGCCGGATCAGCGCGAAGCGCTGCGGATCCTCGGAGAGGAACTCGAAGTACGCGCGGAAGCCCGCCGCGACGAAGCCCTCCACCGAGCCGGCCGCCGCCATGCGGGCGTCGTGGACGCGGGTGCGCGCCTCGCGGGCCATTTCGTCGACGAGCGCCCGCAGGACGGACTCCTTGTCGGCGAAGTAGTTGTAGAACGTCCCGGTCGCGAGCTCCGTGCGGCGGACGATGTCACGCACGGTCGCGGCCCCGAAGCCGAGCTCGCCGAAGACGTCGCGCGCCGCGCGCAGGATCGCCTCGCGGTTGGCGACCTTCGTGCGCTCACGCCTGCCGGTCGTCGTCGCGCTCACGCCGCGACCCGGGCCTCGCCCCGCGCCCGCGCCGGGACGGGCAGCGGGAAGCCGCCCGCCGCGCGCGCCGGCGCCCACGCGCCGCTCGGCGCCGAGCTCGTCCATTAGACGCAGCGTAGCGAAGGTGACGGGGGCGTCAAGTTTCTCCCAGGCGGAAGCCCTGCGCTGGGGTCGCGGCGGTACGCTCGCGCCATGGCCAAGCCGATCTACACCGCCGAGGCGACCGTCACGGGCGGCCGCGACGAAGGCCACGGCCGCACGAGCGACGGCACGCTCGAGGTCGACCTGCGGACGCCGCCGGAGATGGGCGGCGAGGGCGGAGGCACGAACCCCGAGCAGCTCTTCGCGGTCGGCTACGCCTCCTGCTTCGAGAGCGCGCTCAAGGTCGTCGCCCGCCGCGAGCGCCTCGAGGCCGGCGACGTCTCCGTCGACTCGAAGGTCGAGCTCCTGCCGACCGAGGAGCGCGGGTTCCGGCTCGCGGTGGCGCTCGACGTCGCGCTGCCCTCGGTCGACGAGGCCGAGCGCGCGACGGCGCTCGTCGCCGCCGCCCACCGGGTCTGCCCGTACTCCAACGCCACGCGCGGCAACGTCGACGTGCGCCTCACGGCGAACGGCCGGCCCGTCGGGCACTAGCGAGCACGCGCGCGCCGGCCGCGGGGAAGGCTTCGCCGACACCTGGCGTCCTTGCTCTCCGATGCCCTGCAACCCCACATCGGAGAATCGATGACCTTCCCCTCCTCACGGCGCCTGGCCCTCGGCGCCGTCACCGCCGCTGCCGCTGCCGCGGCCCTCGCGCCGGGCGCCCAGGCGGCGCCCGGGACCCAGCGGACCGCGGCGGGCGCCGACCCGGTCGCGATCCAGGCCGCCGTCGACGCGTTCCGCGCCGACCTCGGCGGCGTCAACAACGGCAACCTCGGCACGTTCCCCGGCGGCCGCCGGGAGATCAACTGGGATGGCGCGCCCGACACCGCCTCCGATCCCAACCCGTTCGCGGGCGGCGGCTTCCTGAACCGGGGCGCGCTCTTCGCGACGCCGGGCACGGGCTTCAAGCTGAGCGCCGACAGCTCGAACCCGACGTCGACGCCGGCCGTGTTCAACCAGCCTGGCTTCAGGACGTTCTCGCCCGAGCGGCTCTTCACCGCCGTCGGCTCGACGACGACCGACGTTCACTTCTTCCTGCCCGGAACCGGCACGCCCGCGTCGGTCAAGGGCTTCGGCGTCGTCTTCACCGACGTCGACACCGCCGGCTCGGCGAAGATCGAGGTCCTCGACGCCGCAGGCGCGGTGATCGACACCGTCGTCGCGCCGACCGCGCCCAACGGCCTGTCCTTCGTCGGCGACTCCTTCCGCGACGCTCGCGCCGTCGCGCGCGTGCGCATCACGAGCGGCACCACCCCGATCACGGGCGCGGCCGAGGCGCCGGGCACCGACATCGTCGGGATGGACGACTTCCTCTACGGCGAGCCGCAGGCCGGGCTGGCGCTGCCCGCGCGCGACCGCAGGGCGCCCCGCGCGACGCTCGGGCGGCTAGCCGGCGGCGGCGTGCGCTTCCTGCTGGCCTCCGACGAGGGCGGCACGTTCAACGCCAGGCTGTCGGCCCGTGGCAGGACGCTCGCGCGCATCCGTGCCCGCACGCTGCGCGCGGGCGGGAACAAGCTGACGCTGCGCCCCGGCGCGAAGACGGCCCGTTCGCTGCGTCGCGCGCGCATCCGACCCACGCTCCGGATCGTGCTCAAGGACACGGCCGGCAACACCCGCACGCTGCGCAAGAAGATCTCGCTCTGAGATCCGGCGCCTCACGGCCCGCGCTCGCGGATCGCGTCTAGAGCGCGCCGTCGGCGTGCCGCGGGGGCCCCTCGGGGCCCTCGTCGGCGTCGGCGGCGCCGACCAGCACGGGCTCGGCGCGCGAGTGGTCGAGCGCGTGCAGGTAGCGGTCGACCATCCGTGCGCACTGGCGCCCCTCGTTGATCGCCCACACGATCAGCGACTGGCCGCGCCGCGCGTCGCCGGCGGCGAAGACGCCGTCGGCTGACGTCGCGTACGCGCCGGCCTTCGCGTTGCCGCGCGCGTCGCGCTCGACCCCGAGCGCCTCCAGCAGCGGCGGCTCGGGATGCAGGAAGCCCATCGCCAGCAGCACGAGGTCGGCGGGCAGCTCGCGCTCGGTCCCCGCGACGGGGCCGAACGGCGGGGCGGCCTGCGCGCGGGCGACGTGCTGGACGCCGACGCGACCGTCCTCGCCGCTGAAGTGGGTGGTGGTCACCGAGAAGTCCTGCTCGCCGCGCTCGAGCGCGCGTGTCTCCTCCATCGAGTAGGAGAGGCGGAACTTCGCCGGCCACTGCGGCCACGGCGTGCGGTCGTCCGGGCGCGAGGCCGGCGGCTCGGGCAGCAGCTCCAGCTGCGTGATGCTCGCCGCGCCCTCGCGCAGCGCGTTGCCCACGCAGTCCGCGCCCGTGTCGCCGCCGCCGACGACGACAACGCGCTTGCCGGCGGCGCTGATCGCCCTGTCGCGCGACCCGGCGACCCAGCGGTTGCGCACGTAGAGGTACTCCATCGCGAAGTGCACGCCGTCGAGCTCGCGGCCGGGAACGGGCAGGTCGCGCGGCACGCGCGAGCCGACCGCGAGGACGACCGCGTCGAAGCGCTCGCGCAGCTCGTCGGCGTCGACGTCGACGCCGACGTCGACGCCCAGGCGCAGCTCGACGCCCTCGGCCACGAGCTGCTGCACGCGGCGCTCGACGACGCGCTTCTCGATCTTGAAGTCCGGGACGCCGAACCGCACGAGCCCGCCCGCGGCCTCGTCGCGCTCGAAGAGCACGACGCCGTGGCCGGCGCGGCGCAGCTGTTGGGCGGCGGCCATGCCGGCGGGCCCGGCCCCGACGACCGCGACGGAGCGGCCCGTCCGCAGCTGCGGCGGCTGCGGCGCGACCCACCCCTCGTCCCAAGCACGATCGATGATCGCGTTCTCGATCTGCTTGATCGTGACGGCTTCGCCCTCGCGGATCTCGAGCACGCACGCGGCCTCGCACGGCGCGGGGCACAGGCGCCCGGTGAACTCGGGGAAGTTGTTGGTCGCGTGCAGCTGGCGGATGGCGTCGCGCCAGCGCCCGCGGAAGACGAGGTCGTTCCAGTCGGGGATGAGGTTGCCGAGCGGGCACCCGTTGTGGCAGAAGGGGACGCCGCAGTCCATGCAGCGCGCGCCCTGCGCCGCGAGCTCCTCGTCGGGCCGGCGCACGAGGAACTCGCGGTACGCCCGGTCGCCCTGGGCGCGCAGCGTGGGGTCCACGTAGCGGACGCCGTGACGCTCGATCTTCAGGAAGCCGCCGAGCTCCCCCATCGCTACTCGCCGTCCGCCTCGCGCACGTGCGGGGCGCCGACGACGTCGACCGCCTCGCCGGCGAGCTCCTCGGCGTCGGGAGCGGGCGCGGCGGCGGCCTCGTCCTCCTGGCGCGCGAGCTCCGCGAGCACGCGCTTGTAGTCGGTCGGAAAGACCTTGACGAAGCGCGGCGCGAGCTGCGCCCAGGCGTCGAGGACGCGCCGACCGACGGTCGAGCCCGTCCGGCGCACGTGCTCGGCAACGAGCTCGCGCACCTCGATCGCGTCACCCTCGTCGAGCGGCTCGAGCTGGTCGGCCATCGCCGCGTTGACCTTCGACGGGAGCACGCCGTCCTCGTCGAGCACGAAGGCCAGGCCGCCGCTCATGCCCGCCGCGAAGTTGCGCCCCGTCGGCCCGAGCACGACGACGCGCCCGCCGGTCATGTACTCGCAACCGTGGTCGCCGACGCCCTCGACGACGGCGCTCGCGCCCGAGTTGCGCACCGCGAAGCGCTCCCCGGCCAGGCCGCGGAAGAACGCGTTTCCCGCGGTGGCGCCGTAGAGGACGGTGTTGCCGATGACGACGTTCTCCTCGGCGGCGAAGCTCACGCCGTCGGGGGGCATGACCGCGAGCGTGCCGCCCGAGAGCCCCTTGCCCGTGTAGTCGTTGGCGTCGCCGTGCAGCGTGAAGCTCACGCCGGGCGCCAGCCAGCCCCCGAACGACTGCCCGGCCGAGCCGCGGAGGGTCACGCTGATCGTGTCCTCGGGGAGGCCGTCGGCGCCGTGGCGGGCGGCGATGTGCGAGGAGAGGATCCCGCCGACGCAGCGGTTGACGTTGCGGATCGCGAGCTCGAGCTCGACGGGCTCCGCGCGCTCCAGCGCGGCGCCCGCCTGCTCGAGGATCCCCCAGTCGAGGTGGTCGTCGAGCACGGCCGGCGGCGGCTCGATCCGGCGCCGCGGCGCATCGGGCGCCAGCTCGGGGAAGTGCAGGACGTGGGTGAGGTCGACCCCGCGCGCCTTCCAGTGGTCGACGGCCGCGTCGACCTCGAGCAGGTCGGTGCGCCCCACGAGCTCGGCGAGCGTCCGCACGCCGAGCGTGGCCATGATCCCCCGGAGCTCCTCGGCCACGAGGAAGAAGAAGCTCACGACGTGCTCGGGCTTGCCGGCGAAGCGCTTGCGCAGCTCGGGGTCCTGGGTCGCGATGCCCACCGGGCACGTGTTGAGGTGGCAGGCGCGCATCATGATGCAGCCCGTGGCGATCAGCGGGGCCGTCGAGAAGCCGAACTCGTCGGCCCCCAGGCACGCGGCGATGGCCACGTCGCGTCCCGTCTTGAGCTGGCCGTCGGTCTGGACCGTGATGCGCCGGCGCAGGTCGTTGAGCAGGAGCGTCTGCTGGGTCTCGGCCAGGCCGATCTCCCACGGCACGCCGGCGGCCTGGATCGAGCTCAGCGGCGAGGCGCCGGTGCCGCCGTCGTGGCCGGAGATGAGGACGTGGTCGGCGTTGGCCTTCGCCACCCCGGCCGCGACGGTGCCGACGCCCACCTCGGAGACGAGCTTGACCGACACGCTACCGGTGGGGTTCGCGCAGCGCAGGTCGTAGATGAGCTGTTTGAGGTCCTCGATCGAGTAGATGTCGTGGTGTGGCGGCGGCGAGATGAGCCCCACCCCGGGCGTCGTGTGGCGCACCCAGCCGATGTACTTGTCGACCTTGTGGCCCGGGAGCTGGCCGCCCTCGCCGGGCTTGGCCCCCTGGGCCATCTTGATCTGCAGCTGGTCCGCGTTGACGAGGTAGTGGATCGTCACCCCGAAGCGCCCGGACGCCACCTGCTTGATCGCCGAGCGCCGCCAGTCCCCGCCGTCGGCGGGGCGCGGAAAGCGCCGCGGGTCCTCGCCGCCCTCGCCCGTGTTCGAGCGACCGCCGAGGCGGTTCATGGCGATCGCCAGCGTCTCGTGCGCCTCCGTGGAGATCGAGCCCAGCGACATCGCGCCGGTCGAGAACCGCCGGACGATCGCGTGCGCGGGCTCGACGTCCTCGAGCGCCACGGGCTCGAGGTCTCCTCGGAAGCGCAGCAGGCCGCGCAACGTGGCGCGGCGCGCGGCGTCGTCGTTGACGCGCGCGGCGTACTCGTCGTAGGTCTCCTGCGTGTCCCCGTCGGTCGAGCGCACGGCCTGCTGCAGCAGCGCGATCGTCTCGGGGTTCCAGATGTGGTGCTCGCCATCGCGCCGCCACGCGTAGACGCCGCCCACCGGCAGGAGCTCCTCGTGCGACCCCGGCCAGGCCCGGGCGTGGCGGTCGAGCGCCTCGCGCGCGAGCACGTCGAGGCCGATCCCCCCGATGCGGGAGGCGGTGCCGGTGAAGTGGCGGTCCACGAGCGCCTTCTCGAGGCCCACGGCCTCGAAGATCTGCGCGCCGCAGTAGCTCTGGACCGTCGAGATCCCCATCTTCGAGATCGTCTTGAGCAGCCCCTTGCCGAGCGCCTTGACGATCCGACGCTCCGCCTCGTCGGGGTCCTCGACCCCAGCGACCCGGCCCTCGGTCACGAGCTCGTCGACGGTGTCGAGCATGACGTAGGGGTTGATCGCGCTGGCGCCGTACCCGATGAGCACGGCCATGTGGTGCACCTCGCGCGGCTCGCCCGACTCGAGCACGAGCCCGCAGCGCAGCCGCGTGCCCTCGCGGACGAGATGGTGGTGCACGGCGCTGACCCCGAGCAGGGACGGGATCGGCGCTCGCTCGGGTCCCGTCGCGCGGTCGGAGAGGATGAGAACGGTGATGCCCGCCGCGATCGCGTCGGTCGCCTCGTCGCAGACCGCGGCCAGGCGCGCGTGCAGGCCCTCGGGGCCGGCGGCCACCGGCCAGGTGAGGTCGATCGTGTGCGCCCGGAAGCCGTCGCTCGAGGCCGCCCGCAGCGTCTCGAGCTCGTGGTTGCGCAGGATCGGCCGGTCCATGACGAGCTGGTGGGCGTGCTCCGGGGTCTCGTCGAGGAGGTTGCCCTCGGCGCCGACGCCCGTGCCCAGCGACATCACGATCGACTCGCGGATCGGGTCGATCGGCGGGTTGGTGACCTGGGCGAAGAGCTGCTTGAAGTAGGAGAACAGCGGCGGGCGCTGGTCGGAGAGGACGGCGAGCGCCGCGTCGTTGCCCATCGAGCCGACCGGCTCCTCGCCGGCGCGCGCCATCGGCACGTGCAGGACGCGCAGGTCCTCCTGCGTGTAGCCGAACGCGAGCTGGCGCCGGCGCAGCGGCAGCTCGGAGTGCCGGTGCGCAGCGGCGGGCACCAGGTCGTTGAAATGCATGACGTTGCGCGCGTGCCACTCCGCGTACGGCGCCTGGGTGGCGATCTCGCGCTTGACCTCGGAGTCCTCGACGATCCGGCCCTGCTCGAGGTCGACGAGGAAGATCTTGCCCGGCTGCAGGCGCCCGAGTCGCTTCACGTTCTCGGGACGAATGCCCAGCATCCCCGCCTCCGAGCCGAGGACGACGTAGCCATCCTTCGTCTCGACCCAACGCCCCGGGCGCAGGCCGTTGCGGTCCAGGGTCGCGCCGACCACCCGGCCGTTCGTGAAGGCGACGGCCGCCGGGCCGTCCCAGGGCTCCATGAGGCAGGAGTGGAAGGCGTAGAAGCCCTTGAGCTCGTCGGAGAGGTCGTCGCGCTCCCGGTAGGCCTCCGGGATCATCATCATGACCGCGTGCGGCAGCGAGCGCCCGGCGAGCATCAGCAGCTCGAGCACGTTGTCGAAGGTTGCCGAGTCCGAGCCGCCGGGGCGCACGACCGGCAGGACCTTCTGCAGGTCGCCCTTGAAGAGCTCGGAGGCGAGCTGCGACTCGCGGGCGCGCATCCAGTTGATGTTGCCCATGAGCGTGTTGATCTCGCCGTTGTGGCAGATCACGCGGTAGGGGTGGGCGAGCTCCCAGCTCGGGAACGTGTTCGTGCTGAAGCGCGAGTGCACGAGCGCGAGCGCGCTCGCGAAGCGCTCGTCGGCGAGGTCGGGGTAGAAGCCGCGCAGCTGCGGCGCCTTGAGCATCCCCTTGTAGACGATCGTGCGGCTCGAGCATGAAGCGGCGTAGAAGTCGGGCCCGGCCGCCAGCTCGGCGATCCTCCGGATGACGTAGAGCTTGCGCTCGAAGGCGTCCTGGTCGTCCTCGAAGCCCGGGCCGGCCTCCACGAAGAGCTGGCGCACATGGGGGCGGGTGCGGTCGGCGGTCGCGCCGACGTGGGCGAGGTCGACGGGGACGTCGCGCCACCCCAGCACGTGCTGGCCCTCGACGCGGACGTTGAGCTCGAGGAGCGCCTCGAGCTGGGCGCGCAGCGCGGCGTCGCGCGGCAGAAAGCACATCGCCACCCCGTAGCGGCCCGGCTCGGGCAGCTCGAAGGGCAGCGTCGCGCGGAGGAACGCGTCGGGCAAGCGGACGAGGAGGCCGGCGCCGTCGCCGGTGAGGATGTCGGCGCCCTCGGCGCCGCGGTGCTCGAGGTTGTCGAGCGCCTCGAGCGCCTTGATCACGACGTCGTGACCGGCGACCGCGTCCAGGCGCGCCACCATCGCCACGCCGCAGGCGTCGTGCTCGAACCTAGGGTCGTAGAGGCCGTCGGCCTTGGGCGGCTGGGTGTCGGTCATATCTGGGTCCCCGGAGGCAGCAGCGGGCGAACCGCGAGGCGAGCGCGAAATGATAGGCACGCGCCCAGTGGAACGCGAACTGCTCCTCATCGCCGGCGGCGGCACGATCGCGATCGCCGGCCTGCGCGGCGCGGCGCTCGCCGGCGCCTTCGCCGGCCACGACCCCTGAGACCCACGCACGATTGGCGGGAACGGGCGCCGGGCACACTCGGCGCCAGGCGTCCGCGTGAGCGGGCGAGTCGTCGCACTGCACGCGTGGAGACGCAAACGCCCGACCTCGAGCTCATCCTGCCGGCCCGTCCGGAGAACGTCGCCGTTGTCCGGCATGCCGTCGGCGGCCTCGGCGAGGTCCTCGACCTGCCGGAGAGCACGCTCGCGGACATCAAGCTCGCGGTGACCGAGGCGTGCACGAACGTCGTCGTCCACGCGTACGGCCGTGAGCAGCAGGACGAGGGCCCGATGGGCCTGCGCGCGACCATCGACGCGAGGATGCTGACGCTCGTCGTCGTCGATCGCGGTCGCGGCCTCGTGCCGCGAACCGACAGCCCCGGCCTCGGGCTCGGGCTACCGCTGATCGCGACGCTCGCCCACGCGCTCGAGCTCGGCACCGGCGAGGGCCAGGAGACCCAGGTCCGCATGACCTTCGAGCTGGGCGGCCCGCCGTCCGCCGACGGGAGCGCCGGATGAGCAACGAAGACGAGGCCACGGTCCGCGTGCGCAGCGGTCCCCTCGTCGCGCCCGTGCTCGGCCGCGTCATCGGCATGCTCGCGGCGCGCGCCCGGTGCCCGATCGACCGCCTCGACGACGCCATGCTCCTGACCGACGCGGTCGCGGCGCACGCGCCCCCACACTCCCGCGACGCCCACGTCGTCGTCACGGTCGCCACCGACGACCACGGGCTCGAGCTGCGTGTCGGCGAGCTCGGCGTGGGCAGCGCCCGGCGGATGCTCGAGGACGGCGAGCTGCCCGGCGTGGGCAACGTCTTCGAGCGCATCGCCGACGAGATCCGCCCGACCACGACCGGCGAGATCGACGAGCTGCTGCTCCGGCTGAGCTTCCGCGGGTGACCGACACCGCGCGACCCGAGCACGTGCGCGGCTTCGCCGAGCTGACCGAGGCTCGAGGGCCCGGACGCGCGAGGATCGGATTGCCTCGAGCGCGGGCCCGGCCGCGGCGAGGGCGTCGACGAGCGCGCCGACGGGCGCACCTGACCGCCTGGCATCCTTCGAGGCGATGCCACCGGAATTCTCCTTGACCAACGAGCCCGTCGACGGGCGCGATGCCGTCGCCGTCGCCGTCGCCGGCGAGATCGACCTCTTCACGGCCCCCGAGCTCAAGGCGGCGCTGACCGACGCCGTCGAGAGCGGCCAGACCCGCATCGTCGTCGACCTCAGCGCGACGACCTTCCTCGACTCCACGGCGCTCGGCGTGCTCATCGGCGCGGTCAAGCGCCTGCGCTCGCGCGACGGCGCCCTGACGATCGTCAACCAGGACGCGACGATCGCCAAGACGTTCGAGATCACGGGGCTCGACCAGATCTTCACGATCCGCCCGACGCGGGAGGAGGCCCTCGAGGCCCTCGACGCGGACTCGGCGGCGGCGTAGCCCGTCGGTCAGCGGCGAGGACACCACCCCCGCCGAGCAGGAACGACGCGTCCCCGGCGCGCCGACCTGCCCACCACGAGCCTTGCGGGCCGGGCCCTGCCCGCGTGCGCCGACGTCGGAGCCGCTTGGACCCGCGGCGAAGATCTAAGTCTTCGCCGGGGCCTTCCTGCGGGCGGGCTTCTTGGCGGAGGACTTCGGCTTGGCCTTCGCGCCGCCGTCGCCGGCGGGCTCGTCCTGGCGCGCCGCGTCGAGGCTGGCCTTGAGCGCGGCCATGAGGTCGGGGACCGGCTCGGCCTCCTCCTCGCTCGCGGGCTGGACGGCGATCTCCTCGCCGGCGGCCTTGCGCTCGATCAGATCGAGGACCTGCTCGCGGTAGCTGTCGTGATAGTCCCCCGACTCGAAGGGACCCGCGAGCGACTCGACGAGCTGCCTGGCGATGTCGAGCTCGCGCCTGCTCACCTCGACGTCCTCGACGGCCGCGAGCTCGTCGATCTTGTCGGGGTCGACGACCTCGTCGGCGAAGAGCATGGTCGACATGCCGAGTACCTCGCCCATCGGGCGCACGGCGACGAGGCTCTCCTTCTGGCGGATGACGACGCGGGCCACGGCCACCTTGCCCGTCTCGCGCATCGCCTCGAGCAGGAGCCGGTAGGGCTTGGCACCGCCTGCGCCCGGCGCGAGGTAGTAGGGGTGGTCGTAGAAGATCGGGTCGATGTCGACGAGCTCGACGAAGTCCTCGATCTCGATCGTCTTCGTCTTCTTGGGCTCGAGGGCCTCGAGCTCGTCGGGCTCGATCAGCACGTAGCGGTCCGGCGACAGCTCGAAGCCCTTGACGATCTCGTCGTAGGCGACCTCGTCGCCCGTCGACGGGTCGACGCGCTTCTGGGCGATGCGCACCCCCGTCTTGCCGTTGAGCTGGTGGAAGCGCACGGTCTTGCGGCTGACCGCGCTGTAGAGCTTGACCGGGACCGTGACCAGCCCGAAGCTGATCGCCCCCGTCCAGATGGAGCGCGCCATGCCTCCAGTATTCCCGACTGCGCCCGGCGGGACGCCGAGCGCAGCCGAGATTGCGAACGCGGCCGCAGGATCTCGATCCTCATGCAGGCATCGTCGCGCGGCGTGAGGGGTAGCTGGATCCCATGTCCGCCACAACCCGTCCAACCACCCACGGCGTGCTCGCCGACGACCACCGCGAGGATCGCGAGCGCATCGTCGAGATGCTCAAGAAGGCCTACTGGATGGAGATCGAGACGGTGATGAGCTACATCGCCAACTCGATCAACCCCGACGGCGTCCGCGCGCAGGAGATCGTCGAGTCCCTGCAGAAGGACATCCAGGAGGAGCTCGGTCACGCCCAGCGGTACGCGACGCGCATCAAGGAGCTCTACGGCGTCGTCCCCGGCTCCCAGGAGTTCGCCGCCGAGCAGAGCTACCTGCAGCCGCCCGCGCACCAGACCGACATCGTCCACGTCATCAGGGGCGTGATCGAGGCCGAGTCCGGCGCGATCGAGCACTACAACGCGATCATCCAGGCCACCGAGGGCATCGACCCGGTCACGAACGACATGGTCATCACGATCCTGCGCGACGAGGAGGGCCACCGCCGGCTGTTCGAGGGCTACCTGCGCGAGTACGCGGCCGAGGGGCTCGCCTAGCGGCGAGCGCCGACGAGCGTGCCGCCGACGTCGAGGATCGCCGTCGGCGCGCTCACAGCGAGAGCCTTCGCGCGAGGCCGACGCCGAACCACAGCGTCACGTAGATCGTCGCGACCACCGCCACGAGCACGATCGCCGCGGCCGTGGCGAACTAATCGACCCGCGGGGCGCGACCGAGCTCGCCGGTGAGCGACTCCCGGGCGCCGGCCAGGCGCGGCGAGTAGCGCGCCCCTTCCCGGGGCAAGGCCAGCCCATGGCGATCCTGCGCCGCGCGTTCGCGAACTTCCGCGAGCACAGGATGACCGACCACGCGGCGGCCCTGACGTACTTCGCGATGATGTCGCTCTTCCCGGGGCTGCTCGTCGGGGTCACCCTGCTCGGCCTCTTCGGGCAGGCGGGGCTCGTCAGCGAAGCCACCGACTACCTGCTGCGCCACGGCGCCGACGCGGACACGGCCGCGGTCGTGGGCAAGGCGCTGGACCGGATCATCAACGCCTCGGGCGGCGCCCTCGGGGTGACGCTCGTGATCTCCCTCGCCCTCGGGCTCAACGGCGCGTCCGGAGCCTTCGGGGCGGCCGGACGGGCGCTGAACGTCGTCCACGGCATCGACGACCAGCGCTCGTTCGCGACGCGCAAGCTCACCGACGTCGGCGTCACGCTGCTCGTCGTCGCGCTCTTCGGCGTCGTGCTCGTCGCGCTGTTCCTCGGCGGCCAGATCGCCGACGACCTGCTGGGCAAGATCGGCCTCGGCGAGACCGGCGCGACGATCTGGCGCTTCGCCCGTTGGCCCGTCGCCCTCGCCGCGGCCGTTCTCGCCTGCGCGCTGATCTACCGGCTGGCGCCCGAGCAGGCCGCGCGCGAGCCGTGCTGGCTGTCGCCCGGCGCCGTGCTGGGCGTCGTCCTGTGGATCGGGTTGTCGATCGGCTTCGCCTTCTACGTGCGCGGCTTCTCGACCTATGGGGCCGCGTACGGCGCCTTCGGGGCGGCGATCGTGCTGCTGCTGTGGCTCTACCTGTCGGCCAACGCGTTCCTTTTCGGCGCCGAGCTCAACGCCGAGGTGAGGCGCGCGCAGCGCTCCGCGCGGACCGGTCCGCCGTTCCCGAGCCCGCCGCCCTCGCCAGCCCGGCCGTCGCCGCCGGAGTGATCAGGCGACGGCCTGCGCGGGCTCGCGGTCGGTGAGCGCCGGAGGGTACGAGCACAGGCTCGCGCGGCCCGGGCAGGTCGCGCAGAGGCCGCGGTGCGGCACCGCCGCGACCGGGTAGGCGCCGGCGAGCAGCGGCTGCGCGGCCGCCTCGAGCCCGGCCTCGAGCGCGCCCGCGTCGGCCGCCGCGTAGGCGCACGAGGCCGGGCGGGCGGGGTCTTCGAGGAAGACGTGGACGACCTCGACGCGCGGTGCGCCCGCCCTGAGCGCGGCGAGCGCGTAGAGGCGGCGCTGGACGCCGTACGTCGCCTCCACGAGCGCCTCGGGCTCGGCGCCGTCCAGCGGGTCGGACTTGTAGTCGACGACGAGCGCCGTGCCGTCCTCCTCGATGGCGTGCACGTCGATAAAGCCCGTGACGATCGGGCCGCCGGCCAGGACGAAGGCGAAGCCGTGCTCGCGGTGCACCGCGAGCGCGCGCGCCAGGCGCGCCGCGAGCGCGCTGCGCGCGAACCCGCCGACCATCGCCCGCAGGTCGGCGACCTCCGCGTCGGTGAGCTCCGCGTCGTGCTCGGCCCCCAGGGCACGGACCTCGTCCTCGGGGGGCGGCCCTGCGCCGGGGGCGCCGCGCTCGAGCAGCGCGTGCACGAGCGTGCCGCGCAGCAACGCGTCGATGCCCGGCGCGGGCGGCGACGCGTCGCGTAGGTGGGGCGGCGGCTCACCGGCCGGCAGGCCGAGCTCGCGCTCGAGGTAGAAGCGGTAGGGGCACGCGCTGTAGCGGCTGAGGGCCGAGTAGCTCAGCGTCGCGGGCACGGGCGGCGGCGGCTCGAGGGCCGGCGCCGGCGCCGGCGCGGCGGCGGCGCCCTCGAGGGCGAGCTCGAGCTGGCGCGGGGGCGGCGGGTCGACGCGCAGGACCTCGCCCACGGTCGCCGGGGTGCTGAGCACGGTCCGCACGCGCGCGACGCGGCCGCCTCGCTCCCAGGCGTGGTCGGCGACGGGCGGGCCGGCGCCGAGCGCCTCGAAGCCGGGCACGAGCGCCGGCCCGATCCACGCGAGCGGGGTGCCGCGGCCGGCGAGCGTCCCGCTGAGGATCAGGCGCTCACGCGCCCGGGTCACGGCCACGTGCGTGACGCGCCGCTCCTCGGCCTCGTCGGCCCGCCGCGCCTGCGCCTGCAGCGCCGCGAAGTCGAGCACCTTGCGCGGCTCGCCGCCCGCCAGCGAGGCGAGGCGCAGGCCGACGCGACCGTCGTCGCCGACGAGCAGGTCGGGGTGCGAGACATTGGGACGCCGGCCGAGATCGGCGACGACCACGACCTCGAACTCGAGGCCCTTGGCCGCGTGGATCGTCATCAGCCGCACGGCCTCCAGGCCGGCGAGGTCGACGGGCGCGTCGGGCTCGCTGACGTCGGCCTCGAGCTCGGCCGAGGCGAGCTCGATGAAGGCCCGCACGTCGCGCCCGCGGCGTTCCTCGACGTCGGCGGCGAGGCGCACGAGCTTGTGGACGTTGGCCAGCCGCCGCACGCCGCCGGGCAGGCCGAGGACGTGCAGGTCGTAGCCGGTGCGCGCGACGACGCGCGTGAGCAGCGCGTCGAGCCCGAGCCGGGGGGCGCGCTCGCGCTCCGGGCGAAACCACCCGAGGAAGGCCGCGACCCGGTCGCCATCCGCCGGCGGCAGCCGTGTCGCGGGGTCCCGCAGCGTCTCCCACAGCGAGCGCCCGTCGCGGGCCATGGCCAGGAGCGCGAGCGCGTCGGCCGAGGCGCCGACGAGCGGCGAGGCGAGCAGCCCGAGCAGCGCGGGCTCGTCGCCCGGGTTGGCCAGCGCGCCGAGGTACGCGCAGAGGTCCTGCACCTGCTGTCGCGCCCACCAGCCGCGTCCCCCGCTCGCGAGCGTCGCGAGGCCCTCGAGCTCGAGCGCGCGCTCGAAGAGCCCCATGTCCGTCGCCGCCCGCAGGAGCACGACGACGTCGCCGGCGCTCGTGCCGTCCGCGACGAGGGCGGCGACGCGCTGGGCGACGAGCCGGGCCTCGGCCTGGCGGCCGGGAGCGCCCGCCGGCAGCCCGGCGCCGAGGCCCGGAGTCGGCTCAGCGGCGAAGGCCTCGCCGTCCGTGACGAGCAGCTCGACGCGCGGCCCGCGCGGGGCCACCGGCTCCCGGCCGGGGACGAGCGCCACCCACCCCGGGTGCAGGGGGGCGAAGGCGGCCTCGAGCGCGTCGAGGATCTCCGGATGCGAGCGAAAGCTCGTCCCGAGGGTCGCGACCTCGCCACGCGGCGCGAGCGCGGCTCGCCGCGCGCGGAAGACCTCGACGTCGGCGTGCCGGAAGCGGTAGATCGACTGCAGCTCGTCGCCGACCGTGCAGACGTTGTCGCGGTCGAGCGCTTCCAGGAGGCCGAGCTGCAGCGGGTTCGTGTCCTGGAACTCGTCGACCATGATCCGCTCGAAGCGCGTCGCGTAGCCCGCGGCGACGGCCGGGCGCGAGCGCAGCAGGTCGCGGGCGAGCAGCTCGAGGTCGTCGAAGTCCACGGCCGAGCGCGCCCGCTTGGCGTCGGCGTAGGCGTCCGCGAAGGCCTCCAGCAGCTCGCCGATGAGCGCGAGCGCCGGGACGGCCGCCCGGTCGACGAGCGCCTGAGCGTAGGCCGCGCGGGCGGCCTCGTAGCGCGCGCAGGCCTCGCCGGAGAGCTCCGCCACGCCGCCCTTGAGCGCGACGCGCCCGAGCGCCGCGGGCTCCGGGTCGCCGCCGGCCGCCAGCAACTCGGCGCACGCGCCGAGCGCGTCGCGAGCGTCGTCGATCGTCCGGATCGCGCGGGCGCCCACGAGCTCGGCGGATGCGGCCGCGCACGCGGCCTCCAGCGCCGCGCGCGCCGCGGCCGGGGCGACCGGGCGCGGCGTCGGCAGGGCCGGGCGCGTCTGCCCACGGCTGCGCAGCGCGTCGTGGGCCTGCTCGACGATGGTCTGGAGGCGGTCGACCCCGTAGGCGGCGGCGACGTCGAGAGCGCCGGCGCGCGGGGCCCCGTCGCGGTCGGCCAGGAAGGCGGCGAGCGCGCTCTCGAAGGCCTCGCGGCGCGCGGCGCGGGCCTCCGCGGGGTCGAGCACGACGAAGGCCGGATCCAGGCCGGCGGCCACGGCGTGCGCCCGCAGCACGCGCGCGCAGAACCCGTGGAAGGTGAGGATCCACGCGCCGTCGAGGTCGCGCGCGGCGTCGCGGGCGCCGTCCTCGAGCAGGCGCTCGCGCACCCGGGCGCGCAGCTCGCCGGCGGCCTTGTCGGTGAACGTGATCGCGAGCAGCCGCTCGGGCCGCACGGCGTCCTCGACGATCGAGCGCACGTAGCGCTCGACGAGCACCGACGTCTTGCCCGAGCCGGCCGTGGCGGCGACGAGCAGCTCGCCCTCGCGGCGCGCGACGACGGCGGCCTGCTCGGGGGAGAGCGACCTCACGCCGACGCCCGCTCGCAGCGACAGATCGACGGGTACGCGCAGCCGCCCTTCCAGGCGCAGGTCTGCGGCCGGGCGGTCAGCGTCCCGGCGCGGATGCCCCGCACGGCGGCCAGCGCGGCGTCGAGCACCGCGTCGAGGAGCGCCGCGAACGCGGCCGCGTCGAGGCGGTCGCCGCGCACGACCGCGAGGCCGGGATCGGCGTCGGCTCGCAGCGCGCCGCGCGGGCGCGGCTCCGTGCCCGCGAGCGGCTGGTACAGGCCGCCGGCGGCCTCGAGGCCGAGCACGTGCTCGAGCGCGAGCACGTAGAGCCCGACCTGGAGCTTGGCCTCCTTCAGCCAGCGCGCGTGCGGCGGCGCGCTCGCGCCCTTGTAGTCGTAGACGACCGCCTCGGCGCCGTCCGGAGCGACGTCGACGCGGTCGATGCGGCCCTGCAGCGGCAGCTCGCCCGCGGCCAGCGGCGCCGGCGCGAGCTCGTCGTCGGGGCCGCCGAAGCGCAGCTCGAAGCGCGCCGGCACGAGCGCCGAGCCGGCGTGGGCCGCGTGCTCGAGATAGCGCACCAGGTCGGCCTCCAGGCGGCGCAGCTGTGAGCGCAGCCGCTCGGGGTTGACCGAGATCGGCAGCGCGGCCGCGTGGCGGGGCAGCGCCGCGTGGACGAGCGCGCGAGCCTCCTCGAGTCGGGCGGGCTCGAGGCGCCCGCCCGCGTCGGCCAGGCGCCGCAGCGCCTCCTCGAGGACGCGGTGGGCGACCTCGCCGCGGACCAGCGGCTCGGGGTCGGGCTCGAAGCGCCGGGGGCGCAGGACGCGCTCGACGAACCACTTCACCGGGCAGCCGGCGTAGGCCTCGAGCGCCGAGGCCGACCACGCCCGGCGCTCCTCCAGCGCGGCGAGCACGCCCGCGTCGCGCAGCGAGCCGAGCGGCGCCGGGAGCGCCGGCGGCCCGGCGGCCAGGCGCGCCCGGCGCAGCTGCTCCTCGGACGGCGCGAGCTCCGAAGCGAAGCCGACCGCGCCGAGCGGGCGGCGCTGGACGCTCGCGGCCACGGCCGGGTCGAGGCGGTCGAGGACGTCGTCGACGAAGAGCGAGCGCACGAGCGGCTCGCCGTCGTCGCCGGCCGCCGGCCAGCTCAGCGCAAGCAGCTCGGTCGGCCGCGAGACCGCGTGGTAGAGCAGGACCCGCTCGCGCGCGAGCGTGTCCTCGCGCAGCGCCAGGCGCAAGCCGCTCGCCGCGTTGAGCGCGCGCCGGTCGGCGTCGGCGAGAAACGGCTCGGGCCGACCCGGGCGCGGGAAGGCGCCCTCGGTCAGCCCGCACAACAACAGCGCGCGGACGCGGCGGGCCCGCACCGCCAGCGGCGTCGTCACCGCCACGGCGCCGGCGGCGCGCGGCTCGCCCACGCGCACCTCGTGTTCGGCGAGCAGCCGCGCGAGCTCGGCCGGCGCGGGCGCGAGCGCCGGGTCGAGCGCCGCGAGCTCGCGCAGCTCGCGCAGCGCCCGGCGCAGCTCGGCGGCGACCCGGCCGTCGAGCGCCTCGGGGCCCGTGAGGACCGCCGCGCGGCCCCGGTGAGGGGCGGAGAAGAGCGCGGCGAGCTCGGTCGCGAGCCGGTCGAGCAGCGCGCCGGGGCCGCGGGCGCGGGCGGCGGCGAGGTGGTCGAGCTCGTGCAGGACGAAGTCGGGGTGCTCGGCCTCCCAGAGCGCGCGGGCCGCAGCCGCGCTCGCGGCGCCCTCGCGCCGCGTCCGCGCCTCGAGGCGGTCGGCGAGCTCCGGGCGAGTGAGCTTGCCGGGCGTGCGCAGCCAGGCCAGCACGTCGTCGGCGCTGCCACCGGCCAGCGCGCAGCGCAGGAGCGCGACGAGCCCGCGACCCAGCGCGGTCTGCCCGGCGGCGAGCCGGCGGTCGACCGCCACCGGGACGCCGAGCTCACCGAAGACGCGTTCGACGAGCGCGGCGCGCTCGCCCGGCGAGCGCAGCACGACGGCGATCTCCTCGGGCGCGAGGCCGCCGACGGCGAGCAGGCGGGCGACGTGCGCCGCGACGAGCTCGAGCTCGGCGCGCTCGCCGCCGCCCTCGAGCAGCAGCACGGCCCCACCCGCCTCGGGCCGCTGCGCGCCGGCGGGGTCGTCCTCCTCGAAGAGCGTGCGCTCGAGGTGGCGCAGGGCCGGCCGGGCATCCGCGTCGGCGGGGCCGAGCTCGACGTGCTCCGCGCCGAGCGCCGCGAGGTCGTGGAACGTCGCGCCGCGGCCCGCGAAGGCGGTGCGCCCGCGCTCGAAGGTCAGGGAGACCAGGACGTCGGCGCCGGCATGGACGGCGAGCGTCTCGACGGCGTCGAGCTGCACGGGCCGCAGGTCGTCGAAGCCGTAGAGGAAGACGGGCGCCCGGCCCCACCTGGCGGGCTCCGTGCGCAGCGCGTCGAGGGCCGCGAGGTCGCGCAGCGTGCGGTCGGTGCGCCCGAGCCTCGCGAGACGGTCGCGGAAGGCGCCGTAGAGCACGCCGAGCTCCTCGGCGTAGGCGGCCTGCCCGGGCGCCGTCGCCGCCCACGCGCGCAAGGCGGCGTACCACCGGCCGGGCTCGATGCGCCGCTCCTCGAGCTCGTCGACGAGCCCGAGGAAGGCGCGCGCGAAGCCCGGCGTGGCCGCCGACGCGGCGAGGCGGTCCAGGCGCGCGGCGGCGATCGCGGCGGCGGCCACGCGCTCGCGGGCGAGCGGCCCGAGCCCGCGGGCGCGCACGCCCGCGCGGCTGCCGATCTCCCCCATGAGGCCGCCGAACGTGAGCACGCGCACGCCGAAGACCGCCCCGGACCCTGCGAGCTCGCGACGATAGTGCTCGACGTCGGCGCGCGTGGGGACCACGAGCAGCGGCTGCTCGTCGAGGCGGGCCCGGAACGCGCCCAGCACGAGGCCGGCCTTCTCGGCGTTCGCGGGCCCGGTGACGAGCGTGAGCGGCATGCGGCCAAACAGGGTCGCGCACACCGCGGCGGACCTGACGCGAGGCGCTCCGCCCTAGGCCGCCTCGGCCCCGGCCCCGGCCCCGGCGGCCTCGTCGGCCTCGGGCGGCTTGGCGCCCTCGCGCGCCCACGGCTCGTCGAACTCGACTCGCCACTTGCCCTCGTCGTCCTGGACGAGCGCCAGGCGCGCGCGGAACGAGCGCCCGCTGCGGCCCTTGAAGCCCGTGACGGGACGCTCGGTGCGGCCCGTGCGGATCAGCTCCCGGGCGACGGCGCCCGGAAGCTGCTTGCCCGCCTTGGACTTCCAGATGACGAACCCGCACCCGGGGTCCTCCCGCGACCAGCACGAGTAGCCCTTGCGGTTCTCGACGATGTCGAGCCCGCAGACGGGGCACGGGCCGAGGTTGGCGCGGGGGATGCGCACGTCTTTGAGCGTCGTGTCGAGCACCCCGACGGTCTCCCCGGCGAAGCGGGCGATGTCGTCCATGAAGCGCTCCCGGCGCTCCTCGCCGTGCTCGATGCGGGCGAGCCGGTGCTCCCACTCGCCCGTGAGCGCCGGCGACGTCAACGGGTGCTCGCCGAGAAGGCGGACGACGTTGAGCCCCTTCTCGGTGGCCACGAGCGAGCGGCCGTCCCGCTCGACGTAGCCGACGTCGATGAGCCGCTCGATGATCGTCGCGCGCGTGGCCGGCGTGCCGATCCCGGAGTCCTTCATCGCCTCGCGCAGCTCGTCCTCCTCGACGAGCCTGCCCGCCGTCTCCATCGCGCCGAGCAGCGAGGCGTCGGAGTAGCGCCGCGGCGGCTTCGTCTGCTTCTCGAGCACGTCGGCGGCACGGGTGTCGACGGCCTCGCCGCGGGTCAGCCGCGGCAGCTGCTGGTCGGAGCCCTCGTCCTCGTCGGAGGCGCTGCGCTCGCCCTCGGGCAGCTCGCCGTAGACGCCGCGCCAGCCCGGGACGAGGAGGACTCGCCCGCGCGTGCGGAACAGGTGCTGCTCGACCGTCGTCTCGACGCGCGTGTTCTCGAAGACGGCCTCCGGATGGAAGACGGCCAAGAAGCGCCGGGTGACGAGGTCGTAGATCCGGCGGTCGTCCTGGCCCATGCGGCCGAGGTCGTGCTCGGAGTTCGTCGGGATGATCGCGTGGTGGTCGCCGACCTTCGCGTCGTCGACGACGCGTCCAAGCGGCAGGAGGTCGAGCGCGCGGACGTAGGCGGCGGCGGCGCGGTACTCCTCGCGCCGGCCGACGCGCCCCGCGGTCGGCTTGATCTCGGCGACCATGTCACTCGTCAGGTAGCGCGAGCTCGTGCGCGGATAGGTCAGCGCCTTGTGCTCCTCGTAGCAGCGCTGAGCCGCCGCGAGCGTGCGGCGGGCGCTGAAGCCGAAGCGCGTGTTGGCGTCGCGCTGCAACGACGTGAGGTCGTACAGCAGCGGCGCGCGCTCGCGGCGCTCGCTGCGGTCGAGCCTGGTGATCTCGCCGCGGCGGCCGCGGACGGCCTCCGCGATCGCCTCGGCCTCATGCGCGCTGCCCAGACGTGGCTTGGCGCCGGCGTGGAACCGGCCCTGGTACGTGCGGGCCCCGTCGGCCTCGAACGTCGCGTCCACGAGCCAGTAGTCCTCGGGGACGAAGGCACGGATCTCCTCCTCGCGGCGGGCGAGGATCGCGAGCGTCGGTGTCTGTACGCGCCCGAGCGAGACAGCCCCGTCGAACGACGAGCGCAGCCGGATCGTCGCTGCGCGCGTGGCGTTCATGCCGACGATCCAGTCGGCCTCCGAGCGCGACTTGGCCGCGTCGCGCAGCGCGCCGAGGTCGGCGCCCGGGCGCAGGTGGCCGAAGGCCTCGCGCATCGCCTCGTTGGTCATCGAGGAGAGCCAGAGCCGCTCGACGGGCTTGCGCGAGCGGGCGAAGTCGTAGAGGTAGGCGAAGATGAGCTCGCCCTCGCGGCCGGCGTCGCAGGCGTTGATGACCCGCTCGACGTCGTCGCGGCCCAGCAGCCGGCGCACGACGCCCATCTGCTTCTGGGAGCGCTCGTCGCGCACGACGAGCTTGAAGTCGCGCGGGACGATCGGCAGGTCGGCCATGCGCCACTTCTTGAAGCGGTCGTCGTACTCGTCGGGCTCGGCGAGCTGGACGAGGTGGCCGACCGCCCACGTCACGACATGCTCGGGGCCCTCGAGCCAGCGGGTCGTGCGCTCGCCGGCGCCGGCGTGCTTCTCGAAGGGGCCCGGAAGCACGCGCGCGAGGTCCTGGCCGACGGACGGCTTCTCGGCGATGACGAGCGTCTTGCCCATGAGCGCGTGAGGGTAGCTCAGCTGACGCAGGGCCCCGTCGTGACTGGCGCGCCGCCCGCGGCGGCCGACAGCGCCGAGCGCACCACGGCATTGGGCACGCCGTAGCCGCCGGCGGGCCCCGAGCCGGTCCGCGCGAAGACCGTCGTGAGCACGCGGCCGCGGCCGTCGACGACGGGGCCGCCCGAGTTGCCGGCGCGCACGAGGCCGCGCAGGGTGACGAGCGTGCGGCGCACCGGCCCGCGGCCGTAGGCGTCCTGCGTGATGACGGGGCGCGTGGCGCCCAGGCGGGCGGGGCGCACGTCGAACGGGCCGTCCTGCGGGAAGCCGAGGATCGCCCCGGGCGTGCCCACGACCGGGTCGGGCGCGAGCGGGAGCGGCTGGCCCGCCGGGCCGGCGACCCGCAGGACGGCGACGTCGTTGCGCGGGTCGAAGGCGACGGCCCGGGCCGCAAGCGCGGCCGCGCCGGCAGCGGGCTCGACGCTCGTGTCCTGCTGGCCCGCGACGACGTGCGCGTTCGTCACGACGAGCCCCGGCGCGGCGACCCAGCCCGAGCCCTCCACCCCCAGTCCGCACGCGGTGCCGCGGACGCGGACGACGCCCGCGGCCGCCGCCTGGACGTCGGCATCGCGGGCGATGGCCGCGCGCGGAGCGGGGACGTCGGCGGGGGGCCCGTCGATGCGCGGCACGGGGTCGAAGCGCGCGAGCGCGTTGAGGACCGGCCCCGAGGGCGGCAGGAGGTCGTTGAGCGCGCGCAGGACCGCCGAGCGCTGGATGTCGGCGCGCAGGACCCGCGCGCCGGGTGTCTGTAGCGCGACGGCCCCGACCAGCCACGCCAGGCCGAGGGCGACCGCGGCGCTGAGCGCGGCTCCCGCGAGGCCGTCGACGACGCCGAGCCCGGGGGCCCTCAGCCGCCGGCGCAGGCCGAGGCCGAGGAGCTCGAACAGGCTGCCCAGGAGCAGGCCGCCGAGCAGGGCGCCCATGAGCCCGAAGAGCGGCGCGTACGGCGAGGACGCGCCGCCCTCGACCAGCGCGGTGCCGAGGCGCCCGCCGAGCAGGAGGCCGCCGGCGAAGCCCGCCAGCGTGGCGATCCCGACGACAAAGCCCTGGAAGTAGCCGGCTCCGGCGGTCAAGAGCGTCAACGCGACGATGATCCAGTCGAGCGTGGTCACGATCGGCGCGGCAGGCTACTCTCGGCCCAGGGTGAGCACCCCCGTCCGGCCCAGCCCCACACGTGACCGGCGGCGTCGTCAGGCCCGGATCGTGCCGGTCGTGGTGCTCGGCGCCGTCGCGTTCGCCGGCGGCGCGGTCCTCGGCGCCGCGCACCAGCCCGCCGGCCAGCGCGCCGTCGAGCGCTTCGCGCGCGCGTGGGAGCGCGGCGACCTCGCCGCAATGTACGGCGAGCTCTCCGGCGACGCCCGCGCGCGCGTCGACCGCGGGGGCTTCACCCGCGCCTACGAGACGGCGATGACGACGGCGACCGTGGCCAGGGTGGCGACCGGCGCGCCGCGCCGCGACGGCGACGCCTTCCGCGTCGGCGTCCGCGTCGCCACGCACGCGTTCGGCCCCGTCGCCGGCGACGTCGTCCTGGCCGCCGACGACCGCGGGATCGACTGGCGACCCGCCGCCGTGTTCCCGGGCCTGCGCGAGGGCGAACGGCTCGGCCGGGCGACCCGGCTGGCCGCGCGCGCCGACCTCCTGGCCCGCGACGGCACCGCGCTCGCGCGCGGGCCCGATCGCACCTCCCCGGAGCCCGAGGTCGCCGCGGACGTCGTCGGCCAGCTCGGGTCGATCCCGCGCGAACGCCGGGGACGCCTCGCGCGCCTCGGGGTCCCCGTCGGCGCGCGAGTCGGCGTCAGCGGGCTGGAGCGGATCTTCGACGAGCGGCTGCTCGGCACCCCCGGCGGCGTCCTGCGCGCGGGGGGACGCGTCCTCGCGCGCCGCGCGCCGAGGCCGGGCGCCGCCGTGCACACGACGATCTCGGTCGAGGTCGAGCGCGCGGCCGCCGCGGCGCTCGCGGGCCGCCTCGGCGGCACCGTGGTGCTCGACCCTCGCAGCGGCGCGATCCTGGCCTTCGCCGGCATCGCGTTCTCGGGGCTCCAGCCGCCCGGGTCGACCTTCAAGATGATCACGGTGACCGGCGGCTTGGAGGCGGGGATCACGCGGCCGTCGAAGGTCTACCCGGTGCAGACGAAGGCGGTGCTCGAGGGCGTCGACCTCGACAACGCCGACGGCGAGGCCTGCGGAGGCACGCTCGTGACCTCCTTCGCGCAGTCGTGCAACTCGGTCTTCGCGCCGATGGGGGCCGAGATCGGCGCCGAGCGCCTCGTGCGCGCCGCCGAGGCGTACGGGTTCAACGCCGACCCGGGGATCCCCGGCGCGGCGACGAGCACGATCCCGGCGGCGCGCGAGATCGGCGACGACCTCGCGGTCGGGTCGTCGGCCATCGGCCAGGGCCGGGTGCAGGCCACGACGCTGCAGATGGCCTCGATCGCGGCGACGATCGCGCGGCGGGGCCGGCGCCCGCGACTCACGCTCGACGAGGCGCGGGCGCGCGAGCCGGGCAGCGGACCGCGGGCCACGAGCCGGCGCATCGCGCGAGTGGTCGACCGGCTCATGCGCGCGGTCGTGCTCGACGGCACGGGCACGGCGGCCGCCATCCCGGGCGTTGCCGTCGCCGGCAAGACGGGCACGGCCGAGCTGCGCACGACGAAGCGCTGCGCGCCCACCCAGGCGGGGCCCGGGACCTGCACCCCGTCGCCCGGCAGCGATCCCACGGACACCGACGCATGGTTCGCGGCCTACGCGCCGGCCGCCGATCCGCGCGTGGCCGTCGCCGTGATGCTCGTGGCCTCGGGCGCCGGCGGGGCGACGGCGGCCCCGGCCGCCCGCGCGCTGCTCGTCGCCGGCCTGAACGCGACCCGCCGCTAGATCACACGTCGAGGTCGACCGAGCCGACCTCGCCGGGCGTGATCGGAGAGCGGATCTGGAACTCGAGCGGGCGGTTCTCGAGGTCCGCGTTGGGGATCTTGAAGAGCAGCATCGAGCCCTGGATCGTGCCATCCGCAGCGGGCGTGTTCAGCAGCGGGTAGACCTGCTCGCCGGCCAGCGGGACGGGCCGGAAGGCGAACACGTTCCTCGGGCCGAGCCGGATCGGGCGGAAGACGTTGCCCTGCGTGTCCTCGATCTGGTAGCGCTGCGCCATCGGCAGCGGCCCGCTCGTCTCGTTCTGGACGCGGACGAAGACCGCGAACCACTGGTCGCGCGCTGCGAGCGACTGGTCGGCGGGCAGGTCGACGAGCAGGGCGCGATCGTCGCGCGAGCTCGGGTTGAGCAGGCGCGAGATCTGGACCTGGTACTTGAGCTCGCCGACGTCGAGGTAGATACCCTCGGTCGCGCCCTCGAGCACCTTGTCCTCCCTGTTGCCGCAGCCCGTCAGTGCGGCGACGGCGAGGGCCGCGGCAAGCAGCGAGAACGGGCGCGGACGCAGCATCGGCGGGCGGGCAGTCTACCCGCGCAGCGGGCTCCCGGTCGCGGGCTTGCGTGGCCCGCCGGCGATCGTGGCGCGCTCGCCGCGGCGCTCGCCCTCCTCGAGGATGTCGCGCAGGCGCCCCAGGGCCCGGCGCGTGCGGCGCTTGACCCAGCCCCGGGTCCCGAGGCGCTCGAGGAAGCGGTCCGAGAGCAGCTTGGGCTGGGTCTCGAACGTGAAGCTCACGCGGGTCGTGCCGCCCGCGCCGGGCTCGAGCTCGTAGACACCTAGCGTGCGGATGCGGTTGAACTTCCCGGCGCGGCCGGCCTCGACGATGCGCCGCGGGCGCAGGACCTCGACGAACGTGACGTCCGCCCACGGAAAGCGGTTGAACGGCTGCTTGAGGCGGAAGCGCGCGCCGGCCCCGGCGCCGAAGGGGTCCTCGCGGGTCAGGCGCCAGTCGACGAGGTAGTGGTCGGTGAACTCGGCGTGGTTGGCGATGTCCTCGAGGTAGGCGAAGACCTCCTCGCGCGGGCGCGCGATCGTCGTCTCGACGGTGACCGGGTCCACGCGGGCGAAGGTTACCCGCGAGCCGGTGCCGCGGCCGCCTTGCGCCGGCGCACGGTCTGCCCGTGCTCGGCGTGGTGCACGAGCTCGGAGCGCTCGGGCGCCGCCCGGTGGCGGCCGCGGCAGAGCTCGCAGACGATCCGGCCGCGGTCGTAGCGGTGAATCGTCTCGCCGACGAGCGGCGTCCGGCCGCAGTCCGCACACGCCGTACGGCCGGCGGTCAGCGCGCCGACGCCCTTGCGCAGGAGCCCGAGCTCCAGATCGCGCTCACGGAGGCCCGGCAGAGGTCGCAGCATCGCCCCCGTGGGTTCGCCGCGACCGCGCCGAACCCTCCCCCCGGTGCCCGAAAGACGCGCCGAACGGGCCTCTCTACGCCGCCTGGAAGATTGACAGCGTCGTTACCATCGTCATTAGCGAGCATTAGCGAGCGCCAACGCGCGTGCTCGCTGCGGACGGAAAAGGGAGCGCATATGGAGTCTATGACGACTGGCACGCTGGCCGGCACCGGGTCCTTCCGGTGCGAGGAGTGCGGGTACGTGGTCAACCTCGCGGCCGAGGACGAGCTGCCCGCGTGCCCGGGCTGCGGCGGCTCCCGCTTCGCCCGCGCGTCGCTCTTCGCGGGCGGCCGCTTCCAGCGCAAGGCCGGCGAGGCGCCCAGCGCCGAGGAGCGCGAGACGCTCCTGGCCCGCGCGCGAGATGCGATCGACGCCCCCGGGCAGTACCTGGCCTGGCGCGACGGCGACACGCTTCGGATCATCCCGCTCGAGCGCGAGTGGACGCGCGTCGGGCGCAGCCTCGCCGCGGACGTGCGCTTCGACGACCCGACCGTGTCACGCCGTCACGCGCTGATCGTGCGCCAGGCCGACGGGGTCCGGGTCCTCGACGACCGCAGCCTCAACGGCGTCTTCGTCAACGGCGAGCGCGTCGAGTGGCGGGTGCTGGGCGACGGCGACGAGATCGTCGTCGGGCGCTACCGGCTGCACTTCCTGTCGGCGGCCGACGAGGCGCTGCCGGCCGGAGCGGCCGAGCTGGGCTCACCCGGCGTCCCCTAGCTTCGGGCCGCGAAGGCCCGCGGAGGAGAGGGACGGAGAGGCCCGGGCGCGACGTTCGGGCCCTCTCCGCCGCGCCGGCGGACGACGGATCTCGATGCCGGCGGGCCGGAAGCCGCGGGATCATGGACGGCATCTAGACTGACGCCGGTGACCAGCAAGATCGCGGTCCTCTCGCAGAAGGGCGGCACGGGCAAGACGACGGCTGTGCGCCACCTCACCGACGTCTTCCGGCGCGCGGGGCTCGAGGTCCTTGCCGTCGACCTCGATCCGCAGGGCAACCTCTCGGACTACTTCGATGTCCCGGCCGACGCCGCGCCGACGGTCGCCGACGTGCTCACCGGACGTGCGCAGGCCCCCGCCGCCGTCCACGACGGGATCATCCCGGCCAACCTGTCGCTGGCAGAGGCCGAGCTGTCGCTGGCCGGGAAGATGGGCCGCGAGCTCGTGCTGCGCAAGGCGCTCAAGCCCGTCGACGACGCCTACGACGTCATCCTCGTCGACTGCCCGCCGAACCTCGGGCTGCTCACCGTCAACGCGCTGGTGGCCGCCGACTACGCGCTGCTCAGCGCCGAGGCCCAGTACTTCGCGGTGCAGGGCGTCGAGCAGGCGCTCTCGGTCATCGAGCTCGCCCGCGACGGCCTCAACCCCGACCTCGAGTGGCTCGGCGTGGTCTTCAACATCGCCGACATGCGCACCGTCCACTCCCGCGAGGCCTACGACTCGCTCAAGGAGCACGTGGGCGACAAGCTGCTCGCCGGCGTCGTGCGCCAGTCGATCGCCTACGCCGAGTCGGCCGAGCGGGCGGTCTCGATCCTCGACCACCGTCCCGACCTCGGCGCCGACTACGTCGTGCTCGCCGACGAGCTGCTCGGGCGCCTCGGCCTCAGCACCGCGCGCCGGCGCCTGGCGCCGCTGCTCGCCGCCGCGGGCAACGGCCGGCCGGGCTCATAGCGACCGCACGTCCGCGCCCTGGCTCTCGAAGGGCGCGCGCAGGACCTCGGCCCAGCCGTCGGCCTCGCGGCGCAGGGCGGCGGTGACCGCGGCCGTGGCCTCGAACGCGCACCAGACGAGCACCGTCGGGCCCGCGCCCGAGATCGTCGCCCCGAGGGCTCCGAGCGCGGGCGCCCGCCGCACGAGCGTCATCGAGCGCGGGTAGAGGTGCTCGCGGCGCGGCTGGTGCAGCCGGTCGGCCAGGCCGCGCGCCACGAGCTCGAGGTCCCCGCGGGCCAGGCCGGCGGCCAGCAGGGCGCCGTGGGCCGTGTTGAAGACGGCGTCGGCGATCGGGACCTCGCGGGGCAGCGCCGCGCGCGCGGTCTTCGTGCGCACCGCCGCGTGGGGGACGACAAGCACGGCCTCGAGTCCGGCGGGGACCTCGAGGCGGGTGACGGCCCCGTCGGCGACGACGACCACGCCGCCGTGCAGCGCGGCGGCGACGTTGTCGGGGTGGCCCTCGAGCTCGGTGGCCAACGCGAGCACATCGGCGTCGAGCTCGTGCAGGTGGTCGGCGGCGAGCAGGCCCGCGACGTAGGCGGCGGCCGACGAGCCCAGGCCGCCCGAGAGCGGGATCCGCGAGGCGATGCGAAAGGTGAAGCGCTCCGGCGAGGCCAGACGCGAGAACCCGCGAACGACGAGGTTGCGGCGGTCGCGCGCGACCGCGAGGTCGGTGTGGACGGCGAAGCGGCCGGTCTCCTCGACGTCGAGGTCGAGGTGCAGCGCCAGCGCGGCCGCGAACGCGTCGAAGCCGGGGCCGAGGTTCGCGCTCGATGCCGGGACGCGGACGACGCGGCGACGGTTCACGGGCCGAGCACGGCCTGCTCGACGGCCTCGAGCTCGGGCTCGCACGGCACGACGGATCCGGACTGCTCCAGCGCGGTCTGCGGGTCCTTCAGGCCGTGGCCGGTGAGCACGCAGACGATCCGGGCCGCGCCGCCCGCGCCGTGCCTGCGGAGTCCCGCCACGCACGCGGCGCTCGCGGGCTCGCAGAAGACGCCCTCGCGGGCGGCCAGGAAGCGGTAGGCGGCGAGGATCTCCGCGTCGGTGACCGCCTCGACGCCGCCGCGCGAGGCCGTCATCGCCGCCATCGCCTCCTCCCAGCGCGCCGGGTTGCCGATGCGGATCGCGCTCGCCACGGTCTCGGGCCGCTCGACGCGCGCGCCGTGGACGAGCGGCGCCGCACCGGCCGCCTGGAAGCCGAGCATCCGCGGCGCGTGGCCGGCCTCCTGGAAGCCCTTCCAGTAGGCCGTCACGTTGCCGGCGTTGCCGACCGGGATGCAGAGCGCGTCGAGCTCGCAGAGCGCCTCGAGCACCTCGAAGGCCGCCGTCTTCTGGCCCTCGAGGCGCAGCGGGTTGACCGAGTTGACGAGCGCGATCGGGTGCCGTCGCGTGAGCTCGCGCACGAGCGCGAGCGCCTCGTCGAAGTTGCCGCGCAGCGCGACCACCCGGGCGCCGTGCATGAGCGCCTGCGCCAGCTTCCCGGCGGCGATCTTGCCCTCGGGGACGATTACAGCCCCGCGGATGCCCGCGCGCGCGGCGTAGGCCGCAGCCGACGCCGCCGTGTTGCCGGTCGAGGCGCAGACGACCGCCTCGGCGCCGCCGCGCAGGGCGTCGGAGACCGCGCACGTCATGCCCCGGTCCTTGAACGACCCCGTCGGGTTGGCGCCCTCGAGCTTGAGCCAGACGTCGGCGCCGACCTCCGCCGAGAGCCGGGGCGCGGGCACGAGCGGCGTCGACCCCTCGTCGAGGCTGACGATCGGGTCGCCGGGCGCGAACGGGAGCCGGTCGCGGTAGCGCTCGACGACCCCGCCCATCAGAACTCCTCGTCGATGACCCGGATCGCCCGCGGCCGGGCGCGCAGGAAGTCCAGGCCGGCGATCAGCTCGACCGCGGCGTAGAAGCGCGACTCGAGGATCGGGTGGGTGACCATGACCAGGCGGGCGTTGTCGCCCAGGCCCCTCTGCACGACCGACTTCACCGACACCCCCTGCAGGCCGAGGAGCTGGGCGATCTGGGCCAGCACGCCGGGGCGATCTGCGACCTCGAGGTGCAGGTAGAAGGCCGACTCGACGTCGGCGACGATCGGGAGGTCCTCCGTTGCGGGCGGCGTCGAGGCGGGCGGGATCATCGCGCTGATGACGTCGCCGAGCACCGCCGAGGCGGTCTGCGGCCCGCCCGCGCCCGGGCCGCTCAGCGTGATCTCGGTGATCGCGCTGGACTCGATGGTCACGGCGTTGAACGGCCCCGAGACGCTCGCGAGCGGGTGCGCGGCGTAGAGGAAGGCCGGGTGCACGCGCACGCTCAGCCCACCGTCGGTGCGCTCCGCGGTGCCGATCAGCTTGAGGCCGAGTCCGAGCTCGCGCGCGTAGGCCATGTCGTCGGCCGTCAGGTGCTCGATGCCCTCGTAGGGGACCTGGTCCAGCGAGACGGGCGTGTTGAAGGCCAGGCGCGCGAGGATCGCCATCTTCGCCGCCGCATCGCGGCCGTCGACGTCCTCGGACGGGTCGGTCTCGGCGTACCCGAGGCGCTGCGCCTCGGCGAGCGCCTCGGCGTAGGAGGCGCCGGTCTCGGCCATCCGGGTGAGGATGAAGTTCGTCGTGCCGTTGACGATCCCGTGCAGGCGCTCGACGTGGGCCCCGGCCAGCGACTCCTGCAGGACGCGGATGACGGGCACGACGCCCGCCACGGCGGCCTCGAAGCGCAGCTGGACGCCGTGCGCGCGCGCGGCCGCCCAGAGCTCCTCGCCGTGCTGGGAGAGCAGCTGCTTGTTGGCGGTCACGACGTGGCGGCCGGCCGCCATCGCCTGAAGGACGTAGTCGCGCGCGGGGTGCAGCCCACCCATGACCTCGACGACGAGGTCCGAGCGCTCGAGGATCTCCGCGAAGTCGCCGCGCGAGCGCGTGAGCACGCCGCTGAGCTCGGGCCGCAGGCCGGTGAGCGCCTCGACCTCGGCCGCGCGCTCGGCCAGCAGCGCGGCGAAGGCCGACCCCACGGTCCCGTGGCCGAGCAGGCCGACGCTAAACGTCGCGGGCAAGCTGGTCCTCGTAGGTCTCCCGCCTGACGGCGACGCGCGCGTCGCCCTCGGAGACGACGACGACGGGCGGGCGCAGCGCGCCGTTGTAGGAGTTGCTCATCGAGAAGCCGTACGCCCCGGTCGCCGGCGTCACGACGATGTCGCCCGGTCGCGGGTCGGCGAGCTCGACGTCGTAGGCGATGACGTCGCCCGCCTCGCAGTGCTTGCCCACGAGGTGGCAGCGCGTGCCGCCGCCGGCGCGGTCGGCGAGGTGGGCCTCGTAGCGAGCGCCGTACAGCATCGGTCGCAGGTTGTCCGACATCCCGCCGTCGACGGCGACGTAGGTGTCGACGTTGCGCTTGACGGACTCGACCGAGTACAGCGTGACCGTCGAGTTGGCGACGAGCGCGCGGCCAGGCTCGTCGAGGATCCGCACGGCCGGGCCCATGAGCTCGTGCACCGCGGCGACCTTGGCGTCGACGTAGTCCTCGATCGCCGGCGGGCGGTCACTCGCCAGGTACGCCGCGCCGAGGCCGCCCCCGAGGTTGACCGTGCGGAAGGTCCCGAGGCCGGCCAGCGCGGCGATCGCCGGGCGGAACGCCTCGAGCTCGAGGATCTGCGAGCCGATGTGGATGTGCAGACCCTCGAGGTCGAGCTTCGGCGCGGCCCGCACGCGGGCGATCGCGCCCGGCGCCGCGTCGAGGTTGAAGCCGAACTTCGTGTTCGGCCCGCCCGTGGAGATGGCCGGGTGCGTGGCGGCGGTGACGCCCGGCGCGATCCGCATCTGCACGCCCTGGACGGCGCCGTCGGGCAGCAGCGCCTCGAGGCGCTCGACGTCCTCGAGGTTGTCCAGGACGACGTGACCGACCCCGGCGCCGATGGCCTCGGCGAGCTCGCGGGAGGACTTCGCGTTGCCGTGGAGGTGGATCCGTCCGGGGTCGAAGCCGGCCCGCAGCGCCGCGGCCAGCTCACCGCCGCCGGCGACCTCGCAGGCCAGGCCCTCGGCGGCGAGCAGGGCGAGGACGGCGGTGCACGCGAACGCCTTGGCCGCGAAGTGGACCTCGAAGCGATCCGTGCGGGCCGCGAAGGCCTCGACGAACGCGCGCGCGCGAGCGCGCACGTCGTCGACGACCACGACGTAGGCCGGGGTCCCGAACTCCCGCGCGAGCTCGACGGTGTCGCACCCGCCGACCAGCAGCCGGCCGTCGTCCGTCCTGTGGCTGCCCAGCGGGAAGACGGGGCTCAGATCCTGGACGGCGGCCATGGGCGGGCGCGTATGTTCTCAGAGGTGCGCGGGGTCCACGTCGAGCCGCCCGCGCGGACGGGCACCCGCGACGGCCTGGCCTACGCGCTCTTCCTTCCGCGCTGCGAGACCGCCGGCGGCGTCGTCCTCGTCCACGGCGCCGACTCGCGCAAGGAGAACCACTTCGACGTCGCGCGAGCGCTGCGCGGCGCCGGCCTGGCCGTCGTGACCTACGACCAGCGCGGCCACGGCCACACCGAGGGCGCGCTCGGCGCCGGGGTCGTCGACGACGTCGCGACGATGGCCGCGCTGCTGCCGCCGGGTCCGCTCGCGCTGCGGGGGTCGAGCCTCGGCGGCTTCGTCGTCCTCGTCGCGGGCGCGCGGCTGGACGCCGCGGCGGTCGTTGCCATCTGCCCGCCGAGCGCCGACCGGCTCGCGAGTGGGCTGCGCACGCCGGGGCGCTTCGAGTTCGCGGCCGACCGGCCCGCGCTCGAGGCGCTGCTCGCCGACGCCGACCTCGCGGGCAGCGCCGCGGCGCTCGGCGAGCGGCTCCTGCTCCTGCACGCCGAGGGCGACGAGGCCGTCCCGGTCGAGCACTCGCGCGCGCTGCACGCGGCCGCGCCCGGCAGCCGCCTCGTCGCGGTGCCGGGCGGTCACCACCGCTCCGTCCAGCACGACCCCGAGTTGCAGGCGCTGTCCGTGCGCTTCATCTCGCGGCGCCTCGGGGGCGAATCGCGGCGTCGCGTCGGCTGAGCGCTACCCGCGACCCTCGGCTCGGCCTCCAGGGTCGCGAGCGACGCTGTGAGCGAGCAAGCTCCGACGTCGCTCGACCGTAGTCCCCCGTAGGGGAACTACGCGCGTAAACGGATGACGAGCCGGTCATGTCGACTTAGGTTCGTGGATACCGACGCGGTATAGGAGGTGTTTCGGGATGAAGGCGGTGTTTGTCATCTTCGCGCTCGTATTGGCGCTGCCTCTGCTGCTCGTCGTCGGCATTGCGCTGGGACCCGCACTCCTGGTGATCTTGTTGGTGATCGCGTGGGCCGTGCCCTTCGTGCTGGCCGTCGCGCTGGTGGCGGCGAGATCGCGGCACAAGCGCGCAAGTGCGTAAACCTGCGGGCCTGGATGCACGACACCCGTCGCGGCGTCGGTGATCGCCACTTGTAGGCCCTCGCCGACCCCGGCGGGCCGGCTGGGCGGCCGAAGGTCATAGCCCTTTGAGGCCGTCGTAGCCCTGCCAGCCGTCGGTAGGCCGATCTCGAGAGCACGTCTTCCGATCCAACCGTCGTCGCACCCCGATGGCCGCCGTTCGGACGCTGCTCGGGCTCGGGCGCTGCGGACCGTCGAACGTTCGTAGTCTTACATCTATACGGATGTACAACTGTATGGTGGTAGACTCTTGGTCATGGACGTTTCGCACCCGCTCCCGGACCCGCTCGTCGAGATGGTCGCGCAGCGCTTTCGCATCCTCGGCGAGCCGATGCGCATCAAGCTGCTCGACGCCCTTCGGGATCGCCGCAGCACGGTGGGTGAGCTGACCGAGCAACTCGATTCCTCGCAGCAGAACGTGTCCAAGCACCTCGGCGTGCTGCACCAGGCCGGCCTCGTCAGCCGCACCAAGCAGGGGACGTCCGTGCACTACGCGATCGCCGACGAAGGCGTCTTCGAGCTGTGCGACCAGGTCTGCGGGGGGCTGCGCCGGCAGATCCACGACCTCGACCAGATCTTCGCGGGAGGCGCAGCATGACCACGATCACGTCCCGCTCCACCGAGGCGCCCGGCTGGCCGCTCGAGCGCGTGCTCTTCGCCATGGCGGGCACGATGACGCTGCTCAGCGCCCTGCTGGCAGCGGTCGTTTCGCCGTGGTTCCTCCTGCTGACTGCCTTCGTCGGCATCAACCAGTGGCTGTACGTCGTGGTCGGCGCCTGTCCGGCGTCGCTGATCCTGCGCCGGGTCTTCGGCCTGCGTTCGACTCTGTACTCCTCGGAGCTCTCCAAGTGACCCGGTTCGGTCCGATCGGCCGTCTCGGCCGCTACACCGCCACGCACTTCCGCACGGTGGCGATCGCCTGGGCTCTCGTCGCTGTAGTCCTCGGGTTCCTCGCCCCCAAGGTCGAGAAGGCGCTATCGGGCGCCGGCTGGGAGGCCACCGGCTCGGAGTCCGTCGCCGCGCGCAAGGCGGTCGACGGGGACTTCCGGGGGCTCTCCTCGAGCGCCCTGATGGTGGTCGTGCACTCCGGCGCGAAGACCGCTGACGATCCGGCGTTCCGGCGGGTGATCGCCTCCGCGACCTCGACCCTCGAGGCCGACTCGCGCGTCACGGAGGTCGTGCCGCCCCAAGCCGGCACGTCGATCTCCGGCGACGGGCACACCGCGGTCGTTCAGGCCGGCGCCGCATCGGACTCGAACACGATGGTCCGCGCCGCCGACGATCTCAAGAAGAAGCTGCACAGCCTCCAGGGCGACGGCGTGCAGGTGTCGCTGACCGGCGCGAGCGGCATGTGGTCAGACTTCAACGAGGCCAACCGCTCGGCGATGTTGAAGAGCGAGCTCATCTCGTGGCCGGTGACGCTGCTCATCCTCGTGCTGGCGTTCGGCTCGCTCGTGGCGGCAGGGCTGCCGCTGATGCTGACGATCCTCGGGCTGGTCGCCTCGGCCGGGTCGCTCTACCTCGGCACACAGGTTCTCGACATCTCGATCTGGGCGATGAACTTCGCGCTGATGTTCGCGCTGGCGCTCGGCATCGACTACGCGCTCTTCATCGTCTACCGCTTCCGCGGCACGCTGTTCGGCTCGCACGAGCCGGTCGAGCACGCGGTCGCCGAGACGATGGACACCGCCGGCAAGGCCGTTCTCTTCAGCGGCATCACCGTCCTGATCTCGCTGACCGCCGTGATGCTCGTCCCGTCGCCGGCGTTCCGCTCGATGGCGCTCGGGATCATGATCTCCGTCGTCTTCATCCTCGCGGCAACGCTGACGCTGCTGCCCGCGGTGCTGGCCAAGCTCGGCCCGAAGGTCGACAACGTCTCGCTGCCGTGGGTGCACCAGGGCGAGCACCATTCGCCGCGCTTCGCCGCCTGGGCGGAGCGCCTGTGGCGGCGCCCGTACGCGTTCGGCGCGCTCGCGCTGATCGTCCTCGTCGCGCTCATCGTCCCCGTCCTCGGCCTGAAGACCGGGATGCCGTCGATCAAGGTCGTCCCGAACGGCGACTCATCGCGCGTGGGTTACGACCAGGTGCAGCAGGCCTTCGGCAAGGGTGCCCCCGGCGCGCTGCAGATCGTCACCACCCAACCCGGCGCCTCGCGCGTGGCCGGGACCGCCAAGGCCGACCCCGGCGTCGCGCAGGTCATGCCCGCCATGCCCGGCGCCAACGGGACGGCGCTGGTCCAGGTCGTGCCCAGGACGGATCCATCGAGCAAGGCCACCGGCGCGACCATCGACCGGCTCCGCTCCGCGCTGCCCGCGGACGCGCTCGTCGGGGGGTCGGTCGCCGAGAACCACGATCTCGAAGCCCTGCTCTCGGCCAGGACGCCGCTCGTCGTCGGCGTCGTCCTGATCCTCGGCTTCGTCCTGCTCCTGGTCGCGCTGCAGGCGCCGATCATCGCCGCGTTCGGGGTGCTCGCGAGCCTTCTGGCAACGGGAGCGGCATTCGGCGTCGCCCGGCTCATCTTCCAGGAGGGCCACGGCGGCGGGCTGCTCGGGTTCGAGTCGCAGGGCTTCCTCGACGCGTGGGGGCCCGTGTTCTTCTTCGCGATGATCTTCGCGATCTCCATGGACTACACCGTGTTCCTGCTGAGCTCGGCGAAGGAGCACTGGGACCGCTCCCACGACCCGCGTGAGGCGATGGTCGGCGGGGTCGCACACAGCGGCCGGGTCATCTTCGCGGCAGCGGGCGTGATGGTCGCCGTGTTCTTCACGTTCGCGCTGTCCGGGCCGCTGCCGCCGAAGGAGATGGGCGTGATCCTCGGCGTCGCCGTCCTCCTGGATGCGTTCCTGGTCCGGCTGCTGCTCGTGCCCGTGATCCTGCGCCTGCTCGGCCGCTGGGCCTGGTGGTTGCCCAGGCCGCTGCGGCGGATCCTGCCCGACGTGCGCTTCGGGCACGCGTGATCGTGATGGGCCGGCGCAGCATCGAGTCCATGTCTGGATCCCGCATCCGCATCTCGCCGCCGCCCCGGCGGCGGGCTGAACGACCGACCAAGGAGCACAAATGGCCTTCGTGACCTTCATGAACATATTCGGCCCGCTGCTCGACGTCGACCTGCACGCCAACCCGAGGTCGCAGACGCGATGAGCTTCACCGCCAGCGCCCGACGCATTCAGAACACGTTGCGCCACGAGGTCGACGTCAACGGCCGCCATACGATCGTCACCGACGAGCCCACGAGCATCGGCGGCACCGACACCGGCCCCGCGCCGCACGAGCTCCTGCCGGCGTCGCTCGCCTCGTGTGTCTCGACGATGATCGCCCTCTACGCGCAGCGTAGGCAGTGGGACATCGGCGAGGTCCGCGTCGACGTCGACTACGACCACGAGGCGACGCCGCGGCGCTTCGACGTCACCATCCACCTCCGGGACGGCCTCACCGACGACCAGGTCACGCGCCTCGAGCGCGTCGCCGACGGCTGCCCGGTCCGCCGCGCGCTCGAGGGCGGATTCACCTTCGACGAGCGCATCAGCATCGGCGGGCGCGCCACGCCGGCGGGACGCGAATGACGCGAAGCGCGGGTTCCGCTAACGCGTGTTGACGCTGACGGCGCCGGGCGCGGCCTCGTCGACGGCGGCCATGGCGCCGGGCAGTTCGGCAACGGGCCCGGGCTCGTCGGCGCTCGCGGGCGCCGCGGGGGGCGTGGTGGCGACGGGGACGTCGACCGGGTGCGACCGCGGCCGGCGCGGCGCCGGGCGCGGCGCGGGCGACCGGGCCGGGGTCCGCACGCGCGGGACGGTCACCGCCTCGGGCGCCGGGGCCGGCTCGGGCGCCATCGCGGGCGCCGGGTGCGCGGCGCGGGAGCGCGCGGGGAGCGCGAGGCGTCCAGCGGACGCCGAGGCCGGCGCGGGCACCGCCGCGGCGCGGTGCCCATGCGCCGCCGGGGCGAGCGTCGAGGTGGCGCGCGCGACCGTCGCCGCCACCGCCGCCGCGCGCACCGGCGCGCGCGCCGCCGGTCGGACGGCGCGCCGCGGGACGGTCGGAAGCTGCGTGCGACCCGCGGGCCCGCCCTCGAGGCGCAGGACCGCGTCCCCTGTCCGGGGCGCGAGCCCCGGTACGGCGACGAGCGCGGCCGCCCCGAAGCTCACCACGACGACGGCGACGAGCAGGCGTCCGGTGCTCGCCGGGCCGGCTCTGCTGGCGCTGCGATCGTCGCGGTCGGCCGTCCCCATGTCCCCCAGGGTGCCAGCCTAACGCGAACGAGGCTAGGCCGCCACCGCTTGCGCGACCTGTCCGCGACGCTGCCTGCGAACGCCGCCCCGACGGGCCATGAACGCCAGCCAGGCGCCCCCGGCGAGGACCATCGCGACGCTCTCGAGCTGTGGGGTGGTGAGCCCGAGCGCGCCAGTCGGGTTGCGGCGGATGAACTCGACGAGGAAGCGCTCGATGCCCGCGCACACGAGCCAGAGCGCGAACAGGGCGCCGGGGCGCACGGCGTCGCGCGCCCGCCACAGCCCCCACGCGACGAGGCCCATCGTGAGGGTCTCGTAGACCGGCGTGGGGTGCACGGTCTGCGTCGTCGGCACGGTGCCGTCGGGATAGGCCATCGCCCACGGGCCGTCCCAGGCCTTGCCGTAGTCGCCGTCGCCCGAGATCTGGCAGCCGATGCGCCCGATCGCGTACCCGATGGCCAGCGGGACGGCGGCGAGGTCGACGGTCGCGAGGTCGAGGACCCCGCGCCACCACGCCCAGGCCAGCACGCAGAGCGCCCCGCCGATGACGCCGCCGTAGAAGACGAGCCCGGTGCCGCCCAGGAGGTTGCCGAGGAGGTCGTCCTTCGCCTCGGACCAGTTCTCCACGACCCAGTACGACCTCGAGCCGACGAGGCCGCCGACGAGCGCGGCGAAGACCATCTCGTAGGCCCAGTCGCGCGGGCGCCCGAGCTCCTCGAGCCGGCGCGCGGCCACGAGCCCACAGGCCAGGAACGCGAACGCAAGCATCAGCCCGAACGTCTTGAGCGGGAAGCCGAGGAGGTCGATCTCGGGCTGCATCGACCCCCGTAGGCTCTCACATGTAGTTCAGCGGGTTCGTCACCGCGCCGTTGATGCGCACCTCGAAGTGCAGATGGTCGCCGAAGCAGTGTCCCGTGCAGCCGACGTAGCCGATCACCTGCCCCCGGCTGACCGACTGGCCCATCGACACCGCGAAGCGCGACTGGTGCGCGTAGCAGGTCGACATCGACCCCGCGTGCTGGACGCACGTGAAGTTGCCGTAGCCGCCCGAGGCCGCCGCGGACTGCCGGAGCGCGACGCGGCCCGCGGCCGCGGCGCGGATCGGGGTGCCGCCGGGAACGCCGATGTCGATGCCCGGGTGGCAGGACTCCCACGCCCGGCGCTCGCAGAACGGCGAGGTGATCGGGCCGTTCACGGGCCAGATGAGGCCGCCCGACCCGCGCCGGACGGGGCCGATCGCCACGCCCTGGGAGCCCAGCAGCGTGCGCTGGATCTTCTCCTGCTCGGCCTTCAGCGACGAGAGCGCGCCCTCCAGGTGCCGGCGCGAGCCGCGCACCCGCGCGAGCACGCGCTGCCGGCCGGCCCGCGCGACGTCGAGGCCCGAGCGCGCGCCGACGAGCTCGCGCTTGGCCGCGGCGATCTCGTCGCGCCGGCGCTGCACGACGTCCGTGACCCGCCGCTGGCGCGCCTCGAGCACGGCGAGGCGCGCGGCGAGCGCCGCCGCCTGGGCCCGAGCGTCGGCGACCCGGCGGATGATGCGCTGGTCCTGCTGGGAGACGCGGCGCATGAATTCGCCCCGCTCGAGCAGGTCCGCGAAGCCGCGCGCCGAGAGCACGACGGTCACGAGGTCGGGCTGGTCGGCTTGGTAGAGCTCGACGAGGCGCCGGCCGAGGGCCGCGCGCGCCTGCCCCAGGCGCGCGCGCAGGCGCACGAGCCGCGCCCGCTCGCGGCGCAGGTCGTCCTGGAGGCCGAAGAGCTTGGCCTGCTGGCGGTCGAGGTCGGCCTGGGCGGCCGCTTGGCGGCGCTCGAGCCCGTCGATGCGCCGTTGCAGGCGCGCGATCCGCGCCGAGTAGCCGCTGATCTCGGTCGTCAGGACGTGCTCGGTGCCCTTGCGGCGGCCGATCTGGCCCTGCGTGCTCTGGATCTTCTTCTCGATCTCGCCGAGGCGGCCCGACGCCGGCGCGCCCTGGGAGACCATCGGGACCGCCGCCCAGAGCGCAAGCGGGAAGACCGCGCCCGCGAGCAGGAGGCGGAGGCGCATGCGAGCGGCGATGCTAGCCCGGCTCCCACCCCCCTCGCGCAAGGCCGGTTGCAGGCCCCGCCCCGACGTTCCGTAGGGAACCGACGAGATGCTGACGGCGCTCTCGTAGAATGAGGGACATGTCCCGCCCCACCTCGTTCGGTCGCGACACCGGGCTGCAGGTCCGGATGCTCGTCACGATGCTGCTCCTCGGCCTCGTCTACGCGCTGCTCGTCGGCGTGCTCTTCGCCGCGGGAGCGAGCGGCATCACGATCCTCCTGGTCGCCGGCGGCCTGCTGGCGCTGCAGTTCTTCAGCTCCGACAAGCTCGCCCTGCGGGCGATGGGCGCGCACGAGGTCTCGCCCGCCGAGGCGCCGGAGCTGCACGCGATGATCGAGCGCCTGTGCATCCAGGCCGACCTCCCCAAGCCGAAGGTCGCCGTGGTCGACACCGAGATGCCCAACGCGTTCGCGATGGGGCGCTCGCAGAAGGCCTCGACGGTGTGCGCGACCACGGGCATCATGCGCCTGCTGTCGCCGAGCGAGCTCGAGGGCGTCATCGCCCACGAGCTCACGCACATCGCCAACCGCGACGTCGCGATCATTACGCTCGCGAGCTTCTTCGCCTCGCTCGCCTCGATGATCGTCCAGTTCGGCTTCTTCTTCGGCGGCGGCGCGGACGACGACGACGACGGCCCGAGCGTGCTCGCGATCATCCTCGTGTCGCTGGTCGTCTACGTCGTCTCGTTCTTCCTCATGCAGGCGCTGTCGCGCTATCGCGAGTACGCCGCCGATCGCGGCGCGGCGGTCATCACGGGGCGCCCGAGCGCACTGGCCTCGGCGCTCATGAAGATCAGCGGCGGCATGGAGCGCATCCCGCAGAGCGACCTGCGCGCCCATTCCGAGCTCAACGCGTTCTACATCTTCCCGGCCACCACCAAGCAGTCGATCTTCGGCCTGTTCGCGACGCATCCGCCGATGGAGAAGCGCATCGCGGCGCTCGCGCGGCTGGAGTCCCAGCTGCAGGGCGTGCCCGCCGCCGCGTAGCCTCCACGGGCATGGGCTTCCTGGACGCGCTGCTCGGCCGGCGCAAGGTCGCGGGCCCGGCGCCCGACCGGCTGTTCGCGCTCTCGACGGCCTACATCGGCCTCGAGACCGCGCAGGGCATCACGACGCGCGGCGCGGCGGGGATCGTCTTCCAGCCGCTGGCAACCGGCTCCTTCGCCCAGATCGTGGCCGAGATGGAGGAGGTCCTGAAGGGCACGGGCGAGGAGACGGGCTCAACGATCGAGACCCGCGACGACGAGTTCGGCTACCGCTGGATGATCATCCGCGACGCCGATCTCGAGGACCTCGTCGTCGGCGTCAACGCGGTCAGCGACGCGCTCGCCGTCGGCGGCTACAACGACCGCGTGCTCTGTGCCGTCTTCGCCTTCGGCGACGCCCAGGGCCGCCCGCTGTACTTCATCTACAACTACAAGCGGGGGACCTGGTACCCGTTCGTGCCCGCGGGCGGCGACAAGCAGCGCGACAACGAGCGCGAGCTCCAGGTGAAGGCCATGGTCGGGGACGAGCTGCCGTTCGAGGCCGAGCTCGAGCGCTGGTTCCCGCTGTGGGGCATCCCGATCTGAGCGCAAGGCCGCGTCGGGCCGACGCGGGTGCTCCACGTCCGCGGGCACCGCTTCGCGCGCCTGCCCGCGCGCATCGCTGAGCGACCACGATCGTGGTCCTGACCTTCATGCTGCTCGAGGGCCTCGCGGCGGCGCGCTCATCCCTGCGCCGCCTGCGCTGGGCCTAGCGCGGCAGGGCCGCCATCGCGGCCAGCAGCTCGCGCGCCGCCGCCTCGCCCTGGCGCAGGCCCTCGACGCGAAACGACTCGTTCGGAGCGTGGAAGGCGTCGTCCTCGGTCGCGAAGCCGGTGACGACGACGGGGACGCCGCGCGCGGCGAGCTCGGCCACAACCGGGATCGTTCCGCCCGAGCGCACGAGCGCCGGGGCGACGCCGCACGCGCGCTCGAGTGCCCCGGCGGCGAGCGCGATCGCCGGCTCGTCCGGGGCGAAGAGGACGGGCGCGGCGAGGTGCAGATCGGCCACCGTCAGATCGGCGCCCTCCGGCAGCGCGACGCGCAGCAGGCGCTCGAGCGTCGCGGCGATCGCCTCGGGATCCTGGCCCGGGGCCAGGCGCTGCGAGAGCGTCGCGCGCGCAACCGCCGGGACCATCGTGCGCGGCTCGCTGCCGGCCACCGCATGGACGTCGAGCGAGGCGTCCGCGCCGTTGCGCTCGTAGTACTCCGCGCCCGCGCCCGGGTAGGCCGGCCGCGCGCCGGCGGCGGCGAGCACCTCGGCGCCGGCGGGCAGGCGCGCCCACGATGCGCGCTCGGCCTCCGACGGCGGCGCGACGCCGGCCCGCAGCTCCTCGCGCAGACGCCCGTCGGCGCCCGGCACCACGGCGTCGAGGATCGCGTGCAGCGCGTGGAGCGCGTTGAGCGCCGAGCCCCCGTAGATCCCCGAGTGCAGGTCGCGGGCGGCCGTGCGGACCTCGAGGGCCGCCATGACGAGGCCGCGCAGGCCGACGGTCACGGCCGGCGTGCGCTCGTCGACCATGCCCGAGTCGAAGACGATCGCGCAGTCCGCGCCGCGCTCGTCGGCGCCCACCCACTCGGCCACAGAGGCCGAGCCCGCCTCCTCCTCACCCTCGACGAGGACGCGGACGTGGACCGGCAGCGCGCCGTCGCGCGCCAGCGCGCAGGCGACGTGCAGGAGCGGCAGGACGTTGCCCTTGTCGTCGGCCGCGCCACGCGCGTAGACGCGTCCGTCACGGACGTCGGGCTCGAACGGCGGCGATGTCCACGCCTCCAGGGGGCCGGGCGACTGGACGTCGTAGTGGCCGTAGGCGAGAACGGTCGGCGCGCCCGGGTCGGCCGCGCGCAGCTCGCCCACCGCGAGCGGGTGGCCGGCGGTGGCCACGACGCTCGCCTCGCCCCCGGCGGCGAGCACGCGCTCGACGACCCAGGCCGCGGCGCGCTCGAGGTCCTGGGGGCGCCCGCCACCGGTCGAGATCGACGGGATCCGCAGCCAGTCCAGCAGGTCCTCGAGGAGCGCGTCGGCCATCGCCCGCCATCCTGGCAGACCGAGCGATGACCGACCGCTCCGGTCGGGATACGTGTTAGGGTGCCCGACCATCGATTAGGGTCACCTAACGTCCACCTCCGGAGGCCGATGTGCTTACGACGTTCGTGATCGCGCTGCGCGAGGGCCTGGAGGCCTCGCTCATCGTCGGCATCATCGCCGCCTTCCTTCGCCGCGAGGGGCGGCCGGACGCCCTGCGCTCGATGTGGCTCGGCGTCGGCCTCGCCGTGCTGCTCTGCGTCGCCGTGGCGGTCGTGCTGCGGGCGATCGGCAACGGGCTCCCGCACCGCCAGCAGGAGGGACTCGAGACCGTCGTGGCCCTCGTGGCGGTCGCGATGGTCACCTACATGATCGTCTGGATGACCGAGCACGCGCGCGGCCTCAAGGGCCAACTGCAGGAGCACGCCGCGGGCGCGCTGGCGCAGGGCTCGGCGATGGCGCTCGTGGCGATGGCCTTCCTGGCCGTGCTGCGCGAGGGCTTCGAGACGGCGGTCTTCCTGCTCGCCGCCTTCAACGACGCGACCGACCCGGTGCCCGCGGGCCTCGGGGTCGTCCTCGGCCTCGTCGCCGCCGTCGGCCTGGGCTACGGGATCTATCGCGGCGGCCTGCGCCTGAACCTCTCGCGCTTCTTCCGCGCCACCGGCGCCGTCCTCGTGCTCGTGGCCGCCGGCCTGGTCGCCTCGTCGCTGCACACGGCGGCCGAGGCGGGCTGGGTCGTAGGCGGCCAAGCCCAGGCGCTCGACCTCAGCGCGATCGTGCGACCCGGCACGATCTGGGAGTCGCTCGTCACGGGCATCCTCGGCATCCAGCCCCGGCCGAACGTCATCGAGGTCGTCGGCTGGCTGCTCTACGCGATCCCGATGCTGGCGATCGTCCTCGCGCCGGACGCCGTGCGCCCCCGCGTGCGCTCGACCGTGGCGGGCGCCGCGGTGGTGGCCGCCCCGGTCGTGCTGCTCGTCGGGTCGCTCGGCGGCGGCGAGGAGACCGGCTCCGCGGTCGCCGCCGGCGGGGCCGGCCGGACCGTCGCGGTGGGGCTCTCCGACGCCGGCTGCGAGCCCGCCAACCTCAGGCTGGCGGCCGGGCCGACCAGCTTCGTCGTCACCAACCGCGGGTCGTCGAAGGTCACCGAGTACGAGCTGCTGGACGGCGACCGTACGCTGGCCGAGGCCGAGAACCTGACCAGCGGCCTGACCGGGCGCTTCTCGCTCACGCTCCAGCCCGGCCGCTACAGGCTGCGCTGCCCGGGCGGAGCACGGGAGGCGGGCTCGCTGGTCGTCGGCGGCGCCCGCGCCGAGACGGTGCTCGCCCCCGAGCTGCAGCGCGGCGTCGACGGCTACCGCGCCTTCCTGGAGCGCGAGACGGCGGCGCTCGTCACCGGCGCCGAGGGCCTGCGCGACGTTCTCGCCCGCGGGGACCTCGCCGCCGCGCGCCGCGCGTACGCCGTCGCGCGCGTGCCGTACGAGCGCGTCGAGCCCGTGGCCGAGAGCTTCGGCGACCTCGATCCGCGCATCGACGCGCGGGCCAACGACGTCCCCCGGTCGCGGTGGACGGGCTTTCACCCGATCGAGCGCAAGCTCTGGGTGCGGCGGACGACGAACCGCACAGCGGCCCTGGCCGACGGGCTGGTGGCCGACGCGCGCAAGCTCCGGCGGCTCGTGCGCGGCGTGAAGCTGGAGCCTGCGCAGGTCGGCAACGGCGCCAACGAGCTGCTGGGCGAGGTCTCCAAGTCGAAGATCACGGGCGAGGAGGAGCGCTACTCGCACCTCGACCTGCTCGACTTCCAGGCGAACGTGGAGGGCGCGCGCGCCGCGTTCGACGCGATCCGCCCGGCGCTGGCGACCAAGGACCCGTCGCTGACGGGCGAGATCGAGCGTCGCTTCGGCCTCGTCGACGCGGCGCTGCGCCCGCACCGGCGCGGCGGCGCCTTCGTGCCGTACACCGACCTGGCCAGGACCGACGTGCGGCGCCTCAGCGAGGTCATCGACGCGCTCGCCGAGCCGTTGTCGCGGGCCCCGGCCAAGGCGCTGGCGGGGTAGCGATGGGCGTCACGCGCCGCACGCTGCTCGCGTCGGCCGGGGCCGGCGGGGTCGCCGCCGCGGCGGGGGGCGGGTTCGCGCTCGGCCGCGACGGCGGCCCCGACCGCTCCGCGGGCGACGAGCAGACCGTGCCCTTCCACGGGCGCCACCAGGCCGGCATCGTCACGCCGGCCCAGGACCGCCTGCACTTCGCCGCCTTCGACGTGGAGGACGGCCTGCGCGCCGGCGACCTGCGCGACCTGCTGCGCGCCTGGTCGGTCGCGGCCGAGCGGATGACCGCAGGACGGCCGGTGGGCGACGCCGCCCGCGAGCCGCTGGCTCCGCCCGCGGACACCGGCGAGGCCCTCGGGCTCACGCCGGCCCACCTGACGGTGACCTTCGGCCTCGGGCCGTCGCTCTTCGACGACCGCTTCGGCCTGGCCTCGCGGCGCCCGAGCCCGCTGCGCGCGCTCCCGGCCCTGCCCGGCGACGAGCTCGACCCGGCCCGCAGCGGCGGGGACCTGTGCGTGCAGGCGTGCGCCGACGACCCGCAGGTCGCCTTCCACGCCGTGCGCAACCTCGCCCGCATCGGACGCGGCGTCGTGACCGTGCGCTGGTCGCAGCTGGGCTTCGGACGCACGTCCTCGACGAGCCGGGCGCAGACCACGCCGCGCAACCTGATGGGCTTCAAGGACGGCACCGCGAATCTCAAGGCCGAGGACGAGCGCGCCGTCGACCGCCATGTGTGGGTGGCCGGCGACCGATCCGGCGAGCCCGCCTGGCTGCGCGGCGGCACCTACCTCGTCGCCCGGCGCATTCGCATGCTCATCGAGGTCTGGGACCGCGCCTCCCTGGGCGACCAGGAGCAGACGATCGGCCGCCACAAGGCGTCCGGGGCGCCGCTCGGCGAGCGCGACGAGTTCGCCACGCCGGAGCCCGAGCGCCTGCCGACCGACAGCCACGTGCGCCTGGCCGCGCCCGCGGCCAACGGCGGGGCGAAGCTGCTGCGCCGCGGCTACTCGTTCACGGACGGCCTCGACGACCGCCTCGGCCAGCTCGACGCCGGGCTCTTCTTCCTCTCCTTCCAGCGCGACCCCGAGGCCTTCGTCCGCGTCCAGCGCGGGCTCGGAACGATCGATGCCCTCATGGAGTACATCAAGCACGTCGGCTCGGGCGTCTGGGCGATCCCGCCGGGCGCGACCCGCGGCGGCTGGGTCGGCGAGACCCTGCTCGCCCGGCGCTGACGCCGAGCTATGCCGCAGGCTCGGGCTCAGGGATCAGCCCGTCGCCCGTGAACTCCTCCCCGGCCTCCGCGAAGCCGAGGTCGGACGGCGGGAGGATGAAGTCCGAGGGGTGTAGGTCGTCGTCGCCGAGCTCGCGGCCCTCGGTGCGGACGAACCGCAGCAGCTCCTCGTAGCCCTCGAGGAAGCCGTCCTCGTCGCCCGCGTCGACGGCCGCAACGACGGCGTCGTCGAGCTCGTTGAGGCGGGTGTGCTGGCCGTCGTCGAGCTCGTACTGGCCCTCGTTGGAGATCCGCACGATCATGCGGTGCCACCCTCGCCGAGCTGCTTGGACTCCGCGCCCGGCGCGGGCCGGCCCGAGCCGAGTTCGGCCTTCATCTTCGAGAGCTCGTCATCGACCTGCGACGTGCTCGAGAGCTCGGAGAGCTGGCGGTCGATGTCATCCTGGCCGGGCCCGAGCGCGGTGAGGTCGTCGAACGTGCCGGCGGCCTCGAGCTCGGAGACCGCGTCCGCGCGGGCGCGCATCTCCTCGGTCTTGTCGGTGGCGCGCTGCATGGCCAGCCCGACGTCGGCCATCTGCTCGCCGACGCCCGTGGCGGCCTCGCCGATGCGGACCTGCGCCTCGGCGGCCGAGTACTGCGCCTTGATGACCTCCTTCTTGGTGCGGAATGATTCGATCTTCGCGCGCAGCTTCTGCTCGGAGTCGGTCAGCTTCTCCTGCTGGCCCTCGAGCTCGGTGACCTGCTGGTCGAGCGACTGCAGCTCGCTCTGGGCGACGTTCTTGCGCTCCAGCGCGACGCGGGCCAGCTCCTCGTTGCCGGCGCCGAGCGCCTGGCGGGCCTGGGTGTCGAGCTTGACCACCGAGCCCTCGAGCTTGGAGGACTGCATCTGCAGGCGCTTCTTGGCCGTGACGACGTCCGCGATGCCCTTCTTGACGTTCTGCAGCGACTCGAGCTGCCTCTGGTAGCTGTAGTCGAGCGTCTCGCCCGGGTCCTCGGCCCGGTCGAGCATGCGCGAGATCTTCGACTTGATGACGGTGGAGAAGCGTCCGCCCATGCCGCCGGCCATTGGGCCTCCTCAATCGCTGGTCTGTGGACCTTCTAGCGTAATGCAGCGTCGACGCAGGGCACAGCCGCTTCCTCGCGCTCGCGGGGCGGGAGGCCGCGCGTCGGCTGCTAGAGGCTCTTCGGGTGGCGGGCCGTGAACCCGCGCGTCGAGCGCAGCACCGGGCGCCAGCGCGGGCCCTTGGCGCCGCTCGGATCGCCCGCCGCGCTGGTGTCCAGCCGCAGCCCGGCGATGACCGCGAACGCGTGCCCCGGGTTCGTGTAGACGGTGATCCACGCTCCGCGCCCCGCCAGTCCCCAGCTCGCGAACGACGAGGAGTCCAGCGGCGTCTTCAGCAGCTTCGCGCCGCGCAGCGCATACGAGACGGTGCCCGAGCAGTCGTAGCCGGCGGCGATCTTCTTGCCCAGCGAATGGCCGCCGCCGTAGACGTAGGGCTTGCCGATGATCTCGTTGGCGGCGAGGATCGCGCGCTCGACCGCGACGGGCGCGTCCGCTGGCGCAACTGCCCGGCCGTCGACGACCTGGGCAGCGTCGGCGGCTACCGTCGGGGGGTACGCGGGGTCGTCGTAGGGGGTCCCGCCCGTCGCGGCGGGAGCGGCGAGCGCGGCCGGAGCCGACAGGCCCAGCGCGCACAGCATCAACATCAGGGTCACGGGAAGGCCCCGCATCGCAACGGCTCTCTTTCGTCGGCCTACGGGGTTAGCTGACGGGCTGGCGCGGAAAGAGCCGGCGCCCCGCTCGGCCATCAGGCCGGGCGGTTAGCCCCAAACAACGTGGGTCCCCCGTTCCCCGGAACCACCCGGGGACTCGGCATGAAGGCGGAGACTGTAGCGGCTACCCGGCCGCGACCGCCCTCACGGCGTCGCCGATGACGTTCGGCGTGCCCGACCGGCCAGCGGCCGCGACCGCCTCGTCGGCGACGGCGGCGCGCCGGTGGTCGGCCGTCTGCATCCGCGCGATGACGAGCCGTTGCATCTGCGAGGTGCCCTCGAACACCTGGTAGATCTTGGCGTCGCGGAACCACTTCTCGAGTGGGTGCTCGGTAAGCGAGGCGTCCGCGCCGACTAGGTCCATGAGCGCCGTCGTCGCCCACATGGCGACCTCGCCGGCCTTGAGCTTGCTCATCGAGCCCTGTCCCGCGGTCATCGGGAGGCCGTTGCGCGCCATCCAGGCCGCGCGCCACACGAGCAGCCGCGCCGCGTCGATCTCCGTGGCGACATCGGCGAGCACCTGCTGCACGCGCTGCTGCTCGAGCAGCGGGCCGTTCGCGTCGCGGCGCCCCTCGAGCCGGTCGAGCGTCCACTCGTACGCGGCACGCGCTATCCCCAGAGCGCTCGCGCCCACGAACGGCCGCGTCACCTCGAAGGTGGCCAGCGCACCCGAGCCGCGCGAGCGCTCGCCGTTGCCGGCGCGCTCGAGCTTGGCCTCGAGGCGATCGAGCCCGCCCAGGAGGTGGTCCATCGGCACGCGGACGTCCTCGAGCACGAGCTCGGCCGTCTGCGAGGCGCGGATGCCGAGCTTGTCCTCCTTGCGCGCCATCACGAACCCTGGCGCATCGCGCTCGACGACGAACGACGCCTGCCCACGATGGCCGAGCTCCGGGTCGACGGTGGCGACGACGACCGTGACGTCGGCCAGGCCGCCGTTGGAGATGAAGACCTTGGCGCCGTCGAGCACCCACTCGTCGCCGTCGCGGCGCGCCGTCGTGCGCAGCGAGCTCACGTCCGAGCCCGCGTCGGCCTCGGTCACGGCGTACGCGCCGACGCCGACCTCGTCGCCCTCGCCGAAGCAGGCCGGCACCCAGCGCGCGATCTGCTCGGGGGTGCCCGCGGCGGCGATCCCGGCCGCGGCCAGCGAGGAGGCCGAGATCGCCAGGGCGATCCCGGCACAGCCCCAGTGCAGCTCCTCGGCGTAGATGGCGTTCATGAGGCCGCTCTCGTCGAGCGACGTGCGCTGGATCAGCTCGAGGCCGTGCAGGCCGCGCGCGCGCGCCTCGCGGATGACCTCGTGCGGGACGGACTGCTCGCGGTCGTGGAGTGGCGCGGCCGGGCGGACCACGTCGCGCGCGAACGCGTGGCAGTGGGCCCGGAAGTCGAGCTGCTCGTCGCTGAGGCGGAAGTCCATCAGTCGAGCATACGGCAGCGTTCAGTCGAGCGCACCCCGGTACCGTTGCGCCGCGTCCCATGCGCGCCACGACGACCCTCACCGCGATTCTCGCCACGGCGCTCGCTGCCGCGGGCTGCGGGCGCGCGGGCGGCTCGGCGACCGTCGAGCGGCCCGCGCCGACGGTCATCCGCGTCGAGGGCACGCAGCCCAACGCGTCGGCCGACCTCGGCTTCCCGGCCGTCGCGACGAAGAACACGACGCGCATCGGCGGCGCCGACCCCGTAGCCGACGCCGCGGGCGTGGCCCGCGCGGTCTTCCCGGCCACCGGCGCGACGAGCCGCCCACGCGCGGTGGCGCTGCTCGACGGCCGCGACTGGCGGGCCGGCGTCGCCGGTGCGGTCCTCGCGGCCCCACCGCTCCGCGCGGCCGTGCTGCTCTCCGACGGCCGCGAGCTGCCCGCGGCCAGCGCCGAGGCGCTCGCGGCGCTGGCGCCCGTCGGCGCTCGGCGCGCCGGAGGCGCCCAGCTCATCCGGGTCGGCGATGTCGCCCGACCCGAGCGGTTGCGGACCGCCGACGTCGCCGGCCGCGACCCCTTCGCGCTCGCGCGCGCGCTCGACGCGTTCTCGGCCGCGGCGCGCGGTGGCGCGAGCCGCAGCGTCCTCGTCACGTCGGCGGACGCTCCCGCCTTCGCGATGCCGGCGGCGGCGTGGGCGGCGAAGTCGGGGGACCCGGTGCTCTACGTGGCCCGCGACCGCATCCCGGCCGAGACGCGTGCGGCGCTCGCCGCCCACGGGCGCCCGCGCATCTACGTGCTCGGTCCCGAGCGCGCGGTCTCCGCCAAGGTGCAGGCTGCGCTCGGCCGGCTCGGCACGGTCACGCGCATCGCCGGCCCGGACCCCCAGCGCAACGCGATCGCCTTCGCCCGCTTCCTGGACCGCTCGACGGGCTGGGGGGTCGTCGACCCGGGGCACGGCCTCGTCTTCGCCCGCGCCGCCGCGCCGCTCGACGCCGCGGCCGCCGCGCCGCTCTCGGCCGCCGGCACCTACGGCCCGCTGCTCGTGCTCGGCGACGCCGACGCGGTCGGCGCGCCGGTGCGTGAGTTCCTGCTCGACATCCAGCCCGGCTTCCGCAGCGACCCCGTGCGCGGGGTCTACAATCACGGCTGGATCGTCGGCGACGACCGCGCGATCTCCGTCGCGACGCAGGGCCAGATCGACGCGCTGCTGGAGATTCGCCGGGTCGACGCGCGCCGGCGCGCAAGCCCGTGAGCGAAGCTGAGAGCCCCAACCGCACCCCTGGCCGCGCGGTCACCGTGGAGGACGTGCGCCAGCTCACGGGCGCCTCGACGCCCCACTTCGCACTGCAGCTGCGCAACCGCATCGCGCGTCTCGTCGCCGGGCTCCCCGAGGGCCACCCGGCCCGCATCGCGGGCGAGCGCGAGATCGCGCGGCTAACGCGCCTGGGCTACAGCGGCGAGGTGCGTGGGATGCCGCACGAGGACGGCATCGCGCCGCTGCCGTCCGTCGACGACCCGCGGGCGTAGGCGACCGCGAACCACCAGCGCATCGCCGTGCTCAGCTCGCCTTCTGGGACGCGCGGGTCAGGTCGATGCGCACCTCCACGAGCCCTGCAGAGGCCGGTCCGATCGTCGAAGGGCCGAGTCGGCTGAGGAGACGGAGGATGGCGTCGTTCGACACCAGACACAGCGCGACGAAGGTGTGGATATCGGCGGCGCGCGCCCTCACCGCGATCCGCCGCAGCAGCAGGCTGGCGATGCCGCGTCCCCTCCAGTGGTCGGCCACGGCGACCGCGACCTCCGCCCTCCCCGGCTGGGGTACTCGCAGGTAGCGTGCGATCCCGATGGTCGTTCCGTCCGGAGCCACAGCCGTGACGGCCTCGTGGTCGCGGTGGTCAACCTGCGCGAGCTCCGAGCGGGTCCGTGAATCCAGCCTGTTGACCGTGGCGAGGAAGCGCGCGTAGCGGGTCTCCGCCCCGAGGCCCGCGAACCACGTGTCGATCGCAATCGCGTCACCAGTGGCCAAGGGGCGGATCACGACGCGCGAGCCGTCACGCAGCACGACCTGCTCATCGTCCGTCGCGGACGCAGCGATACCCGTCGCGCTCACCCTTCCCCGGGCAAGCTCACCCTGAGCACACAAGCGCGAGGACATCGTGACTCCGATCGGTGCTCTCGAGTATGACCCCGGCGAGATCTGCCGTCATCAGGGAAACCGCGCAAGAACGTTGGGCACGCGACGGCGCCCGCCGGGCCATCGACTAGCCTCGAGGCGCCATGGCCGCGTCGCCGCCCCAGCCGCGCCCCGAGGGCATTGCGGGCTCGCCGCACGCCGGGCCGTTCCCGGTCGGCGCCTACGCCGCCAAGCTGCGCGACGAGCTGCGCAAGCGCGCCCGCGTGCAGCTCTTCGGCGAGGCCTTCGGGTTCCGGGCCGGCCGGGCCAAGGTCTTCTTCGAGCTGCGCGACGCGGGCGGCGCGATCCCGTGCTCGATCTGGCGCGACGCCTTCGAGGCGCTGGGGCTGGCCGAGGGCGCGCTGGCCGACGGCACGCAGCTCGTCGTCGCCGGCGGGCCGGACTTCTACCCCGGGTCGCGCACGTCGTCGCCCGCCTTCTCGTTCGCTGTGGGCTCGCTGCGCGTGGCCGGCGAGGGCGACCTGCTCGCCCAGCTCGAGTCCCTGCGTCGCTCGCTGGCCGCAGAGGGGCTCTTCGAGCCGCAGGGCCGCCTCGCGCGGCCCGCGCTCCCGCGCTGCGTCGGGGTCGTCTGCGCCGAGGGCAGCAAGGCGCGCGACGACGTGCTGGCGGGACTGCGCCGCCGCGGCTGGTCCGGGCGCGTCGTGTGGGCCTTCGCCCCGGTGCAGGACCGGCGCGCGGCGCCCGCGATCACGCGCGCGCTCCAGGACCTCGCGTCCGTGCCCGAGATCGAGGTCGTCGTCGTCGCGCGCGGCGGCGGCTCGCTGGCCGACCTCTTCTGCTTCTGCGACGAGACGCTCTGCCGCACGGTCGCGCTCCTGCGCGTGCCCGTGGTCGCCTCGGTCGGCCACCACACCGACCGCACGCTGCTCGACGACGTCGCGGCCGTCAGCTGCTCGACCCCCACGCACGCGGCCGAGGCCGCCGCCCCCCTGCACTGCGCGCAGGCGCGTGTCGCCGTCCGGCAGGCCGGCGGCCGCCTGGCCGCCCATGCGCGCCGGGCGGTGCTCGAGCGCGCGCGCCACCTCGCGCACCTCTCGCGCGCGCCGGGGGCGCACCTCGCGCGCGAGCGCCGCCGCCTGCACCAGGGCCTGCGCGAGGTCCGAGCCAGCGCCACGCGCACGGTGCGCGAGGAGCGCGCCGCGCTGCACGGGCGCGCCGACGGCCTGGCGCGGCGGGCGGCCGCCGCCGGCGGGCCGGGGGCGGCGGCCCGGCGCTCCGGCCTGGATGGCCTGGCCGCGGCGCTCGAGGCCCACGACCCCGAGCGCGTGCTCGCGCGCGGCTTCGCGCTCGTCGAGGACCGTGCGGGCGGCCTCGTCGCGGGCGCCGGCGACGCGCGCGCGGCGCGCGCCCTGCGCGTGCGCTTCGCCGACGGCGCGGTCGACGCGACCGTGGACGGCGGCGATGGCTGAGGGACTGAGCTACGAGGCGGCGACCGCGCGCCTGGAGCAGATCATCAAGCGCCTGGACTCCGGCGAGGCCGGTCTGCGCGAGACGCTCGAGCTCGTGCGCGAGGGTCGCGGCCTCGTCGAGTTCTGCGCGGGCGAGCTCGACGAGGTCGGGCGCGGCCTCGAGGAGCTGCGCCTCGAGGAGCTCGTCGCGCGGCTGGAGGCGCCGTGACGACCTGGGAGGCGGTCGCCGACCTGCCGCTCGTCGTCGAGGACTACGCGCTGCGCGGGCTGGCGCTCGACGTGTCGAGCGACTTCCGCCGCGAGAGCACGGAGATCCGCCTGCGCGGCGCGGGCGCGGAGGGCGCCGGCGAGGACGTCACCTACGACGGCCTCGACCAGCAGGCGCTCCAGGCGGCGGGGGCGGTACAGCCGCTCGCCGGCCGCTGGAGGCTCGAGGCGTTCTGCGACCACGTCGAGGCGCTCGACCTGTGGCCCGCCGCGCCCGTCCGCGAGCCCTCGCGCCGGTACCGGGTGTGGGCCTACGAGTCCGCGGCGCTCGACCTCGCGCTGCGCCAGGCCGGCCTCGCGCTGCACGAGGCGCTCGGGCGCGAGCCGCGGCCCGTGCGCTACGTCGTCTCGCTGCGGCTGGGCGAGCCGCCGACGCTCGAGCCCGTGACGCGCCGGCTCGAGCGCTACCCGGGCACGCGCTTCAAGCTCGACGCCACGAGCGACTGGACGCCGGAGACCTTCGACGCGCTGCGGGCGACCGGCGCCGTCGACTCGATCGACCTCAAGGGCCTCTACGAGGGCTCGATCGTCGACCAGGGCGCCGACGCCGAGCTCTACGCGCGCGTGGCCGAGGCCTTCCCCGAGGCCTGGATCGAGGACCCCAAGCTCACCCCGGAGACCGATGCCGTCCTGCGCCCGCACCGCGACCGCATCACGTGGGACGCCAACATCCACGCGGTCGCCGACATCGCGGCGCTCCCCTTCCCGCCGCGGATGGTCAACGTCAAGCCGTCGCGCTTCGGGCCGCTGCGCGAGCTCTTCGCGGCCTACGACCACTGCGCGGCGCGCGGCATCGGGATGTACGGCGGCGGGCAGTTCGAGCTCGGCGTCGGCCGCGGGCAGATCCAGCTCCTCGCCGGCCTCTTCCACCCCGACGCGCCGAACGACGTCGCGCCGGGCGCCTTCAACGCGCCCGACCCGCCACCCGGGCTGCCCGAGAGCCCGCTCGACCCGGCTCCGGAGCCGACTGGCTTCCGGCGCCGCGCCTGACGACGGCGCGCCCCGGCGCCGCGCCCCTATGCCAGCGCCGCGGCGAGCGGCGCCCGGGCGCGAGCCGGCTCGACCCGGCCCAGCACGACCGCGTCGCACCCGACCCACGCCGCCGCCTCGCGCAGCGCCACGGCCATCGCCTCGATCGCCCGCGGCGCCACGCTCAGCGCGCGCGCGTACAGCGTCGTGCCCTCGCGCTTGGGATCGACGCGGCCGACGAGCCGCCCGCCGGCGAGCAGCGGCATCGCGTAGTAGCCGTGCTCGCGCCTGGCGGCGGGCACGTAGGCCTCGAGACGATGTGCGAACGCGAAGACCCGCTCCGTTCGCCGTCGGTCCCACACGAGCGAGTCGAACGGCGAGAGCAGCGTCGTGCGATGGCGCCCGTGCGAGCGCGCCTCGAGCGCGGCGGGATCGGCCCACGCCGGGACGCCCCAGCCCTCGACCTCGACCGGGACGAGCCCGGTGTCGGCGACGACGGCGTCGACCTGCTCGCCCTTGAGGCGGTGCACGTCGGCCAGGTCGGCGCGCGTCCCGACGCCGAGCGCGCGGCCGGCCTGCGCCACGAGGGCGCGCAGGCAGGCGTCGTCGTCGGGCTCGTCCGCGAGCAGCTTGGCCGGCAGCGCTCGCTCGGGCAGGTCGTAGACACGCCGCCAGCCGCGGCGCGTCGTGCAGACGACCTCGCCGACGTCGAGCAGCCACTCGACCGCGACCTTGACCTCCGACCAGTCCCACCACTCCGTCGTGCGTCGCGCGCCGCCGAGCTCGGTCACGGTCATCGGGCCCTCGGCCCGCAGGCGCGCGAGCACGGCCGGCACCGCGTGCTCGGGCACGGCGTGCCAGCGCCAGCCCCGCGCGCGGTACGCGCGGCGGCGAAAGCCGAACAGCGGCCAGCTCTCGAGCGGCAGCACGCACGCGGCGTGCGACCAGTACTCGAAGGCGGCGCCGCCCCAGTAGGCGCGCTCGACGCGCTCGCGCCCGACCGGCCCGAGGCGCGCGTAGGGCACGAGCTCGTGCGAGCGCGCGAGGACCGAGATCGTGTCGAGCTGCACGGCGCCGAGCCGGCGCAGGACGCCGGGGACACCGCCGCGGCGCCCCTCGGCTCCGAGCAGCCCCTGAGCGCGCAGGGCGATCCGCCGGCCCTCGTCGGCCCGGAGCGCGAGGGCGCGCATCGAGCCGAGCTGGTTCACGGCCCCAGGATAGGACCGCCGCTACGTGCGCTCGATCAGCGTGGCGGTGCCCAGCCCGCCGCCGCAGCACATCGTGACGAGGCCGATCTCGCGGTCCTCGTCCTCGAGCTCGTGCAGGAGCGTCGTGATGAGCCGCGCGCCCGAGGAGCCGAGCGGATGGCCGAGCGCCATCGCCCCGCCACGCGGGTTCACGCGGTCGAGGTCGGCGCGGTGCTCGCGCAACCAGGCGGCCACGACGGGGGCGAAGGCCTCGTTGATCTCGGTGACGTCGATGTCGCCCATGGCCATGTCGTTGCGCTCGAGGATGCGGGCGGTGGCCGGGATTGGCCCGGTGAGCATCGTCACCGGGTCGACGCCGACGGTGGTCTGGTCGACGATCCGCGCGCGCGCGTGGACGCCCAGCTCGTCGGCCTTCTCGCGCGACATCAGCAGCACCGCGGCGGCCCCGTCGGAGATCTGCGAGGAGGTCCCGGCGGTGATGCGCCCGTCGGGCTTGAAGGCGGGCTTGAGCTGGGCGAGCGCCTCCAGCGAGGTGTCGGGGCGGATGCCCTGGTCGGCCACGTGGATGTCGCCGTTGACCCGGAACGGCAGGATCTCGCGCGCGAAGCGGCCCTCGTCGGTCGCCTGGGCCGCGAGCCGGTGCGAGCGCAGAGCCAGCTCGTCGAGCTCGGAGCGCGGGATCTCCCACTGCTCGGCGATCATCTCGGCCCCGAGGCCCTGGCCGACGATGTTGTGCTTGTCGAGGAGCTCCGGCGTGAAGGCGAAGCCGAACTCCTGCTGGGTCTTCATCACGGCGCCGAACGGCAGGTGGCCCATGTGCTCGACGCCCGAGCCGATGACGACGTCGTGGACGCCGGAGGCGATGAGCGCGGCGCCGAAGTTCACGGCCTGCTGGGCCGAGGCGCACTGGCGGTCGACGGTCGAGGCGGGCGCCTCGACCGGGAGGCCCTCCTGCAGCCAGGCGTTGCGGGCGACGTTGAGGCCCTGCTCGCCGAACTGCGAGACGCAGCCCGCGATGACGTCCTCGACCGCGCCCGCCTCGACGCCGGCGCGCTCGAGGACCGCCGTGTAGCAGGCGCCGAGCAGGGCGTTCGGATGGACGTCCTTGAAGATGCCCTTCTCCGGATGCCCGCGCCCGATCGGCGTCCGGACGGCATCGACGATGACGACCTCGCGACCCTGCTGCTCACGCATGCGATACTCCCTGTCAGCGGTTGAGGCGTACAGGGTACTCCGTACTTTGACTGTCCAGTCAGCCAGGAGCGAGCAGCTCGCGGTCGCAGGTGGCGGCGCGATCGCCAGCGGCCTTGCCGCGACGGCCTCGCGGCAGGGGCCGGTCCTGCTCTGGGCTCGCTCGGACGCGTCGGCCGAGCGGGCGCAGGGACGGGTCCGGAAGGTCTGCGAGCGCGCGGGCGAGGGTGCCGACGCCGCCCGCGTGTCGATCGTCACCGATCCGTCGGCGCTCGCCGGCGCGACGGTGCTCGTCGAGGCCGTCGTCGAGGACCTCGCGGCCAAGACCGCGGTGCTGCGAACGCTCGCCGACGTGGCGGGACCCGACGCGCTGCTGGCCACGACGACCTCGTCGCTGCCAGTCGCGCCGCTCGCCGAGGCGACCGGCGCTCCCGAGCGCTTCGTCGCCATGCACGTCTTCAACCCCGTGGTGAAGATGGAGCTCGTCGAGCTCGCGTTCGCGCCCGAGGCCGCCGAGGCGACGCGCGCCCGGGCACACGCGCTCTGCGCCGCGCTGGGCAAGACGGCGGTCGACGTCCCCGCCGTTCCCGGGTTCGTCGTCAACCGCCTCCTGTTCCCCTACCTCTTCGACGCTGTCGAGCTGCTCGCGGCCACCGACCTCGAGCCCGAGGCGATCGACGCGTGCATGAGGCTCGGCGCCGGCTACCCGATGGGCCCGCTGGCGCTGCTGGACCTCATCGGCCTCGACGTCGCGGCGGCGGTCGGCGAGGCGATCGCGGTGGAGGTGCCCGACCGCGTCCGCGTGCTCGTGGCCGAGGGCTCGCTCGGGCGCAAGACCGGGCGCGGCTTCTATGCCTACGGCGACTAGAGGCTTGATGTGGGTTGGGTCGCGGGGCAGGTGGCGGCGTTGACATAAAGAAGAGGGCCTCCAGCCCTGCCAGCTCGTGATTGGAGCACGAGATGACCGCTTGTCTGGAGACCCTCGTTATCGCAGCCTACGTGTTCGCCGCGTCGGTTCGGATCCCTCGCTCGGGCCCTGCGGGCCTGATCACCGACGATGAGCTGATCGCGCTCGCCGCCGCGCAAGCAGCGACCGGCGTCTGCTCGGATCGCCAGTTCCTGGGCATGATCGAGCGGCTGCTGCCCGGTTGGTTTCCGCACCTGCCCGACCAGAGCCAGTACAATCGCCGGCTGCGGCGCCTGGCGCCGTGGATCGCCACCGTGCAGCTGCAGGTCGCGCAGCTGATCGCCGACGGCCAGATCCGGCTCGTCGACGGGACGCTGATTCAGTGCGCCAACTACCCCGGCTGCGCCTCCAAGAGCGAGTTCGCCGGGCACGCCAGCTACGGGTATTGCCCGTCCAAGAGCCTGTTCGTGTGGGGCATGCGCCTGGTCCTCATCGCCGACTGGAAGGGCACCCCGGTCGGCTATGACCTCGTCGGACCGAAGACCGGACAGGAACGCGAGTCCGCCTGGGAACTGGCCTGCGGGCACCCCGACAGCCTGCTGTTCGGCGACGGTGGCTTCTGGGGCGCCGAGTACCAGCGCACGATGAGCCTGATCGACGTCACGCTGATCACGCCCACCAAGCACAAGCTCGGTCAGCGACCACCGATGGAAATCGCCAAGGCCCGCATCCGCCTGGTCGCCGAGTCGGTCTTCAGCAACCTCAAGGGCCAGATGCGCCTCGACCAGCACCTCGCCAAGACCCTCACCGGACTGGTCCAACGCATCGCACAACGCCTGCTCGCCCTCACCCTCGGAATGCTCATCAACATCCTCACCGGCCGCCCGCCACGCGCCCTCGCCGCCTACGACGGACGATGAACCCACATCAAGCCTCTAGGCCGCTTGAGGAAATCCTTCCGCAAGCTTTAGCGGCGCTTGAGGAATCGAGCAGATACTGGCGCGGCGAACGTACCTCGCAAGTGCACCTCCTCCCAGAAGCACACGATCGGCCCGCCGCGAGCGGGCCGATCGCGTTTCGGAGCCGCCACCGCCGACGCTAGCCGACGGGCGCCGGGGCGGGCGCCGGGGCACGGCGCTCGCGTATCCGCACCGCTTCGATGCGGTTGCCGCGTACGGACTCGACGCGGATCGAGTACCCGTCGGCGGTGATGCTGTCGCCGCGCTTGGGCAGCCGCCCGAGCGCAGCGAAGACGAACCCGCCGACCGAGTTGTAGGCGTCGGTGTCGACGGGCAGCTGGACGCCGTAGTCGAGCAGGTCGCTGACGGCCACGTGGCCGCGCACGAACCAGTCGCCGTTGGCCAACCGCCGGATCTCGCCGCCCGCCTGGTCCGTCTCGTCGTCGATCTCGCCCACCACCTCTTCGATGATGTCCTCGACGCTGACGATGCCCGCCACGCGGCCGTACTCGTCGACGACGACGGCCATCGAGGAGCGCTGGCGCTGGAGGTCGGCGAGGAGGTCGTCGAGCGGCTTGGTCTCGGGGACGATGAGCGCCTCCTTGATGAGCCCCTCGATGGACGCGTGCGACCCCTCGCTCATGAGCTGGCGCGCGAGCGAGTTGGCGTGCACGGTGCCCCGGACGCGATCGTGGTTGTCGTCCTCGGTCACGACGAGCCGGGTGTGCCCCGAGGAGACGCAGCGCCGCAGGGCGGTCTCGACGTCCTCGGAGATGTCGACGGTCACGACGGCCGGGATCGGCGTCATGACCTGGCGCGCCCCCTGCTCGTGGAGATGGAAGACGCCCTGCAGCATGCCCGCCTCGCCCGGGTCGAGGTGCCCGCCGGTCTGGGCCTGGGCGATCAGGAAGCGCAGCTCCTCCGGGCTCTGGCCCTCCTCGAACTCCGCCTGCGGATCGATCCGGATCAGCCGCAGGATCGAGTTGGCCGCTCCGTTGAGCAGCGCGATGAACGGCCGCATCGCGGTGTTGAACCAGTCGAGCGGGCGCGCGACGAAGCGCGCGACGCGCTCTGCCTTGACGATCGCGTAGATCTTCGGCACCTGCTCGCCGAGCGTGATGTGCAGCGAGGTCGCCAGCGTGTAGGCGAACCCGAAGGACAGCACGGTCGCGGCGGCATGGGAAAGCCCGCCGAAGATCGGCTCGACGAGCTCGGCCAGCGCGGGCTCGCCGAGGAAGCCGATGCCCAGCGAGGCGAGCGTGATCCCGAACTGGCAGGCCGAGAGGTACTCGGAGATGTCGTCGAGCTGCTCGAGCACGCGCCGGTAGCGCCCGTCCTCGTTTGCGAGCTCCTTCACGCGCGCGCGGCGCGAGCGCACGAGCGCGAACTCGGCGGCCACGAAGAAGCCGTTCACGAGCACTAGGGCCAGCAGCGCGATGAGCAGCAGGGCGGTCATCGCGAGGCGGCCGGTGCGCCGCTACTTCGAGGAAGGTCGTCTGGCACGAGCCGGTCTGGGGCGTGAGGCTAGCAACCGGCCCGCGCGTCAAGCGAGATCGTCGATGACCTCGGCGAGGCGCTCGTCGGCCTCCGTGAGCGCGCCCACGCTGTGCGTGGTGAGCGTCAGGCGGACGTTGTTCCAGCCGTGGACCAGGATGTCCGGGTGGTGGTTGGCGGCCTCCGCCGCCTCGGCCACGCGGTTGACGAAGGCCATCGCCGCCGCGAAGTCGTCGAACCGGTCGTCGCGCACGAGCGCCTCGCCCTCGCGCCGCCAGGCCTCACTCGGTGCCATGCTTCCTCCGATGCGGATCGTTTCGCTCGTGCCCCATGCCACCGAGCTGCTCTTCGCGCTCGGGCTGGGCGACCAGGTGGTGGCCGTGACGCACGAGTGTGACTTTCCCCCGGCGACCCTCGGCCTACCCAAGGTCACCGAGGACCGGCTGCCCGGGGGGCTCGGTCCGGCGGAGATCGACGCCGCCGTGCGCGAGCTCACCGAGGCCGGCGAGGCGATCTACGCGCTCGACGACGAGCGCCTGCGCGAGCTCGAGCCCGACCTCATCGTCACCCAGGAGCTCTGCCCCGTGTGCGCGGTCTCCCACGCCGAGGTCGTCGAGGTCGCGGGCACGATCCCGAGTTGCCCGAAGGTCGTCGCGCTGGACCCGCGGACGCTCGGGGAGTCGTTCGCCGACCTGCGGACGATCGCCCACGCGACCGGCGCCCGCGATGCCGCGCTCGACCTCGTCGCCCGCCAGCGCGCGCGCGTCGACGCCGTGCGCCTCGCCGTGCGCGCGGCGCCGCCCGTGCCGGTCGCGGCGCTCGAGTGGCTCGACCCGGTCTTCGTCGCCGGCCATTGGGTCCCGCAGCTCGTCGAGCTCGCGGGTGGCCGCGACGTGCTCGGCTTCGCGGGCGAGCGCTCCGAGCGCTCGACGTGGGCGGCCGTCGCCGCCGCGCGACCGGAGGTCGTCGTGTGCATGCCGTGCGGCCTCGACGGGCCGCGGGCGCAGGTCGAGGCCCTGGGCTTCGCCGGCGAGCTGGGGGCGCTCGGCGCGCGCCGCGTCGTCGCCGTGGACGCGTCGGCGTACTTCTCGCGGCCCGGCCCGCGGCTCGTCGACGGCCTCGAGCTACTGGCCCACGTCCTGCACCCCGAGCTGCACCCGGACGCGCCCGCCGTGGCGCTCGACATACCCCTCGTCCGACGCGCCCAGGGCGCGGCGACGAGCGCGATCTGCGCACGGACCGCGGCGCCGCCGGAAGGCTAGAGCCCGTTGGCGCCGGCGGCCACGAGCGCGCCCGCGACGGCGGCCGCGGCGAGCCCGAGGCCGCCGGCCCACGCCAGCGCCGGGCTGCGCCGGCGGTCGGCGGCGATGAAGACGACGCCGACGAGGGCGCCGCCGACCAGGCCGCCGATGTGGCCGCCGATCGAGATCCCCGAGAGCACGAACGACAGGCCGAGGTTGAGCAGGATCAGGACGCCGATGTCGGTCTTGACCGGGTTGATCCCGCGCGCGCGCAGCTCGACGGCGGCGGCACCCATGAGCCCGAAGACCGCGCCCGAGGCCCCGACTGTCGCGATGTTCGGGTCCACCACGAGCGCGCCCAGCGAGCCCCACAGCAGCGCGGTGACGTACAGCAGCGCGAAGCGCCGCGAGCCGAGCGCGGGCTCGAGCATCTGCCCGAGGATCCACAGCAGGTACATGTTGAAGAGGATGTGCAGCGGTCCCGCGTGCAGGAAGCCCGCGGTCACCAGGCGCCAGTAGTCGTCGCCGAAGTGGACGTCGGGACCGTCGAGGTAGAGCTGCGACCACAGCTGGCCCGACCCGCCGGTCAGGCCGTTGGTGGCCAGGAACGTGACCGCGCAGAGGATGATCAGGGCGACGGTGACCCGCGGCTCGGAGCGCGTGCTCTGCAGCGTGCGGACCTTCGTGCGCTGGTTGGCGCATTCGGGGCAGCGCATGCCCACCGGCGTCGGCGTCATGCAGTCCGGGCAGATCGGGCGCCCGCACGAGGAGCAGGACACGGCCGTCTGGCGGCCCGGGTGGCGGTAGCAGGTCTGGGTGGCCGGGGCGGCCGCGGCGGAGGACTCCATCGGACTGCGACTGAGGGTACCGCCCGCCCGTCAGCCGCCCGTCAGGCGACGGACGCGACGACGACGGGCGCGCTCGTCGGCGCGGGCGAGCCGCCACGCGGCTCGCGCGAGACGAGCACGTTGGCGATCCCTTCGAGGTCGCCGCCGACGCGGACCTCGGCCGTGCCGTCGGCACCCGGGCGGAAGAGCGTGCCGGCCGGCACGGGGGTGGCCATGCCGTGCTGCAGCCAGACCTCGTAGACGCGGTTGGCGCCGGGCGAGGGGAAGCGGCGGACGCGCAGGCGCGTGCCGTCGTCGTCGCGCACGAGCTCGGCCGTCGCGTTCGGCGCGCCCGCGAGCGTCACCTTGGCGGGCGTCGTCGTGGCCTCGTTGCCGCGCGTGAGCAGGATGCCCGCCCCCACACCGAGCGCGAGCAGGACGCAGGCCAGCGCGGTCGCCGGCAAGGGCCCGAGCGTCGCGAGCGGTCGCCGCCACCACGGCCGCCGAGCGGGCGCGGGCGCGGGCTCGGCCTCCGCGCGCACGACGGTCATGATCCGCTCGCGCAGCTCGGCAGGCGGGGCGAGCTGCGGCGCGGCGAGCGCAAGCGCGTCCGCTGCGACCTCGAGCTCGGCGATCTCGCGGCGGCAGGCCTCGCAGGTGCGCAGGTGCGCCACGAAGTCGGCGTGCTCCTGCTCGGTCAGCGCGCCGAGGACGTAGGCGCCCGCGTCCTCGCGATGGGCGCAGCTGCTCATCCCGGTGCCCCCTGCAGACCCGAGAGCAGCGTGCGCAGCTTCTGCAGCCCGAGACGCATCCGACCCTTGACCGTACCGATGGGCTGACCGAGCATCGACGCGATCTCGCTGTGCGAGAAGCCGCCGAAGTAGGCGAGCTCGATGACCCGGCTCTGCTCGGCTGGCAGCGCGTCGAGCGCGGCGCGCAGCTCCTGCGCCTCCTCGCGGCGCGAGACCTCGGCGTCCGTGCGCTCGGGCGCCTCGAAGCGCTCCTCCATGCCCTCGTCGCTCGCGCGGCGACGGTCGTGGACGGTGGCGCGGCGCAGCGCGTCGATCGCGCGGTTGTGGACGATGCCCAAGACCCAGGTACGGACCGAGCCCCGCGCGCGGTCGTAGCGGGCGCCCGAGCGCCAGAGGCTGAGGAACGCCTCCTGGACGACCTCCTCGGCCGTGGGCCGGCGCCCCGTCATGCGGTAGGCCAGCGAGAAGGCCGCGGTCGAGTGGCGGTCGTAGACGCACTCGAAGGCCGCCGCGTCGCCGCGGCGCACGAGCTGCATGAGGTCTTCGTCGGCGAGCTGGCTGAGGGCCATCTGCTGCTCGGGCATAGCGCGCCGGGGCCACGATCGGATCAGCGATGGGGCAGGATCCGGCGCACCTCGTGCAGCGTGAGCTCGGCCAGCTCGCCCACGTTGGCGGGCTTGCGGCGCTTGCCGTGCGCGCGCACGCGCAGGATCACGAGGCCGGCGCCGGCGGCCGTGCCGATCGCCACGGCGGCGACCGGGCGCACCCAGTTGCGCGGGTCGCGCATCGCGCCGAGCTCCCAGGTCTCGAGCTCCCCGGCCGCGAGGTCGGTGAGGCTCTGCAGCGTCGTCTCCAGCCGCCGCGCGAGGTCCTCGGGCGGCTCGACGGGCGCCAGCGCACGGCGCAGCAGCGCCTCGAAGTCGGCGGCCATGGGCTCGCTCACGTCAGCGCCCTCCTCCTGAACGGACGGCCACGATCTCCTCGAGCTGCTTGATGGCGCGGTGGATGAGCACCTTCGTCGCGCCGTCCGAGCGACCCATCGCGCGAGCGATCTCGCGGTTGTCCATGCCCAGCGCGAAGCGCATGATCAGCGCCTCGCGGCGATCGTCGGGAAGCTCCTGCACGCCGGCCAGGATTCGCGACAGCTCGTCGCGGCCCTCCACCAGGTCCTCCGTCGTGTGCAGGGCGCTCAGCGTCGTCGTGTCGTCGATCGGCGTCTGCGGCTTGCGCGAGCGGTCGCGGTAGAGGTTGGCCGCAAGGTTGTGCGCGATCCGGATCAGCCACGGGCGCAGCGGGCGCCCGTCGGACTCCGCCACCGCCCGCTCGAAGTGACGGTAGGCCTGCAGGAACGTCTGCTCCGTGAGGTCCTCCGCGTCGTGGTGGTTGCCCACCCGGTAGTAGGCGTACGAGTAGACGTCGCGCAGGTGCTCCCGGTAGAGGTCCGAGAACTCCCGGTCGAGCTGGGCCTTGTCCACGCATGCCAGCCTACTCAGGCGGCGACGGCCGGCTCGAGGACGGTGCGGTCGCCGGGACGGGTCACCGCGCCGCCGAGCCACTCCCACTGCAGCTCGACGCACGGCCAGATGCGCTCGGTGACCGCGGCCGCGAGGCGCGACGACGGGCGTTCGACGCGCGGGAAGCGCAGCGGCCGCCCGGCGCGGATGCGGACGCCGTGGGGCCGGATGCGCCAGCCTCTGCGGACGGCCTCGGTGCCGATGATGGCGACTGGCACCACGGGCGCGCCCGTCTCGAGCGCGAGGCGCCCGACGCCGCGGCGCGGGCGCCCGAGCGGGCCCGGGCGCCTGCGCGTGCCCTCCGGGAACATCAGCACGCCGTCGCCGCGCTCGAGGATCGCGCGCGTCGTGGCCATCGCTTCGCGGCCGGAGGTGCCGCGCTCGACCGGGTAGGCGCCGAGCGCGCTCAGCAGCCAGGCGACGGGCCGGTTGACGAAGAGCTCGCGCTTGGCCATGAAGTAGATCGGGCGGCGCGCCATCACCGCGATCACGAACGGGTCGAGGAACGAGCGGTGGTTGGCTGCGAGGATGACCGGGCCGGCGGGCGGGAGGTGCTCGCGCCCGATCCGGGCCAGGCGCCAGAAGACGTGGAAGAAGGGCTGCAGGACGGCGCGCGCGGGCCAGTAGACCAGCGGGTTCACGCCGTGGTCGCGCGCGCGCTCGTGCAGGACGTGGTCGTCGATGCCTGGCGTACCCCCGCGCGGCCGCGGCGGTTACAGTGGGCCGCCGTGGCCGACATGTCCATCGATCGAGCACAGACCGCCCGCGGCGCGCTCGCCGGCGCCGTCGCGGCGGCCGTCTGGTCGGCGCAGTCGCCGCTCGACATCCGCGTCTTCGGCGTCTCCCACCACGACGAGCAGCTGCTCGGCAAGGCCGTCACCTCGGGTCCCGCGGCGCACGCGGTCGGCGTCGGGCTGCATCTCGGCAACGGTGCGCTCCTCGGCGCGGCCTACGCGAACGTCGCGCCGCGGCTCCCCGTCGCCCCGTGGGCGCGCGGCCTGCTCGCCGGCCTCGCCGAGCATCTGGCGACGTGGCCGCTCACGCTCGTCAGCGACCGCTACCACCCCGCCCGCGACGAGCTGCCGCGGCTCGCGGGCAACCCGCGCGCCTTCGCGCAGGCGACGTGGCGCCACCTGCTCTTCGGTGCCGTCCTCGGCGAGCTCGAGCGGCGCCTGAACGCCCGGGGCGCGCGGCCCGCGCGTTCGGTCGAGGACGTAGCCTCGTCCAACGGACACGGCGACCTCGCCGCGGCCGTCGGCGTCATCTAGTGAACGAGAGCCCGCCCCCGGACTCGAACCGGGATCGTCCGAATTACAAGTTCGGTGGTTGCCATGCGGGATCCTCGATGACCACGGAGATCCCGCCGCCCTGCGACGCGCGGGGGCAACCCGCTCGGGCACCCGCGCCGGTGGGCGCGAGCGAGCCCGGTCCTCTCCCGTCGCTCGGGGCCTGCGACGGACGATCCCCACCCTCGGGCGCGTGGCATCGCGACCGAGCGCGCCGCAGGCGGCTCCGCCCGCGTGTTAGCTCACATCGGGGTGCGAATTACCGTCGCGGTCGCCCCCTCGAGTCGGTGAGTGGGTCGGCCGGGCTTCGCCCCGGAAAGGGCGCGTTACCCCAGAGGCAAGCGCTGCTGCGAGGTGGCGCGATCGCGCGAACTCCGGAGCAGGTCCTCGGCTGAGGGCTTTGCCTCGTGGCTCGGTGGCGGGTAAAACGGCCGGTTCTGCACCGACTCCTGAAGTGCGCTGAACAGGCCCATGAGGTCGGGCGTGATGCTGGAGAGGTTGGGCGGGCGACCATCGCGATCGGCGGAGTCGATAAGGTCGCCTACGCGGACAATGTCCTCCGCTCTGACGAGCGCAATCTCCACGCTGCCCTCTCGCCGCAGCCGAGCAGATTCATCGATAGCGCCCTTCGTGAAGCTGAACGCGACGAGGAACCCTTTGTGCTTGTCCTCGCGCTCGACCGCGGTCTTGAAGGTGTCAACATCCGGCCGCCCGACCTTATCTCGTTGCTTGACCTGGATAGGTAGCCGTTCGAAGAACGAGTAGCCATCGACGCCCATGTCTGCGGTTTGCCGGGGCGATGGGTTTCCCATGACACGCTGGATGACCCAATGCTGGAACTCGAAGTGCCCCAGCCGTCGAAGATCGTCGACGCTTGTCGGCAGGCCGTACACCGTGGGCTTGGCACCGAGCTTGTGTAGCCGCAGCTTGACGATCTCGGCGGCCTGCGGGCTGATGTCGATTCCAATCCACTGGCGCGCGAGCCTCTCGGCTACCGCAACGGTCGTGCCGCAGCCGCAGAAGGGGTCCAGCACGATGTCGCCCTTCATCGTGCTGGATCGGACGATGCGCTCCAGGACGCCTTCGGGCTTCTGGGTGGGGTAACCGACCCGTTCGGCGTGCGTCCGCCCCAGCCACTTAACGTCCTCGTCGATGCCGCCCGCGCCGGGGCCGGACACCACCCCCTCGCTACCTGGTTGGTACGCCCAGATGTCCTGCAGCGCGACTCCGGGGGCATCCTCGAGATAGTGCTTGTAGCGGGGAACGCCTTCGCGGGTCCAGTGGATCATCCCGACCTCGTCCAGCTTGTCGAGCCGCTCGAGGAGCGGGTACTGGGCGAGGTCGTCGCCGGTGATCGCGGCGTACTTCTTGTAGACGTAGCTCGACGGCTGCCAATGGCGAGCGACGCCGTTCGGGTCGTAGCCTCGCCACGGTTTGCCGCTGTCCCCCGATCGCCTGCCCTGGCCGGTCAGCGAGACGTCGTGATACGCGCCGCGCTCGTCTGACGCTTTGAATCGCTCGGCGACGTAGCGCTTGGTGTATGGCCGGAACTGCGGATAGTACGAGGCCTGCGCGGTCTTCCCGTAGTAGAAGATGTTTTGGTGGATGGGACCGAATCGCTTGCGGGCGCTGTTCGAGCCGGTCCGCCGCCAGATGATCTCGCTGCGGAAGTTGTGGGCCCCGAAGATCTCGTCGAGAAGCACCTTCAAGTAATGACCGGCTGCCTGATCGCAGTGCAGGTAGAGCGAGCCGGAAGGCTTGAGGACGCGGTGCATGTGCCTCAGCCGCACCTCCATCCATTCGAGGTAGACGTTGATTCCGCCCTCCCACCGATCCTCGAACGACCGGACCTCGGCCTCGTCACCCCAGATCACCTCGTATGTCCGGTTCGAGAAGAACGGGGGATCGAGGTAAACGAGGTCCACGCACGCGGCTGGAAAGTGGGCGAGCGCGTGGAGGTTGTCCTCGCAGTGGAGGACGCCCGTCTCTAAGTAGCCGACCGGATTCATGGTTGGCGGTCACCACGACTCGGTGTCACCGCTCGGAGTTCGTCGGTGTTCGCACGGATTCCTTGCTAGCGGTCAGCGCAAGACGAGGCTGCAGGCTCTCGCGCTCGTGTGCCGCAACTGTCACGCCGCGATCCACGCCAGGCGCGACGGCGACTCGCTCGGCTCCGGCGGCGTCTCGTCCATCGCGGCGGCGTTCGGCTCGTCCGCCGCCGCTCCTTCGCCGTGCAACGCGACGTGCGAACGGCCCAGACGCTCGCGCGACCGTCATCGGCGGCTGGCAGGCGGCGAGACGCGCACGGTCAAGGAGGACGCCCCCGTGACGCTGCGGACGCTGCTGGTGTCGATGCTTGCCGCTGTGCTGCTCGCGGCCGCCGTCGGGTTCGGCGTCGCGGTGGTAGCCGTCAAGCAGGGCGATCAGGGTCCGCGCGGTGAGATTGGAGCGCAGGGCCCGATGGGCACCGAGGGCCCCGCTGGCGAAGACGCGTCGAAGGTCGGCCCGCGCGGCTCGCAGGGCGAACGTGGGCCTCGTGGGCCTCAAAAGCGGGTCTCCTCGCGTTTGAGTGGATCTCGTAGGAACGGGTCTCGGTCGTCCGGTGGGGTGCCGCTGCGATCGGCGACACGTTGCCAGCTGCCCAGTTGCAGGTTCTTTCCCCCTCGGTGCCGTTGGTTGGGCTCTCGCTCGTCGCCTGCCCGAGGTCGCTGAGCGCCGCCCATTGCCTGCACAGCTTCCGTCGAGGCCAACGCGGACTTGAACCACCTCATTTGCAGGAGTGTTCTGCGCCTGACGCCGCAGATCCGCCCACTCAAACGACCGGAGCGCCTCAAAAGCCACAGGGCGAGAGCGGGTCGACCGACGAGCAGGCGGTCTTCGACGCCATCAGCTCCGATCCCGATCAGGTCAACGACGCGATCAATGACGGCCGCGTCCGCGCCGACCGCCAGGAGCATCTGCGACGCGCTCGGGACCGAGGCCATCACCACGGACGTGTTCCAGAACGTCTCGGCGCAGGGGCTGCTGAGTCGAACCGGCGACGTGTCGACGCGCAAGCGCGACAACGAGCGCGTGAGGGGCCTCAGGTGCTTCACAAGGCAGCGGCTCATCCTTGCCGTGGCGAGCGCGAGCGGAGCGGCTACGGCCGTTCCCGCGCCCCCGCCGAACACGCTGAGGTTGCCCCCGGGCCTGAAGCCCGCGCGGTCGGGAAGGCGCGGGCTCTGCGGCGCTGTACCGGTGCGCGGCTAGGCATGGCTCGGCTCGACTCGTCCAGTGCGGTAGTCCCTGGCTGGCGTCCCAGTCAGCTGGTTGATCGGCGCGCTCTGCGACGCGTCAACGCGACTGCGGCACACCGCTTGTCCCAGCCTCGCTCGCCACATAGCGTGGTCTCATGGCGGACCTTGAAGCGTACGTGCAGGCCGTCCTCGCAGACGAGGATCGCGTCCTGATGCAGGAAGCGTCGGACTGCCTAGCGGCTGGAGCTCATAGAGCTGCATACATCACCGTGTGGCTGGCCACGGCGGAGTCGTTGCGTCGGAAGTTTGTTGCGGCGGCAGCGCGTGACGGCCAAGCGGGCGCGATCGTGGGCCAGATCCAACAGCGTGAAGCCAAACACAAGGCGGTTGACCCACTGCTTATCGACAAGGCCAAGGAGTACGGCTTCGTAACCGACGCGGGGAGAACACGCCTTCAACATCTGTACGAAAACCGCAACGTCTTCGGACATCCTTATGAGCAGCGGCCCAGCGAGCAACTCGTCGCGACAGCAGCGTCCGAGGCTCTCGACATTGTGCTCGGTCGTCCTGTCGCACTGCGCGAGGGCTACTTGGCCGCACAGGTGCAGCGCCTGACAACCGACACCTCGTTCCTGAGCGACGACGAGGCGGCGGTGACGGAGTACGCACGTTCTGTTCACGCCCGGAGCGCTCAAGACCTCCGCGTTTGGTTCGCCAAAAAAATGTGGCGCGCCCTCGACAGTGTCTTCGCGGACCCGTCGCTTGATCGCCTCCAGAGGCGTGGGGTCTGGTTCATGCGGGCGTTCCTGCTGGAGGATCCCGCAATCTTCGCGGAGTGGGACGCCGTGGACGACCTTCCAGACCACAGAAAGGTCATCGCCGGCATCCTCGCTGACGAGCAGCTTTTCCCGCTGCTCTCGCCGCACGCGGGGGACATTGTCGTCAACGTGCTGGTCGAACAGGCAGCGAGCGACCCCTCCTTCTTGCATCTGTTGTTTGATATTGCTGAGGCCGGAGTGCTCACCGAGCAGCAGCGCGAGCTCGTCACGGACACGACTGCGGGATATCCCTTGGCGCGATTGGCCGCGAGCGGGCTACCGCTTCGAGCGTATGCCCAACGGGTGATCGACGAACTCCGCACTCACACGTGGGATTTTCAGAACGCTGCAATCGCGCCGCTTCGCAATGCTGGACCAGAAGGAATTGCGGCCCTAGAACGCGCGCTACAGGAAGCGCTCGGCCGCAACGTCATGCAGGCAGCAGAAGGCAACGCCTTCACCGTTATCAACTTCCTCGGCTCGCTTTCGGCCGAAGGCCAAGCATGGCCACAGGACTTCGTAGCCGGCGTAGCAAAGGAGCCGTTTGTTTCCGAGCAAGGCGAACTCAGGTTGAAGCCGCGTCAGACCATGCGCGCGATGCGCGCGTTGATCAGCGTCGCAGAGCCCGAACGAGATGCCCTTATTGACGAGATTCTTCAAGCCATTCGAGCGGGGACGCCACGCGTGCCATGGGAATATCGGCACGAGCGTGGCGACGTTGTCACGACACTCCGCGAATTAGCGCAGAAGGATGGTCTGTCGCGGCTTGGCGAAATCGCCGCCGAGGTGGAGGCGGTCAACGCTGAAGATCACGATGAGATCTAGTTAGCAGGATGCGCGCCGCGCTCAATCACTAGCCTCGTCTGCAGTCGTCGTCGGGTACTCGTGTGACCAACTTGCACGCCACCTCGGAGATGCGGCTGTAGCCCATGCGATCCACGACCGAAACGCTGGTCAAGGTCACCGGTAGTTAGCCCGGATCATGCAGTAGGCGCACGAGGGTGATGGACCTGCCGCGTCTGGGTGTGAGTGGTGACGGTGAGGCCGCGTTCGGGGTCGTGGCGGCGGTGTGGGCGGTCGCGGAGGCGGCGTGGGCTGCGCGGGCTCGTCTTTGGGCAGCGGTGATTGCGGCGGTGGCCGGGAGCGGCTGGTTGATGGTGTGGTCGGCTGCTGGCGGCGGTCAGGCGGTGGCCGCGGGCAGCTGTTTGAGCTTCTGGAAGGCGGCGAGCAGCTGCCCACCCCATGGCCAGTCGTGCTGGAGGCGCAGCTTGGCGCGGCGGCCGTGGAACGCGAGTCGTGCGGCGACGTGCAGCAGCCGGTAGCGAAGCCGCTTGGGCTCGGCCTTGGCGAGCTCGCCGTCGAGCAGCAGCGCCTGGGTCCAGACGATCAGGTCGTGCGCGAGCATGACGATCTCCAGCCACACCTCGTTGAGCGCGAACGCCTTGAACGGGAACTTCTGAAGGCCGGTGTCCTTGTCGTCGCGGATGCGGTCCTCGACGCGGGCGCGCCGGCGGTGGCGGCACTCGATGATCGCGATATTCTCGTCGCGCTGGTCGGTGAGGATCGTCTGGAAGCGGTAGCCGTCGTGGTCGGTGAAACTGAGCTGGGCGCCGGGGTGCGGGCGCTCACGCCGGACGATCAGCCGTGTTCCCTCGGGCCAGGAGCTCAGCTCGACGCGGTCGGTGATCTCGGCGACCTCGCCGTTCTCGCGCTCGCTGGCGTCCTGATCAAGCGCCGGAACCCAGGCTTCATCGGGGATCTCGAGGATCGCGTCGCGGATCGGCGCGCTCAGCTCGTAGCCGACCGAGAAGCGCAGGTCCGCCTCGCGGCAGTAGTCGATCAGCCCGTGCGTCGCGCCGGCCGAATCGGCGCGCACGAGAATCTCGATCTGCTCGATGGAGGCGACGGGGATCTGCTCGAGCGCCCGGTCAAGCACCGTGATGTGGTCGGCGGCGGTGTTCGCGCCGGCGTTCCCCGGCCGCAGCAGACCGGCGAGCGCCTCGCGTGTCTCATCGGCGTAGGCCTGCAGCGGGTGGAATCCGTAGCCGCCCTTGTAGTTCCCAGCCGCCTGCTCCTTCTCGGAGTGCGCGGTGATCAACGTCGCGTCGACATCGATCGTCAACCGCTCGGGGACGCCATGCAGCTCCCAGAACCGCTCGCGCGCCCGCGCGTGCGCGGCGCGCAGCGCGTCCACCAGCGCCGGGTCGGCAGCGACCCGGTCGATCACCCGGAACGCGGTCGAGTCCGACGCGACCGGTGCGAATAGCGCCTCCTGATCACGCACCGCGCCGAGATCGGACACGCACTCACCACCGTTGGCGAGCATCACCGCCAGATCACGGATCACGCGGCCGGGATCATGCCCGCGACGGCGCTGCTTGATCGCGGCCAGCCGACCCGACAGCGCGTTCGTGAGCCCCAGATTGTCCGCGACCCGCGCCGGCAGCGCGGTCCCCGCGTGCGACACCAAGCCCGCTCCGTCCGCCGTGACTTCTACGGTTACCGGGCGTCCATCACGCATCACCTTCAAGGTGAACCTCCAAGCTCGGGGACCAAGGACCTTCAGCAAGCCCAAGGATCCCCGCTCAACCGGACGTTTCCGCGCCCCCGCCCGCCGGGGGCGCGGCCATTACCGGGCCGCTATTGCACGCTCGGGGTTAGCCGCTCGTCGCGGTCGGCTCCCGGTTTCCATGCGACGCTGTAGCCGAACGTCCGAGACTGCGAATAAAAAGTCGAAGCCGCGACGAGCATACGTTCGTGACTACGCCGCCCTGACGGTCATGGTCTTGCGCGCGTCGCGCAGGAACGCCTCGGCCGCCTCCGGCGAAACGCAACAGGGACGGCACCCCGTCGTCGCTCGCGCCCATCCCGAACAAGCGGTCGCCCGCAGCGCCAGGCGTTGCGCGCGGCGCGCGCGCGCTCGTGGCCGGAGCCACGACCTCGAGCGCCCAGTCGTCCCACCCCCGAGTTTGCGCGCTGCGGGCGCGGGCGAGCTTCAGGCCCTCCTTCAGCACCTCGTCAGGGATCACTGCGTCGGTGGCCAACGGCTACCTCCTTGTGTGAGTGTGAGTGAGGTTGTGCGCGACGTCTCTACATTGCTGGTGACACGATCCGCGCATCCATATTGTCTCATACCATGCGTTGCCGTGTTGGACGCGATGCACGCCACGTCACACCATCCTGCCGCGATTTCCACACTTGTTAGAAACGGCCTGCACTTGTGACGGAATGGAGGTTGCGAGTAAACGTAGACGTGATACGGTTTGCGAGTGTCTACGGACAGACGGCGACACCCTGGTTGGCCGCCTCTGACGCGCTTGGTGCACACGCGCCTGCCGGACGAGCTCGCGCGGAGCCTCGGCGAGCGCAGCAGCGCCGACGAGGTGACCGACGCGGAGATCCTGCGGCGCGCGATCGCGCGCTACCTCGCCGAGAACGAGGACGCCGCCGAGCCCGAGAGGCCGGCGGCGTCAGCAGATCAGGTCCAGGCCAGGATCCGAAGTGCAGGCGGATCGTAACCCGTCCGGCGGCGAGCCCGCCGAGGTCCAGGTGCTGTCGGTCGAGGAGACGACGCGCGTGATCCTCGCGACCACCGCCGATGGCTCAGAGCGCGTCGGCGACGACGAGGTCGAGCGCACGGTCCGGTGGGCGAACTGGGTCCGCGCGGGACACCTGCTGCTCGAGGCGGTTCTTGAGCGGCCAAGCGCGCCCGCGCTGGCCGGACCCGAGCGCCGACGGCCCCAGCTTCGCGGTCCGCCAGCGCGGACCGGGGGCAGACGACCCCGACGGGAGGAGCACCGGGTGAGCGACGACGGGCGACCTCTCGGCCGCCCGCGCCCACTCAGAACAGCAATCACCCGACGGAAGGGAGACCCATGACCAACCACCCCGCAGAAGGAGGATCGCCATGAGTGCGACCAGGATGCCAGAACGCGATGACGGGCTGCGGGTGATCGTCACCTTCTGGCCCGGCCGGCCCAAGAAGTCCCCGGGCACGATCTACCCGCTGGCGGGCGCTCCGGTCGACCCCGAGCGCCAGGCACGGGAGCTCGTGCGGTTGTGGCGCGAGTTCCGCCGCAAGGGCGTGATCCTGCCGTTCCCCGCCCTGCCCAAGCGCTCGCCCCGGGTGCGGCGGGTGGTCGGGCGAGTCCGCGGGCACGCGCGGCACCCGCGCATCCGGCGGCGCACCAGGCGCTGCTCGAGCAGCTCTCGCGGCAGCCCCGACGACGACGGCGGCGGCGGCGACGACGGACCCGGACACGCTCGCGCGAGAGGAGGCGCGCGATGAGCTACCGCGCGATGCAATGGGCGCACGAGAAGTGCCCGGAGGTGCGGGGCATCCCGTATCTCCTGCTGGATCGAGCGGCGTGGGCTGGTGCGCGAGGACCTCGACCTGCTGTTCTGGGCGTCGGAGCGCCAGTTTGCCCGGTTGGCGCACGTCTGGCCGACCACGGTGCACAACAACCTGCCGCTGCTCATCGAACACGGCTACGTGCGGGACCTCTGCGCGCTCGAGCCGCACGAACGGTCGTGCGCTGCGCCGCATCGCGGTGCCCGATGACTTCGGCACCGCGGGCGAGCTCAAGGCGCACGACGACGCGCTGCGGTTCTGTGAGCCGGCGCAAGGAGCTGACGCGCACTCCGACGTGCTGACGATCGTGGAGGTCGTCGCCGCGACTGCTACACGTCGTGGTGCAGTCGAGGGGGCGACGACTGCACCACAGGGTGGTGCAGTGGACCGCGACGACGACGATCCGTCCGCACGTGCGACTGCACACACGACTGCACACACGACTGCATCACACGGCCGTGCAGAGATCAGAGAGGACCTGGAGGTATCGGGGACAGACCAGGCAGACCTCTCCGATTTCCATTCTGGCGGGACACGTCCCTCGGTAGCACAGAGCGACGCTGAGGTCGCGCGCGCGCGCGCGCATGTGCGCGAGGGGGAAGGCGAGAACGACGACGACGAGCTCGACGGGTTCGTGGTCGACCTCGCGAAGCGCAAGCGGATGCGTGAGCAGCGGTGAACGCCAACCCCCTCACCGCGCTTGAGCGACCCGCAGGGAGCGATCGAGCTGCTGCGGGTCCACCGCCGCATCAGCGGCCGGCGGCGCACGCCCGGCGACCTCGCGGCCGCCGACCTGCTGCTCGAGGGCCTCGGCAGCGAGGAGGCGCACCGCGTCGTCGAGAAGTCGGGCACGCGGGCGTTGAAGGCGGTGTGCGTCTGCTGCCCTCAGTGCGCAGTTGCGCGAGAGCAGGCAGCGATGTGAGGGCGGATCGAGCACAGGCGTGCGATGAGTGAACGCGATGTGCGGCATCGCCTCCCCTCGATGCGAGACGTGGAGAGACACGCACGACGACGGACGAGACGCGCGATTGGCGCTGCCCCGGCGTCCACCACACGACGCGCCGACACTTGCCCCCGCGTGTCCGTCCACCCACGCGACCGGCGGTCGCAGATCGACGCTATGCGACCGCGACCGGGAACAGCACGTTCGCGCTCGGAGCAACCCGCATAGCGCGAAGCGCAGCCTGCCCCGGCGTCTGCGACGACCTCCACCGCGGTTCACCACGGCCAGCCGCCTGCCGTTCACTGCCTCCCTCACCGCCCACTCGAGGCTTACCACGGTGGACCACGGCCCGCCACGGTGGACCACGGCTCGCGCTCGGTCGCAGCGAACTGCTCTCTCGCCTGCACGTGCCGGCGAGCCGTGTGCTGGCGCACCCGCGGATCGCGCGGCCAGTCGGGCAACCGCTGCGCTCAACACCGCCGGGTCGCTGCGCCGAGTCGCCAGCGTTTCTGGAGCGCGGCGTCGGCGGGGAGCGGGTCGTCTGTGTGCGCTCTCCTGACTTTCCTGAGCGACTTCACCCCCAGGACTCCTCCTGACTGCGCTCAGAGATCGCCGCCTTGCTCGCACGCGCCGCGCCCTGTCGCCCGTCGATGCCGTTCACTCGCCCGTTCACCCTCCGCAACGCTCGCAGGGCCCCAGATCGCCTCATTTCAGCTTCCGCCTTGACCACGCGCGATGATGCGCGCCGTGCCCGTCACCGCCGCCAGGCCCGCCGCGAGCTTCGATCACCGCCTTCCACGCGATCTTCGCCAAGTCGGGCTGGCTGCCGCCGAGCGGCGACGCCGCGCCTCGAGGCCGAGCGCCAGGAGCGCCACGAGCAGCTCGTCGCCGGCCTCAGCCGCCGCCGTCGAGCGTGAGCGCGCGCTGCCCGCGCGAGCACGACGCGCTCACAGCGCACGTCGCCGACGACGCCCTGCGCAGCGCCAGGCGACGCGGCGAGGACGTCCAGCGTTGCCCAGCGTTGCCGTCCGCCGACGAAGCTCGCTTCGAGCGAGCTCGCCGATGCCCAGGCGAAGCGTCGACGCCGCCCGCGCCGTCGCTGGCCGAGCACGCGCAGAGCGTCGCTCGCCCTCATCGACGAGCGCCGCGACGACCTGCGCGCCGCCTTCTCCGTCGCCGCCGACGAGGCCCGCGTCCAGGCCGAGCGGCTCGAGGCCCAGGCCCGCGATCTGCGCGCCGAGCAGGCCCGCCGGCTCGTGCCCGTGCGCTGGCTCGACGCGACGCACCCCGCCGAGCCGCACCCGCCGCGCTTCAGCCGACATGGTCGCCCGCGACCCCGAGATCCTCGAGGGCTGGCGGCGCGAAACGTCCGGCGAGCTGACCGACCGCGATCACCTGCTGAGGGCGATGAACTCCGGCGTCAACACCGACGACCCGGGGGCCGACGAGTGATGGCCGGCACCTTCAACGTCAGGAGCGGCCGCTTCGTGCAGGCGGGCTCCGTGCCCAAGCGCGCCAAGCGCAAGCGTTCCCGCTGCCTCAGCGACGACGAGCTGCTGGCCGCGGCCGTCGGCGACGGGCGGATCCTTCCGGAGCGCCGCTCGCACTACGCCGCCGAGCTCGAGCGCCGGCCGAAGGCGACGCGCAAGCTGATCGCATCGCTCGTCCCCGGGGATGCGCCCCGAGGACTCGGCGGCGCTCGCCGCGGACGCCGGCGACGGCACGAGCACGGACGGCTCATGGATCGTGCCGCACAAGCGTTCGCTGCCCGGGACCGATCTACGACATCGCTGGGCGCACCGTCGTCGCCGCCTCGCCGCCGCCCGCCGCCGTCGCACGCCCGCCCTCGCAACGGACGCGGGCGTCCGTCTCGCCCTCGCCGCCCGCGACGCCTCCTCGCTCTGCGTCAACGCAAGACGCTGCGCCCGCGCCGCACGACGGGCGACCGCCGAAGCTGCGACCGGGGACCGTCCTCGACGAGCACGGCCGCGTCGTTGCCACCGCGTCGTGAGCGTCCGTAAGACGCTCGCCGTCCGTGGTCGTCGCGCAAGAGCGCCTGTCGGCCGCGTTCGCCGAGCGGCCGGTGATCCCGTGCGCCGATCTGCAGATCCGCAATGCCGACCGAGGCGCGTACCGCCGCCGCCCGCCAGCCGCCTGGGCGTGGAGATCGTGCGCGCCGACGACGGAACCCCCTGCTACTCGCTGCCCGAGTCGCAGACGCCGCCGCCGCCGTCATCCTGAACGCCGAGGACGCAGATCGAGACGCGCGCTGACTCGCCGGCCATGACCAGGGCCGGCGAGCGTCCGTCGTCCTCGGGCGGCGGGCCGCGGCTTCCTCGTGTTCCTCGGTCCGTCGCCCCCGCCTGGGACCGTGCGCGCGTGACCTCGCTGATGAGCCCCGGGGCCGACATGCGCCTCGAACGGCTACGCGACGACATGATCGCCGCCCGTCGTCGCGGCGAGACGTTCGACCGCGCGTGGACGCGCGGTCGGCGTGCCGTCACCGCCGGGCTGCCGGCCCCCGACCGGTGCGTGTACGCCGCGGCGCTGTCGTGGTCGTCCGACGCCTGGCGCGCCGCCTACGAGGGCGCGCCGCTCGCGCCGCCCGAGCGCGCGATCTCCGAGCTGGGTTCCTTCGCCCTCGACGGCGAGTTGCGAGCGGCTGTCGGCCGACGCCTGACCGCGCAGCGTTCCCGCTCTGCGCGCACGTCTGCGGGCGCTCGGCGTACGACGGCGAACCCATGCCGAGCCGTTCGTCCAGGACGTCTTGCGCTGTGTAGCGGTGTGCGGCTAGCGTGCCGTTTGCCGAGAGCGTTTGGGGACGCAGGCTGCTCTCGTGCCGCTCCGATCGACGGAGCCACACAACCGGGTCGGGCAATGTGCCCAGCGACCCACAAGGACCACAGCGGGCCGGCGGCGTGCGACGCCCCGACCCGTGACAACCCGACTCTGGAAGGAGTCGAGATGCAGGACAACCGTACGGCCGGCGACGGACGCGACCGAGCTGCGCCATGCTGGTGATCGCGCACTCCGTACGCTCGCGTCGCGTCAGCAACCGATACCCGCTCCGGGTGGCCGAGACGTACTACGGCGACATCGCGCGAGCGCTCCAGGACGCCGACGACGTGGTCGCCGCGAACGTGGCCGCTTGGGAACGGGCGCACGGCCTCATCCCGCGCGACTGGTACGCCATCGGCGCAGAAGAGGAGGAGCGAGACGAGGACCGCGACCGCTGAGGGCCCGCGCCGTCGTGAGCGCGCACCGTCGTCCATGCGCGGCGCGCACATCGCAGGCCGTGCCCCCTGGCGTCCGCTTAGCCGCGATCCCGTGCGCGCGCGCGATGGATCGTCCGTGCGCGCGTCCGGTGGACGGCAGAACCGCGTCCTGAGCGGGGCATTGACGGGCCGCGCCAGCGCCATACGTTCGCGCGATGACAACCACTCACAGACCGTCCCAAGCGCCGCATGGAGCGCACGCAGACCCCAGGCATCTACCGCGTCGGCCAACGCGCTACGTCGTCGTCACGAAGTACCGCGGCAAGCAGGTCAAGACGTTCCACCGCACGATCGCCGAGGCCAGGGAGGCCAAGGCCCAGCGCGTCCGCGACCCGCGCCCGCCGTCGCGGGTCCGCTTCGACGACTACGCCTCGACGTGGCTCGACGCCTACCGCGGGCGCACCAAGCGCGGCGCGCTCGCCGCCGTCCACGCGCGAGCTCTACGCCCGCGCGCTCGCGGTCGACCTGATCCCGCACTTCCGCGGCATGCGCCTGAGCGAGATCGGCGCGGCCGACGTCAGGGCGCTGTTCACTCAGATGGAGAAGCGCGGGCGCTCGCCGTCGCGCGTGCGGATCGCCCGCGCCGTGCTGTCGGCGATGCTCGCGACCGCCGCCGAGGACGGGCACGTCCAGACGAACGCCGCCAGAGGCGTGCGGTTCGTCCCGAGCGTGCGCGCGTCGCTCGAGGCCGAGCAGGCCGCCCGCGAGCGGCTCCGGCCGCTCACCAGCGCATCGAGGCCGCCGCCCTGCTCGACGCGATCCCCCGCGACGAGGACCGCCTGCTCGTGCGCTTCCTGCTGAGCACCGGCCTGCGCATCGGCGAGGCGATCGGCCTGCGCTGGAAGCACGCCGACCTCGGCGCGCACCCGCGCGTCCAGGTGCGCGAGCAGATCCACGGCGGCAAGCGCTCGGCGCTGAAGACGCCCTCGGCCGTGCGCGACGTTCCGCTGTCAGCCCGTACCTCGCCGACGCCCTGCGCGCCATGCGCCGCGACCGCTACGCCGGGCCCGACGCGCCCGTCTTCGCCACCGCGGCGGGCACGCCCCTGAACCCGTCCGCCGTCGCCGGGCGGATCGTCAAGCCCGCCGCGCGCGCGATCGGCCTGCCGTGGGTGCATTGCCACACGCTGCGCCGGACGGCGGGCTCCTGGCTGCTGCAGGACGGCCGCACGCCGGTCCAGGTCTGCCGCTTCCTCGGCCACAGCGATCCCGGCTTCACGTTGCGCTCGACGTACGTGGGGCTCGTCGACGAGGGCGTGGGCGACGTCGCGATCTTCGACGCCGCCCTGGACGCGCCCCGAGGTGTCGCCGCGGGAACTCAGAAGGCAACCCGCCACCCCCAGGATCGACGTAAGCACGGACGCCCGATCTCGGCGCGTAGGGGCGCGACGGAAGGCGCGGCCTTGCACGGAGATTACGAGAGCCCTGACGCCGCCGGGACTCGAACCGGGATCGTCCGAATTACAAGTTCGGTGCTCGACCGCTTGAGCTAGACGGGCCGGCCGGCGTCGGCGCCGGCCAGAGGATAGAGCCGGTCTCCCGCCACGTCATCCTCCCGGGTACCGTGGGTCCATCGCCTCGAGCTGCTCGACGACCACGCGGCTCACGGCCCAGTTGCGCATCCACTTGCGGTCGGCCGGGATCACGTACCACGGGGCATCGGCGGTGCTGGTCCGCTCGAGCGCGTCCTCGTAGGCCGTCTGGTAGGCGTCCCACTTGGCCGAGACCTGCAGGTCCTCCTCCCGATACTTCCAGCGCTTGTCGGGCCGCGTGCGGCGCTCGTCGAAGCGCTTCTGCTGCTCCTCGCGCGAGATCTGCAGGAAGACCTTGAGCACGCGCGTCCCCCCGTGGGCGAGCACGGCCTCGAACGCGTTGATGAGCTCGTAGCGCTCGCGCCAGACCTTCTCGGGCACGAGCTCCTCGACCCGGACGACGAGGACGTCCTCGTAGTGGGAGCGGTTGAAGAGCCCGATGTGGCCGTGGGCCGGGACGGAGGCGTGCACGCGCCACAGGAAGTCGTGGGCGAGCTCCTCTTCGCTGGGCGCCTTGAACGCGCGCACCTCGAGGCCCATCGGGTGGACCCCGCCGAAGACGTGCTTGACCGTGCCGTCCTTGCCCGAGGCGTCGAGGCCTTGGAGGACGACGAGGAGCGCGCGCTCGTCCTCGGCATAGAGGCGGTCCTGCAGCTCGGCGATCCGCTCGCCGAGCGCGGGCAGCTCGGCCTCGGTGGCCTGCTTGTCGCCGGGGGCGCCGCCGGTGTCCTCGGGGTCGCGGTCGCCCAGGCGCACCCGCGTGCCGGGCGCCACCCGCCAGCGGCCGGCGTCGCGGCTCACCGGGTGATCCACGCGCCGTCGCGGCGCAGGAGCCGCAGCGCCTGGACGCCCCGCTCGGTGACGACGCGGAAGACCGCCTCGTCGTCCTCCGTGCCGGGGCGGTCGACGACCTGGACGAGGTGCAGCTCCTCGATCGGGCCGTGTCCCGTGTCGGCGAACGCGGCGCGCGCGGCGGCCTCGAGGTTGCCGCGCTCCCAGCCCTTGTCCTGGGCGTGGGCGGCGGCGAGGGCGCGATCGGCCGACTCGACGTCGGCGCGCAACCGCCGCTGCCCGGCCTCACGGCGACGGGCGGTGGCGACGAGGCCGCCCAGGATCAGCGCGACGAGGACGACTGCGAGGACGACGAGGACGACGACGAGCGTGCTCACCGCCGGGATTACAGCAGGACGGTGCGGGTCGCGAGGTGGGCGCCGACCTTGCGCTTGACCCGCTGCAGAGCGTTGTCGACGGTCTTCGTGTCGCACCCGATCCGCTCGCCGATGCACTCGTAGGAGCGCCCGTCGAGGTAGAGCGCGAGCACGCGCGACTCGAGCTCGGAGAGCGCGCTGGCCAGGCAGCCCACGATCGAGTTCAGCTCCTCGGAGGAGATGACCTGGAAGACGGGATCGTGGACGACCGGACCGGGGATGACCTCGTCGAGCGTGGGCTCGCCGTCGGTCGCGCTCGCCGGGGTGCTCGCGAACGACACGTACTGGTTGAGCGGGGTGTGCTTGTTGCGCGTCGCGGTCTTGACCGCGGTGATGATCTGGCGCGTGATGCAGAGCTCGGCGAAGTTGCGGAAGCTCGACTCGCGGTCCGAGCGGAAGTCGCGGATCGCCTTGTAGAGGCCGACGAGCCCCTCCTGGATCAGGTCGTCCGCGTCGCCCCCGGCGAGGAAGTACGACGACGCCTTCAGCCGCACGAAGCCGTAGTAACGGCGCACGAGCCGGTCGTAGGCCGTGGCGTCGCCCTGCTTGGCGAGCGCGATGAGGTAGCCGTCCTCGACCTTGACCTGATCTTGAGGGTTGAGCGAGAGTCTGGCCACGAGCGGTCCTTTCCGCGAATCGGACGGATGCTCCGTGACGCACTCCTCCCCTGGCGCCAGCTGGAATATGGTCACTGCCGATCGACGACTCAACCTGAGGTCGAGCCTCACTGCTGGGCGGGCACGGTGTCAGACTTATGGAGCGCTGTCAAGCGCCGCGCGGCGCTGCAAGATCCCGTACAGCAGGGCGGCGGTCGCGGCGCTCGCGTTCAGCGAGCCGATCCGGCCCCGCAGGGGCAGGCCCACGAGCGCGTCGCACGAGGCCGCCACGCGGGGTCGCAGCCCGCGTCCCTCGGCGCCGACGACGAGGACGACGCCGCCCGCGTAATCGGGCTCGAGGTAGCCGGCCCGCGCGTCGGCGGCCGCGCCGTAGCACCAGCAGCCGGCGGCCTTCGCGTCGGCGAGGAAGTCGGCGAGGTTGCGTGTGCGCGCGATGCGCAGGTGCTCGACGGCGCCCGCCGAGGCCTTCGCCACCGCAGGCGTGACCGCGGCCGCGCGGCGCTCGGGGATGACCACGCCGTCGGCGCCCGCGCACTCGGCCGTCCTGCAGATCGCCCCCAGGTTCTGCGGGTCCTGGATCTCGTCGAGGGCGACGAGCAACGGTGCCGGCCCCGCCAGCAATGCGTCGGCGCCGGCGTACGGATAGGGGTCAGCGAGCGCGCAGACGCCCTGATGGGCGTCGCTGCCCGCCCGCCCGGCGATCTCCCCGGCGCTCGCCGGCTCCACCACCGAGCCGGCGAGCCACGGCTCGCGTGCGGCGCCCGTCGTCGCCCAGATCCGGTGCACGGCGCGGCGGCGCGCCCGCAGCGCCTCGTGAACGGGGTTTCGCCCGTAGAGGACCGCGCTCACCGCACGCGCACGAGCGTCGGGCCCTCGGCCGCGTCGCGCACCTGCCAGCCACGCTCGGCGAGCTCGTCGCGAAGGCGGTCGGCGGCGGCGAAGTCGCGGTGCTCGCGCGCCGTCTGGCGGCGGGCGAGGAGCTCGAGCGCCTCGGCGTCGGGCGCGCCGTCGTCCTGCGGCGCGTCGAGGAGGTTGTCGAGGCCGAGCACCCCGAGCATCTCGCGCAGGTCGGCGTCCCCGGTGCCCCCGCCCCGGCGGTTGGCCTCGCGCACCCACGCCCAGACCGCGGCGAGCGCAGCGGGCGTGTTGAAGTCCTCGGCCAGGGCGGCGAAGAAGCGCTCCTTGAGCGGGGCGAGCTCCGGCGGCGAGGGCCCGGGCACCAGGCGCCGGGCGGCCTCACGTACGCGGCGCACGGCGTTCTGCGCGGCCTCCATCGTCTCCTCCGAGAAGGCGATCGGCCCGCGCGGGTGGCCCGAGACGAAGAACATGACGAGCGCGTCGCGGCCCCAGCGGTCGAGCACGCCGGCGAGCGTCGTGACGTTGCCGACGCTCTTGGCCATCTTCTCGCCCCCGAGCTGGAGCATCCCGTTGTGAAACCAGATCGACGCGAGCTCGCGACCGCGCGCCGCGCGCGTCTGGGCGGCCTCGTTCTCGTGATGCGGGAACGTGAGGTCGTTGCCGCCGCCGTGGACGTCGAAGCCGACGCCGAGCAGCCCCTCCGCCATCGCCGAGCACTCGATGTGCCAGCCCGGGCGCCCGGCGCCCCACGGCGCAGCCCACGCGGTGTCCTCGCCCGCCTTGCGGCCCTTCCAGAGCGCGAAGTCCAGCGGGTCCTCCTTGCGCTCGGCGCCCTCGACGCCCTCGCCCTGGTCGAGGTCGTCGAGCGCGCGGTGGCTCAGCGTTCCGTACCCGGGGTCCGAACGCACGCGGAAGAAGACGTCGCCGTCGACGGCGTACGCGCTGCCGCGCTCGATCAGCTCGGCGATCAGCTCGACGATCGGCCCGATCGTCTCGCTGGCCCGCGGCTCGGCGTCGGGGCGCCCGAGGGCTAGGCGGTCGGTGTCCTCGAGGTAGGCGGCGGTCATCGCCCGCGCGAGCTCGCCGGACGGCCGGCCCTGCTCGAGGGCGGCCTCGTAGATCTTGTCGTTGACGTCGGTGATGTTCTCCACGAGCGTGACGTCGAGGCCCTCGTGCTCGAGGAGGCGCTTGAGCAGGGCGAAGAGGACGAAGGGCCGCGCGTTGCCGACGTGGATGCGGTCGTAGACGGTCGGGCCGCACGCGTAGATCCCCACGCGGCCCGGATCGCGCGGCTGCAGCCGGCGCAGGCGGCCCGTGCGGGTGTCGTGCAGGCGGATCTCGCGCAAGCGGCCCCCAAGGCTACGCGAGCCGTCGCCGTGACCACGATCGTGGCGCGAGGGCCCGGCGCGGGTATAGGCTTGGCCGGGCCGGAATGCCGGGGTCGCTGTCGCACGCGGAGCGCCTGAAACGCGTCGAGGATGCGTTCCGCACGCTGCCCGAACGCTACCTCGGGGCGCCCGAGGGCTTCGACGCGACGTACCACGTCCGGCTCGGAGACGTCGGCCACACGTGGGAGGTCCGCTGCACGTCCCACGGCGCGCGGGTGCGCCGCGGCGTCACGCGGCGCGCGCCCGGCGTCGTCATCGGCACCGACGCCGGGACCTGGCTGAGTCTGCGCGCGGGCGAGCTCTCGGGCATCGAGGCGTTCTCGCAGCGGGCGCTGTACGCGCGCGGTGACCTCGACCTCGCGGTCGGCTTCGAGGGCCTGTTCCGCCCGCCCAACGGCCGGCTGGCCCGCGTTGCGCATCCACGAGGTTCGCCTGCCGAGGCGGCGCGTTTCGACGCTGACGATGGGCGACGGCGCCGACGTCGTCTGCATCCACGGCCTGGGCGCCACGAAGGCCTCGTTCTTCGACACGGCGGGCGCGCTGACTCGCGCCGGGTTTCGCGTTCACGCCCTCGACCTGCCCGGCTTCGGCTCGTCCTCGAAGCCGGCGACCGGCCCGTACCACGCGCCCTGGTTCGCCGACACGGTCCTCGACGTCATGGACGCTCTCGGCGTCGGCCGCGCGCACCTGGTCGGCAACTCGATGGGCGGGCGCGTCGCGCTCGAGATCGGGCTGCGCCGACCCGAGCGGGTGGCCGGGCTCGCGCTGCTGTGCCCGGCCGTCGCCTTCGTTCGCCGCGACCTGCACCCGGTCGTGCGGCTCCTGCGCCCCGAGCTGGGGATGCTGCCCCACCGCTTCTCGCGCAGGCTCGTGGCGCGCCACTTCTGGAGCCTCTTCGCCGACCCCGACCAGGTCGACCCGTCGGTGGCCGACGTGGTCGTCGACGAGTTCCAGCGCATCTACGCGAGCGCCGGGGCGCGACTCGCGTTCCTCGCGGCGGCGCGCAACATCTACCTCGACCGCCCGTTCGGCCGCGGCGGCTTCTACCCGCGCCTGGCCGCCCTCGAGGCCCCGGCCATGTTCGTGTGGGGCTCGTCGGACCGGCTGATCTCGCCCGGCTTCGCCGAGCACGTCGCGAGCTGGCTGCCGTCCGCGGAGCAGATCGTCCTCGAGAACTGCGGGCACGTGCCCCAGGTCGAGCGCGCCGAGCAGACGACCGGGTTGCTGCGGCGCTTCTTCGCACGCGTCGACGCGCTCGGGACGAGCGCGCGCGACGCCCGGGCCGCGTAACCGCTGCGCGCGGAGGCGGACCGTGGGGCACCCGACCGTCCTCGTCGACTGCCGTCGGCCCTGAGCGGCGCCGGTCCTCGGGTAGGATCGCTGACCGGATGAGCGCGGCCGGTACCCAGTCAGGCGCCTCGCGCAACGGCGCCGGCGCCGCCGCCGCTCCGGGCGCCGGTGCGAGCGACGAGCGCAGCTCCGCCCGGCCCGACGGCCTCCGTTCACTGCGCACCCGCCTCGGGCGCGCCCTGGCCGCCCCGCTGACGAGCCGGATCGCACCCGCCGACCTCGACGAGCGCGACCCGGACTACATCCGCGAGCGCCTACCCGGCCTGTGGCTGCTCGCCAGCCTCTGGTTCCGTGGCGAGGTCCGCGGCCTGGGCAACATCCCCGAGCACGGCCCCGTCCTGCTCGTCGGCAACCACTCGGGCGGGAACGTCACACCGGACACGTCGGTCTTCACGCTCGCCTTCAGCGCGTACTTCGGCGTCGAGCGCCACTTCCACCAGCTCGCCCACAACCTCGTGCTCTCCACGCCCGGGCTCGGCTTCCTCCGGCGCTTCGGGACCGTGGCCGCGTCGCCTGTCAACGCGGCGCAGGCGCTCCGGAGCGGCGCGGCGGTGCTCGTCTACCCCGGCGGCGACTACGAGGTCCACCGCCCGACCTGGGAGAGCGGCACCGTCGACTTCGCGGGGCGCCGCGGCTTCGTGCGGCTCGCGCTGGACCAGGACGCGCCGATCGTGCCCGTCGTCGCCATCGGCGGACAGGAGACCGCCCTCTTCCTCACGCGCGGCGGCGGGCTGGCCCGGGCGCTGGGCCTCGACCGCGCGCTGCGCCTGAAGGTGCTGCCGATCTCGCTCGCGCTGCCCTGGGGCCTGAACGTCGGCGACTTCCTCGGCCACCTGCCGCTGCCGGCCAAGATCACCGTCGAGGCTCTGCCGCCGATCCACCTGCGCGAGGAGTTCGGCCCCGAGCCCGACGTCGACGAGGTCTACGAGCACGTCGTCCGGCTCATGCAGGAGACGCTCGACGCCCTGGCCGCCGAGCGGCGCCTGCCGATCCTGGGATGAGGGTCGGCGCCCGCACCGAGGTCGCCGCGCCGCCGGCGCTGGTCTGGGAGACGGTCACCGATCCGGAGCGCTACCTGCACTTCATGTCCGGCGTCACGCGCTGGGAGCCCGCCGGCGAGCGCACCCGCGGGCTCGGCGCGCGCTTCCGGACGCTCATGCGGGTCGGCTCGGCCGAGGTCGGCGGGCTCGTCGAGGTCGTCGAGTGGGCCGAGCCCCGCGACCTCGCGTGGTCCTCGGTCACCGGCATCGACCAGCGCGGGCGCTGGCGGCTGCGGCCCCGCCCGGGCGGCCGGACGACGGTCGAGCTGCGCCTGAGCTACGGCGTGGCCGGCGCGGGCCTGCTCGGCTGGCTGGCCGAGCAGGTCGCCGCGCCGACCGTGCGCGGGCACCTGCGCCGATCGCTCGCCCAGCTCGCGCGCCAGGTCGAGCACGAGCAGCTGCGCCGCCGGGCCGCGAGGCGCCGCGGCGCCGGCGTCAGCGGCTGAGGCTCGAGAACGCGAACCCCGCGCGATGGAACGAGCCGTCGCGCCACGGCGGCGGCTCGTCGACCGTGTAGCGGTGCACGACGCGGGTCTCGTTGCCGGCGCCGTCGCGCGCGAGCACCGCGAACTCGTGGTCGCCGGGCGTGCCGGTGTCGATCGGCTCACCGTCGGGCACGGTGCCCTCGCAGCGCTCGAGCCCGGAGGGACCCGCGTCGTCGCAGGCGAAGTCGGCCACCACCTCCTCGTGCAGCGCGTAGGCCGCGCCGTCGGGGGGCGCGGTGAGCTCGACGGAGGGCGCCAGCGCATCGGGCGCCGCGCGGACCGCGAGCGCGATCGGTCGCGTGCCCGACGCGAGCGCCGGCTGGGCCTTGGGCGTGAGCGCGCCGTCGTCGCCGACGTCGTACTGCGAGATGGTCGCGTCGCCGTAGTTGGCGACGTAGAGGCTGCGGCGGTCGGGCGCCAGCGCGAGCGCCCACGGGTTCCGACCGGCCCCGACCGTCGGCGCCGCCTGCGGCGAGAGCGCCCCGCCGGGACCGACGGCGTACTGCGAGAGCGTCCCGTCGGCGAAGTTGGCCGCGTAGACCGCATCGGCGGTGGCCACGAGGCCGGCCGGGGAGCCCCCGGACGCGACGGCGGCCGGCGCCGTCGGGGCGAGCGCGCCGTCGGCGCCGAGGTCGAACTGCAGCACGGCCGACCGCCGCGACTGGTCGGTGACGTAGAGGCTGGCGCGATCCGGCGCGACGGCGATCGCGAACGGTGCGCCACCGGCGGGCACGGCGGCCGGGGCGCGCGGCGAGAGCGAGCCGTCGGCGGCGACCGCGAACTGCGAGACGGTACCGGCCGCAAAGTTGGCGACATAGGCGCTCGAGCCGTCGGGCGCGACGGCGATGCTCGTCGCCCCCTCGCCGGCGGCGACGGTCGACGCGGGCGCGAGCGCACCGCCCGGCCCGACGTCGAAGACCGAGACCGCGCCCTCGGCCCGGTCGGTGACGTACACGTGCGCCCCGTCGGGCGCGACGGCCACCCCGAAGGGCGCCTCCCCGGCGCTGACGGCGGCGGGCTGCTTGGGCGTCAGCGCGCCGTCGTCGGCGACGTCGAACTGCGAGACGGTGCCGCCGACCTGGTCAGCGACGTAGAGGCTGCGTCCGTCGGGCGCCGAGACGAGGCCCGCCGGGCGCCCGCCGGCGGGCGAGGACGCGCCGAGCCGGCTGAGCGCTCCGGCCGCGTCGGCCGCGTAGGCGTCGACCTGGCCCAGGCCGTTGGCCGACGCGTAGACGTACGCCAGGGGCGGCTCGGCACGCGCGACCGCGGGCGCCGCCACGAGCGCCCCCAGCGCCAGGAGCAGTCCCAGCGGCCTGGTCATGGACATGCGTCGCCTCATCCACCTGCCTCATCGGCATCGTCGCACGACGACCGGAGGGCACTGGACGAAGGTTCGAGCCGTATCCTCAGCCGTCACATGCCGAGCGGGTCTGCGCTGGACATCCTGGTGGTCGACGACGACGCTCCGCTGCGGGCCATGCTCACGCGCTCCTTCGAGCGCGAGGGCCACCGCGTCACGGCCGTGCCCGACGGCGCGGCCGCGCTGGAGCGGGCCGCCGCGCACGACTTCGACGTCGTCCTGCTCGACGTCGCGCTCGGGCCCGGGCCGGCGGGCCACGACGTCGCCCGCGCCCTGCGCGCCCAGCGCGAGATCGTGCCGATCATCATGCTCACGGCGCTCGACAGCGAGGCCGACGCCGTCCAGGGGCTCGAGGCCGGCGCCGACGACTACGTCACGAAGCCCTTCGGCCTCGCCGAGCTGCGCAGCCGCGTCCGCGCAGTCCTGCGTCGCGCGCACGGGCGCGTCGTCGAAGGCGTGGTCGCCGTCGGGCCGGTGACCCTCGACCAGCGCGCGCGCCAGGTCACGGTCGCCGGCGCCCCGGTGCGCCTGACGTTCTCGGAGTTCGAGCTGCTGGCCTGCCTCATCGAGCGCCCGGGCAAGCTCTTCACGCGCCAGGAGCTCCTGCGCGCGATCTGGGGCGACAGCGCCTACCGCGATCCGCGCGCGATCGACGTCCACATCCGCCACCTGCGCGAGAAGCTCGAGGAGAGGCCCGAGGAGCCGAGCCTGATCCTGACGGTCCGCGGCGCGGGCTACCGCTTCCGCGAGCAGTGAGGCGCCGGCTCGGCTTCGGCCTGCGCCCGCGGCTGCTCGCCGCGCTCGTGTTCACGAGCGTCGTCACGCTCGTGGTCGCCGCCCTCGCGCTCCTGCCGCCGCTGCAGGACAACCTCACCGACCAGGCCGCGACCGACCTCGAGAGCACGACGGCGGCCGACGTGCCGCTCTTCCGCCGGCGGATCGCGGCCAGCCTGAAGGCCTCGCGCGGACGACCACGCGACGAGCGCCTCAACCGGCTGCGGCTCGACCTCCAGGATCGCGCGTTCACGCTGCGCCAGCGCGCCGACGCGCGGGTGATCGTCGCCGACTCGGTGCCGGGCGACGCGCTCGTCGCCGACACCGACTTCGGCGGCCGGTCGGTGCCGGTGAGCGACATCCTGCGCACGGTCATCGACGAGACCGGGAGCACCGTGCGCGGCGACAACGAGGTCACGGTCACGCGGCCGATCGAGGTGCCGCGCGCGGTCTCGCTCGACGCGCCGGCCGAGACGTCGTTCGTGCTGGTGACCCAGAAGCAGCTCACCGACGTGACGACCGCCGTCGACCAGGTCCGCAACGCGTTCCTCGCCGCCGCGCTCGTCGGGCTGCTGGTCGCCGTGCTGCTCGGGATCGCCCTGGCCACCACGCTCGGCCGGCGCCTGGCCCGGCTGCGCGCCGGCGCCGTGCGGGTCATCCGCGAGGGCATCGACGCGCCCGCGCCCCACGACGACGGCGGCGACGAGGTCGGCGACCTCGCGCGGACGCTGGCGGTGATGCAGAAGGCCCTGCGCCGGCAGGAGGCGGCGCGCCGCGCGTTCGTGGCGACGGCGTCGCACGAGCTGCGGACGCCCCTGACCTCGCTGCAGGGAACGCTCGAGCTCCTCCACGAGGACCTCGTCGACGGGCGCCTGGATCCCGACGAGGCGCGCGAGCAGGTCGCGGGCGCGCGGGAGCAGCTGCGCCGCCTGGGCAACCTCGCCGCCGAGCTGCTCGACCTCAGCCGCCTCGACGCCGCCGTGCCGCTGCGCTCCGAGCCGGTCGAGCTCGGCGAGCTCGCGCGCGCGGTGGTGGCCGAGTTCGAGCTCCGCGCAGCCGAGCTGCGGGTGCCGATCGACGCTCCGCCGCCGCCGGGGCCGGTGTGGGCCAGCGGCGATCCCGGCGCGGTGGCGCGGGTCGCGCGCATCCTCCTCGACAACGCGTTGCGCTATTCGCCGCCGGGGGCGCCCGTGCGCGTGTCCGCCGCCTACCACGGCGAGCACGCGGGCATCGAGGTCGCCGACCACGGGCCCGGCGTCCCCGCCGGCGACCGCGAGCGGATCTTCGAGCGCTTCGAGCGCGGGACGGCGGCGTCGTCGGCCGGCGGCTTCGGGCTCGGGCTGGCGATCGGGCGCGAGCTCGCGACGCGGATGGGCGGGGCGCTGGCGCTGGCCGACGCCGCCGGCCCGGGCGCACGCTTCGTCCTGGAGCTGCCGATCGAGCTGCCCGCGGGCTCACAGCCCGAGCCCGAGGCGGCACGGGCGGCCGGCTGAGCGTCTCACCGGTGTCAGGCGGCCGGGCGTGCGGCCGGCGGGCTCGACGCCGCCGGCGCGCCGAGCGTCCTGCGCAGCGCCCCGAGGCCGCCGTAGCGCCCGACGAGCGCCGCCAGGCCCACGACGGTGATCGGCACGAAGAGCACGAAGCGCACGAGGACGACGTAGCCCAGCGCCGCCGACCGCGCGCCGGCGCCCACGAGTCGCACGCCGAGCACGACCGCGGCGTCGAACGTCCCGACGTAGCCCGGCGCGGCCGGGACGAGCGCGACGAGGTTCGCGAGCGACATGATGTAGAGCCCGTCAAGCAGCGACAGGTCGATGCCCGCGGCGGGGCCGAGGACGGCGTAGATCGAGCCCTCCAGCAGCCACAGCGCGAGCGAGACGCCGAGCAGCGCGGCGCCCCTCGCGCTCCACAGGCGCCGCGTCGGTGACAGCAGGGCGACCGCGAGCGCGCGGACGCGCCGGCCCGCCGCGGTGCCGCGTCCGAGCCACGCCGCGCCGCCCGCGGCGGCCAGCAGCCCGGCGCCGACCGCGAGCAGGACCCAACCCGGCACGCCCAGGGGCAGGCGCAGCGTGGTCACCAGGGCGGCGAAGAGCAGGGCGAGCGCGGCGACGTCGAGCAGGCGCTCGGCGACGAGCGTGCCGAACATCTGCGCCCGCGGCGCCCCCACGCGCGGTGCGGTCAGCACCGCCTTCAGGACGTCGCCGGCGCGGGCGGGCAGCGCGTTGTTGCCCATGTAGCCCACGGTCGTCAGGGCGTAGGCGTCGGCGCGCCCGGCGCGGTGGCCGCCGTGGCGCAGGAGCAGGAGCCAGCGCTCGGAGCGCAACGCCGTGGCCAGCGCGTAGAGCCCGACGGCCGCCGCCAGGCGCGGGAGCGCGGCGGCGTCGGGGATGTCGGGGAGCGGCTGGCGCGTCGCCCACCAGGCGACGGCGGCCAGCGCGACGGCCGATACGAGCGCCTGCAGAGCGACGATGCGCGTCCGTCCGGCCACCCGACTCCCGGCTAGGCCGCTACCGGCGCGTCGGGCAGCCGCCTGTAGGGCTGCACGGCGTCGGCGTCGGTCCGCTCCTCGTGGTAGGCGCTCTCGACGTTGACGGCCCAGATGTCGTGGTCGCCGCGGCGCAGGACGTTGTCGACCGCGCGCATGGCGCTGAGCATCGAGTGGTCGGAGTTGTTGTAGCGGTGCAGCCCGTTGCGCCCGACCTGCTGGAAGTTCGTGCCCAGCGGATCCAGCCACGCGCGGATCGTCGCCACGCGCTCGGCGTACTCGGCGTCGTACATCGGATAGGCGAGCGGCACGCGCACGACGTGGCCGCGCCGGACCTTGGCCGGATCGGCGAGGCCGAGCGCGGCGAGCTCCGCGGTGGCCAGGGCCACGAGCGCGTCGTCGCTCATCGTCCAGAGGTCGTCGCCCGCAAAGCAGAAGTACTCCAGGCCGACGCAGGCCGAATCGGGGTCGGGGACCATCCACGGGCTCCAGGAGCGGTAGTTCTGGATCCGTCCGACGCGCACCCCCGGCTCGTGGATGTAGATCCAGTTGTCGGGGAACAGGTCCTCGCCGTCCAGGACGACCGCGACCGTGAGGAAGTCGCGGTAGCGCAGGCCGCGCGCCGCCTCGACGACCTCGGCCGGCGGCGCCGGGTCGGCGAGCGCGGCGGTCGCGCGCAGCGGCAGCGAGGAGATGACGGCGGCGGGCTCGATGACCTCGTCGGCGGTCCGGACGGCCGTGCACTTGACGGCCTCGCCGTCGGGGGCCGCGAACTCCAGGCGCGTCGCCGGCGTCGACGTGCGGACCTCGCCCCCCAGCCGCTCGATGCGCGCGGTCATCATCTCCCACATCTGCCCGGGGCCGTAGCGGGGGTACTGGAAGGCGTCGATGAGCGACTTGATCTTGTTGCCCTCGTTGCCGAAGAACGCGGCCTTGGCGGCGCTGAAGAAGGACAGGCCCTTGATCCGCTGCGCGGCCCACTCGGCGCGGATCTCCGTCGTCGGCACGCCCCAGACCTTCTCGGTGTAGGACTCGAAGAAGTGCGTGTAGAGCCGCTTGCCGAAGCGGTTGGAGACCCACTGCTCGAAGTTGTCCTCGCGACCCTTGGGCTTCACGGCCGCCCACAGGTACGACAGGCCGCAGCGCAGGACCTCGACCGGGCCGAGCTTGCGGATGACGTCGGTGCCCTTGAGCGGGTAGTCGAGGAAGCGCCCGCGCCAGAAGATGCGCGACATCCGCGGGCGCATGAGGAACTCGTCGCCCATGATCTCCAGCCAGAGGTCGTTGACTTCCTGGTTCTTGGTGAAGAAGCGGTGGCCGCCGAGGTCGAAGCGGTAGCCGTCGGGGTCGACGACGGTCTTGGCGAGGCCGCCGACCTGGTCGTCGGCCTCGAGCACGATCACCTTCTTGCCGGCCTTGGCCAGCAGGTAGCCGGCGCTCAGCCCGGCGGGGCCACCGCCGATGACGACGTGGGGGGCGGTCTCGCCCCCGTCGCGGTTGGGGACGCGGGGAGGATCGATCTCGGCAAGGCTCATGCGCCTCACCATTCCTGCTCGCGCGGGCGATCCCGGCGAGCCGCTAACGGCTCCTAACAGTTCCTAACGGCGCAGGTAGACGACGATCCGGACGCCCCGCGGCAGCGGCCGGCCGGCGAGGACCGGGCGCGACATCGTGCGCAGCAGGCGCGGATCGTCGTCGAGGCGGTGCTCCCACTGGGCGGCGCGCCGGCGCACGAGCTTCGTCCACGGCGCGCCCCACGCGGAACTGCGGATGATCGGCTGCACGAGCAGCAGGTGCTGCCCGGGCCCAACGGTGCGGATCAGCGCGTCGGACGTTGCCTTCGGCTTGGCCGCCCGCAGGCGATCGACCGCATCGCGCCAGTCGAAGATGCGCGGATCGGGGACGGGACCGATCGTGTCGGCCCAGCGCAGCCCGCGCCGCAGGTAGAGGTGCATGAGCGGCCCCTGCTCAGGGTGCGTGACGATCACCAGATCGCCCGGCTCGGCGACCCCGCGCATGAACACCGAAGCCCTGTGGGCGTTGCTCTTGTGCTCGATCTGCGAGGTGCGGGGGTCGAGCCAGAAGATCACGAGGATCGCCAGCACGACGAGCCCGAGCCGCCCGGCGCGCACGAGCCCCGCGCCGCCGAGGAGCATCAGCGGCCCGACGACGATCGCGAGGTAGCGGCTGGCCCAGGCCGGCGAGACCTGCGAGGCGCTCCACGCGAACGCGAGCGCGGCGAAGCCCATGACGAAGAGCGCGAGCGCCGCCGCCGCACGCGGCTCGTCGCGCCGCGCGACCCACCACGAGCCCAGCAGCGCGAGGAGGCCGCTGCCCGCGCCGAGCAGGAAGGCCATGGCCGGCGCCGAGCCACCCAGCAGCGAGCTCAGGGCGGCCTGCACGTCGTTGAGGCGCGGCGTCTGTGACCACGGCGCTGCAGTGTGGCGCGCCTGGAAGAGGAGCGTCGGCAGCCAGGCCGCGTAAAGGAGCGCCGTGACGAGGTAGCCGAGCGCCGCGTCGCGCACGAGCGCGCGCCGGTCGGCCGCGACGGCCACGAGCGGGACGAGCGCGGCCGCCGTCCCGACGGCCAGGAACAGCCCCCAGTTGTGCGCGTAGGTCAGGAGCGCGAGCGCGACCCCGAAGGCCGGGATCCACCCGCGCCGGCGGTGGACGAACGCCTCGCCGAACGTCCACGCCACGAGCGTCGCGAGCAGGACGACGAGCGCGTACATGCGCGTCTCCTGCGCGTAGTAGGTCAGGTACGGGTTGATCGCCGCGAGCAGCGCGGCCACCCACCCGGCGCGCACCCCGAAGAGCGAGCGGCCCGCGAAGAAGGCGACCGGCACGGTCGCCAGCGCGAACAGCAGCGAGAGCACGTGCGTGTGCGCCTCGCCGACGCCGAAGAGATCGACCCAGAGGCTGAGGAGCACGTAGTACAGGGGCGGCGAGCCGTCTTGGCGCAGCAGCCCGGGCACATCGGCGACCGGGTGCGAGGCGATGCCCACGCTGAGGCCCTCGTCGATCCAGTAGCGCGCGTGCAGGGCGGTCGAGCGCAGCAGCAGCGAGACGACGACCAGCGCGACGAGGAGCAGTGCGGTCTCGACCCGCGAGGGCGCGAGCAGGCGGCCACGGATCCGGTCGAGCGCATCGCGCAGGCGGCCGGTCGCGACCGTGGGCGCGCGCACGGCGCTCACCGGCAGCGACCGACGACGCGCCAGCCGTCGCCGGTGGCGAGCGTCCGCACGGCCGCCTCGCCCCCCACGCCGGCCAGCGGCGGCGCCACCGCTCCGCGGCTCGCGTTGCGCGCGCGGAAGACGACCGCCGGCGCGCGCGGGTCGAGCGCCACCCGGTTGGAGTGGATGCCCAGCCGCCACGCCACAGCCGGCACCTGGAACGGGCCCGCGTAGGGATCGCCGCAGGCCAGCAGCGCCCGCGGCCCGCCCGCGCGGTGCACGACGTCGCCGAGGCCGTCGGTCAGCCGGGCCTGGTAGTCGACGGCGTCGAGCGTCGGGGCCAGGCGCGCGACACCGGGGACGGCGACGGCCACGGCGGCGAGCGCCGCCACGGCGAGCGCCGCGCGCGCGGGCGCTCCCCGCACGAGCCAGCCGACCCCCACGCCGGCGAGCACGCAGGTCAGCGCGGCGGGCAGGATCAGATAGCGCGTGTTGCCCGAGAAGCCGTCGCTCGTCATGTACGCGACCTCGGCCACGAGCACGACGACCGCCGCGGCGAGGCCGAGCACGGCGGTGCTGTCGCGCCGGCTCGGTGCGCGGCGCAGGACCAGCGCGACCGCGAGCGCCGCGAGGCCGATCCAGACCGGCGCGAGCAGCATCGCGGTGAACTGGTCGAGCACCGCGTGGACCGGGTCGGAGGCGAAGGCGACGCTGTCGGCCCTGGGCGTCTGGGCGCGGTGCATGGCGCGCAGCACGTCGCCCGAGCCCCACAGCTCGGGCAGCAGCCAGAGCACCGGCAGCGCGACGAAGCCGGCCAGGACGACCGTGCGCTCGCGCGCCTCGCGCCAGAGCAGCCAGAGGCCGTAGAGGCCGACGAAGGGCCACACCTCGGGGCGCAGGAGCGCGGCGCCGACGCCGCAGAGGAAGGCCGCCCGCTGCCGGCCTGCGAGGTGGCGGTCGACGGCGGCAACGGCGAGCAGGACGAGCAGGCCCTCCGAGTTGCCCATGGCCGCATTGCGCACCGTCCAGGGCGCGAGCCCGTAGGCGGCCGCCGCGGCCGCACCTGCGGATGGCCCGCCGAGGCGCCGGGCGAGGCTGAAGACCGCGACGACGCCTCCGATCGCCCCGGCGCGCGCGACGAAGAGCCAGAGGTCGGGCGCGAGCGGCCCGAAGAGCGCGAACGGCGTCGTGAGCAGGACCGGCAGCGGCTTCCACGATGGCCCGCGCGCGGTCGCCAGGTCGAGGTGCAGCACCTCGCGACCCCAGATGATCCAGGCCCACGGGTCGTACGTCGGCGCCGACGGCGCGAGGAAGGTCAGGGCGGCGAGCGCGCACACGGCCAGCACGACGCGCCCGCGGACGGCGACGCGCGGGATCGACACGTCCGGCACCGAGGGCCGGTCGACCGTGAGCGGCTGCGACGGCATGAGGCCGCGTCCCAGTGTGCCCGACCGTGTGTTGCGGGCCGTTAAGGCGCGTTCGCGCCCTCGCACCTCCAGGCGCGTGTCCTCGAGGTCGAGGTCGCGTTCGATCCGCCTCAAGATCTCGTCGTGGTGAGCTCGCTGCTCGCGGCGAGCGGCGGCGCGATCACCGGGCCGTCACCGACGCCACGGCGAGCGCCGCGACGCCTTCGCCGCGCCCGACGAAGCCCATCCCCTCGCCGGTCGAGGCCTTCACGCTGACGTGCGCGGGGCCCAGGCCGAGGGCCTCGGACAGCCGTGCCCGGATCGCGTCGCGGTGCGGCGCGAGCTTCGGGCGCTCGATGAGCACGGTGGCGTCGACGTGGACGGCCGCCAGGCCGCGGTCGGCGAGCATGGCGACGACCGCGCGCAGGAGAGCGAGCGAGTCCGCGCCCTCCCATCGCGGGTCGGTGTCGGGGAAGTGCTGTCCGATGTCGCCCAACGCGGCCGCCCCGAGCAGCGCGTCGGTGACCGCGTGGGCGAGGACGTCGGCGTCCGAGAAGCCCTCCAGGCCGCGCTCGAAGGGGATCTCGACCCCGCCCAACACGAGCCGGCGACCCGCGGCCAGGCGGTGGGAGTCCCAGCCGATGCCGGTCGTCGTGGTCGGGCTCATCCGATCGGCTCGAGCCGGCGCGTGCGGCGGTCGAAGACCGCGAGCTCGCGGACGCCGAGGTCGTCGAGGAGCTCGAGCGCACGCTCGAAGTCGCGTCCGAGGTCGTCGGGGCGGTGGGCGTCGCTCGAGAGCGCGATCGGGTTGCCCGCGTCGAGGACCATCTCCAGGAACGCCCGCGAGGGGTAGAGCTCGCCGATCGGCTTGCGCAGACCCGCGGTCGAGACCTCGACGGCGATGCCCGACTCGGCGATGCCGTCGATCGCGTGCTCGTAGAAGTAGCGCGGGTCGCGCGCGGGGCGGGGACGCTCGCGGCCCCAGTGCTTGACGAGGTCGGGGTGGGCGAGGATGTCGAACATCCCGCTCGCGGCGGCCTCGCCGAGCCATTCGAAGTACGTGCGCCAGACGCGGTCGGGGGACTGGCCGGTGCTCCAGATGTCGTAGCCGTCGTGGTCCAGCGCGCCGTCGCCGACGAAGTGGATCGAACCGACGACGTAGTCCCAGTCGCGGCCCGCCAGCAGCTCGGCCATGCGGTCCTCGTGCCCGGGGACGAAGTCGGCCTCGATGCCGAGCTTGAGGTCGGTCTGCTCGCGCACGAAGGCGCAGTAGGCGTCGAGGTCGTCGCGCGCCGAGTCGCGCCAGAGCTCGTGCTGCCAGACGTCGAGCGCCTGCGTGAAGCGGTAGACGTGCTCGGCCACGCCGAGCTCCTCGATCCCGCGCTCGGCGGCCACCGCCCGGTAGTTGGCGGCGTTCTCGGCCGTCAGATAGCGCTCGGCCGGCGTGCTGCCCACGTCGTCGGGGCGCAGGTGCACGTGGTAGTCGGTCAGCACGATCCGGATTATCGACGCCGGGCCCCGGCGCGCTCGGCGAGCAGGAGCTCGGCGAGGCGGAGATCCAGCGGTGTCGTGACCTTGAGGTTCTCCCGCGGGGCGGGCACGACCCGCACGGCTCCGCCCGCCGCCTCCACGAGCGAGGCGTCGTCGGTGGCGGCGGCGAGCGCGTCCGGAGCGGCGCCGAGCGCGCGCTCGAGCATCGGGCGATGGAAGGCCTGCGGCGTCTGGACCGCCCACAGTCGTCCGCGCTCGAGCGTGCGCACGACCTCCACGCCCACCGCCTCCTTGATCGTGTCGGTGACCGGGGCGGCGGCGATCGCTCCGTCGCAGTCCTCCGACGCGAGCGCCGCGAGGACGTCGCGCGCGAGCTCGGGCGCGAGCAGCGGGCGTGCCGCGTCGTGGACGAGGACGACGTCGTCGGGCGGGGCGGCGCGCAGGGCGGCGAGCACGGACCCGGAGCGCTGCTCGGCGCCCGGGACGCCGATCGTGCCGTGCGGCGCGGTCACGCCCGCCGGCAGGGCGACGACGACGTGCTCGATCTCGTCGACGGCGAGCAGCGCCTCGAGGCTCCACTCGAGCATCGGACGGCCCGCCAGCATGGCGAACGCCTTGGGTCCCCTCGACCCAAGGCGTTCGCCACGACCCGCGGCCACGACGAGCGCGACCGCCACGAGGACGCTCCCCTACAGGAGGGGGACCTTCGCGCCCGCCGACTCGGCGAGGAGGTCGTCGAGATGCTGCTCGGCCTCCTCCTCGTCCTTGTCGAGCGCGTACATCAGCTCGGACGCGAGGATCTTCTTGGCCCGCGTGAACATCTGCTTCTCGCCCGTCGAGAGACCCTTGTGGTGCTCGCGGATGGCGAGGTTGCGGACCACCTCGGCCAGCTCGTAGATGTCGCCCGTCTTGATCTTGTCCCGATTGTGCTTGAACCGGCGGTTCCAGTTCTTGGGCATGTCGGAGATCTCGTCCGCCAGCACCGCGAGGACCTTCTTGACCGTCTCCTCGTCGATGACCCGCCGCAGGCCCGCCAGGTGGGCGTTCTCGCACGGGACCATCACGGTCATGTCGTTGTGCAGGATCTTGATCGTGAGGTACTCGCGCTCCTCACCGAACATCGTGCGGAGTTCCTTCGTGAGGACCTTGCCGGCACCGTGATGCGGATACACGACGTTGTCGCCGCACTCGAACAGGATCGGTTCGAGCATCGGAGCCTCGAGGTCCTCCTCGACCTGGACGTCTGTGACTTCGGGAATGGTCATCCTCCTTGTGATGGGTCCTAGGTCTGGAGATAGCGGTCCACGAGGTTGATCTCCTGCAGGCGGCGCAGGCCCTCGCGGATGTCCTTGGCGCGGATCTCGCCCACGCCCTCGACGGTCTCGAGCTCGGCGTCCGTGGCGGCGAGCATCTCGTCCAGCCCCCCGAACTCCCGGACGATGTGCTGGACGACGAGCTTGGGCAGCCGCGGGATCCGCCCGAGGATCCGGTAGCCGCGCGGTGAGACGGGGAAGTCGAGCGTGTTGACCTTGCGGTCGTAGCCGAGCACCTCGGCGAGGCGGCCGAAGTCGAGCAGGTCCTGGTGGGCCAGGCGGCCGATCTGATCCAGGGCCGAGGCGAAGGGCTCGTCGGAGTCCTCGGCGAGGTAGTCGTGCACCAGCGCGGCCTTGTCGGCGGCGGTGCCGACCATCGTCTCCTCGAGCTGCATCTCGATCAGCCGGCCCTCCGTGCCCAGCTCGACGATGTAGCGCTCGATCTCGACGGCCATGCGCGTCACGAGCTCGGAGCGCTGGAGGACCGTCAGGACGTCGTGCAGCGTGGCGCCGCCCTCGAACTCGAGCGCGGTGAGGCGCGTCGAGACCTGGTCGAGGCGGGTGCGGTACTTGTCGAGCGTGGCCAGGGCCTGGTTGGCCTTGGCGAGGACGACCGGGATGTCCTCGAGCATGTACTTCGTGCCGTCGACGTAGAGCGAGACGACCTCCCGCCGCAGGGAGATCGCGATCACGAGCGCGTCGGTCTGCTTGGAGACGCGCTCGGCGGTGCGGTGGCGGGTCCCGGTCTCGAGCGAGAGGATCGTCGGGTCGGGCATGAGCTGTACGTTGGCCATCGCGATCTTCGTCACGTTGGCGCCGAGCGTGATCGCGCCATCCATCTTCGCCACCTGATAGAGCAGCGCGGGCGTGTAGTCGATGTCGAGCTTGATGCCGCCCGAGAAGAGGAAGCTCAGCTCGTCGGTGTCCCCGATCACGATGAGCCCGCCGGTGTGCGCGTGGAGGATGTTGTCGATCCCCTCCCGCAGCGCCGTGCCGGGCGCGACCATCTCCAGCGCCTTGACGAGACGGGGCTCTTGACGACCTTCGAGCTCAGAGAGCTCATCCCCGGGACGCTGCGCCATCGTTGCCGATCTTAGCAGCGAATTAAGCCTGGCCTTAGGCCCGTAGGGCGCGCGTAAGGACCTGCCGGTGCGGCGGCCTATCCTGCGCGGGATGCGAGCCGCCGCCGCGATCGCCCGCGTGCGCGCCGGCGCCGCCCGCCGCGTCGCGATCGCCCGGCACCGCGGCGACGCCGTGCGCTGCCCGGTGTGCGACAGCAGGTTCAGCGCCTTCAAGGACGACTGGAACCGGGGCGACGCCCTGTGCTGGCGCTGCGGCTCCCACGAGCGCCACCGCGCGCAGTGGCTGCTCTTCGAGCACCGTCCAGCGCTGCTGGAAGGCGCCCGCACGCTCCTGCACTTCGCCCCGGAGTGGTGCCTGCGAGAGCGCCTGCGGTCGGTGGCCGGGCTGCACTACGTGACCGCCGATCTCGACCCGGCCGGGGTCGACCTGCGTCTCGACGTGACCGCGCTCGACCTGCCCGACGGCGCCTTCGACGCGGTGCTGTGCTCCCACGTGCTCGAGCACGTGGCCGACGACGACGCCGCCCTGGGCGAGCTGCGCCGCGTGACCGCCCCGGGCGGCTGGTGCCTGGTCATGGTGCCGCTCGCGCTCGAGGCGCAGCGCACCGACGAGGACCCGTCGGTGACCGATCCGGCCGAGCGCGAGCGCCGCTTCCTGCAGCACGATCACGTCAGGCTCTACGCGGGCGACGTCGGCGAGCGCCTGGCGGCGGCGGGCTTCGAGGTCGAGCGCGTGCGCCCGGAGGACGAGTTCGGCGCCGCGTCGATGCGCCGCCACCGCCTCCTGCCGGCCGACCACGTCTGGCTCTGCCGCGCGTAGCTCAGAAGCCGCCGCCGCCGAAGTCGCCGCCGCCGCCGAAGTCGCCACCGCCACCGAAGTCGCCACCGCCACCGAAGTCGCCACCGCCACCGAAGTCGCCACCGCCACCGAAGTCCCCGCCACCGTTGCCGTAGGCCGCGGGCGCGTCGAGCATCCCACCGAGCGCGGTGCCGAAGAGCAGGCCCGGCAGCAGGCCGCCGCCGAGGCCGAAGCCGCCATAGAACCCACCGGCCCACGGCCCGAAGTAGCCGGGCGCGTTGTAGTGCAGGACGGCCACGTAGATCGGGCCCTCGCCGCGCTCGCGGATCGCGGTCCGGACCCGCTGCGCCCCGGCCGCGTCGAGCCGGTCCTCGGCCCCGGGCGCGACGTAGACGGGATCGGAGCGCAGCGCCTGCGCGGCGGCGTCGATCTGCTCGGCGCCCGCGGCGGGAGCGGCGAGCACGAGCAGAGCCAGGACGCCAAGGAGCAGGGGCATCGGAGGGCACTACCCAGGTTACGCGGCCGCGGCGGCGCGCCCGCCGGCCCCGAGCGCCGCACGCACGGCGGCGCGCAGCGTCGGCGCGCCGGCCGGCGAGACGACGGCGCGCAGCCCGAACTTGGCGGCCTCCTCGGCGCGCCTGTCGGGATGGGCGACCGAGCGCAGCTCGCCGGTGAGCCCGACCTCGCCGAAGCAGGCCAGCGGCGCGGGCTCGGTCGCGACGCCGCGCGCGGCGCCCGCGACCGCGAGCGCGATCGCCAGGTCGGCCCCCGGCTCCTCGATGCGCACGCCGCCGACGACGTTGACGAAGACGTCGCTGATGCCCACGCCGACGCCCGCGTGGCGCGCGAGCACGGCGAGGACGAGCGCCAGACGGTTGCGGTCCAGCCCGGTGCACACCCGCCGGGGCGGCACGAGCTCGCTCGGCGAGACGAGCGCCTGGACCTCGACGAGCAGCGGTCGCGAGCCCTCCATCGCCGCGAGCACGACGCTCCCGGGCGCGCGCGTGGCGTCGCCCACGAAGCGCGCGCTCGCGTCGAGGACCTCGACGAGGCCGCCCTCGCGCATCTCGAAGACGCCGACGTCGTTCGTGGACCCGAAGCGGTTCTTGAGCGCGCGCAGCGTGCGGTACGTCCGCTCGCGCTCGCCCTCGAACTGCAGCACGCAGTCCACGAGGTGCTCGAGCACGCGCGGGCCCGCGAGGGCGCCCTCCTTCGTGACGTGCCCGACGAGCACGACCGCGGTGCCCCGGGCCTTGGCCACCTCGGTGATGCGCGTGGCCACCTCGCGCACCTGCCCGACCGTGCCGGGCGCCGACTCGAGCGCCGCCGCGTGCAGCGTCTGGACGGAGTCGACGACGCAGGCGTCGGGGCGCTCGGCCTCGATCGTCGCGACGACGGCGTCGAGGTCGGTCTCGGCGAGGACCGGGACCTCGAGCGCGGCCGGGCCCAGCCGCTCGGCCCGCAGGCGGATCTGCGCCGCCGACTCCTCGCCCGAGACGTAGAGCGTGCGCCGCCCGGCGGCCGCGAGCCGGCCGAGCGCCATGTTCGTGAGCGTCGACTTGCCGATCCCCGGGGAGCCGCCGAGGAGGACGAGCGAACCCGGGACGAGCCCGCCGCCCAGGACGCGATCGAGCTCGCCGATCCCCGTGGTCAGGCGCGGCGCGTGCTGGGCGCTGACCTCGCGCAGCGGCACCGGCCGCCCGGCGGCGCCCGCGCCCCGGTGGCGCCCCGGCGGGCCCGAGCGCGCGGGAGCGCGCCCCTCGATCAGCGTGTTCCACTCGCCGCACGCCGGGCAGCGCCCGTGCCAGCGCGGCGTCGTGGCGCCGCAGGCCGAGCAGACGTGGAGGGAGGAGGGTCGGGCCATGGCGGTCCCCGAGCCTAGGGACCGGGGCGGCCGGACCCTCCCCCGTGCCCGGGCCCGCCCGCCGACGCGACGACCCGAGCGCAACCTCGGCCCTCAACCCACACGACTTCCGCCGGCGCCGCCGAGCAGCGATAGCGTGGGCGCGACCCGCCGTCGAAGAGGAGGAGGCCGATGAGGCTCCGCTTGCCGTCCCCCGCCATGGTCGTCGCGCTGATCGCCCTCGTCGTGGCCCTCTCCGGCACCGCCGTCGCGGCGGTGACGTACGCGCGTAACAGCGGCGCCGTCGATGGCCTGAGCGCGGTCCGCGCGGGCGCCTCGCACAAGCGCGCGGCGGGCAAGCTCGTCGCCACGAAGCGCCGCGGAGCGAACCGTGGCCGCCTGCCGGCGACCTACGTCGCTGGCGTCATGCGCGGCGCCGCGACATCCCTCTCGACGTACGTGCGGACCACCGACAACAGCCCCGGCGCGCCGCGCCGGCTGCTCATCGTCGACGGCGTCGGGCGCATGGACGCCCAGTGCGCCGACGTCGACCCGACGCCGGGGACCGCGACGACCCGGACGACGGTCACGTTCACCGCGACCCCGTCGCAGGGCGTCAACGTCTCGCGTCTGCTCGGGCGTGACGTCGACGAGGGCTCGCGCCCGATCGTCTTCGCGGCGCCGCGTGGGCAGGCCGTGACGATCCTCCCGAGCGCCGACGGCCTCTTCCAGGTCCTCCTGCAGGCCCGCGGGCGCTCGGTGCTGGTGATCGGCGCGGCGCGAACCGACAACTCGCCGGGCCCACGGGCGGCCTGCCTGCTCTGGGGCGCCGCGTTCACCGTCGGCTGACGTCGAGGGCGCGCCCGACGCAGCCCGGCACGGACGACCCGAGCGAGCTCAGGCCTGGTCGCGCCGCTGCGCGACCACGTCGCGCAGGTGCGCGACGGCGTCCGGAGCGCTCTTGCGCAACCGCCGGATGTCCCAGCCCGTGAGCGTGACGAGGAGCATCGGCGACGTCGCCACGACGGTCGCGTTGCGCTGCGCGCGCTCGAGGACGCCCATCTCGCCGACGACGTCGCCCGGCCCGATGTCGGCGACGTGCTCGGCGTGGCGCGTCACGCTGGCCGTGCCCTCCTCGACGGCGAGGACGTCGTAGGAGTAGTCGCCCTCGCGCACGAGCTCCTTGCCGGCGGGCACCGAGACCTCGGCCGCGAGCTTGGCGATGTGCTCGAGCTCGGCCTCGTCGAGGCCGGCGAAGACGGGGATCTTGCGCAGACGGCCCGGGTCCACGGCGGCAACCTACCGAACCCGTTGACAACAGCCGGGCCGCCCGGCGCGCGCGACGCGTGAGGGCCGCCCCGCGGCGGCCCTCGATGCTCAGGACTGCTCGGCCTCCGCCGCGGGAGGCGGCGGCGGCGGCTCCTCGCCGTGCTCGTCGCCGTCGGCCTCGCCCTCCTCGGTCCGGCCGCCGCCGACGGCGGCCGGCACCTTCTTGGCCTCGATGACCGTGAGGTTGACCTCCTCCTCCTCGCCCTCGCCGCTGCGCTCGACCATGACCGTCGCGCCCGCCGGCAGCTCCGCCCGCAGGACGAAGTCCGCGAGCGGATCCTCGATGAAGCGCTGAATCGCCCGCCGCAGCGGGCGGGCGCCCATCGACGGGTCCCAGCCCTTCTCGACGAGGAGGTCCTTGGCGTCCTCGGTCAGCTCGAGCTGCAGCTCGCGCTCGGCCAGTGACTGGCGGACGCGCCGCAGCAGCAGCTCCACGATCGTCTTGATCTCGTCCCTGGCGAGCTTGTGGAAGACGACGACCTCGTCGATCCGGTTCAGGAACTCCGGGCGGAAGACCTTCTTCAGCTCGCCCATGATCCGGTTCTTCATGTCCTCGTACGTGATGCCGGTCTCGTCGTCGGAGACGGCGAAGCCCAGCGGGGTGTTGCGCGCGATCTCCTGCGCGCCGATGTTCGAGGTCATGATCACGATCGCGTGGCGGAAGTCGACCGTCCGCCCCTGCGAGTCCGTCAGGCGCCCGTCCTCCAGGATCTGCAGGAGGATGTTGAAGACGTCCGGATGCGCCTTCTCGATCTCGTCGAGCAGGAGCACGCAGTAGGGCTTGCGACGCACGGCCTCGGTCAGCTGGCCACCCTCGTCGTAGCCGATATAGCCCGGAGGCGACCCCACGAGGCGCGACACGGCGTGCTTCTCCATGTACTCCGACATGTCGATGCGCACCATCGCGTCCTCGTCGCCGAAGAGGAACTCGGCGAGCGTACGGCCCAGCTCCGTCTTGCCCACGCCCGACGGGCCGAGGAAGACGAACGAGCCCGTGGGCCGCTTGGGATCCTTCAGCCCGGCGCGAGAGCGGCGGATGGCCTTCGAGATGACCTCGACGGCCGGGCTCTGGCCGATGACGCGCTTGTGCAGCTCGTCCTCCATGCGCATGAGCTTCTGCGTCTCGGCCTCGGTGAGCTTGAAGACCGGAATCCCGGTCCACATCGAGACGATGTCGGCGATCTCCTCCTCGCCGATGGCGGGGCGATCGTGGTCGCCCTCGCCGCGCTCCCACTGCTCCTCGAGCTCGCGCTTGCGGTTGGACAGCTTGCGCTCCTGGTCGCGTAGCGACGCGGCCTTCTCGAACTCCTGGCCCTCGATCGCCGCCTCCTTGGCGCGGCGCGTGTCCTCGATCTCCCCCTCGAGCTCGCGGTAGACGGGCGGCGAGGTCATCGACTTGATGCGCATGCGCGACGCGGCCTCGTCGATCAGGTCGATGGCCTTGTCGGGCAGCTGGCGGTCGGAGATGTAGCGGTCGGCGAGCTCCGCGGAGGCCTCGAGGGCCTCGTCGGTGATGTCGACCTTGTGGTGCTGCTCGTAGCGATCGCGCAGGCCCTTGAGGATCTGCACGGTCTCCTCGGTCGTCGGCTGGTCGACGCGGATCTGCTGGAAGCGCCGCTCGAGCGCCGAGTCGCGCTCGAGGTACTTGCGGTACTCGTCCAGCGTCGTCGCGCCGATCGTCTGCAGCTCTCCGCGCGCGAGCGCGGGCTTGAGGATCGACGCGGCGTCGATCGCGCCCTCGGCGGCGCCCGCCCCGACGAGGTTGTGGAGCTCGTCGATGAACAGGATGATGTCGCCGCGCTGGGTGATCTCCTTCATCACCTTCTTCAGGCGCTCCTCGAACTCGCCGCGGTACTTCGAGCCGGCGACGAGGGCCGCGAGGTCCAGCGTGTAGATCTGCTTGCCCTTCAGCAGCTCGGGCACGTCGGAGTTGGTGATGCGCTGGGCGAGGCCCTCGACGACGGCTGTCTTGCCGACGCCGGGCTCGCCGATCAGCACCGGGTTGTTCTTCGTGCGGCGCGAGAGGATCTGCATGATCCGCTCGATCTCGATCTCGCGGCCGACGACGGGGTCGAGCTTGCCCTCCGATGCCAGCTTGGTGAGATTGCGCCCGAACTGGTCGAGCAGCTTGGAGGACTTCTTGCCCTCGCCCTGGGCGGCGGCGCTCGCCGCGGCGCCCTGGCCGGAGCCCTGGCGCCGGCCGCCGGGGCCCGAGAGCATGCGGATGACCTCGTTGCGGATCTTCTCGGAGTCCGCGTCGAAGTCGAGGAGGATGCGCGCCGCGACGCCCTCGTTCTCGCGGACGAGGCCGAGCAGGATGTGCTCCGTGCCGATGTAGTTGTGCCCCAGGCTGAGCGCCTCGCGCAGAGCGAGCTCGAGGACCTTCTTGGCGCGGGGCGTGAACGGGATCTGGCCCGACGTGACCTCCTCGCCCGAGCCCACGATGCGCACGACCTGCGCGCGGACGCGCTCGACCGTGATGTCGAGCGACTCCAGCACGCGAGCTGCCAGCCCCTCCTCCTCGCGCAGGAGGCCGAGGAGGATGTGCTCGGTGCCGATGTAGTTGTGCTTGAGCGTCCGCGCCTCCTCCTGCGCGAGAACGACGACCTGACGGGCCCGTTCTGTGAATCGCTCGAACATGTGCTGCCTTGGTCCTTCCTGCCGGCGCCTTACCGCGTCAGCGTGGGTCGATGCCTGGTTCTGGACTGGTCGGGGTCGGGGGACGCCGAAGCGCCCGTCCCCTCATCCCTTGTTCGGCCCCGGTCGGGCGGCGGATGAGCTGGTCCGGGTCTTGCTCGGCGGGCATAGGCCAGTTTACCAACGTGCCCCGCGGTCCCCGACTGCCGTTCGCAGGCCCGGCGCGGGCACCGCCCGCCGAGCCCGTCGGCGCGGCCGCGCGCGACCGCACCCCGTGTCGAGGCTTGCCCGCGGCGGCTCTGCGCCCGGCCGCAGCCGACTCAGTCGCGCATGACCGGGAAGAGCACGACCTCACGCAGCGAGCGCCGGCCGGTCAGGAGCATGACGAGGCGGTCGATCCCGAGCCCGAGCCCGCCCGTCGGCGGCATGCCGTGCTCGAGCGCGGCGACGAAGGCCTCGTCGAAGGGCTGAGCCTCCGCGTTGCCCTCGGCCGCCAGGCGCGCCTGGGCCTCGAAGCGCGCGCGCTGGACGTCGGGGTCGTTGAGCTCGGTGAACGCGTTGGCGATCTCCAGGCCACCCGCGAAGGCCTCGAAGCGCTCGACGAGCCCGGGCTCGGAGCGGTGGGCCTTGGCGAAGGGCGACAGCTCGACCGGGTAGTCGAGCACGAACGTCGGTTGCTCGAGCGTCGGCTCGACGTGCTTGGAGAGCAGGTCGTCGACGAGCTGGGGCCACGTCATCCCCTCGGTCGGCAGCTCGAGGCCGCGCGCGTGGATCGTCGCCCGCAGCGCCGCAGCCTCGCGGTGCTCGGCGACGTCGATGCCCGTCGCGTCGCGGATCGCGCCGACGAAGCTCACCCGCCGCCACGGCGGCGTGAAGTCGAGCTCACCGGCGTAGCCGACGGCGTCCGCGACCCGCGCGACGAGCAGCTCGAGCCGGGCCGCGGTCGCGGCGTAGTCGGCGTAGGCCTCGTACCACTCGAGCATCGTGAACTCCGGGTTGTGCTTGTAGGAGATGCCCTCGTTGCGGAAGTCCTTGCCCAGCTCGTAGACCCGCTCGAGCCCGCCGACGATGAGCCGCTTCAGGTAGAGCTCCGTGGCGATGCGCAGATAGAGGTCGCGGTCGAGCGCGTTGTGGTGGGTCGTGAAGGGGCGCGCGAGCGCGCCGCCGTAGAGCGGCTGGAGCACCGGCGTCTCGACCTCGACGAAGCCCTCGTCGTCCAGGAAGCGGCGGACCTCGGTGATGGCCCGGGCGCGGGTGACGAAGAGCGCCCGCGCCTCGGGGTTGGCGATGAGGTCGAGCTCGCGATGGCGGAAGCGCGTCTCGACGTCGGCGAGGCCGTGGAACTTGTCGGGCGGCGGGCGCAGGCTCTTGGCCAGCACCGTGAAGTCCTCGACGCGGACGCTGAGCTCGCCGCGGCGCGAGCGGAAGACGAGCCCGTCGACGCCGACGAGGTCGCCGAGGTCGAGCTCGAGCAGCCGCGCCATGCGCTCGGGGCCGAGGACGTCCTCGCGCGCCTGGAGCTGCAGGCGCCCCGAGCGGTCGTCGAGGTCGAGGAAGGCCATGCGGCCCTGGCCGCGGCGCGCATGCAGGCGCCCCGCGACGCGGACACGCGCGTCGCCGTCCGCCCCGGCCGGCAGGTCCGCGTGCGCGGCGTGCACCGCCGCGCTCGGCATCACGCCCGCGAAGGTGTGAGGGAACGGGTCGATCCCGGCGGCGCGGAGCCGTTCGAGCTTCTCGCGCCGGCCCGCGAGCAGCTCGTCGGCCACGAGCGCGGGGGTCCTCAGGCCCCGACGCCGATGCGGGTGATCTTCAGCTTGCGCGCCGGCCCGCGCGGCACATGCACGGAGACGACGTCGTTGCGCTTGCGGCCCAGCAGCGCGCGGCCGACGGGCGACTCGTTCGAGAGCTTGGCCTCCGACGGGTTGGCTTCGGCCGAGCCGACGATCGTGAACTTCTGCGACTTGCCGGTCTTCTCGTCCTTGACGTGGACGGTCGTGCCGACCTGCACGGTGTCGGTCGAGATGTCGCCCGGGTCGATGACCTGCGCCGAGCGCAGTCGCTCCTCGAGCTGGGCGATGCGCTGCTCGAGCATCATCTGCTCGTTCTTGGCGTCGTCGTACTCCGAGTTCTCGGAGATGTCGCCGAACTCGCGGGCATCCTTGATGCGCTGGGCGACCTCGCGCCGATCGGTCGTCTGCAGGCGCTCGAGGTCCGCCTGGAGCTTCTCGAGCCCCTCGGGGGTGAGGATGACGTCCTTGGGCATGGGCGCTCTCGTGTCGTGGCCGGGACAGAAAACCCCGCGCCGGGCGGGGATCGAGTCCGCGGGCTGGCGTCAGGGAGCGGCGCAGGATAGCAGCGGGCCGGGCGACCACCGGGGGGTGAGAACGACCTGCTCGGACGCCGGCCTGAGCGCTCAGGCGGCCCGCGCGCGGGCCGGCGCGCGCAGCGCGTCGAGCAGCACCCGCGCCTCGGCCGGCGAGGCCGCGCGCTGCAGCACCTCCTGCGTCGCCTTCCGCGCGCCCAGGCGCTCGAGGTACCACGGATAGGCCTTGCGCAGCCACCGCCCGGCGCGCTCGGCCCCGAGGTGCTCGACGCAGCGGTCCATGAGCCAGACGAGCTCGTCGAGGACCTCGTCGGGGCCGGGCTCCGCGTCGCGCTCGCCGAGGAGCTCGGCGAAGAGCCAGGGATTGCCGAGCGAGCCGCGGGCGAGCATGACGGCGGCCGCGCCGGTCGCGTCGTGGGCCGCGCGGACCGCCTCGGCGCTGTGCAGGCCCCCGGTGAGGACGACCGGGGCGGGCAGCACCTCGACGAGGCGCGCCGCGAGCGCGAGGTCGGGCGCGCCCTTGTGATGGACCGCCGCGGTGCGCGGATGAAAGCCGATCGCCGCGACGCCCGCCTCCTCGACGAGGCGCCGGGCGAGGTCGAAGCCGTCGGTCTCGCCCGGGCGCCGGCCGGAGCGCAGCTTGACGGTCACCGGGAGCCCGCCGCCCTCGACGGCGGCGCGCGCGACCGCCACGGCGGTCCCCGGGTCGGCGATCAGCGCCGCTCCCGCGCCCGTCTTGCAGACCTTGGGCACCGGGCAGCCCATGTTGAGGTCGATGATGTCGGCCGTCGTGTGCTCGGCGACGTAGGCGGCGGCGGACCGCATGACCTCGGGGTCCTGGCCGAAGAGCTGCAGCGCGACGGGCCCGGTGCGCCGCTCGGCGAGATGCACGTGCAGCAGCTCGGCGAGCGTGCGCGGGTTGCGGTGGTGGATCGCGAAGCTCGACACCATCTCCGAGACGGCCAGCCCCGCGCCGTGGCGCTTGGCCTGCAGGCGCACGAACCACGTGCCGATGCCCGCCAGCGGCGCGAGCACGACGCGGTTGGGCACGACCACGGGTCCGATGCGCCAGGGGCTGCGCAGGTCAGGCGTTGCGCTCATGCAGCAAGCGTAGGCCGGTGAGCGTCAGCAGGTCATCCGTGATGTCGATCGTCTCGGTGAACGGGACGATGCGCTCGGCCAGGCCCCCGGTGGCGATCGCCTCGGTCTCCTCCCCCAGCTCGGCCCGCAGGCGCCGGACGATCCCGTCGACCTGGGCGGCGAAGCCGAAGACGATGCCCGAGCGGATCGCATCGACGGTCGTCTTGCCGATGAGCGAGCGCGGCGGCGCGAGGTCGATGCGCGGCAGCGCGGCCGCGCGCGAGGTCAGCGCCTCCAGCGAGATCTCGATGCCCGGGAAGATGATGCCGCCGAGGTACTCTCCGGAGGCCGAGACCGGGTCGTAGGTCACCGCGGTGCCGAAGTCCACGACGATGCACGCGCCCCGGACGAGATCGTAGGCCGCGACCGCGTTGACGAGCCGGTCGGGCCCGATCTCGCGCGGGTTGTCGTAGCGGATCGGCATGCCCGTCCGCAGCCCTGGGCCGACGACGAGCATGGGGTGGCCGAGGTAGCGCTCGGCCATGGCCACCCACGCGGGCCCGAGCTGGGGCACGGTGCTGGAGACGATCGAGGCGTGGAGGTCGGCCAGGCCGATCCCGCGCAGCTCGACGAGGTTGCGCAGGGCCGCGCCGAGCTCGTCGGCGGTCGACTCCGGCACGGTGGCGAAGCGCCAGTGCTCGACGAGCTCGCCGTCGCGATAGGTGCCGAAATGCGTCTGGGTGTTGCCGACGTCGACGACGAGGAGCATCGCGCCGAGTCTATGCTCGGCCCGCGATGACGATCACGCTCTACGTCGTCCACGGCTCGCACCCGTGCGCGGCGGTCGAGAAGGCGCTCGAGCTCAAGCAGCTCGAGTTCCGCCGGGTCGAGCTGCTGCCTCCGCTGCACGCCGCGCTCCAGCGCGTGCGCTTCGGCGCACGGACGGTGCCGGCGATGGCCCTCGGACGCGAGCGGGTCGTCGGCTCGCGGGCGATCCTGCGCCGTCTGGAGGAGCTTCGGCCCGCGCCGGCGTTGTTCCCGTCCGACGCCGAGCTGCGCGCCGAGGTCGAGCGCGCCGAGGAGTGGGGCGACGCGGTCTGGCAGCCGATCGCGCGGCGGCTGCTGTGGCCGGCGCTGATGCGGGCGCCGCACGCGCTCGCGTCCTACCAGGAGGGCTCGACCCTGCCGGCGCTCCCCGCGCCCGTCGTCCGCGCGCTCGCGCCCGCCGTCACGCGGATCGAGCGGCGGCTCAACCGCGCCGACGACGGCGCGGCGCGCTCGGACCTGCGGGCGCTGCCGCGCCACCTGGACCGCATCGACGGCTGGCTTGACCGCGGGATCCTCGGCGGCCCGGACGTCAACGCGGCCGACCTGCAGATCGGCGCGACGACGCGCCTGCTGCTGACGATCGGCGACGTGCGACCGCTCATCGAGGGCCGCCCGGCAGCGAGCCACGCGCTGCGGATCCTCGGTCCGATGGCGGGCTCGACGCCGCCGGGCGCGCTGCCCGCCGACTGGCTCGCCGAGGCGCGCGCGCCGGCGTAGCCAGCGGCGGCCCGTGGCGGCGCACGCCTCCGTCGACCGGCAGCGCGGCGAGGACGTCGGCCAACCGCGTCCCGCCCGGCGTGCGCAGCTCGAAGTCGAGCTCGAGCAGCGGGACGAGGACGAAGCGCCGGCGCTCCAGCTCGGCGTGCGGCACGCGCAGGCGCGCGGAGGCGTGCTCGCGCGAGCCGAGGAGCAGCAGGTCGACGTCGATCTCCCGCGGCCCGTGGCGCAGCGCGTCCCCGGGCCCGCGGCCGAGCTCGCGCTCGACGGCCTTGGCCGCGTCGAGCAGCGGCTCAGGGTCGAGCGCGGTGGCGACCCGCACGCACGCGTTCAGGAACGCGGGCTGGTCGAGGACCGCGCCGACCGGCGCCGTCTCGTAGACCGACGAGGACGCCTCGACGGCCACTCCGCGCACGGCCAGGGCGTCGACCGCGGCCTGCAGACGCGCGCGCCGGTCGCCGAGGTTCGAGCCGAGGCCGAGGTGGCCGGTCACCGGCCGTTGCGCGTGGTGAGCAGCGCGAGCTGGCGGCTCTGGGCCAGGAGCACGCCGTCCCGGCCCCAGAGCTCGCCGTCCTCCTCGAAGAACCCCCCGGCCGCCGTGCGCGAGTGAAAGCGGGCGAGGACGGGCTCGCCGGGCGGGACCGCGGCCGCTGCCCGTGGGGCGCGGAAGTGGACGGTGAGGTCGATCGTCGGCGCGGCGACGGGCGCGCGCAGGCGCGGAAACGGCGCCGGCAGCCACGCGTCGGCATAGAGGGCGAGCGCCGGGGCGTCGAGCGCGCGCGGCCGGGCGAGGCGCAGCCAGCCGCCGGTCAGCGCCTCGGGCGCGCCGCTGAAGGGCAGGCCGCCGAAGACCGGGCGCAGCTCGAACTGCGCCGCCAGCGCCGGCGCGTCGGCGACGGCCGGGAAGGGCGCCACGGCCTCGGGCGGCGGCGCAGCCGGCGGATCGGCGGCGTAGGCGTCGGCGCCGTCGAGGTCGGCGGCAAAGGCCGCGACGGCTACGACGCAGATCTCTCGGGCCTGCTCGAGGCGCGCGGTCACCGTGCTCACGGTGCGGCCCGAGCGCTCCACCGCCACCTCGATCGTCAGCTCCCCGGGCGCCGCCGGGCGCGTGAAGTGGCAGGTCAGCGAGCGCGCGGCGCGCGCGGCGTCGGCGAGCTGCTCCTGCATCGCGCGCAGGACGATCGCCGCGAGGTAGCCACCGTTCAGGCCCGTGGGGACGCCCCATCCGGGCTCCCCGCACCCGCTCCAGCGCCCGTCGCCGGCCGGCTGGACGGCGGTCGCGCGGTCGAACGCGCTCGCGCCGGCCGCCGGAGCCGTCAAGGCTCCTCGGCGCGCTGACGCCAGACCTCGACGGAGACCTCCTGCACGGGTAGCGCGATCGGCGGCTCGGGCTTGGTCGCCTTGACCCAGACCTCGTCGGCCTCGAAGTCCGCGAGCAGCCGGTCGGCGACGGCCGAGCACAGGCGCTCGAGCGTCCGGTAGGAGCGCTGCAGGGCGACGAGCGCGACGCGCTCGCAGACGACCGCGTAGTCGACGGTGTCCTCGACGAGGTCCGTGACCGTCGCGTCGCACTCGCCGACCTCGAGGCGCAGGTCGATCACGAGCCGCTGGCCGATCTCGCGCTCGGCGTCGCTGACGCCGTGGTGGGTGAAGAGCGACAGGCCGCTGACCTCGATCGTCACCTCGGTCTGCGGGGCCCCGTCCTCGTCGTCGTCGTAGGGATCGTCGTCGAGATCCTCGTCGGAGAGCTCGTCGTCCCGATCGTCAGGCGCCATGGGCGCCCAACGTAGCAGCCGTCACCAGCAGGGCATCGCGCGTCGCCGCGACGTCGTGAACGCGCACGATCGACGCCCCGCGCTCGACGGCCAGCACGCTCGTGGCCACGGTCGCGGCGACGCGCTCGTGCGGGTCGTCGCGGCCGGTGATCCGACCGAGGAACGACTTGCGCGACGCGCCGACCATGACCCGGAACCCGAGCGTGGTTAGCTCGCGCAGACGGGCGAGGAGCTCGAGGTTGTGACGGGCGGTCTTGCCGAAGCCGATGCCGGGGTCGACGGTGATGCGCTGCTCGCGGACGCCCTCGGCGACGGCGAATGCGGCGCGCGCCTCGAGGAAGGCGCGGACGTCGTCGACGACGTCGCCGTAGCGCGGGTCGTCCTGCATCGTGCGCGGCTCGCCGCGCATGTGCACGAGGCAGCACTCGCAGCCCGCGTCGGCCACGAGGCCCGCGAGCTCGGGCTCGGCGCGGAAGGCCGTCACGTCGTTGACGAACGTGGCGCCGGCCGCGAGCGCGGCCTGCGCGACCGCGAGCTTGCTCGTGTCGACGCTGAGCTGGGCGCCCGCGTCGCGCAGGGCGCGGACGACGGGGACGACCCGGCGCAGCTCCTCCGCGGCGGCGATCGGCTCGGAGCGCGGCCGCGTCGACTCGCCGCCGACGTCGAGGATCGCGGCGCCCTCCGCGACGAGCTCGCGGCCGTGGGCGACCGCGTCGTCGAGCTCGAACCACTCGCCGCCGTCGGAGAACGAGTCGGGCGTGACGTTGAGGACGCCCATGACGCGCCAGGGGGCCCCGGGGCGCGACACCATCGCCTCCCCCAAGAGGCTCATCGCGCGGTCTCGGCCGCTACGCCAGCTCGGGCTTCTCGGGGCGCTCGAGGCCGCGGGCCTCGACGCCGCCGCCGGCCAGGCCGGGCCGGGGCAGCGGGCGCGGCGCCTCGCGCCCCGGGCGCTCGGGCATCGGCGCCTCGGGCAGCCCGGGCGGAGACGAGACTTGGTCGTCGGGACCGAAGACCTCCTCCTCGCTCTTGCCGGAGAGGAGCGCCTCGAACTCCTCCTTCTCGATCGTCTCGCGCTTGACGAGGATCTCGGAGATGACGCCCAGGCTGTCGCGATACTCGGTGAGGATCTCGATCGCGCGCTGGTGGGCGGTCTCGACGATGCGCCGGATCTCGTCGTCGATCTCGCGCGCGATCTCGTCGGAGTAGTCGGGCTCGGCCGAGAACTCGCGACCGAGGAAGGGCTGGCCGTGGTCGTGGCCGAAGACGCGCGGGCCCAGGCGCTCGCTCATGCCGAACCGCATGACCATCTGCTTCGCGGTCGCCGTGACCTTCTCGAGGTCGTTCGACGCGCCCGTCGTGATCTCGCTGAAGACGATCTCCTCGGCGGCGCGACCGCCGAGCGTCATCGCCATGTTGTCGGTGAGCTCGGCCCGCGTCGTGAGGAACTTGTCCTCCTGGGGCATCGAGATCGTGTAGCCCAGCGCCTGGCCGCGGCTGATGATCGAGATCTTGTGGACCGGGTCGGAGTGCTCGAGGTAGTGCCCGACGATCGCGTGGCCCATCTCGTGGTAGGCGGTGATGAGTCGCTCGTTCTCGCCCATGACGCGCGTCTTCTTCTCGGGCCCGGCGATCACGCGCATGATCCCCTCCTCGAGCTCGTTCTGGGTGATCTCGCGCTTGCCGTTGCGCGCCGCGAGCAGCGCGGCCTCGTTGACGAGGTTCGAGAGATCGGCGCCGGTGAAGCCCGGCGTCTGGCCGGCGAGCGCGTCGACGTTGATCTCCTTGGCCAGCGGCTTGCCGCGCGTGTGGACCTCGAGGATCTTCGCCCGGCCCTTGCGGTCGGGGCGGTCGACGACGATCTGGCGGTCGAAGCGGCCCGGGCGCAGGAGCGCGGGGTCGAGGATGTCGGGCCGGTTCGTGGCGGCGATGAGGATGATGTTGTCCTTCATCTCGAAGCCGTCCATCTCGACCAGCAGCTGGTTGAGGGTCTGCTCGCGCTCGTCGTGGCCGCCGCCGAGGCCGGCGCCGCGGTGGCGCCCGACGGCGTCGATCTCGTCCATGAAGATGATGCAGGGCGAGTTCTGCTTGGCCTGCTCGAAGAGGTCGCGCACGCGCGAGGCGCCCACCCCGACGAACATCTCGACGAAGTCCGAGCCCGAGATCGAGAAGAACGGCACCCCGGCCTCGCCGGCGACGGCGCGCGCCAGCAGCGTCTTGCCGGTGCCCGGGGGCCCGTAGAGGAGCACGCCCTTGGGGATGCGCGCGCCGAGCGCCTGGAACTTCTTGGGGTTCTCGAGGAACTCCTTGATCTCGTGTAGCTCCTCGACGGCCTCGTCGACGCCCGCGACGTCGCGGAACGTGATCTTCGGCGAGTCGACGCTGAGGCGCTTGGCGCGAGACTTGCCGAACGACATCACCTTCGATCCGCCGCCCTGCACCTGGTTCATGAGGAAGATCCAGAAGCCGATGAAGATCAGGAACGGCAGCACGTAGGTCAGCAGCGACAGCCAGCCGTTGCTCTTGGTGCCCTCGACGTCGTAGTCCTGGAGCTTGCGCTGGGCCTTGGCGGCCTCCAGGCGCGCCTCGAGCCGGTCGGCCGAGTCGGGCAGGAAGCCGCGCTCGTAGGTCTCGCCGTCGCGCAGCTTGACCTTGATCGTGTTGTCCTTCGTCTTGAGGTCGACCGTCTTGACCTGGCCGGACTGCAGCTGCGTGACGAAGTCCCCGTAGGAAGGGGCCCGCGCCTCGTTCTTCGGCGAGATCAGCTTCTGGACGAAGAACGCGAGCACGACCACGATCAGGATCGGGAAGGCTGCGCTCTTGAAGAACCTGCTCATGGGGAAATCAGTAGGCCTCCGTGCCCGGCGAGACGAGTGCAGAGACGACGGTCAAGGGTACCAGGGGGTCGCGGGCAGCCCGGGCGGTTTGCCCGGTCAAAGGTCTACGTCGGCGCGGGCGGCGCGGATGCCTCCGTCGCGTCGCGATCACCGACGTCCTGCAGCGTCGCCACATAGGGGAGGTTGCGGAAGCGCTCGGCGAAGTCCAGGCCGTAGCCGATCGCGAAGCGATCGGGGATCTCGAAGCCGACGAAGCGGATCGGCAGCTCGACCTTGCGCCGCTCGGGCTTGGTGAGCAGCGCGCAGACCTCGAGCGACGCCGGGTCGCGGGCGCCGAGGTTGCGCATCAGGTACTGGAGGGTCAGGCCCGAGTCGACGATGTCCTCGACGATCAGCACGTCGCGCCCCTCGATCGGTGTGTCGAGGTCCTTGAGGATCCGCACCACGCCGCTCGAGTCGGTGGCCGAGCCGTACGAGGACACGGCCATGAAGTCGACCTCGCACGGGATGTCGATGTGGCGCATGAGGTCCGCGAGGAAGAACACGGCCCCCTTGAGGACGCCGATGAGGAACAGGTCGCGGCCCCCGTACTCGGCCGTGACCTCCTCGCCCAGGGCGCGCACGCGCTGCTTGAGGTCGGCGGGCTGAACGAGGATCTCGCCAATGCTGGGATCCCGCATCGGGCGCGGAAGTCTAATGGCGAGAGCGGCCACTGGCCTGCCGTGCGCCGGCTGCTCGCGCGCTCGCGGGCGCGCGCTCGCGCGCCCGATCCGCGACGTCGAGCGCCGGCTGCGCCGGGCGAACGCGGGCTAGCGCGCCGCGGGCAGCGGCGGCGTGCGCTCGAAGCGCAGCACGCCGTCCTCGACGACCGCCCGCGCTCCGTCGCCGACGTCGAGCGCCCCCGCGCGCAGGCGCAGGAGCTCGGGCAGGCGCGCGCCCGCCCGCCCGCACAGCCGCCCCGTGGCCGCCTCGGCGAGACGGCGCACGACGAGGCGCCCGAGCGCGGTCGGGAGCGCCTCGAGCCGCGCGAGCGCGATCCGATCGCGGCCGGCGAGGGCCGTGTCGACGACCACGTCGAGCACGTCCGCCTCGTCGCGCAGGAGCGCGGCCGTGCGGACGATGTTCGCCTCGGCGCGCCCGTCGACCGCGCGCAGCGCCGGCACGAGCGTCGCGCGTACGCGCGCTCGGGCAAAGGCCTGGTCGGCGTTGGAGGCGTCATCCCGCCAGGCCAGGCCGTGCTCTGCGCACCAGCTGGCGGTCTCGGCACGGGAGACGCCCAGCAGCGGCCGCACTAGCTGGCCCGAGCGCTCCGCCATGCCCAGGAGCGCCCGGCGCCCGGGCGAGGCGGCGAGCCGCAGCAGCACCGTCTCGGCCTGGTCGGTCGCGGTGTGCGCGACGGCGACGGTCCCGCCGCGGCGCGCCGCCGCGGCCAGGCGCACGTCGCGCGCCCACGCCTGGAGGTTGCCCGGCGCATCCGGCGGCCGGTGGGCGCGCTCGACCTCGAGCGCGACGCCGAGGCGCAGGCACAGGGCGGCGCAGTGGGACTCGTCGCCGTCGGCCTCGGGACGCAGGCCGAAGTTGACGTGCAGCGCCCGCGTGCGGGCGCCGAGCCGCATGGCCACGTCGAGCAGGCAGACCGAGTCGCGGCCCCCGGAGAGCATCACGAGCACGGGCTCGCCCGGGGGCAGCAGGCCCGTCGACCGCACGCGCTCGAGGAGCTCGGTCAGGCCTCCTCCGCGGTGCGCGCGAGGAACAGCTCGGTGCCGTGCGCGAAGCCCTTGAGGCGCACCTCGCCGATCGCCTCGAACTCGAGGTGCCGGCCGGCCGCATCGACGAGGGGGCGCGTGACGACGACCTCGCCGCCCGCGGCACGCGCCACGACGCGCGAGGCGAGGTTGACCTCGCGTCCGTAGAAGTCACCGTCGCGGTAGAGCACGCTGCCGTGATGAAGGCCGATGCGCGGCAGCGGACGGCCTTCGTACAGCTCCTGGAAGCCGACCGCCCAGTCCACGAGCGCGCCGGGGTCCGAGCCGACGACCATGACCTCGTCGCCGATCGTCTTCACGACTCGCGCGTCATCGGGCAGCGTGACCTCGACGAGCTCGGTGAACCGCTCGACGGCGCTCACCGCCTCCTCCTCGCCCTCCTCCTCGGTCAGCCGCGTGTACCCGGTGAGGTCGGCGAAGGCGAGGGCCACGCGCACCCGCCCGAGGTCGAGCGGCGAGCCCTCGAGGTCGTTCTCGAGATGGCCGACGACGTCCTGCTCGACGAAGTGCGCGAGGAAGCGCCGGTGGACGTGGTCCATGATCGGCGACGTGAGCGGCAGCAGCGCCCGGGCCAGGCCCTCGAGCTCCTCGGCGACCTCGAGGCCAGGCACCCCGTCGCGCAGGAGCGGCTCGTGGACGTAGAGGCGGAAGAGGCGGACCTCGGCATCGGCCATCTGCGCCAGCGCCTGACCGTAGACGCGCGCGAGTTGCAGGAGCGCCTCGAGCGGCAGCCCGGCCTCGACGACCGCGGCGAGATAGTCGAGCAGGACGAGGTCGCTCTCGGAGATCCGCTCGAGCGCGTCGGTGCTGAAGCCGAGCGAGAGGTACACGCGCCCGATCAGCGCCGAGTCCAGGCCGGTCCGGCGCGCGGCCTCGGCGAGCGTGATGTGCCCGACGGCGTCGCCGGGGGGCATGAGGTCGTCGAGGTAGCCGACCGCCAGGCGGCCGGAGCGCGTGGCCTTCCGGATCTCGGCCACGGAGCGCCCGCGCTCGCGCAGCCGGGCGACGATCCGGGCATGGGCCACGGCGGCGGGCGGCCAGGTCCCGTCGTCGGACCGTGGCACGAGCCCGTCGCGCGCCCAGCGGCGCAGCGTGCTCGGGGCGACGCCCGCATGACGCGCCGCCTCGTCGAGGCTCATACCCGCAGCCACGGGTTCCCCGGAAGTGAAGCGGCGGGGCCTCTTGCGAGGCTCCCGCCGCTCGCGGGCTTATCGTCCCGCGACGTCGGCCGACGGCGCACGTCTCGACGGCGGCGCCTTGCGGGTGGCGAGCCACCCACTGCTCGGCCTTGTGCCTGTTTCGGTGCCGAAGTCATACGCGCGGCGCCCGATGCCTGTCAACGTCAACCGTTGCCGGTCAAACCTTCAGATGCGGGAACTCGGCCGCGACGACCTCGCGCCACCGCTCGTGGATCGGCTTGACCACCGGGACGAGCGCGAGCGCGGCCCTCGCGTCCCCGGAGAGCTTCAGCCTCCGCCGGGCGATCGCGATCGCCACGTTCTCCTTGCCCTGCCAGTAGCGGTTGGCCGTCTCCGACGACATCGTCAGCCGCACCTTCGGCTCCCAGTCGATGTCGTCGGTCCACTCCCAGTGGAGGTTGCCGCGCTCGGTCGCCCGGGCCGCCCGGATGTTGACGACGAGATCGAGGTCGGTGATCTCGAAGCGCTGCGGGACATCCGCGTCGCGGAGCTTCGGCCCGAGGTCCGGATCGGTGTCCATGAGCCCGAAGATCCGGTCCTGGACCTCGCGGTACTCCTTCGACGAGGCGAACTGCGGGGCCACCGGCGCGCCCCGCGGTCAGGACGCGGCGCGCGGCGCGCGCCCGGCGGCCGGGCGCTTGGCCGGCGCCCTCGCGGCGGGCGTCGTGCGCCGGCGCGTCGTCGCGGGCCGCTTGCGCTCGAGCTCGGCCACGCGCGCCTCGAGGCCGTCGATGTGCTCGCGCAGCGAGCGCACCTCGTCGCCGGTCGGGGGGCGCAGGTCGTCGAGCGCCTCGCGCACGCGGTTGGCCACGTGGGCGAGGTCGTCGGCGAGCTGCTGCGCCCGGTCGCGCGACGCGGCCGCCTGGCCGGCGGTCGCCTCGATCGCCTGCGCGGCCGCTGCGCGGACGCCGTCGGAGCGGCTCTGCTTGTCCGCCTTGGAGGAAGTCTTCTTCTTGGCCATGACGTGACGGAGTCTATCCTCGCGCGCGGTGGCATACCTGTGCCCGACCGCTGAGCTCGCCGAGCGCGCGCTGCCGCCCGACGATCCAGGCCAGGCGCTCGCGCCGCGCGCTCAGCCCGTAGCGGGCTTGCTGCGAGCCGTTTGGCTGCTGCGGCGCGGTTTGGCCTTCTCGCTGGGCCGGCCCGGCTGGATCCTCGCGAGCTCGTCCGCGACGACGACGAGCTGCCCCTCGATCGCCGCGAGCCGGGCCTCGAGCCCCGCGCTGCCCTGCAGGCCGGCGAGGCGCTCGTCCAGGCGGTCGACGCCGTCCTCGATCCCCTCGAGGCGCTGCGAGAGCGAGCGCACGCGACGGGTGAGACGTTCCACGTCGGCGGCCGAGGGCAGGTTGAGCGCCCCCATGGCGACCTCCTGGGCCTGCGAGGCCTTCTCGCGGGCCTCGAAGGCACGGGCGAGGGCCCCGGACACGAGCGGGTTCTCGAGCAGCTCCTGAGCGAGCTTGCCGAGGGTGTCCTCACCCGAGCGCGTGAGGCGCTCGCGCAGGCCGGCAGAGGTGTCATCGGTCATGGCGCCAACGCTAGCGGAGGCGTCCAGGGCCGGACCTGCCCGGGCGCATTCCTCGACCTGTGATCGAGCCTGAGCCACGGCCGTCGCGCGTCCGCGCGCACCGCGAGGACCTGACGCGACGGAGGGGGTCGCGCGTTGCCCGCGACCCGCGGACGCACTACCGTCCGGCGCGTGCCCCGTGACGGCCATGGTAGGGTGCGCGGGCCGAGGCTGCTCGTGGGTCGCACCGCGATGGGAGGAGCCCGCGGCCCCAGCATGACCACGCGCAAGCTGCTCATCGCCCTTGCCGTCGCCGGGATCTTCGTGGCGACCTTCGGAGGCTCGGTCGTGTCCGCCTCCGCGGAGCAGCGCACCCTGCTGGTGACGCTCGTCGGCGGCCGGCAGCTCACGGTCACGGTCGACGTCCCGCCGGGAACGCCGGTCGACCAGATCAAGCTCCCCGGGGTCACGCAGCCGATCGCCTCCGTCCAGGACGTGACGCCGCCGGCCGCCGAGCCGCCGCCCGCGCCGACCCCCGAGCCCGCTCCCACCACCGCGCCGACGCCGCACGCCCCCCAAGAGGACCAGGCGCCCGCCAAGGCCGACGCGAAGCCGAAGGCCAAGAATGCCGACAAGCCTCAGGGCGACGTCGAGGCTCGGGCGCGGGACGGGTCGGCGATCGAGGACGCGGCCACGGCGGCCGAGCGCCGCCGCCGCCGCGACGAGGCAAAGGCCGAGGCGATCGCCTCGGCGAAGCGGAAGGCCAGGGTCACGGCCGAGCGGGCGCGGGCGAAGGAGCGCGCCAGGGCCAAGGCCAAGTCCAAGGCCGAGCGCAAGGCCGGGGCCAAGGCCAACGTTCCGCCCGCCCCGGCCCCGCCCGCCCCGACCGCGCCCGCGCCGGCCGACACGGGGCTCGGGCTCGGCCTCGGCCTGCCCAGCCCCGCGCCCGTCGGCGTGCCGAACTTCTTCATCGACAGCTTCCGGATCCCGCCCTTCCTGCTGCCGATCTACCAGGCGGCCGGCATCGAGTACGGCGTGCGCTGGGAGATCCTCGCCGCGATCAACGAGATCGAGACGGACTACGGGCGCAACCTGAACGTCTCGAGCGCGGGCGCCGTCGGATGGATGCAGTTCCTGCCCTCGACGTGGGCGCAGTACGGCGTCGACGCCAACCGCGACGGGCGCAAGGACCCCTACAGCCCGGTCGACGCGATCTTCGCCGCCGCCCGCTACCTCAAGGCCGCGCGCGCCGACCAGGACGTCGCCCGCGCGGTCTTCGCCTACAACCACGCCGACTGGTACGTCGACTCCGTGCTCGTGCGCGCGCGGCTCATCGGCAGCCTGCCCGCCGACCTCGTCGGCTCCCTGAGCGGCCTCACGCAGGGTCACTTCCCGGTCTTCGCCAAGCGCCCGCGCTACGCCGACGGCCTGACCGCGGGCGACACGCGCAGGCGCGTGACGCGCGGCGCTAACGCCGCCGTGCCGGTCGAGTCCTCCGCGCGCGACGCGATCGACATCTTCGCGAAGGACGGCGCTCCCGTCGTCGCCACCCAGGACGGTCGGATCGTGCGGATGGGGACCTCGACGCGGCTCGGGCGCTACGTGCAGCTGCGCGACGTATACGGCAACACCTACACCTACGGCGGCCTCGAGACGCTCGCGGCGGCCTACCCCGTGCCCCGCGACCGCAGCGTCAGCGACGGCCAGGTGCGCGCCGAGCTGCGCCTGCCGAAGGTCGATCCGCGCCCGACGGCGCCGGCGAGCGCGGGCCGCCAGCCGGCGCGCGCCGCCGCGACCGCCCGCCGCGACCACCGCCGCGCGAGGGTCACCGCGCCGAAGGTCCGCAAGGAGCGCCTCTTCGCCCACCCGGCGCGTCCGCTGGCCTACCGGGCGGGCGGGCGCCGCCAGCTCGACACCGCGACCGACGCGCTCGGGCCGGACGACCTCAAGGCGTACTTCACGCAGGTCTACGGGCTCGGGCCGCGCGACGTCGTGCTCCGGCCGCTCAAGCGGGGCGCCAAGGTCATCGCCGGCACCGTCCTCGGGCGCATCGGCGCCCTCGAGCCCGATGTCCGCCCGCACGTGCGCTTCGAGATCCGCCCCGCCGGGCGCGGCGCGCCGCGGATCGACCCCAAGCCGATCCTCGACGGCTGGAAGCTGCTGGCCTCGACCGCCGTCTACCGCGCCGCGGGCGCCACCGCGCTCGCCGGCGCCGACGCCGGCAACCCGTCGATCGGCCAGATCCTGCTCATGAGCAAGGAGGCGCTCCAGCAGCGCGTCCTCGCCGACGATCGCATCGACGTCTACGCGTGCGGGCGGCGGGACATCCGCTCGGGCGAGATCGACCGCCGCGTGCTTGCCACGCTCGAGTTCCTCGCGTCGAGCGGGCTGAAGCCGACGGTCTCCTCGCTGACCTGCGGCCACGGCTTCTACACGAGCTCGGGCAACGTCTCCGAGCACTCCTCGGGCAGCGCCGTCGACATCGCGGCCATCAACGGCGTCCCGATCCTCGGCCATCAGGGCGCGGGCTCGATCACGGACACCACGGTCCGCCGGCTGCTGACGCTCCAGGGCACGATGAAGCCCCACCAGATCATCTCGCTGATGGCCTTCGAGGGCGTGGACAACACGCTCGCGCTGCCCGACCACGACGACCACATCCACGTCGGCTTCCGCCCGCTGTTCGGCACGAACGCAAGGCTCGGCGCCCAGCTCGAGGCGATTCTCAAGCCGGGGCAATGGGCCAAGCTCATGAGCCGCCTCGGGCGGATCGAGAACCCGACCGTCCTCACCTCGCCGTCGAAGTACTCGATCGAGGTCGGCAGGCCCGGGGTCAGAGCACACGGCGGCGACTGAGCCCGCGCTCTTCGCGTTCGTGCAGCTCGAGCTCCCGTGGGCGCTCGGGCCCGCGGACGGGCGCTACGTGCTGCGCGGGCCGGGCGGCGAGCCCGAGCACGTGATCGTGCTCGTCACGCTCGGGGCGCCGCAGCGGCACCTGCTCGGCGGGCGCCGCGCGCGGCCCGCGGCGGCCGAGCCGCCGCCCGTGCCGGTGACGACGACCCGCGCGACGGTCGTCGCCACGGCGGCGCAGGCGAGCGCCGCCGAGGCGCGCGCACTCCTGGCGGCGAGGGATCTCGGCCCGGCCGCGGCGGCCGCCGTCGAGCTACTCAACCGCGTCCTGCACCTGCACCGCACCGCGACCGCCGACCCGTGGCTGCACGAGGTCGCGCTCGAGCACGCCATCGCGGTCCGGGTGGGCATCGGTGAGGGCGAGCAGGTCGCCGAGGGCCGCTGGACGCAGGCGCGCGAGCTCCCGCGCGCGCGCCGGGGCCCGCGGCGCAGCGCCGCCCTACGCCCGCAGGAGCGCCTGGCCGCGCTGCTCGGCGGGCGCGACGCTCCGCTCGCGGCCGAGGAGCTCGCGCTGCGCGCGCGCGCCGACGTCGCCGCGGGTCGCGGCCGCGAGGCGGCCCTGCAGCTGCGGGTCGCGCTCGCCGCTGCCCGCCACGAGCTCGAGGCCTGGGGCGACCGTGGCGACCTCGGCGTGCGGCTGGAGGAGCTGCGCGTGCTCGCGCCCGCCGTCGACGCGGCGGCCGACCGCGCGCTGCGCGGCGGCCTGGACGTCGCCGGCGCCGCGGAGGTCGAGCGCGCGCTCGGGCGCCTCGAGGCCGCCCTGCGGGCCCGCACCGCCCTCGGCCCGGCCTGAGGCGGCCACGTCTTCTCAGAGGGCGGCGACGAGCGCCTCGAGCTCGGCGACGACGTCGCCGTCGAGCTTCACCGCCGCGCGCCCGTCCCACGGCGTCGGGCCCTGCGTGAGGATCGCGACGGCGCCGCCGCTCGCGCGCGTGATCCCCGGCAGCTGGGCGATCGGGTGGACCTCGAGCGAGGTGCCGATGCAGAGCAGCACGTCGGCGCCCGCGGCGAGCGCGTACGCGCGATCCAGCGCGCTCTCGGGCAGCCACTCGCCGAAGAGGACCACGTCGGGCTTGAGCGGCGCGCCGCAGTCGCAGCGCGGCACGCCCTCGACGTCGGCGCGCTGACGCGCGCGCACGTCGGCGAGCGGGTGACGCGCGCGGCACGCCGGGCACGAGGAGTGCTCGATCGTGCCGTGGACCTCGACGAGCTCTCGCGTCCCCGCCCGGCGGTGGAGCATGTCGACGTTCTGCGTGATCACGGCGTCGAGGCGCCCGCGGCGCTCGAGCTCGACGAGCGCCTCGTGGGCCCCGTTGGGCCGCTTGCCCTCGAGCGCGTGGAAGCGCTCGCCGTAGAAGCGCCAGAAGCGGGCGGGATCGGCCCGCCAGACGTCGATGTGGGCGACCTCCATCGGGTCGACGTTCGTCCACACGCCGGCGCCGGGCGTGCGGAAGTCCGGGATGCCCGAGGGCACGGAGATGCCCGCCCCGGTGAGAGCGACGACCGAGCGCGCCTCGCGGACGCGCGCGGCGAGCAGGGCGACCCGGCCGGCGGTCAGCGGCCCCGCCACGCCGGCCTGCGCTTGCCCAGGAATGCCGCGATGCCCTCGCTGCCGTCCTCGCTGAAGAACACGGTCGCGAAGCCCGCCTTCTCGGCCTCGATGCCCGCGTCGAGGTCGCCGGCCGCGCTGACGCGCTTGACCTCCTCGACGGCGAGCGGCGCCTGCTCGGCCAGGCGCCGCGCCCACGCCAGGGCGCTGTCGAGCAGCTCGTGGTCGGGCACGACGCGGTTGGCCAGGCCGCGCTCGAAGGCCTCGTGGGCGCCGATCGGATCGCCGACGAGGTTCATCTCGAGCGCCTTGGCCTCGCCGACGAGCCGCGGCAGCCGCTGGGTGCCGCCGAAGCCGGGGATGATCCCGAGCTTGATCTCGGGCTGGCCGAAGAGCGCCGACTGCGCCGCCAGCCGCACGTCGCACCCCATCGCCAGCTCGCACCCGCCGCCGTAGGCCAGGCCGTTGACGGCGGCGACGGTGGCCACGGAGCTGGACCCCATCTCGCGCAGCAGCGCGTGCGCTTCGGTCACGAGCGCGGCGCCGCCGGCCTCGCCCATCTGGGTGAAGGCCTTGATGTCGGCACCCGCGCTGAACAGGAACGGGTTGGCCGAGGCGAGCACGAGCGCGCGCGCCTCCGACGCGCGCACGGCGTCCCATACCGCGCGCAGGTCGCGGACGACGTCGGGCGAGACGGAGTTCAGCTGCCCGTTGGCCAGCCAGGCGATGGCGACGTCGCCGCGCGTCTCGAGCTGCACGACGGAGCCCGGCTGCTCGGCGTCGGGCCGGGGGTAGGCGTAGAAGCCCTGGCCGGTCTTCTGCCCGAGGCGCCCCTGCGCCACGAGGCGGCGCAGGATCGTGGGCGGCTCGAAGTGCTCGCCGCGGCGCTCGCCGTGGCGCTCGACGTGGTGCTCGGCCGCGGCCTCGAGGCGCTCGAGCACCGTGTCGAGCCCCTCGACGTCGGCCTTCAGGAACGGCGGCAGCAGACCGCGGCGCGGGTCCAGGCCGGAGCCGGTCATCATCCCGAAGTCGATGTCGCGGTGGGTGGCGACGCCCTCCTCGAGCACGAGGCAGGCCTCGACGAAGGTCTTCAGCGTGACCAGCTCGACCAGCTCGTCGATGTCGGGCTCGGCCTCGCCCTCGAGGTTGGCCTCGCCGTCGGCGTCGAAGAGCCCGCCGCCGGTCTTCGCGCCGAGCTTCCCGGCGTGCACGAGCCGGCGCATCCCCTCGGGCACGTAGAAGCGATCTCCGTAGGAGCTCTCGAGGTGCTCGGCGACGTTCAGGACGGTGTCGAGGCCGACGAGGTTGATGAGGAAGTACGGCCCCATCGGGGTCACGTTGCGCCCCGCGATGCCCGCGTCGATGGCCTTGATCGACAGTCCCTTGGCCTCCTGCTCGCGCCAGATCTCGGACGCCCCGGCGTTGAGGACGCGGTTGACGACGAAGCCCGGGACATCGGCGCAGGTGATCGGCTGCTTGCGGATGGCCTGGGCGAAGGTCACGGCCGCCTGCACGGTCTCGACCGAGCTCTCCTCGCCCTCGACGACCTCGACGAGCGGCATCAGGGAGGCGGGGTAGAAGAAGTGAAAGCCGACGACCTTGTTCGGGCGCAGCGTCGCCCCGCCGATTCGCGTGATCGAGAGCGACGACGTGTTCGAGGCGAGGATCGCGTGCCCTGGCGTCGCGGCGTCGAGCTCGGCGAAGACGGCCCGCTTGGTCTCCGTGCGCTCGGGGACGGCCTCGATGACGAAGTCGACGTCGCCGAAGCCGTCGTACGTCGTCGCGGCGTGGATGCGCCCGAGGATCTCCTCGACCTGCGCGGCGGCCTGCTCCTCGGTGAGGCGGCCCTTCTCGACGAGCGCGTCGACCTGGCCCTGCGTGACCTGGCGCGCCTCGTCCAGGCCCGCCTGCACGAGCCCGTAGTGCAAGTCCTTGAGGATCACGGGGATCCCGGCGGCCGCGATCGTCTGGGCGATCTGGCCGCCCATCGTCCCGGCACCGACGACGGCGGCCTTGAACACGAACATGGCGCCGGACGCTATCGGAGCGTCCGCGTCTCGTGCTCGGACACCAGCTCGGCCGCGACGCGACGCAGCGTGCGGCGCCGGTGGTCGTGCCAGCGCGCCTCGGCCTCGCTGGCCAGGCCCGGGACGTCGATCGGGGCTCGCGCCCGCCCCATCACACGAGCAGTTCCGCGCGGATGCGGTCGAGCGCCGCCGCGAGGGCATCCAGGCGCGGCGCGAGCTCGGCCGCCAGCCGCGTGCGCTCGGCCTCGCCGGCCGCGGTCACGCGGTAGAAGCGGCGCGAGCGGCGCTCGGGGTGCTCCCACTCGCCGGCGACGAGGCCCTGCTCCTCGAGGCCGCGCAGGAGCGGGTACATCGTGTTCGGGTTGACGGCCACGAGCCCGCCCGTGAGCTCGAGCACGCGCTCCATGAGCTGGTTGCCGTACGACGGGCCACCGCCCAGGAGGTGCAGCACGAGCAGCGGCAGGAGGCCGCCCCGGCGCAGCTCGCCGACGAGCGGGTCCTGCGAACCCGCGCCACGGGCCCCCGCGGCCGCGCGCGCGACGGCGAGGGGCGCGGCCTCGGCGACGGCCTCGTCGGTGGCGCGGCTGGACATCGGCCTAAGTATGCCCGCGCCCCGCCTCATCGCCGCCGGCCGCGGCGAGCGCGACCAGCGTCCGTTCCGCCCGCGCCCTCCGGCGTGACAGCCGCCGGGGCCGTTCCGGCGACCCCTTACGCCGTGGCCGTGGCGGGCTGCTCGATCTGTCGCGGCAGAAGCGTCTCGCGCGCGATCACGAGGCGCTGGATCTGCGAGGTGCCCTCGTAGAGCTGCATGATCTTCGCGTCGCGCATGAGCTTCTCGACGGGGTATTCCTTGATGAAGCCGTAGCCCCCGTACACCTGCACGGCGTCGACGGTGACCTCCATCGCGGTGTCGGCGGCGAAGCGCTTGGCGTGCGCGGACTCGAGCGTGTTGCGCCGGCCCTGGTCGAGCAGCACGGCGGAGTTCCACGCCATCAGGCGCGCGGCGTGGATCTTCGTCGCCATGTCGGCGATCATGAACTGGATCGCCTGGTGCATCGCGATCGGGACGCCGAACTGGACGCGCTCCTTCGAGTAGGCGGTGGCGAACTCGAAGGCCGCCCGGGCGATGCCGACCGCCATCGCGGCCACGCCCGGCCGCGTCCGGTCGAGCGTCATCATGGCGAGCTTGAAGCCCTTGTTCTCCTCGCCCAGCAGGTTCGCGGCCGGGATCTCGGTCTCGTTGAACGTGATGGTGGCGGTGTTCGAGGCCCGCTGACCCATCTTGTCCTCCTTCTTGTCCACGATGACCGTGTCGTCCTTGGGGACGACGAAGGCCGAGATGCCGCGAACGCCGGCCTCCGGGTCGGTCTTGGCGTAGACCGTGAACCAGTCGGCGTGGCCGCCGTTGGTGATGAAGCACTTCTGGCCCGTGATCACGTACTTGTCGCCCTTGCGGACCGCGCGCGTGCGCATGCCCGAGACGTCGGAGCCGGCGTCTGGCTCGGTGAGGCAGAAGGAGGCGAGCTTGGGCGCTTCGGTGAGCATGCCGAGGTACTCGCGCTTGATCTCCTCGGAGCCGCCGAGGAGGACGGGCGTGGCGGTCAGGCCATTGGCCCCGAGCGAGGTCTGGATGCCCGAGCAGCCCCAGGACAGCTCCTCCTCGATGATGCTGCCGTCGATGTAGGAGGCGCCGGGCCCGCCGTACTCCTCGGGGACGTGGGTGTTCATGAGGCCCACCTCCCACGCCTTGCGCAGGATGTCCTCCGGCCAGGTGCCGTCGCGGTCGTACTCCCACGCGACGGGGCGGATCTCCTTGACGGCGAAGTCGTGCGCCAGCTCGCGTAGAGCCTTCTGCTCGTCGGTGAGGGTGAAGTCGACCATGGTCCTGCCTTTCTCCGAGGCCCGGGCGATTGACTCGTCAGTCAACGCGTGTTACGAAGTTTACCGACCGACGCGCGCACGGGCTACAGCGCGTCACAATCGGCCCATGCAGGACGCCCTCGGCGTGATCGTCTTCGTCGTCGTCGCGGTCGCGGCCCTCGTCGCCGTGGGAACCGTGCTCGCCTCCGGCCGCGCCTACGACGAGATCGGCCGCGGCGGGCTGTCGCTGCGCGACAGGTCCGACCGTCCCGCCCGCGAGCCCGCCGGTGCCGCGGGGACCGGCGAGCGCGAGGAGGAGATCCGCCAGCTGCTCGAGGCGCGCAACGCCCGGCGGGTCCGCCAGGGCCGGGCGCCCGTCGACGTCGAGACCGAGCTCGCGGCGCTGATGCGACCGCGCGTGGACCCGGCGCTCGCGGCCGAGGTGCGTCAGCTCATCGAGGCGCGCAACGCCCGGCGCGCGCGCCAGGGCAAGGCGCCGCTCGACGTGGACGCCGAGGTCGCCCGCCAGCTGCGCGAGCTCGGCGGGTAGGCTGGCGCGCATGGCAGCCCCCCGTCGCTTTGAGGTCGAAGACCTGCTCAACCGCCCCGGGACGTACTTCAACCCGACGACCGAGGTCATGGTCATCGTCGACGACGGCCAGGCCCTGGACGCCGAGCTCTTCGAGGAGGGCGACGGCGGCGAGTGGGTGCTGCTCGGCGACGACGTCCCGGTCGACGAGAGCGCGCGCGACGAGCTCGTCGAGCGCTTCGAGGTCCGCCACCACCCGGGCCCGTCGGGCGCGGTCGCCGCCACCGAGGACGATCCCGACGAGCTCGACGAGGGCCTCGAGCCCGACGAGGACGACGACCTCTGACGCGCCCCCGGCGCCGCCCGCGGCCCGCCGGGTTCGTCTTTCGGCTTGCCCGCACCGGAACTCCGGCGTGGGCAGCCCACCTACGCCGCCGCGAGGTCGCGGCGCGGGTCGATCGACCATCGCGCCGCGAGCGCCTCGAGCTCGCCGGTCAGCGGCCAGCGGTCCGGTCGCTGCTCGCCCGTGAAGTCCGGCGCGGCGCCCTTCAGCGCTATCGAGCCCGTGTTGTCGCCGACGGCGCGGATCTCGGCCACCTCGGCGTCCGAGAGGACGACGGCGGCCGAAACGGCGGCGAGCTCGGCGCGCTTGGCCTCGATCGAGCGCGCGCCGCCCGGCTCCTGGATCAGCGTGGGCACGACGCAGGCCACCGGGTCGTGGGCGAGGTTCCACTGGCAGGCGAGGCCCATCGGCGTCAGCCCGTGGCGGGCGGCGATCGGGCGCAGCCGCTCGAGCCGGGCCCGGCCCGCCTCGAGCCAGCCCTCGGGCCGGAACGAGCGGTGGTCGCCGGCCGTGAACGTCCGGCCGGGGACGACGTCGTCCCAGAACAGGCCGCCGTAGTCGACGACGCGCGTGATGACCCGCACGCCGTGGTCGCGCGCAGCCGGGAGTGCGAGCTCGCCCGGCCACGGCTCGAACGGGTTGAGGATGACCATGGCCCAGTCCAGCAGCCCGCCGAAGCGCTCGAAGCAGTCGATGACGTCGAGCGTGAAGCCGTTGGCGGGCCCCGGCGCGATCCCAAGGCTCCCGGTCAGGCCGGCGTCGCGCACGGCGGCCAGCCCGTCCCAGACCGCGTCGCTCGTGTAGCCGGTGCGGTCGGGGTTGTGCAGCAGGAGCACGTCGAAGCGGTCCACCCCGAGGCGCGCCAGCGAGCGCTCGGTGGCCATCCGGAGATAGCCGGCGTAGCCCTCGGGCCCGCGCAGCCGCGGGTCCGTGAAGCGCGGAAAGCCCTTCGCCCCGTCGCGCTCGCCCGCGTAGACGTCGTGGCCGATCGCGCCGACGAGGCAGAAGCGCTCGCGATCCACCCCCGCCAGCGCCCGCCCGACGAGCGCGTCGGCCGCGCCGGCGCCGTAGGCGTCGGCGGTGAGCACGGTGTCGATGCCGTCGCCGGGGCGCAGGAGCGCCGCGAGGCGGTCTTCGTCGAGCGCCTCGCCGAAGCGCAGGTAGCGCCCACCGCTCCAGGCGCCGACGGCGACGTGGCCGGGTTCGCGCATGGCCTTCGAGTCTAGTGGGGCCTTCTCGCAACGTTTGACCGGAACGGCGGACGCCGTTACCGGCCCAACGTCACGAGAAGACCCACTGGCTAGGCCGCCGCGCGCCGCTCGGCGGCGCCGTCGGGGTCGCGGCGGTCGGCGAGCACGGACGCGGCGATCCCGATCGCGAAGGCGACGAGCACGATCGCGAGGCTCATGATCGGCGGGGCCTTGTAGAGGTCCTCGATCAGGAGCTTGAGCCCGACGATCCCGAGGACGACGGCGATCGTCTCGTCGAGGAAGCGGAAGCGCTTGATGAGCTGCTCGACGAGCGTGAAGAGCGCGCGCAGGCCCATGAGCGCGAACGCGTTGGCGGCCCAGATCGCGAACGAGTCCGTCGTGATCGCGAAGGCGGCCGGGATCGAGTCCACGGCGAAGGCGATGTCGGCGGCCACGACGCTCGCCAGCGCGACCAGCATCGGCGTCGCCATCCGCCTGCCGCGCTCGGTGACGAGGAAGCGCCCGCCGTAGAGGTGCTCGCTCACGGGGAGCACACGGCGCACGAGCCGTGCCGCGCGCCCCTGCCCGGGATCGACGTCCTCGTGCGCGCCGCGCAGGATCCGCCACGCGAGCACGATCAGCGTCGCGCCGAGGACGTAGACGACCCAGTGGAAGCGCTCGATCAGCTCGACGCCGACGAGGATCGCCGCGCCGCGCATGACCAGCGCGAGCGCGATGCCCCAGAACAGCAGCTTGCCACGATGCTCCTGGGGCACCGCGAAGGCGCCGAAGATGAGCAGGAAGACGAAGAGGTTGTCGAGCGAGAGCGTGCGCTCGATGAGGTAGACGGTGAGGTAGTTGACGGCCCCCTCGCTGTCGTCGACCGCCCACAGCGGCAGGGCCACGGCCAGGCCGAGCGCGAACCAGCCGATGCTCCACGCGACGCTCTCGCGGAACGTCGGCTCGCGCCCGCGCGCGAAGAAGACGAGGTCGACGAGCAGCAGCGCGACGATGATCGCGATCAGCGCGCCGATCGTGAGGGGGTCGTCGACGACGGCGAACGGCATCGCCGCTGTCAGGCCACGAAGAAGGCGATGCCCAGCACGGCGTAGACGGCGAGGAGCTGCAGCCCCTCGTACCACGTCGACTCGCCCTCGTTGGTGACCTGGTTGGCGATGACGATCGCCAGCAGGATCCCGCCGAGCTCGAAGCCGTTGAAGACGAGCGCCATCGGGTGGGGGCCCAGGACGTAGGAGACGAGCACGAGCACGGGCGCCACGAAGAGCGCGATCTGCGCGCTCGAGCCGATCGCGATGTTCACCGCGAGGTCCATCTTGTCCTTGACCGCGACGAGCACGGCGACCCAGTGCTCGGCCGCGTTGCCGACGATGGCGACGACGATGACGCCGATGAAGAACTCGCTGAGGCCGATCTGCTCGGCGGCCTCGGAGATGGAGCCGACGAGGACCTCCGACATGACGCCGACCGCCACGCCGGCGCCCGCCAGAGCGAGCACCGAGCGCCGCACCGACCACGGCGCCCCTCCTTCCTCCTCGTCGTGCCCGCGCGCCGGGTTGAAGAGATCGCGGTGGGTCCTCAGCGAGAAGACGAGGCCCGCGGCGTAGGAGCCGATGAGCACGAGCGCGACGGCCGCCGACAGCGTCTCCACCGTGCCGTCGTAGTTGATGCGCTCGGCGCCCGGCTGCGGCAGCCCGCGCCCCTCGACGAGCTCGAAGATGGCCGGCATGACGAGCGCCGCGGCGGCGAGCAGGAGCATCGAGGACTGCGCGGTGGCCGCGGTGCGCTCGAAGCGCTGGCGATCGCGGCCGAGGCCGCCGGCGAACATGGCGGCCCCGAGGACGAGCAGGGTGTTGCCGATGATCGAGCCGACGATCGAGGCCTTGACCACCTCGTGCAGCCCGGCGCCGAGGGCAAACAGCGCGATGATGAGCTCGGGCGCGTTGCCGAAGGTGACGTTGAGCAGGCCGCCCACGCCGGGACCCGAGCGCGCGGCGAGCTCCTCGGTGGCGCGGCCCATGAGCGCCGCGGTCGGTATGACGCCGAGCGCGGACGCGAAGAACACGACGACCGCGTCGGCGTGGACGAGCTCGAGCGCGATCGCCGCCGGGATGAAGGGCACGAGCAGGTACGGCCAGCCCTGACCGGAGAGCAGAAACCGGCGCAGCCCGGCGCGCTGGGGGACCGCTGCGCTCAAGGACGGCTGAGGGTAGCGGCCGCCGGGCACAGCGGGGCGCGAGGCTCCGACGGGGCGTCGGATCGCCGGCCCCGCTCGTGGGTGCCACCGGCGTCGCGACGCGGGCGGCGGCGCGGACGCCTAGCATGGGACCGGTGCTCCGCACCCCGGTCGCGGTCCTGGCCGCGGTGCTCGCGGTCCTCGTCGCGCCCGGGATCGCCGCCGCCGCCCCGAAGCTGCTCGTGGTCGACGCCCACGGGCGCGTCCACGCGCGGGCGGACCGCTGGCTGGCGCCGCCGGACCCGTCGCCCGCGCGGACGCGGGTCACCGGCCCGACGGTGCGCCTCCTGCCCCGTGCGGCCCGCGCCCGCGCCGCGCCCACGGTCCGCGCGGCCCTCGACGGGCTGCTGGCCTCCGGGCGCCTGGATCCGGCGCGCCACGCGCTGTGGCGCGCCATCTACGACCGCGCGACGCGGACGCTCGGCCGCCTCGGCGGCGAGCGCCGGCGCGAGCTCGGCGCCGTGCTCGCGAACGTGCGCGCGCTGGCCGCCGGCGGGCTGCTGAGCGCCGAGCGCTCCGCGCTCGCCTTCCTCACGCTCGAGCGCAACCGGGTGTGGTGGGCGGCTCGGCCGCTCCTGCGCTACGGCCAGCGCGTGCGCTTCAGCCCGAGCCGCCTGATCTGGCAGTTCTATCCCGGCCAAGGCCTGCAGGTGCAGTGGCTCGGGACGTTCGGCGCGGCCAACGGGTACTGGTACGCCAAGGACGACGAGGGCCTGCGGGGCCTGCTCGACGAGGCCGTCGCGCTCGCCGTGCCGCGAGCGGGCGGCGTGGCCTGGGAGTCGCTGTTCGCCTTCGACGGCGGGCGTCCGCCGTGGGTCAGCGCGCTCTCGCAGGGCACCGGCATCCAGGCGCTCTCGCGCGCGGCGGTCCGGCTCGCCGATCCGCGCTACCTGGGCGCCGCCCAGGGCGCGCTCGGCATCTTCCGCACGCCGCCGCCCGCGGGCGTGCGGGTCGCGACGCCGCTGGGCGCGCACTACCTGCAGTACTCGTTCGCGCCGCGCCTGCACATCCTCAACGGCTTCGTCCAGGCGCTCAACGGCCTGGCCGACTTCGTCACGCTCGGCGGCGACGCCGACGGTCAGGCGCTCCTCGCCGCCGGCCTCGCGCAGGCGCAGGCCGAGGTGCCGACGTTCGACACGGGCGCGTGGTCGCTCTACGCGCGGCCGGGGGGCGAGTCGAGCCTGAGCTACCACGTGCTCCTGCGCGACTTCCTGCGCTCGCTGTGCCAGCGGTTCCCGCAGCCCGTGGTCTTCTGCGCGACCGCCGCGCGCTTCACGACCTACCTGACCACGCCGCCGGCGCTCGTCCTGCGCCCGACGTCCGCCCAGGCCCGGCGGCCCGCGCGGCTGCGCTTCGGGCTCAGCAAGCGCTCCACGGTCACGCTCACGCTCCTGCGCGCCGGGCGGCCCGTGCTCACCCGCCGGGCGACCGTCGCCCGCGGCACGGGGACCTTCACGTTCACGCCGATCACGAGCGGGCCGCTCGCCGTGCGCCTGCGCGCGGTCGACCCGGCCGGCAACGCGGCCGCCGTGACGGGCGCGATCGCCGTGCGCCCCGCCGCCCGGCGCGGCTAGGGGCGAGGATGGCGTCTAGGATCGTCCGCGCGCATGGCGCCGCGGACCATCCTCATCACCGGCAAGGGCGGGGTCGGCAAGACGTCGGTGGCGGCGGCCACCGCGCGCCGCTGCGCCGCCGCCGGCCACGACACGATCATGATCTCCACCGACCCGGCCCACAGCCTCGCCGACGCCCTCGGCGTGCCGATCGGCTCCGAGCCGGCCCGGCTGGGCGAGCGGCTCTGGGCCCAGCAGGTCTCCGCCCAGGACGAGATGGAGCGCAACTGGGCCGCCGTGCAGGCGTGGCTGCGCCCGCTGCTGGTCGAGCGCGGCGTCGACCGCATCAGCGCCGAGGAGCTCACGGTGCCGCCAGGCCTCGACGAGCTCTTCAGCCTGCTCGCGCTCAAGCGCCACCACGACGAGGAGCGCTTCGCCGTGGTGGTCGTCGACTGCGCGCCGACCGGCGAGACGCTGCGGCTGCTCTCGTTCCCCGACGTCGCCCGCTGGTGGCTCGAGAAGGTCTTCCCCCAGCAGGGCTCGCTCCTGGCCGCCGCGCGGCCGCTCGCGCGAGCCATGCTCGACGTTTCGCTGCCCGGCGACGCGGTGCTCGACGACGTCGGGCGCCTCGTGCGCGGCCTCATCGCCATGCACGAGATCCTCCGCGACACCGAGCGCGCGTCCGTGCGGCTCGTCATGACGCCCGACCGCATGGTCGTCGACGAGGCGCGGCGCACGTTCACCTACCTCAACCTCTACGGCTACCTCACCGACGCCGTCGTGGTCAACCGCGTCTTCCCCGAACAGGTCGGCGCGTACTTCGAGGGCTGGCGCGAGCGCCAACTCGAGGCGCTGGCCGAAGTGCGGGCGGCCTTCGCGCCCGTGCCGGTGCTGACCGCGCCCTACTTCGGCGAGGAGGTCGTCGGCGAGGCGATGCTCGATCGCCTCGGCGACGCGGTCTTCGGCGAGCGCGACGCGGGCGCCGTCCTGCACGATCGCGTCACCCAGGAGCTCACGGTCTCCGATCACGCCGCGCAGCTGCGCCTCGACCTGCCCTTCGTGCAGCGCGGAGACGTGACCCTCAAGAAGATCGGGCTCGAGCTCGTGGTCCGCGTCGACGGCCACAAGCGCACGCTCATCCTCCCGGCCGCCCTGGCCGACTTCCGTCCGACCGGCGCCGCGCTGGAGGACGGCGCCCTGCGCGTGACCTTCGATGCCCCCGCCGCCGCCCGCTGACCCGCTCGCCGACCTGCGCGAGCGCCTGCAGTCGACGCGGGCGGCCGCCGAGCGCCTCGCCGCCGACGTCCCGCCCGCGGGCTGGGCCTCGCCCGCGCAGGCCGATCGCACCCACGACGACGTCGAGGCGATCGCCGCGCTCGTGCGCGCGCTGCGCGAGCTCGTGCCGCCCGAGCTCCAGCAGCAGGTCACGGACCTGCTGCGCCAGGTCCTGCTCCTCCTGCGCGCGCTGCTGGACTGGTGGGTGGAGCGCCTGGAGCCCGGCGCCCCACCCGCCGCGGACGAGGTCCAGGACATCCCGGTGGCCTGAGGCCGCCAGGGCCGACGGGTACAGTCCGGGCCCATGAGCGGCGTGGCAGCCCGCGTGGGGCGTGTCTGGAGCCGGCTGACGCCCGAGCAGCGGATGGCCGCGATCTCGGCGATCCTGCTCCTGCTCTCGATGCTGCTGCCGTGGTACCAGCAGACGACCTTCGCCAACGACGAGAAGCACGAGTACGCGCTCAACGCCTTCCAGGTCTACGGCTTCGTCGAAGCCGCGATCTTCGTCGTCGCGATCGCCGTGCTCGTGCTGCTGTGGCTGCGCGGCGAGGGCCGGGCCTTCCACCTGCCCGGAGGCGACGGCGCCGTTATCACCACCGCGGGGGTCTGGGTCATGTTCCTCGTCTTCTACCGCCAGCTCGACAAGCCGGATGGCGGTCCGGAGGGAGAGGTCGTCACCAGCATCGGCGTCAACTGGGGCATCTTCATCGCGTTCCTGCTCGGCGCGCTGCTCGCCTGGAACGGCGTCCGGATCCGGACGACGCACACGCCCGAGCCGGCCCTCGAGGAGGACGACACCGCGCCGGCGGCCGCGGGGGCGCCGCCCGCCGACGCCGCGCCGACCGTCGTCGCTCGCCGCCCGAGCGATCGCGACGACGACGGCGAGGGTGGCGACGACGGACAGCTCTCCTTCGACGAGCCGCCCGAGTTCCGGGCGCCGCGCTAGCTGACGTCCAGCGGGTGCCGCTGCGGCGTTCTACGAAGCGCCTTCCTGGTCGAGTCCCGATGCCGCGCCGACCGCTGGCGCCTAGCGTCGCTGATAATCGCTTGCCCTGATCGACCCAAGGAGGCTGGGCCATGGCCGGAGCTCTGACGCGTTGGGATCCGTTCGCGGAGCTCGCGGACCTGCGCACGCGCTTTGATCGCCTCTTCGGCGACATCGCGGACGCCCGCGAGCACAAGTGGACGCCCGCGATCGACGTCGTGCGCGAAAACGGCAACCTCGTGCTGCGCGCCGATATCCCGGGCATCAAGCCCGAGGAGGTCAAGATCGAGATCGAGGACGACGTCCTCACCGTCTACGGCGAGCACGAGGAGCGCAAGGAGGAGCAGGAGAAGGACTACGTGCGGCGCGAGCGCCGCTACGGATCCTTCCACCGCTCGATGGCGCTTCCCGCCGGGATCGAGGCCAATGAGATCAAGGCCGAGACCCATGACGGCGTGCTCGAGGTGACGATCCCGCTGCCCAAGGAAGCCAGGAAGGAGACGGTCGAGATCAAGCCGACCGCCGCCGCCTGACGCGGCGCCGGCGGGGGACCGGCCGCACCGCCCTGCGGTCGGCCCTCTGCTTCGACGCTCGCGCGGATTGGCAGCCTTGGGCGCGCGTCGGTCACGCCTCCGTAGCAGCGGATCGCCACCGACCGACGAGCGCACGAGTGCCGGCTCGCGTAGTCAGCGTTGGCGCGGTTCGTCGCGGCTGGTTCGCTGCTGTGGGCCACGCGCGCGTTCGACGCCCGGCGCCCGCCGGCGACCCGGTGCCACGACAATCAACTCGGCGTTTATGTCACGTCGGCGCTGGGAGCAAACCACTCGCGCTCGGAGCCGACCCGCTGGCTGCGCACCTGTCCCGCCGCCTCGAGGGCTTCAAGCTCCGCCGCCAGATCGCGCCCGGCCGGAGCCAGCAGGAACGCAGCCAGATCCTCGACGGTGGATCCGGGCCGACGGCGCAGCGCGGCGATGATGTCCTCGTGTTCCTCGCGCATAGCAGTGCCATTGGCAGTCGTGATCCGTTGGTGGTGCCCGTAGCCGGGAGGACCGGCGACGCGGGCGCGCCAAGCGCGCGGTGCGGCACACGCGCGCGACCATCCGCGACCGAGCGCCGTCAGCGTGGGCCGCGTGCTACCGACGCCCGGGCGGTCCTCCGCTGGCCCCCAGCACACGCGCTTGGCGGTCGAGGGACTCGGCCAACTCCTGCGCGATCTGCCGCATCAACGGATCCCGCGCGTGCTGGGCGTTGACCCGCGCCCGAGCAGCGGCCTGCCGGACGCGCTCTGCGCGCAAGCGCTCTGCGCGCAAGGAAACGGGACCGGGCGGGTCCTGGGACGGCTGCCCATGCGCCATCTCGCGAGACACTATCCAAGTGCCACGGCGTCATGCAACCCGCATTTAGCGACGCCCCGGCTGGTTCCGTGGGTAACGGTAAGTCGGTTTGGGGTAGCTTCGCCGGCCGCCGGCCGTCGGTGCTTGCCGACCACCCCGAGCGCGCCGCTCGCCGGGCCGAGCGACGGGGACCGCCGACGCAAAGGGGTGTCACTCCCGCGGTCATGCAGCGCCCGTGGCGGTCGGGACGAGGTGCTGTTCGAACCAGTCGGCGGCGAGGTCGGAGACCTCCTCCAGCGCTCCGGGCTCTTCGAACAGGTGCGTGGCGCCGGGTACGATGGCCAGCGCGCACGGGGCCCGCATCTCCTCGTGGGCCTCCCGGTTGAGCTCGAGCACGACCTCGTCGTGGCTGCCGACGATCAGCAGCGTCGGCGCCCGCACGTCGCCCAGCCGCGGGGCGGCGAGGTCGGGGCGCCCGCCGCGCGAGACGACCGCGCCGATCTGATCGCCCAGCTCGGCCGCGGCCCACAGGGCGGCGCCAGCACCGGTACTGGCGCCGAAATAGCCGATTGGCAGCGCCGCGACCCGCGGCTCGGAACGCGCCCAGGCCGTGGCCGCGACAAGGCGCCCGGCCAGCAGCGGAATGTCGAAGACCTTGGCGCGGTCGAGCTCCTCATCGAGCGTCAGCAGGTCCGCCAGCAACGTCGCCAGCCCATGACCGTTCAGGACCGCGGCCACCTGGCGATTGCGCGGGCTGCGGCGGCTGCTGCCACTGCCGTGGGCGAAGAGCACATGCCCGCGCGCTGGTTCGGGCACGACCAGGTCACCCACGATCTCGCCGGCCGGCCCGAGCGGAATGAGCACCTCGCGCACGCTCGCGCGGCGAACAGGCGGATCGACCGCTGCGCCCGCCAGCAATCCGATGACCTGCTCGTCGCGCGTCGGGCTGAAGTCCTCGTACCAGGCGCCGACCGCCATCAGCGCCTCGGGCTCCAACAAACAGACGACCTCGTCGGCTTCCTCGCGCAGCGCCGCCACCGTCTCGGGCGACCCGACCGGCACCGCGAGGATGACGCGGCGCGGATGGCGCCCTCGCACGGCGCGCACAGCCGCCCGCGCGGTGCCGCCGGTGGCCAGGCCGTCGTCGACGACGATCACGGTGCGCCCCTCGACGTCCACCCGGGGCCGCCGGCCGCGGTAGCGCTCGACGCGCGCATCGATCTCGGCGCGCGCGCGGCCGATCGCGGCCTCCAGCTCCTCGTGGCTGACGCACAGCCGGCGGACCGCCCACTCGTTGAGCAAACGCACGTCGTCCTCGGCGACCGCGCCGATCCCGTACTCCTGGTTGTCCGGCGCACCGATCTTGCGCACGACCAGCACATCGAGCGGTGCGCCCAGCGCGTGCGCGACCTCGTACGCGACGGGTACGCCGCCCCGCGCCAACCCCACTACCACCGGCTCCTCGGCGGCCAGCGGCCCGAGGCGCTCAGCCAGCTCCCGCCCGGCGGCGTGGCGGTCGGCGAACCTCCGCGTGGCTACGTCCAGCATGACGTTTCCTCTCACTCAGCCAGGAACGCCGGCCAGAGCGGGCGCGAGCAGCGACGCGACCGGCACCACCTCGGCCTCCGGCGGTCGGCGCCTGGAGAGGACCGTGTCGGTGATCCAGCACCGCCGCGCCCCGTGGCGCAGCAGCGTGTGCCAGCACTCGCCGGTGAACAGGCCGTGCGTCGCCACGACGCCGACCTCCTTCACTCCGGCAGCGGCCAGATGCCGGCAGCACGACGCGACCGTGCCGCCGGTGTCGAGAATGTCGTCGACGACGAGCGCGCGTTGCCCTGGGGAGCCGACGATCCCGAGGTGCTCGACGCCCGCTGGCGTCCGGCGCTTGCGCACCCACACGATCGGGCCACCGGCCCCGGCGGCCGCGGCGACGGCGCCGCACCTCGCGATTGCTCCCTCGTCGGGGGCGACGAACGTGACCCCCTCGCGCCACCGGCCTGGCAACGCGTCGGCCAACAGCGGGGCGGGCGACAAGGACCTGATCGGTATCCCGAGCACGTCGCCCGCCAGGTCGCTGTGGGCGTCGACGCAGACGACCTCGTCGATCCCGCTGGCGCACAACAGCTCTCCCACCCAGGCCAGGCCGAGACTCTCCGTCGGCCGGGCCCGGTCCTGGCGCGCGTACGCCAGGTAGGGCACCAGCGCGACGACCCGGTCCGCTCCCGCGCGGCGCAGGGCGTGAGCGAGCAGCGTGAGCCGTTCGAGGTTGCCCGCCGGCGGGGCGATCGAGCCCACCACGACGCAGCGGCACCCGTCCACACCGGCGGGCACCTCGACGTGGAGCTCCCCGTTGGCGAACCGGCCGATTGCCACGCGCTCGATCGCTGCCGGGCCCTCGCCGCGCGTGAAGCGTTCTTGCCCGCGCAGCACGAGCACCCACGCGGCCGCCGCCGCAGCGCGCCGTCCCCTGGGCGCGGGCGCGTCGGCGCGCGACGCGGTCGCAAGATCCCTCAGTCGCAGCGCCATCGCCCGAAGTCCGTCTTGATCGCGCCGATCGTCACCACGCTCATCGCCCACCTCCACCGAGACGCGGCCAGCATCGCCATCGTCCGCGCCCGTGGCCTTCATGACATCCGGCGGCGTCCACATCCGGGCGGGGCGGATTACGGACCGTCCGCAGCCGGCCGGGCGCATCGGTAGATCTCCCGTAAGGCGGCGGCGTATCCGCCGCGGATGCGCGCGCCTCGGGAAGGCGCTTTGATGTGGGCCCGAACTGGAGGGTGGCTCGCATCTCGCCTGGCCGTCGAGCACGGTGCGACGGTTGTCGGCGAGGTTGATGCTCGGTGTCTGGGGCCGACGATGGCTGAGGCGACAACCGCGGGCGCGGGCGCGTTACGGCGCCTGGACGACGCGCTGTGGGAGATTCCCGCCGGCGCACGGCGACATGCGCGTCCCCGCGCGGGTCTTCGCCTATGTGGAGCTGATCGAACAGATTGCCGCCGACCGGTCGTTGGAGCAGCTCCAGAATGTCGCCACGCTGCCCGGCATCCGCGAAGCGGCGCTCGCGATGCCCGACATCCATCAGGGCTATGGCTTCCCGGTCGGGGGCGTGGCCGCGACAGAGCCGCCCGGCGGGGTGATCTCCCCGGGCGGGGTGGGCTACGACATCAACTGCGGCGTGCGCCTGCTCGCCCTGCCGCTGACCGCCGCCGAGCTCGACGGGCGCATCGAGTCGCTCGTCCACGAGATCTTCCGGCGAGTGCCCGTTGGCACCGGCTATGGCGGCTCCTTGCACCTCGCCCACGGCGCCTTGGATCGCGTGCTCGTCGACGGACCGAGCGTGCTGTTCTCCGAGCATGGCATCGGCACGCCGCGGGACGTCGAGCACACCGAGTCGGGCGGCTGCCTACCCGGGGCCGACCCCACCGGCGTCTCCGAGCGCGCCCGCGCGCGCGGCGCCGATCAGCTTGGCACGCTCGGCTCGGGCAACCACTTCCTCGAGGTCCAACGCGTCGCGGAGATCGTTGATCCGCAGTCCGCCGCGGCCTTCGGGCTGCGCCGGGGCCAGGTGACGGTGCTGATCCACTCGGGCTCACGCGGCTTGGGCCATCAGGTGTGCACCGACCACGTGCATGGCATGGATGCCGCGCTGGCCCGCTATGGCATCACGCTCCCCGACGGCCAGCTCGCCTGCACGCCGCTGTCCTCCCCGGAGGGCCGGAGATACATGGGCGCGATGGCCGCAGCGGCGAACTTCGCGTTCGCCAACCGTGCCACGCTCGCTCATCGCGTGCGCGAGGCGATCGCTCGGGTCCTCGGAGCGCAGGTGTCCCGCGAGACGCGCCAGGTCTACGACGTAGCTCACAACGTCGCCAAGCTCGAGCGCCACCACGACCGCATCCTGTGTGTGCACCGCAAGGGCGCCACGCGCGCCTTCCCGCCCGGCTCCGACGAGATCCCGACGGCCTACCGCGCGGTCGGCCAGCCCGTCTTCATCCCCGGCAGCATGGGCACCAGCAGCTTCGTGCTCGCCGGCCGCCAGGGGGCGATGGAGCGCTCGTTCGGGACCGCCTGCCACGGCGCCGGGCGCCGGATGAGCCGCGTCCGAGCACGCCGCGAGATCACCGGGGCCGAGCTGCGCCGGCGCCTCGAGGCCCAAGGGATCGTCGTGCGCTGCCCGTCCAACCGCGGCTTGGCCGAGGAGGCGCCGTTCGCCTACAAGGACGTCGAGCGAGTCGTCGCCGTGGTCGAGCAGGCTGGGCTCGCCGGCCGCGTGGCGCAGCTCGTCCCGCTCGGCGTCGTCAAGGGCTGACGGGGCCACAACTCACGATCTACAGCCCGGCGTCTGCCGCCGTCGGCCTGCACCCACCGCAGCGGCCCCAACGGCGACGTCGACCTCACGCGGGCGCAGCGGCGATGGCGCACTCGGGCAGCGGGAAGAGGCCGAGGAAGCGCGCGGCGATCTGGCGATCGCCCTCGATCGCAAGATCCCCCCTCTGCAGGGCCTCGTCGAGCTCGACGCGGCCGTGGGCCAGCGCGATCAGCGTGCCCGGGTCCGCCACGAGCACCGCGTCGGCCGCGGGCGCCTCGCCGCGCTCGATGGCGAAGCGCCCGTCGGCCACCTCCGCATGGAAGCGCTGCGCGCCGAGCCGCAGCTCCACACTTGCGCGCAGGCCCTCCGCGCGGTGGGGGTCGAAGAGCGTGCGCAGGCTCAGGATGTGGGCGTCGAAGCTCATCGCCAGCTCGCTCGAGGGCAGCGGAAGCGTCGCGCCCCAGCGGCCGAGGGCCATGATCACCGGCTCGAGCTCGGCGCCGAGGTCGGTCAGCTCGTAGACCTGCGAGGCGGCCGGCGGCGGCAGGCGGCGGCGCCGGACGACGCCCGCGTCGGCGAGGTCGCGCAGGCGTTGCGCGAGGACGTCGGGGCCGACGTGCGGAAGGTCGGCGCGCAGGTCGGTGAAGCGCTTGGGGCCGAGGAGCAGCTCGCGGACGACGAGCAGGGCCCAGCGCTCGCCGACGAGGTCCAGCGCGCGGGCCACGCCGCAGACATCGCCGTATGTCCGCTTCGTCGCCATGTGGCCAGGCTAACGAAAGCGGTACGAATGTCAAATCTAATGGTTTGATTTTCCAATGGTGTGGTATCACTCCCGGCAATGGCCGAGCACCGGACCACACCGACGACGAACGAGCGCACCCGCTGGCTGGCGCTGTACGTCCTCTGCGCGGGCGTGCTCATGATCGTCCTCGACGCGACGATCGTGAACGTTGCGCTGCCCTCGATCCAGGGCGACCTCGGCTTCTCCCAGAGCGACCTCGCCTGGGTGGTCAACGCGTACCTGATCGCCTTCGGCGGGCTGCTGCTGCTCTCGGGTCGCATCGGCGACCTCATCGGCCAGCGGCGCATCTTCCTCATCGGCCTGGCGATCTTCACCGTCGCCTCGGCGGCCTGTGCGATGGCCCAGAGCCAGGGCCTGCTGATCGGCGCGCGGTTCGTCCAGGGCGTCGGCGGCGCCCTCAGCTCCGCCGTCGTGCTGGGCATGATCGTCACGATGTTCCCCAACCCGCGCGAGCAGGCCAAGGCGATCGGCGTCTATGGCTTCGTCGCCTCGGCCGGCGGCTCGATCGGGCTGCTCGCCGGCGGCGTCATCACCCAGGCCATCAGCTGGCACTGGATCTTCCTCATCAACGTGCCGGTCGGCATCGCCACCGCGCTGCTGGCACGGCGACTCGTCGAGGACCGCCCGGGCATCGGCCTGAAGGCGGGCGCCGACATCCCCGGCGCCGTCCTGCTGACCGCCGGGCTCATGCTCGGCGTGTACACGATCCTGCAGGTCTCCGAGCGCGGCTGGGGCTCGACGAGCACGCTCGGGCTCGGCGCCGTCGCCGTCGCCCTGCTGGTCGCCTTCGTCGCCCGCCAGGCGCGCATCGCCACCCCGCTCATGCCGCTGCGCCTGTTCCGCTCGCGCAACGTCGCGGGCGCGAACCTCGTGCAGGCGCTGCTCGTCGTCGGGATGTTCGGGATGTTCTTCCTGGGCGCTCTGTACGTCCAGGGCATCCTTGGCTACGACGCGCTCGGGGTCGGCCTGGCCTTCCTGCCCGCGACGATCGTCATGGGCATCATGTCGCTGCGCGTCTCGGGTCCGCTGGCGATGCGCATCGGCCCCAAGGCGATGCTCCTGCCGAGCCTGCTGGCGATCGGCGTCGGGCTGGTGCTCTTCGCCCGCACGCCGGTCGACGGCACCTACGTGACCGACATCCTGCCGCCGATGCTGCTCTTCGGCGCCGGTGCCGGCCTCGGCTTCCCGGCGCTCATGACGCTCGCGATGTCGGGCGCCACGCCGCAGGACTCCGGTCTGGCCTCGGGCCTGGTCAACACGAGCGTCCAGGTCGGCGGCGCCATCGGCCTCGCCGTGCTCGCCACGCTGGCGACCGAGCGCACCGACAGCCTGCTGGCCGACGGCACCGCGCAGGCGGCCGCGCTCAACAGCGGCTACCACCTCGCCTACCTGATCGGCGCCGGGCTCGTGGCCGTCGCCCTCGCGATCGCCGTCGTGGTCCTGCGCTCGCCGGCCGGGGCGCCGGCCGCGGACGACCAGCAGCGGATGGAGGCGGCGCTGTCGGAGGCGACGTAGGGCGGACGGGGCGAGGACGCTCGAAGCTGCCATGCACGGCGAGACGAAGACCGTCGGTCGGATGACGCGGTAGCGCAGGTGCGCCGGCGGGCCTTCTGTGGGTCGATGAGAGCGAACGACCAGCACCGCTCAACCCCACGTCACCGAGATGCGAGTCACCAGCAGCCTCAGGAGGCCGCTGGGCCCGATGCAGTCGATGCCCACCGGCGTCGACGGGCGGGCGGTCGGATCGGTCCGGTGGCTCCTGCGCAGCATTTGCGGTTGACAAGCTACTGTCGATACGACAGCATGTTGTCCATGTCACTCACAGCCTACGTCGCCATCTACGACACGCTCGCCGACTGGGAGCCGGGTCACCTTCTCGCCGAGCTACGCACGGGACGCTTCACCGGCTCGCCGTTCGACGTCTCGAGCGTCGCCGAGTCACTCGATCCCGTCACGACCATGGGCGGCCTTCGGCTCCAGCCGGACGCGCTGCTCGCCGACGCCGACCCGGACGCGGGCAACCTGCTGATCCTGCCCGGCGCCGACCTGTGGGACGCCGGCGGCGGCGCGAGCGTCGCCGAGGTCGCTAGGCGCTTCCTGGCCGCGGGCACGCCCGTCGCGGCGATCTGCGGCGCGACGCTCGGCCTGGCCCGAGCGGGGCTCCTCGACGATCGGCGACACACCAGCGCCGCCGCGGCGTACCTCGCCGCCAGCGGCTACGGCGGCGGCGCGCTCTACGAGGACGCCCGGGCGGTCGTCGACGACGAACGCCTGCTGGTCACCGCCGGGCCGGACAGTCCCGTGCAGTTCGCCCGAGCGACGCTCGGAGCCCTGGGTCTGGCGCCCGAGGCGACACTCGAGGCTTACGAGGGCGTCTTCGATCGTGGCGACGCGTCGTGCTACCCCGCGCTCGTGCAGGCCTCGCAGGCCCACCAGACCGCATGACCGTCAAGCACGTGGCGGGCGCCGACACCGCGGTACCGCCGCGCGAGCGCTGGCCGGAGCCCGGTCTGCGAACGGACGCGGGGAGGGCGCTGACCGACGTCATCCTCACCACCTTCCGCCTCAACGGTCGGCTGTTGGAGGCCGCCCAGCTGATGGCGGCCGAGGGCGGGCTCACCGCCGCGTGGTGGCAGGTGATCGGCGGCGTCCTCGACGAGCCGCGCACCGTCGCCGGGATCGCCCGCAGGATGGGCATGACGCGGCAGGGCGTCCAGCGGATCGCGGATCTCCTCGTCGATCGCGGCCTGGCCGAGTACCGCGTCAACCCGGCCCACCGCCGCGCGAAGCTGCTGGCCTGCACGGACGCGGGCTACTGGGCCGTGCGCCGCATCTCGCTCGTCCAGCATCCGTGGGCCGAACGCGTTGGCGGTGCGGTCGGAGCCGCGGAGCTGCGCTCCGCGCTCGCCGTCATGCAGCGGCTGGTCGACGTCCTCGAGACCGACCGCCCGTAGCCCGCGGGCACCGGGATCGGCGTCGATCGGCGCGCGGAAGGTCCCGCGCGGCAGCACCCGCGTGACGCGTCGCGGGAGCCGATCAGCGCGTTCGCGGTGCTGGTCGTCGTCCTGGGCTTCGTGCTGCTGGCGGCCGGTCGTGCCTGACGCTCGAGGAGGAGGGTCCCGACTCCGCCAGCGTCGTGTACCTGGTCCTCGGGCTGGCGGCGGCGGGCGTGATCAGCCGGTCGGCCGGTCCCTGCGGTCTACGCCGATGGATCGATGCGGAAGATCGGATGATCAGGTGCGATGCGGCGGAGTTCGTCATCGCCGGAGTCCGGTCCGACCCCGCCAAAGAATGCTCCGACCTCCCACTTCCAACGCTTGAGGTATGCGCGCAGGATCGGGACCTTGTCGTCATCGGGAAGCTCGAACGCGGTGAAGTGCTCAGCCCGCCTGCCGAGGAGCAGGCGGCCCTCGCCTTGGGCCCGGAGGTTGCGGACCCACTGTGTGTGCCCGCGCGGCGCGACGAGATGGCGGGTGCCTTCGAAACTCAGCAGATTGACCGGGGTGCGGCGTGGCTCGCCGGTCTTGCGTCCGCGGACCTCCAAGATCCGGGACCCAGCGACGCTCACCCCGATGCGGGTCAGCCCCGCCACGCCACGGTCGAACACGTGGGTCGTGAACCAGCCCGGACGTTGGTAGCGCTCCGCGATGCCACGGATTCTCTCGTATCGCACCGAGCGGCGGCCAACGCACGCCGGCCGAGGCGCGGAGCCGGCGCCTGTGCGCGGGCCGCCGGTCAGCCCGAGCTCTCGGCCACGTAGACGGCGAGCGGAAGCAGGAACGTCCCCAGGAAGACGAGCCCGATGCCGATCACGACGAGGCCACGCGAGCGCACGACATGCCCGGCGACGCCGATGACGAAGCCCGCGAGCATCATCGCGACGAACGGCCGCGGGTCGGTCCCGAAGTCCGGCGCCGGGTCGGGCACGAAGCTCGCCACGCGGCGGTTCCTATCATGCGCCGTGCATGGCTTTCTCACCATCGAGCGTCGACGACGTCGCGCGGGGCCTGCGCTCCGTCGGCTACCTGCCGGGCACCTCGACCGCGCTCGTCGCCTACCTGGCGGCCAAGCTCGGCAAGCCGATCCTCGTGGAGGGCCCCGCGGGGGTCGGCAAGACCGAGCTGGCCAAGGCGCTGGGGGCCTACCTCGAGCGCACGCTCGTGCGACTGCAGTGCTACGAGGGCCTCGACGAGGCCAAGGCGCTGTACGAGTGGAACTACCGCAAGCAGCTCCTGCGGATCCAGGCCGAGGCCGACGGCGCGGGCTGGCGCGAGGTCCAGGACGACATCTTCGGCCCCGAGTTCCTGCTCGAGCGCCCGCTGATGACGGCGATCGCGGCCGAGGAGCCCGTCGTCCTGCTCATCGACGAGATCGACAAGACCGACCAGGAGTTCGAGGCGATGCTGCTCGAGCTCCTGAGCGACTTCCAGATCTCGATCCCCGAGCTCGGGCGCTTCGAGGCGCGCACGCGGCCGATCGTCCTGCTGACCTCCAACAACACGCGCGAGCTCACCGAGGCGCTCAAGCGCCGGTGCCTGTACCTCTGGCTCGACTATCCCCGGCTCGAGCACGAGCTCGAGATCGTCCGCCTCCACGCGCCCGATCTCCCCGAGGCCGTGGCCCGCAAACTCGTCGAGGTCATCGCGATGGTGCGCGAGCTCGACCTCAAGAAGCCGCCGTCGATCGCCGAGTCGATCGACTGGGCCCGCGCGCTGCTCCTCCTGGGCGCCGACGACATCGACGATCGCGTGCTGGCCGAGACGATGTCGATCATCGTGAAGCACCGCACCGACCTCGATCTCGTGGCCGAGCGCGTCGGCGTCAAGCTCGCCCTGCCCGCCCGTGCCGCCACCGCCGGCCAGCCGTAGGGCCGCGCTGCACGGCGCAGGCGACCCGGCGGCGCCGCCCCGGGGCCTCGACGCCCGCCTGCTCGAGCTCGGCGAGGAGCTGCGCGGCGAGGGCGTGGCCGTGGGCACCAGCGAGCTCCTCGACGCCTTCGCGGTGCTCCGCGAGGTGGGCTGGACACGCCCCGCCGACTTCCGCGAGGCGCTCGCCGCCACGCTGGCCAAGTCGCAGGACGACCGCCGCGTGTTCGACCTCGTCTTCGAGCGCTTCTTCTTCCGCGCCACCGAGCTCGCCGCCGCCCGCGAGCACGTCGAGGAGGGCGGCGGGATCGACGCCGGCGACGCGGAGCTCGACCTCGAGGCGCTGCGCCGGCAGATCGCCCAGGCGCTCCGCGACGCCCACGAGGGCGCCATGCGCGACCTCGCGCGGCTGGCGATCGCGGCGTTCGGGCGTCCGGGCGAGGGCTCTGGCGTCATCGGCGTCGATGTGCAGCGCATCCGCCGCGCGCTGGGCCTGCGCGCCGAGCGCCAGCCCGACCTGCCGCCCGAGGATCCCCGCTCCGCCGGGCTGCCCCGCGACGCCATCCGCCGCTTCGAGGCGCACCTGCGCACCGAGCTCGAGCGCCGCCAGATCGAGCGCACGCGCGCGCTGCCGGCCGCGCGGCCGCTCAACGAGCTCGACCGGGCCCTGCCGAGCGGCCCGCTGCAGGACCTCGCCGCCGTCCACCGCGTCGTCGCCCAGCTCAAGCGGCGCCTCAAGTCCCAGGGCCACGAGCTGCGTGGACGCAAGCGCCTCCACAGCCACGTCGACGTCCGCAAGACGATGCGCGCGTCGCTGGAGACGGGCGGCGTGCCGGTCGTGCTCAAGTTCCGCCCGGTGCGTCCGCGGCGCCCCGAGATCTACGTGCTCAGCGACGTCTCGACCTCGGTGACGAGCGCGAGCGTCTTCTTCCTCAGCGTCCTGCACGCGTTGCACGACTCGTTTCGCAAGATGCGCTCGTTCGTCTTCATCGAGCGCATCAGCGAGGTCACCGACGTCTTCGAGCGACAGCGCGACTTCAAGGCGGTCTCGGAGGCGATCGGGCGCGACGCCGGCGTGGCCGACATCTCGGGCTACACCGACTACGGGCGCGTCTGGAACGAGTTCGCCCAGCTCGTCGAGGACGACCTGCACCCGCGGGCGACCGTCATCGTCCTCGGCGACGCGCGCACGAACGGCCGCGACCCGCGCTCGGACATCTTCGGGCAGATCGCGGCGCGCGCCGGGCGGACGTTCTGGCTGAATCCCGAGCCGCGGCTGTACTGGAACTACGGCGACTCGGTGATCGCCGTCTACGAGGAGCACTGCGAGGCCTTCGAATGCTGGACGACGGGCCAGCTCGAGGACTTCGTCAAGGCGCTTACGCGTCCGGTGACCAGACGCTGACGCTTCGGATTGCGAAGCTCGGCGAGCGTGGGGCCGTGGTAATCAAGCACGAGCTCGCCGCGCTGCTCGCGCTAGCATCCGTCGCTGACCTGTGAACAGGGGGGCTGGCGGAGGCCGGCTGAGAGGGCGCCCACCGACCCCGGCGCCGACCCTTCGAACCTGTGGGGTAATGCCCGCGGAGGGAGCGATGCAGACGAGGCTCGAGGCCCCCGCACCGAAGCCTCGAAACGTGGAGGGCACCGACGCGATCCGCTTGGACGCCGTCGGCCGTCGCTTCGGCGAGCTCGTCGCGATCGCCGACGTCAGCCTGCGCGTCGCGCCGCGCGAGGTCGTCGCGCTCGTGGGCCCGAGCGGCTGCGGCAAGACGACGCTGCTCGAGCTCGTCTGCGGCCTGCAGCGGCCCGACGCCGGCACGGTCCGCTCGGAGCCCGCCGTGCTCATGCCCCAGCGCGACCTCCTCCTGCCGTGGCTGCGCGCGCTCGACAACGCGGCGCTCGCGGCGCGGCTGGCCGGCCTCGGCCGCGAGCAGGCCCGCGCTCGCGCCCGGCCGCTGTTCGCGGCCTTCGGCCTGGAGGGCTTCGAGCGCGCGCGCCCGTACGAGCTCTCGGGCGGGATGCGCCAGCGCGTGGCCTTCCTGCGCACGTTGCTCTCGGGCAAGCCGGTGCTCTGCCTCGATGAGCCCTTCGCTGCGCTCGACGCGCTGACCCGGCGCGAGCTGCGGGCGTGGCTGGCCGACGCGCTCGCGCGGGAGCCGCGCACGGTCCTGCTCGTCACCCACGACGTCGAGGAGGCCGCGGCGCTGGCCGATCGCGTCGTCGTCCTGGGCCCGCGCCCGGCGCGCGTCGTCGCCGAGCTCGAGGTCCCGCGCCCGCGGACCGAGGCCGATGTCCTCGCGGTGCGCGCCCGGGCGCTGGAGGCGCTCGGCGCATGACCGCCGCGCTCGTCGTGCTCGTCCTCGTCGGCGGCTGGGAGTTGTACGCGCGCGTCGGCGGCGTCACCGACCTCATCCTCCCCACCCCCACCGAGGTGACCCAGGCGCTCTGGGACGACCGCGCGCTGCTGTGGTCGAACCTGCTCGTCACCGCCCAGGAGGTCGCGCTCGGGATCCTCGTGGCGCTCGTGCTCGGCTTCGGGCTCGCCGTCGTCCTGCACCTCTCGGGCACCCTGCGGCGCTCGCTCTACCCGCTGCTGGTCGCCTCGCAGGCGGTCCCCGTCGTTATCGTCGCGCCGCTGCTCGTCGTCTGGTTCGGCTTCGGCATCGTCCCGAAGCTCGCGATCATCGCGCTCGTCTGCTTCTTCCCGGTCGTCGTGACGACCCTCGACGCGCTGCGCGCCGTCGACCCCGACCAGCTCAAGCTCCTGCGCACGCTTGACGCCTCGCGCTGGCAGGCGTTCCGCTGGGCCGAGGCCCCGGCGGCGCTGCCCGCCGCGTTTAGCGGCGCGAAGATCGCCGTCGCCGTCGCGGTCATCGGCGCCGTCTTCGCCGAGTACGTCGGCTCGAGCGAGGGGCTCGGGCATCTCATGCTCCAGGCGATCCCACAGCTGCAGACCGCACGCGCCTATGCGGCCGTCGTGCTGCTCGCCGCCTTCGCCGTCGCGCTGTTCGGCGCCCTGGCCCTGGCCGAGCGCCGGCTCGTGCCGTGGGCGCGCCGCCCACCGCGAGGAGCCGCGCGCCCGTGACCCGCCGGCTCTCGGTCCTCGCCGTCGCCGTCCTCGCGGCCGTGGCCCTGTCGGGCTGCGGCGAGCGCAGCGAGCCGACGGCCGGGCCGAGGACCGAGCGCCTGTCGCTGCTGCTCGACTACCTGCCCAACGCCGACCACGCGGGCCTGTACGCCGCGCAGGCCCGCGGCGACTTCCGCCGGGCGGGGCTCGACGTGGAGATCCAGACGCCGTCGGATCCCTCGGCGCCGCTGAAGCTGCTGGCCGCGGGTCGCGTCGACCTCGCGATCTCCTACGAGCCCGAGCTGCTGCTCGCGCGCGACGCCGGCGAGAAGCTCGTCGCCGTCGGCGCGCTCGTCCAGGAGCCGCTGACCTCGGTCATGTCGATCGGGGCGCGCGGGGTGCGGACGCCGGCGGGGCTGCGCGGCAAGACCGTCGGCACCGCGGGGATCCCGTACCAGTCGGCCTACCTCAAGGCGATCCTCGAGCGGGCGGGCGTCGACCCCGGCTCGGTCAAGGAGGTCAACGTCGGCTTCAACCTCGTGCCGGCGATGCTCTCGCGCAAGGTCGACGCGACGCTCGGCGCGTTCTGGAACTACGAGGGCGTGCAGCTGCGCCTGGCGCGCAAGGACCCGCAGATCATCCGCATGGACCGCGCCGGCGTGCCGACATACGACGAGCTCGTCATCGTCGCGCGCGCGGCCGACCTGCGCCGCGGCGGCGCGCGGGTACGCCGCTTCCTGCGCGCGCTCGGGCAGGGCCACGCCGCCCTGCGCCGCGACCCGCGGGCCGGCGTGCAGGCCCTGCTGGCGGCCAACCGCGATCTCGATCCGCGGCTGCAGCTCGCGAGCGTCAAGGCGACGCTGCCCGCGTTCCTTCCGCCCGCCGGCAAGCCGTTCGGGTGGATGGACCGCGCGGCCTGGGCACGCTACGGGCGCTGGATGTTCGAGAACCGGCTGCTCGAGCGCGCGCCCGCGACCGCCCGCGCGCTGACCGAGGAGTTCCTCCCGGGCGAGGGCCCGGTGGCCGAGGACGCGACGCCGTAGCGGCTCAGATGAGGCCAGCGGCCGGCGACGAGCGGGGTCGCCCTGCCCGGGAAGGGATTCCCGTCGATGGCGTCCGGGAGAGACATGGACACTGCAGACGTCATCGTCATCGGCGCCGGCCAGGCCGGGCTCGCGACCGCGTCCGAGCTGGGGCGCCGCGGCGTGGCGGCGACCGTCGTCGACGGCGCCGACGCCGTCGCCGCCGCCTGGCGCAGCCGCTACGACCGGCTGCGGCTGAACTCGAGCCGCCCGTTCTCCAACCTGCCGCACGGCCGCTTCGCCCGCGGCACCGCGATCTTCCCCGCGCGCGACGAGGTCGTCGCCCATCTCGAGCGGTACGCAGCCCGCAATGCGCTCGACGTGCGCCTGCGCACTCGCGTCGAGCGCCTCGACCCGGTTGCCGGCGGCTGGCGCGTGCGCACGTCGGCGGGCGACGCGAGCGCGGCGCAGGTCGTCGTGGCCACGGGCCACGAGCACACGCCGTACCTGCCGGCGTGGCCGGGCCGCGACGGCTTCGGCGGGCGCCTGCTGCACGCCGCCGCCTACCGCAACGCCGAGCCCTTCGCGGGCCAGGAAGTCCTCGTCGTCGGCGCGGGCTGCTCGGGGATGGAGATCGCCTACGACCTCGTCGAGGGCAGCGCGGGCCGGGTGCGCCTCGCCGTGCGCACGCCGCCGAACCTGTTCCTGCGCTCGCCGGGCGGTCCGGCGATCGCGCTGGCCCTGCACCGCCTCCCGCCGAAGCTGGCCGACGCCGTCGCGCGCAAGGGCCGGGCCAAGATGTTCGGCGACCTCTCCGACGTCGGGCTGCCGGTCCCCGAGGAGGGCGTCTTCTCGCGTCTGCGCCGGCTCGGGGTCGCGCCGTCGGTCGTCGACCGGGCGACGATCGACGCCGTCCGCGACGGGCGCATCGAGGTCGTCGCCGGCGTCGGGGACCTCGACGAGGACGGCGTCGCGCTCGCCGACGGCACGCGGATCGAGCCCGACGCCGTCATCGCCGCCACCGGCTACCGGCCGGCGCTCGAGCCGCTCGTGGGCGACCTCGACATCCTCGACGAGCGCGGCCTGCCGCGCGCCACGGGGGCCGACGAGGCGGCCCCGGGGCTGCGCTTCGTCGGCTTCGTCCCAATCCCCGCGCACCTGCGGGCCATGGGCCTCGAGGGCGCGCGCGCGGCCAAGGCGATCGCCCGCGCCCAGCGCGCCGGCGCGCCCGCGCGCGCAGCGGGCCGGCGGCGCCCGCGGGCGCTCTCCGCGCGCGCCTGAACGCGCTCGGTCAGGCACTCGTCGCGCCCACGCTCGCGGGCGCGCTTGGAGGCGAGGGCCTCAGTCGCGCGGTGCGAGCATGTGCACGTCGACCAGGAACGAGCGCGAGGCGACGACCGCGGGCAGCTTGCGCGAGCGCCGGCGCGCACGGCGCGCGCGCCCGACGCGCACCGCGGCGACCGTCGCCGCGCCCGCCGCGAACGAGGTCGCGGCGACCGCGGCGGCCTGCCGGGCCATGACGACGCCGGCCGGGCGCTCGCGCGCGGTGGGCACCGGCGCGGCGGCGGGCACGAGCTCCCCGTCGAGCTCTTCGATGTCGTCGGCGCGGGCGCGGTCCATGGCGGCCGGCGGATCGTACACCCGCCCCGGGACGGCCTGGGCTACAGCGTCTGCTCGAAGACGCGGTAGCGCTTGACGACACGCCCGTGCATGGCCTTCATGCCCCGGTTCATGGCGCGGTTGGTCTCCAGGATCCAGCCCATCTCCCCCCACTTGACGCGCGTGCGCGCCGCGAGGTCGAAGTGCTCGACGAAGAGCCGAGCGGCCACGCCCGTGTGCTGGAACTCGGGCTTGACGCCGAGGAAGCCGACACGGCAGCGGTCGATGATCCACCGCCGGCGCAGGTAGTGCCACCACCCGAAGGGCAGGATCCGCCCGTTCATGCGCCGCAGCACCTGGTTGATGTCCGGGAAGGTCATGGCGATCGCCACCGTCTCCTCGCCGCGCTCGGCGACCATGCACCACGGCGAGTCGAGCACGAGGCGCAGCTCGGAGGCGTAGAAGTCGAGGTCCGCGCGCCCGTACGGCGCGAAGCCCCAGTTGCGACTCCAGGCCGAGTTGTAGACCTCGGCGAAGCGGTCGAGGTCGCGGCGCAGCGAGCGCTGGGTCATCTTGCGCAGCGTGATCCCGTGCTTGGGCTCGACCTGCTCGGAGAGCTCGAAGAGAATCGGCAGCAGGTGCTCGCGGTCGGAGATCTGAAGCTCCCACGTCCACAGGTCGACGGCCTTGGCGAGGCCCGCGTCCTCCAGGCGCTCGGCGTAGTAGCGCGGCTGCCACGGCTGCCTGATCATGGGCTCGCGCTCGAAGCCCTCGACGAGGACGCCCGCCTCGTCGTTCATCGTGAAGTCCATCGGCCCGACCATGCGGTCGCGCTCGCGCGCGCGCAGCCAGGCCGCGGCGGCGTCCAGGAGCGCGCGCAGGACCTCGGCGTCGTCCTCGAGCTCGAGGAAGCCGAACATTCCCCAGGCATTGCCGTGGTGGGCGTTGAAGGCGTGGTCGACCTGCGCGCTGACGCGCCCGACGACGTGGCCGTCGCGCTCGGCGAGGAACAGGCACGCGTCGCCGCGCCCGAAGAACGCGTTGCGCCGGCGCGACAGGAACATCCGCCGCTCGAGCCGCAGCGGCGGCACCCAGGGAGTGCCGGCGTGCAGGCGGAAGGGCAGCTCTATGAAATCCTTGACGTCGCGCCGGCCGGCGACGGGTCGAACCTCGACGGACACGGCGGCGCACCCTATATGCCCCACACGAGCATCGACGTCTTCGCCAAGACCCGCGGCCACGCGCGCGCCGAGCAGCTGCGCGCGGCCCGCGAGGCCGACGTGCTCCCCTACTTCCGCGTGCTCGAGGGGCCGGCCCTGCCCGTGGTGCAGATGGAGGGCGCCGAGCGGATCATGCTCGGCTCCAACAACTACCTCGGCCTCACCGGCGACCCCCGCGTCGTGCGCGGCGCCCGCGAGGCGCTCGACCGCTACGGCACTGGCCTCACAGGCTCGCGGCTGCTGAACGGGACGACCCCGCTGCACCTCGAGCTCGAGGAGCAGATCGCCGACTGGATCGGCACCGAGGACGCGATCGTCTTCACGACCGGCCACCAGGCCAACGTCGGGACGCTCGGGACGATCCTCGCGCCCGGCGACACCGTCGTGGCCGACTCGGGCGACCACGCCTCGATCCTCGACGGCTGCCTGCTGAGCCGCGCGAAGCTGCGCGCCTTCCGCCACAACCGCCTCGACAAGCTCGAGCGCGCGCTCGAGCGCGCCGCGGGCGACGGCGGGGGCGTGCTCGTCGTGGTCGACGGCGTCTTCTCGATGGAGGGCGACCTCGCCCCGCTCGGCGGGATCGCCGCCCTCTGCGCGCGCTTCGGCGCGCGGCTCATGGTCGACGAGGCCCACGCCGCGGGCGTGCTCGGCGAGCGGGGCGCGGGAGCGTCGGAGCTCCAGGGCGTCGAGGACCGCGTCGACCTGCGCATGGGCACGTTCTCGAAGTCGCTGGCCTCGTGCGGCGGCTTCATCGCCGGGCCGGCCGACGTCGTCGAGTACCTGCGGATCTCCTCGCGCGCGTTCCTCTTCACCGCGGCCGCTGTGCCCGCGGCCGTGGGCGCAGCGCACGCCGCGCTCGCGATCGTGCGCTCCGAGGACGGCCGCGAGCTCATGGCCCGCGTGCTCGGCAACGCGCGGCGCTGGAGCGACGGGCTGCTCGAGCGGGGCTTCAAGGTCGTGCGTCACGGCGACGCTGTCACGCCGATCGTCGCCGTGCTCGTCGAGGACGACTGGAAGGCCGCGCTGCTCTGGAAGGGGCTCTTCGACGCGGGCGTCTTCGTCAACACCGCGCTGCACCCCGCCGTGCCGCCCGGCGGGGCGCTGCTGCGCACGAGCGTCATGGCCACCCACGACGCCCCGACGCTCGAGCGCGCGCTCGACGCCTTCGCCGCGGTGAAGACCGCGTTCGAGGCCGCGCACGGCCCGCTGCCGGGTCCCCCGACGCGCTGACGGAGCGGCGACCGCGCCGCTTGGAACCGGTGCCGAGGCGCCGGGCGGCGAGGCCGAAACACCACTCGGAGGAAATCCATGCTCTTTGCGCGTGTTGCCGCCCTTCACAAGTTGACCGCCAACGGGGCTCTCGCGTACTTTGCCCCGGCGTCGGCGACACGTTCCGGGAACGCCGTGAGCCGCCCCACCAGGTTGATCGGGGAGCGGTGGCGGGGCAGACGGCTCAGGCCAGAAATCCCGGAGCCAAACGCTGCACACACGCACGTCCACACTCGATAGAGCGCTCCTTCGAGGGCAGGGAGCAGGGAGGATCGATGACCGCAGAAGCGACGATGGCCCCTGGGCCACAGCACATGGAGGCGCTCCGGAGGGCCAACGCCGTCCGCTTGGCGCGGGCCGCGCTCAAGCGCCGTGTCGGCGTCGGCGAGATGACCGCCGCCGACGTGATCCTGGCCTCGCCGTGGGAGGCCGTGAGCATGACCGTCGGCGACCTGCTGACGAGCCAGCGCCGCTGGGGCCACACGCGCGCACGCAAGTTCCTGCAGGCCGTGCCGATGTCCGAGAACAAGCCGATCGGCTCGATGACCGACCGCCAGCGCCGCGCGCTCGCGACGATGCTCGCCGATGGGGGCGCCGAGCGCCCGACGGGCGCGAGGCGCCGGGAGGCGCTCCAGCCCGCGCTGGCCGCCATCGCCTGAGGCCCGCGGAGAGCTCGCCCCGGCGAGGGCCTGGCCCTGCCCTGCGCCGCCCCCGCGCGGCGCCGGTCAGGCCGCCGCCGCGAGCTCGACGATGTGCCCGTCGGGATCGCGCAGGTAGACCGAGCGCAGGCCACCGCGGTCGAAGACCTCGGTGCAGGCCACCTCCCGCGCGCGCAGGTGCTCGCGCCAGCCGTCGAGCTCCGCGCTCGAACCGACCGCGAACGCGAAGTGGTGCGTCGAGCCGACGCCCACCCGTCCCGGCTCCATCTCGGGGTACTCCATGAAGGAGACGAGCGTGCCCGCCGTGCCGTGCGCGTCGCCGAACCAGAAGTGGCGGGCGTCGGGATCGTCGTCGTTGCGGCCCTCGCGGATCAGCGCGAGCCCGAGGACGTCGCGGTAGAAGGCGGTCGTGCGCTCGAGGTCCGCGCAGATCGCCGTGACGTGGTGCAGGCCGAACAGGCGCAGCCGGCGGGGCTCGGATGCGCTCCCCGCGGACCGCCCCGCCGGGTCCGCGGCGTCGTCGCGGGAGGACCCGCCGTGGGGTCTCACGCGCGGAAGCTCAGGCCGCCCGAGCGCGCGCGGAAGGCGCCGCGCAGCAACGCGAGGGCGGCTCCGAGGACGAGCACGGCGATGGGAGCGAGGACGAGCTTCGGCAGGCCCGTGAGGAGCGCGAGCGGGACGACCACCGCGAGCGCGCACGCGGCGGCGAGCAACGTCGAGTGCGAGCGAAAGCCCGCGACGTGCTCGCGCACGGCGATCTCGAGGCCGGCCAGCGTGATGAGCGTCAGGCCGCACGCGAGCAGGACGCCGCGCCGGCCGCCGTCGGTGAGCACGCCGAGCGCGATCAGCGCGAGCGCGACGAGGACGCAGAGCTCGACGAGCGGGAACGGCGACCACGGCGCCTTGGGCGCGTCGCGCGTGCGCGCGCGCGGGGTGGGCGCGCGCGGCGCGACGACGGCGCCGGGGGCGGCCCGGGGCGTGGTCAGCCCTCGCTTGCGGCTGCGGCGGCCCATCGGCGTGTCAGGCGGCTAAGGGACAGCCCGAGGAGAGCTTGACCTGCCACCAGCCCATGAGCATCCCGATCAGCCCGAGGCGCGGACGAACCTGCCAGACGCCGCAGCCGTCCTCCCCCAGGTCGCGGCGGGCGACGCGCTCGAAGCGGTGGCGGCCGGGCTCGAGCAGCATGGCCTCCAAGCGGCTGCGGTGGCGCTCCTGCGCGGCGCCGCGGCGCGCGAGCGCGGCGTGGGCGGCTCGCAGCCCGTCGGCCAGCGCGTCGCGCACCTGCTCGAGCTCGCCCAGCGACAGCACCCGCGGGGCCCCCGGCGCGGGCGACCCGAGCGCGGCGAGCCCGCCGGCGTCCGGCGCGCCGATCGTCGTCTGCGCGAGCCGGCGCTCGAGGTCGCCGATCTGGGCCCGCAGCTGCGCGCGCGCGGCACGCTCGCGCCCGTCCTGCGCGTCGGCCCGGTGCGGCGCTCGCTCGCTCGCGCGACGGTCGAGCTCGATCATGGCCGCGAGTCTACCCGCCGGGTGCGTCGGCGCGCAGCACCTCGGCCGCCGTCCACAGCGCCTCCTCGGCGTGGACGGCGGGCACTCCGGGGACGCGGACGGCGATGAGCCGCAGCCGCCGGGTCGCGCCGGCGGGCCGCGCGCTCGGGGCGACGTCGCCGAAGAGGACGGCGACGGGGCGCGCCGCGTCCGCCACCACGAGCCGCCGCGGGGACAGGTCGGAGGCCAGCGCCCCCTCCCCCAGGCGCTCGCCCCGGCGCGCGCCGCGCAGGCCGAGCGGCCCGTCCAGCGCGCCGTCGTCGAGCGCCCAGACGGGGACGGCCGTCTCCATGACCGCGAGCAGCAGCGCGTCGTCGAGGGGCCCGCGCGAGCGCAGGCCGCCGCTCAGCAGGCGCTCGACGACGGCGGCCTCCACCGGCGTGCGCTGCACGTCGGGATCGAGTCCGACCTGGCGGAAGAAGGCGCGGTAGGCCGCGGGCACGGGCTCACGGCGGATCGCCACCGCCCGCCGGCCGGTGAACCGGTCCGAGAGGGCGCGCATCCGCTCGGCGAGCGCAGGATTCCCGCGCCGTCGACCCGCGGGCGCTCCGACCACCACGGAGGACAGCGCGAGGGCGGGGAACTCGAGCGCCAGCTCGCGCTCGACCCAGCCGGACTCGGGGTCGGGATCGGGCTCGGGCCCGCGGGCGGGGCTCACGGCCGCCAGCCGCGGGCGCGGGCGGCGCGCTCGAGCCGCCCGACGCGCGCCCGCAGGCCGGCCAGGTCGAGCTCGCCGATGCTCGTGTCGTGGACGACGCCGCCGGGCAGCCCGTAGGTGATCGCCGGGCAGACGGCGACGCCGTAGAGGTTGGCCAGGACGCCGTCGCGGTCGTAGCCGACCGGGAACGTCCAGCGGTGGCGGCGAATCGTGGCCCGCAGCTCGTCGCGGTCGCCGCGGATCGACACCGCCGCGAAGCCGACGTCCCGGTGACGCGCGCGCAGCCGCTGCAGGCGATCGAGCTCGCGCGTGCAGCGCGCGCCGCGAGTGGCGAGGAAGGCGAGGACGACGGGCCCGCGCTCGTACAGGGCGCAGACGTTGAGGACCCGCGGGCCGCGCACCGAGCACGCCGGACGCCGGCCGGCGGCGCCCTGGTCGGCGCGCCGCGCGACGTTGACGTCGCCGTCGAGCGAGCTCAGCGCCAGCGGCGCGGCGAACGGCGGCATCGGCCGGCCGGCGGCCACGCCCTCCGAGCCGACGCCGTCCGAGCGCAGCGTGTTGAACGTGACCCATCCCACCAGCACGACGGCCGCCGCGACCGCGAGCCACCCGAGCCGCATCAACGGGCCCGCTCGCACCGTTCGGGTGAGCGCACTAGTGGGCCTTCTCGCACTAGCCGACCCCGGCTCGCGCCCGGCGGCGCATCCGCGCGCGCCCGCGCGCGCCGCGGCGCTCGGCGAGGACGAGCACGGCGGGGAGCACGACCATGACGCCGGCCAGCGCGACGGCGAGGTCGACGACCGTGACGAAGCCGAAGTCGCGCAGCATCCGCACGTCGGAGACGACGAGCACCGCGAAGCCCGCGATCGCCGTCGTCCCCGAGGCCAGCACGGCCGCGCCGGTCGAGCCGTACGTGCGCGAGAGCGCTGCGCCCAGGTCGTGGCCGGCCGCGCGCTCGCTCGCGTAGCGCTCGGAGAGCAGGACGCTGAACTCCGTCGAGATCGCCACCACGAGCGCGCCGAGCACGACCGACATCGGGTTGAGCGGGACCCGCAGCGCGAAGAGCACGAGCGCCGACCAGCCGCCGGCCAGGGCGATCGGGACGAGCGGCACGAACGCGCGCCGCCGGCTGCGCAGGGCGACGAGCAGCACGAGCGCGACCGCCGCCAGTCCGGCGGCCACGGCGGCCAGCCGCCGCCACGGCGCCGCGATCGCGTCGTTGGCCTCGGCCGCGAGGACGGGCAGGCCGGCGAGCTCGGCCGTCACGCCGCGCGGCGGGCGCAGGCCTCGGCGCATCTCGCGCATGATCTCGAACTGGCGCTCGAGCGGGGCGAGGCGGATGCCGAAGGCGAGCGTCGCCGTGCGCCGGTCGCGGGTGATGACGCCCTGCGAGAAATACGGCGGCACGGCGTCGAGGAGCGCGTCGATGCGCGCCGCGCTCGTGGCCCCGGCGCCGCGGAAGAGGTCGGGCAGCGAGAAGGCCGGGCAGAGCTCGGCCTGCCCGCAGCCGCGGCGATCGGAGTAGCCGAAGCGCTCGAGCAGCCCGCGCTGGTAGCGGGTCATCCAGGCGACGACCTTCGGGTCGGTGACGCGCCGGCCCGTGACGAGCACGTCCACCTCGCCGCCGACGCCGGTCGCTCGCTGGAGCGCCTGCAGGTCGCGCACCGAGCGGTCCTGCGGCACGAGCTTCGTGATGTCCGACTCGACGGCGGCCCGGGTGTCCAGGCCCCAGCCCACGACGGCGATCGCGACCGCAAGCGCCACCACGCGGCCCGGGCGGGCGACGGCGCCGCGCAGCGCTCCGGCGCCGGCGCCGGCGGCGCCGCTGCGCGCCCGCCGGGCGAGCGGGTTGGCGGTCACGAGCTCGCGCGCACCGCGCAGCGCTGCGACCCCTGCGCCGGCCCCGCGCCCGCGCGCGCGCGGCGCGCGCGGGCGCCGGCGCGCGCCGGCGCTCAGCGCGGCGATGCCGAGCGTGAGCGCGCACGCCAGGGCGACCGCGATCCCGGCCACGAGCAGGCCGCCGAAGCCGCGCACCATCGGCACCGGCGACAGCAGCAGGACCGCGAAGCCGGCGGCCGTGGCCGTCGCCGCCACGAGCACCGCGGGCGCCCCGCGCGCCGCCGTGCGCTCGACGGCGTCCGCGAGCGAGCCGCGCCGACCGGCCCCCCCGCCGCCGCCGCGCTGCTCCTCCTGCACGCGCGCCTGCAGCTGGATCGCGTAGTCGACGGCGAGGCCGAGCAGGATCGGCGCGACCGCGATCGAGGCCATCGTCAGCGACGCCCCGAAGGCGGCCAGCGCCCCGAACGTGATGCCGGCGGCCGCGAGCGCGACGACCAGCGGCGCCAGCGCCATCCGGGCGCGGAACACGAGGGCGAGGGTCAGCGCCATGACCGCGACGGCCACGGCCAGCAGCACGGCGATCGAGCGCGGCAGCGACGACGACAGGTCGCTCGCGACGACCGGGGCTCCGGTGACGAGGTAGGAGCCCTTGCCGTTGGGCAGGCGCCACTGCGGCATCGCCGCCGCCCGACGGATCTGGCCGATGGCGTCGCGGCGGGCGGCGTCGCCCAGGCCGGGCTTGAGCCGGACCTGCACGAGCGCAGCGTTCGGGGTCGGGAAGAGGTAGGCGAAGCGCGCCTTGGGCACGCCCGCCCCGCGGCTGTCGTCGAAGACGATGCGCGAGACGAACGCCGGGTCGTCGAGGCTCGGCGCGCTCGTGATGCCGTAGCGCACCGCGAGCGTCAGCACGTCGCGCGTGAACTGCGCCTGGACGAGCGCGCGGGCCTGCTCGCCGAGCCTCCGCGCCTGCGCCGGGCCGCGTCCCTGGGCGCGGGCGAGCGCCCGCGCGGCGCGCGCCGCGCGGGCGCCGTCGGCCGCGGCGCCCCGGGAGCGCGCGCGCAGCTCGCCCTGGATGCGCCCGACCGCCTCGTTGAGGAACGTGCCCGGCCCGAAGACGACCCGTACCGGCTTGGTGCGCGCGAGCCGCGCGCACGGTCCCTGCGGGCCGCCCGGGGCCCGCCGGTCGGAGGGCAGCTTGCCCGACAGGCAGCCCTCGAGGCCGAGCACGTGCCCGAGGTCCGAGGTCAGCACGAGCCGGGCGACCGGCTCGCGCACGAGGACGTACACGGCCTCCTCGCCGAAGCGCTCGTGCAGGCGCGCGGTGGCCTGGGCCGAGCGCGACCCCGAGCCGACCAGCGTCTCGCTCGCGGCCGTCGCCTGCAGGCGCAGCGCGAGCACGCCGCCGGCGAGCGCGAGCGCGACGACGGCCAGCCCGACGGCCGCCGGGCGCCGCGCCGCCAGTCCCATGACCCACGCCAGCAGCCTCGACAGCCTCACGACGCCGACACCGTACCGGCGGCGACCGCCCCCGGCACTAGGGGGCCGCGGTCGGCCCGGACGAGGCGTGGACCTGGGGGAACGTCGTCGTGCGCCCCGAGACCGTGAACTTGCCCTGCCCGCGGCAGCGCGGGGCCGTCGCCTGGCCCGACGGGGCGAAGAAGAACCGCTGGATGTTCGCCGCCAGCGGGCCGGGGACGTACGGCGACGGCGCGAGGTCGACGGTCGGGTCGCGGCGCCCGCACTGGCGCGTCTCGTAGGAGGGCAGGCCGCGGGCGAGCTGGGTGAAGACCCCCGGCTGCGTGTAGGCGTTCGGCCGGTTCGTGCCGATCCGCCGCGGGTACGCGGCGAGGTGCTCGGGCGTGACCGGGTTCGTCGTGCGCAGGTAGTGGACGTTGCGGCTGCCGACCGGCGACGTCGCCTGCGTCGAGGCCGCGGAGTTGGCGAAGAACGCCGTGAGCTCGCGCTTGTAGGAGCCCAGGAACCCGAGCGCCGGGTTGAGCTGGCGCACCGGGGCGTCGAGCTCGCCCAGGAACGGGCGCAGGTCGTCGAGGAAGCCCTCGAGCGCCGGCAGGCCCGCCTTGGAGGCGCTGATCACCGGGTTGAGGTCGCGAAAGAGCGCCTGGAGGTCGGGCGCCAGCGCCCCGAGGTCCCGCAGCGTCGGGCTGAGCTCGCGCGCCGCCGGTCGCAGCTGGGTCACGAGCGGGTTGGCGGTCCGGGCGAACTCCTGGAGGCGCTCGACGGTCAGCGTCGACTCGCGCTCGAACGTCGGCAGCGCGCGGAAGGCCGCCTGCAGCTCCTGGTTGCGCCGCGCGGTCGTCGCGAACACGCGGTCGGAGTTCTCGACGAGGCTGCGCAGTTGCCCGTCGCGCTCGGAGAGCGCGTCGAAGACGACGCCCGTGTCCCGGACGACGCCGCGGACGTCGGCCTGCTGGGCGTCGAGGATCTCGAGCAGGGTCGTGAGGTCCCGCTCGAAGGGCGCGAGCGTGCCGAGCGCGTCGGAGAGGTCCTGCCCGCGGCCCGCGGAGGCCAGCGCCGTCTGCTGGATGAAGGTCTGCAGCGCCGCGCGCGTCGGGGCGTCGAAGGCGCGCAGGATCTCGTCGAGCTCGACGGTGCCGGACACCCGCGAGGCTGCGAGCCGGCCGCCCTCGGGGATCGTGCCGGCCGCGTCGTGGCCGGGCGTGAGCTCGACGTAGGTCTCGCCGAGCAGCGTCTTCTGGCGCAGGATCGCCTTCGCATCGCGCGGCAGCGGCGCGTAGCGCTCCTCGAGCTCGATCGTCACGTCCGATCCCCCGGTGGCCTTGTCGGGCTCGATCCGCTTGACCTTGCCGACCGTGACCCCGGAGATCCGCACGTCGGCCTCCTGCGCGAGCTGCCCCGCCCGCTGGAAGGTCACCTCGAAGCGGTAGCCCTTGGGCTTGAGCGGCACGGGGCCGCCGAAGGCCATCCACAGGAACAGCAGCAGGCCGAAGCACGACAGCGCGAAGCCGACCATGACGAGAACGCGCGCGAGGCTCGGCGCCTGCTTCTGCACGACCTAGCGCACCGATCCCTTCGCGCTCGCGGCGCGGGCGGCGGTCGCCGGCGGCGGCGCCGAGCCCGGGCAGATCGTCGGGAGCGGGGGCGGGTGTAGCAGCGCCGAGAGCGTCCCCAGCAGCGGGCTGCCGGCGCCGATGCCCTGCAGGACGCCGAGCGACGTGCAGTTGGCGATCACCAGCGCGTGGCGGATCGGGCCGTGGGCGTCCTGGTTGGAGAAGACCGTTGCGCCATTGTGGTTGGCCCACGAGGCCCAGAAGAGGTAGCCCTCCTCCTTGCCCTTCGGGTTGTAGGCGAGCTCGTTGAGGAGACGGTTGACGACCCGCAGCGAGGTGTCGAGCCGCGGGGTGATGACCGCGAGATCGGCGGCCACCGGCCGCAGCGCCTGGACCGTGGGCAGCGTGGCGCGGGCGAAGGGCCGCAGCTCGTCGCGGATGACGGGCGTCGTCGTGCGCAGGAACGGGCGCGCCTGACGCAACGACGGCCCGAGCGCGCGGGCCGCCGGGCGCAGGTCGCCGAGCGTCGGCCCGAGCTCGTTCGCGAGGCGGTCGACCTTGCCGAGCGTGCGGTTCGTCTCGGCGAGCGCGCCGGGCAGCAGCCCGAGCGCCTCGCGCAGGCGCACGTCCTGGGCGGCGAGCGCGCCGAAGACGCGGTTGGACGAGTCGACGAGGCCGGCGAGCTCGTCGTCCTTGGCGCCGAGCGCGGTGGCCAGCAGCGAGAAGTTGTGCACCGACCGCCGCAGGTTGCGCCGGCGCTCCCGCAGCGCCCCGGTGATCTGCGCCGTGTAGCGCGCCGTCGGCTCGAAGCGCTTGAGCGTCGCCGAGAGCTCGCGGCCCTGGCCGCCGAGCGCCTCGCCGCCGCCCGTGACCAGGATCGTCAAGAAGTCGCGCGTGTCGCCGTCGAGCGCGGAGAGGATCTCGTCGAGGTTGACGTTGGGCAGCGTCCGCGAGACCGGGATCACGAATCCGGCGGGCGCAGGCCCCGAGCTCCTGGAGCCGGGCGCGAGCTGGACGATCATGTCGTTGAGACCGGTCTTCGGGCGCAGCAGGGCGGTGGCGTCGCGAAAGATCGGCGTGAACTTGCGGCGGATCTTCATCGTCACGACGGCCTTGGCGCCGACGAGCTCGACGGCGGAGATCTCGCCGACGTCCACGCCGGCGACCTGGACGGTCTGGCCCTGGCCCGGCGTGACCGATTGCGCCGTGGAGAACTCGGCCTTGTAGTCGACGAAGTCCGAGCCCACGAGCGGCACCCAGCCGGGCAGGTAGAAGCGCTGGTTGGAGAGGATGTAGCCACCCACGACGGCCGCCACGAGCACGAGCCCGGCGATCAGCGCGGCGTCGCGAGCGTGCTTGCGGATCGCGCGAGCCATCAGCGCAGCGCGTCCGAGGGGCCGGTGGCGGCGCCGTTGAGGTTCGGGATCGCGCTCTTGTAGCAGGGGGCCTCGGGCTTGTACGGCGGCTTCTTGCCGGGGTAAGCCGGTCGCGACCCGAGCGGCCGGGCGACCGCGTTGCCGAAGTTGCGCTCGCCGCCGAGGTCGACGGCGACCGGCTGGTCGCCACCGCCGACCTGGAAGCGCAGGTACTGCCCGTTGCCGTCGAAGTTCTGGGCCTCTCCGGTCAGCCCGACGAGGCCGTAGAGCAGCTCCTTGTAGTTCTCCGTGTTCGTCGACAGGGGCGGGTCGGAGATCTTCACGTCGCCCGTGGGGAGCACGACGCGGGTCGCGCACCGGGCGGCCAGGTCGGCTTGGGGCGCCAGCTGCACGCTCGTGTCGATGACCTTCGCGAGGTCGGTCGTCGCCGGGCTCAGCGCGCGCACCCAGCCCTGGAGCTCGCTCGGGCTGACGAGGCCGCGGGCCTGGCGGACCCACGGGAAGGCGGCGTCGATCGTCGACGCGGTCTCGCGGACGCCGGGGAGGATCTCGCGCGCGAAGGCCCGCGTGTCCGGGAAGGCCGCGTTGAGCGCGTCGAGCGCGCGGTCGGCGCTGGCCAGCGTCGGCGCCAGTAGCCGCAGGCTCGTACGCAGGTCGGTCGCGCGGTCTGCGGTGGCGGCGACCGTGCGGTTGAAGTTCACGACGAGGTCCTCGAGCTGGCGCTCGTTGCGCCCGAGGCCCTCGGTCGTGCGCGATAGGCCCTTGATCAGCGCGGACAGATCGTGCGAATCGCTGCCCCGCAGCGCCTGCGCGACGATCGCCGTCCCCTCGAGCGCGGGCTTGCCGTAGGGGATCGCGTCGTTGAGGGCCTCGGCCGCGGTCTGGCCCTGCGTGCTCGGATCGGCGTCGGCGTCCTCGGCCGCCGTGGGCTTGGCGGTCAGCCCGGTGCCGAGGCCGTCGAGGAGCCTCTGCAGCTGCCTGCGCGTGTCGGCCTGCAGGGAGCTCAGCACCTGGTCGAACTGCACCGGCGTCGAGGTCTGGGTGAGTGGGATCGAGTCGCCGTCGTCGAGCGTCGGCGAGGAGGGCGTCCCGGGCTGCAGGTCGACGAAGAAGTTGCCCTCGAGGAAGATCCGCGGGCGGATCTTCGCCGTGGCGTCCTTGTGCAGCGGCAGGGCCTCGTCGTCGAGCTCGAGCGTGAGCACGGCGGCATCCGTGCCCTCCTTGCGCTCGATCGCCTTGACCTTGCCGACGTTCACGCCGGCGATCCGCACCGGCGAGTTCTGGCGGATCGAGTTGGCCGACTGGAACACGGCCTTGACGCGAAAGCCGTGGGTGAACGGGACGTGCTTGGTGAAGCCGAAGAACGACAGCACGACGAGGACCGCGAGCGCGACGGCGCCGACCGCGAACGAGCTCGCCCCCCGGCGGTCCTTGCGCGGGACGCGCGGCGCGTCGGGGTCGCGGCGGCCGAGCCTCATCCGCCCGCCGCCGTCGTGCGTTCGGTGGTCGCGCTCTGCTTGCCCGGCGGGTTGCCGATGACCTTGCGCCCGGACGCGAAGGGCTCGTTGCCGGCCTCGCACTCGCGCGGCTGGCCTGGCGAGGCCGTGTTCGGGTAGGGGTTGGAGTGCAGGAAGTTCGCTCCGGGTCCGTTGGCCGGAGCGGAGGACGGCTGGCCCTCGTTGTTCGGGCCCGGCGGCGTGGCGATGATCGTGAAGCGCTGCGAGGTCCCCTGCTTGCCGCCGACGCTGAGCAGGCTCGCCGTGTTGCGCAGGAACAGCGTCACGTAGTTGCAGACCGTCTGGGCGGGCGTCAGGTAGGCGATCGTCGGCTCGAGGACCTTCGCCGTCGCGGTCAGGTCCTTGACGCCGAGGGTCACGAGCGGGTCGTCGGCGAAGCGCTGCAGCGCCTCGAAGGCCGGGACGAGCCGCCGGTTCAGCGCGACCGAGCGTCGCAGTGTCGGGGTGCCCACCACGAGCGCGTCCGCCAGCGCCGGCGCAGCGGCGCGCAGCGCCCGGGCGCCGGGGCGCAGCTCGCGGAAGAGGGCCTCGGAGTTGGCCAGGAACGGGCGCTGGGCGCGGAGGCTGCGGGTGGCGGCCTCGAGCGCCGCGGGCGCGCCGGCGATCGTGTCCTGCAGGTACGGGCGCGCCACCGAGGCCAGCGCGGTGAACGTCGTGTCGAGGTTGCGCAGGAGCGCCGCCTGGGTCTCGGCCACGGGGGCGAGGAGGCCCGCGGTACGCCCGAGCGCGTCGTTGAACCGCGCGAGCCGCGTCCGGCGCGACGACAGGTTGGTCATGACCGGGACGAGGTCGAGCAGCAGCGGGTTGGCGAGCTCGATCGCCAGGTTGAGGTCCGCGCCCCGCCCGGCGAGCGCCGTGCCGAGCGCGTTCAGGTTCACGCGCGCGGCCGCGCGCGTCCTGTCGTCGAAGGTGTTGAGGACCTCGTCGAGCTCGACGGGCGCGGGCCGCGCCTGGCGCAGCGGGATCGTCGCGCCGTCCTGCAGGCCGCGGTCGCTCGAGCCCTTCGTGAGCTCGACGTACTTCAGCCCGAGCGCCGAGCGCGGTCGGACCAGGACCGTCGAGTTCACCGGCAGCGGCTTGACGGTCGTCTCGAGCTTCATCGTCAGCAGCGCCGTGACCGAGCCGTCGGGGTGCCGGCGCGGCTCGATCGCCGTCACCGCGCCGACGCGGCTGCCGCCGACCCTGACGTCGTTGCCCTCGACGAGGTTGGCCGCGTTGGGCACCTCGGCCTTGAGCTCGTAGCTCGGGACGAACGGCAGCCCCGAGTTGGCGTTGTAGGCGAGGAAGACCGCGACGACGACGATCAGCGTCGTCGCCGCGCCGATCAGCACGGGGTTGGCAGCGATCGAGGCCGAGCCGCGGCGCCCCATCAGCCGCCGCCTCCGAGCAGGTAGCCGAGCAGGCTCGCCGACGGGTCCTCGTCGGCGCGGGTGCCGCGCGTCGCGGACGCCGCCGCGGCGACCGCGGCGTCGCTCGTGGGCCGCGCGGCGGCGACCCGGGCCGGCGGGGTCGCGCGCGCGGCGCGCGCGGCGGTGGCGGCCGACGCCTCCCCCGAGCCGAAGTTCGCCGAGCAGTCCGCGGCGTTCGTCGTCGTGTACAGCGAGCACTGGTTGACGATCAGGCCGGCGCGCAGGTAATGGCCGTAGCGGTCGAAGCCGTTGATTCCGGCCACCGTGTAGAAGAAGAAGTCCATGAGCCGCTCGATCCCGCCGGACGTCTTCAGCGAGGTCAGCAGGCCGGAGAGGTTGCGCGAGAGCGGCTTGGCGGGCTTCGCGAAGCGGGCGAGCTCGTCGATGATCGGCTTGGAGCTCACGAGCGCGGGCCGGCCGGTCTTCGTCGCCTCGCCGAGCGTGGTCAGCGCGGGCGACGCCGCCTGCGAGAACGGGCCGAGCTGGGCGACCACGGTGTTGACGTCCGGAGCCACGGCGTCGACGTCGGCGAGCACGGGCGTCGCCTGATCGGCCAGGCCGCCGAGTCGGCGCATCGTCGGCGTGAGCTCGCGCAGGAACGCGGGCAGCTCGGCGATGCCCCGCTCGAGCGGCTCCGAGCGCTCGGCCGCGGCCTGCGCGGTGTTCCGGGCCTGCACGACGAAATCGGCCGCGCGCGCGCGGTCGCGGGCCAGCGGCGCGAGGATCGTGTCCGAGTTGCGCGCGAGGTCGGCCAGAGTGCGGTTCTGGCCCGCGAGGATCGCGAGGACCTGGTCGGTGGCCTTCAGCGCCGGGTCGGCGTTGCGGATCGCCAGGCGCAGGTCCGCGCCGCGGCCGGCGAGGCCCGTGCCGAGCTCGTTGAGGATGATCGCCAGGCGCTGGCGCTCGGGCAGGCGCAGCGTGTTGTTGACGAGGTCGAGGTCGACGGTCTTGGCCGTCCGGTCGACGGGCAGCAGGTACTGCCCCGTGCCCGCGCCGGCGCCGATCCGCCGCAGCGGCGGCGGCACCTGCGCACCCTCGGGACGCGGCTGCGTCGGTGCGCACTCGACGAACCTCTCGCCGATGAGCGACTGCGGGCGGATCTGGCACGTGGCGTCGGCCCGGAAGTCCTTGAAGCCCGGCTTGTCGATCCGCAGCACCACGGCCGCGCGCTGGGCGGGCGTCACCGACAGCGACTCGACCTTGCCGACCTTGACGCCCGCGATCTTGACGTCCTCGCCGGGGATGACCGAGAACGCGTTCATGAAGATCGCCCGGACGCGGTAGGCGCCCTCGTCGTCGCCCGCGCCCGAGGCGAGCACGACGACCGCCGAGGCCGTCAGCAGCACGCCCGCGACGGCCAGGAGGCGCCTCACGGACCCGGGAGCACGAGGCTCGGGTCGCAGTCCAGGGTCCCGTCGTCGGTGAACGGCGCCGAGCCGTCGGCGGGCGCCTGCGAGGCGGCGCCGGGGCAGCGCTTGACGGCCCCGTGCTGGAAGTAGGTCAGGCGGTCGCTCGCCGGGATCGGCGTGAGCGTCCCGCCCGTCGGGCTGTCGGTGAACCGGTACTGGCTGAAGAGCGGCGCGATCCGGGCGAAGTGGCCGTTGGCGTCGTAGTTGGCGGCGACGATGCCGTAGTCGCGCAGCCAGCCGACGAGCTCGGTCGTGTAGGGCCGGACCGTCTTCAGCACGGGCGTGGCGCGGCGGAGGGCCGCGATCGAGTGTGCCAGCGCGGGCCGAGCCACGCGCTCGAGGCGCGGGGTGCGCCGCAGGAGGTCGGTGAGGTCGTTGCCGGGGCCGGGGCGAAGCACGAGCGTCGACAGGTCGCGCACGGTCGGGCGGGCCGCGGCGACGAGCGGGCGCAGCTCGCGCAGGAACGGCGCGAGGCGCTTCGTGGCCGGCTTGGACGCGGCCACGAGGACGTCGAGGTCGTCGAGCGTGGCGCGCAGGTTGACGAACGTCGTGTTCGCCTTGCGCAGCGTCCCCGGCAGCAGGCCGAGCGCGTCGCTCAACGCGACGTTCTCGTCGCCGATCGCGGCCGCCGTCGTGTTCGCGTTGCCCACGAGCGCGGAGAGCTCGCCGCGGCGCCGCGCGAGCGGGCCGACGGCCCGCCGCGCGTTCGTCAAGAACGAGCTCAGGCTCTCCTGGTCGCGGACGAGCTCGGCGAACAACCGCTGCGACTGGCTCAGCGCCGGGCTCAGGTAGCGCGCCGAGGCGTTGGCCTGCACGCCGCGTCCGTCGTACCAGCGCGCGCCGCCCTGGATGACCTTCTGCAGCGACCTGCGGGTGCGAGCGTCGAGCGTGTCGAAGACCTGGTCGAGGTCGACGATCGACGTCGTCCGCTCGGTGCCCAGCGTCGCGCCGTCGGGGAGCTTGGGGTTGGAGTTCGGGCCCGGCGTCAGCGCGACGTAGCGGTTGGCGATGCCCGACAGCGACGTCGCGCGGATGACCGCCGTAGCGCCGTCGTGCAGCGGAGCGAACTCGCCCGAGACCCCAACCGTGATCTCGGCCTGGTTGTCGTCGGTGAGCGTGATGTCCTGCACCGAGCCGATGCGCCGGCCTCCGACCTGGACGTCGTCGCCCTTGACGAGCTGGCCCGCGCTCTGGAAGCGCAGCTTGTAGGTCGTCTCGTTCGCGCCGCGCAGGGCGATCCACGCCACGACGGCGGCCGCGAGGACGAGGGCGCCGACGGCGAGGCCGCGGGCGACGGTCCGGCGGGCTGTGGACGCCGGGGCGATGGGCGGGCTACTCCATGCCCAGCGGGCCCTGGGACTCGCCCGAGAGAAACTGGCGCACGAACGCGTTGTCGGAGTTGAAGAGCTCTTCGGCCGGGCCCGACTCGACGATGCGCCCCTTCCAGAGGACGGAGATGTGCTCGGCCACCCGGCGCGCGCTCATGATGTCGTGCGTGATGACGACGTAGGCGCCGCCGTTCTCCTCGTGGATCTCCTGGATGAGCTCGCACAGCAGCGCCGTGCGCACCGGGTCCAGGCCGGAGTCGGGCTCGTCGAAGAGGACGATCCCGGGGTCGAGCACGAGCGCGCGCGCGAAGCCGGCGCGCTTGCGCATGCCGCCCGAGAGCTCGTTGGGGAGCTTGTCGTGCGAGCCGCCCAGGCCGACCTCGGCGAGGCGGCGGTCGACGATCTCGCCGATCTCCTCCTCGCCCTTGTCCGTGTGCTGGCGCAGCGGGAAGGCGACGTTGTCGAAGAGGTTCATCGAGCCGAAGAGCGCGCCGTCCTGGAACAGGACGCCGAACTTCTTGCGCATCTCGAAGAGCTCGTCGTCGTGCATGTTCGGCACCGACTCGCCGTGGACGAGGACGTCGCCGTCGTCGGGGTAGAGCAGGCCGACCATGTGCTTGATGCAGACCGACTTCCCGGTTCCCGACGGGCCGAGGATCATCGAGATCTTGTCGTCGGGAATGCCCATGTTCAGGCCGCGGAGGATCTTGTTGCGCCCGAACGCCTTGTGGACGTCGATGAACTCGACGGCGTCGGGCGCGCCCGTCGGCCGGTTCAGGCCCGTGTGCCAGCGGTACTCATCCTCGTCGTGCGGCCCGCGTCGCTCCGAGACGACCGAGACGCGCGAGCTGTCCGCGGGCGGCGCCGGGTCCAAGCGGCGCTCGTGCGCGTCGCGGCGCCCTTGCTCCTCGACGAGCGGCGCCTCCGCCGGCTCCTCGTCGGAGGGCTCGCCCGGGCGGTCGCGTTCGTCGTCCATCGTCAGCCTCCGATCGGCGCCCGTGGGTTCGCGCCCCAGAAGAGCTGCGTGAAGACCATCCCGATGAGGTGCACGAGCACGATGTTGAGCACCATCGACTTCGCCGTCGCGGTCCCCACCCCGACCGGCCCGCCGCGCGCGTTGTAGCCGTAGTAGCAGCCGACGAGGACGATGACCGTGGCCATCGCCATCCCCTTGATGACGCTGTATAAGAGGTCCGGCGGATTTTGGAACTGCCAGAAGACGAGGAAGAACCCGCCCGAGCTGACCTCCCCGATCTGCTGCACCACCGCCAGGTAGCTCGCGAAGAACCCGGCGCCGACGCCGGCGATGTACATGAAGGGCAGGACCATCCACGCGGCCAGCAGCCGCGTCGCGCACAAGAAGACGATCGAGTCGATGCCCATGACCTCGAGCGCGTCGATCTCGTCGGAGATCCGCATCGAGCCGAGCTCGGCGACGATCCCCGTGCCGACCTTGGCGGCCATCATGTAGCCGAAGGCGTAGGGCACGAGCTCGCGCAGGTCGCACCAGGCGCTGAAGATCCCGGCGTAGGCCGGCGCGCCGACCGACCGGTTGAAGTACGCCCCCTCGATCCCGCACTGCAGGCCGATGATGAAGACCAGGCCCCAGATGACGAGCGTCGAGGAGAGCACGAGCAACCCGGCCTGGCGCAGCGCCTCGCCGAAGAAGCGGAAGACGCGCAGGCCGAAGACCTGCCCCACGACGCGCCCGCAGAACTTCGCGATCTCGCCGAAGCCGGCGATCCACTCGCGCGCGGCCGTCACTTGATCACCGTGATCTCCGGATGCGTGGCCAGCAGCGTCTGCGTGAAGACGTAGTTGAAGGCGAAGACGCCGAGCAGGGCGATGACGACGGCCTGGTTGACCGCGCGCCCGACGCCCTCGGCGCCGCCCGAGGCCGTCATGCCCTTGTAGCAGCAGACGATCGCGATGATCGCCCCGAACATCGTGCACTTCAGGACGCTGCCCCACAGGTCGGTGATCGAGGCGTTCGTGAAGAACGTCGCCCAGAACGGGCCGAGCGGCGCGTCGTTGACGAGCGTCGTGACGATGCCGCCGAAGATCCCGAACAGCAGCGCGTAGACGTCGAAGAGGCCGGTGACGAGCATCAGCGCGAGGAAGCGCGGCACGACGAGATTCTTCACGGGGTCGACGCCGAGGACCTGCAGCGCGTCCAGCTCCTCGCGGATCTTGCGCGCCCCGAGGTCGGCCGTGATGGCCGTTCCGGCGACGCCGGCCAGGACGATCGCGGTGACGAAGGGCGCGAACTCCCGGATCGAGGCGAGCACGAAGAAGCCGCCGAGCCGGTCGAGCGCGCCGAACAGGACCAGGAAGTTGGCGGCCTGCAGCCCGGGCGCGCCGTAGCCGAAGGCGACAGTCGAGACGAGCAGCGGGAACCAGCACAGGCGCAACGCGAAGAGGAACTGCGAGACGAACTCGCCGCCGTACGGATATGGGGGCCTGACGGCGGAGACGATCGTCTTGCCCGTCAGGATCATCATGTCCCCGACCTCTTCGAGCAGGTTCTTCGTGGGAAGAACCGCTCGGTCGGCGACGCTGCGCACCATCCCTGCCTCCCTCCTGCACACACCCGGGGACCGCGAGGCGCCTGGGCCCGCTCGCAGCGGGCACTCACTCTAAGCAAAGCTCCGATCGAAGGCCAAACGGCAACCGCCGCGCTGGGGCGCGTGGTACGTTCGCCGCCGTGGAGGGGCTCGGGTCCAACGCGCGCCGGCTGGCGGCGGCCGTGGGTGCGACGGCGCTCGTCCTCGCCGCGACGGGCTGCGGCGGTGGCGTCCGCCAGGACGCCGACGAGCCCTCGGGGCAGTTCGAGGTGGCGATCGCGAAGGCCAGCTTCCCGGCGCACCAGCGCCTGGCCCAGCCCGCGCGGCTCGTCGTCGCCGTCGAGAACACGGGCTCGCGGGCGCTGCCGAACGTCGCGGTCACCGTCGACAGCTTCTCGACGCGCTCCGAGCGGCCGGGCCTGTCCGATCCCGACCGCGCGGTCTGGATCGTCGACGACCCCCCGGGGAACGGGACGACGGCGAACACCACGACGTGGGCGCTCGGGCGCCTGGAGCCCGGCGACGTCAAGCGCTTCGAGTGGCGGGTGACCGCCGTGCAGGGCGGCACCCACAAGGTCCGCTGGCGGGTCGCGGCCGGCCTCGGCGGGCGGGCCGCGGCGGTGCTCGAGGGCAACCGCAGCCCCGAGGGCGAGTTCACCGTCGAGGTCTCCAGGCGCGCGCCCGCCTCGCGGGTCGTCCCGGCCACGGGCGCGGTCGTGCGCGACGGCGGCTGACAGCCGCGTTGCGCCGCGCACGGGGACGGGGTCGTCTGCTTCACTGGAGCGCCCGCCCCCGACCTGGAGCCCCCGCCCCCCTTGCGCGAGCGTTTCGATGCGGGCACCGCGGTCGTCGCCGTCGGCGCGATCGTGCTGCTCGCGAGCCTCTTCGTGGACTGGTACGAGCCCAGCGCCGACGCCTGGGCCGTCTTCGAGTGGCTCGACCTCCTGCTCGCGGGGGTCGCGATCTACGCGCTCGCCGCGCTCGCGCCGCGCTTCGCGCCGCTCACGCGCTGGCTCCCGCTTGTAGCCGTCGCGGCGCTCGCGATCGTGGCCGTCCAGCTCCTCGATCCGCCGCCGGCGGCGCGCGGCGCCGACCTCGGGGCGGGCGCCTGGCTCGCGCTCGCCGCGACCGCGCTCATGGCCCTCGGCGCGCTGCTGGCCGCGGCGAGCATCTCGGTCACGGTCGACGTGCGCGGGCGCGAGCGTCGCCGCCGCGCGGCCGCCATCGATGCGCGCGAGGGCGCCGCGTCGCCCGACGCCGACGGCGCCGACGTCGATGCCGACGCGGATGCCGGCGACGACGCGCCCGCTCCACCGCGCGCCGCGCGGCTCTTCGGCCGCTCGCGTCCGGCCGCCGACGACGCGGCCGACGAGCCCGACAGCCAGCGCACCCAGGCGCTCGATCCCGTCGATCCCGAGGAGCGCTGACGCTCGGACGATGAGCGCGGTGGTCTCCGGCCTGCTCTTCGAGGTGCGGCGCTTCGCCGCCGAGGCGCCCGGCGCCGACGCCGGCCTGCTCGAGCTCGAGGGCCGCTTCCGGGCGCCGGCGCGCCGGCGGCTCGGGCGGCCCGCGCTCGTGGCCGAGGGCGAGACCGAGACGCTCGAGGTCCGGGCGGTCGCGGCGACGAACGCGGTCGCCGAGCCCGAAGGCGCCGCCTGGCGCGCGACGTTCGCCGTGCCGGTCGAGGCGCTCGGCGCCCGGCGCTTCTCGCTCGCCGTCGGCCGCGAGCTGCTGCTCGAGCTGCCGCAACCCGACGCTCCGCCCGACGCGGGCGACGGCCCGGCCGACCGCCACGTGCGGCTGGCGCGCGAGGCCAACGCCCAGCGCCGTCGCGCCGACGAGGCGCGCGACGCCGCCGGCGCGGCGCTGGCGCGCGCCGAGGTCGAGCGCGAGGCCCGCGAGCGCGCCGACGCCGAGGCGGACGGCCTGCGGCTCGAGCGCGACGACGTCGCGCGCCGCCTGTCCTCCGTCGAGACCGAGCTCGCCGCCGTGCGGCGCGAGCACGCCGAGGCCAGCGTGCGCCAGGACGAGGCGCTGCGAACGCTCGCCGCCGAGCACGCCGACGCGCTCACCGCCCGCGACGCGGCGCACGCCGACGCGCTCGCCGCGCGCGACGCGGCGCACGCCGACGCGCTCGCCGCCCGCGACGCCGCGGCCGCCCGGGCCGTCGACGAGGGGATCGCCGCCGCGCGCGCCGAGGCGACGGAGGCGCGGCGCGCGCTCAAGGCCGCCCGCGGCGACCTCGAGGCGGCGCGCCGCGAGGCCGAGCGCGAGCGCGAGCGCGCCGAGCGCGCCGTGGCCGTCGTCCCGCGCGGCTACGTGCCCGCCGAGGCGCCCGAGCCCGCGGCGGCCGCGCCGCCCACCGAGGTCGCCGACGCCCCGGCCGAGGCCGCGCCGCCCACCGCCCGCGGGCGGGGCGCCCGCGCCCGGGCGACGGCCGACCCTGCGACCGCCGACCCCGGCGCCGGCGGCGGCGCCGAGGGCGCCCGCGGGCGGGGCGCCCGCGCCCGGGCGGCGGCCGACCCTGCGACCGCCGACCCCGGCGCCGGCGGCGGCGCCGAGGGCGTCCGCGTTCTCGGCGCGCGCCCGGCGCGCCGCGCCGTGCCCACCCCGCGCGGCGCGGCCGAGCCGCTGCCCGGCTCCGCGGCCATCGGGGCGCGCCACATCGAGCCGGGCGTCGCCGGCGGGCGCTCGGCGGCCACGATCTGGATCGCCCGCGGGCTCGCCGTGGCGTGCATCGCCGCGGTCCTGCTCGCGCTCGCGCTGCTGCTCGGCCTGGCCTGACGCAACGCGCGGCGAGTGGTCACGCGACGGTCTCCGATGACCGTCGATCGACCACTCGGGACCGTTGCGCGGCGACGCCGGGCTACTTCGGCAGCCGCGGCGCGATGATGCGGTAGGCCTTGAGGCCCAGGCCGAGGCGCTCGCGATCCTCGGAGAGCATCGGATCCAGCGTGGTGAGCTCCTTCACGCGCTCGAGGCGGTAGGCGACGGTGTGGCGGTGCGCGTAGATCGCCGCCGCCGTCGCGTTCATGTTGCAGTTCTGCTCGAGATAGGACTCGAGCGTCCCCACGAGGTCCGTGCGGTACTGGTCGTCGTAGCGGACGATCGGCGCGACCGTGTCCTCGTAGAAGGAGCGCACCTCCTCGGGGTGCGAGGCGAGGACGCGGAAGAGCAGGCGGTAGGTGCCGGTGCCGATGTCCTGCAGGTGCGGGTCCCACCCGCCCACGTCGGACTGGCGCAGGACGTCGAGGACGAGCTCGGCCTCCTGGATCGCCCGCGCGAACTCGCCGGGGTCGGCGTAGAAGCTCGACAGGCCGACCGTCCCGTGCTGGCGCAGGCGCTCGGCCAGCCGGCGGGCGCGCGCGAGCGTCGCCTCGGGCGCGTCGTCGGCGCCCGCGGCGGGCAGCAGCGCGTAGACGCGGCCCTCCATGTGCTGGGCCAGCGCGCCCGGGACGTCCTCGGCGATCGTGGCCACGACGTGGCGCGGACGATCGCTCGTGAGCTCGGCGCAGAGGACGACCGCGCCGCGCGAGAGGTCGCAGCCCAGCCGCCCGGCCCGGCGGACGATCTCGCGCGGCTCGAGGTCCGCGCGCGAGCGCAGGTCCTCGAGGAACGAGCCGCGCAGGTTCTGCTCGACCTCCTCCTTGGCCTCCTCGACCGCGACCTCGGTCAGGCAGGCGACGGCCGCGAGGTGCAGGAACTCGGCGGCCTCCGGCGCGGGGTCGTCGCCCGCGAGCATGAGGACCGCCCCGACCACCTCGTCGCCCGAGAGGATTGGCGCCTCGGCGGCCACCACCGGCGGCACCTGCGAGGGTCGGTCCTTGACGCGGTCGCCGACGTAGCGCCGCAGCTGCGCGACGTGCGCCTCGGCCGCGGGCGGCGCCGCGACCGCCTCCCCCAGGCGCGGCACGACGATCGCCACGGGCGCGCCCGCGGCCTCCGCCGCCAGCCCGGCGACGGCCTCGAGCCCGTCGCCGCCGAGCACGGCGTCGACCATGCGCAGGTGCACGTCGCGCAGGCGCTCGACGAGCCCCGCCGCCCCCGCCGCGCCGGCCTTGGGCCGGGCACGGCGAGGAGCGGCGGGGTCGCGATCCGATCCCGCCGCTCCGAGCGCCATCCGAACGCCGCCCCCTAGGTGACGGCCGCGGCCGGGTCGGGGTGGGCCTGGAGCACTTCCTCGCCGGCCTCGCCGGTCCGGACGCGGTAGGCCTCGTCCACCGGCAGCACGAAGAGCTTGCCGTCGCCGACGGCGCCGGTCCGCGCGTGCTTGAGGATCGTGTCGACGATCGTCTGCACGTCACGGTCGGCGACCACGCACTCCAGCTTGATCTTCGGCCGCAGGTAGTTGGTCAGCTCCGCTCCGCGGTAGCTCTCGGTGATCCCCTTCTGGCGCCCGGATCCCTTGACCTCGCTGATGGTCAGCGACGGGAACCCGAGGCTCAGGAGCTCCATCCGGATCGGCTCGAACGCCTCGTGGCGGATGTACGACTCGATCTTCTTCACGCCGGCACCTCCTTCGGGGTGGTGATCGGGCCGGCCGTCACCGGCGGCGCGACATGGGGAGCGGCACCGTAGCCCACGAGCTCCGGCGTCGGGATGAACTGCTCGGGATAGCCGTACATCCCGTGCTCGGAGATGTCCAGGCCGGCGTGCTCCTCCTCCTCGGAGACGCGCAGGCCGTACGTGGCCTTGATCGCCAGGAAGGTGAGGTAGCTGAGGGCGAATACGAACGCGAACACGGTCACGACGCCGAGCGCCTGGTAGCCGAGCTGCTTGAACGAGCCCGAGTAGACGAGCCCGCCGTCGGGGTTGCCGACCCCGTTGAACTTGGCCAGCGTCGGCGACGTGAACAGGCCGCAAGCCAGCGTGCCCCAGATGCCGGCGAGGCCGTGCGCGGAGAGCGCGCCCACGGGGTCGTCGATGTACTTGTCGATCGCGTAGACGCCGAGCACCACGATCACGCCGGCGACGCCGCCGATGATCGGCGCCGTCCACGGCTGGACGTAGCCCGAGGGCGCCGTGATCGCCACGAGGGCGGCGACCGCGCCGTTGCCGGCCATGCCGATGTCGATCTGGTTCGTCCTCCAGTACGCCGTGAGGATCGCCATCAGGACGCCGCCGCAGGCGGCGAGCTGGGTCACGAGCACGACCTCGGTGAAGCGACCGTCGAGCGCGTTGAGCGTCGAGCCCGGGTTGAAGCCGAACCAGCCGAGCCACAGGATCAGGATGCCCAGCCCGAAGAGCGGCATGTTGTGGCCGGGGATCGCCCGCGGCTTGCCCTTGGCGTCGTACTTGCCCGTGCGCGGCCCGAGCAGCAGCAGCGCCGCGAGGGCGCCCGTCGCGCCGATCAGGTGGACGGCCGTCGAGCCGGCGAAGTCCTGCATGCCGACGCTCGTCTGCAGCCAGCCGCCGCCGAAGACCCAGTGGGAACCGATCGGGTAGATCAGCGAGGCGAAGAGGACGGCGTAGATGATGTAGACGCCGAACTTGATGCGCTCGAGCGTCGTGCCCCACACGATCGCCAGCGAGACGGCGCAGAAGACGAACTGGAAGAACCACTTCGCCTCGACGGTCGCGTCGGACAGCCCCATGATCGGGAACGCTGTCTGCGGGTCGCCGTAGTCGCGCAGGAAGAAGCCGTCGTGGCCGATGAGCTTGCCCGCGCCGAACGCGAAGGCGAAGCCGACGGCCCAGTAGCAGAGCCCGGCGATCGAGAAGTTCGTGAGGATCTTCGCGACCACCGTCCCGGCGTTCTTGCCGCGCGAGAAGCCGATCTCCAGGAAGGCGAAGCCGGCCTGCATGAACATGACCAGGACGCCGGCGACGATCACCCACATCGAGTTGATGCCGACGGAGTCGGGCAGCCCCTTGCCCGCGGCGTCGAAGGTGTCCGCCATCGCCGCGGCGGGCAGCAGGAGCGACACGACTAGGCCCGCGACGAGCGCGCGAGCCGCTGACGAGCGTCTCATGAATCCTCCAGGGTCGAGTGCGCCCCGCAGTCTGGGTCCCGGGCCGGGCCATCTGTTTAGCCCCGTGTCGAACATTTTCCGCGCGGCTTTCGCCATGCTGTCGAGGCCGCGTGGACGCCAGGGCGAAGGCGCCGCGCCGATGTTTCGACCGCTGGATAAGGTCCGGGCGCCGACCGCGTCCTAACGTCGCACACTGCGCAGCCCGAACCAGGAGGATCGACCCCGCCCATGGCCAGAACCCGCCAGCAGAACGTCACCGCCGCCCAGTGGAGCGCCAACGGCGCCGCCCTCGGCGCGCCCGACCTGACCGAGCCCGGCAGCTACCCCTTCGGGGACAACGTCTTCAGCCTCTCGGTGCAGCGCGAGCGCCTGCCCAAGGACGTCTTCCGCCAGCTGCAGGCGACGCTCCACCGCGGCGAGGCGCTCGACCCGTCACTGGCCGACGCGGTGGCCAAGGAGATGCGCGAGTGGGCGCTCGGGAAGGGCGCGACGCACTTCACGCACTGGTTCCAGCCGCTCACGGGGTCCACGGCCGAGAAGCACGACTCCTTCTACGAGCCCACGGGCGACGGGCGCTCGCTCGCCGACTTCTCGGGCAAGGAGCTGATCCAGGGCGAGCCCGACGCGTCCTCGTTCCCGACGGGCGGCGTGCGCGCGACCTTCGAGGCGCGCGGCTACACGGCGTGGGACCCGACGTCGCCGGCCTTCCTGATCGAGAACCCCAACGGCGCCCTGCTCTGCATCCCGACGGCGTTTGCCTCGTGGACCGGCGAGGCGCTCGACCACAAGATCCCGCTGCTGCGCTCGATGGACGCGCTGAGCCGCGCTGCCGTCCGCGCGCTGCGGCTGCTCGGCGACGAGGAGCCCGGGCGCGTCTTCACGACCGTCGGACCCGAGCAGGAGTACTTCCTCGTCGACGAGCAGTACTACTTCGAGCGCCCCGACCTCTACACGACGGGCCGCACGCTCTTCGGGGCCAAGCCGCCCAAGGGCCACGAGCTCGACGACCACTACTTCGGCTCGATCCCCGAGCGGATCCTCGCGTACATGATGGAGACCGAGCGCGAGCTCGCGAAGCTCGGCGTGCCCACGAAGACGCGCCACAACGAGGTCGCGCCCAACCAGTACGAGATCGCGCCGATCTTCGAGAACTCGAACGTCGGCTCCGACCACCAGCAGCTGACGATGCAGGTCATGCAGAACGTGGCCCGCCGCTACGGCCTCGTCTGCCTGCTGCACGAGAAGCCGTTCGCGGGCGTCAACGGCTCCGGCAAGCACAACAACTGGTCGATGAGCACCGACACGGGGCTGAACCTGCTCGAGCCCGGCGACACGCCACACGAGAACCTCTCGTTCCTGTTCTTCCTCGCGGCCGTCGTGCACGCGGTCAACCGCCACCAGGCGCTCTTGCGCGCGAGCGTCGCCAACGTCGGCCAGGACCACCGCCTCGGCGCCAACGAGGCGCCGCCGGCGATCATCTCGATCTTCCTCGGCGCCGAGCTGCGCAAGATCTTCGAGACGATCGAGGCGGGCGAGGGCGACCCGTCGACCCCGGGCTCGTTCCTCGGCCTCGGCACTCCCGTCCTGCCGCCGCTGCCCATGCACGGCGGCGACCGCAACCGGACCTCGCCCTTCGCGTTCACCGGCAACAAGTTCGAGTTCCGGACGCTCGGCTCGAGCATGTCGCTCGCGCTGCCCAACACCGTGCTCAACACGATCGTGGCCGAGGCCATCGACCGGCTGGCCGACAAGCTCGAACGCAAGGTCGGCGCGGGCACCGGGCTCGACGAGGCCGTCGTCGAGGTCGTCCGCGAGGCATACGCGGCCAACAAGCAGGTCTGCTTCGACGGCGACAACTACGCGGAGGCCTGGTACCAGGAGGCCGAGGCGCGCGGCCTGGCCAACCTGCGAACGACGCCCGACGCGCTGCCTTGGCTCGTCGAGAAGCAGACGGTCGGCACCTTCGAGCGCTACAACGTGCTCTCCGAGCGCGAGCTCCAGTCGCGCTTCGAGGTCTTCGTCGAGCAGTACACGACCGGGCTGAACATCGAGGCCGAGACGGCCGCCTCGCTCGCGCGGACGATGCTGGTCCCGGCGGCGGTGCGCCACCTGGCCGAGCTGCGCGCGGCCGGGGTCGAGCGGCTGGTGGGCGAGGCCGAGGGCCTGGTCGACGAGCTCGTCGAGGCGCTCGGCGTGCTCGAGGCGGCCAACGCCGGCCACCCGGCCGAGGAGGGCCTCGAGCTCGCGAAGCACATGCGCGATTCGGTGATCCCGGCGATGGAGGGTGTCCGTACCGTCGCCGACAGGCTCGAGCGCATCGTCGCCGACGACCTCTGGCCGCTGCCGAAGTACTCGGAGATGCTCTTCATCAAGTAGCCGGACCTCCTCCGCCCAGGCCGGTGCCCAGCCGAAAGGCCGGGCCCGCTCCCGCGGCCCACCGCCCCTCCAGGGCGGTGGGCCGCGTCCGCGTCTGGAACCGGTTCCCGCGGGTCCGCGCGCCCGGCGCCCGCGCGGCCTTCGTCAATCGCTCGGTCCTCCATGCGCCCACGAGCACCTCGAGGCGCCGGCGCTCAGCCGGCACCGGCAGCTCCTCGATGTCGACGGGCGCAGCGCTCCAGGGCGCCGGCGGCGTGCCGGTCGGGCGAGCCGGCGGCCACGCGGTCGGCGGCTCGGGCGGCCGCCGCGCCGAAGGCGGGCTCGTCGAGGAGTCGCTCCAGGGCCGCGCCGACGTCGGCCGGCCCGGCGTTCGGCGCGAGCAGGATGCCCGCGCCGTGCTGGGCGACGCGCGCGGCGTTGAAGGCCTGGTCGCGTCCCAGCGGGAGCAGCAGGAGCGGGACGCCGTGGGCGAGGGCCCGCAGCGTGGTGCCGAGACCTCCGTGGGTGATCGCGGCCGAGCAGGTGGGCAGCAGCCGGTCGTGGTCGGCCCACGCGACGACCTCGACGTTGCCCGGGACGCGCAGGGCGGCCCGGTCGACGGCGGGGCCGAGCGTGAGGATCGCGTCCACGCTCGCACCGGCGACGCCGTCGCAGATGCGCTGCACGAGCTGCGGCTGACCGTCCATGACCGTCGTGCTGAAGCTCAAGAGCACCCGTGGGTCCTCGCCGCGGCGGTCACGGCGCCTCGCGTCCGCGCGGAGCCCGAGCGGTCCGGCGTGGACGACGTTCGCCGGATAGTCGACGTCGAGGTCGAGCCAGCGGGGGGCGGTCACGAGGACCAGCTCGGGACCTTCCCACGCCTCGAGCCCACCGCTCACCGCGGGCAGCCCGAGCGCGCGGCGGGTGGCGTTCAGGCGCTCGACGTCGGTCGTCCAGCCGCCACCGCGCAGGAGCATCTCCCGCCTGGCCGGCCCGTAGAGGAAATGGACGAGCGCGGCGGTGGACGTGCCGGTGGCCTGACCGGCAGCGATCGCGGCGGGCAGCATGCAGTCGACGACGACGAGGTCGGGTCGCGTGGCACCGAGCACGTCGTGCACGTCGTGTGCGACGGCCGCGCCGGCGGCCGTGGCCAGGATCGCGCTCGCCTGGCGCTCGAAGGCGACGCGCGTGTCGGGCGCCGGGGTCCGCCCGTAGGCCCTCGCCGGAAGGCCGGCGCGCTCGACGGCGCGGCGCGTCGCCTCCGAGGCCAGGACCTCGACCCGGTGACCGCGCGCGGCCAGCAGCGAGGCGGCCGCGAGCAAGGGAGGCAGGTTGCCTCCGGGAGCCCACGTCACCACCAGAACGCGCGCCGGTCTCACCCGCTCGTCGTGTCGCGCCGCGTCCTCCCGCACCCGCTCAGGTCCGGGCCACGAGCGTCGCGCAGAGCGCGTCGAGGTCGTCCGAGCGCGCGCCGATGAGCGCCGCGGCCTCCTCGCGCAGCGCCGCGAGGTTGGCCGGCGTCGCGTTGTCGAGGTCGTCGCTGGCCCGCGTGAGCTCGATCTGCAGCCGCACGTACGCGCGCTCGGGCAGGAACTGGGCGAGTTCGAAGTCCGTCGTGTCGGCCACCCCGTCGAAGACGACGTCGAGGATCGGCTGCGCCCAGGCCAGCGCGCCCCAGCGGCGCACCTGCTCGTAGGGCAGCGGCCGGGTGTGCGACCCCGTCCCCAGCGAGGCGATGATCGTCAGCTCGTCGCGCCGCCCGGCCTTGGTGACCTCCGCCAGCGCGCACAGCGACGGGTTGATCGCGAAGACGCCGCCGTCGACGAGCGCGAGCGAGCGCGTCTCCGCGACGTCCCGGACGAGCGCGGGCTCGAAGTACGTCGGCGCCGCCGACGTGGCCCGCGCGGCGTCGGCGAGCCGGAAGTCGGCCGCCGGATCCTCACGCGCACGCGTGGTGCGAAAGAAGAACGCCTTGCGCTGCTCGATCTCGTAGGCCGTGACGAGGACGTCGCTGAGCGTCTGCGAGAGCCGCGCGTCGCCGAGATAGCGCGCGAGCGCGTCGTTGAGCGCGGCGTCGTCGTAGCGCTCGTCGACGAGGCCGCCCAGCGACTCGACGTCCTTGAGCGGATCGTGGCGGAAGATCTCCGGCCCCTCGCGCTCGTAGAGCTCGATGAGCTCCGCGGCCTCGAACCGCGGCCGGCCGTCGTCGCCCGCACGCGCCAGGGCACACGCGAGGATCCCGCCGGTCGAGGTGCCGGCGATGAGGTCGAAGAGATCGGCGACACGGCGGCCGGTACGACGCTCGATCTCGGCGAGGACGACCGCGGGGATCATCCCGCGGATGCCGCCACCGTCGATGGAGAGGATGTTCACGCGCCCACGCTAGGCGCGGCCCGGAGCCCCTGCAACCTTGCCAAGGTCGTGTCAAGGTTGCGCGCGATCGCTGGTAGCATCGGTCGTCGCATGCGCGACTACCTCGACGCCATCCGCAGCCGCGTAGTCGTCTTCGACGGCGGCATGGGCGCCACGCTCGAGCAGTTCGACCTCTCGCTCGAACACGACTACCGGCTGCCCGGCCGCGCGCACGAGGCGCTCGTCCTCAATCGCCCCGACGTCGTCGAGGGCGTCCACGCCTCGATGCTCGACGCGGGCGCCGAGGTCGTGGAGACCGACAGCTTCCAGGCCAGCCGGCTCAAGCTCTCCGAGTGGGGCCTGGGCGACCACACGCTCGAGATCAACCAGCGCGCGGCCGAGATCGCGCGCCGCGCCGCCGGCGAGCACCGCTTCGTGGCCGGGTCGATCGGGCCGACCGGCTATCTGCCGGCCTCCGACGACCCGACCCTCGGTCAGATCGGCTTCCGCGAGCTCGTCGACGTCTTCGCCGAGCAGGTCCAGGGCCTCGTGCGCGGCGGCGCCGACCTGCTCATCATCGAGACCGCGCAGGACATCCTCGAGGTCAAGGCGGCGATCTTCGGCGCCCGCCAGGCGTTCGAGGTCCTCGGGCGCGCCGTGCCGATCCAGGCGTCGGTCTCGCTGCTGCCCAACGGCGGCAAGATGCTCCTGGGCACCGACATCTCCTCCGTGCTCGCGACGCTCGAGGCGCTGCGGGTCGACGCGATCGGGCTGAACTGCTCGACCGGCCCCGAGGACATGCGCGACGCGGTCCGCTTCCTGGGCGAGTTCGCCTCGGTCCCCGTCCACTGCATCCCCAACGCCGGGCTCCCGCTCCAGGGCCCGGGCGGGGAGACGATCTTCCCCGAGCAACCCGGGCCGCTCGCCGCCGTGCTCGGCGAGTTCGTCGACCGCTACGGCGTCTCGATCGTCGGCGGCTGCTGCGGGACGACGCCCGAGCACATCGCGGCCATCCGCGAGCGCTGCGCGGGCGACCGCGTCCCCGCGCCGCGGCCCGCGCCGCGCCCGCCGTTCGTCTCGGCCATGATCGCGGCCACGCCGCTCGTGCAGGAGCCGCGCCCGACGCTCGTGGGCGAGCGCGTCAACTCGCAGGGCTCGCGCAGGGCCAAGGAGCTCCTGCTCGGCGACGACTACGACGGCCTCGTCCAGGTCGCCGAGGACCAGGTCGAAGGCGGGGCGCACGTGCTCGACATCTGCGTCGCGCTGACCGAGCGCGCCGACGAGGCCGAGCAGATGCGCCAGGTCGTCAAGCGCGTCTCGCTGGCGCAGCCCGCGCCGATCCAGGTCGACTCGACCGAGCCCGACGTCCTGCGCGCGGCGCTCGAGCAGATCCCCGGGCGCGCGATCGTCAACTCGGTCAACCTCGAGGCGGGCCGCGACAAGCTCGACGTCGTCGCGCCGCTGGCCGTCGAGCACGGCGCGGCGCTGATCGCGCTGACGATCGACGAGGTCGGGATGGCCAAGACCGCCGAGCGCAAGGTCGAGATCGCGCGGCGCATCGCCGAGCTCTGCGACGGCCACGGGCTCGACCGCGAGCTGCTGATCTTCGACGTGCTGACCTTCACGCTGACCACGGGCGACGACGAGTGGAAGCCGTCGGCCGTCGAGACGATCGAGGGCATCCGCCGCCTCAAGGCCGAGCTCCCCGGGGTGAAGACCTCGCTCGGCGTCTCCAACGTCTCCTTCGGCGTCTCCCCCGGCGCGCGCGCCGTCCTGAACTCCACGTTCCTGCACCACGCCGTCGAGGCCGGCCTCGACCTCGCGATGGTCAACCCGAACCACATCACGCCGTACGGCGAGATCGGCGACGCCGAGCGCGCGCTGGCCGACGATCTCGTCTTCAACCGCCGCGAGGACGCGCTCGAGCGCTTCATCGCGCACTTCGAGAGCCAGGGCGCCGAGGGCGAGGCCGCGGCGGCGGGGGATCCCACCGAGGGCATGGAGCCCGAGGAGGCCCTGCACTGGCACATCCTGCGGCGCAAGAAGGACGGCGTCGAGGACTGGATCGACCGCAGCGTCGAGAAGATCGGCGCGGTCCCGACGCTCAACGAGGTCCTGCTGCCGGCGATGAAGGAGGTCGGCGACAAGTTCGGCGCCGGCGAGCTGATCCTGCCGTTCGTGCTCCAGAGCGCGGAGGTCATGAAGCGCGCGGTGGCGCGGCTGGAGAACTTCCTCGACCGCATCGAGGGCTACACGAAGGGCACGGTCGTCATCGCGACCGTCTTCGGCGACGTGCACGACATCGGCAAGTCGCTCGTCAACACGATCCTGTCCAACAACGGCTACACGGTCGTCGACCTCGGCAAGCAGGTGCCGATCGGGACGATCATCGACGCCGCCAAGGAGCACGACGCCACGGCGATCGGGCTCAGCGCCCTGCTCGTCTCGACCTCCAAGCAGATGCCGCTCTGCGTCCAGGAGCTCCACAGCCAGCGGCTGGGCTTCCCGGTGCTCATCGGCGGCGCCGCCATCAACCGCGACTTCGGGCTGCGGGCGCTCTATCCGGGCGGGCTGGACAGCGAGGACCTCTACGACCCCGGCGTCTTCTACTGCAAGGACGCCTTCGAGGGTCTGGCCAAGATGGACCAGATCGTCGACGCGCAGGCGCGCGCGGCGCTCGTGGCCAAGACGCGCGACGCGGCCGCGCGGCTGCGCGACAAGGGCGCCGAGCCCGAGCAGGGCGACGTCACCGACGCGAGCGTGCGCTCGGCGGCGCGGACCGACACGCCGGTGCCGGCGCCGCCGTGGTGGGGGGCGCGCGAGGTGGACGTCGACCTCGACGAGGTCTTCCACCACCTCGACACGCACGTGCTCTTCAAGCTGCACTGGGGCGGGCGCGGCGTGAAGGGCGAGGCCTGGCGCAAGCTCGTCGACGAGGACTTCCGCCCGCGCCTCGAGCGGATGTGGCGCGAGGCCGACTACCTGCACCCGCGCGCCAAGCTCGGGTACTGGCCCTGCTACGCGGAGGGCAACGAGGTCGTGCTGGTGGACCCCGAGGACCATTCGACGGAGCTCGAGCGCCTCGTCTTCCCGCGCCAGCCCAAGCACGACCGCATCTGCCTGGCCGACTTCTTCCGCCCCCGGGGCAGCGACGAGCTCGACGTCGTCGCGCTGCAGGCGGTGACCGCCGGCGACGAGGTCACCGCGCTCATGGCTCGCCTCGAGGCCGAGGGCGAGTTCGCCGAGCAGCTCTTCACCCACGGGCTCGGCGTGCAGACGGCCGAGGGCCTGGCCGAGTGGCTGCACGCGCAGGTGCGCCGCGAGCTCGGCGTCGGGCGCGGCCAGGGCCGGCGCTACTCCTGGGGCTACCCGGCGTGCCCCGAGCAGTCCGAGCACGAGAAGGTCTTCCGGCTGCTCGATGCATCCTCGATCGGGCTCCGGCTCTCGAGCGGCTATGCCGTCGAGCCCGAGCAGTCGACCGTCGCGATCGTCGCCCACCACCCGCAGGCCGTCTACTTCGGCATGAGGTCCGGGTTCCTGCCCAAGCGCGAGGGCGAGGCCGAGGACGACCTCATCGCCGGCACCGAGCGCGACCCGGCCGCGCGCGCCGCGGTCGGCTGAGGGGGCGAGAACGCGGCGAGTGTCGCCTCTTCCACCGTATGCGTGGAAAAGGCGACACTCGACGGATCGCCGAGCTCGCCGCGGCCCAGAAGGGGCTGGTGACCCGTCGCCAGATGCTCGGCTCGGGGGCGTCCAAGCGCAGGATCGACCACCTCGTCAAGGACGGCTGGCTGCACCGCGTGCACACCGGCGTCTACGCGGTCGGGCACCCGGCGCTCACGCGGCACGCGTGGTGGCTCGCCGCAGTCCTCGCCCTCGGGCAGGATGCCGTGCTGAGCCACCACAGCGCCGGCGCGCTGTGGGCGATCCTCCCGCGACGGCTCCCGACCCCGGCCCTGGACGTCACCGTCATTACGACCGCCGGGATCGGGAGCCGTTCTGGGATCACCGTCCATCGCGCGGGGCTGGCGGACGGCGAGCGCACGCTCCGCGACGGGATCCCCACCACGACGCTCCCGCGCACGCTGCTCGACCTTTCCGCCGTCCTCGATGCCCGAGCCCTGGCGCACGCCTTCGAGGAGGCGCAGGTCCGCCACCACCTGCGACCCGCCGAGCTCACGGTCCGCCCGGGTCGACGCGGCGCCGTGAAGCTGCGAGCGCTCCTGGCCCGGGCCGCCGACCCCGGCCAGGTCGAGTCCGTCCTCGAGCTGCGCTTCCTCGCGCTGTGCGCGGCCCACGGCCTCCCGCGCCCCTTAACGCAGGTGAGGATCGGCCGCTGGCGCGCGGACTTCTGGTTCCCCGCCGAGCACGTAGTGGTCGAGACCGACGGCGCGCGCTTTCACACCACCGCGGCCAAGCGGGCCCGCGACCAGCGCAAGCAGGGCGCCCTCGAGGCCCATGGCGAGCGCGTCCTGCGCGTGACGTGGGCCGAGGTCGCCCGGCGCCCTGGAGCCGTCGCCGAGCGCGTGCGGGAGGCGCTTCTGACGGCTAACGTGCGCGCACGATGATGATCTCGACGATGAACGACCTCCCCGGCTACGAGATCGAAGAGGTGATCGGTGAGGTCTTCGGGCTCACCGTGCGCGCGCGCAACGTCGGCTCCCAGCTCGGCGCGAGCTTCAAGTCGCTCGTCGGGGGCGAGCTCAAGGGCATGACGAAGATGCTCGCCGAGGGCCGCGACCACGCCACCGAGCGGCTCGTCGAGGCCGCGGAGGAGAAGGGCGCCAACGCCGTCATCGCCTTCCGCTTCGACACGTCCGAGCTCGGGACGACGTGGACCGAGATCTGCGCCTACGGCACCGCCGTGCGCGCGCGGGCGCTCTAGCGCTTCAGCGCGATCTCCCCGCACTGCCCGGCCGGCGCCGCGCCGCTTTGATCAGCGCGAGCTTGCCGGCGCGCGGCAGCGCCTTGATCCGCGCCTCCTCGCGGCGGGCCGCGCTCTTGTCGGGCATGGCAAGCGCGAGCGCGAGCGCGACGGGCCGGCGCGAGCGGGTGAAGCGGCTGGCGGTGCCGGCCGCGTGGGCGGCCAGCCTGCGATCGAGGTCGACCGTCCAGCCGCAGTACAGCGAGCCGTCGGTGCAGCGCAGCAGGTAGACCCAGGCGGCCGCCGGCGTGCTCCCCGCGCTCAAGCTCCGGCGCGCGCCTCGGGCCGGCGGCCGGCCGGCAGCGGCGGCAGCTCGACCGGGCTCGCGTGCAGCGCGCGCAGGCGCACGTCGCGCCAGCTGAGACCCTCCTTGACCAGCGCGGGCGCGCCCATGACGACCGCGGTGGCGATCTCGACGGCCTGCAGGATGATCCCGTAGGCGAGCGCATCCGCCGACCCCACCCCGTAGGCGCCGTGAAGCACCGCGACGCACGCGGCCTGGAAGACGCCGAGGTTCGACGGCGTGGCGGGCAGCACCGACGTCACGTTGACCGCGAAGAGCACTGCGGCGGCCGCGCCCAGCCCCGCCTGGTGGTCGAGGCCAAGGGCCACGAGGAGCGCGTAGCACGACAGCCACTGCACGGCCCAGGCGCCGAGCTGCAGGGCGACCGCGCTCAGACCCAGGCGCGGCGTGCGAAAGACGCGGAGCCCCGCGCGAACCTGCGCCGCCGCCGCGCGCGCGCGGCGGACCCAGGCCTGCACGCGCCGCGAGCGCGAGGGCACGCCGCCGCGCAGGAGCGCCGGCGCGACGAGGACGACGGCGAGCACCGCGATCGGCGCGAGGGCGAAGGCCAGCAGCGCGCGGTGGCGGTGATCGAACAGGTCGACGGTCGAGAACATCACCGCGCCGAGCATCACCAGCGCGAGCACGTTCAGGACCGTCTGGGAGACGATCGTGCCGATGACGGTCGGCAGATTCTCCCGGGGGCGGCCCGTGCGGCGCGCGACGATCAGCGCACGCGAGGGCTCGCCGAGGCGGGCGGGCAGCGTGGCGGACATGAGCACGCCCACGAACGTGCCCTGCAGGGCATCGGAGACGCGCACGCGCGCGGCCGGGAGCGCGGCGCGCAGGGTCGCGTGCCAGGCCAGGCCGCGCACGGCCATCGACGCGCACATGAGCCCGAGCGCGACGATGACCCAGATCGGGGTGGCCGCCAGCAGGCTCTGCGCGATGCGGTCGAGGCCGATGCGCTGGAGCGCGAGGTACGCGCCGCCGGCGCCGGCGACGACCGCGGCCCCGACGGCCGACCGGCGGACGAGCGACCGGACGCGCGAGCGGCCCTCGTCCAGCGCGGGCTCGAGACTGGGCAGGCGCTGCGGCGGGCGCGGCGCGCCGAGGTCGGCGGGCCGCGCGCCGACGAAGACGCCGGCGCGCTCGCCGGCGGTGCGGGCCTTGGGCAGCGCGATCGCGTCCTCGTAGGCGCCGAGGACCTCGCCGGCGACGGCCGGCCAGGCGAAGCGCTCGGCGCTCGCGCGCGCGCGGGCGGCCAGCGCGGCGCGGCGCGGCTCGTCGAGCGCGAGGTCGCGCAGCGTCTCGGCGAGCACGGTGGCGTCGCCCCGGGGGACGAGCACGCCGTCGGCGCCGTCGGCGACGACGTCGCGGTAGCCCGCGATGTCGCTGGCCACGACGGGCGTCCCGGCGGCGAAGGCCTCGGTCAGGACCATGCCGAAGCTCTCGCCGCCCAGCGAGGGCGCGACGAGCAGATCGGCCTCGGCCAGCGCGCGCGCCTTGCGCGCGTCGTCGACCTTGCCGAGCGCGGTGACGCCCTCGGCGCCGTCGAGCAGCAGCGGAGCGACGTCGTCGTGATCGGCGCCGACGAGGACGAGCTCGGCCGGGACCTGCGCGCGCAGCGCCTCGAAGGCGCGCAGCAGCACCGGCAGTCCCTTGCGCTCGACGGCCTGCCCCACGAACGCCAGGCGCAGCGGTGAGCGCGTGTCGCGGGGGCCGGTGGCGATCGTCGCCGCCGGCACGTCGACGCCGTTGGGGATGATCCGGTACTCGCCGCCGTAGAAGCGCCGCCCGGTCCAGGCGGCGGCCTCGGAGACGGCGATCCGGACGTGCAGGTGGTTGAGCTTGCGCCTCGCTCCGGCCAGGACGTTCCCGAGCCCGTTGGAGAGCGCGTTCTCCGAGTAGCAGTGGAACGTCCCCACGAGCGCGGGGCCGCGGGCGTCGAGCGCGTCGTAGGCGACGCAGGGCGCGATCGGCTCGTGGATGTGAACGACGTCGGGGCGGGTCTCGCGCAGCTCGCGGCGCATCGCCGTGACCGCCGTCGGCGTCCAGGCGATGTTCGACACGGAGCCGTTGCTCGGAAAGCCGACGGTCCGGCCGAGCGGCACGAGCCAGTCCGGGCGCTCGCGCTCCGCCGGGCGGGCACCGCGGTGCCGCCGCGCCGACTTGGCGTCGGGCGGGTCGAAGGGCGCGAGCACGCGCACGTCGTGGCCCTGGGCCAGGAACTGCCGCGCCAGCGCCTCGATATGCCGCGACACGCCCCCGGGGTAGGTCCACGAATACGGGGACACGAGGGCGATCCGCATCGGGTAGATCGTAGCGGCCGGGGCCTGCGGCCCCGGTGCGGGCAACCGGCCTTCCGGCGGCCCGGCGGGATGGTCGAGGGTGCTCACTATCCTTGGTGGTCGTGCCTGATCGCCACTTCGTGAAGTACACCTTCCTGAAGGTGGATCCTGCCTGGCGCCAGCTCGAGACCGCCGAGCGTGCCCGCCACAAGCGCGAGGTCCTGGCCGCGTGCGAGGACTTCGCCAGCGACCATCTGCTGCAGGCCTTCAGCCTCGTGGGCACGCGTGGGGACGCCGATCTCATGCTCGTCGCCGAGACCGAGAACCTCGACCGCATCCACGAGTTCCACGTCGTCCTGGCCCAGGCCGGGCTCATGGCCTGGGCCGCGCAGCCCTACTCGTTCCTCGGGCTGCGCAAGGCCTCGGAGTACTCCGACGAGCTCCGCACCGTGCCCCGTGGCTTCCGCGGGCGCTACCTGTTCGTCTATCCGTTCGTCAAGACGCGCGCGTGGTACGCGCTGCCGCGCGAGGAGCGCTGGCGGATCATGCAGGAGCACATCCGCGTCGGCCGCGAGACGCCCGCGGTCGACAACCACACGACGTACTGCTTCGGCCTCGACGACCAGGAGTTCGTGGTGGCCTTCGACACCGACGACGCCGGCGCGTTCCTCGACCTCGTCCAGCGCCTGCGCACGACCGAGGCGTCGTCGTACACGCTGCGCGACACGCCGAGCTTCACGTGCCTGGCGGTCTCGCTCGAGCGCGCGCTCAACGCGCTCGACGGCGACCCGATCCCGGCGCTCGAGACGCTCGTGCGATGAGCACGGCCGATCTCGACGAGGTGCGCGACATCACGATCATCGGCGCCGGCCCCGTGGGGCTGTCGGCCGCCTTCTGGGCGGGCATGCGCGAGGCGAGCTCGCGGATCATCGACTCCTTGCCGGAGATCGGTGGCCAGCTCACGACGCTCTATCCCGAGAAGTGGATCTTCGACGTGCCCGGGCATCCGAGGATCCTCGCCCGCGACCTCGTCGAGCTGCACCGCCGCCAGACCCTCGAGCAGTTCGACGTGCCGCTCCACCTCGAGACGTCGGCGCTCGCGATCTCGTGGGAGGACGACCTCGTCCTCCTGCACACCGATCGCGGCGACCTGCGCTCGCGCACGGTCGTCGTCGCCGGCGGGCACGGGGCGTTCGAGCCCAAGAAGCTCCCGGGCTACGACCTCGACGCCTGGGAGGGCCGGGGCGCGCACTACCTCGTCGGGTCGAAGTCCGAGTTCGAGGGCAAGCGCGTCGTGATCATCGGCGGCGGGGACTCGGCCTGCGACTGGGTCGTCAACCTCCTCGACACCGCCGAGCGCGTTTCGCTCGTCCACCGCCGCGAGGGCTTCCGGGCCCACGAGGCGACGGTCAATCAGGTCATGGACGCCCACGCCGCCGGACGCATCGACGTCCACGTGCCCTACCAGGTCAAGGAGGTCGCGGGCAACGGCAACGTCGAGTCGGTGACGCTCTGCCACTCCGAGGACGCCGATCACGTCGTCGAGGTGCCCTGCGACGCGATCCTCCTGCAGCTCGGGTTCAAGACGGCGCTCGGCCCGCTCAAGGACTGGGGCTTCGAGATCGAGAAGGGTGCGATCAAGGTCGACGGGCTTCTGCGGACCTCGCTCGACCGCGTCTGGGCGTGCGGCGACATCACGACCTTCGACGGCAAGCTCAAGCTCATTGCCACGGGCTACGCGGAGGCGGCGATCGCGGTCTCCCAGGCCGTGCACCACATTCGCCCGGACGCGAAGATCCAGCCGAAGTACTCGACGAACACCGGCGTGCCCGGGGTCGTCGAGGGCCAGCCCTAGTGGGTCTTCTCGTGACGTTGGGCCGAAACGGCGAGGCGCCGGCGCCGACTGGCGAGGACGCAGGGAGCGAGCAATGGTGGAGCCATTGCCGCGACCGAGGACAAAGCCAGGCGGTGATCGGCGTCCGCCGTTTGCGGTCAAACGTTGCGAGAAGGCCCACTAGCCCCTGGAGCGTGCCACGGCAGGGCAAGGCGCCGTGTGCGGGCAGCGGGTCGGGGTGGGGCGGTAAGGCACGCCGTCGCCGGCGTGGGCGAGCTGCAACCGGGGCATGGCCCGCAGTTCGCCGGCTCAGGCGGCGGGCGCCCCGGCGGCCCGTGCCGCGAGCGCCCAGAGGTGCTGCGCGGCGTAGGCGCGCCAGGGCCGCCAGCGCTCGGGATCCGCTCCGGGCCCGAGCGCCGCGAGCGCACGGCGCAGCGCGAGATCGCCGGCCGGATAGGCGTCCGGGTCGTGCAGCGCCCGCAACGCGACGATCTCCGCCGTCCACGGCCCGACCCCCGGCAGCGCGAGCAGCGCGCGGCGGGCGGCCCGGCGATCGGCTCCGGGGTCGAGCTGCAGCTCGCCGCGCTCGAGCGCCGCCGCGAGCGCCCGCAGCGTCCGCGCCCTGGCCGCTGGCAGCGGCAGCGGCACGGTCGCGAGCGCACCGGGGGCCGGGAAGAGGTGCGTCACGCCGCCGACGGGTGCGCGCAGCGCCTCCCCGGCCGCGGCGACGAGCCGCCCGGCCACCGTGGCCGCAGCCGCCACGGACACCTGCTGGCCGAGCACGGCGCGGACCGCGAGCTCCGGCCCGTCGACGTGGCCGGGGGCGCGGCGGCCCGGCGCGGCGGCGACGAGCGGCGCGAGGCGGCGGTCGGCGGCCAGCGCGGCGTCGATCGCGACCGGGTCGGCGTCGAGGTCGAGCAGGGCGCGGCAGCGCCGCACCGCGGGCTCGAGGTCCCGCGCGTCCTCGAGCCGGACGACGCAGCGCACGTGCTCGGCGGCGAAGGTCAGCTCGACGACGCCGGCGCCCGCGGGCAGCCGCAGGCTGCGCCGGTACGCGGGCCCCGCGACCTCCTCGACGCCGGGCACGGCGCGCGCCCCGAGCCAGGTGATCAGCCCGTCGGCGTGCAGGGGCGCGCGGAACGGCAGCCGGACCACGACGGAGCCCGGTGGCGCGCCGGTGGCGTCGGCCTCGCGCACGAACGCCGGCGCCCTTATCGGGACCCGGGCGCGCACGCGGGCGGCAGCGCCGGCTCCGGCCCGTCGGGCGCGCGGTCGCCGCCCCAGGCGCGCCACAGCGCGAAGGCGGGCCACGCGCGCGTCAGGCGGGCGTCGGCCAGGCCGACCGGGAAGGCCGGGTCGTCGCGGACCGAGTACTGGACCGCCGCGCCGACGCGCGGGTCCGCGTCCCAGCGCTCGAGCGCGGCCTGCAGCGCGCGGCAGTCGGCGCGCAGGCCGGCCGCGTCGGCGACGCGGCGGCCGCCCGTGCGCGGGTCGCCGACGCCGGTCTCGGTGACCCAGATCGGCGTGCGCACCGCGCACGCCCGGCGGTCGAGGGCGGCCTCGAGGTCGCCGACGGCGCCGGCGTCTCCCGGCTGGTCGGAGCGCTCGACGTAGTCGTGCTGGGCGACGACGGCGGCCGCGCAGAGGACGTCGTCGGGCAGGTCGGCGACGAACTCGGCCAGCGACGTGCGCTCAGGGCGCGCGACCCGCAGGTCGGCGAGCTCGCCGACCACGAGCTCCTGGCCGGGGCGCAGGCGCCGGCGCATCGTCCGGGCCAGGGCGGCGTAGACGCGGGGCGCGCGCGACGGCGCATCCGCGGCGCAGCGCGTGCGCTGGGGCGAGAGGAAGAACCGGCCGTTGGGCTCGTTCCACGGGCTCCACCACCGGATCGCGACGTCCTCGGCCGCGGCGAGCGCCTGCAGCGAGTCGATCAGCGCGCCGTAGGCGCGCAGCCCGCGCGCCGTGAGCGGCCGCGACCGGGGCGCCGCGTCCGCGCGCTCGCAGCCGCCGGGCGGGCGCGCCGCCCACGCCGGCACGCCGTAGAACGACACCACGACCGCGAAGCCGTGCCCGGCGCGCTGCTGCGAGCGCACGGCGCGCAGCACGTCGCGCAGCCCGGCGAACGGCAGGCACGGCGGGATCCCGCGCGCGCACCCGTCGGCCGGCTTCGTCCAGTCGGGCGGCACGTCGGGCGAGGGCTGCAGCTGCGACCAGTCCACGAGCAGGCGGTAGAGCGCGGGACGGAGCGCCTCGACGCGGTCGCGCCACGGCCCGAACGGCCCGACGTCGCGTCCGTACCAGAGCAGGTTCGCGTTGAGCTCGCTGAGGCCGGTGGCCAGACCGCCGCCGAACGACGGGTCCGAGGACGGGGGCACCGGCTCCGGCCGCGGCGCCGGCGCGGGCACCGTGGTGGTCGTCGTGGGCTCGTCGTCCGAGCCGCCGCCACAGGCGGCGACGACGAGAGCCGCGGCCGCGGCGACGAGCGCCGCTAGACCGCGGAGACCTGCTCGTCCTCGGCGACCCGGAACGAGGAGCCGCAGCCGCAGGCCGCGACCACGTTCGGGTTGTTGACCTGGAAGCCGGCGCCCTGCATCGAGTCGACGTAGTCGACGGTCGAGCCGTCGACGTACGGCAGGCTCTGGTTGTCGACGAGCAGGCGCAGGCCGTGGTCCTCGAAGACGGCGTCGCCGTCGCGGGTCTCGTCGAACGCGAGCTGGTACTGGAAGCCCGAGCAGCCGCCGCCGCGGACGCCGACGCGCAGGCCGGCGGCCTCCTCGGCGAGCCCCTGCGAGCTGAGGTACTCGCGCACCTTCTCGGCGCCCTTCTCGGTCAGGTTGACGCCCTTGGCGTGGTAGGTGATCTGGGTTCCGTCCATGCTTCAGCAAATATAGCGATCGCTACCCTTGGAGCCCAGATGCCCACCGCCGCCGAGGTCAAGGCTCGCATCGAAGCCGCCATCCCGGGCGCGACCGCCGAGGTCGAGTCGCCCGACGACGTACACTTCAACGCGCGCGTCGTGGCGGGCGCGTTCGCGGGCCTGAGCCGCCTCGAGCAGCATCGCCTCGTCTTCGGCGCGTTCGACGACGGCGAGATCGGCGGCGCCATCCACGCGCTCTCACTCAGGACGGAGACCCCATGACCGAGCAGCCTTCCAACCCGATCCGCGACGCGATCGCCGAGGCGATCGCCGACAACCCCGTCATCCTCTTCATGAAGGGGACCCCCGATCAGCCCATGTGCGGCTTCTCCGCCCGCACGGCCGCCGCCCTGCAGGCGACGGGGGCGTCGTTCGCGGCCGTCGACATCCTCCCCGACCCCCGCATCCGCCAGGAGCTCTCGGCGCTCTCGAGCTGGCCGACGATCCCGCAGCTGTTCGTCCAGGGGGAGCTCGTGGGCGGTGCCGACATCGTGGCCGAGATGTACGCGTCGGGCGAGCTGCACGAGGCGCTCGGCGTCGAGGCGCCGGCGGACGCGCCCGCAGACGCCCCCGAGGGCGAGGCGCCCGCACGGGGCCCCGCGCCGATGGGCATCGAGAACCGGCTCTCCTGACCGCGCGCGCCGGCCACGGCGCTCAGGCGGCCGCCATCGCGGCGAAGGCCCCGTCGAGCTCGACCAGCTCGCCCGGGCGGCCCCGCTCGACGACGACGCCGGCGTCGAGCACGACGACCTCGTCGAAGGCCTCGAGGCCGTCGAGGCCGTGCGTGATCACGAGCATCCCGCGGGCGTCGGAGCGGTCCTCGCCGAGGGCGCGCAGCAGGTCGCGGGCGCCGCCTGGGTCCAGGTGCGCCGTCGGCTCGTCGAGGACGAGGAAGCGCGCGTCCGCCAGGAGCGCGCGGGCGAGCGCGATCCGCCGGCGCTGGCCGCCGGAGACCTCGGTCCCATCCTCCCCCACCTCGGTGTCCAGGCCCGCGGGGAGCGAGGCCAGCCACGGCCCCAGCCCGGCGCGGCGCAGGGCGTCGCGGATCGCGGCGTCGTCGGCCCCGGGACGCGCCAGGGCCACGTTCGCGCGCAGCGTCGCCGTGAAGAGGTGCGCGTCCTGGGCGTCGAGGCGCACGACGGCGCGAAGGTCGGCGCTCGCGAGCTCACGCACGTCGACGCCGCCGAGGCTCACGGCGCCGGCGTCGGGGTCGCGAAAGCGCACGAGCAGGCGGGCCAGCGTCGTCTTGCCCGCGCCGCTGCGTCCCACCACGGCGACGCGCGCGCCCGGCGCCACGCGGACGTCGACGTCGCGCAGCGCGAGGGCGTCGCGGCCCGCGAAGCGCACGCCGACGCCCCGCGCCTCCAGCGCCCCGGCGGCCGGCGGCGAGCGCGGCGCGCGCGGCTCGGGCACGCCGGGCGCGGCGTCGGTGACCTCCTCGAGCCGGGCGGCGGCCGTCGCGCAGGCCGACAGGCGGGCGGCCGCCTCGGGGAGCGGCACGACGGCCTCGAAGGCGCCCATCGCCACGAGCACGACGGCGGCGAGCAGGACCCCGTCGAGCCGGCCGGCCGCAGTCGCGGCGACGCCGCAGGCGAGCACGCCGACGATGGCGCCGACGGACGCGAGCGTGCTGAGCCCGGAGCTGGCCGAGGCGACCCAGGCGTCGCGGCGCTGCGTCTCGACGAGCGCCGCGTCGGCCGCCTTGACGCGGGCGACACGGTCGGCCTCGCGCCCGTAGAGGGCGAGCTCGGCGGCGCCGCGCACGACCTCGTCGAGCTCGGTCGCGAGCGCGGCGCGGGCCGGCGCCTGGCGCCGGCCGGCGCGGCGCGACGTGGCCGCGGCGAGCGCTGGCACGGCGACGGCGGCCGCGAGCAGCGCCACGGCCAGCACCGGCGCCGCGGGCGGCAGGACGATCAGCATGAAGCCGCCGGTCGTGGCCAGCACGACGGCCGCGATGAGCGCGGGCCCGAGCGCGCGGAGGTAGAGGTCCTGCAGCGTCTCGACGTCGCCGACATAGCGGCTGAGCGCGTCGGCGCCGCGCAGCCGCCGGGCGTCGGGCGCCAGCGGCACGAGGCGGGCGAAGAAGCGCACGCGCAGCCGCGCGAGCGCCCGCAGCGCGACGTCGTGGGAGACGAGGCGCTCGAGGTAGCGCAGCAGCGCCCGGGCGAGCGAGAGCGCGCGGACGCCGACGATCAGCGCCGTGAGCGACATGATCTCTGGGCGCAGGGCGGCGCGGCTGATGAGCGTGCCCGACACGGCCAGCAGGGCGACGGCGGCTGAGATCGCGCCCGCACCGAGCGCCACGGCGAGCGCGAAGCGCCGCCGCAGCGGCGCGAGCTCGGCGATCGCACGCCCGAGGGCCGCCGCGCGGGCGCTCATGCCGCGACCGCCGCCGGCGCCGCGGGCGCCGAGCCGAGGAGACCGCCCGTGAGCCACACGGTCCGCGCCGCGCCGCGCGCGAGCGTGAGCTGGTGGACGACGACGAGCGCCGTGCGGCCCGCCGCGAGCCGCTCGACCGCGGCGCCGACCGCCGCGGCGCCGGCGGGATCGAGGTGCGCCGTGGGCTCGTCGAGCACGACCACCGGGGCGTCGCGCAGGAAGGCCCGCGCGAGCGCGACGCGCTGCGCCTCGCCCGCCGACAGGCGGCGGGCGCCCTCGCCGACCGGCGTCGCCAGGCCGGCGGGCAGCGTCGCGACGACCTCGTCGAGACCCGCCTCGCGAATCGCGGCGCGCACCTGCGCGGCCGTCGCGTCCGGCCGGCCCAGGCGAACGTTGTCGTCGAGCGTCCCGGCGAAGAGCGTCGGGCGCTGGGGCACCCACGCGAGCTGGCGCCGCCAGGCGACCGGGTCGACCTCGCGCAGGTCCACGCCGCCGCAGCTCACGCGCCCGGCGTCGGGGTCCAGCAACCGCAGCACGAGCGCGGCCAGCGTGCTCTTGCCCTCGCCGCTGGAGCCCGCGAGCGCGACGAGCTCGCCCGGCTCCAGGCGCAGCGAGACGCCGTCCAGCACCGGCGCCCCGCGCCCCGGATAGCCGACGGCCACGTGCTCGAGCGCGATCGCCGCGAGCCGCGGGTCCGGGGCCGGGCGCGGGTGCGCCGGCACGGCCACCGCCGGGGCGGTGTCGAGGACGCCGAGGATCGTCTCGGCGGCCGCCCGGCCGTCGGCGCTGGCGTGGAACTGCTGGCCGACGAGCCGCACGGGGAGGTAGAGCTCGGGCGCGAGGATCAGCACGGCCAGGCCCGTGGCGAAGGGCAGGCTGCCGTCCGCGAGCTGGACGCCGACCGTCGCGGCGACGAGCGCCGTCCCGAGCATCGCGATCAGCTCGAGCACGAGCGCCGACAGGAAGGCGATGCGCAGCGTGGCCATCGTCTGGCGGCGGAACGCGTCGCCGGCCCGGGCCAGCACCGCGACCTGGGCCTGCTCGCGGCCGTGCGCGCGCAGCGTCTCCAGGCCGCGCAGGACGTCGAGGAGGTGCCCGCTCAGGCGCGAGAGCGTGCGCCAGCGCCGCTCGGAGCTCACGCGCGTGGCGAGCCCGATGAGGATCATGAAGACGGGGATGAGCGGGACGGTGACCGCCAGGATCAGGCCGGCGGCGAGATCGCGCGGCAGCACGAAGCCGAGCACGAGGATCGGCACGAGCACGGCGAGCACGACCTGCGGCAGGTAGCGCGCGAAGTACGCCTCGAGCGCGTCGACGCCCTGGACGGCCGTGGTGACGAGCTCGCCCGCTCGGCGGTCGCGCAGGCCGGTCGGCCGCACGCGCAGCAGGTGCTCGACGAGGCGCCCGCGCAGCTCGGACATGACGCGAGCGGCGCCGAGGCGCCCCGAGGCCTCGAAGCCGGCCGCGCAGGCCGCGCGCGCGATCCCGACCGCCGCGAGCCCCGCGATCGCCCCGCCGAGATCCCGGACGTCCGCGCCGCCCTCGAACGCGCGGGCGATGACGTGCCCGAGCAGGATCGCCTGGGCCACGAGCAGCGCCGCGGTCGCGAGGCCGAGCGCGACGGCGAGCGCGAGCGGCGTTCGCGCCGCTCGCGTGCAGCGGACGAGCCGGCGGTCCGCCCCCGAGCCGCGATCGGGCCGCCCCGCCACGTCAGGACGCGCCCGCGGGCGCGTCGCCCTCGCCGGACGCGCCGCGCACGACGTCGATCGGGTTTCGCGTCTGCGGGTCGAACTCCGCCGGCGAGACGCGGCGGCGGAAGACCCAGTAGGTCCAGGCCTGGTAGGCGACCACGACGGGCAGCAGCACGGCCGCGACGATCGTCATGACCTTCAGCGTGTACGACGACGACGAGCTGTTCGCGGCGGTGAGGTCGAACGCTCCGCTCGTCGAGGAGGGCAGAACGGCGGGGAAGAGGTCGACGAAGAGCGTCGCGAAGAGGGCGGCGATCGCGCCGGCGCTCAGCGCGAACGCGATCGCGGGCCGGCGCACGAGCTCCGAGACGGCGGCCGTGGCCAGGAGCACGGCCGCGATCGCCGCGAGCACGGCGACGGCGACCGCGGCCCCGCTGCGGTCGGCCATGTCGGCGACGGTCCAGGCCAGGAAGGCGATGCCGCACACGGCCGCCGCCGGCGACGCCCAGCGCGCGACCGCGCGGGCGCGCTCGGGCAGCTCGCCGTCCGTGCGCAGGTTCAGGTAGATCGCGCCGTGGGCCAGGAACAGCAGCACCGTGGTCGCGCCGCCGAGCAGCGCGTAGGGGTTCAACAGCGTGAAGAGGTCGCCCGTGAACTCGCCGCCGCGATCGATCGGCACCCCCCGGACGATGTTCGCCCAGGCCACGCCCCACAGCAGCGACGCGAGGAAGCTGCCGACGCCGATCGCCCACTCCCACGCCGAGCGCCACGACCGGCGGTCGTCCTTGCCCCAGAACTCGAATGCAACCCCGCGGGCGATGAGCGCGAAGAGGATCAGGAAGAGCGCGATGTAGAAGCCCGAGAACAGGGTCGCGTACCACTCGGGGAAGGCGGCGAAGGTCGCGCCGCCGGCGGTGATGAGCCACACCTCGTTGCCGTCCCAGACCGGCCCGATCGTGTGGATGATCGCCCGCCGCTCGCCGTCGCCGTGGCCGAGGCGGCGCAGGAGCATGCCGACGCCGAAGTCGAAGCCCTCGAGGATGAAGTAGCCGCACCACAGGACGGCGATGAGGACGAACCAGAGGGTCTGCAGGAAGGACGGGTCGGCGGTCATTGCGGCGTCCCGGGCGTCAGTAGGCGAGCGAGAGCTCGGCGTCGCGGTCGGCGGCGGATGGTGGCGGCGCGACGCCGTGGCGGACCTCCCGCAGGAAGACCCACAGCGCGACGCCGCCCAGGACCGTGAAGATCGCCGTGAAGCCGACGAGCGTCAGCACGACCTGGCCGGTGGAGACGCGCGGCGAGACGGCGTCGGACGTGCGCAGCAGTCCCTGCACGATCCACGGCTGGCGCCCCATCTCCGTCATCACCCACCCGGCAGTGTTGATGACGAACGGGATCGCGCCCGCCGCGACCGCCCACCACAGCCACCGCCGCGACGTCTCCAGACGGCCGCGCCACCAGAGCACGACCCCGATCGCCGCGAACAGCAGCAGCGCCCCCCACGTGTAGACCATGATCCGAAACGACCAGTAGACGACGGCGACCACGGGCGCGTACTCGCCCGGTCCGTGGGCACGGCGCTCCTGCGCGTTGAGCTGGTTGATCCCGACGACCTCGCCGTTCCACGAGTGCGTGGCCAGCAGCGAGAGCACGTGCGGGATCTTCAGGTCGCGGTTCGTGGCCCCGGGGTTGGCCGTGAAGTCGCCGGTGGCGAAGAGGCTGAACGCGGCCGGCTGCTCGGTGTCGAAGAGCGCCTCGGCCGCCGCCATCTTCATCGGCTGGCGCTTGACGAGGTTGCGCGCCAGGCCGTCGCCGACGACGAAGGACCCGACGATCCCGACGCACACCATCGGCAGCGCGATCCGCGCCGCGGAGCCGAAGACGGCGCGATCGCCCCCGTTGCGCAGGTGCCAGGCCGAGACGGCGAGCGCCACGAGCGACGCGGTCATGAGCGCCGCGAGCAGCACGTGGGCGAAGGCCCACAGGGTCGTGGCCGAGAAGAGCACGGCGAAGATGTCCTCCATCCGCGGGCGCCCGGCGACCAGCTTGTAGCCGACGGGATCCTGCATCCACGAGTTGGCGGCGATGATGAACCACGCCGACAGCGCCGAGCCGGCCGAGACCAGCCAGATCGTCGCCAGGTGCGCGCGCGGGCTCAGGCGACCCTTGCCGAAGATCCAGAGCCCGATGAACGTCGACTCCAAGAAGAACGCGGCGAGCCCCTCCATCGCCAGCGGCGCGCCGAAGATGTCGCCGACATAGCGCGAGTACTGCGACCAGTTCATGCCGAACTGGAACTCCTGGATGATGCCCGTGACGACGCCGACCGCGAACGAGATCAAGAAGAGCCGGCCGAAGAACTCGACCTGGCGGGCGTAGACGTCGCGGCCCGTGCGCACGTGCAGGGTCTGGCAGACGGCGACGTAGAACGCCAGCCCGATCGAGACCGGGACGAAGAGGAAGTGGAAGACCGTCGTCGTGGCGAACTGCAGCCGGGCCAGGTCGAGGGCGCTCATCGGCGCGGATCCTCACCGGGCCGCCCGACGCTTCCATCCGTAGCGCCGACGGACGAGGACTGCGGCGGACTACCAGCCCGCCTCATGGCACGAAGCGCCTGGCGATCCCGCCCGCCGCGCGCGCGCCGAGGCTCGCGACGCGCAGCGCGAGCGGCTGACGCGCCCCCGGACCGGCAACGGCCCCCGGCTCGCGCTCGCGGTACCAAGCGATCGTCGTCTCGAGCGTGTCCTCGTGGTGGGCGGGCTGGAAGCCGAGCTCGCGCCGCGCCTTCGTCGAGCGGAAGGCCCACCACAACGAGGCGATCCGCACCTCGTCGACGGTGATCCGCGGCTTCCCGGGGACGGCCTGGTAGGCGCGCGCCAGCGCGAGCGCCGCCGGCAGCGGCAGCTTCAGTACCGGCGGCTCGACCCCCGACAGGCGCCCGAGGTCGGCGAGGAGGCGGTCGAACGTGAAGTTGCGGTTGCCGAGGATGTAGCGCTCGCCGACGCGCCCGCGCTCGTCGGCCAGCAGGTGCCCGCGCGCGACGTCGTCGACGTCGACGACGTTGAGCGCCCCGTCGACGTAGGCCGGGATCTCGCGGCGCAGGAAGCGCCGCACGAGCTCGGTCGAGGAGCGCCGCCGGTCGCCGGCGCCGAAGACCTGCGCCGGATTGACGACGACGACCGGAAGGCCCTGCGCCGCCAGGCGCATGGCGATCCCCTCGCCCTCGTGCTTGGAGCTCACGTACGGCAGGCCGAAGCGCCCAACCCGGAAGACGTCGGTCTCATCGGCGGTCGAGCCGCGTTTGGCGGGGCCGACCGCGGCCACCGAGGAGGTGTGCACGACGCGCTCGACGCCGGCCCGCAGCGCCTCCTCGAGGACGATCCGGGTGCCGTCGACGTGGACGCGGAACATCGTGTCGGCGCTCGCCCGCAGCGACGTGCTCCCGGCCACGTGGAAGAGCCGCTGCACCCCGCGCAGCGCCCGGCGCATCGCGCGCCGGTCGAGGATGTCGGCCATGACGACCTCGACGTCGAGGTCGGCGAGGGCATCGAGCGAGGCGTCCGGGCGAGCGGTGACGCGGACGTGGTCGCCGCGCTCGACGAGCGCCCGCGCGACATGCGATCCGACGAAGCCGGTGGCGCCCGTGACGAGCGTGACCTCCATCGCGCGCGATCATGCCAGGCGGCGGACCACGGATGGCCGGTGCCCACGTCGGGCCGGGGCGCCGCTCGGCGTCGGCGGGCTCCCGTGGGCGCTCGTCGGCGCCTGAGGGCGGTCGTCGTCAGGGCCTCGACGGCCCAGAGCCCGTCGTGGCCGCGCGACTCGGCGCGATCGCCAGCCCGCCCGCGTGTCACCGCGAAGCCGGCGTCCTGCCGGCGCAGCGCTCCGCGGCTACCCGCGGCGGAAGAGCCCGGTGATGCCGGCGAGGCCGCCGCCGATCAGAAAGCCTGCGGCGGCGGCCCCGATCAGCACCTGCTTGCGGTGCTGGATGATCTGCTTGCGCCAGTCCTTGACCTCGGCGACCTCGTCGCGCAGACGCTCGAGCGACCGCGCCAGCTCGCGGCGGTTGCCCTCGATCGACGCCCGGATCTGCTCGGGGGAGCGGGTGGCTGCCACGTCAGACCGTCCGCTCAGGGTGCTCGGACGTCACGGTCTCGCGGATGAGCTTGGCCTCCTCGATCGCCATCGTCGGCTGCGGCGGGCTGCCGGCCTTGAACGCGCGCGCGGCGACGAAGCCGGCGATCGCGGCCACGAGCAGCAGCACCCCGGCGACGAGGAAGAAGCCCCAGAAGTACGTCTCCTTCGGGAACAGGAGGTACCACGCCAGCCACGCGAAGCCGATCAGGATGAAGAGCAGCGCAGTACCGACGAAGATGCCCGCGGCGGCGCCGATCGCCGCGCCCTTGGCGAGCTTGGAGCCCTTGGCCTGGATCTCGGCCTTGGCGAGCTCGATCTCGTCGCGGACGAGCACCTGCGCGCGCTCGCTGATCTCCTGGACGGAGCGCGCGAGCGGTGAGACGCCGTCGCCTTCGGGGGCGGGGCGCTGGTCGGGCGGGAGCTGGTCGGAGCTAACGGCCAAGGCGCTTGAGGATCATGGCGGCCACGAAACCGCCCGCGAACGCGACGCCCACGAGGATCTCGGGGCGCTCGCCGGTGACCTGCTGGGCCTGGCCGGCGACCTGTGAGGCCTTCTCCTTGGCCTGGTCGGCGGCCTGGGAGGCCTTCGCGCCGACGCCGTCGCCGGCGGTCGACGACGCCGCGCCGCCGCCGCCGCCGCCGGCGGCCGTGCCGGCAGGATGCTCGGTCGTGGCCTCGGAGGGCCCGACCACGGGCGTCGGCGCCGGGCCGGCCGTCGTCGGTGCGTGGGGGTCGTCGCTCACTCGGGCGGATCTTCCCCGAACGCCCGCCGCCAAATCATGACGGCGATCCGCGTCGTGGCGATGGAGGCGATCGCGCCCACGCCGGCCAGCAGGCCCGACCAGAGCAGTCGCTTGGTGACGTCGTTCTGCATGCGTCGGCCCAGGCTATCTCAGGCGGTCGAGGGATCGGCGTCAAGGCCGCCGCAGATCGTCTCGACGACGAAGGTCTTCGCCTCCTCGAACTCGGCCTCGCCCCGGGGCAGGACGTCGAAGATCCAGCCCGTGAGGACCTGCTCGATCGCGCCGTAGAAGGCCATGGCTGCGAACTCGGGGCTCACGGTCGACGCGAACGTCCCGTCGGCCTGCGCCTTGGCCACGATCTCGGCGATGAGCCCGTAGGCCTCGCGGATCTTGACGAGGTGCGTCTGGCCGAAGGAGTTCGCGGCGCGCGTGACCTCGACGATGATGACCTTCATGAGTTCGGGGTCGTGGCGGTAGGAGTCCACGATGAACGACGTGATGTCCAGGAGCTTCTCGCGCGGCGCGCGCTCCTGGCCGTCGAGCTCGCGGATGACGTCCAGCAGCACGTTCCAGCGCTCGAGGAAGAGCGTGTCGAGGACCTCGTCCTTGGAGCGGAAGTAGTGGTAGACGAGGCCGTAGGCGACCCCCGCCTCGTCGGCGATGTCGCTCACCCGGCACTGGTTGAAGCCCTGGCGGGCGAAGACGCGGACGGCGGCGTCGAGGATGAGGCGGCGCTTCTCGGCGGCCGCGCCTCGGGGCGCGCGGGCGGCGGACATCAGGTCTGGGGGATGGCGGCGGCGCGCAGGGAATCGCTCCTGGACCCGGTTGACTGGCCAGTCAACCCGGGCTGTCAGCATAGAGGGGACGATGACCTCGCTCGTCCCGAACGCCACGCGGCGCGTTGGTGAGCGCGCCTTCGCAACGCGTTCACAAGCTCGCCCGCGACGGCTGCTTACATGGTCGCGCGGCGACCCCGACCCAGTCGCCGACCGCCCGGAGCTCGGCCCGTCCCTCCTCTCTCGACGGGCGGCGCTTCCGGGCCCAGACGCCCGGCACCGGGCCGGCGATCCACCGGCCCGGTCCGTGGCGTCAGCCGTCGCCGCTCCGGCGCTGGCGCTCGAGCGCGGCGAGCAGCAGCTTCGAGTGGATCGCGCCGATGAGCTCGCGCAGCGGTTCGGACCCCGCGGCGATGATCTCGGCCGCACGCTCGGGCTCGACCTCTCCGGCGAGGCGGTCGAGCAGCGTGCGCACCTCCTCCTGCACGAGCGGTGCGAGCGCCTCCCGGTAGCGCAGCGTGTCGAAGACCGTGAAGCCGAGGCGCTCGTCGAAGCCGCCGGCGCGGAAGCGCCCGATCGCCTCGACGATCTTTACGTCGTCGTCGTCCAGGCCCGCCTCGGTGGGATCGAGGACGCCGAGCTCGGCCAGGCGGTGCAGGACGTTGAGCGGGATCCCGGAGCGCCGGGCGACGTCGGCCGCCGGGGTGCGCCCACCGGAGCGGCGGGCGAGCGCGCGCTCGAGGATGCGCTCCTCGAGCTCGACCAGCGCAAGCGCCCGGTCGGGATCGTCGTCGACGACGCGCTTGATGACGCGCAGCGGCAGATAGCGGTCCTCCTGCAGGCGCTTGATGAGCCGTATGCGCTCGACGTACGCCGTCGGGTACCAGGCCATGTTGCGCGACGTGCGCACGACCTCGTCCCCGTCGCCGAGCAGGCCCTCCCGCAGGTAGTGCTTGATCGTCCCGGCCGAGACGCCCGAGCGCTCTGCGAGCTCGCTCATCTTCAGCAGGCCGTCGGGGCTCATGCCAAAAACGAGCCGCGGACCTCGGCGGGAGCCGGCCCGGCAACCGCGCCGGCGGCCTCGAGCGCCCCGATCTCGTCGCTCGCCAGGCCCGCCTCGCGCAGCACCTCGTGGGTGTGCTCGCCGAGGGCGGGGCCGAACGCCCGCGCCGGATTGCCCGGCGTGCGGCCGAGCTTGACCGGCACGCCGAGGAGGCGCACGGGGCGCTCGGCCCCGGGCTGGGCGAGCTCGACCACCATCTCGCGGGCGCGGACGAGCTCGGACTCGAGCGCCTCCTCGAGCTCGAGCACCGGCTCCAGGCAGCAGTCGTGCTCGCCGGCGAAGGCGGTCCACTCCGCCCGTGTCCGGGCCGCGAAGATCGCCTCCAGCTCGCGGTGCGCCGGGCTGCCGGGCGCGTCGAACTGGCGCTCGATCAGGTCCTCGCGCCCGACGCCGCGACACCACGTGGCCCAGAACTTCGGCTCGAGCGCGCCGAGCGTGACCCAGCCGTCGGCGCACGCGTAGGGGCGATAGCAGACGAGGCGGCCAGCGAGCTCGAGCCCGCCCCGCCGCGCCGGCGGGCCGCCGGCAAGCGCCGCCGCGGCGACCATGGCCAGCCACGAGAGGGCGCCGTCGGCGATCGAGACGTCGACGTGCTGACCCTCCCCCGAGCGCTCGCGCTCGCGCAGCGCGGCGAGGATGCCGAACGCAGCCATGAGCGCGCCGCCGAGGTCGGCGATCTGGCCGGCGGCCTGGACGGGCGGCCCGTCGCGCTCGCCGGTCAGGCCGAGCAGCCCCACGAGCCCGAGGTAGTTCAGGTCGTGGCCCGAGCGCTCGCGCAGCGGGCCGTTCTGGCCGTAGCCGGTGATGGAGCAGACGACGAGGCCGCGATTCACCTCGCGCAGCGCGTCGGCGCCGACGCCGAGGCGGTCGAGCACGCCGGGGCGAAACGACTCGAGCACGACGTCGGCGTCGCGCGCGAGGCGCAGGAGGAGCTCGCGCCCCTCTGCGCGCTTGAGGTCGATGCGGATCGAGCGCTTGTTGCGGTTCAGCGCGAGGAAGAACGCCGACCCTGCCGAGGGGTCGGCGCCCTCGTACACGGGCGGCGCCCAGCGCAGATAGTCGCCCGCGCCGGTGTCCTCGACCTTGACCACGTCGGCGCCGAAGTCGGCGAGCAGGAGCGAGCAGAAGCCGCCGGGCAGCAGTCGCGAGAGGTCGAGCACCCGCACGCCCTCGAGTGGGAGCGTCATGCGGCGACCGTCCGTGGGACGCCGAGCAGCGCCCGAGCCTCGGCCACCGTCGCCGGGCGGCGCCCGACGTCCTCGGTCAGCGCCCGCGCCTTGGCAACGAGCTCGCCGTTGGAGCGCGCCATCGTGCCGTCGGGCAGGTAGAAGTTGTCCTCGACGCCGACGCGGACCGAGCCGCCGAGCGTGAGCGCGGCCGCGACGAGCAGCCACTGGCGCCGCCCGATGCCGATGACACCCCAGTGCGCGCCCGCCGGCACGTTGTCGGCCATGAGCGCGAGGTTGCGCGCGGTCGGCGGGATGCCGCCGGTGACCCCCATGACGCAGGAGACGTGCAGGGGCGGGCGCAGCAGCTCCATGTCGAGCAGCGGCGCGAGCGAGCCGACGTGGCCGACGTCGAAGCACTCGTGCTCGGGGCGGATGCCGAGCTCGTTCATGGCCTCGAGCAGTTCGACGATCTCATCGAACGAGTTGGCGAAGACGGCCTGGAAGACGAAGTCCTTGCGCCGCGGCGAGTACTTCGCGTAGTTCATCGAGCCCATGTTCAGCGCGGCCACGTCGGGGCGGCACGTGCGCAGGTAGGCGATTCGCTTGGCCATCGGTACGCCGATCGCCCCGGTCGAGAAGTTCACGATGACGTCGTCCACCTCGGCCCGGATCGCGGCGGCGATGGCGCGGAAGTCCTCGACCTCGTAGGAGGGCGTGCCGTCGGGGCTGCGCGCGTGGATGTGGATCATCACGCCGCCCTCGTCGACGATGCGCCGGGCCTCGGCGGCGTACTCCGTGGGCGTGTACGGGATCGCCGGGCACTGCTCGCGGCTCGCGAGCGAGCCCGAGATCGAGCATGTGAGGATGACGGGGTCGTCCGGGCTCAAGCGGCGGTCTCCGCAAGAAGTGGTGGGTCCTACTCCCCACCCTGACGAGCGCCGGTCGGGGCGTCAAGCATCGTCCCGTCGCGCCCACACGCCCCGCCTGCTGGGCTTTCGTGTTGTGCGCGGGCACGCTCGCTTCGCGACGAGATGGGGGTCGGGTCCCGCCCAGGTTTGCCGCTCGCCGCAGTGGGTACGCGAACGGTGCGCCCGGACGCGTTCGGCGCCGTCCGTCTCACCGCAGAGAGAAGGAGGAGGGATTGTGAGGCGACTACTCGTCGCGGTCGCGGTCGCTGGGGCCGGCCTCGTTGTTGGCGGCGCCGTCGCGAGCGCCAATCCGTACACGACGTCGGGCCCGACGCTCGCGAGCGGCGCCAGTCCCTTTGCGGTCGGGTGCGGTGGCCCGGGCGAAGGCTTCCACACCGCATCCGAGCAGCCCGGCGTGAACGTCCTCGGCACCGAGGTTGAGCCGTGGATCGAGGTCAACCCGCAGAACCCGCGAAATGTCGTCGGCTTCTTCCAGCAGGACCGCTGGTCGGACGGCGGAGCGCACGGGCTCGTCGCAAGCGTCTCGCACGACGGCGGCACGAGCTGGTCGGGGACCTGGCCTGCCTTGAGCAACTGCGCGGGCGGGACCGCGGCCAACGGCGGCGGCTACGAGCGCTCGTCGGACCCGTGGCTCTCGTGGTCGCCGAGCCCGTCGAACGGGCTCGGGACGCTGCACGCGATCAGCATCTCGTTCGACCGCTCCACGGCGCACAACGCGGTGCTCACGAGCAGGTCGCTCGACGGCGGCGACACCTGGAGCAGCCCGACCACGCTCAGGGAGGACAACTCCAACTCGGGTCCGCTTGCCAACCTGTTCAACGACAAGGAGTCGATCACCGCCGATCCGGTCGACACCAACAACGTCTATGCGGTGTGGGATCGCATCGAGTCGCCGAACAACAACCCGCTGACCCCACCCCAGGCGTACGCGCACGCGCTCGCCTACCGCGGGCCGACATGGTTCGCACGCAGCACGGACAACGGGACGAGCTGGGAGCCGGCGCGCAAGATCTTCGAGCCGCAGCCGTCGCGGACCCAAACGATCGGCAACCAGATCGTCGTGCTCCCCGACGGGACGCTCGTCGACGGGTTCAACTACATCACCGGCTCCAACGGTCAGGACATCCATAGGGGCGACAACGCCGCGGTCATCTTCTCCGGCGACCACGGGACGACCTGGTCGTCGACCCCGACGATCATCGCCAACATGGGCGACCGCGGCGTGCGCGATCCCGAGCCGGTGAACTGCCCGGGCGACAACACGCCGTCGACCCCGTGCCTGCTGGTCCGCACCGGGGACATCCTCCCGGACTTCGCCGTCGACTACTCGGGCGGCGCGACCAACGGGTACATGTACGCCGTCTGGCAGACGCACAAGACGGCGACGGCGCAGCAGCTCGGCTCGACGTTCCCGGTCGACGACACGATCCTGCTCTCGCGCTCGACCGACGGCGGACATCAGTGGTCCACGCCGGTCAAAGTGAACCACACGACTTCGGGGAAGCAGGCGTTCACGGCGTCCGTCCACGTGTCGAGCAACGGCGACGTCGCGGTCACGTACTACGACTTCCGCAACGACGCGACGGGCGACACGCCACTCAGCACCGACTACTGGGTGACGCACTGCCACGCCGCGTCTCGCGACTGCACCCAGACATCGAACTGGGGTGACGAGAACCGGCTCACGCCGACCTCGTTCGACATGCGGACGGCCCCGTATGCGGGCGGGTACTTCACCGGCGACTACGAAGGACTCGACAACTTCGGGACGACGTTCACGCCGTTCTTCGTCCAGGCGAACGGGACCAACCCCTTCGCTCCGCTGAGCGACGCGTTCTACTCCACGGCAGGTCCGTAGCGGTCTGCCGGAAGCTCGTCACGGGCCCCTTCCCGGCGCTGCCGGTAAGGGCCCTGAGCGCGAGCAGGGGGCAAGCGCGATGATTGCGTGATGGCCGTTCCCACTGCGGGCATCGGCGCGCTCCCCGGCCTGACCGATGCGAACCGCCGCTGGTGGACCCTGGCCGGGGCCTGCATGGGCCTCTTCGTGCTCATGCTCGACTCGACGGTGATCAACGTCGCGCTTCCGGACATTGCTCGCGACCTGGACGCCACCACCGCCGGGCTGCAGTGGGTCATGAACGCGTACCTGCTCGTGCTGGCGTCGTTTGTCGTCAGCGCGGGCCGCTTGGGCGACATCCTCGGGCGCCGGCGGATGTTCCTGATCGGAATGGCGACGTTTGCGGGCGGCTCGGTGGTGGCGGCGCTGTCGGCCACGGAAGAGGTGCTGGTCGCCGGACGCGTTCTGCAGGGCCTGGGCGGGGCGGCCCTGCTGGGGCTGTCGCTGGCGATCGTCTCGACCGTCTTTGCGGCCGGCGAGCGCGCCCGCGCGCTGGGCATCTGGGCCGGTGTGTCGGCGCTCGCGTTGGGCCTGGGACCCCTCGTCGGCGGAGCCCTGGTCGAAGCGGTCAGCTGGCGCTGGCTGTTCTGGCTCAACGTGCCCTTTTGCGTGCTCGGCGTGGTGCTCGTGCTCGCGTCGACCGCAGAGCAGCGCGACGAAGCCGCAGCGCGACGAATCGACGTTCCCGGAGTGATCACGGTGGGCATCGGGCTGGCCGCGATCGTCATCGCCCTCGTCGAGGGCAAGGTGTGGGGATGGACCTCGGTCGCCACCCTCGGCCTCTTCGCGACCGGCCTTGGGCTCCTGATGGCGTTCTGGTTCATCGAGCACCACGTCCGGTGGCCGATCGTCGAGTTCGACCTGTTCCGCAACGGGCCCTACTTCGGAGCCAGCGCCGCCGGGTTCTCCCTGGTCGGCTGCTACTGGGCGCTGATGTTCCTGCAGCCGCAGTACCTGCAAACCGACCTCGGCCACAGCGCGCTGCAGGCGGGCGTGCTGATCCTGCCGGTGACGGTGCCGATGATTGCGATCTCCCCGCTGGCCGGACGCCTCATCGCGCGGGTCGGCCTCCGCCCCCTCATGACCGTCGGGATGGCGCTTGGCACCGCGGGACTGGTCGTGCTCGCGCAGGTCGACACGTCGAGCGGCTACGGGCTGCTGTTTCCCGGCTACCTGCTGTTCGGGATCTCGCTCGGCTGCGTCTATGCGCCGATGTCGACAGCGGCGATGACGGCCATGCCACAGGCGAAGGCGGGCATCGCGGCCGGCGTGCTGGCGATGAATCGGGTGCTGGCGGGCGCGATCACGCTCGCGGCGGCCGGCGCCGTCTTTCAGGCCGTGCTCGACGACGACCTGCACGCGGGCCAGGTCGCGCCGGCGGCGTTCGCCTCCGCCCTGTCGGATTCGATGTGGCTGCTCGTGGGCCTGTGCGCGGTCGGCACGGTCCTGACGTGGGCGTTCGTGCGCGCGAGCGACGACGCCGCGGTCGCCCCCGAGCACCAGGCGCATCGCCACTTCCACCTGCCATGGGTCGGCCGGCTCAGCGCGGGGTCAGAAACGCCGGCGCCGGACTGATGCCAGCGCGCGGCCGCCGCGCGTCGCGCCGAGGAGCCGACGAGGAGCAGCTCACGGCCTGCGGGCGCGGACGATCGCCGAGCCCGCGTGCCCGTGGACGCGGTGGGTCTCGCGGAGCTCGACGGCGACGAAGCCGGCGGCGTCGAGCGCGTGCTCGTATTCGGCGCGGGTGAGCGCGCCGGCGACGCAGCCGGTGAAGGCCTCCATGTCCGCGCGCGTGGCGGCGTCCATGTCGTCGTCGGCGATGACGTCGCTGACGGCGAAGCGGCCACCCGGCTTGAGCACGCGGGCCGCTTCGCGCAGGACGCGCTGCTTGTCGGCGGCGAGGTTGATGACGCAGTTGGAGATGACGACATCGACGCAGGCGTCGGGGAGCGGGATCTCCTCAAGGTAGCCCTTGAGGAACGCGGCGTTCTCGACGCCCGCATCCCGAGCGTTGGCGCGGGCGAGGGTGAGCATCTCGTCGGTCATGTCCAGGCCGATCGCGCGCCCGGAGGGGCCGACGCGCCGCGCGGAGATGAGGACGTCGGCGCCGGCGCCGGATCCGAGGTCAAGCACGGTCTCGCCCGCGCGTAGGTCGGCGACGGCGGTCGGCACGCCGCAGCCCAGGGAGGCCGCGACCGCCGCCTCGGGTGCTCCCTGAGCGACGGCGCCCGCGTAGAGCGAGCCGCCGAAGACCTCGGCGCCGGACGCGTCGGTCGTGCAACAGGCGCCGTCGGTGGTGTCGGTCGTGCCGCAGCCGCAGCCGCAGCCGCTCGTGGCGTCGCGGTCGGCCATGCGCAGCGCGGCGTCGGTGTAGCGTGCGCGGACGTGCTCGCGCAGCTCGGTGTCGGTCAGCTCAGCCATGCGGTCAGCTCCTCGAGGGCGTCCGGAATCACGTAGTAGTAGGCCCACAGGCCGCGGCGCTCGGAGTCGACGATCCCGGCGTCGCGCAGCTTCTTGAGGTGATGGGAGAGCGTGGGCTGGGCGATGTCGAACAGCGGCACGAGTTCGCAGACGCAGACCTTGCCGGCGTGCTTGCGCAGCACGTCGACGAGCTGCAGGCGGACCGGGTCGCCGAGCGCCTTGGCCACCTCGGCCATCCGCAGGGCCTGGGCGCGCTCGATGTCGGGGTAGACGACCGGCTCGCAGCACGGCTCGCCGGCCGCGCGCTTCTGCTTGGGAACCAGCTCCAGATCGACGGCCATCGATTTACTTCTACCGATTGAAATCACATTTGTCAATGGATACCCTGCCTGACATCCAGCGCGCCGAGCGCGGTCGTGATGCGCCACGAGGAACCGCGTCCCCTCACCACGCTGGCCGCCCGCGAGGCGCGCGAGTGCCTGCAGGCGGACACATGCGCCGCGCTCGCGTCCGCCGAGCACGAGGCGAGCGCGAGCCGACCGCGTCACGATCGATCAACACCCGTCAATGGATCTGTTCTAGGGTGGGCGGATGCGACGCGTCGCGGTGATCACCGACATCCATGCCAACCTTCCGGCCCTGCAGGCCGCGCTGGCGCGCATCGACGAGCTCGGCGTCGACGGCATCTACTGCGGCGGGGACCTCGTCGGGTACGGGCCGCACCCCAACGAGGTCTGCGCGCTGATCGCCGAGCGCGGGATCCCGACGATCTACGGCAACTACGACTACGCGATCGCCCGCGACCTCGAGGACTGCGGCTGCGCCTACGTCACGCCCCACGATCGCGAGCTGGGGCAGCGCTCGGTGAACTGGACGCTCGCCCACACCGACCAGGCCACCAAGGACTTCATGCGCGCGCTGCCCTTCGACCTGCGCTTCGCGGTCGGCGAGGCGCAGGTCCACCTCGTGCACGGCTCGCCGCGCAAGGTCAACGAGTACCTCTTCGAAGACAAGCCCGCGCGCCTCTACGAGCGCCTCGCCGCCGCCGAGACCGACGACGTGCTCGTCTTCGGCCACACCCACAGGCCCTGGATCCACGACTTCGGCGGCGTGCGCTTCGTCAACTGCGGCGCGGTCGGCAAGCCCAAGGACGGCGACCCCCGCGGCGCCTTCGCCGTCCTCACCGCCACCACCACCGGGGTCGAGGCGCGCATCGAGCGCGTGGCCTACGACGCCGGCGCCGTCGCCCAACAGGTCGCCGCCGTCGGACTTCCCAAGGAGTTCGCCGACAAGCTCGTGCTCGCCGCGTAGAACCCGCCGCACCCGCTGCAAACCGGACCCAGGGTGCGGCGACAACCACGGCCGGACCTGGCCCGTCTGGATCCCGGACCCGCCCCGTCCGGGCAGGTACCGCGTGACCTTCATGCTCGACAACGCGAAGCGTCAACCGGTCGCCAAAAAAAGGTGACGCCCGTCTTCCGGGTGCCGTCGACGACGCGGTAGCGGCGCCGACGGGCGCGCGACGGTCGTGGACGCGCAGGTCGCGGCGGTGGCGCAGCAGCGCGGTCGAGGCCATCTCCGAGGTCCACGGGCTACGTACACTCAAACGATGTCCGAGCCCGTGTTGCGCGACTTCCCGCTCTTCCCGCTCGGGCTCGTCGCGCTCCCCGAGGAGCTCGTGCCGCTGCACATCTTCGAGGAGCGCTACCGCACGATGATCGGCGAGTGCCTCGACCGCGGCACCGAGTTCGGCATCGTCTGGGCCGGCGAGGAGGGCGTGCGCTCGGTCGGGTGCGCGATGGAGATCGCCGAGGTCCTCGAGCGCATGGACGACGGGCGGCTGAACATCCTCACGCGCGGGACCCGGCCGTTTCGCATCGTCGAAGAGCGCCACGACCTTCCCTATCCGGCGGGCACGGTCGAGTTGCTGGCCGACAAGGACGAATCACCCGACCAGGGGACCGCCGAGGCGGCGCACTCCGCGTACGGCGAGCTCGTCCAGCAGGCGACCGACCGCACGCTCGAGGACGACGAGCTCGACGCGATGACCGCCTACCAGATGGCCGCCACGGTCGATTTCGGCCTCGACGCCAAGCAGGGGCTGCTCGACCTGCGCTCCGAGAACGCCCGCCTGCGCCTGGTCACGCGCCTCTTCCGCGCGGCGACCAAGCGCCTCGACTTCATCGAGCGCGCGCAGGCGCGGGCGCGCTCGAACGGCAAGGTTCGGTTCGGCTGAGGCGAGCCGGCGGCCGGCCCGGCCGGCCTCGTACCGCCAGCCACGAGCCGGCGAGGATGAGCGCGAGGCCGCCGATCGCTCCGACCGTGAGCGGCTCGCCGAGCAGCGTCGTGCCGTAGAGCACCGAGAAGCCGGGGGCGATGTAGGCGATGACCGACGCGCGTGCGGGCCCGAGGTCGCGGATGAGCGTGTAGAACCACAGGAACGCGATCCCGGTGCCGCCCGCGCCGAGGACCACGAGCGATCCGACGGTCTTCGCCGACGGCGCCTGGTCGGGCAGCGTGGCGAGGAAGAGCGGGAGCGTGACGAGCGCCGCGATCGCCATGTTCGCGCCGGCCACCGCGACGGGCTCCACGTGGCGGACCTTGCGCTTGAGCAGGATCGCGCCGACCGCGTAGCCCAGCGACGCGAGCAGGACCATGAGCCCGCCGGCCAGCGTGTCCGCGTCACCGCCCAGGTCCAGCCCGAAGAGGAGGACGACGCCGAGCATGCCGACGACGATGCCGACGGCGCCCCAGCCGGTCATCCGCGCGGCCCGGTCGAAGCGCAGGGCGAGCAGCGCGGTGAAGATCGGGGCGCTCGAGACGAGGATGCCCGCAAGCTGGGTATCGATGGAGTTCTCGCCGAACGTGATGAGCAGGAACGGCGCGACGACCTGCACGAGCGCGATCACCACGATCCAGCGCCCGTGGCCGCGCAGGGCGTCGAGCGCGCCCCGGCGGCGGGCGAGCGCGAGCAGCACGGCGGCGCCGAGCGCGGTGCGGATGCCTCCCTCGGAGAGATCGTCGAGCGCCACCTTGATGAACAGGTACGACGCACCCCACAGCGCGGCGGCCGCGCCCATCATCGACCAGGTGCGGCGCGTCACGCTCCCAGGGTGTCAGCCCGGGGGCGCCCAGCGCCAGCAGACCTGCTTGGTGCGGTCATCGGCCGCGCTGATGACCCGCAAGCTCAGCACAGGATCTCGACGAACGGGCCCGCGCGGTCCCGGCCGCGGTGGGGCCGGGACGGCGGCGGATCAGCGCGGCAGGCCACAGGGGCCGCGCGCGACGTCGCGCGTGAGCTTGGCCAGCGCGAACAGCACCGGCGGTTGGCCGCGCGACGTGTCGCTCCAGACGACGGACCCGTCCTCGGTGCGCACGCGATAGCGCAGCACCGAGCCGGGGCGCGCGGCCAGCGTGAGACGCGCCCGCGCCGGGTCGCCCAGCTCGCGCGCGGCGTCGCGGGCGCGGATGAGCTGGTCGCTCGAGATGTCGACGAGCGGGCGCCCGTTGCACGATGCCCGCCCGTCGTCGGTGATCCGCAGCGCCAGCGCCGCCCCGGGGATCGAGCCGGCGCGCGTGACCGCGAAGAGGTCGGCCGCCTCGCCTCCGCATCCGGCCGCGCCGGCCGCGACGAGGGCGACGAGCACCGCCGCGAGGGGTCTCCCTGCGGACCGCCCCGCCGGGCTCGGGGCGTCGCCGTGGGAGGACCCACGGTGGGGTCTCACGCGGCCACGGCCGCGCCGCCGCGGCGCGGATCGCCGGCGCCCGAGAGCGCCCCCGTGCGGCGGTCGCGCTCGACCGCCTGGGCGCCGCCGAAGAAGAGGTTGCGCGCGGCGAAGGCGACGACCTCGCGTCCACCGAGCTCGTCCAGCGACACGCCGGGCTCGGCGTAGACGACGCCGTCCTCGAAGTGCACGCGCGGAGCCAGCACTGCCTCGCGCGCGCGCAGCCCGTGGTCGACGACGCCGACGACGACCTGCAGGATCGCCGAGCGGATCCGGTTCGAGCCCGCGCTGCCGAGCACGAGCTCGACCTCGCCGTCGGGTCCGAGCACCACGGTCGGGGCCATCATCGACGGCATCCGCAGCCCGGACGGCGCCGTGAAGAGGCCCAGCGGCGAGAGGTCCTCCTCGCCCATGACGTTGTTGACGTGGATGCCGGTGCCCGGCACGACCATCCCCGAGCCCTCGCCGTTCGTGCACGTCATCGAGCACGCGAGGCCGTCGGCGTCGACGACCGAGATGTGCGTCGTCGAGCCTAGGTGCGCGGCGAGGAAGCGCTCGGCGAAGCCCGGCTCGGCCAGCCCGGCGACGAAGGCCGGCGTGCGCTGCGCCTGGGCCTCCTCCATGACGGCCACGACGTCGCCCAGGCGGGGCGGGCGGGACCCGCGCGCGTCGAGGCGCGCGAGCGCGAGCGCGAGCAGCGTCCCGCCCGCCGACGGCGGCGGGTTGGTGAGCACGTCGCGCCCGCGGTAGCGTGCCTGCACCGGCGCGCGCGGGACGGCCGCGTAGGCCTCGAGGTCGGCGCGCGAGAGCTGGCCGCCGGAGCCGGCGAGCCAGTCGGCGACGGCCGCGGCGAGGTCGCCCGTGTAGAACGGGGCGGCGCCCTCGGCGCCGAAGCGCTCGATCGTCCGGGCGAGCTCCGCGCTGGCGAAGCGCTCGCCCTCGCGCAGCGCGCGCCCGGCCGGCGCGAAGGCCGCCCGCGCTTCGGGCGTCGAGAGCAGGATCCCCTCGAGGATCTCGAAGACGTAGGCCTGCGCGGCGCTGACCTCCACGCCCGCTCGCGCCAGCGCCGCCGCCGGCGCCGCGAGCTCGGCCGCGGGCACCGTGCCCCAGCGCTCGAGCGCCGCTGCCAGTCCGGCCGGCACCCCGGGCGCGCCGCACGACGCCGCCCCGACGTGGAAGCGCTGGACGACGTCGCCGAAGTAGACGTCGACGGGCACGAGCGGGCTGCGCGCGACCGGATCGGCGGCCCGCCCGGGCGCCTCGACGAAGAAGTCCAGGAGCGTCGGGGTCTCGCCCGCGCCCGCCACGAGCAGGTAGCCGCCGGCACCGGGACCGGTGAGCAGCGGCTCGGCCGTCCACGAGGCGAGCGCCGCGCCGACGGCCGCGTCGACGGCGTTGCCACCCTCGCGCAGAACGCGGGCGCCGGCCTCGGCGGTAACGGGGTGGCCCGCGGCCACCATGCTCTGCGCAGCGCTCAGCGGCGCGGGATGAACTCCGGCACGTCGATCTCGGTGACGCCGAGGCCCGTGCGCCGCGTGCTCGTCGGGCCGTTGCGCCGCTCAACGCGCGGCTCCCCGGCCGGCTCCTCGAAGCCCCGGCGCTCCGTGCGCCGCGGACGCTCGCCGCCATAGCCCGTGGCGACGACGGTTACCCACACCTCGTGATCGAGCTTGTCGTCGACCATGGCGCCGAAGATGATGCTCGCGTCGGGGTGGGCGGCCTCCGACACCGCCTTCGCCGCCTCGTTGACCTCCCACAGCGAGAGGTCGGGACCGCCGGTGATCGAGAGCAGAATCTTGCGCGCGCCCTCCATGCTCGTCTCGAGCAGCGGCGACGCGGTGGCGGCCTGGGCGGCCGCGATCGCGCGGCCCTCGCCCATGCCCATGCCGATCCCCAGCAGCGCGTCGCCGGCCTCGGACATGATCGTGCGAACGTCGGCGAAGTCGAGGTTGATGAGGCCCGGCAGCGTGACGAGGTCCGAGACGCCCTGCACGCCCTGGCGCAGCACGTCGTCGGCGACGCGGAAGGCGTCGATCATCGAGGTCTGCTTGTCGAGCACGGACAGCAGGCGGTTGTTGGGCACGACGATCAGCGTGTCGACCTCCGCGCCCAGCGACGTGATCCCGACGTCGGCCGTCTGCGCGCGCCGCGAGCCCTCGAAGCCGAACGGCTTCGTCACGATGCCGACCGTCAGCGCCCCGATCTCGCGGGCGATGCGCGCGACGATCGGCGCCGCGCCCGTGCCCGTGCCGCCGCCGGCGCCGGCGGCGATGAAGACCATGTCCGAGCCCTTGAGCAGCGACTTGATGCGGTCGTGGTCCTCCATCGCCGCCTGGCGCCCGAGCTCGGGGTTCGAGCCGGCGCCCAGGCCGCGCGTGACCTGCGGGCCGATGTGCAGCGTGACGTCCGCGGTCGACTGCTGCAGCGACTGCAGATCGCTGTTGACGGCGACGAACTCCACGCCCTCGACCTGCGCCTCGACCATGCGGTTGACGGCGTTGACGCCTCCGCCGCCGACGCCGACGACCCGCAGCACGGGCTGGCCCTCGGACCGCGCCTCGCGCCACGGCACCGCGTCCCCGGCGGACTCGTCGGCGGCGCGCGCCGGCGCGCGGTCGAGGAGGTCGACGGGCAGGTCGGCGCTGAACGCGTGACGCAGGCGCTCCTGCGGCGTGGGGATGCGCCGCGGCGGGTCGTCGGGCGGCAGCTCGCGCGAGCCGAGCGCGGGGTGCGGATACGCGGTCTCGGGACCGCTGCTCTGTTTCCCGGCCTCGGGACCGCTGCTCTGTTTCCCGGCGGGCGTCGCCGGCGCCGGGGCGGTCGTCTCCTGCGCGGCGCGGCCGGCCTCCTCGGCCTGCTCGGCCGCCTCCTCGGTCTTGCGGAAGAGGGCGGACAGCGGCCCCTCCCTCATGCTCGCGCGCTTACCGCTTGCCATTGCCGAGGACCTCCTTCGCGAGATCGCGATAGGACTGGGCGGCGATCCCGTCCGGATCGTACTTGAGCACCGACATCCCCTTCACGGGCGCCTCGGCGAAGCGGATCGTCTTGCGGATGCGCGACGCGAAGACGCGCTCGCCGAAGCTCTCCTCGAGGATCTCGATCGCCTCCTTCGCGTGGGTCGTCCGCGTGTCCATGAGCGTCGGCAGGATCCCCTCGATCGCGACGCCGGGATTGAGGTTCTCGCGGATCATCGAGAGCGTGTTCTGCAGCTGCACGAGTCCGCGCATCGACAGATACTCGCACTGCACGGGGACGATCACCTTGTCGGCGGCCGTGAGCGCGTTGATCGTGAGCAGGCCGAGGCTCGGCGGCGTGTCGATGCAGACGAAGTCGTAGTCGTCGACGACCGCGCGCAGCGCCTTCTGCAGCGAGCGCTCGCGGCCGATCTGCGCGCTCATCGCGATCTCGGCGCCGGCGAGGTCGATCGAGGCGCACGCGACGTCGATCTCGCGCCGGCGGATGACCTCGCGGATCGACGTGCGGTGGACGAGCACGTCGAACATCGACAGCTCGACGCCGTCGGGGTCCACGCCCTGGGACATCGTCAGGTTGCCCTGCGGGTCCATGTCGACGCACAGCACACGGAAGCCCTTCTCCGAGAAGGCCACCGCGAGGTTCAGCGCGGTCGTCGTCTTGGCGACGCCTCCCTTCTGGTTGGCGAAGGCGATGACCTTCGGCTTGTGCGCACGCTTCATGACAGCGCCGTATTCGCCCGGCTCCGGGCGAATCCTTCACTCGCCCCGGAGGTCTAGCATCGCCATCGGATGCCCACCCCGCTGCTGGCCCGCGATCTGATCGTCGTCACCGGCAAGGGGGGCGTCGGCAAGTCGACGGTCGCGGCCGCGATCGGCCTCGTGGCCGCGCGCAGCGGGCGGCGGACGATCATCGCCGAGGTCGCGCGCCGCGACGACGTCTCGCGCGCGCTCGGCGGCAGCGGCGCCCGCGAGGCCGAGCTCGCCACCGGCCTGCACCACCTGTCGATCGACCCCGAGGACGCGCTCGAGGAGTACCTCGCCGAGCAGCTGCCCGCGCGGGCGTTCGCCGACGTGCTCCGCGCGAGCCGCAGGTTCGGGCTCTTCGCCGCCGCGACCCCCGGCATGCGCGAGCTGCTCACGGTCGGCAAGGTCTGGGAGCTCACCCAGCCCGCGCGCCGCGCACCCGGGGCCGAGCCCTACGACCTCGTCGTCCTCGACGCGCCCGCGACCGGCCACGGCGTCGCCGTGCTCACGGCGCCGCGGACCTTCGCCGAGGTGGCGCGCGTGGGCCGGGTCGCGCGCCAGGGCCGTACGATCGACGCGATGCTCTCCGACCCGGCCCGGACCGGCGTCGTCGCGGTGGCCCGGCCGGAGGAGATGCCGGTCACCGAGGCGCTCGCCCTCCAGGACGCCGTCCACGCGGCCGTCGGTCTCGAGGTCGGGCTCGTCGTGGCCAACGCCGTTCTGGCCCAGCGCTTCAGCGCCGGTGAGGCGCAGGCGCTCGTCGCCGCCACCGACGGGGGCGCCCCCGTCCGCGCCGCCCGCGCGATGCACGCCCGTGCGCAGGCCCAGCGCTCGCAGCTGCGCCGTCTGCGACGCCACGCCCGCGCGCCGGTCGCCACGCTCCCGTTCCTGGCCTCGGCGTCGCTCGGACGCGCCGAGCTCGAGCGGCTAGCGACCGAGCTTCAGGGAGCGCTGTGAGGGAGCGCCTGGAGGGCAAGCGCGTCGTCATCTGCGCCGGCTCGGGCGGCGTGGGCAAGACGACGACGTCCGCTGCGCTCGCCATGGGCCTCGCAGCCGACGGCCACCGCGTCGCGGTGGTGACGATCGACCCCGCCCGGCGCCTGGCCACCGCGCTCGGCCTCGAGGAGCTCGGCAACGAGCCCGTGCTCGTCGACCCCGCGCGCTTCGCCGGCCACGGGATCGAGATGCGCGGCGAGCTCTGGGCGATGATGCTCGACGCCAAGCGCACGTTCGACGAGCTCATCGAGCGCCTGGCCCCCGACGCGCGGACGCGCGACGAGGTCCTCTCCAACCGCATCTACCAGCAGCTCTCGGGCGCCGTGGTCGGGTCGCAGGAGTTCACGGCGGTGGCCAAGCTCTTCGAGCTCGACCGCTCGGGGCGCTTCGACGTCCTCGTCCTCGACACCCCGCCGTCGCGCAACGCCCTCGACTTCCTCGACGCCCCCGACCGCCTGACCGGCTTCTTCGAGGGCCGCGCGCTGCGCGTCTTCCTGGCCCCGACCGGTCTGGCGGCGCGCGTCGTCGGCCGCGGGACGAGCGTGGTCTTCGGCGTGCTCAGGCGCCTCACCGGCGTCGACCTGCTCGAGGACCTCGGCGTCTTCTTCCGCGCGCTCGGCGGCCTCATCGACGGCTTCAAGGAGCGGGCCGAGGGCGTCAAGGCGCTGCTGACCGACCCGGCCACGACGTTCCTCGTCGTCAGCTCGCCCGAGCGCGAGCCCGTCGAGGAGGCGGTCTTCTTCGTCGGCAAGCTGCGCGACGCGCGCATGCCCTTCGGCGGCCTCGTGGTCAACCGCGTCCACGCGGTCGAGGACGGACCGCCGGAGGCCGACGTCGCCGCGCTCGAGACGGCGCTCGGCGACGCGAAGCTCGCGGCCAAGGTCGCGCGCGCCTACGCCGAGGAGCGGGCCCTGGCCGAGCGCGACGCCGCCGCGATCGCGACGCTGCGCGCACGCACGGGGGACCACGACCCGATCGTCGTGCCCCAGCTCGACGGCGACGTGCACGACATCGACGGGCTCGTGCGCGTGCACGCTCACCTCTTCGACTAGACGGGATCGCGCTCCATCCCGCGGCGGTGGAAGAACGCGCCGAACGAGCCGGCGAGCGCCGCCACGACGGAGATCGCGTACGCCTGCAGGATGACGTCGAGGACGCGCGCCGGGGTCGAGATCGGGTTCGCCAGCTGGGAGGAGACGGTCAGCAGCTGCGTGCTCGTCCAGAAGACCGCGTCGCCCAACGTCGTGATCTCGGTCCCGGCCGCGTGTCGCTCGAACACGAAGATCAGCACGCTCGCGACGAGGTCGACCGCGACCGACGCGACGAGGATGAACGCGAGCCGGGCGCGCAGGTGCTCATGGGTCGGCGTCGCCGCCCGCGCCACGCTCATGACCTCGCGTCCCCCGGCGCGAAAATGACCCGCCACGCGTCCGAGTATCACGGAGCGGACGGTGTTGCCGAGCCGCGGCGCCCCGGCCGGGCTACGCCAGCGTCGGCTGCTCCTCGTCGAGCTCCTCGGCGATGAGCTCGTCGGCGAGCGCGCGCAGGTCGGTGTCGAGGTGGCCGCAGAGGACGTCGCGCAGGAGCGCGCGCAGGTGGCCGGTCAGCTCGCGCACCTGCGCCTCGAGCGTCGGGGCGACCGCGACCCCAGCGACGATCGCGCGCTCGAGCTCGGCCGTGCGGGCGACGCGCACGGCGAGCTCCGCGCGGTCCTCCGGCAGCGCGCAGAGCGCGGCGACGCGGCCGGCCAGGCGCCCGGAGCCCGGGCCCTCGGGCTCCAGCAGCGCGCGCAGGGCGAGCAGGGCGTCGGTCAGGGTGTCGGTCGGGAGGGCGCGGTCGCACGCCATGTCGAAGCGCCGCAGCGCCCAGGCGAGCTCGCCCGCCCGCGGCGTGCGCCGCGCCACGAGCGAGCAGAAGGCGCGCAGCTCGTCCTCCTGCTCGGACACGACGCAGATCGCCGGTCCCATGCGGTGCCCGAGCGCACCGAGCGCGAAGGGCTGCCACGCGCCCGCGCCCGTGCGCGTCCATGCCTCCGGGCCGAACGAGATCGCGCCCTCGTCGAACAGCCGCAGCGCGGTGAGCAGCCGGCGCAGGCGGATGCGGGCGTGGGCCACCGGGGTGACGTCGCCGGCGGCGGCCTCCCAGCGCAGGACGCAGAGCAGGTGCGGGCGCTCCGCCCCGGGCGCCCACAGGGCCTCCGACGGCGCGTCGTCGCCGAACGCGTCGCCCGCCACGAGCGCGAGGTCGTCGGCGAGCACGACCTCCTCGGAGTCGAGCTCGAGCCCGAGCAGCGGCGCGATCACGACGGTCTCGGCGTTCGCCCGCTCGTAGAGCGCGTGCTCGAGCTCGGCGAAGGCGCGAGCGAAGCGCTCGGGCCGCAGCTCGAAGCTCGTCGAGTCCTCGAAGATGCGTCCGAGGAGGGTTCGCACAGCGGCGACGGCGCGGTCGCGTCCCGTGGGCGCGGGCTCGCCGCGCGCGGTCAGGTACGCCTCGAGGCCGCCGCAGACGCCAAGCGCGTGCAGGGCGCGCGGATAGGACTCGAGACCCTCGAGCAGCCCGACGCGCTGGGCGATGAAGTCGCCGGTCAGCGGGCGGTAGCAGTACAGCGGCGCGTCGCGCCGGCCGGAGGTGACGACCTCGAAGGGCACCTCGGCGCCGTCTTCGGCCTCGGCGGCGAGCTTCCAGGCCGCCTCCTCGGCGAAGGCGCCGAGCGCGGCGTGCAACTGGCGGTTGCGCATGGGCCGCGGTTCGGCGGCGCCGCGGTCGTTCCTGCGTGGTGCAACGTCGCCGCCACGCCGTACCCTGTGTGCGGCGCATGCCCGCCACGACCCTCTCCTGGACCGATCACGCCGCCGCGCGCCTGTCGGCCGCCGGCTTCCGCCGGGGCGGGGCGCGCGCCCGGGTCCTCGACCTCCTCGGCACGCAGGCCTGCGCGCTCTCCGCGTACGAGATCGAGGCGCGCCTGCGCGAGGACGGCCGCGCCGTGGCCCGCGCGAGCGTCTACCGGATCCTCGACGAGCTCGAGCGCCTCGGGCTCGTCTCGCGCCTCGACGTCGGCCAGGGCATCGCGCGCTACGAGCCGCACCGCGCCGGCTCGGAGCACCACCATCACCACATGGTCTGCGACGACTGCGGCGAGGTCATCCCCTTCGCCGACGCGGAGCTCGAGGAGACGATCGGCCGCGTCGCCGACCGCGTCACCTTCGAGGTCGCCGAGCACGAGATCGTGCTCCACGGCGCCTGCGCGGACTGCCGGTCCTAGGCGAGTTGTGCCACGGCCCGGCGATGTGCCGAGTGCTGGAAAAGGCGTCCATATGACGCCTTAGTCAGCACTCGGGGCGGAGTTCGCCCCCAGTAGGCGAGTTCGTCCGCGACCGCGCGCACGCCGATGCGCGGAACGACCGCCTAACCGCGCGGGAGGCGCAGCGCCGCGGGCGCCTGCGCGACGACGTAGGCCAGCACCAGCGCCGCGGCGATCGACGCGCCGGCCGCGGTCTCGAGGTAGTAGGAGGCGTAGAGGCCGCCGGCCGAGGCGACGACGGCGATCGCCACGGCGAGGGCCATCATCGGCGCCAGGCGGCCGGTCAGCCGGCGCGCGGCCGCCGCCGGGGCCACGAGGACCGCGACGACGAGCAGGTTGCCGAGCCCCTGCACCGCGACGAGCAGCGCGAGCGCCAGCAGGACGCCGAGCGCGAGGTCGACGCGCGCCGGCGAGCGGCCGAGCGCGGGTGCGACCGTGCGGTCGAAGGCGACCACGAGCAGGCTCGGGTGCAGCGCGGCGAGCGCCCCGAGGACGACGACGACGAGGCCCGCGGCCACGAGCAGGTCGCCGTCGCCCACGCCGAGGATGTCGCCGAAGAGCAGCTCCCCCAGGCGCGCGGGCGTATCCGGCGAGAGCGCCAGCAACGCCCCGAGCCCGAAGAGCGTCGTGACCACGACGGCCACCGCGGTGTCGTGCTCGAGCGCCGACGTGCGGCCGGCGAGCGCCACGCCGACCGCGGCGACGAGCAGGCCCGCCCCGGCGCCGAGCACGAGCGGGACGCCGGCCAGCGCGGCGAGGACCAGGCCGGGCAGCAGGCCGTGGGCGAGCGACTCGGCGCTGTAGGCGAGCCGGAAGAAGACGATCCAGCAGCCCAGCACGCCGCCGACCGTCCCCAGCAGCGCCACCTCGACGAGCGCGCGGCGCGTCAGCGGGTCCGTCCACGGCTCGGCCAGCGCGTGCAGCATCAGCAGTGGTGCGGGGGCACGAGCCCCTCGCCCGCGCCCCCGGGCAGCGCGACGATCTCGCCGCCGTAGGTCCGCTCGAGCACCGCTCGCGTGAGCACCGCGTCGGGTGCGCCGAAGGCGACCTGGCGGCGGTTGAGGCACAGCACGCGGTCCCACCCGCGAACCTGCTCGACGTCGTGCGTGGCCACGAGCACGGCGCGGCCCTCGGCGGCCAGCTCGTCGAGAAGGGCCGTGAGCAGCTCGGCGCTCGCGGCGTCGAGGCCCGAGAACGGCTCGTCGAGCAGCAGCACGCGCGCGTCCTGGACGAGCGCGCGGGCGACGAGCACGCGCTGGCGCTGGCCGCCGGAGAGGTCGCCGAACGTGGCATCGGCCTGCGCGGCGAGACCGAGCCGCCCGAGCGCGCGCCGCGCACGCGCGCGCTCGCCCCGTCCCGGTCGCCGCCACCACGGCAGCCGCGAGACCGCGCCCATGAGCGCGACGTCGAGCGCACTGACCGGGAAGTCCAGGCGCGAGCGCTCGGTCTGGGGGACGACGCCGGGCCGGGCCGGCGCCCGCAACCGCCCGGCGACGGGCGCGAGCTCGCCGGTCAGCGCCCGGAAGAGCGTCGTCTTGCCGCCGCCGTTGGGCCCGAGCACGCCGACGCGCTGGCCGGTCGCCACCGCGAACGTCGCGTCGTGCAGCGCCACGGTCGTGCCGTAGGCGAGCACGAGGCCCTCGGCCTCGACGAGGACGTCGGGGCCTGGCTCGAGATCGACGGCCGCGCGCGCGGGCTCCAGGGTCACGGTTCGGGGATCGTGCACCCTCGCGCCCCTCCGGTGAAGCCGCGCACGATCGCGTCGGCGTTGGCGAGCTCGCTGCCGAGGTACGTCGCCCCGCGCGAGCCGGCCGGCCCGAGCGTGTCCCCGTAGAGCGTGAAGTCCGAGCGTGCGCCCGTCTGGCGGGCGATGGCCCGGGCCAGCCGCGGGTTCACGGAGCTCTCCGGGAATACGGCCTCCACGCCCTCGCGCTCGATCGTCTGGGTCAGCCGGCGCAGCTCGCCCGCGGAGGCCTGGGCCTGCGTCGTCTGCGACGGGATGACCGCGCCCACGACCTCGATGCCGTAGCGGCGCGCTAAGTAGCCGAACGCGTCGTGGTCGGTGACGAGCTTGCGCGCGCGCGCCGGAACCGCGTCGAGGCAGCGGCGGATCCCGCGGTCGAGCGCCCGCACACGCCGCACGTACGCGGCGGCCGACCGCTCGATCGCCGCCCGCGCGGACGGGTCGGCGCGCACGAGCGCGGCCCGGATGCGGCCGGCCGCGTACTCGACGTTGCGCGGGTCGTGCCACCAGTGCGGATCCGAGCGCGAGGACTCCCCGCCCGGCAGCACGTCCGGTCGCCCCGCCCCGACGTCGACGACGGCCGGCGACCCGCCGGCGTTCTCCACGACATCGCCGATCCAGCGGTCGAGGCCGTCGCCGCTGAAGAGCACGACGTCGGCCTCGGCCGTGGCCTGGACGTCGCGCGGGCGCGGCTCGTACTCGTGCGGATCGGTGTTGGGCTGCAGGATCTGCGTGACCTCGACCGCGTTGCCCCCGATCGCGCGCGCGAGGTCGCCGAGCTGCGTCGTGCTCGCCACGACCGCGATCCGCCCGTCGCCCGCGCCCGCGCCGCCGCCGCAGCCCGCGGCGAGCAGGGCGAGCGCGCCGATCGCGGCGGCCGCGAGCGCCGACCCGCGCCGGCGGCCCAGGAGACGGCCCATCGTCGTCAGCGCGAAGACCCCGCCGCCCAGTGTCGCGATCGTCGCGCCGGGCGGCGCGTTGAGCTCCACGGAGAGCCACAGCCCTGCGAGGCCCTCGGCGAGCACGAGCGCGACCGTCGCCGCCTGCCACGGAACCAGGCGCCGGCACAGCGGGCGCGTCGTGGCCGCGGGGACGACGAGCAGCGCGGAGGCCAGCAGCGCGCCGAGGATGCTCAGCGTGGCGATCGCGGCGAGCGCGACGAGCACGAGCAGCAGCGCGTCGGACGCGCCGGCGCGCAGTCCCTGGGCGCGCGCGCCCTGCGCGTCGAAGCCGGTGGCCAGCCACCGCGGCCCGGCCACCGCGGTGCCGGCGAGCACCGCCGCGCTGGCCGCGAGCGCGAGGCGCTGATCGGCGGCGTCGGTCAGCAGCAGCGAGCCGAAGAGCAGCTGGTCGACGCTCGCCGGCGAGTCGAAGACGTCGGAGGCCAGGATGACGCCGCCAGCGAGCGCGCCGACGAGCACGAGCGCGGTGGCCGTGTCGTAGGCCTCGCGGTCGCGCCGGCTGAGGACCGCGACGAGGACCGCGACGATCCCCGCCGTCGCGAAGGCGCCGAGCGTGGCGGAGAACGCGAGACCCTCGGCCACCACGAGACCGGGGAAGGCGGCCGTGCCGACCGCGTGTGCGTAGAAGGCCAGGCCGCGCAGCACGATCCACGTACCCAGCAGTCCCGCCCCGACGGCGAGCAGCGCGACCTCGACGGCGCCGCGCTGCACGAAGGGCAGGGAGAACGGGTCGAGCACGGCCGGACCGTAGCACGAGACTGAGACTGGTTCTTGTTTTGCCACCCGGGGGCGTGCGCGGGCACGCGCCCGGTGTCAGAATCGCGGCATGTGCGCGGGCTGCGTCATGGGCGCGATGACGGCCGGGGCCTCGGCCACCGGGGCGCGGTCGTGGTTGGCCACCCGCCACTGGGCGTGGCTCACGCCGGCGCGCCTGCACCGCCTCACGGTCGCGCTCCTGCTGATCGCGCTGGTGCTCGCGGCGACCGTCCTCTCCGGCAGCAGCTGACGAGGAGCGGACGGCCGGGACGCTCGGGAGGAGCAAAGCCCCGGCCGCCGCACCCCGGTTCGGGATGACCGGTCCGGAGGATGACCGTTCTCGAGCCTGGCACGCGGGCCGTCAAGTCCACATCAGCTCAACGCAACTTTTAGGGGTCCTTCAGGGAGCGGCCGTCATCCTGGACAACGGACATGCGCGTGCTCATCGCAGAGGACGAACGCCGGCTGGCCGGCGCCATCGCCCGCGGCCTGCGCCGCGAGGGCATGGCCGTGGACATCACCCACGACGGCCGCAGCGCGCTCGTCAAGGCGCGGGTCGTGCCCTACGACGTCGTCGTCCTCGACCGCGACCTGCCCCAGCTCCACGGCGACGAGGTCTGCCGCCGGCTCTCGGGCGACGAGCCCGCGGCCAAGGTGCTGATGCTCACGGCCGCCGACACGCTCGACGACATGGTCGACGGCCTGGCCATCGGCGCCGACGACTACCTCAACAAGCCCTTCGAGTGGCGCGAGCTCGTCGCGCGCATCCGCGCGCTGGCGCGCCGCAATGGGGTCGCGCGTCCCGCGGTCCTGCGCGCGGGCGAGCTCGAGCTCGACCCCGGCCGCCGCGAGGCCCGCCGCGCCGGGCGACCGCTCGACCTGACCCCGAAGGAGTTCGGCGTGCTCGAGGCGCTCATGGGAGCCGGCGGCGCCGTCGTCTCGACCGAGGCGCTCCTGCAGCGCGTCTGGGACGAGCACGCCGATCCGTTCACGAACACGGTCCGCATGACGGTCATGACCCTTCGGCGCAAGCTCGGCGACCCCCCGGTCATCGAGACGGTCGTGGGCGCCGGCTACCGGCTGTGACCCGACCCTCCCCCACGCTGCGCCTGCGCCTGACGCTCCTCTATGCGGCCGTCTTCTTCGCCGGCGGCGCCGCCCTGCTCACCGTGAGCTACGTGCTCGTGCGCAACAACCTCACGGTCGAGCCCGGTCAGGTGCGCGCCCTCGGCCCCGACGGCCAGGCGCTCGCGCGCGCGGCCACCGACGAGCTGCGCAGCGACGCCCTGCACGACCTGCGCCTGCAGTACGCGCTCGCGCTCGCCGCGATGACCGCGATCTCGGTGCTGCTCGGCTGGGCGGTGGCCGGGCGCGCCCTGCGTCCGCTGCAGCGCATCACCGCCACGGCGCGGCGCGTCTCGCAGGACAACCTCGACGAGCGGATCGCCCTGGACGGCCCGCGCGACGAGCTCAAGGAGCTCGCCGACACCTTCGACGGCATGCTCGAGCGCCTCTCGGGCGCCTTCGCCAGCCAGCGGCGCTTCGTCGCCAACGCCTCGCACGAGCTGCGCACGCCGCTCACGGTCATGCGCACCGAGCTCGAGGTCGCGCTCGCCGACCCGGGCGCGACGAACGCCGAGCTGCGCGAGATGGCCGCGGCCGTGCGCGCGTCGCTCGGGCGCACCGAGCGCCTCATCGACGCGCTGCTGACGCTCGCGCGCTCCGAGAGCGCGGTGACGCGCCGCGACGACGTCGACCTCGCCGCGCTCGCGCACCTCGCCGTCGACCACGCCCGCGGCGAGCTCTCCGACGGCCGGCTGCGCTTGACCACGGGCCTCGCCCCGGCGCCCGTGCGCGGCAACCGCCGGCTGCTCGAGCGCCTCGTGGCCAACCTCGTCGACAACGCGGTGCGCCACAACCGCCCCGGCGGCGGCGTCGACGTCAGCAGCGGCGTGCGCGACGGCCGCGCGGTCGTGCGCGTCGGCAACGACGGCGAGCCGCTGCCGCCGGAGGCGCTGCCGTGCCTGCTCGAGCCCTTCCAGCGCCTGGACCGCCACGCCCGTGGCGACGGCGCGGGCCTCGGGCTGTCGATCGTCGCCTCCGTCGCCCGCGCTCACGGCGGCTCCGTCGCGCTGTCCAGCCGCACCGGCGGCGGGCTGGAGGCGGTCGTCGAGCTGCCCGCCTACGCCGATCCTCGCCCCTCCACCCCCGACCCCACGCTCCTGCATGCCTGATCAGCCTCGCACCCAGCGGCGCTGGCGCCGCACGGCCTTCGCCACGCTGCTCACCGCCGCAGTGGCCGCCTTCGCCGGGTCGCTGGCCGGCATCGCCAACACCGAGGGCAAGCTGCGCCCCGGCGGCGACGCCGCCCAGGCCGAGCAGCGCCTACAGCGCGTGCACGCGCCGCACGGCTGTCCCGCCGCGCGGCCGGCCGCGCGGCCGGGCCGCGAGGTCTAGTGGGGTCTTCTCGTGACGTTGGGCCGGAAACGGCGAGGCGCCGGCGCCGACTGGCGAGAGACGAACCCACCCGGCCCGCGAGCAATGGTGCAGCCATTGCCGCGACCGAGGACAAAGCCAGGCGGTGATCGGCGTCCGCCGTTTGCGGTCAAACGTTGCGAGAAGGCTCACTAACGGGCCTACCGGCGGCGACGCCGGCGGCGGCGCGGCGGGCGCGCCGCCCGCACGTAGAACGGGCGGCCGACGGCGGTCCCGCCGCCGCCGAGCGTCCGCGGCGTCAGGCGATACAGGCCCGAGGCGCGCAGGCGCACGGTCGCCGCCCAGCGGCGTCCGCGCACGCGCGCGCGGACGGAGCCGACGCGGCGGTAGCGCCCGCGGCGTCCGCGCAGCTCGACGACGACGACGGTCGGCGTCTTCGGGCGCACGCGCCCGCGGACGGTGATCGCGGCGCCCGCCACGATACGCGAGCCGGCGGCCCGCGCGCTCAGCCGCGGGACCATCGCGACCGAGACGGCGGGCGACTGCAGGCCGGCCGCGCGCGCCCGCACGGCGCCGGCGCGCCGCCACGGGATGCGCACGACCCACGAGCCGTCGGCGAGCGCGGTCGTGGTCGCCACGGTCGCCCACGCCCTGCCCCAGAGTCGCTTCTGCAGCTCGACGCGCTCGCCCGCGCCGGCCGTCGAGTCGGGGCGGATGACGCGGCCGGAGAAGACCGCGTCCTCGGCGTAGAGGACCGACGAGTCGGCGGCCCCCAGCGTCACCTGGCCCTGCGTGACCTGGACCGGCCCGGCGAGCGCGGCGGCGCGGGCGCGCAGCGTCGGCAGCTGCGCGTAGAGCGCGTCGCCGGGGCACGAGGTCGCGTCGCCGTCGCGGTGGCCGGAGATCCGCTCGAGCGTGACCGGCGTCCCCGAGGCGTAGCGGTTGACCTCGCCACCCGCCGACAGCACGGTGACCTGGCCCTGGCAGGGCACGCCGTGCAGCGAGAGCTTCCACCCCAGCAGCCGCGCGGTCGCCGCCATCGCGGGCTCGCCGATGCCGCCGACGACGTGCGTGCCGAGCTGGGCGACGCCGGTCGAGACGCTGTTGTAGCCCTGGGCCTGCGCCCCGACGATCGCCAGCTCGACGCCGCCCGCGCGGCCCTCGAAGATCTGGCCGTACTTGTCGACGAGGAAGTTGTAGCCGATGTCGTTCCACCCGTTCGTGTCGCGGTGGTACTTGGCGATCGCGAGCACGATCGCGGCGGAGTCGGCCGGTCCGTAGTCGTTCGCGGTGACCGTGTGGTGCACGAATGCCAGCTGGACCGAGCCGACCTCGGGCAGCGCGCGCGGCGGCACGGCCGCCGCCCCCCATGCGGCGCGGGGGATGATCGGCGGCGGCGCGCCCGGAGCCGCGGCCGCCTGGGCCGCGCGCGCCGCCGTGCGCGCGCCGAGCCGCCGCCCGGCGCCGCCGGGCACGGCCACGAGATGCACGCGCAGCGGACCGCGCAGTCGCCGGCGCGCGCGCAGCTGCAGCTCGTGGGAGGCGCCGAACCAGACGGGGTCCGAGGCGCGCCGGCCGCTGCCCGTGTCGGGCGCGTGGTCGCCGCGCACGGCGAGCGCCACCCAGCGGCTCCACGGACCGCCGCGGCGTCGCGCGCGCACCTCGAGGCCGCCGCGGACCGCCTCGGCGCCGCGGACGCCGAGCAGCTCGAAGCGCCGCGAGCTGCGCAGCACGCGGCTGGTGGCGCCCTCGAAGTCGCCGGGGCCGACGGTGAGCCCGAAGGCGCGGGCGCGCGGCGTGCGGCGCGCGAGCGCCGGCACGGGCGACGCGCCCAGCAACGAGCCGAGCCCGGTGGCGGCCCCGAGCACGAGGGCGCGCCGACGCGTGATCGTCGCGCGACCCATCTCGACGACCCTACCGCCGCGCTCGGGCGCCGGGAGGCGTGCAGGATCTCGTGCCGGCATGGACCTTCGTAACACGCCGGCGGTCGCCGGGGTTGCGGGCTCAGGCCACGGCGGCGACCGCCGGCTCGGCGGCGCCGGCGCACCCGGCGCCGAGCCAGCGCTCGCCATAGGTGCGCATGTCGTCGACGATCGGGATCAGCGCGCGGCCCTTCTCGGTCAGCTCGTACTCCACGCGGGGCGGCACCTCGGGGAACGTGGAGCGCTCGACGATGCCCTCGTCCTCGAGCGCGCGCAGGCGCAGCGACAGCGTGCGGGGGCTGATGCCCTGCAGCGAGCGCTCGAGCTCGCAGAAGCGCGAGCGGCCCTCGGCGAGGTCGCGGACGAGGAGCAGCGTCCACTTGCCGCAGACGATCTCCGCGGTACGGCAGACGGGACAGCTCTCATCGACGGGCATCTTCCGAACACTTTACCAAGTGAAGCGTTGTCGGCCCGGCCGGCGCTCCCGGCGTGGCGCGTTGTCGGCCCGGCTGGCCGCTCCCGGCGTGGCGCGTTCTCACGGGCTGAGTGTCGACTTGGGCGTCGATACGGACGACTTCGCCAACACGCCGGCGCTGTCGAGCTCAGGCGTCGCGGGCGCCGGGGTGGCCGTCGCCCGGCCACGGCGCGAGCACGAGCAGCAGCCGGGCGTCGCTGCGCGCGCGGATCTCGTGGCGCTCGGCCGGGTCGAAGACGGCCAGCAGGCCCGCGCCGCCGGCGACCGTGTCGGCGCCCTGCGTGATCTCGACCTCGCCGTCGACGACGACGAGGTGCGCGCGCTCGTGGACCTGATGGTCGCGCAGCGCCTCGCCCGCGGGCACGTTCAGGACGATCGTCCGTGCCTCGCCGCGCCGGGAGCTCAGGACCGCCGGCTCGTGCGGCCCGACCGCGAGGGTGCGGAGGTCCCAGTGCTCCACGGCGCCTACGCCACGTCGCGGAGCTTCTGCGCCTCGGCGAGCGACTGCAGCTTCTTGAGCGACTGGTTCTCGATCTGGCGGATGCGCTCGCGCGTGACGTTGAACGTGCGCCCGACCTCGTCGAGCGTCCGCGGATGCTCGCCACCGAGCCCGTAGCGCAGCTCGAGGACGCGGCGCTCGCGGTAGGAGAGGTTCTCCAGGGCCTCGCGCAACGCCTCCTTGGTCAGGATCTCGGCGGCGCGCTCGTAGGGCGACTCGGCCCGCTCGTCGGCGATGAACTGGCCGAACTCGGACTCCTCCTCGTCGCCGACCGGCTTCTCGAGCGAGACCGGCGCCTGCGCGGAGCGCTTGATCGAGTCGACCTCCTCGGGGTCGATCCCGGTGACCTCGGCGATCTCGTCGGCGGTGGGCTCGCGACCGAGCTCGGTGACGAGCTTGCGCTCGGCGCGGCCGATCTTGTTGAGCTTCTCGACGACGTGGACGGGGATGCGGATCGTCCGCGCCTTGTCGGCCAGCGCTCGGGCGATGGCCTGGCGGATCCACCACGTCGCGTACGTGGAGAACTTGAAGCCCTTGCGGTAGTCGAACTTCTCGGCCGCGCGCACGAGGCCGAGCGTGCCCTCCTGGATCAGGTCGAGGAAGGGCAGGCCCTGGTTGCGGTAGTTCTTCGCGATCGAGACGACGAGGCGCAGGTTGGACTCGACCATCTTCTGCTTCGCGTCGAGGTCGCCGCGCTCGATCCGCTTGGCGAGGTCGACCTCCTCCTGGGCGGTGAGCAGGCGGACCTTGCCGATGTCCTTGAGGAAGAGCTGCAGCGAGTCGGTCGTCATGTCCGGCCGCAGGTCGAGCTGCGTCTTCGGACGCCGGCGCGTGCGCTTGTCGGGCGCCCGCTCGACCTCCTTGGCGGCGGCCGCCGCGGGGTCGATCTCCTCGACGAGCTCGATCTCGGACTTCTCGAAGAAGCCGTGCAGCTCCTCGACGTCGGACTCGTCGAGATCGAGCTCGGAGACCGCGTCGGCGATCTCGGCGAACGTGAGCACGCCGACCGTGTGGCCCTTGGCCATCAGGCCCTTGATCTCTTCGAGTTCCTGGAGTTCGACCACTGACATGGGTATCCGTTCGGTTCTGCGGGTGAGAGGCAGGCCCAGCTTTGTTGCGATGTCGAGGACGTCCGGCCCCGATCGAGCGCGCAGCGCGGACGACCGTACGGATCGAGCGTAGCGCGCGATTCTACGTTCTCCGACGAGAACTACCTCAATCGGCGGCGCGCGTTTCAGCCAACGGCGATCTCGCCGCCCAGGGCGAACGGCGGCGCGAGCGCGATGCGGTCGCCGCTCCAGAACCGCCCGGGGTCGTACCAGCTCGCCGGGCGGCGCTCGGGCAGCAGCCCCATGGCCTGATAGGTCGTGGCCACCAGCTCGGCGCAGTAGATCGTCTCGAGCGAGGCCGAGCGGCGGACGCGGCCGACGAGCCACTGGCGGGCGAGCCCCGAGGTCGTCGGGAACGGACGGCCGTCGAGGCGCTCGATCGTCCGGATCAGCCGGTCCTCGTGGTGGCGGTCGAGCGTGCCCTGCAACTGCCGGACCCACGCCCGCTGGTGATAGCGCTGCGTCCACGTCTGCGCGGCGTCGGCGAGCCGGTGCAGCTGGACACCGCGCTGGCGCTCGCCCGTCCAGACGTCGGGCAGGGCGCGCCCGAGCTCGGCGTGCCAGAGCAGCGGCGGCAGGTCGTCGAGCGCGACGACCATGCCGACGTGGTTGACCGGGCTGTTCGTGACCGCGCGGACGGCGAGGTCGGCCGGCGAGGACCCGCGGAAGAGCCAGAGGTCGCCGGTCGAGGCCGTTGCGAGGGCGTCGTCGAGGCTGAGGGCCGCGCCGGGCACCGGCGTACCCTATGGGCGCGATGCGCGTGCGCTGGAAGCTCCTCGGCCTCGCCGGCCTCGCCGGGGTGGCCACGACCGGCGCGGTCGTCGCCCGCCGGCGCCGGGCCCCGCGCGAGCTCGATCCCGACGAGCTGCGCGCGCGTCTGCACCGCCGGCTGGTGGAGGCGGGCGCGGAGCAGGGCGCCTCCACCCGACATCGGGGATGATCCCGGGGATGGCCGAGCGCGACCCCTCACCCAATGGCGCCGAGCGCGACGTCCTCGGCAGCCTGCCGCGTGCGCGACCGACGCGGCGCTCGTCCAAGCGCGGCGCGCCGGCCGGCCCGGCGACGAGCGCCCCGGAGCAGGCCGCGGCCACGCGGTCGCAGGCGCCGCCCACAACGAGGGCGACAAAGCCGCGACGCCAGGCGCCGAAGCGGGCCGCGGCGGCGAAGCGGCCGCGTCTGCCCCCGGCGCGCCCGATCCCGCCCGCGGGCTACGCCACGCCGAGCGGCGAGTCCGGCGACCGTGGCGAGCATCCGGGCCTGCTCGTGACCGTAGTCCTGGCGACCGGCGAGCTCGCGCACCTCGGGCTCGCGGCCGGCAGGCAGGCGCTCAAGGGCACGCTCGGGCGCCTGCCCCGCCCGTAGCGGCCGTTCCTAGCCGGAGCCCCGCGCGGCGACGACGCCCTCCTCGGCCCGGTCGGCGAGGGCGCGCGGGTCCGTGCCGTCCTCGGGGCACGCGGCGACGCCCACGCGGACCGCCAGCGGCTCGCCCGCGCCGCCGCGGGCCGCCGCGGCGAGGCGCTCGCCCAGCGTGCGGGCCTCGGGGCGGTGGGCGCCCGGCGCGAGCACCCACACGCGCCAGGGCCGCTCCGGGATCAGCGTGTGGGCCGAGGGCAGCGCGTCGCGTACGGCGTCCTGAAGGCGCGCGAGCGCGGCGCCGGTCCCGTCGGGATCGGCCGCGAACAGGCGCTCGGCGTCCTCGGCCTCCAGGGCCAGGAGCGCGAAGGCCGCGGGCGAGTCGCCCGGGCGCGCGGCGAGGCGCGCGGCGGCGCGGACCCACGGCCGCTCGCCCGCGCCGGGGACGGCGGCCGCGCGGCGCGCGGGCGCGGGCGCCGGCGCGGACTCGACCGCCGTCGCGGTCACGAGGTCGGCTACGTGCGCCAGGCGCTCGGCCAGCGCCGCGGTCGCCTGCCCGTCGAGCGGGCCCAGCGCCTCGCACAGCAGCGTCCAGGCCGCGGCCCGCAGGAGCGCGAGCGCGGCGACCGTGGCCGCCGCCGAGCGCGCGCCCGCCAGCGCGCCGGCGCCGGCCGCCAGCGCGCGCCGATCGCCGTCCGCACCCAGGCGCGCGAGCTCCGGGTCGCTGCCGACGGCCTCGAGGACCGCCGCGCACAGCGCCGGGCCCTCCTGGGCCACGCGCCCGCTCGGCACCGCGGCGGCGGCGTCGAGCGGCGCCGCCTCGACGAGCGCGAGCAACCAGGCCTTCGCCGTGCTGCGACCGTCGGCGAGCGCAGCGGGCGGAACGGCGGTCACGGGCGGCGGGCGGCGCGGGCCGGGGGCCATGACCGCCTTGCATACCACGTCTGCGCACCCTCGTCGTGGTCGGCTTGCGATCATCGCGCCATGGCCGCCGCCGCCATGCTCTCCATCGACGAGGCGCGCGCCCGGGTGATGGCCGCCGCGACCCCGCTCGGCGCCGAGGAGATCCCCGTCGACGCGGCGCTCGACCGCGTCCTCGCCGAGGACGTGGAGGCGGTCGGCGACGTGCCGGCCTTCGCCAACAGCGCGATGGACGGCTTCGCCGTGCGCTCGGGCCCCGCCGGGCGCGCGCTACGGATCGTGGGCGAGTCGCGAGCCGGCGCCCCCGCGACGGCCGCCGTGGCCGAGGGCGAGGCGATCCGCATCTCGACGGGCGCCCCGCTGCCGGCCGGCGCCGACGCCGTGCTCGAGGTCGAGCGCGTCGGCGTCGAGGACGGGACGGTCGAGCTGCGCGAGGACGTCCGCGCCGGACGCAACGTCCGGGTGGCGGGCGACGACCTGCATGCGGGCGAGGTCGTCCTGCGGGCCGGCACGCGGCTCGGCCCGGCCGAGCTCGGCGTGGCGGTCGCCGCCGGTCGCGGCCTCGTGCGCTGCTCCGAGCGCCCCGCGGTTGCGATCATCGCCACGGGCGACGAGCTGCGCGCTCCCGGCGAGCCGCTCGGCCCCGGTCAGCTGCACGACTCCAACGGCGTGACGCTCGCGGCGCTGGCCGCGCGCGCGGGCGCCGACGTCGTCGCGGTGAGGCGCGCCGCCGACACGCCGCAGGCCACGCGCACGGCCCTCGCCACCGCTCTCCACGCCGCCGACGTCGTCGTGCTCAGCGGCGGCGTGTCGGTCGGTCCCCACGACCACGTCAAGGGCGCGCTGGGGGCGCTCGGCGTCGAGGAGTCCTTCTGGCGCGTGGCGCTGCGCCCCGGCAAGCCGACGTGGTTCGGCACGCGCGGCGCGCGCCTCGTCTTCGGGCTGCCGGGCAACCCCGTCTCGTCGATGGTCACGTTCCTGCTCTTCGCGCGGCCGGCCCTCGCCCGGCTCCAGGGAGCCGCGGCGCCACCGCCGCGCCTGCGCGCGCGGCTCGCGGTGGCCCTCCCCCGCCACCCCGAGCGCGACGAGTGCGTGCGCGTGCGCCTCGAGGACGGCCACGCGCGCCCGACGGGCCCGCAAGGCTCCCACCAGCTCTCCTCCATGGTCGGCGCGCAGGGGCTGGCCGTCGTGCCGCGCGGCGCGGGGAAGCTCGAGGCGGGCGCGGTCGCCGAGATCGAGGCGATCTGACTCGTTCCGCCTCGCCCGCTGGGCTTCGACGCGGCGGTCCGGTCGCGGCTCGCGGAGGGGTGAGGACTACCCTGCGCCGCGTGCCCGTCGCCGCCATCGCCGCCGCCGCGGTCGCAGCCGCGCTCGCCGGCGCCTCCCTGCTCCTGCGCCGCACGCTCGCGGGAGTCCGGCTGGCCCAGGGGCTGCGCGTCGTCCGCGCCGCCGACGACACGACCGAGCTCGACCGCGTGACCGGCGCCGTGCGCTCCGTGCAGTCGGCCGAGGTCGCTCTACCCGCTGACACGATCGACGCGCTGTGGTCGCCGCGCTCCCTCGAGCGCCTCGCGCGGACGTACTGGCGCTTCCTGAACCGGGCGACGCTCGGCCTCGTGCGCGTCTTCTACACCGAGCGGGAGCGCTACGTCTGCCTGCTCGTTCGCCCGCTCAAGCTCCTGACCTTCCGGGCGCCCGAGTACGAGATGGACGATGAGCGCGGGGTTGTGCGCTGGCGCATCGAGCGCGGCCTGCTCGTCGCGCGCCACGGGCACGAGGGCGACGGCTACCTGGAGATCGACGTGCGGCGGCACGCCACCGACGAGCCCGGCCGCGTCAACGTCGCCGTCGAGGTCGAGGTCGCCAACTTCTATCCGGCCATCGCCTCGCGGATCGGGCGCTGGGTGTACGCGAACACGCAGTCGCGCATCCACGTCGTCGTCACGCACGGCTTCCTGCGCTCGCTCGCGCGCCTGGACCTCGCGGAGTCGAAGGTCGGGCGCTACGTGGGCGTCGACGAGGTCCCCGACCCCACCGAGCCCTCGCCCAGCGACCGCACCGGCGTCGCCACGGGGCGATGAGCCCGGAGCCGATCGACCGCGCGGCCGCGATCGCCCCGGCCCGCGCGCGTACGCCCGCCATCTGCCCGAGCGCCTCGCCGCGGCCGCTCAGCCGTAGCGCTCGCCCGTGTAGGTGCGCAGCTTCGGGCGGTTGTGGCGGGCCTGCACGCGCCGCACGGTGCCGGTGCGCGAGCGCATGACGATCGACTCCGTGGTCGCCGCGGCGCCCTCGTAGCGCACGCCCTCCAGCATGTCGCCATCCGTGACGCCCGTGGCCGAGAAGAAGCAGTCGTCGCCCCGCACGAGGTCGTCCTGGGTGAGGACGCGCTCGAGGTCGTAGCCCGCGTCGAGCGCGGCGCGGCGCTCGTCCTCGTCGCGCGGCCAGAGGCGGCCGACGAGGCCGCCGCCGGTGCACTTGATCGCCGCGGCGGAGATGACGCCCTCCGGCGTGCCGCCGATCCCCCACAGCAGCGTGACCGGCGAGCGGTCGCCGACTGCCAGCAGCGACGCGCTGACGTCGCCGTCGGTGATGAGGCGCACGCGCGCGCCGGCCTCGCGGATCGCCTCGATGGCCTCCTCGTGGCGCGGGCGGTCGAGGACCACCACCATGATGTCGCGGACGTCGCACGCCCGGCGGTCGGCAATGGCGGCGAGCTTCTCGGGCCACGGCGCGTCGAGGTCGAGGAGGTCGGCGAGGTCGGCGCCGCCGGCCATCTTCTCCATGTAGACGCACGGGCCCGGGTCGAACATCGTGCCGCGCGGGCTCAGCGCGATCACCGCGAGCGCGCTCGGCATCCCGAGCGCGGTCAGCCGGGTGCCCTCCAGCGGGTCGACGGCGATGTCGACCCGGGGCTCGGAGCCGTCGCCGATGCGCTCGCCGTTGAAGAGCATGGGCGCCTCGTCCTTCTCGCCCTCGCCGATGACCACGAGCCCGTCCATGTGCACCGTGTCGAGCACGAGGCGCATGGCATCGACCGCGGCCTGGTCGGCCGCCTCCTTGTCGCCCATGCCGATGAGCCGGGCGGCGGCGAGCGCGGCCGCCTCGGTCACGCGCACGAGCTCGAGCGCGAGGTTGCGGTCGGGACGGGTCGACGAGCTCATCAGACCGTGCCGGGAGGCTTGCGCGGGCGCTCGTGCTCGGAGGCCCGCCGCGCGGACGCGCCGGTCATCACGAGCGTGGCCGCCACGGCCAGGAGCCACCCGACCTTGAGCGACACGCCGAGGCTGCCCGGACGGTCGACGAGCCCGTTGTAGAGGATCAGCCCGAGAGCGGCGATCGAGGCGACCATCGTCACCTCCCCGCGCGCCCAGGAGAGGCGGTGCCCGCGGTGGATGATCCAGGCCAGGACGAACGGCGCCGACGCGGCCAGCAGCAGCAGCCAGCGCAGGATCGGGTGCACCTCCCAGGCCGAGAACGAGCCGCGCTCGCCGTCGATCGTGGAGTTCGGGTTGCCCGCGCTCGTCGCGTACCAGGCGATGAAGACCGCGAGGGCCAGCAGCGCGCCGGCCGCCATCCCGACGAGCTCTTTGCGATGCAGGTGCGACGCCGTCACTGCGGCCAACCCTATCCGACGCCGGGGCGGGAGTCGTCCAGGTTCAAGACCAGCTCGGCGCCGCGCGGGCCGACGCGGACGACCTCGACCCGGCGCGCGAGCGCTGGCCGTCGTGCCCCTGCTCCCGGACCGCGCCGGGCCGAGGAGGAGTCCGCACGCGCGCACTTCGACCGCTACGGCCGCTGGCCCGACGAGGGCTGAGATGCCCGGCTGCGACGGCGGCGTCTACGTGCGCCAGTCGCGGAATGCTGCGCGCAACTCCTCCTGCGCGCGTTCGGAGAGCGACTCGGGCGGGATCTCGCCCAGGAGCGCGAGCGTGTCGCGCATCTGCTCGACGTAGGCGCTGCAGTGCTCGCAGCGCGCCAGGTGGGCCTCGAAGCGCCGCCGGTCGCGCGCCGAGAGCGCGCCCTCGAGGTAGTCGGTGACGAGCTCGACCATCTCGACGCACGGGATCCCGCCCGGCGGTCCCCGGCGAAACAGGCGGGTGAGGAGATCAGGCATCGTCGAAGAAGTCCTCGAGCGCGGCGCGCACCTTGGCGCGCGCGCGGTGCAGGAGCACGCGTTGATTGGTCTCGGAGATGTCCAGCGCGTTGCGCACGTCCTCGCTGGCCAGACCCTCGAGGTCGCGCATCGTGATCACCAGACGCTGCATCTCGGGCAGCTTGGCGACCTCCGCCCGCACCTTGGCGACGGCCTCCTCCGAGCGCAGCGCCAGCTCGGGATCCTCCTGCCAGCGGCGCGGCGGCGCGCCCCACGAGCCGTCGGGCGTGAAGCGATCGAGGTCGACGGCCTGCCAGCCGCCCTCGGCCTCCTCGCCCGCGAGCGCCGCGAACGGCACGGTCCGCCGCTCGCGCTCCCCCCGCGTGCGCGCGCGATTCATGAGGATCCGGAAGATCCACGTCTTCAGGGTCGAGCGGCCCTCGAAGCGCCCGATGCCGGTGAGCACGCCCAGCCACGTCTCCTGGACGACCTCCTCGGCGACCGCCTGGCTCGGCACGTACATGCGCGCGACGCGCAGCAACGACGGCGACAGCCTGCGCACGAGCGTCATGAAGGCGTCCTCGTCGCCCGCCCGCAGGCGCTCGACGAGCTCGAGGTCGGGGTCGGGCGCCGCCACGCGGCGCGACGATACCCGCGCAGTAGGGTGAGAAGACATGGGCGAGCGCCTCATCGGGGTCGACGTCGGCGGTACGAAGGTCGCCGTCGCGGTCCTCGAGGACGGCCGCCTGAGCGAGCCCGAGCTCACGCCCACCGAGCGGCGAACCCCGGACGCCCTGGTCGAGCAGCTGATCGCCGCAATCCACGCGGCCGGGCCCGCCGACGCCGTCGGCCTCGGCGTGCCGAGCGTCGTCGACTGGGAGACCGGCACCGCCCGCAGCTCGGTGAACATCCCGCTACAGGGGGTTCCGCTGCGCCGCCTGCTCAGCGACCGTCTCGGCGTGCCGGCCTTCGTCGACAACGACGCGACGGTCGCCGCCCTCGCCGAGAGCTACGGCGACGACGGACGCCCGATCGCCTCGAGCCTCGTCATGATCACGGTCGGCACGGGCGTCGGCGGCGGGGTCGTGCTCGGCGGGCGGATCTTCCGCGGCGCGACCGGCGCGGCGCCGGAGCTCGGGCACATCATCGTCGCCGCCGACCTGCGCGACGGCGCGCCCGAGCGCCCCGAGTACTTCCCCGACCCGCACTCGCTCGAGTACCACGCCGCCGGCCGCGCGCTCGACCGCCTCGGCCACGAGCGTGGCCTCGGCGACGGCATCGCCGTGGTCGACGCCGCCTTCACCGGCGACGCCGACGCGGTCGACTGCCTGCGCATCCTCGGCGAGCGCCTCGGCGTCGGGATCGCGAACTGCATCCTGTTCTTCGACCCCGAGCTCGTCGTCATCGGCGGCGGCGCGTCGCGCGCCGGCGAGCTGCTGCTCGAGCCCGCGCGCGCGAGCGCCGCGCGCTTCGTCATCCCGGGCGTCGGCACCGAGACCCGCATCGAGCTCGCGCGCTACGGCACCGAGGCCGGCGTGCGCGGCGCCGCGCTGCTCGCCAAGCTCGAGCTCGAGGTCGACCGCGGGGCCGCGACGCCGGTCGTGCCGTCTCGCGTCAGCGGGTCGCGTGCGGGGAACGTCGCCGAGCAGAGAGCCTGACCAGGAACGGGAGAGACGATGGCCACCCAGCAGGTGAACGAGCGTCTCGCCGCCCTCGTGGCGGCGGGCACCAGCCCATGGCTGGACCAGATCAAGCGCAGCCTCATCGTCGGCGGCGAGCTCGAACGGCTCGTCGAGGAGGACTCGCTGCGCGGCGTGACCTCGAACCCGACGATCTTCAACCAGGCCATGCTCGGCTCCGAGGACTACGACGACCGGCTCCGCGAGCTGGCCGCCGAGGGACGCAGTACGCGCGAGATCTACCGGGAGCTCGCGATCCGCGACATCCAGGACGCCTGCGACATCCTGCGCCCGGTCTACGAGGACGCCGACGGCCGCGACGGCTTCGTCTCGCTCGAGGTCGACCCCGACCTCGCGTTCGACACCGAGCGCACGATGGCCCAGGCGCGCGAGTACTGGCGGCGCGTGGGCCGCCCCAACCTCATGATCAAGATCCCCGGCACCGAGGCCGGCTATCCGGCGATCGAGGAGATGATCTACGAGGGGCTGAACATAAACGTCACGCTCCTCTTCGGCGTCGAGGAGTACGCGCACGTCGCCGACGCCTACCTCCGCGGGCTCGAGCGCCGCCTCGAGGAGGGCAAGCCGCTCGACAACAGCTCCGTCGCCTCCTTCTTCGTCTCGCGCGTGGACACCGAGGTCGACAAGCGCCTGGAGGGCGCGGGCCAGGACGAGCTCATGGGCAGGGCGGGCGTGGCCAACGCCCGCGCCGCCTACCAGCGCTTCAAGCAGATCTTCGGCGGCGAGCGCTTCGCCCGGCTGCGCGCGGCCGGCGCCGCGGTGCAGCGCCCGCTGTGGGCCTCGACCGGCGTCAAGGACCCCAAGTACGCCGACACGATGTACGTCGACGGCCTCGTCGCCCCCGACACCGTCAACACGATGCCGATGAACACGCTCCTCGCCGCCGCCGACCACGCGACGATCGACGGCGCGACCGCCGATCAGGACCCGACCGCGGACCTGCGGGCGCTCGAGGACGCCGGCATCGACCTCAGCGACGTCACGCGCAAGCTCCTGAAGGACGGGGTCGACAAGTTCGTCGAGCCGATGGAGAAGCTGCTCGCCGGGATCGATTCCAAGCGCGAGAGCGTCGTGCTCGAGCGCCCGGCGAGCGTCGAGGGCTCGATCCCCGGCGAGCTCGAGCCGCGCATCGCCGAGCGCGTCGGGCGCGCGCGCGCGGAGCAGGTCGCCCAGCGCCTCTGGCGCAAGGACGACACGCTGTGGGGCGAGCACGGCGCGCCCGAGGTCGGCAACCGCCTGGGCTGGCTCACGGTGCCCGAGTCGATGCGCGAGCACCTCGCCGACCTCGTCGCCTTCGCCGACGAGGTGCGCGACGCCGGCACGACGGACGTCGTCCTGCTCGGCATGGGCGGATCGTCGCTGGCCCCCGAGGTCATCCGCCGCTCCTTCGGCCGGGCACACACCGGCGAAGCTGGTGGGTCGGAGCGGGGTCGCCCGCGCCTGCACGTGCTCGACTCGACCGACGCGGGCGCGATCCGCGCGGTCGAGAGCGCGATCGACCTCGAGCACGCGCTGTTCCTCGTCTCCACGAAGTCGGGCGGGACGATCGAGACGCTCTCGCTGTTCAAGCACTTCTGGTCGCGGCGCGGCGAGGGCGCGGCCTTCGTAGCCATCACCGACCACGGCTCGGGCCTCGAGCAGCTCGCCCGCGAGCACGGGTTCCGGCGGATCTTCCTCAACGACCCCGACATCGGCGGGCGCTACAGCGCGCTGTCGTACTTCGGCCTCGTGCCGGCGGCGCTCATGGGCGCCGACGTCGAGGGCCTGCTCGACAGCGCGGGTGTGGCCGAGCAGAACACCCAGCAGAGCGACGTCTCCGACGGCCTCTGGCTCGGGGTCGCATGGGGCGAGCTCGCGCTCGCCGGGCGCGACAAGCTCACCTACGTCGTCGACCCGCCGCTCGCGAGCTTCGGCCTCTGGGTCGAGCAGCTCATCGCCGAGTCGACCGGCAAGCACGGCAAGGGCATCGTGCCCGTCGTCGGCGAGCAACTCGGCGCGCCCGGGGCCTACGGCTCCGACCGCGTCTTCCTGCACCTGCGCAACGCCGGGTCCCCCGACGCGGAGACCGACGCGAAGGTGCAGGCGCTCGCGCAGGCCGGCCACCCCGTGATCGTGCGCGAGATCGCGGGTCCGGCGGACCTGGGGCGGCTGTTCTTCTTCGCCGAGTTCGCAATCGCCGTCGCCGGCTGGGTGCTCGAGATCAACCCCTTCGACCAGCCCAACGTCCAGGAGGCCAAGGACAACACCAACCGGGTCCTGGCCGAGGACGGCCAGGACCAGCCCGACGCCGACGACGCCGCGCTGCGCGCGCTCGTCGACGGCCTCGCCGCCCCGCGCTTCCTCGCTGTCATGGGCTACCTCGCCCCGAGCGACGCGGTCGACGCGGCGGCGACCGAGCTGCGGACCGTCGTGCGCGACCGCGCGAAGGTGGCCACGACCTTCGGCTACGGCCCGCGCTTTTTGCACTCGACGGGCCAGCTGCACAAGGGCGGCGCGCCGAACGGGCGCTTCCTGGCGCTCGTCCACGACTCCGAGCCCGACGTCGAGATCCCCGCCGCGGACTACGGCTTCACGCGCCTCAAGCACGCACAGGCGATCGGCGACCTCGACACCCTGCGCGGCCACGGACTTCCGGCCGAGCGCGTCACGCTCTCCGGCGAGGACCCCGCGGGCGCGATCCGAGCGCTGGCCGAGCGCCTGCGAGGAATGCCCTGATGACCGTCGTCGAGGCGACCAACCCGCTCACCGAGGGGCTCGAGCGCCTCCCGATCCACCCGACGACGCTCGTCATCTTCGGCGCGACGGGCGACCTCGCGCACCGCAAGATCCTGCCGGCGATCTACAACCTCGCGCACGAGGGCGCGCTGCCCGAGCGCTTCGAGCTCGTCGGCGTCTCGCGGTCGGACATGCCGCACGGCGAATTCCGCGCGATGGCGATCGAGGCGATCCGGCAATACTCGCGGCGCGAGCCCGACGAGGCCGTGCTCGAGAAGCTGCTCGAGCATGCCAAGTACGTGCCCGGGACCTTCGACGACCCCGCGGTCTACGAGACGCTCGAGACGACGCTCAAGGGCTTCGACGAGGCGGCCGGCCAGCGCCTGAACCGCGCGTTCTACCTCTCGACGGCGCCGTCGTTCTTCCCGGTGATCGCGGGCCGGCTCGGCGAGCGCGGGATGGACCGTCTCGACGGCGCCGACGTGCGCATCGTGATCGAGAAGCCGTTCGGCACGACGCTCGCCCAGGCCGAGGCGCTCAACCGCGAGGTGCTCGCCGTCTTCGACGAGCAGCAGGTCTTGCGGATCGACCACTACCTCGGCAAGGAGACCGTCCAGAACATCATGGCGTTCCGGTTCGCCAACGGGCTCTTCGAGCCGTTGTGGAACCGCAACTACATCGAGCAGGTGCAGATCACGGCGGCCGAGGACGTCGGGATCGGCTCGCGCGCGGGCTACTACGACAGCGCGGGGGCGCTGCGCGACCTGATCCAGAACCACATGCTCCAGCTGCTCTGCCACGTGGCCATGGAGCCGCCGGTGAACTTCACCGCCGCCGAGGTGCGCAACGAGAAGGTCAAGGTCCTGCACTCGATCCACCCGCCGAGCGAGGGCGATCTCGACGACATCGCCGTGCGCGCGCAGTACGGCGCGGGCGAGTCGGGCGGCGAGCACGTGCCCGGCTACCTCGAGGAGCCCGACGTGCCGCCCGACTCCAACACCGAGACCTACGCCGCGCTGCGCCTCGAGGTCGACAACTGGCGCTGGGCCGGCGTGCCGTTCTACATCCGCACCGGCAAGCGCCTCGCGCGCAAGGTCACCGAGATTGCGATCCAGCTCAAGCCGGTGCCCCACCTCGCCTTCAGCCAGGACGGCTCGCTCGGCGTCAAGCCCAACCAGCTGATCCTCACCGTGCAGCCCAACGAGGGCGTCGCGCTCTCGCTCGGCGCGAAGATCCCCGGCACGCGGATGAAGATCCGCCCGGTGAACATGGAGTTCCTCTACGGGACGTCGTTCCTGTCGCAGTCGCCCGAGGCATACGAGCGCCTGATCATGGACGCCATGCGCGGCGACGCGACGCTCTTCACGCGCAACGACGAGGTCGAGGCGCAGTGGCGGATCGTCGATCCGATCGTGCGCACATGGGAGGACGCGCCCGGCCCGCTGCCCCAGTACGAGGCGGGCTCGCAGGGGCCGCCCGAGGCCGAGCGGATCCTCGTCCCCGGCCAGGAGTGGCGCCGGATCTAGTGCGTGGCGGTGCCCGGGGTCTCGGACAGCCACTGGAGCGCCCAGGACACGACGCCGGGGAAGGTCGAGGCGGCGCTGCGTGCGATGCTGTACGAGCGCCACCAGGAGAACGCGAGCTTCGTCCCCGCGCGTGCGCTGAACCTCGTCTGCATCGTCGACAAGGCCTGGAGCGGCGAGATCGCCAACCGCCTGCGCGGCGTCGGGCGCTACCACGCGTCGCGCACGGTCGTCTGCGAGGTCGAGCCCGGCCGCGAGCAGCTCGACGCCGTCGCGACGATCGCCAGCGACGTCCATCCCCAGGCCCACGAGTTCGCGCTCCTGCGCGAGACCGTCATCGTCGACGTCGGCGAGCGCCACCTGGCCGGCCTGGACACGATCGTCGACCCGCTCGTGGTCACCGACCTGCCGACGGTGCTGTGGTCGCCTCACGGGCACGCCGACGCGGTCGCGAGCCTCGTGCCGCTGGCCCAGGTCGTCCTCCTCGACACCGTCGACGAGCCCGACGTCCGCGAGGGCCTGCTGCGCGCGTGCTCGCTCTCCGAGCGCGTCTACGTCGTCGACCTCGCGTGGCTGCGCTCGACGCCGTGGCGCGAGCGCGTGGCCGCGACGTTCGACCCCGACCACCTGCGGCCCGACCTCGCGACGATCAGCGCGGTGACGATCCGCCACCACCCCGAGAGCGAGGCGGCGGCGATGCTCCTCATCGGCTGGCTGGCGTCGCGCCTGCGCTGGCAGGTCGCGCCGCTCATCAGCCGCAACGGCGACCTCGTGGGCTCGGCGCACGGACGCCGCCAGGACGTCGCGCTGCGCCTGCAGCCAGAGCCGAGCCAGTCGGTGCGCGGCCTCGCCGGCGTGACGCTCGAGACCGCCTCCGGCCGGCACCTCGCGCTCGACCGCGGGCCCGGCGGCCTGCAGGCCAACTACCGCAACCGTCGTGGCGACGAGCGCTCATGGACCGTGCTCGGCGCCTCGCGCGGCGAGTCGGGCATCCTCGGCGAGGGCATCCGCCAGGCGCTGCTGCGCGATCCGACCTACGGGCCCGCGCTCGAGGCCGCCGCGCGGCTCGCGGCCTGAGCCCCTGGCGGCGGCGGCGGCGTTCGTTGCTAGCCCCGGTGCAGGCGCAGCGCGCGGCGGACGCTCTCGGGGCTCGGGCCGCCGCGCTGGGCGGCCTCGCGGCGCTGCTTGGCCGGCGGCCCGACGCGCTGGAGGACCTCGCCCGCGAGCGTGGCGGGCGCGACGACGAAGCGCGGCGGCAGCTCGTCGCGCAGCGGCGCCAGGCGATGCACTCTCAAGCCGGCGCGCTGGCAGAGGAAGAGCCCGGCGTCGACCTCGCCCGAGCCTACGCGGCGCTCGAGGTAGCAGAGGTCGAAGCGCCCGGCGGCCGTCCAGGCGAGCTCGAGCGCGGCCGACCCGAGGCTGCGGCGCTCGCCGACCCCTACGAAGAGGCGCTTGGCGAGCTTGCCGAGGCGCTTGGCCTCCGCGTCCGAGGAGCAGGCCACGCTCGCGGCGAGCGTCGCGGTGGCCAGCGCGGGCGCCGGGCCGGGCTCGAGCTCGGCGCCGCCGAGCGTCGCCGGGCGCCCGCGGGCCGCGGCGAACGTCTCGTCGCGCACAGGGTCGTGGACGACTGCGGCCACGGTCCCCGCGCCGTCCTCGCACGCCAGCGCGACGCACCACAGCGGCACGCCGCGCGCGTAGTCGCCGGCACCGTCGAGGGGCTCGACGATCCAGCGCAGGCCGCTCGATCCGGGGCGGTCGCAGATCCCGTGGCGCCCGAGGATGCCGTCGTCGGGGCGCCGGTGGGCGAGCACCGAGGCGACCGAGGCCTCGGCGAGCCGGTCGCACGCTGGCGCCGTCCCGAAGCGCGCCAGCAGCTCGCGGCCGGCCTTGCGCGCGGCGAGGCCCGCGATCTCCTCGAGCTCGCCGGCCGGCGCCTGGACGTCCATGGGACCGGACGCTAGGCCGCCGCCCGCGCGCGGACGTGATCAGGCGGTGTCCTTCACGAGCTTTTCACACCGTCACGTGAGCGGGTGATGCTCGGCGTCTAGGGGCGAACTCCGCCCGAGTGCTGACCAAGGCGTCATCTGGACGCCTTTTCCAGCACTCGGCTCATCGCCGGGCCGTGGCAGAACTCATCTAGGCTCCGACCCATGCTCCGCCTCGGCCCGCGCGCGCCGCTCGCGCTCGTGCTCGCCGTCGCCGGCTGCGGCAGCGACGCGGCCGGAGGATCGGGGTCCGAGCCGCCCGTGGCCCCCGTACGGTCCGCAGCCCGGGCGGCGCCGGCGCCGGGGCCGAAGCCCGTCGACCTCACGATCGAGGTCAACGGCGACCTCCTGATCCACTCGCCCGTGTGGCTGCGCGCCCGCAGCCTGGCCGGCGGGCGCGGCTACGCCTTCGCCCCGATGCTGCGCGCGGTGCGCCCCTGGATCCGCGGCGCCGACCTCGCGCTCTGTCACGTCGAGACGCCGATGAGCGACGCGCCGCCGCGCGGCTACCCGGTCTTCAACACGCCGACGGCGCTCGCCCGCGCCATCCGCCGCACGGGCTGGGACGCCTGCGACACGGCCTCCAACCACACGCTCGACGGTGGCCAGCGCGGCGTCGACGCGACGATCCGCGCCCTCGATCGCGCGCGGGTCCGTCACACGGGCTCGGCCGCGCGCCCGCGCGGCGCGCGACGGATCCTCATCCTGCGCGCGCGCGGCGTGCGGGTCGCCTACCTCGCGTACACGACGATCACCAACGGGATCCGGCCGCCCCACCCGTGGTCGGTGCGCCTCGCCTCGCCCGGGCGCATCGTGCGCGACGCGCGGCGCGCCCGGCGCGGGGGCGCGCAGGTCGTCGTCGTCAACCTCCACTGGGGCACCGAGTACCGCGCCGCGCCGGACGCCGCGCAGGTCGCGCTCGCGCGTCGCCTGGCGCGCTCGCGCGCGATCACGGCGATCGTCGGGCAGCACGTCCACGTCGTGCAGCCGATCCGCCGCGTGCGCGGGCGATGGGTCGTCTTCGGCGAGGGCAACCTGCTCTCCAACCAGACCGCGGCGTGCTGCGCCACGGCGAGCCAGGACGGCATCCTCGTGCTCCTGCACGTGCGGGTCGAGGGGGCGCGCAGCCGGGTCACCAGGGTCGACTACGTGCCCACGTGGGTGCGCCATCCCGACTACACGGTGCTACCCGTCGGCCGCGCGCTGCGCCGCGGCCAGGCGCCTGCCGCGGCCCTGCGGGCGTCATGGGCGCGGACGGTCGGGGTCGTCGGCCGGCGTCCCGGCCTGCGTCCCGTGCCCCGCCGGCTGCCCGGCTAGCTGCGCGGCCAACCTCAAGCCAACCGGATACATCAGCCGAATCTTCGCCCGCGCCCCTCCCGGGTAGGGTTGGCGCGTGCGCGCGCTCGTCGGTGAAATCCCCCTCGGCGGCAGCCCGTGCCCGCCGATCGCCGACGACACGCTCCGGTCGGACTGCCGGGAGGTGGTGAGGGCGTGATCGTGTCCCGGTGCGCGGACCTCGAGGCGGCCGCCGCTCGCGCCACCGACGTGCTGGCCACCGCGATCGACGCCGCGCGCACCGTGCGCGGCGCCGCGCACGTCGCGCTCTCGGGGGGCTCGAACGTCCCGCCCGTGCTCGAGGCGCTGGGGCCCAGGCTGCCCGACTGGAGCGACGTGCACCTCTGGTACGGCGACGAGCGCGTCGTGCCGCTCGACAGCTCCGACTCGACGCACCGGCTCTGCTCGACGTCGCTCGACGCGCCCGGCGCGACCTGGCACCCGGTCGCGGTCGAGCTCGGGCCCGAGGGCGCCGCCGCGGCCTACGCGCGCAGGCTCGACGGGACCGTGATCGACGTCGCGCTGCAAGGCCTGGGCCCCGACGGTCACACGGCCTCGCTCTTCCCCGGCCACCCTCAGCTGCACGCCGCGGGCATCTGCGTGGCCGTGTTCGACTCGCCCAAGCCGCCGTCCGAACGCGTCACGCTGACGCTGGGCAAGCTCAACGAGTCCCGGCGGATCCTCATGCTCGTCACGGGCGCCGAGAAGGCGCCGATGCTCGCGCGCGTGCTCGAGCGCCCGCAGGACGCGGTGCCCGCGTCGCTGCTGCATCGCTCGCAGCTGGAGATCGTCGCCGACGAGGCGGCCCTACGTGGCTGACGATCCCGCCCATGAGGTCTGGCTCGTGCGCCACGCCGAGACCGAGTGGTCGCGCGACGGCAGGCACACCGGGCGCACCGACGTCTCCCTGACCGACAGGGGCCGCGAGGCCGCGCGCGGGCTCGGCGATCGCATGCGCGGCCGCAGCTTCGTCCAGGTGCTCACGAGCCCGCTCGGACGCGCCCGCGAGACCGCGCGGCTCGCGGGCATCGGCGACCACGCCGAGGTGCGCGACGACCTGCTCGAATGGGACTACGGCGAGTACGAGGGGCTCACGACGGCCGAGATCCACAAGACGCGCCCGGACTGGTACCTGTGGATCGACGGCGCGCCCGGCGGCGAGACGCCCGAAGCCGTCAGCGCCCGCTGCGACCGGATCATCGCCGAGGTCCTCGGCGCCGGCGGTGACGTGGCGCTCCTGGCCCACGGGCACGTCCTGCGCGCGCTCGCGGCGCGCTGGCTCGAGCAGGGGGTCGCGTTCGGCGCGCGGCTGTTCCTGTCGACGGGGACGCTCTCCGTGCTCGGCTTCGAGCGCGACGTGCGCGTCGTGCGCAGCTGGAACGCGGTCTGAGAGCCCGCGGGCACCGGCGCCCGCCGGTCGCGCCGTGGGCTTGTCGTTGCAGCTCGGCGGGCCCGCGCGGTCAGCGCCGGCGCGTCGGCCCGAGCCCCGGGTCGGTGATGCTGCCCCCGCGCGAGCGGCGGATGAGATAGACGATGAGCGTCGCGAAGGCCACCGAGACGATGATCCCGGCGCCGTTGCGTCCGCCCGAGATCGCGTAGACGACGAGCCCGCCGACGAACGAGCCGGCCAGGCCGATGGCGATCGTCATCGGGATGCCCATCGGGTCGGGCCCCGGCAACGCGAGCCGCGCGAGGGCGCCGACGATCAGGCCCGAGACGGCGAGGAGGACGAGGTAGAGGAGCAGGCCCATGGTCGCCCCAGCGTATCCGTCGCGCCCCGGCCGGCGCGCAACGTGGACCGGCCCGCTCGAGGCGGGCCGGTCCACCGGCGTGCGCGGTGCGGCGCTACGCGCCCGCCGGCTCGGGCTCGATGCGGTGGCCGCCGACGCGCGGCAGCCAGTGCAGGCGCTTGGGCAGGTACCAGTTCCAGTCGCCCAGGAGCTTCATCGTCGCCGGGAGCAGCACGCCGCGGACGATCGTGGCGTCGAGGAGGATTGCCACCGACAGGCCGACGCCCATCTGCTTGAAGTCCAGCGAGCTCAGCGTCGCGAAGATCGCGAACACGCCGACCATGACGACGGCGGCGCTCGTGACCGTCCCGGCCGTGGCCTTGATGCCATGGGCGACCGCGTCGTCGGTCCTCATGCCGCGGTCGAACGCCTCGCGGATCCGGCTGAGGATGAACACGTGGTAGTCCATCGACAGTCCGAAGAGGATCACGAACAAGAACAGCGGCAGCCAGCTCACGATCCCGCCGTTGGACTTGAAGCCCAGCGCCTTCTCGAAGTGCCCGTCCTGGAAGATCCAGGTCAGCACGCCGTAGGAGGCGCCGACCGACAGCAGGTTCAGGACGATCGCCTTGATCGGGATGACGATCGAGCGGAAGGTCACGAGCAGCAGCAGGAAGGCCAGCGACAGCACGAACGCGAACACGATCGGGGCGTGCGCCTTCATGAGGTCGTTGAAGTCCTTCGTCCCCGCCGCGATGCCGGTCACGTAGGCGTGCTTGACGCCCGGCGCCGAGCCGACGGTGTCCTCGACCAGGCCGCCGCGCAACACGGCCAGGGCGTTCGCCGACGCGTCGTCGGTGCCGTCGCCCTTCATCGGGATCGAGATCGACGCGACGTGCTTGTCGGGGCTGACCGTCACGTCGAGCGGCCCGTTCATCGCGCCGGTGGCGAACGCGCGGCTCCCGAGCTCCTTCGTCGCGGCGGCGATCTGCGGCGTCGTGACGTTCTCGGACTCGACGGCCACCACGGCCGGGATCTGCCCGCCGGGGAACGCGGCCTGCATGCGGTCGTAGACCTTCATGACCTCCAGCTTGCGCGGGAGATCGTCGGTGCCGGTCAGCACGGTGTGCATGCCGAAGGCGGGCAGCGCCAGGACCACGAGCACCGCGGTGGCGGCGATCGCCGACAGCGCGGGACGCTTGAGGACCTTCGAGAGCACCCAGCCCCATGCGCGGCTCTCCCCGTCGGCGGCCACGCGGCGGCGGCCGAGGATCGGGACGCGGCCCTTCTCGATGCGGTCGCCGAGCCACGTCAGCACGGCGGGCACCACGGTGACCGAGCCGATCATCGCGACCGCGACGACCATGATCGAGCCGACGCCGAGCGCCGTGAACGTGCTGCCGCCGGCGAAGAACATGCCGGCCATGGCGACCATGACCGTGAATCCCGAGACCAGCACGGCGCGCCCCGAGGTCGCAGCGGCGGTGTGGACGGCCGCGAGCTTGCTCGCCCCGCGCGCCCGTTCCTCGCGCTCGCGGCGCAGGTAGAAGAGCGTGTAGTCGACGCCGACCGCGAGGCCGACGAGCAGGACGACCGAGCTGACCGTGTCGTGCATCGGGATGATCTGGCTCGGGATCGCCACCAGCCCGAGCGTGGCCATGACCGCGGTCAGGCCGAGCAGCAGCGGCACGCCGGCGGCCACGAGCGAGCCGAACGCCACGACGAGGATCACGAGCGTGATCGGAAGCGACAGCGTCTCGGCCTTCTTGAAGTCGTCGCTGAAGGATTGGTCGACCGCCTTGTTGGCGCTCGCGTCGCCGAACTGACCGACGAAGACCTTGGGGTTGTCGGCCTTGAGCTGGTCGATCGCGCTCACGAAGGGATCGACGCGATCCTGCGTCTGGTCGTCGTCGCCGCGGATCTTGAAGTCGACGAGCACGGAGCGCCCGTCCTTGGAGATCTGGTTCTCGTTGCCGTCGGCGAAGGGCGACTCGACGTCCTTGACGAACGGCTTTGAGCCGACGGCGGCCATCGTCTGGTCGACCGCGCGGCGTACCGCGGCGTCGCTGGCATGGCCGCCCTCGGGCGCCTGGATCAGGACGCTCTCGGAGCTGTCCTTGGGGAAGTGCGTATCGAAGAGCTTCTCGGCGCGGCCGGAGTCGCCGATGTAGTCGTCCTGGTTGGACGGCTTCTTCATGCCGACGGCGTTGCCGACGACGAAGGCGATCGCGACGAACGCGAGCCAGCCCCAGATCGCCTTCTTGCGATGCCGGGCGCTCCAGCGGCCCATGCGCGCGGCGAACGTGTTCTCGTGCATGAGGCGGAGGTTCGCTCGGAGGCCGCTCGCGCACCATGCGGGCCGCCGGCGTCTCGAGGATGGGGATAACCCCCGTGCGCGGACGCGACCGGCTACGCGTCGGCCCGGAGGCATGCCGCGGGCGGCGTCGACGAGCGACTGCTCGTCGCAGGCCGGCGCCCAGCTCAGCGGCCGAGCACGGCGAGGACGCGGCGGTTGTCGTCCTCGCTGTCGGGCAGCCGCAGCTTCTGGAAGATCGCCTGGACGTGGCGTTCGATCGCGCGCGGGCCGCGTCGGCACCGCGTGCCGCCGCCTGACGCGGGCGAACCGCTCGCACCGGGCGTGCACGCGCTGGATGAAGATCGGCGCGATCACGCGCGCGCGCCGCGGGCTCGAATCGCGTGCGGTTCGACGGGCGGCTCGGCGGCCGCGCGCTGCCCGCCGCCCGCTACCGGCTGATCGCGCGCGCGGTGGACCGGAACGGGATGCGCTCGGCCGCGCGCGCCGCGGGCTTTCGCATCGTGCGCTGACCCGAGCAGGGCGCGCGCCGCGGGGACGCGGCGCGCGTCCTACCTGACCTGGGCTTGGCGCGCGGGTCGCGAGAAGTCTCGATCCCGTTTCGCGGCTCGCGGACCCACCGGCCTCAGGCTCGGACGGACATGAGGTGCTCGAGCTTGTCGAAGCTGTCCGTCCAGCCGTCCTTGTGAAGCCTCCGACGCGCCTCGGTCTTGAACGGGCCTTGCCTAAGGGCAACCTCGGTCGATTGACCGAGATCCCGAAATGACAGGTCGACCACCGTGTCGACGTCGTCGGGATCAGGGTCTTCCCAGACGAACGTGCAGGCGAGGCGGGCGGGCGGGTCGACCTCGCGGAACTCCCCAGTCAGATAGAAGCGGTCGCCCTCCGGCGGCTGCATCTCGATCCGGTAGCTCTCCCCGACGCGGGCTTGAAGCTCCAGGCTCGGGGTGCTGAAGCCCTTCGGTCCCCACCACTTCGCCAGCTCGTTCGGATCGCTGAAGGCGCCGAACACGACCGAACGCCCGGCGGGGAGGACGCGCTCGATCTCGATGGTCAGCTCGTCCGATTGCGACGGCGACGATCCGGACGAAGTCGGCAAATCGACCGCTCCGGCGCGTTTAGAAGATCGCCTCCAAGTCATCCGCCTTCGCGAGGGCTTCCTCGATCGAGTAGGTGGCGTGGATCCTCGTCGTGTTCCACTGGATGAGCCGGCTTTGCAAGATGAAGTCCCTTACCGCCTCGACGTCGTTCGCCTCGACGACCGCGAGCACGATGTGCTCGGGTCCAAAGATGCGCAGCGTGACGATGTCGACATCGAGCTGCTCGGCCAGCTGCGGGAGCTGCGCCGCAGCCTCCTTGAGCATCTGCCGCGTCCGGGCGTTGGAAGTCGGGCACAGCTCGGGCGGATGCTCGGCGATGACGGCGAACGTCGCCATGACGTACCTCCGTTTGGCGGTTGCGGATCAGATTCGTCCTGCCGCGCCCTCGGCGCTGCAAGAATGTTCTCCCCGGGCGCTTCCATCACCTTGGCAGGCGATTGGTGGGAGCTTGGCGCCGGGGGACATCGGATGTCAACGGAGGAGGCCCTCGAGACCGGCCGGCGCCACGATGTCTCCGCGGTCACACCTCTTCGGCCATCGCCAGCAAGTCGTCCCGGGACACCTTGCCTGCCATGTCCAGGTGAACCTCCTGGATGTCCCGGTTGGCCTCCTCCACCAGCTCACCCCGAGAGACGTAGCCGCAATCGCAGCTGATCACGTAGGCCATCGTTTGCCTCCCTTGCCGGGCATCGCTCCCGTCCGAGCCAGATTGTCGCCGGTGGGCATTGGCGGTAGCTCGGAGCGGTTGTCCGATGGGCAGCCACAGCAAGAGGTGGCGCGGATTCAGCTCTGCGGGGTCGGCGACCCTCGTCCCGCCGGCCTGGCCGCGGCCGGCTGAGGCCCCCCCGGGACCCGTCGGCCGGTGGCACTTCGGCGCTGGCGCTGGACGACCTGTCCAAGGCCGTCGGGAACACCATCGCGGTCGACCATCTCAACCGGGTAGGAGCGCCCCGGTGCGGCCGGAATGGGGGGCGGCAACTGTCTGCGTTGCGTTCTGGCACGGGTCGTTTCGCGGTCGGGATTGGGGCTGGCCCGGATGCGCGCGCGGGCGGTGGCTGAAACGATCTGGCGCGTGCGGCCCACCGTGCTGATCGTCGACGACCACGAGGAGTACCGGCGGTCGGCGTCTGCGCTGCTCGAGTCGGAGGGCTTCGCGGTCGTGGGAGAGGCCGCTGACGGCGCCGCGGCGATCGAGGCGGTCAAGCGACTACGGCCGGAGGTCGTGCTGCTCGACATCCAGCTGCCCGACATCGATGGCTTGCGCGTCGCCGAGCGGCTGGCGGCGATGCGGGATCCGCCGAGCGTCGTTCTGATCTCGAGCCGCGATGCGGCCGCGTATGGGGCGCGCCTCGATGGGACGCCGGCGCGTGGCTTCATCGCGAAGCGCGAGCTCTCGGGCGCGGCGCTCGCCGCGGTCGTGTCCTGAGGCGGTGCGCGGCCGGCCGCGGCTCCTGCTGTGGGCGGCGGGCGCGATCGTCGGCATCGCGGCCGAGTGGGCGGCCTCTGGGTGGAGCCGGCCGGGACGCTGGCTGCCGGACCTGATCGCCGGCTGGACGCTGATCGCTTGCGGACTTGCCGGCTGGTCGGCGCGGCCGGGCAGCCGGTCCGGGCAGCTGATGGCGGCGACCGGCTTTGCCTGGTTCGCGGGCAACTTCAGTGCGGCCGCGCTGTATCTGCATCGTGGCCCGCTCGTGCATCTGGTGCTCACGTATCCGGGCGCGACGCTCGCGCCGCGCCTCGCCCGCGTTGCGGTCGTCGTCGGCTACGGGGCGGCGCTCGTGGCCGCGGTGTGGCGGAGCGAGGTCGCGACGATTGTGCTGTCCGTGCTCCTGGTCGCCGTCGCGGTCGTGGTGCACACCCGGGCGGTGGGGCGCGAGCGTCGGGCGAGCGGGTATGCGCTGCGTGCGACCGCGTTCCTGGCCGTCGTCCTCGCCGGTACCGCGGGCATCCGCCTCGCGCTGCCGACGCAGGTCGTGACCGACGCGACGCTGCTGGCCTACGAGGCCGCGCTGTGCCTGCTCGGTGGAGTGCTGCTGACGGGTCTCGTGCGGGCGCCGTGGGAGCGGGCGCCGGTGACCGATCTCGTGGTGGAGCTGGGCGAGGCGCGGTCGGGCTCGCTGCGCGACGCGCTCGCCGGGGCGCTCGGTGATCCGACGCTCGAGGTCGGCTACTGGCTCGGCGATCGCTACGTCGACGCGGGCGGGCGCCCGCTCGCGCTGCCCGCATCCGGATCGCACCGTCGGGTGACCGCCGTGGAGCGGGATGGAGAGGCGATCGCGGTGCTCGTGCACGACCCCGCGGTCCTCGATGACCCCGGTCTGTCGGAGGCGCTCGCCGCGGCGGCGCGGCTCGCGGGCTCCAACGCCCGCCTGCAGGCCGAGGTCCGCGCGCAGCTCGACGAGCTGGGGGCGTCGCGCCGGCGTCTGGTCCAGGCGGCGGACGAAGAGCGCCGCCGGCTCGAGCAGCGCCTGCGCGAGACGGTCGAGCGGCGCCTGATCGAGCTCGCGCGCTCGCTCGACGGCCCGCACGGCGGCGGGGGGAGTGCGACCCGGCTGCAACCCGCCCGAGAGCAGCTCGCCCGGACGCGCGACGAGCTGCGGGAGCTCGCCGCCGGTCTGCATCCAGGCGGCCCGAACGAGCGCGGCCTTTCCGGCGCACTTCAGTCGCTGGCGGCGCGGAGTCCGGTGCCGATTGCGCTGAGAGTCACGGACAGTCCCCTGCCCGGGGAGATCGCGACCGCGGCCTACTTCGTCTGCTCCGAGGCGATCGCGAACGTCATCAAGTACGCGGACGCATCGCACGTCGCGATAACGGTGAGCGTCGGCGAGGAAGACGTCCGCATCGTGGTCGACGATGACGGCGTCGGCGGCGCCGACCCGGCTAACGGCACCGGGCTGCGGGGACTTGCCGATCGGCTCGAGGCGCTCGACGGGACGCTTCGCGTCGACAGCCCGCCGGGACGGGGCACCCGCGTGACCGCCGAGCTGCCGCTCGACGGTCCCGCGCGCTGAGTGCGGCGTCAGGGGATCGCGCGGACCGGCGGGCCGACGCGCCGCCACGGCGCGCTGGCCCAGTTGAACTGGTCGCCGCGGTCCATCGGCAGGACGGGCCTGATGTCGAGGTCGCCGTTGGCGTGGCGCGTGAACGTGAACGTGAGCGTGGTGGCGAGCTGCGGCCAGTCGAAGACGATCCGGTTGCCGACGATCTCGTACGTGCCCGAGGCGCCGCCGCCGCCCGACCACTTGCCGTCGCGCAGCGTCATCGTCATGACCTCGCCGATGTCGGGGTCGTTCGGATGGCCGGCCGCGACGGCGCCGGCCTTGGTCAGCCGCCAGCGGTAGGTGCCGTCGAGCGTGGACGGGGAGACGCGGCGGCCTCGCGCGGTCGGGGTCTCGCGCGTGCAGTCGGGCGGTGGCGCCGACGGGGCCGCCGGCGTCGTCGCCTCGAGGTCGCGGATCGCGGCGATCAGGGCACGTGTCTGCGCGTCGCGCTCGAGCTCGGCGTAGACGGCTCGCGTGGCGCGCGCGAGCGCCGCCACGTCGTCGCGGCTCGCGGTCACGACGCGACCGGCGTCGCAGTAGCGGCGCACGAGCGCGCCCTCCGGCGGCGGGTGCGCCGCGACGCGCGCGACGGTCTGCGCGGCCGCCGTGCGGAGCGCATCGCGCTGGTCGTCGTCGAGTCGCTCGTACGCGCGCCGACCGGCGAACAGCGTGAGCGCCCTGGCGAAGAAGCTGACATTGGCGGTCAGGTAGTGCCCGCCCGGCCAGGTGCCGCCGAGCGAGTGCTCCGTGCCGTCGATCTCGCCCCGCGCGATCGCGGCATCGACGCCCTCGCCGCTGACGTGCACCGGCGTCGCGCCGAGCGCCCGCATCACCGCCTCGGTGGCGCGCGACGGGATCACCCGGACGCGCGCGCCGGCGAAGTCGGCCGGCGACGCGAGCGGGTGCCGGACGCCGATCGGGTGGCGCAGGCGATCGGGCACGAGCGCCAGCCCGACGACCCCGTGTCCCCGGAGCCCCGCCAGCATGCGCGAGGCCAGCCGCCCGGTCGCGATCCGGTCCAGCAGCGGGTAGCCGGTCACGAGGAACGGCGCCTGCAGCGCCTGAAAGCTCGTCACCCCGAGGCCGTCCCACGCGCCCGCGCCGATCCAGCCGAGCTCGAACTCGCCGTCGCGCACCATGCGTGCGACCCGCGCCTCCGTATCGACGACCCGCTCGCCCGCCGCGTTGAAGACCACGCGCACGCGCAGCGATCCCTCGGAGAGCGCGGCGACCCGGGACGCGAAGAAGCGAGCGACCGGCGCGTCCGCGTCGTCGTCGGCGTGGGCGACCGCGAGCCGCAGCACCACGGGCGCGCGCGAGCCGCCGGCCTTGTCACCGCCACCACCCGAGCCGCAGCCGGCCGCCAGGCCGGCGACGAGCGTCGCCGCCATCAGGACGGGCACCAGCGGCCGCTTCATCGTCACCCTCATCGGTCTCACCCCTCTCGCCGGCACGCGAGAGGACCCTACGGTTGCCCGGCGGCACGCACATCGCGGCGGGCCACACGATTCTCCGCTCGCGAGACTGTGGCTGGCAACAGTCCTGCGGGCGCTGGGAGAATCGGCCGATGGCGGATGCGCGCCTCGCTCCTGGACCGCGGCTCGCCATGCTCGCCGTCGCGGCGGCGGCGCTCGCGTGGGCAATCGCCGCGATCGTCGCCGTCGACCCCGGGGCCGACCCGTCCACGACGTACGCCGCCGCGCTGCCCGCCGCCCGTGTGACCGACCTCGCGGCGGGCCTGGGGCTGATCGTGGTCGGAGGGCTCGCGTTGACCCGGCCACACGCGCGCCGTCTCGGACTGATCGCCACCCTGGCCGGGCTCGCGTGGTTCGGGCCCGACCTGGAGGGCTGGGAGCAGGGACCAGCGCTGCTGCGCAGCCTGGGCGCCGCCGCCGCGCCGTTCTCGCTGGCGCTCACGCTGCACCTCGCGCTCGCGCTGCCCGGGGGCCGGCTGCGATCGCCCTGGGCCCGCGCAGCCACCGCGGCCGCGTATGCGATCGCCGCGGTCGTCAGCGTCGGCGACGCCCTCTTCCGCGACCCGCTGCTGGACCTCTACTGCTGGCGCAACTGCCGCGACAATTCGTTCCTGGTCCATGCCGACCCGGGGATCGCGAGCGCGCTCGACGACATCCGGCTGTGGTCGGCGCTCGCGATCGCGCTCGGCCTGCTCGCGCTCGCTGCGCGTCGGTTGCTGGCGGCGAGCGGCCCGGGGCGGCGGGTCCTGCTCCCGGTGCTCGCGCCCGTCTTGCTCGTGGGCGCCTCCGAGGCGACGTACGCGGTCGCGCTGCTGCGCACCCCGCTCGAGAATCCCGAACGCGTCGGCTTCGCCGCGATATTCCTCACGCGCTCGGTCGCGTTCGCGACCCTCGCGCTCGGCCTCGCCTGGAGCGTCCTGCGCGCCGTGCGGACCCGAGCGCGCGTCGCGCGGCTCGCGACCGAGCTCGGCGAGGCGCCGCCGCCCGGCGAGCTGCGCGAAGCGCTGCGGGCGGCGGTCGGTGATCCCGGCATCGACGTCGTCTACCCGCACACGGGCGCGCGGCAGTACGTCGACGCGAACGGGCAACCCACCGAGCTGCCGGCCCACGGCCGCGCGGTCGCCCGGATCACGCGCGGCGGCCGGACGCTTGCTCTCGTGCTGCACGACCCGGCGCTCGTCGATGAGCCCGAGCTCGAGCGCGCGCTCGGCCCCGCCGCCAGACTCGCAGTCGAAAACGAGGCGCTGCGCGCCGAGGCGCTCGCCCAGCTCCACGAGCTGCGAGCCTCGCGCGCACGCATCGTCGCGGCCGGCGACGCCGCGCGGCGCCGGCTCGAGCGCAACCTCCACGACGGCGCCCAGCAGCGGCTGCTCGCGCTCTCCTACGACCTACGCGTCGCGCGCGCCGGCGCCGAAGCCGAGTCCGATTCCGCGCTCGTCGCGCTGCTCGACGCGGCCGGCGACGAGACCGCGACCGCGCTGGGCGAGCTGCGCGAGCTCGCACACGGCATCTACCCGGCGATCCTCACGGAAGCCGGGCTCGCGCCCGCCCTGGCGACGCTCGCCGACGACGCGCCGCTGCCGGTCGAGCTCGACTACGTGCAGTCGGCGCGCCAGCCGCCTGAAATCGAGACGACGACGTACGTGACGATCGCCGAGGCAATCGACGACGCCACCAACCGAGGAGCGACGTTCCTCGCCGCACGCGTCCGCCGCGAGGACGACCGCCTGGTCATCGCGGTCGAGGACGACGGAGCGTCCCGCAGCTCGCGCCTGCTCCACCTCGTCGACCGGGTCGGCGCGCTTGGCGGCGCGCTCGACGTCGGCGCCACGAGCCTGCGGGCGAAGATCCCGTGCGCGTAGTCGTCGCCGACGACGTCATGCTCACACGCGAGGGGATCGTCCGCCTGCTCCGGGACGCCGGAATCGACGTCGTGGCGGAGGCCCAGGACGCCGAGAGCCTGCTCCGCCACGTCCGGCTCAAACGGCCCGACGCCGCGATCGTCGACATCCGCATGCCACCGACACACACCGACGAAGGCCTCGTCGCCACCCAGCGGATCCGCACAAGCCACCCCGACGTCGGCGTCCTCGTGCTGTCGCAGTACGTCGAGCCGAGCTACGCGCTGCGGCTGCTCGAGGAGCACCCCGAGCGCGTCGGCTACCTGCTCAAGCAGCGCATCTTCGACGTGGCGATCCTCGTCGACGCCCTGCGCCGCATCGCAGACGGCGAGACCGTGGTCGACCCGACCATCGTCGCGCGTCTGTTCGGCCGGCAGCGTCGGCAGGACCCGCTCGCCGAGCTGACCGCGCGCGAGCGCGAGGTGCTCGCCCTCGTCGCCGAGGGCCTCTCCAACCGCGCGATCGCGAGCCGCCTCTTCGTCACCGAGCGCACCGTCGAGGCGCACGTCAAGCAGATCTTCCTCAAGCTCGGCCTCGACGTGAACCCCGACTCGCACCGCCGCGTGCGCGCCGTCCTCGCCTACCTCCGCGGCGAGCGCTCGGACGAGCCACAGCATCGTGGCTAGCCGCAATTCGCGAGCCGCGCGATTCGCGTGGTGCCACGGAGCAAGGACTGTTGCCTGCCCCGTGTCGCCTGTGCCCGGCCGCCCATAGCGTCGACGCACGACAGCACTCCACCGATGCGAGGGGATCCGATGCGCAGATTGATCATCGGCACGCTTGCCGGTCTCGTGGCGCTCGCGGCTGGGAGCGCGACGCCGGCCACAGCGAAGCCGCCGGGGGCGAACGGGCAGATCGTCTTCGCCCGCGACGCCGCGATCGACGAAGGCGGCATCATCTACACCGTCAACCCCGACGGCAGCCACGAGCACCAGGTGCTGCCGCTCGGACTCGAATGCCCGCGCTGGTCCCCGGACGGCACGCGGATCGCCACCTGCGGTCTTCCCGATGGGAGCTCAACCGTGATCATCAACCCCCACACGGGAAGCTACCGCGAGGTCTTTTCATCGGATCCCACGCTGTTCCTCGCCTGCGTCGTGTGGTCGCCGAACGCCAAGCGACTCGCCTGCGATCAATTCGACCAGCCAGCCGATCCAAGCCGAAACGGCATCTACACGATCCGCAGATCCGACGGTGGCGGGCTGCGAAGGGTCACCTCCAATCCGGGTGGCGAGGACGAACCCGGCGCCTACTCGCCCAACGGCAAGCGCTTGGTCTTCGCCCGCTTCGAGGCCCCCAACGACCCCGTCGGGCTGTACGTCGTCAAGGTCAAGGGCAGCCACGCGCGGCGGATCACGCCTGCGCGGACGCTTGTGAGCTCCGGCGGCGACTGGTCGGCTCAGGGCAACGAGATCGTGTTCTCCCGCCACGTCACCGCCGACCTGCGCAGCTCGCTGTGGGTCGTCCACGCCAACGGCAGCGGGCTGCACGAGATCCACGTCCATGGCCAACCTTCCTGCGGCGGGCCGTTCTCCGACCCGACCGCCAAAGGCTGCTTCGACCCCCACTGGTCACCCGACGGCAAGAAGATCGTCTTCACCAGAGGGGACCGCACGTCCCCGGACGACGTCAGCAACATCTACACCGTGAACGCCGACGGAACCGGCCTCACTCAGGTCACGCACGGAGGCTCCGACAACTTCCCGGACTGGGGCACACACCCGTTGAGCAGGTAGCGCGCGAGCCAGGATCTCGTGCCGAGAGCCCTTCGCCGAGGGCTCTCGGTGGGCTCGCCGTGGCCCGAGTCCGACCTGTTGAGAAGACCTCAGCGCTGTCTCGTGAACGGCCCCTGGATCGCGAACACGTGGCCGGGCGCCTGGATGTTCGCGAACAGGATCTGCTTGTCTTGCGAGAAGTTCGGCCCCGTGAACTCGGAGTCGTCCGGGTGGTCGTTGCGCGCGAAGAAGAACGGCTCGCCGCTCGGCGTCGCGCCGACGAGGTGGTTCTTGCCGTCTCCGTCCTCGGCGATGATGACTCCGCCGTAGGCCGAGACCGTGATGTTGTCGGGGCCGTCGGGGTCGCCGTCCTGGTCGTCCGGCGTGTAGGCGAAGCGCAGCTTGAGCTCGATCGTCTGCGCGAGCGGGTCGAGGAACCAGATCTGCCCGTCGTGCTGCGCCGCGCTGCCGTCGCTGAAGCGCGCGAACGAGCAGACGAAGTACGCGCCGCCGTCGCCCCACCACATGCCCTCGAGCTTGCGGCTGCGCGTGACCTGCGCGCTCGTGAACTGCTTGCGCGTGGACAGGGACCCGGCGTCGCGGTCGGGAACCGTGACCCACTCGACGTTGTAGGTCGTCCCCGGGGCGGTCGCCACCGAGAGGTCGGGGACCGCTGCGCCGCCGCGTGTCGAGGCCTTGAGCGCGTCCAGCGCGCCGGCGTCGTCGGCCAGCGACTTCAGGACGCCCTTGGCCAAGGGCAGCGCCTCCTGCGGCGGCGTCCAGCGGTACAGCAGCCCGTTCGGGTTGCCCGCGTCCTCGGTGAGGTAGATCGTCCCGGTGTCCGGGTCGACGACGACGGCCTCGTGCGCGTAGCGCCCTAGGGCCTTGATCGGCTTCGGGTCGCGGTTGGCGTGCTGGTCGTAGGGATCGACCTCGAAGACGTAGCCGTGGGGCTTGGTCTGCCCGGCCAGGCTCTCGGCCTCCTCGCACGTCAGCCAGGTGTGCCACGGTGACTTGCCGCCGGCGCAGTTGTTCTGCGTCCCCGCGAGGCTGACGTACTCCCGGATGCGGTTGCCGTCCTTGTCGACCTCGATGTTCGTAGTCCCCCCGCCGGCCGCCGGGTCATAGACGAAGCCGCGGAGGGCCGGCACGCGATACGGCTCGCTGCCGGAGATCTCGTGGTTGTTGACCAGGACGCTGCCGTTGCCGCCGTGGCGGACGAAGCTCGCCGTCCCATCCGGGTCCGACGGCGTCGGCTCCCCGGTCTCGAGCTTGGTGACGCCGGACTGCGCGACGACCTTGTAGCTGAACCCGGCCGGCAGCGAGAGCAGGCCCGCGGGGTCGTCGACGAGCGGGCCATAGCCCACGTCGCCCGTGCCGGGCATCGCGGAGCCGCCGGCGCCGCCCTTGGCCTGCGATCGTGACGCACCAGCGCCGAACAGGCCGCTGTAGCTCCCGGTCAGCGCGATGCCCACCCCGGTCGCCGAGCGCGTCAGAATCGCGCGGCGCGAGATGCCGCCGTCGCCGCTGGGCAGGTCGGTGTCGGGCTCGCGGCGGACCTCGGGAAACGTGCTCACGGCTACCCCTTTTCTCGGTCGGGTCGTGACCCGGCGGAGAATCACAAGGCGTGGCGCCGCCGAGGTCACGAGGTTGTGAAGCCCAGACCCGCCTGAACCTGACTCCAGCGAGTGGCCGAGCCGCTGCACGTGGCGGGTGGCCGGTCCTGCGGGTGGTCGATCGCGAGCTGCAGGTCTTCGCGCCGTCGCTGAGCACGACGCCGGGTCAGTCGTGCAGCCAGGGCGCGAAGGAGATGCCGATGATCGCCCCCTCGGCGGACTGCAGGCGAGCGACGGTCTGGCCCCACGGCTCCTCGCGCGCGCCATGCAGCAGCTCGAAGCCCGCGGCCTCGAGCTCGTCGCCGGCGGCGGCGACGGCATCGGCGTCGGCGACCTCGAACTCGACGCTGGCCTGCGGCACGGGCCGATCGCCGGGCCACTCCGGGGTGCCGAAGCACGCGTGGGCGGCCTGCGACAGCGGCCAGACGCCGAAGTGCTTGCTGCCGGCGATCCGCTCGCTGTGGAAGTAGTCGTCGCCCTCGCCGGCCTCGAGCGGCAGGCCGAGGGCATCCAGGTACAGCTCGCGGCTGCGCTCGGGCTCCGGCGCGATGACCGCGATGCCGGCGATGAACTCGATGTCCATGGCGCGCGATGCTAGAGGCGGACGGCGAGCCTCGCTTGGAGGAATCGGCCACGATCGAGCGCTTCGTCAACTACGCCAGCCGCGCGGCGCGCGCCTCGAGGTAGCGCTGCTCGGAGCCCTCGCGCGTGTCGGCGTTGTCGTAGATGAGCAGCATGTACTTCACGTCGTCCTGCTCGTCGTCGGTCGCCCCCGATCGGACGCCTGTCACCCCTGGATCGGAGCCGAGAGCAACGTCTCGACATCGCATAGGGTGGCGCCGCATGGAGATCGAAGGCGGTGGAGCACTGGTCGTCGGCGGGGCCTCGGGCCTCGGCGCGGCGACCGCCCGGGCGCTCGCCGAGCGCGGCGCCGCGCTGACGCTCGCCGACGTAAACGCCGAGCGCGGTGAGGCCCTCGCGGCCGAGCTCGGCGCCGGCTTCGTCGCGTGCGACGTGCGCGAGGAGGAGCAGGTGCAGGCCGCCGTCGACGAGGCAGCGCAGGCCGAGGGCGGCCTGCGGATATCCGTCTGCTGCGCTGGCACCGGGTGGGCGGAGAAGGTGGCCCGCTCGAAGGGCCCGCACCGGCTCATGTCCTTCGAGGTCGTCGTCGGCATCAACCTCATCGGGACCTTCAACGTCCTGCGCCTCGCGGCCACCGCGATGCTCGACAACGAGCCGACCGAGGACGGCGAGCGCGGCGTCTGCGTCAACACCGCGTCGATCGCCGCCTTCGAGGGCCAGGCCGGCCAGATCGCCTACAGCGCGTCGAAGGCCGGCGTGGTCGGCATGACGCTGCCGGCCGCCCGCGACCTCGCCGCCTCGGGCATCCGCGTCGTCTCGATCGCGCCGGGCCTGTTCGACACGCCGCTGCTGGCGGCGCTGCCCGAGGAGGCCCGCGCCGCCCTCGGGAGGTCGATCCCCTTCCCCTCGCGCCTCGGCCTGCCGGAGGAGTACGCCGCGCTCGCCGTCCACGTCGTTGGCAACCTCATGCTCAACGGCGAGGTCATCCGGCTCGACGGCGCGCTGCGCATGGCCGCGCAGTAGACGATCGGCGCGCGGCCCGCGCGTGGGGCGCGTTGTCGATCGAACGAGCTCGACTCGTCCGAGTCATCGCCTCCTACGCGGCGTGCCGTCCACCGCGGGAGAGCTGCCATTCGGGCCAGCCCTCCTCGAGGCGGCGAGCGGTGCGGCCCGCGGCCTGCAATCGGCGCACCGCGTCGTGCGCGTACGCGCAGAACGGGCCGCGACAGTACGCGATCACCTCCGCGTCGGCGGGCAGCTCGGCGAGTCGGTCGTCGAGCTCGTCGATCGGGATCGACCGCGCCCCTTCGATGTGGCCCGCTCGGAACTCGACGTCGGGCCGAACGTCGACGAGGACGACGTCGCCGCGGGCCGCCCGTTCGCGCAGTTCTTGGCGGCCGATCGTCTCGACGTCCGCCCCCACGTATTCGCCGGCGGCGCGCTGGACCTCGGCCAGGCGGGCGGCCGAGGTATCGCGCAGCGCCAGCCAGAGCGTGAGGGCCTCGGGCCCGGCGAGCGCGTAGCGCACGCTGGTGCCCGCGCGGGCGCGCGTGACAAGCCCGGCGGCGTGCAGCGCCTGCAGGTGCTGTGAGGCGTTCGCGGTGGACTGGTCGGTGGAACGCGCGAGCTCGTCGACGGTTCGCGGCGCCTGGGCCAGCAGGTCGAGCAGCTCGAGCCGGCGCGGGCTGGCAAACGCCTTGCCCATCACCGCGATCGCCTCGAACAGGGCGCTCTTTGCCTCGCGCGCTTCCATCCTTTGCTATTCAAATGATCACTTGATAGGTTGTCAATCGAAGCTTCGGACCGAGCTCGCATGTATTTCCGTCAGCTGCTCAACGAGGACACGGCGTGCGCCTCGTACGTGCTCGGCTGCGCCACGCACAGGCAGCTGGCGGTGGTGGATCCGCACGTGGAGCTGATCGACGAGTACCTCGCGCTGGCGGACGCCCAGGGAATCCCAATCGTCGCCGTGCTCGACACGCACGTGCAGGCCGACCATGTGTCGGGCCTGGCCGCGCTCGTGGAACGCACCGAGGCGCGCGCGTATCTGCCGGCCGGCGCCGGGGTGAAGTTCGACCATCACGGGCTCGCCGACAACGAGACGCTCGAGTTGGGCAACACCACGATCGAGGCGATCGCGACCCCCGGGCACGCGCTCGCCCATCACGCCTACCTGGTGACCGATCGCCGGCGCGCCGACGAGCCGTGGCTCGTCCTCACGGGCGACGCCCTCTTGATCGGCGACGCGGGACGCCCGGACCTGCACGCGAACGGCGAGCACACGGTCGAGGAGATGGCGCGCATGCTGTATCGCTCGCTCACCGAGCGGCTGCTCGCGCTGCCCGATCACCTGCTGCTCTGTCCGTCGCACTACGCGGGGTCGGTTTGCGGGCGCGGGCTGTCGGCCAACCCGATCTCCACCGTGGGCTTCGAGCGCCGCCACAACCGCGCGCTGCGCTTTGACTCCGAGGACGCGTTCGTGCGGGCACTGCTACGTGACATCCCGCCCGCGCCCGAGCAACAGGCCGCGATCGTCGCCGCCAACCGCTCGGGCCGCCCGCTCGCCAGCCACACGTGAGCCACCGGTGAGCGCCGCCCGCGTGCGGCTCGGGCTGCGCGAGAACATCACGCAGTTCTCGTTGCTGGTGCTCGTCAACGCGTTCGTCGGCGCGATGGTCGGCCTCGAGCGCTCGACGTTGCCGCTCCTCGGCCGCCAGGACTTCCACCTGGCCTCCAGCGCCGCGGTGCTGTCCTTCATCGTCGCCTTCGGGATGGCCAAGGCGCTGACCAACCTCGGCGCCGGCGCGCTCGCGCAGCGCGCAGGGCGCCGGCGGTTGCTGATCACCGGCTGGGCGGTCGCGCTGCCGATTCCCGTGCTGATCGCGACGGCCCCCAGCTGGGCGTGGATCGTCGCCGCCAACGTCCTGCTCGGCATCAACCAGGGCCTGGCGTGGTCGATGACCGTGGTCATGAAGATCGACCTCGTCGGACCCAAGCGGCGAGGCCTGGCGCTCGGGCTCAACGAGGCGGCCGGCTACGGCGGCGTCGCGCTCGCCGCCGGGGTGAGCGGCTTGCTGGCGGCCGAGTTCGCCGCGCGCGACGTGCTGGTCGCCGGCGCCGCCGCGATCGCGGTCGCCGGGCTGCTGATCTCGTCGCTGCTCGTGCGCGACACGGCCGCGCACGTCGCGCTCGAGCAGACCCGCCACGATCCCGGAGCCGACGGCGCGCCGCCGCGCCTGGGTGAGGCGTTCGCGCGCGCCAGCTACCGGGTGCCGGCGCTGCGCTCGTGCTCGCAGGCCGGACTCGTGAACAACCTCAACGACGGCCTCGCCTGGGGCCTGCTACCGCTCTACCTCGCCGCCCACGGTGCCGACGTCGTCGGGATCGGGCTGGTCGCCGCGGTGTATCCCGGCGTCTGGAGCGTCACCCAGATCGCCACCGGCGCCTGGTCAGACACCGTCGGACGCAAGCCGCTGATCGTCGCCGGCATGCTCACCCAGGCCGCCGCGCTGGCAGCGCTCGCGCTCAGCGCCGGCGCCGTCGCGATCGCGACCGGCGCCGCCGCGCTGCTGGGCCTCGGCACCGCGCTGGTGTACCCGACCCTGATCGCAGCGATGTCCGATGCGGTCTCCCCGGTCGCCCGCGCGGCCGTCGTCGGCGTGTACCGCTTCTGGCGCGACATGGGCTACGCGCTCGGCGCGCTGATCGCCGGCGCCGTCGCCGACGCGCTCGGATATGGCGGCGCGATCACGCTCGTCGCCGCGCTCACCGCCGCCTCGGGGCTGTGGGTGCTGCGCGACATGCCCAGCGAGCGCCGCGCCCCGACGATCGCCGTCGACAGCTCGCTGCGCCTCTGAACCGCAGCCTGCGGCGGGGAACGCGGCTTGCTCGCTGCCGATCCTCGTCCGAGGCGGCGCTGCGCCTTGTCACGCGCCCGGTCAGGGGAATGAGAGCGCGACGGTCGTCAGGATGCTCGCTGCGATGAGCCCAACGGTCGCGGCCGTCGCGGCCGATCCCGTTCGTCCGAGCGCGTGCTCGCCCATGAGGCGGCGGTCGCGGCCGAGCGCGCGCATGAAGATGATCAGCGGTAGCAGCAGGACCGCGTTGAGTGCCTGGCTGAGAAACAGGATCGGGATCAGCGGGGTGCCAGGGATGCACACCACGACGACCGCGACGGCGACGATCGCAGCGAACGACCCGTAGAAGAGCCGCGCCTCGCCGAACGGGTCGTCGAGCTGGGCCTCGGACCCGGCGGCGTCCGTGACCGAGTAGGCGGTCGACAGCGGCAGCACCGACGCCGCGAGCAGACCCGATCCCAGCAGCCCGACACCGAACAGCGCCGACGCCGCGGAGCCGGCCACCGGCTCCAGGGCCCCGGCCGCATCGCCGGCATCGTCGATGCTGACGCCGCCGGCGCCCAGGGTCGAGGCGCACGCGATCACGACGAACACCGCGATCACGCCCGTGAGCACGGCGCCCAGCACGACGTCGACGCGTTCGAGTCTCAGGTCGCGGGGGCGCAGACGCTTGTCGACGACGTACGACTGGATGAACGCCAGGCCCCAGGGCGCAAGTGTCGTCCCGATCGTCGCAACGGCCGCCAGCGCTGCGTCTCGGCTGTCGGGAGCGGTTGGGACCACGAGGCCGCGCGCGGCTGCCCGCCAGTCCGGGTGAGCGAGGAACGCCGCCACGATGTACGCGACGAACACCGCGCTGAGAACCAGCAGGACGTGCTCGACGCGGCGAAAAGATCCGCGCAACACGAGCGTCGATACGGCGGCCGCCGCGACGGGCACGCCGATGCCGCGGGGGATGCCGGCCAGCCCGAGTGCGGCGGCGATTCCGGCGAACTGCCCGCACAGCGTGCCGAGGTTCGCGCCGACGAGCGCGAGCAGGGCCACGGCGGTCCAGCGCACGCCGTAGCGTTGGCGGATCAGCCCGATCAGCCCCTGGCCGGTGACGATGCCCATGCGCGCGCCGAGCTCGTGGAAGATCACGAGCGCGACCGTCGAGGCCGTGACGACCCACAGCAGGGTGTAGCCGTGCTCGGCCCCGAGGATCGAGTACGTCGTGATTCCGGGCGGGTCGTCATCGGAGAGCCCGGCGAGCAGACCGGGACCGATGACAGCGAGCAGCGCAGCCAGGCGCGTGTGGCGTCTCACCGCCAGAACCCGGCGTGCCCGCGGAGGACGTGCCAGTAGCGACGCGGCGGCCGCGGCTTACCGGCGACCGGACGCCGTGGGCGTCCGATCGCTTCACGCAACCGCTGAGCACGAACGTCGTCGATGGCGGCCAGGAGGCTCGCTCGGCGCCGCTCGTCGGTCTCGCGCAGCGCATCGGCCGCCTCGTCGTCCGGCATCTGGCCGAGCAGCGCCAGTGCCCGCTCGGGCGCCAGGACCTCGACGAGGTCGGCGCCGAGCTGCGGGTGCACGGCAGCGAGCGCCGCGGCGGCGCGAGCGCCCTCGATCGTGTCCAGCACCTCGGCTCCACGCGCCGTCGGCAGCCGCGCGAGCAGCTCCGCGAGTTCCGCCGGGTCGAGGTGATGCACGGCGGCGGCGGTCGACGCGAGCTGCAACGGATGCCCGGGCCCGCTCGTCAGGTGCACGCCCGCCCAGTCGATCGCATCCCGCGACGTGCGGCACGCGAGCGGCCGCAGGCCCAGGCGCCAGAGGATCGCGCGCCAGCCGACGTCCACCGCGACGACGCGCAGCACGCCCTCGTCCCAGGCGACGTCGACCTCGCCGACGCGAGCGAGCTTGCGCCTGGCGGTGTCAACGATCTGCACGTCGAGCACATCGCGTCCCAGCAGCAGGAGCCCGACAGTGTCGGCGCCGACCACCGGGAACGGTGCGTCGAGCACCGTGCGCCCCGGGCCTATCTCGGTGAAGCGCTCGACCGCGATCGCGACGGGGGCGCTGCGCCGACCCGGTCGCACGAGCACAGCCTCGACGGACGGAAAGGCATCGTCGAGCCGGACGGCGAGGTCGGCGACGCGGCCGACGCGACGCCCGCGCAGATCGTGCACGGGCGTGCCCGCGATGTCGCTGAAGCGCAGGTAGCGGCTCTCGGTCTGTGACCCGGGCACGGCGCGATCGTAGATGCGGGTCAGGCTGGCGCTTGGTGACGGGGCGTCCCGATTCGGCCTGAAGGTGAGACGACCTTCGCGAGGCCGCCGGCGGTCCTCGGAGGCGCACTATGCCCTCACGTCCGAGCGGGGTTCAGGCTTGACTTGGCTTCTGAGCCCTGGCTAGCGTCGCGTGGACCGGATGCGCTCACTCAGACAAGTTCGCGGAACGCGGACGACGCGGCTCGCCCTGACGACGGCGGCGAGCTGGCTGCTCAGACGACGATCCGGGCCGGCGGGGCATGAAGCGCCGTCCAGAGAGCATGCGACCGCCGGCGGGGCCCGGTACGCGTGAAGCCCAATCGGTCGTGGAAGCTGCGCAGACGTATCGCATGACTTCACAAGCTCTCAGTGCCGCTGACCGTTTGCGCGGTGTGGATCCTTGCGATAGCACTCGCCGCGGGTCATGTCGGTAGAGGTGGTGTAACGGGCGCGTGGTAGGCCCGCCGAAGGAAGGGTCGGCCACCGCGGCGTCCAACTCGTCGGTCGATACCAGTCGATCGACGGAAGGAAGCACCACGATGGCCGAGAGCCGGATGATGACCCCTGCCGATGTTGTCGCCCAGGTGATGGGCGGCGAGCACGGCGATGTGTTGCGCGAGGCGGTCGCGCTGGTTGCCCGTGCGCTGATGGAGGCCGAGGTCTCCGCGCGGGTTGGCGCCGAGCACGGCGAGCGCTCGCCCGACCGGGTTGCGCACCGCAACGGCTACCGGCCCAGGGCGTGGGAGACGCGGGTCGGCGAGCTCGAGCTGTTGATCCCCAGGGTGCGCTCGGGCCCGGCGTACTTCCCGTCGTTTCTGGAGCCGCGCCGGCGCTGTGAGCAGGCGATCGTCGCGGTCGTGATGGAGGCCTACGTCAACGGCGTGAGCACCCGCAAGGTCGACCGGCTCGTCGAGCAGCTGGGCATCCAGGGCATGGACAAGGACCGCGTCAGCCGCCTGTGCTGCGAGCTTGACGAGCACGTCGAGGCGTTCCGCACCCGCCCGCTGGAGGGCGCCTACCCGTACCTGTGGCTGGACGCCAAGCAGCTGAAGGTGCGCGATCACGGCCGCGTGGTCTCCAAGGCGCTGGTCGTCGCCTACGCCGTCCACGAGAGCGGCCGGCGCGAGGTGATCGGCCTCGATCTCGGCGAGGTCGAGTCAGAGGCGTTCTGGGTCGAGTTCCTGCGCTCGCTGCGCGCGCGCGGCCTGGACGGCGTCCAGCTGGCGGTCTCCGATCATCACGAGGGCCTGAAGACCGCGATCGCCCGCGTGCTGGGCTGCCCGTGGCAGCGCTGCGCGGTGCACTTCGTCAGGGCGATGCACCAGCACTGCCGGCCCTCGCAGCGCGGGCTGGTCTCCGCCGCCCTGCGCGAGGTCTTCAACGCCGACAACCAAGAGCAGGCGCGCGAGCGCGTCACCCACGTCATCGAGCGCCTCCAGCCGGTCGCCCCGAAGGTCGCCCGGCTGCTCGCCGACGCCGAGGAGGACCTGCTGGCCTTCTACGCCTTCCCCGCCGCGCACTGGTCCAAGCTGCGCTCGACCAACCCGCTTGAGCGCGTCAACCGCGAGATCGGCCGACGCTCCGACGTCGTCGGGATCTTCCCCAACGACGCCGCCGCGATCCGCCTCGCCGGCGCCCTGCTCATTGAGCAAAACGACGAATGGCTCGTCGGCCGGCGCTACCTGTCAGACGAGAGCATGCGAATGGTTCTCTACGCGACCCTGGACCAGGAGAAGGATCCCGATCAGATCAACAACAACGAGGAGATGCTGCCCCTCGCCGCCTGAGAAGAGCACCAACGCCGACGAGCTGGCGTTACACCACAACCTGCGACTTGACTGCCGCGTCGCGCGTCGGGCGCCGCGGTTCAGGCGCGAAATCGTCGAACGGTCGCGACTGCTCGCCAGGCTGGCGGCTGGTCGCAATCACCGACTTGTGCTGCTCTGCGCTCCCGCGGGCTTCGGGAAGACGATCCTCGCCGCGCAGCTGAGCGACAGCGATCCTCGGCCGACTGGCTGGGTTCAGCTCGAGGACGCTGACAACGACCCCGTCGCCCTCCTCCACGACGTCGTCGACGCGCTCCAGGGACTGACCTCGATCGCACCCAGGCTCGTCCATGAGCTGCAGTCTCGTAACCCGCGGATCGACGATCTCGTGCTGCCGCTGTTGAAGGAACAGCTCGCGCGCTGCGATCCATTTCTCATGGTGCTTGATGACCTCGAGGTGGTGAGACACCCGCACTCGTTGGCGATCCTGTCCTTCCTCGTGACGGAGATTCCGCGAGGATCGGAGCTCGTGCTCGCGACCCGCTCCGAGCCGGAGATAGCACTCGCGCGCATGCGCGCGAGTGGTGGTGTCGTCGATGTCCGGGCGGCTGACCTCGGGCTGGATGAGCGCGAGACGCGGGAGCTGCTCGCGACCGGCGGCATCACGCTCAGCGAAACACAGGTCGAGGACCTCCACGAGCGCACCGAGGGCTGGGCGGCCGGCATCGCCCTGGCGATGCTCTCCCGGGAGGGGCTCGATGGTGCGAGTGACCTACCCGCGACCGCGGTCGCGCGGTTGCCCGAGGTCGCCGGCTACCTCCTCGAGGAGGCGGTCCACTCCCAGCCGCCGGATGTGCGCCATTTCCTGCTCGCCTCGTCGGTGCTGCGACGCATGAGCCCGGCGCTGTGCGACGCGGCGCTCGAGATCGCGGACTCCGACCGTCTGCTCGCCACGCTCGAGCACTCCAGTCTGTTCATCAGGCGGCTGGGGGGTGACGGCGAGTGGTACCGCTACCACCACCTCTTCCGCGAGCTCCTGCAGACGGAGCTGCGCCGGCAGGCGCCCGCGGTCATCCCCGGCATCCTCGGTCGCGCCGCCGCATGGCACGACAGCCACGGCGATCCGGGCGAGGCGTTCGAGTACGCCCACGCATGTGGCGACCTCGCGCGCGCCGGACGGATCGCTCTCACCTGCGTCGAAGGGCTCCTCGCGCGAGGGCTGATCGAAACGATCCGCGGCTGGTTAGCGCGGTGCACGCCCGCGGAGATCGCGTCCGACCCGCAGCTCGCGCTCGCAGGAGCCTGGGCCGCGCTTCTGTCGGGCGACGCCGCGGAAGCGTGGCGACTCGCGGCCGCTGCTGAGGCGGCCGGCGATCTCGACGTGCCGTCCCCGGAGGGCACCACGTCGCTCCGGTCCTCGCTCGCGAAACTGCGGGCCACCCTTGCGGCCGACGGCGTTTCCCAGATGCTTCGCGACGCCGAGTTCGTGTGCGCCGCCGAGGGACCCGCAGGAACCCGCTGGGTCATGTCCGGCTGGCGTCAGCTCGCGACCGCTCAACTCCTCGACGGGCGCCCCGAGGAGGCCATCGCGTCGTTCTCGGAGGTCCTGCTCCGGGCCAAGGGCCGCCCCGATCTCAACCACTACACGATCCACTGCCTCGGCTACTCGGCACTGGCGGCCGCGGACGCGGGAGACTGGCGGCGAGCGCGCAAGTGGGCCCGCGACGCGCGCGCGGTCACAGACGAGAGCGACCTGCGGCATATCGTTCAAAGCGTCGCGCCCTACGCGGCTCACGCGACAGTCCTGCAACACGACGGCCTGCTGTCCGAGGCGGGCAAGGCGCTCGCGCACGCCCGTCGCATCCTCCCGATGCTGCACGCCGTCCGCTGGTGGGAAGCCGACATCAGCCTGCGATGCGCGCAGCTGAGCCTCGGCCTCGGCGACATCGACGGCGCGTTGGAGCTCGCCGACGTTGCGCGCGGGGCGCTGGCCCACTACCCCGACCCGAGGATGCTGCTCGCCAGGCTCACCGCCCTCGACACGCAGCTGAGCAGCGGGCAAGAGCTGGCACTCACGCCTTCGGAGCTGCGCCTCGTGCCGTTTCTTGCCAGTCACCTCTCACTCCGAGAGATCGGCGATCGCGTCTTTCTCTCGCGCGCGACAGTCAAGACCCACGTGGACTCCATCTACCGTAAGCTCGACGCCTCGACTCGTTCGGCCGCCGTCGATCGACTTGAGGCACTTGGCGTCCTGCACGGTCAGCCAGGCCTTCCGACTGCGGAGCACTGAGGGCGTGCCGCGACCCCTACCGCAAGCGGCCGGCCGGTGGCATGCTCTGGCAACGCTCGAACGCGTCTTGCAGTGCCTGCGGATCCACGTCCTGATTGCTGATCGCCACGATCCGCGTTCGCCTTGGACGCGCCCCCCACTCGTCGGCGAGCGAGATGTCCACGCGTTTGCCGACGACCTGGAGCACGGCGCGCCGGTCGGGCGCCTCGGCGGCGTACACGACGCCCTTCGCCCGATAGATGCTCGCAGGCAGGCGCGACGCGGCCTTGCGCAGCTGGTCCAGTGAGAGCAGGGCGTCGCTCTCGAAGCTCCACCTGGCGAAGCTGTCGGCGTGATCGTGCTCGCTGTGGCCGTCGTGGCGGCTCGGGTCGCTGCAGACATCCTCCCGCAGCGGCCCCGCGACGAGCTGGAATGCCACGGGATCGAACCGACCGACTCCGAGCAAGAGGTCAAGCGGCACGTCGCAGTGGCGGGCCTCGACGAGGCGGTAGCGGTGGATCCGCTCGTCTAGCCAGGCCCTGATCTCCCGGATTCGGTCCAGCGGGACGAGGTCAACCTTGTTGAGGACCAGCAGGTCGGCGAACGCGATCTGCCAGATCTTGAGCTCCATCAGATCGCGCGCGGCGAACAGTTGCTCAGCGTCCACGACGCAGGTGATGCTGTCGAGTCGCACGCGCGCGCGCATGCTCGGGTCATCGGTGAATGTCACCGCGATGCTCGACGGCTCGGCCACGCCACTTGCCTCCAGCAGCAGATACTCGGGCTGCTCGGGCCGCTCGATCGTCTGCTTGATCGCTTCCGAGAGATCGTCACGGATCGAGCAGCACACGCAGCCGTTGGCGAGGCTGATCACATCGCTCTCCACGCCAACGACCAGTTCAGAATCGATGTTCACCGAACCGAAGTCGTTGACCAGCACGGCCACGCGAAGGCCATGATCGCCGTTCAGGATGCGGTTCAGCAACGTCGTCTTTCCGGCGCCGAGGAACCCCGTAAGCACGGTCAACGGAATCGGGCGCCGTGCGGTTTCGAGGTCACGGTCGATGATCGTCATGGGCGTGCTCCGATCGCGGGCGGTGCGCGTTCATCCCCTCTGTCGGTCAGTCGTCTCCGCCGCCGAGTCGGCTCTTGAGCCGGTCGATCCTCGTGCCGCGACTCGCCTGCGCCGGAACCGTTCACTTCTCCCCGAGGGCATGCCGCGCCTCCATCGCTCGATGACCGGCTCCCAGCATGGATTTCTCTCCTTGTTCGATCTGATGGCCGGGGGGCATCCGGTCAGGGGATCCGCTCGAGGTCGTGGGACTCCACCTCGTGCTCGGCGAGCATCCCGATCTCGACGAGGTCCAACGGGCTGATCATCCCGTCGCTGAGCCGGTAGCCGCCGGCGCGCGCGATGGCGTCGCGCAGCGGGATCGCCCAGTGGTGCTCGAGGAGGACGAGCGCGGCGCCCGAGTCGTTGGGGATGTCCGCGATGACGTCCCAGGCGTCCTCGTCGGAGAAGATCTGCACGCCGCCTTCGGCCGCGGCCTCGGCGCCGACTTCGGCGCCGATCTCCGCGCCCGTCTCGCCCTCGATGCCCAGGCCGATCAGGGCGGCGACCTTGCTGCCGACCTCGATGGCCTCGTCGCGGGTGAGATTGCTGAGGTGCGCGACCTCGATGTCGCCGGCTGCGTCCTTGTGGACCGCGAGCGCGTCGATCACGCGCACCGTGTCACTCTCGCGCAGGCGCGAGAGTTCCTCCTGGATCTCCGCGTGGAAGTCAGGGTTGTCGAAGCCGAATACGAGTAGCTGCACGGGGCCGATGGCCATGGCTGGCGGTCCTTCCGTCGAGGTGCTCGAAGTCAGTGGGACCGTATGACCGGGCCGCATCAGCGCGCATCGTCCATATCGGCTGAGCTTCGGCCGCCCGGCCCACGGGACGTCAGCCGGCGAGGCCCGCGCGCGCCTCTTCCAGGCCGGCCTTCAGCCTCGTCGGGGATGCAGCCAAAGGGGTTGAGACGGTCGCGACGGGCGCACCCCCCGAAGCGAATCATCACCCCCGATGCTCGAACACAGGTTCATCCAATCTGGAGGGCGTCGGTGCGGCGCGCCGCTGGGATCGTGCGATCGAAGAGCGCAGCATTCCCGGTCACTCGATCAGCCACAGAGGAGAGATCATGCCGACACCCAACGGCGCAGTGCCGGCCGAGAGCATCTACCATGCCGTTCCCGGCGGCGGGATCACGCTGCCGCCGTACTACAAGCCGACGGACTCGGTCAACAACAAGACCATCTTCTTCCCGACGGCGGAGGAGCTGGGCGACGACGAGATGCGCATCTCGTTCGTCGGGAGCTGCCCGTGGCCGCCGCGGAGGTCGCAGGCGGGCACCTGCATCATGGTCGAGCTGGGGAACGGCAAGCGCTTCTTCTTCGACTTTGGCCCGGGCTGCATGCGCAACCTCGTCGCTCTGCAGGTGCCGCCGTCGCAGATCAACGACATCTTCATCACCCACCTGCACGTGGACCACTACCACGACCTCCCCTACCTGTACTGCTTCGCGCCCGCGATGGGGGCCCGCTGGAAGCCGTTGCGGGTCACCGGTCCCTCGGGTCGCACTCCGCAGGACGGCACGAAGCACGTGATCGAGCATATGAAGGAGATGGTCCGCTGGAACACCGACAGCTTCAACTCCTGGCCGATCGGGGACGGCTACGAGGTCGATGTCAACGAGTTCAACTACCGGGACGACAACGGCGTCTGCTACGACCAGGACGGCGTGACGATCCGCCACTGGCGGCGCTCCCACACCAAGGACGGCGCGTCGGCCTACCGGCTGGACTGGAACGGCCTCTCGTTCGTGTGGACCGGCGATGGCCGGCCCGACGAGCTCACCGCAGAGCTCGCCAAGGGCTGCGACGTGTTCGTCACCGAGTTGCAGCCGGACCTGGGACAGCTCCAGCAGCTCAAGATGGGCGTTCCCGCGATGTTCATGAACAACGTGATCGACCGATCGCACACCGTCCACTATGCGGTCGGCTACCTCATGGACCAGGTCCAGCCGCGCGTGGCGATGGTGACCCACATGAACTACGACGAGGACCTGATCCCCGAGATCCTGGCCGGCATCCGGACGCACTACAAGGGCTTCGTCCAGCTCGGGGCGCCCGACGTCGTCGTGGTCAACGTGCAGAAGGACGCGATCTGGACGCGCATGGCGGCGCTCCCGACGCCCCCAATCAGGCCGCGCCGAGCAGGTCGGAGGCCAAGGACCTCTTCGACCTCTCGCCCACGCACCTGGAGATCGACTTCCCCGACCCCAAGCACACGGTCCCGGACGTCCAGGAGCCGTTCGTCCGCGACAAGGAGCTCGACCCGAACCTCTACTACCCGTCCGACGTCAAACGGCCCACGGGCGGGGACTTCCCGAAGGGGTTCAAGATCGAGATCCCGAAGATGATCCTGCAGAAGGCGGGCGGGAAGATCCGCCAGAAGCTCGGCCGCTGACCGGCCCCACACGGAGGACACGGAGGTCCTGCGCCCGGTCCGACGGGTCTACGCGTTCGGGACGTCGGCACCGGCGAGGGCGCGCGGGAACTCGCTGCGGTGCCGGCGATCCACGGCGGCCGGGACGTAGCGGTCGAAGGGAATCGCCGTCTCGAGGCGCTCCTTGCTGATGAGGTCGCTGACCTTGGCGGTCGGGGCGGGGACCTTGCGGGGCTCGTCGCCCCAGGCGGCCTCGAGCTCGTCGGGCGTGGTTGCCGGGCGCGGGTTCGCCGCGTCGGGCCATGCCGAGTGGCGGTTCCAGATGGCGTCCTTGGTGACGTTGGTCACGACGCCGTCGGGCGCGCCGAAAGCGAACAGCCCGTCCCAGTGGGTGCGCACGCCGGCGATGCACTCGTTCATCAGGCCGCGGTCGTAGGGCGTGTGCGTGACCATGCCCGCCCGCGGATTGACCTGGCTCATCATGTAGCCGGTGGCGTAGTGATCGGTGTGCACGAGATCGATCGTCATGTCGTAGATGAGCTCGGGCACCCCGCTCTTGAGCGCGATAAGCGCGCCGGTGTCGAGCTGCAGCTCGGTGACGAACAGGTCGACGCCCTGGCACAGATCGATCGTGATGTCATCCGGCCGACCGTCGCCGGTCCACACGAACGACAGGCCGTTCCAGTCCAAGCGGTAGCCGCTCGCGCCGGACATGTTGTGGATCCGGCGCCAGTGACGCACGGTGACACCATCCTGCTCGTAGCAGATGCCGCCGTCATCCAGGTAATCGAACTCGTTGACCTCGACCTCGAAGCCGCGGCCGGTGGGCACGGTGGAGTACGCGGTGGTGTTCCAGCGCGTCATCTGCTTCAGCCCCTCGATCATCGCCGCGGTTCCCTCGTCCGGGCTGTGACCGGAGGGACCGTGGACGCGCAGCGGCGTGTAGCGGCCCATCCACGGCGCGGTCCCATACAGGTAGGGCAGCTCGCCGTAGTGGTCGACGTGCAGGTGCGTGATGAAGATGTCGTTGATCGTCGACACCGGCACCTGGGCGGCGACGAAGTTGCGCAGGCACCCCGGGCCGAAGTCGAACACGAAGCTCTTCCCGTTGCCCAGCTCGACGAGGATCGACGTCGCCGCCTGGTCGCGATGGGGCGGGACCGGGCACGACCCCATGAACGTCACGCGCATCTCGTCGGCCCCGAGCTCCTCGCTCTGCGGGAAGTACGTCGTCGGGTTCTTCACGCTCGGAGTCGGCCGGTAGTACTCGGGCATCGTGATGCCGCGCCCGGGGGCGCCGCCGTACGGGTTCCTCGTCTTCGTGCCCGCCGGCCTGACCGCCCCGGCGGCCACCGCCGCCTCGCCGTCGTCGCCCTTCGCCGCCTCGGTCGTCTTGCGCAGCGGTCCGGTGAGCTTGCTGGCGGCGTCGAAGACCATGCCCCGCGCGCGGTGCTCGTCCTCTGCGCCACCCGCGGGCCCGGGCGACTGGCGGCTCTGGGCGGCGCTCATCACGCGCTGCTGCATCCCGCGCTGCGTGTGCAGGGCGCCGGTGAGCGCGGAGGTCGCGGCGCCCGCCATCGCGTCGACGCCGCGTGCGACCTGTCCACCGACCGCGTCGTTCGGGATCGCCTTCTCGAGCAGCCCCGACGTGAACTGCCCCGAGCCCTCGACGAGCGCCCGTGCGTCGTCCGTCAGCTGCCGCAGCGAGTCAGACACCTGCTTGGCGCCCAGCAGCATCGCCACCGGGAGCCGCTTGCCCGCGAGACTGGGCGGGAACTCCCGCACCAGCGGCCGCTGCACGTTGGCCGGCGCGAACACCTCGGCGGAGATCTCGTGCGAGAGCGCCTCCTTCGTGTTGAGCTCGGCGAACGTGTACTTCGCATGCGGGATCTCCAGCGTCTCGGGGATCCCCCCGCCGAACATCGTCCGCAGCTCGCTGAGCGAGCTCGCGCGCCGGTTGTTCGCGGACTCGGGCATCGACGCCTCGCGGTTCCAGATCGCGTCCGCAGTGACGTTCACCACGACGCCGTCGGGCGCGCCGAACGCGAACAAGCCGTCCCAGTGCGCGCGAATGCCGGCAAGCGTCTCGTTGACGAGCGAGTCGTCGATGGCGGTGTTCGTGACCATGCCCATCCGCGGCTCGACCTGTCTGATGAGATAGCCCGCGCCGTAGTGGTCGGTGTGCGCCATGTCCGTCGACAGGTCGTAGAGCTCCTCGCGCACCCCGGTCTTCGCCGCGGCGATCGCGCCGGTGTCGAGCTGCATCCCCGTGACGAACACGTCGACGCCCCGGCAGATGTCGATCGTCGCCTGATCCGGACGTCCGTCACCGATCCACCCGAACGACAGGCCGTTCCAGTCCAAGCGGTAGCCGGTCGCGCCGGACATGTTGTGCGCGCGACCCCAGTGGCGCACGACGACCCCGTCCTGGTCGTAGCAGACGCCGCCGTCGTCCTCCCAGTCGAACTCGTTGACCTCGATCTCATAGCCATCGCCGACCGGAACCGCCGAGAACGCCTTGGAATGCCAGTAGGCCATCCTCTCCAGGCCGGCCGCCATCGCGGCCGTGCCCTCCTCGGGCGTGCGCCCGGACGGCCCGTGCAGCCGCAACGGCTTCCAGCGACCCATCCACGGCGCGAAGGCGTACATGTAGGGCAGGTCCCCGTAGGTCGCCGCCGCGAGGTTCGTCAGGAAGACGTCGTTGATGCACGGCATCGGGAACTGCAGCGCGACGAGGTTGCGCAGGCACCCGGGCCCGAAGTCGAAGAAGAACGTCCGCCCGTTGCCGAGCTCGACGAAGATGCACGTCCCGGCCTGCGACAGCCGCGGCGGGAACGGGCACGAGCCGGCGAACGTGATGCGCATCTCGTCCTCGCCCAGCTCCTCGGCCGTCGGGAAGAACGTCGTGCCGCTCTTCACGCTCGGCGTCGGCTTGTAGAAGGGGGGCAACGTCAGCCCCTTGCCCGGCCCGCCATAACGGCCCTGGGCGGGCGTGCTGGGCCCGACCGGCTTCTTCTTCTTGGCCATCGGATCCTCCAGAGTCGAGCTATCCCGAGACGAGGGCTCGAGCAAAGCGCGAACCGAACTGCTCGCGCATCAACCCATCTGGACGATTGGCCCACGCACTCGGCGCAGCGCGCCCGCGGCTCGTCAGACCGTGACGCGCGGTCCGCCCCAGCCATCGGGGCGGTCGCCAACGGACCCGTCAGCAGAGCGCCATCCTCGGCTCGGGCGGCCAGCTCCGGTGTCGAGCTTGCGCGCGACGCTGCCCGACCTAACGACGACGTGATCGGTTCGCCCGCGCACCTGGGCGAACGCGCCGGCGCCCACCGGCCGACGACGACTGGCCCACGATCATCGCCGCGGTCCGCAGGACGCACCCCGACCTCGTGTTCATCGCCGAGGCCTACTGGGACATGAAATGGACGCTGCAGCGGCAGGGTTCGACTTCCGCTACGACAAGCGCCCCTACGACCGCCTGGTCACCGAGCCGGGCAGGCGGTGCGCGTGCACAGGAACGGCTCGTCCGCTTCATCGACCGCGACGGCGGCGAGCTTCAGGACCAAGGCCTATACGTCAGCATGAAGCCTGGCCGCGGCGGCAGCCTGAGCTGCGGCGGCGCGACATTGTGCGCCGCCGCGCCGCCGGTCGATCAGACTCCCGAGGGGTTCGCGGCCGCGGCCTCGACGGCCTCGTCGCTGAGCTCGTAGGCCTCCGGCTTGCCGCCGAGCTGGGTCAGTCGGTCGGAGATCGCGGGCGCCGTGTCGAAGTGGGTCAACACGGCGACCGCCGCCTTGCCCGCGTTCAGCTCGACGGTGAGCCTCGCCTTTTCCTCATCGGACAGTTCGAGGCTCTTGTGGTGGAGTGCGCCGGCGGCCGCGCCGCCGAGGACACCGACCCCCAGGGCCGCCGGTCCCAGGAGCAGGAGGACCCCCCCGACGGCGGCGCCCTTGCCGGTGCTTCGCGCGCCGACCTTGTCTTGCTTGAGCTTTCCGTCTGAGTCGAGGGTCAGGATCCCGATGGCGTCGCCGTCGGTGATTCCGGACTCCTTCAGCTCCACCGCCGCGGTGTCGGCGGCAGGTTCGTCCGGGAAGACTGCGAGTACGAGGTGCCGATCTGACATCCGTGGGCCCCTTGTTCTTGGTGTGTGGGCATCGTCCATTCGCGGGCCCGATGCTTCAGGGATCCGAACCCCTCGCGCATCAACCGTTGTGGTTGATCGGTGAAGACCCTGGCAGCGCGCCGCCCAGCGGCGCGAGCGGCGAGGTCTCCGGCCGCGGGCCATGAGCGCTGCGGCGACGTCGCCCAGCGTGGCTGGCCCATGAGGGCGGCCGGATCCAGTGGTTCGCCGCCAGCCCCATCGCGGTCATCGGCGGCGACGCCGAGGGCTGTGACGAAGCGATCGCCGCGATCCGGTGCGCGCCGGGCTCGAGCCGGCGCAGCAGGACCGCGCCAACGGGCGCGCGGGCTTCCGAAGTTCGGCAGCAAGTGGTTGGCCACGAGAGCGCCGCGACGGCGAGCAGCGTCAGCGCGACGATCGCAAGCGACCACTCCATGCGCTCACGTCGTCCCGCGGGCGGCGACGTGCGCGAGCGCGCGCACGGCGGCCGACGCGGACTCCGGCAGCCCGGCGGCGGGCGACGCCCCGGGATGCTGCGGGGCGATCCGGACCCTGAGCGCGCCGGGCCGGGTGACGAAGCGCACGGGCGCGTCGAGCACGACGGCCTCGCCGTCGATGCCGGCGGGGATCGGCGCGCCCGAATCCACGGCGAACTCGCGCGTGAGCCACTGCGTCAGCGGGGCGCGCGTCTCGCGGTCGCCGGCGGCGCCCGCGCCGAGGACGCTGACCTCCAGCACGCCGTCGTCGAGCCGCGGGCGCGCGCCCGTGCTGCCGGGCTGCAGGCGGTAGTGGTTGTTGGAGACGAGGATCACCGCACCGGACGCGTGCTCGCGCCCGTCCGGCCCGGCCCAGCGGAGGTCGGGAGCCTCGCCATCGGGGCCGAGCGCGTCGGGCACCGAGCCGAGGATCGTGCGCAGCTTCGCGTCGCGATAGCCCTCCTGCTGCACCGCCTCCGCGTACACGCCGAGCGAGACGTTGTTCACGAAGACGCGGCCGTTGACCTCGGCGAGGTCGACGCGTCGCTCGCCGCCGCCGACGAGCGCATCGAGCGCTCCGACGACGTCGTCGCGATCGACGCCGAGGTCGAGCGCGAAGTGATTGCGGGTCCCGGCCGGGACGCACGCGTAGGGCAGACCGTGCGCGGCCGCCGCGGCCGCGACGATCGCCTGCGTGCCGTCCCCGCCCGCCGCCCCGAGCGCGTCGGCGCCGTCGGCCACGGCCCGACGCACGAGCTCCACGAGATCGTCGCCCAGCCGCAGCTCGATCGGCTCGATCCCGCGCCGGCGAGCCTCCGCGTCGAGCTGCACGCGCTCGGCCTTACCGCCACCCGACCTCGGATTCCAGAAGACGACCGCCCGCCGCGGCCGCGGCGCCGGGGACAGCTCGACCCGCGTCGAGAACACCGCCCGCGCCGCCGCGAACGCCAGCGCCAACGCCACGACCACACCGAGCTCGCCCAGCAACGGCCCGACAAAGATCAACAACGCCAACGCGCCCACGAACGCCAGCGCCCCGACCACCAAGCTCGTCCAGCGCGCGACACCCCGGCGCAACACGCCAAACCACGCCAACGGGCCCGCGACCGCCACGAACCCAAGCACGAACAGGCCGCGGAAACACCGCCACCGCGATCACCACCGCCCCCGCGACCGCCAACGCGAACAGCCCGAGCGACACAACAGCGAGCAGTCGTCGGTGCTTCATCGGAGCCGTCGCCTCGTCTCGGTGACCTGCGGGAGTTGCTCGGTCGGTGCGGTCAGGCGCCGATGACCTTCTGCTTCTCGGCGTCGAACTCGGCCTCGGTCAGCGCGCCGCTGTCCCGCAGCTTCGCGAGCTCGGTCAGCTGGGCAACCGGATCCGCCGACGAGCCGGCATCCTGATCCACGGGCTCGTCCTGCTCGGGGGGCGCCTGCTCCGCCTCGGGCACGGCCGCCTGCTGCTGCTCCTGCTCCTGGTGCTCGTGGTGCTTGTGCACGGCGTATGCGCCGGCGGCGCCGGCCGCTGCGACACGCCTGCGCCGAACCCGCTGTCTTCTTCCAAGTGGCATGAGGCCTCCTGTCGGTCGTTGCCGTCATTCAACGCCGCGGACCGAGCTCGCGCATCGTCCGAAGTGGTTGAAGCGCGTGGGCCGCCGCGCTCGCGCCGGCCCACGCAGCGCTACGCCGTGGCGGCGCGGTCGGAAACCAGGTAGGCCGTGATCAGCACGAGCGGGAAGAAGAACAGGCTGAAGATGAAGTAGCCGACGAAGCTGTGGCCCTTGCGCCCGGCGACGCGGGCCGGCCAAAAGGCCAGCGCGATCCAGAGCACCACGAGGATGAACCACCCGAACCATGAGACTGCGAGAACGGCCATCTGTCCAACTCCGATCGAGGATGAGTTTGCGTGCGACGGGGAGCGTCGCGGCTCGCGAGACGCGTCTCACCGAACTGGCAATCCTGTGCGCCCTCGGCGAAAACGCTTCCTGGGTGATCCCAAGACTCGGTCCCGACCCTACGAAGGCCCCCCGCAGGCGAACCTCGGCCATTTCGGTTGATAGCCGCGCTGCCCGGGCACGCCGGCCCAGCTCTGGAGCGCCGTCGCCGTGGAGATCTTCGAGGACGTCGCCCGGGGCCCCCGAGTCCGTGCTGAAGAAGGGCGATGCCGCCGCTCCGAGCGACGGCGGGACTGCTCGAGGGTGGCGCACCCTCGGCTAGCGCGAGGGGCCCGCGGCCGGTGCGTCGTCGAGGAATCCGCGGACCGCGGCCCGCTCAACGGCTTGCGCCCGGTTTGCGGCGCCGAGCTTCTTGTAGATGCTCACAACGTGCGTCTTGACGGTGCTGCGGCGAACCCCGAGCCGGTCGGCGATCCCCCCCAGCGTCAGGTACGTGGCCAACAAGGGCAGCACTCGAGCCTCGGCCGGAGTGAAGCCGACCGACTCGGGGCCTTGGACGCTCGTCCTGTGCTGAGCGCCCGTCAGGGCGCCAGTTGTGCCGCTGCCCGACGCATGGCGAGTACGGGTCACTGCGCGCCGCCCTTCGGGTTCTCCCATTTCGCCTCACGCTATCGCCCGATAGCGGAGGCCTCGTCGACCGTTCTGGTTGAACGCGCCATCTCGGGAGGCGTTGCTGGTCGCATGACGTCACAGCTCTCAGTGTCGCCGACCAGCCTCGCGATGGATTCTTCCGGGTAGCACCGAGCGCGCACGTCGTCAGGCGCGCGGCTCAGGCACGTGTCAATCGAACGGTGGTGAGTGCTCGACAGGCTGGCGGCCGGTAGGGATCGCCGAGTCGTTTGCTCTGCGCCGATCCGTGCCGCGCACTGAGTGACAGCGATCCTCGGCCGACTGGCTGGATTCAGCTCGAGGACGATCGGATGGTTCGCAGGCATGCGAGCCTCCTGTGCGCGCCCAGCGTCGCGCGTTCAGGCCGGTCCCGAAGCCGGCCTGCTGCGGACAACGCGCGAGGCCGCCGGCCCTTCCCGGAACGCCGCCTGGACGCCAGACCAGGTGACGATGCGCCAGGTTACTCGGCTTTCGAGCCTTGGGGAGCGTCGCGTCGACCGATGTGCTCACAGTGACGAGTTCGCCGACCATGGACCACGCTGCCCGCTGTCACGGCAGCGGCCTGGATGGCCGCGCCATCGCTGGGCCGCTCGGACGACGTTCCGCGCCGGCGGGGTGTGAAGTGCCGTCCAGGGAGCACGCGGCCGCCGACGGGCGGCGTCAGCGACATCCCCTGGGGCGACCGGGATCCGAACAACAACAACACCCGTAGCGCGACGTGCTGCGGGGCGGGGCCGGCTCCGACCGGCTGTATCGGAGCCGCGGAGCCACGAAGCGATCGTAGATGCGGGTCAGGCTGGCGCTTGGTGACGGGCGTTGAGCGATTGCGGCTCAGCCGGTCGTCTGTGAGACTCCGATCTATGGTCGAGCTGGCCTCCCCGGGCCAGGACATCACGCAGATGGAGCTCGCCCAGGCGACGCGCAACCGGGGGATGCCGCTCGAGGCGCTGAGGCACGACGTCACCCCCGTCGGGCTCCACTATCTCCTCATCCACTTCGACATCCCGGCGCTGGACCCCGCCTCGTGGCGGCTGCGCATCGGGGGCAATGTCCGCCGCGAGCTCGCGCTGACGCTCGACGAGATCCGGGCGCGACCGGCGAGCACGATGCCCGTGACACTGGAATGCGCCGGCAACGGCCGGGCCCGGCTGGAGCCGCGGCCGATGACCCAGCCGTGGCTGCACGAGGCGGTCGCCACGGCTTCCTGGACGGGCACCGGGCTCGCAGCAGTGCTCGACGAGGCCGGCGTCGAGCCCGGCACCGTCGAGATCGTCTTCACGGGCGCCGACCACGGCATCGAGGGCGGCGAGGAACTGGACTACGCTCGCTCGCTGCCACTCACCGAGGTGACGCGCCCGGAAGTCCTGCTTGCCTACGAGATGAACGGCCGGCCGCTGGAACCCCAGCACGGCTTCCCCCTACGACTGCTCGTCCCAGGCTGGTACGGCATGACGAGCGTGAAGTGGCTCTCGAGCATCGTCGCCGTGACCGAGCCGTTTCGCGGCTTCCATCAAGCCGTCGCCTACCGCAATCAGCGCTCAGAAGCGGATCCCGGCGAGCCCGTCACCCGCATCCGCCCCCGCGCGCTGATGATCCCGCCGGGCTTCCCCGACTTCCCCGAGCGGCGGCGCTACGTCGACCGCGGCCCCGTGACGATCCAGGGCCGAGCCTGGAGCGGGGCCGCGCCGATCGTCCGCGTCGACGTCGGGATCGACGGCACCTGGTTAGAGGCGGATCTCGCCGAGCCGGCCGGAGAATGGGCGTGGCGGGGCTGGTCGCACCAGTGGCAGGCGACGCCGGGCGCGCACACGCTGTCGTGCCGGGCGACGGACGCGACCGCAGATACCCAACCCGCAGTACAGCCCTGGAACCTGCAGGGCATGCAAAACAACCTCCCCCAGGACGTCGAGATCACCGTCCGCTGAGGCGCGACACCAGCCGGCTCGAGCGCCCTTGGAGCGACTAATGGTCGCCGACAGCATCGCCGGTGTCGGGCCTATCGAGAGGCCTTCGCCGCACGGGGCGAGGTGGCCGTTCTAGGTCCGGACCGCGCCTTCGGCGACGACGTCCTCGTTGACGTAGAGCTCGCTACTCGCCTGGGAGCAGCGAGAACAGCGTCTTTTCGACCCGCTCGCCGCTGGGCACGGGCATCGACCGGACCACGCCCTCGCGGCTGAAGCCGGCGCGCTGGAGCACGCGCTCGGAGGCGATGTTGCCGACATTCACGTAGGCCGCAACCCGCTCGATCCCGAGCCCGAAGGAGTGCTCGGCGAGCACCCGCGCGATGCGCGTGCCGAACCGCCTCCGGCGGGCGTGCGGCAGGACCCAGTAGCCGATCTCGACGATCGCGCGCTCCGCATCGAGGTGGTGCAGCGTGGCGCCGCCGATGATCCGGCCGGTGGTCGCGTCCGCCGCGAGCATCGGCAGAAGCCGGCCGCTCGCCGCCATCGCCGGCAGGTGCGGCAGCGAGGCGACCAACTCCTCGCGTCCGAACGCGGGCAGGTTCCCCGCCTCGCGCAGCTCGGGGTCGCTGAACGCGGGCAGCAGTCCATCGATGTCGTCCGCGGTTGGCGTGCGGAGGAGCACGGCGCCGTCCGTGACGCCCGCCCGTGGCAGCGACAGGCGCAGCGTGATCTCGCGCATGCCCGGCGGCCGGCCCGCAGGCGCCGCCTGCCCGTCGGTGAGCGCGTCGGTGACGGCCATGCTTGCGAGGCTCCCACGCACCGGCCGCCGTGTCCCTACGGCTGCCCGTACACCGTCCTACCCGGGGTTGAGTCGCGCCTCGGACTTTCTCGTTTCGCGACGTCCCGTCGGCGCCATGTTCGCGGGACGGACGTCGCGCAAGCGTGCGCCGGCGCGAACTCGATGCCCGAAACGATCGGGCAGAGCTCGCCGCCGACGACCGCCACCATCGCCTCGTCCGGCAGCCCCACGCCCGCCCTGATGCGCCCGCTGCGGATCAGGATGTGGCCTTGCTCATGGGCACGGACGTTGGCCGCGCAACCTGCTTGACATGGCAGGGCGGCAAGTGATCTCGTCCATTCCCGGCACGACCGACGGCTCGGCGGGCACCGCGGGCCGCCACTCAGGACAGCCGCTTCCAGCGACCCAATTCAGGAATGAGGCATATGAGCTCGAGCTCCGCGCGTATCGATCGGCTGCCGCACGCGTTGCGCGACGGCGAGCAGCTGGAGCGGCGGCTGGCCGGGCGCCGTCCCGCCGTGTTCCTGGACTATGACGGCACGCTGACGCCGATCGTCGAGCGCCCGGAGGACGCGCTCATCTCCGAGAGCATGCGCCAGGCGGTGCGCGGGCTCGCCGAGCGCTGCCCGGTGTGCGTGGTCAGCGGTCGCGACCGGCGTGTCGTTCAGGAGCTGATGCGCGTCGACCACCTGATCGTGGCCGGAAGCCACGGGTTCGACATCTGGAGCCCCGACGAAGGCACGCTCGAGCATGCGGCCGGGGGCGGCTTCGAGCCGCTCATCGAACGCGTGACGGCGCGAGTGCAACAGGAGGCGGGCCCGATCGAGGGCTCGCTGGTAGAGGCCAAGAAGGCGTCCGTGGCGCTGCACTATCGGCTCGTGGCCGAGGCCGACCGGCCAAAGATCAAGGCGATCGTCGACCGCCTGCTGAGCGAGTACGCAGACGAGTTGAAGGTCACGCCGGGCAAGATGGTGTTCGAGCTCCAGCCGAGGCTCGACTGGGACAAGGGCAAGGCCGTGCTGTACCTGCTGGAGGCGCTCGCGTTGGATCGCGACGACGTCGTCCCGCTGTACCTGGGCGACGACATCACCGACGAGCACGCCTTCGCGGCGCTCGCCGGCAGGGGCATCGGCATCTTCGTGGGCAGCGCCGACGATCCCGAGGTCGCCGGGCGCAGCACCTCCGCGGAATTCGTCCTAGATTCAACGCAGGAGGTGGAGCGATTCCTGGACACGCTGGCGCGGTGACCCAGGAGCGCGCCAGGGCGCGCAGCTCGTCCACGAACTGTGCGCCGGGGACCGGCACACGTTCTCGTTGTGGGGGAAGTCGAGAGGAGAAGCAGATGGCCGACGGCTTTAGCGGTGCGATCTTCGACGTCGACGGGGTGCTGGTCGACTCACCGCACGAGCGCGCATGGCGCGAGTCGCTGCAGCAGCTGATGGCGACCGAGTGGAGCGACATCCAGCCGCAGACCAGCTACGCGCCCGACCGCTTCACCCCGGAGGTCTACCAGCAGCTGATGTCCGGAAAGCCGCGCTTCAGCGGCGCCCAGGCAGCGCTCGAGCACTTCGATGTCCCCGACGCCGAGACCCGCGCCCGGACCTACGGCGACCGCAAGCAGACCATGGTCATCGAGCTGATCGAGGCCGGCGAGTTCACGGCCTACCCCGACGCGCTGCGCTTCCTGATCGCGGTCAAGGACGCCGGCATCCGCGTCGCAGCGGCCTCCTCGTCCAAGAACGCCGGGCTCTTCCTGCGGAAGATCCCGCTCGACACCTTCGCCGAGGAACACGACATCAGCTCCGAGCACGTCACGCCCGGCTTGAGCCTGCTCGGCTTCTTCGACGCCGACATCTCCGGCCGCGACTTCGCCCAGGGAAAGCCACACCCCGAGATCTTCCTCACCGCCGCACAGGAGCTTGGCGAACGACCCGAGGACTGCTTCGTCGTCGAGGACGCGGTCTCGGGCATCGAGGCTGCCAAGGCCGGCAACATGGCCGCTCTCGGCGTCGCCCGCGCCCATGACGAAGACCTGCTCGCCACCGCCGACCCCGACGTGGTCGTCACCATGCTCGACGACATCGACCTCGAAGCCCTCAGCGCCGGCCGCCTCGCGAAGACCGGGACGTAGCGGCCTCGAGCATCTGCATCATTCGGCGACCGCCAACGGCGGTGCGATCGCGAGCACTGCCCGTGCGAGGCGGCCCGGGTCATGGCGAAGCTGGTCTCTCGCCGTCTCGCTGCGCAGCGCGACCTCGTGCAAGCGCACCCCGAGCCGTGCGACCGCCGCGTGGTCCGCGCGCACCGGCTCGGCGCCCTCCTCCCGGTAGCGGCGCAGCAGCCGCGCGGGGAGCGGCTCCGTGTCCACGAGCACGTCGGTGACAACGGGGCCGACATGCCGCGCGATCGCGCGGAGATGATCGGAGACCGTGAAGCCCTCGGTCTCTCCCGGCTGTGTCATCAGGTTGGCGACGTAGACCACGGGCCCGGTGAAGTCAGCCACCGCCTCGCGCACTCCGCCCCCGAGCAGCGCGGCAACGGTGCTCGTGAAGAGGCTGCCCGAGCTCAGGACAACCAGATCGGCGTCGCGGATCGCCTCGATCACCGGCCTTGGCGCGACGACCCCTTGCGGCTCGGCCGTGATCGCCGACACGGCGCGGCCGGCTTCGCGGACCGTCGACTCGCCGCGGCTCACCGAGCCGTCGGCGTAGCGCACGAGCAACGTGAGGCTCTCGGTCGCCGCCGGCAGCACGCGCCCCTTGATCCTGAGGAAGCGACCCGCCTGCTCGACGCCCTCGCAGAATCCACCCGACATCTCCGACAGCGCCGCAATCAGGATGTTGCCGACGCTGTGATCGCGAAGGTCGACGCCGCCCTCGAACCGGTAGTTGAAGACCTCGGCCAACCGCCGACGCCCCGCCAGCGCCACGAGGCAGTTGCGCACATCGCCGGGCGGTGCGACACCCAGCTCAGCCCGTAACCGCCCGCTCGATCCCCCATCGTCGGCCACGGTCACGACCGCGGTGAGCTCCCGGACCGTGTCGCGAAGGCCACCGAGCAGCACGGGAAGCCCCGTGCCGCCCCCGAACGCCACGATCCGCAGCGACCCATGGCCAGCGGCCCCGTCCACGGAATCCATCTTCGCCGATGTCGCCACAGGAGGCCGGAAGGCTCGACGGCCGGGCGCTCGAGTCCCGGCCCGAGACAAAGCGGCGCGCGAGGGCGACCGATGACCCCTATGGGGCGACGGCGCTCACGCGAGGCGACGGCCGAGCAGGGCCGCGTGCGCGGCGACATCCTCGGCGCAGCGCGCGAAGTCGGTCGTCGAGAGCGCCTGCGGCCCGTCGCAGAGCGCCGCGTCGGGCTCGGGGTGGACCTCGACGATGATCCCGTCGGCGCCGACGGCGGCCGCGGCGCGCGAGAGCGGCTCGACGAGGCGGCGGTCGCCCGAGGCGTGGCTCGGGTCGACGATGACCGGCAAGTGGGTGTGCAGCTTGAGCCATGGCACCGCGCCGAGGTCGAGCGTGAAGCGCGTCGCGGTCTCGAACGTCCGGATGCCGCGCTCGCAGAGCATCACCGCCTCGTTGCCCTCCTTGAGGATGTAGTCGGCGGCCTGCAGCAGCTCGTCGAGCGAGGAGGATAGCCCGCGCTTGAGCAGCACCGGCTTGCCCAGCTTGCCGGCGACCTCGAGCAGCGCGTAGTTCTGCATGTTGCGCGCGCCGATCTGCACGACGTCGGCATGCTCGGCGATGGCGTCGGCGTGCTGGCTGTCGAGCAGCTCGGTGACCACGGGCAGGCCCGTCCGCGCGCGCGCCTCCGCGAGGATCTCGAGGCCGGGGACCCCGAGCCCCTTGAACGCGAACGGCGACGTGCGCGGCTTGAACGCGCCGCCGCGGAGCATCGAGGCCCCGGCCGCGTGGACGGCGCGTGCGACAGCGAGCGTCTGCTCGCGCGTCTCGACGGTGCACGGTCCCGCGATCAGGCAGAACGTCTCCCCGCTGCCGACCTCGCGCCCGCCGATGTCGAGCACGGTCGGGCCGTGGTGGACGAGCTCGGAGGATGCGAGCTTGTAGGGCCGCGAGATCGGGACGACCCGATCGACGCCCGCCATGCCCTCGAGGCCCAGCTCGCGCACGCCGGCGGGGTCGCCGATCGCACCGATCGCCGTCGTCAGCTCGCCGGGCATCACGACGACGTGGACACCGGTCGTGGCCAGCCGGGCGCGGACGGCCTCGATCTCGGCCTCGTCGGCCGACGGCTCCATGACGATCATCACGGCGAGCCCGAGGCTAGCGAGCCGCGCGCGACCTCCTCGACCGTGCGCCCGCTGCGCACGGACCTCGGGCGCTCGGCGACGACGTCCGAGCCGCGGCGGGCGTGCTCGTCGCGCATCTTCACGAGAATCCAGCGGTCCGGCCCCGTGCGCGTGAGCGCGAAGCCGCCGCGCAGCTTGCGACCGCGGATCGCGAAGGCGAGATGCCCCGCGTCGAGCTCGCCGTCGAACGGCTCGAACTCGCCCTCGTCCCAGACGATGACCGCCCCCGATCCGCGCGTGGCGCCCGCGTGCACTCCCTCGAAGTCCCCGGCCGCGAGCTCGTGGTCGTCGACCGGCACGGCGAGGCGGCGCTGGGCCGGGTCGAGCGACGGGCCCTTCGGCACCGCCCAGGAACGCAGGACGTCGTCGACCTCGAGCCGCAGGTCGTAGTGCAGCGTCGTCGCGTCGTGCTCCTGGACGACGAACCGCGGGCTCACACCCCGGATCTTCACGCACGGCGGGCGCCGGACGACCTGTCGTCTGCCGAATCGTGATAATCGGGCGCGGGAGGTGCCATGAAGAGCGCTGTGCTCAAGCCGCTGGCGCTTGCGGTGGCAATCGTGGTGCTGATTGCGACCGACGCGGGAGCGGCCGTGCTGGTCCGCGGCACGCTGACCGGGCGTCGAGCACCGCTTCGGCGGCGGAGCCGGCCGCACTACTTCTGCGGGTCAGGGGGCAGCCGGTGACCGAGGCCGCGCGCATCTTCTCGGGCAAGGCGCGGACGTAGCGCGTTGGCCGCGCTCGAGGAGACGCCGTCCATATCGGGTCGCCACGGTGCACGCCGTTGGCCGGTCGTGGCCGCCGCGGCGGCGGTCCTCGTCGCGGCGGGGGTGGTGCTCGCCGTCGTGCTCCTCCACGACGGCGACGACGGCGGCCCTGTGCGGTCGACCGACCGCAACGTCCTCTCGTTCCCGCGGCGGGCCGGCACGATCTTCTCCTACGGCGTCGCGGTCGTCGTCAACACCGGGGATCGCGTAGCGGTGTTGCGCCGCGCGACGCTCGCAGAGCCGTCGGAGGGCCTCGAGACGCTCGCCGTCCGCGTCGGGGGGCCCAAGCGCCGCTTCGCGCTCGTCTCCGGGGACGTCCGCTGGCCGCCGAGGGAGGCGCCGCAGCAAGACCTGCGGCCGCTGGAGGGCTTCCGCCTGGCGACCGCCGATGAGCCGCACACCGACCCCGGGGCCGAGCTGCTGTTCGCGCTGCGCGTGCGTAGACCCGGGCGCTACACCACCAAGGGCGTGCAGCTCGAGTACACGGTCGGCGACCGCCGCTACACGCAGCTCGTCCCGACCGCGCTGGCGGTCTGCGCCACCGCTCGCCGACCACCGCCGGGGCCCAAGTGCCCGCTTCCGGCGGTCCCGGAAGACGGTCCCGTCCTCCAGCCTCAGACCGTCACGTTCGGTCCTGCCGGCGCGCCGGAGGGTCCATGAGCGCTGCCGACGGCGGTCCTCGACGCGACCTCGCGCGCGCTTGCATCCGACCGCGTTCCCGTTAAGCACTCGGCGTCCCGCTGGCCGCCCTGACCTGATCCTGAGACCAGACGACGGATGATCAGCCTCTCCCGACACGTCATCGCCGGCACGGCGCATGAGCGCCTGCCGTTCCATCCTGACCGCCCGGTGTGCACACGAAGCGAACGGCCCGCAAGCGTCGACCCCGGCATATGGTCGATCCGGTACGCCCGCGTCTCCGACTTGTGCCAACATGCGCCGCCGGGAGGGTGCACATGAAGAACGTTCGTGTCGTGCCGCTGCCCGTTGCGGCGGCCACGGTCCTGATGTGCTCGGCTCCGGCCGACGCCGCCGCGCTCGCCGGCGGAATCCTTCGAGGCCCGACGGGGGCGCCGAGCGCCGGCGCCGTCCGCGTTTACGCTTGGCCGACGGACGTCCGCGTCGGCTCGGGGCGCGCCATGCCGCTCGTCGGCAGCGCCCGAGCAAACATACGCGGCCGCTTCTGGATCGCCGACAGCGACCTCCGGCGCTTGCGGAGCCTCGCCGACGCCGACGGCCGGCTCGACTTCATGGCCATCGGCCAGACGCCGGGCTACGCCGCGCGGACGTTCTTCTCACGGGTCGTCACCGGCCGCACGAGCGCGCGCGCCGCCGGCGGCTACGCGCGCGCGGCGCGGTCGCTCACGCTGCGGGCGACGACCGCCTACGACCCGCCGCCGGTCCGCGCGGCCCAGGGCTGCGTCAACTACACGGTCGGCGTCACCGAAAAGACGGCGTGGGCGCCGGTGGGCGAGCTCAACAACGCCTACCGCGACACGGTCGCCACGTTCACCTACGGCCGCAAGGCGGACTCGGAGTTCTCGGTCGGCGTCAAGCTCGGGGACGGCGACTGGGAAGCGTCGGGCTCGACGACGGTGCACACGGACCGCGGGGCCGAGCAGAGCCGCTCCCGCCGCGGCCCCTACGCGCGGCGGCTGTTCTCGAAGTTCCTGTTCCGCAAGGAGCGCGTCATCACGTGCGCTCCGTTCGGACCGGAGAGCGACGTCGTGCGCGCCGTGCGCTGGGACGGGGGCTGGGGCTCGGTCAAGCAGCGGCGGACGATCCGCGTCTGCCGGACGGGTCTCTTCCCCTACGCCGGCGGCGACCGGTTCGCGACCTCGACCCAGGCGGCGGTGATCTTCCACGCCGGGGTCCATGTCTTCGGCGCAGGCCTCGACGTCCAAAGCGGCTTCTCCCAATACGTGTCGGTCGAGTACAAGTTCGGCGGCTCGCGCCATCAGCAGCACTGGCTGTGCGGACCGGGCGGCGCGCCCATCACGGAGGCGGCGCGCATCTTCTCGGGCAAGGCGAGGACCTAGCCCTCTTGGTGACGCCCTCGAACGCCGCCGAGGCCGCGACAACCATGTCGCACCGACCGACACGCCGATGGGTCGTCCTTGGCGCGCTGGGCGTCGCGCTCGTCGCCGCGGGCGTCGCGCTCGCGCTCGTGCTCACGGGCGACGACGGCGGCGGTCCGGTGCTGTCCACGGACCGCAACGCGCTCTCTTTCCCGCGGCGCGCCGGCGCGACGTTCACCTACGGGCAGCCGGTTGTCGTCAATACCGGCGACGCGGAGGCCGTGCTGCGCCGGGCCACGCTGGCGAGCGTCACGCCGGGTCTGACGACGGAGGCGGTGCGCGTCGGCGGCCCGCGGCGTCTCTTCAACATTCCCGACGACGACTGGCCGCCGGGCGCCGGGCGGCGGCTCGACATGCGCCCGCTCGCCGGCTTCCGTCTGGCGCCGCAGGACCGGCCCGAGGGCAAGATGGGGGCCGAGCTGATCTTCGCGCTCCACGCCGCACGACCCGGGCGCTACACGGCGCGCGGCGTCGAGCTCGAGTACACCGTCGGCGACGACCGGTACACGCAACTCGTCCCCACTGCGTTGGCGGTGTGCGTCGGGCCCGCGCGCGGCCGGTTGCCTCGCAACTGCGCCCTGCCCCCGTTCACGACGGAGGGCAAGGTGCTGCGACCCAAGCCGGTCACCGTCGACGCCTCCCATCCGGAAGCGGTGCAGCCCTGACCGCCGACCGCGCGTTCGCCGACGAGGGCCTCGAGCCGGCGCTGGCCGTGCCGTACGATGCTCGCCTGCGAGCGATGGTCGACAGCGCGACCTATCGCCTCGCGGGTCTCCCCCGCTCGACGCGCGTCCCTCTCGAGCAACTCGGCGTCCACGTCGCCGACAGCCTGAAGCTTCTATGTCAAGTGTGTCCTCCTGTCGGCATGGTCGCGCCCGTCGCGCGAGCGCCGTCAAGGGCCGCCTGCGGCTCGCTGCGCTCGGCCCTGTCGGGCCGCCCCTGTGACTGCGTCTCGCGACGGCGCGGTCAGGCGGCCAGGGGGACACGGGCGGCGGAGCGCTCGAGGTCGCGTGTCATGCGGCGGTGGATGACGTCTGAGAGGTGGCGCTTGAGGATGCGCCGCGCCTCGCGCTTGGTGTGTCCGCGGGCGCGGGCATTGGCGTAGATCGCCTGCGCTCGGGGCTCGCAGCGCAGTTGCGTGACGGCGATGCGGTGCAGGATCGCGTTGACGCGCCGGTTGCCGCCGGGGTTGAAGCGGTGGCGGACCGGTTCGCCGGGGCCTTCGGCGGTCGAGGCCGCCAGCGGCGCGGTGCCGTTGAAGCGCGCGAAGCCGCCCTCGGTGAAGCGGCGCGGGTCGCCGATCTCGACCAGCAGCTCGGCGACCGACCGGGTCGACAGGCCGCAGAGCTCGCCGAGCGTCGTGTCGGCGGCCGCGACCAGCAGCGCCAGCTGGCGGGTGGCGTCGCGCTCGGCGGCATCCAGCCGCGCGATCTGGGCGCGGTGGTCGTCGAGCATCCGCAGCCGCAGGACGGTCGCCGCGTCCCAGCGCTTGCGCCGGTTGCGGCGTGCCAGGGCGGCCAGGCGCGGACGCACGGCCTTGCCGTCGGGCAGCCATTCGCGCAGCCCAAGCGGCAGGTCGGCGAGCAGGAACTCGGCCTCGTTGAGCAGGTGCTGGCGGCTCTTGAGCAGCGAGCGGCGCTGGTTGTGCCACAGGCACAACAGCTCGCGGTGCTCGTCCGGGGCCGCCTGCGCCCGGGCGGACTTGAACGCCCGCGGCAGCAGCGGATGCGCGAGTGTCTCGCGCGCGATCCGTTCGGCGTCCAGCATGTCGGACTTGCCACGCTGACGGGCGCGGTCCCGACGCGGCGTGCGGTTCGGGCACACGTCGCGGACGTCATGCCCTCGGCCGGCGAGGTAGATCGCGGTGTGCCGGCCCCAGCCGGCGGCGTTCTCGATCCCCCAGCGCACCACGGGGCCGAACGACAGCGCCCACGCCTCCAGCGCGCGGTGGCCGTCGCCTGAGACCTTGAAGTGCTCGCCGGCGACGATCCCGCCGCGCGCGTCGACGACGATCGCCGTCAACGTGCGCTTGTGCGGATCGATCCCGACCGCGTTGCCCACGCGATCCTCACCGATCAGCATCGAGGACGGGCCCGGACCCCTCCTGCTGCTTCCCATCGCTTCCCTCCCGAGGCGTACCGTTGTGGCGGATCGGCCGACAACATCCCGGTCGGGACACCCGGCTGGATGCCGACGCTTCTATCAGGTCAGGCCGATCCTCGAAGGCACGAACCGAGGTCGACACTTCAGAGCAAGGACACCGCTACCCGGGTCAAGATCTGAGATGAGCCAGGCCCCGGTTCGGCCTTCGACCCTACGCGAGCCGTCACCCACGTAGACCGCTCGATTACAACACCGGGATCTGATGCGGAGCCCTGAACGCCCATGACGACCCTGGCCCGACACCTCCTTGCCGGCGAGGCGCACGAGCGCCTGCCCTTCCGCCCGGACTGCCCCGTCTGCACGGGCGCGCGCGGCCTCGCGGGCGTCGACCCGCGCACCGTCACGGGCGCCGACGCGCGCGTCTCGACGCTTCGACCGCTCGCGGGCGCGCTCTCGGCCGTGCTGATCGCGGGAGCGGTCGCGCCGGCGCCCGCGAGCGCGTGGAGGGGCAACGAGGTCGTGAACGGCAACGAGGGCCTCTCGACGACCACCAACGAGGAGGACGAGGGGTCGACCGCCGAGGACGGCTCCGACGCCGACGCTCCGGCGACGACGACGCCCGACACGCCGGACGAGGCCACCGGGACCGCCGTGGAAGCCGAGACGCCGACCCCGCCCGAGACGCCGGCGCCATCGCAGACCCCGACTCCGGCCCCCACCGCCGCTCCGGCTCCCAGCGCCGCTCCCGCGCCGGCCCCGGGCGCAGGCCCCGAGTCCGCGCCGGCGTCGACGCCCGCGCCACAGTCCGCCGCCGCCGCGCCGGCCTCTGCGCCAGAGCCCGCTCCCCCACACGCCGCTCCGGCGGCGACGGCGGATGCCCCCGCGCCGGCGGCCGACGATGCCACCCCGACGACGCCGCCCACTCGCAGGAAGAAGTCGGCGACCGCTGACCACGCGGCCGCGGCATCCGGCGCGGTCCCAGCGCCCACGCCGACGCCGGTCGTCGCGCGGCCCACCGTGCCGACTCGCACCCAGCATGCCGCGCCGGCCCCGCCGCGGGCCAGCGACACTCCGGCACCGCTGCCGTCGACGCCGTCGGGCGCGCTGAACGAGGCGCAGGAGGTGGCCCCCGCCTCGGTGCCGAGCACCCGGGCGCCGGCCCTGCCGGTGCGACACATCGTCGCCAAGCGCGACGCCGAGGGTCGCTTCGTGCTGCGCCATTCGCGCTGGCACACCGTCCGCTCCGGCGACACGCTGTGGGATCTCGCGGCGGCATTGCTTGCGCGCGACGCGACGACCGCGCAGATCGCGCGGAAGGTCGCCCGCCTCGTCGATCTCAACGCCGATCGGATCGACTCGCCCGACCTGATCCGCATCGGGCAGCGGCTGCGGCTGCGGTAGCGCACCGCAGCCCGAGGTCGCGCACGCCCAAGCGCGCGCTCACGGGTAGATGGTCTCGCCCGCCTCGAGCATCGCGACGAAGCTCGCGATCCGCTTCGCCCGCGTCTCGGGTCGCCTGGCGTCGTGGAGGCGGTAGAGGATCGCGTAGCGGTTCTGGCTCGAGAGCTGCTCGAAGCAGGCCCTCGCGGCCGGGCGCGCGTCGAGCTCCCGCGCCAGGTCCTCGGGGACGGTCATCCGCGACTGGCTCTCGTACGCCGCCTCCCAGCGGCCGTCGGCCCGCGCCCGCTCGACCTCCGCGAGGCCGGCCGCGCGCATCCGGCCCTCCGCGATCAGCCGCTCGGCCGTCTCGCGGTTGATCCGCGACCACCGGCTGCGCGGCCGCCGCGGCGTGTAGCGCTGCAGGAAGAAGCGCTCGTCGAGGGCCTCGCGGCGCCCGTCGATCCAGCCGAAGCAGAGCGCGCTCTCGAGCACCTCGGGGTAGTGGACGCTGGCGACGCCGGAGTCCTTCTTGGCGATCTTGATCCACACGCCCCCGGACGCCGCGTGGTTGGTCTCGAGCCACCCCTCCCACGCGGCGGCCGAGGCGAAGGGCACGATCGCCAAGCCGTCGTCGGCGCCCACGAGCTCGGGTCAGAGACCGAGCCCGCGCACGCCGAGTTCGTCGAACCCGATGTGGTGGGCGAGCTCGTGACGGACCGTCAGCGTGACCTGCTCGCGCAGGAGGCCCGGGTCATGGCCGAAGTCGCGGCGCAGCGTGTCGCGGAAGACGACGATGCGGTCGGGGATGTCGTCGCGCGTCGGCCCGTCGCCGTGGTACAGGCCGTACGCGCCGCGGCGCCGGCCGCCATCGGAGACGACGACGGCGACGTTGTGGTTCTCCACGAGCGCGCGCAGGAGATCCGGTAGGTCGTCGAGCGCGTCGCGCACGAGCTCGGCGAAGTCCTCGTCGTCGTAGGGGTCGAGCGCCATGAACGAGCCCTCCTCCGGCTCGGCCGCCAGGCCCTCGCGGGCCAGGCGCTCGGAACGCTCGACGACCCGCTCGAAGTCCTCCTCGGACGCCGGCTCGCGCCAGTCGGCCAGGCGCAGGCCGAGGGCGATGGCGCCGCCGAAGACGACGGCGCCCACGAGACCGACGACCGCGACCGTCTCGAGGAGCTTGACGCCCCGGTCGGGGCTGAAGCCCTCGAGCGCGACGACCGCGGTCAGCCCCGCGCAGAGCGCGACAACCGCGGACAGGGCGATGCGGCGCAGCGGGGGCATCAGCGCATGGCGGGGGCGATGTACTCCCCCGTGGCGTCGATCTCGGCGGCCCGTGGGCCGCCGCGCTCGTCGACGACCTGGCGGATCGCGTCGCGGAAGTCCTTGTGCTCCTGGGGCAGGTCGTAGGGGTCGGTGACCGTCGCGTTCATGCGCCTCCATCGTAGAGCCGCGCGACGCCCTCCAGCGCTCGCGCGGTGCGCGATGATGGGGCCATGACCGTCGGAGGCTGCATCGTCCTGATCGCGGTCGGCGCGATCCTGCGCTAGCGCCATGCGCACGCTGCCGCGACGACGACTCGCGGGCGCGGTCCACGTGCGCGCGGCCCGCGACCGCGAGGCGAGCGCGATCGCGGAGCTGCTGTCGCGCGCGGCCTTCGGTCCGACCGTCGCGCGGCTGATCGCGCTGCCCCGCTCGAGCCCGCACGGCGACGTCCTCGTCGGCGAGGTCGGCCGCGCCGCCGTGGGCGCGGTCTGCACGCTGAGCTTCGGGTCGACGGGCTGGATCGGCGCGCTCGGCGTCGAGTCGCGCCGGCGCGGGCGCGGGATCGGCACGCAGCTCGCCGAGGCCGCGGTGACCCGGCTGCGCGAGCGCGGAGCGCAGACGGTGCTCCTCTTCGCCACCGATCTCGGCCGACCGGTCTACGAGCACCTGGGCTTCGTCGGGGAGGGCTCGGTCACGGCCTGGCGCGGCCGCGAGGGCGTCGCCGCGGCGGCGCCCTCCGTGCGCCCCCTGTGCGAGGACGACCGGCCCGCCGTCGCCGTCCTCGACGCGCAGGCCACGGGCGAGCGGCGGGAGCGCTTCCTCGACCGGCTGCGGCCGCTGGACGGCCTCGGCGCCGAGCGCGCGGGCGAGCTGTGCGGGTGGTCGGCGGGCTCGCCGTTCGGCGCGGGCGTCGCGGTCTGCGCCGCCGACGCGGAGGCCGGCGTCGCCCTGCTCGCCGCGGTCGCCGGCGGCCCGCCGCCCTCGACGCTCGTCGTGCCGGCGGCGAATGCGGCGGCGTCGCGGGCGTTGTCGTGCTGGGGCTTCGCCCCCGCGAGCGCCGGCGAGCGCATGCGCCTCGGGCCCGCGGTGGCCTGGCGCCCAGAGCGCCAGTTCGCGCTCTTCAACCTCTTCTGGGGATAGGCGCCGAGGAGCCCGCCCGGCGCGGGTGATCTGGGCGCGAAGCCCGGACAGGGCCACGTCCGCAATCTCTACCGATGACCCCGCCGGCGGGAGTGGCCTATGGTCGTAGCCGAGGCGGGGCCGTCAGGCGAGGCCGCGAGTCGCGAGTGCCGCGCCGGCCCGCGTTCGACTGCCGTGATGAGGGGACGCAACGTCCCGCGAAGGAGGTACCCAATGCCAGCGACCAAGGCCCAGCGCAGCGCAGCGGGCCGCAAGGCGGCGGCGACTCGCAAGCGCCACGCCGAGGAGCGCAAGGAGCACGAGCAGGTCAGCGCCGCCCACCGGACCACCGAGCTCTCCGACGAGGTGCTCAAGTCGCTCGAGTCGGGGCAGCGGGCCGCGATCGAGGCGCTGCGCAAGTTCGTCGACACCGTCGACGAGGCGCTGCCGGCGTTCGGCGAGCGCCCGTCCAGGCGTGAGGAGGTCATCGACGCCGCGATGGAGATGACCGACCGACTGGTCCACACGCAGTACGACTTCCTTCACCACGTCGTGCAGAGCGCCGGGAAGGCGCTGAGCAGACCGGAGGACGAGAAGTAGGACGCTTCCCGGCTACCGCCACGCTCCGAGGCGACCTCCTTCTCGGCGCACGCTTGCGGAGAACCCTGAACATCCCGAGGCCCTCGGGCCCGCGACGGGCGAGAGGCTGAGGGCACCCGATGACCGAATCGCTCGGCGGTGACGCACCCAACGCGCGAGGGGCCGTCGGGCTCGCGGGCGAGATCGGAGCTCAACTCCGGCGCCTGAAGGGCGCCGGCCCCAAGGTCGGCCAGCTGCTATCGATGATCCAGCTGGACCGGCCCGCCGAAGGCGACCGGTCGCCCCCGGCGCTCGGCGCGCTGCCGGAAGGCGCGCGAGCGGTCGCGATCAAGGACGTGCGACGCGTCATCGAGCAGGACCTCGACGCCCGCGTCGGGGAGCTGTTCGACGACGTCAACGAGGAGCCGTTCGCGCTCTCCTCGCTTGGGCAGGTCCACCGCGCGCGCACACGCGACGGACACGAGGTGGCAGTCAAGGTGCAGCACCCGGGCGTGGCGGAGGCCGTCGAGGCCGACCTGCGCAACCTCGGCCTCGTGGGCCCGATCCTCAAGCGGCTCGCGCCGGGAGTCGACGCGGGCGCCCTGCTGGCCGAGATCCGCGAGCGGATCTCGGACGAGCTCGACTACGAGGTCGAGGTCCAGCACCAGCGCCGCCTGGAGCGACGGTTCCGTGGCCATCCGCACGTTCGGCTCCCGCGCGCGCACACGGAGCTGTCCGGGCGCCGCGTGCTCGTGACCGAGTACGTCGACGGGCTCCGGGCCGACGAGATACGACACCTGAGCGAGGCGGAGCGCGATCGCATCGGCGAGATCGCCTTCCGCTTCTTCTTCGGCCTCGTGTGGCGTGACGGCGTCGTGGCCGGTGATCCCCACCCCGACAACTGCATCGTCTGCCGGGATGGACGGCTGTGCCTGCTCGACTTCGGCCTGCTCCGCGACCTCGAAGCCGAGTACCTCCGAGGCGAGCGCGACGTCATGCGCGCGCTGACCACGGACGACACGCAGGGCGTCCACGACGGCCTGTCGAGCCTCGGCTACCTGGGCGAGCCCGCAGCGTTTGATCGCGACCCGTTGCACGAGTACCTCGCGACCGCGAGCGAGTGGCTGCTCGGCGCAGGCGTTCGCCGGATCGATCCCGGCTACGTCACCCGCACGCTGGAACTGGGCTACTCGCCGCGCTCACCATATTTCCCCCTGATGCGCCGCATGAGCATTCCCTCTCCGACGTTGCTGCTGCGCCGCATGGAGGTCCAGGTTCTCTCGCTGCTCGGCGACTTCCACGCCGCGGCCGACTGGGCAGCGATCACCGCCGAACACCACTCGGGCAAGCCGGTTTCGACCGCGCTCGGGCGCGACGACCACGCCTTCCACGAGCGGCGGCGATAGCGCAGGTCGGCTGCGTCCGCTCGCAGGGCAGCGAGAGGTTGACGGCCAGGCACTCGCCGGGGAGTCGATCCCCGAGACCGACGTCCCGAAGACGCCACCCGCGGCGATTGCCTGCGTGACCGGCGGCGCGTAGCGTCCGCGCCATGGCCACCGACACCCGCCTCTGGCACCCCTTCGCCGACATGCACGCCGTGCGCTCGGGCGAGATCGTCATCACGCGCGGGGAGGGCGCGTACGTCTGGGACGCGGACGGCCGGCGCCTCTTCGACGGCACCGCGAGCCTGTGGTGCGTCAACGTCGGGCACGGGCGCACGGAGATCGCCGACGCCGTCGCGGCGCAGATGCGCGAGCTGGCCGGCTACTCGTGCTTCGGCGCCTTCGCCAACGCGCCCGCCAAGGCGCTGGCCGAGCGGCTGGCCGACCTGGCCCCGCTCGACGATCCGCGGATCTTCCTCGTCTCCGGCGGCGGCGACGCGATCGACACCGCCGCCAAGCTCGCCCGCCGCTACTTCGACGCGGTCGGGCAGCCCGACCGCGCCCACCTGATCTCGCGCGCGCAGGGCTACCACGGCACCCACGGCCTCGGGACGAGCCTCGGCGGCATCGCCGCCAACCGCGAGGGGATGGGCCCGCTGGACCCCGACGCCTCGCTCGTCCCCCACGACTCGCTCGAGGCGCTCGAGGCCGAGGTCGCGCGCGTGGGCGCCGATCGCGTCGCCGCGATCTTCGTCGAGCCGGTCATCGGCGCCGGCGGCGTGCACCAACCGCGCCCGGGCTACGTCGAGGGCGTCGCCGAGCTGTGCGCCCGCACGGGCATCCTCTTCGTCGTCGACGCCGTCATCGCCGCGTTCGGCCGCCTGGGCACGTGGTTCGGCGCCGAGCGCTTCGACGTGCGCCCCGACCTGCTGTGCTTCGCCAAGGGCGTGACGAGCGGCTACCTCCCGCTCGGCGGCGTCGTCGCGAACGCCAAGATCGCCGCGCCGTTCTGGGATCAGGGCGGTCTCTGGTTCCGCCACGGGCCGACCTACGCCGGCCACCCCACCTGCTGCGCGGCGGCGATGGCCAACCTCGACATCCTCGAGCGCGAGGGGCTCGTCGAGCGCGGCCGCGAGCTCGAGGGCCCGATCGCCCGCGCGCTGGGGACGCTCTCCACGCACGACCTCGTCGGCGAGGTGCGCGCCGGGACCGGCGCGCTCGGCGCCGTCGCGTTCTCGTCCGAGGCGCTCGCCCGCACGCCGGACCTGCCCCAGCGCACGTTCGCCCAGACGCGCAACCGCGGGGTCCTCGCACGCTCGCTCGGGGACGCCGTGGCGCTGTCCCCGCCGCTCGTCGCCTCCGACGCGGAGATCGACCGCGCCGCCGAGGTCATCGGCGAGGCGCTCGACGCGGTGGCCGCGGGCCTGCCGGACGCGGCAGGGTACCCTGCCCTGGGTGCCGCCGACCGATCTTGAGATCAGCCCCGCCGACGCCGCCCGGGCGCTGCAGGACGGCGCTCAGGTCGTCGACGTCCGAGAGCCCTACGAGCGTGAGGCCGGGCACATCCCGGGCTCGCGCCACATCGAGCTGACGCAGCTCGCGGCGCAGGCGCCGACGCTCGACCCCGCCGTCCCGATCGTCACCGTCTGCCGGGTCGGCTCACGCTCCTACCTGGCCGCGCAGGCATTGCGCGGCGCCGGCTTCGACGCCGCCTCGATGGCCGGCGGAATGGTTCGCTGGGCCGGCGAGGGCCGCCCGCTCGAGCCCGCCGGCGGGCACGTCGCCGATCACTGAGCGCGACCGGCCCACGGCGCGCACGCGCCGGGCGGGTTTGCGCGGAGATCTAGATCTTCGTGACGTTGACGGCCTTCGGCCCCTTGTCGCCGCTCTCCTCCTCGTACTGCACGCGCGCGCCCTCGGCGAGCGTGCGGTAGCCGTCCGACTGGATCCCCGTGTGGTGGACGAAGAGGTCGCGGCTGCCTTCATCGGGCGTGATGAAGCCGAAGCCCTTGTCGTCGCTGAACCACTTCACGGTGCCGCTGGGCATGGATGCCTGCTCCTCCTCCGAATCCTGTCCTGTGCTGCGTTTCGGAGGAAGCTGTGCTGCCTGCGCCCGACGCCTGCACTGACGTTGCTGCCGGTCAGCCCGGCCTTGACGCGCGCAAGGTACCAGATGGCACGGCGCCCCCTGTCAAGATCGTCACATGGCCATCACCTCCGCGTCCGGCGATGGCTGGGCCGTCGCGCACCTCGACGACCTCGGCGACGCGCCCGGGCTTCCGCAAGATCCGCTCGCCGCTCGGCGTGATCGCCTAGGGTGGCGATCGTGACCCCGATCGCCCGCGGCTTCCGCCGCCGTCGCGACGACGACGACGTCGACCCCGCCCGGGTTCCGCCCGGGCAGTACGTCACCCGCGACTTCCCCGTCCTGTCCGCCGGCCCCACGCCGCACACGCCGCTCGACGCGTGGAGCTTCACGATCTCCGGCGAGGTCGCCGAGCCGGTCTCGTGGTCTTGGGCGGACCTCAACGCGCTGCCCTCCGAGACCTTCACGGTCGACATCCACTGCGTGACGCGCTGGTCGAAGCTCGGCACGACGTGGACCGGCGTGTCGGTCGACACGCTGCTCGAGGCGGTCGACACGAGCGCCGAGTACCTCACGGCGTGGTCGGACGGCGACTACACGACGAACCTCGCCCTCGAGGACGTCACCGGCGGCCAGGCGTGGGTGGCCTACGCGTTCGAGGGCGAGGCGCTCGAGGCCGAGCACGGTGGCCCCGCGCGACTGGTCGTGCCGCACCTGTACTTCTGGAAGAGCGCGAAGTGGGTCCGCGGGCTCGTGCTCACCGCGGACGACCAGCCCGGCTTCTGGGAGGGCTTCGGCTACCACAACCACGGCGACCCGTGGCGCGAGCAGCGGTACTTCAGCGACTAGAGCCGCGCCGCGGGCCGCTGCCCTGGCGGACGGTCACGGTCGCCGGCGTGCGCGCCGAGACGCCGACGGCCCGCACGCTCGTGCTCGAGCCCGACGGCTGGCCCGGCCACCACGCGGGCCAGCACGTCGACGTGCGCCTGACCGCCGAGGACGGCTACCAGGCCGAGCGCGCCTACTCGATCGCCTCGCCTCCCGAGCTGGGGGCGGTCGAGCTCACGGTGGAGCGCCTCGACGACGGCGAGGTCTCCCCCTACCTCGTCGACGAGGTCCGCCAGGGCGACGAGCTCGAGCTGCGTGGCCCGATCGGTGGCTGGTTCACGTGGGACGTGCAGGACGGCGGGCCGCTTCTGCTCGTCGGGGGCGGGTCCGGGCTCGTCCCGCTGATGGCCATGCTGCGCCACCGCGCCGCCCGCGGCAGCGGCGTCGAGGCGCGGCTCCTGCTCTCGGCGCGCCGGCGCGAGGACGTCCTCTACGCCGCCGAGCTCGACGCGCTCGCCGCCTCCGGCGTCGACGTGCGAATCACGCTCACGCGCGAGCGCCCGGCCGGCTGGGACGGGCTCCTCGGCCGCGTCGACGAGCCCAAGCTCGCGGCGCTCGGGCCGCCGGCCCGGGCCGCACCGCGGACGTTCGTCTGCGGCCCGACGCCGTTCGTCGAGCACGCCGCGGCGCTGCTCGTCGGGCTCGGTCACGACCCGCGCGCCGTGAAGACGGAACGCTTCGGAGCGACAGGAGGACGCGATGGCTGACGAGGACCACATCGACGGCAACGGGGTGGCGGGGCTGCTCGAGGAGGTGCTCCTCGTCGAGGCGACGACGGCCGAGCGCCGTTGCCAGTCGTGCGGGACGCGCTCGGCGCTCGGCGCGCACCGCGCCTACACGGGGGCGGCCACGGTCCTGCGCTGCCCGGCGTGCGGCGACGTCGCCGCACGGGTGGCCCGGCGGCCGGGCGGCCACCTCGTCGAGCTGCGCGGCGTCTGGACGCTGGGCGCCGGCCCCGGGTAGCGCCCGAGCCGCGCCACCCGCGGGCGGCGGGGAACCCGCGAGGCCGAAGGGCCGTGCGCCGGGCGCGGCTGCGGGGCCCGAGGGACCGGGGGCTCGCGCGCTACCGTCCGCCGGGCGATGGACGCCGCCCTGCCGCCGGGCCCGCGCGAGCCGGCCGCCCTGCAGACGCTCGAGTGGGTGGCGCGGCCGACGGCGTTCCTGCGCCGCTGCGCGGCCCGCCACGGCGAGGCGTTCACGATCCGCCTGAGCATCGACGACGCGCCGCTCGTGCTCGTCTGGCATCCCGACGCGGTGCGCGCGGTCCACGCGGCCGATCCGCGGATCGCGCGCCGCGGCGCGAGCCCGGGGCCGCTCGCGCTCGTCGCCGGCGAGCGCTCGATCCTCATGGCCGACGGTGAGGCGCACCTGCGCATCCGCCGGCTCATGCTCGGGCCCTTCCACGGCGAGCGGATGGCCGCCGCCGCGCCGCTCGTGCGCGCGCTCGCCGAGGAGCGCGTCGGCGCCTGGCCGCGCGGGCGCCCGGTGGCGCTGCTGGGAGAGCTGCAGGCGCTCACGCTCGACGTCATCCTCCGCCTCGTCCTCGGCGTCCGCGACGCGCCCCTGGCGGCGGAGATCCGCAGTACGCTCGCCGCCGCCTCCTCGCTGCCGCGGCTCGCCGCGATGGGCCTCGTTCCCCGCGACTCCGGGCCGCGCAGCCCCTGGGGCGCGTTCCGCGCGCGCCTGCGCGGCGTCGAGGCGTCGCTGCGCGCCGTCGTGGCCGAGCGCCGCGAGCATCCCGGCGACGACGTCCTCTCCGGGCTCATCGCCGCCGGCTGCGACGACGACGAGCTGCGCGACCATCTCGTCACGCTCCTGGCCGCCGGCCACGAGACCACGGCGGGCGCGCTGGCCTGGGCGGTCGAGCGCCTCGCGCGCGCGCCGGACGTCGCGGCCTCGCTGCGCGCCGGCGACGACGAGCTGCTCGAGGGCGTCGTGCGCGAGACGCTGCGGCTGCGCCCCGTGCTGACCGTCGCGCCGCGCAAGCTCGTGGCGCCGCTCGACCTCGGCGCCCGCGTGCTGCCCGCGGGCGTCCACGTCGCGCCGTGCATCTATCTCGTCCACCGCCGCGGCGACCTCTACCCCGAACCGCTGGCCTGGCGCCCGGAGCGCTGGCGCGGCGTCGCCGCCCCCGACGGCGCGGCGTGGATCCCGTTCGGCGGCGGCGTGCGCCGCTGCGTCGGCGCCGCCTTCGCGCTCATGGAGATGCGCGAGGTCCTGCGCGTCCTCATTGCCCGGCTCGTGCTCGCGCCCGAGCGCCCCGCTCCCGAGCGGATGCGCCGCCGCGGCGTCACCCTGCACCCCGGCCGCGGCGCGCGCGTCGTGCTCGCCCGGGGCTGACCGTGGACGACCCCATGCCCGTGACCCGCGACGTCGCCGTCCCGCTGCGCGAGATCGTCGTGCGCGCGAGCCGGTCCTCGGGACCCGGCGGCCAGCACGCGAACGTCACGGCGTCGCGCGTCGAGGCGAGCTTCGACGTCGCCGCCTCCTCGGCGCTCTCCGACGCCCAGAAGGCGCGGATCGTGGCGCGCTGCGGGCCGGTGGTCCGCGCCGTCGCCCAGGACGCCCGCGGCCAGGCTCGCAACCGCGAGCTCGCGCTCGAGCGGCTGCGCGCGCGGCCTCGAGCACGCGCTCGCCGTCCGCCGTCCGCGCCTGACGACCGCCCCGACGAACGCCTCGAGGGCGCGGCGGCTCGAGGGCAAGCGCCGCACGTCGGAGCGCAAGCGCGCCCGCCGCCGGCCCGCGCCCGAGGACTGATCAGCGCACCGCGTGCTCTACACCGCCGGGCGCGATGCGGTTCCCGGCGGGTCGTGGAGGACGGTGACCGGTGGGGGGCCTGCGGCCACCGTCCTGTCACGACCGGCCGCCCCCGTGGGGGCGGAAGGCTGCTAGCCGGCCTCGGCCGCCATTACAGCGCCGTGGGGTGCCGGACGACGTACCCGGCCGTCGGGCGTAGCTCGGCCTGCCAGCGGGTGCCGCGCACGCTGCGCCCGCTGGTGTCGAAGCGCAGGCCCGCGACGACCATGAACATGTGGCTCGCCTTCGTGTAGATCGTCACCCACTGCCCGGGACCCGCGAGGGCCCAGTTGAAGAAGCCCGACGACGGCATCGAGCTCGCCAGCAGGCCGGCGCCGTGCAGCGCGTAGGAGACCGAGCCCGAGCAGTCGTAGCCGGCGTCGACCCACTTCCCGTGGCCGCCGCCGTAGATGTACGGCTTCGTCGCGATCGCGTTGCCGGCGGCGATGATCTGCTTGACCGCGTCGGGCGCCGCCGCCGGCGCGGCGGCTAGGCCGTTCGCGCCGACCGTCGCGCGCAAGCCCTGCGCGAGGGGTGCGGGCGCCGTGGGCGCGGGCGTCGGCGCGGCCGGCTTGACGACGAGCGTGCGCAGCGTCTCGATGTCGTCGGCGTCGACGACGCCGTCGACAGCGTTCGCGACGCGGCCCTCGAACGCCTTGACAGCCGTGAAGGTGCCCGAGCCGAACTGCCCGTCGACGGAGACCTTGAAGCCGGCCTTGACGAGGTAGCGCTGCAGCGACTTCACGTCGCGACCGCTCATACCCCGCTGCAGCGGGATGCGATCGCCCAGCGCGTTGCGGCGCTCGTCCGCGCGCGTGGGATCGTAGGCGCCGCTGACGTTCACGCTCGCTCCGCGGAGGACGCGGCGCAGGGCAAGGGCGGTCTTGCGCCCGACCCGGCCGCTCGCCGGCTTGAGGTTGGCGGCCCGCTGGAAGCGCTGGACGGCCGTCAGCGTGCCCGGGCCGAACTCGCCGTCGGCCGTGATGCGGAACCCGGCCTTGCTGAGGGCCCGCTGCAGCTCCTTGACGTCACGCCCGGTGACGCCGACGCGGAGCACGCGGTCGCCGACGTGGACGAAACGAGGGCTCCGCTTGGTGGTTGCGGCCGGCGCGGTGGCGGGAAGCGCCACGAGGCAGGCGGCCAGGACAACTATCGAACGACCACGACATAGCGACGACGGCACGACGGCTTGAACCCCCTTTTTCGGCGCCTACGGGGTTAGCTGTCGGGCTCGCGCGAAAAGGGCCGCGCTACGCCGTGCTCAGACGGCGATTCGCCCCTGGCCACCGTGGTGGCCCTTGGTTCCCCCGCTCCCGGCCGCTGGGGGCGGCTGGGACTCGGCTGGTCTTGACGACGGCGGCACTCTACACAACCCGGCGGCGGTTATGTCTCGTCCTTGCTGCTCCATCCCCGGGAGGTTTCGACGGCGGACCCGCGCGCCCTTCCGTGCCTAGGCAGTGAGGACCGCGTCGACGACCGCCAGCGCGATCTCCGCGCGCGGCCGCAGCGAGGGCTCGAGCACGTACTCGTGCGCGGCGTGCGCGCCTCCGCCGCGCGGGCCCAGCCCGTCGACCGTGAGCGGCACCGCGGTCGCCACGTGCGACGCATCGCTCGCCCCGCCGCGCGCACCGCCGACGAGGCGGCGGCCGAGCAGCGCCGACGCCCGCTCGAGGAGCGCGGCCGTCGCGGCGCGCGCGTCCATCCCCGGCCATACGCGCACGAGCCGCGCGCGCAGCGACGCCCCGCCGACCTCCGCCGGGAGCGCGGCGAGAACCGCGTCGAAGGCCGCGGCGTCGTCGGCGCGCACGTCGGCGACGAGCTCGCCGCGGCCGGGCACGACGTTGAAGGCGTCGCCGGCGCTGACCATGGTGGGCACCGCGCTGAGCCGCTCGGCACCCTCGGGGTCGTGGCACGCGGCGATGGCCTGGGCGGCGCGCGCGAGGGCGAGCAGCGCGTTCGAGCCCTTGTCCGGCGCGGAGCCCGAGTGCGCGCTGCGACCCTCGGCGAGGACCTCGACCGTGCCCGCCGCCTTGCGGCGGACGACCACCGCCTCGTCGTCGCCGGCGAGCTGACCGGCCTCGAAGCACAGGCACGCGTCCCAGCCGGCGAAGCGGGACGTGTGGGCGAAGGGGGCCACGCGCCACTCCTCGTCGCACACGAGCAGGAGCGCGGCCTCGCCGACGTCGTCGAGGCGCCCGGTGAGTGCCCGCATGACACCGAGCGCGAGCACGTCGCCGCCCTTCATGTCGACGGCGCCCGAGCCCACGAGCCGGTCGCCCGCGCGTTGCAGGGAGCGGTGGCGGCCCTCGGGCACGACCGTGTCGAGGTGCCCGAGCAGGAGGATCCGCCGGGCCCCGCCGCCTCGCAGCCGCAGCAGCAGGTCGGGCGCGTGCCCGGGCGTCGAGCACGGCAGGCGCTCGACGGTCGCCCCCTCGGGCGCGAGGGCGGCCGCGACGGCGGCGGCCTCCTCGGCGCCGCGGACGTCGCCGCTCGGCGAGGAGACGGCCACGAGCGCCTCGAGCTCGCGCGGGGCGCGCGCGGCGATCGCCTCGGCGTGCCTGGAGATCCACGCGTGCACGTCCCTATACCCTCGCACGCCATGGCCTCCGGACCCGTGTCGGCGAGCCCGCGCCCGACCTCGAGCTCGAGGGCGCTCGCCTCGCTCCCCGCCCGCGCGTGATCGAGGTCGCGACGCTCGCGGATGGCGGACAGCGCGCCGAGGACGTCGCCGCGCGGCTGGTGGCATGGCTCGACGGTGCCCGCCGCTCGCTCGACCTCGCGCTCTACGACGTGCGCCTCCCCGGCTCGATCGGCGACGCGGTCGCCGGCGCCCTGCGGGCCGCCGCCGCCCGCGGCGTCCGCGTGCGCGTCGCCTTCAACGAGGACGATGCGCCGCGGCGCAAGCCGCTGCCACCGCCGCCGCGCACCGAGCCCGCTCTGCTCGAGGCGCTCGGGGTGCCGCTGCGGGCGATCCCCGGAGACCGCGATCTCATGCATCACAAGTTCGTCGTGCGCGACGCCGCGGCGGTCTGGACGGGCTCGACGAACTGGACGCTCGACTCGTGGACGCGCGAGGAGAACGTGCTGCTCACGGTGGAGTCCTCCGCGGTCGCCGCCGCCTTCGCCCGCGCGTTCGAGGACCTCTGGTCTCGCGGGCGCGTCGACGGCTCGGGCGATTTCGACGTGCCGCCCGTGGACGTGGGCGGGCTCCCGGTACGCGCGTGGTTCGCCCCCGGCCGGGGCCCCGAGCTCTCCCAGCGGATCGCCAAGCGGATCGTCCAGGCCCGCCGCCGTGTGCGCATCGCCTCGCCGGTGCTCACGGCCGGGCCGATCCTCGGCACGCTGAACGAGGTGCTCGCCGATCGGCGCGTCGATGTGGCCGGCGTCTCGGACGGCACGCAGGTCGCCCAGGTCTTCCACCAGTGGCGCCACAACCCGAACTCGCGCTGGAAGGGGCCGCTGCTCGCGCGCGTCCTCGACGGCCTCGCCTGGAGCGGGAAGCGCTCCACGCCCTACGCCCCCGGCTCGGTGCACGACTACATGCACGCGAAGCTCACGGTGGCCGACGACGTCGTCTTCACGGGCTCGTTCAATCTCTCGCGCTCCGGCGAGGAGAACGCCGAGAACATGGTCGAGATCGTCGACGCCGCGCTCGCCGACCGGCTCGCCGCGTTCGTCGACGACGTGCGGTCGCGCTACCCGCGGCTCGTGCCCCCGAGCGACGTGTAGCCGCCCCGGCGCTCCGCGCCCCGGCGCACGGCGTCGACGGCCTCGCCGGGGTCGTCGGTGAGCAGCACGAGCCCGACGTCGGCGCGGGCGATCATCGCCTCGGCGACGAGGCGGTCGCGGATCCAGGCCGCCAGGCCGCTCCAGAACGCCGTGCCCACGAGGACGACGGGGAAGTCGCGGATCTTCTGCGTCTGGATCAGGACGAGCGCCTCGAAGAGCTCGTCGAGCGTGCCGAAGCCGCCGGGGAGGAGGACGAAGGCCTGCGTGTAGCGGACGAACATGACCTTGCGCGTGAAGAAGTAGTGGAACGTCAGGGCGACGTCCTGGTAGGGGTTCGGCGCCTGCTCGAAGGGCAGCTCGATGTTGAGCCCGACCGAGGGGACGCCGGCGTCGCGCGCGCCGCGGTTGGCCGCCTCCATGAGCCCCGGGCCGCCGCCGGTGACGATCGCGAAGCCGGCCGTCCCGAGACGACGGGCGACCTCGCGGGCGGTCGCGTAAGCCGGGGCCGCCGCGGCGACGCGCGCCGAGCCCAAGACGCAGACCGCGGGGCCGAGGCCGGCGAGCGCCGCCTGGCCGTCGGCGAGCTCGCGCCCGATGCGCGCGATGCGCTCGGCCTCCGTGCGCTCGGTGACGACGGTCGGCAGCTCGGCGTTGAGGAGCTCCTCGTCGGCGGTGGCGGGCACCCGGGGTCCGATCACCCGCGCGAGGCTAGCTGGCCCACGACCCGTGGTCGCATCGCGACGCCGGGGTCGGTACAACGTGTGGCGCATGCCGGACGCGAGCACGCCGACCGAGCCCGAGGGCGACGCGACATCGGCGCCCGCCGCCGAGGCCGCCACCCCCGCACCCGAGGGCGACGCGACGCCGGCGCGCGCCGCCGAAGCCGCCACCCCCGCACCCGAGGGCGACGTGACATCGGCGCCCGCCGCCGAAGCCGCCACCCCCGCACCCGAGGGCGACGCGACACCGGCGCGCGCCGCCGAAGCCGCCACCCCCGCACCCGAGGGCGACGCGACACCGGCGCCCGCCGCCGAAGCCGCCACCCCCGCACCCGAGGGCGACGCGACGCCGGCGCGCGCCGCCGAGCAGCAGCGCCCGCGCCGCCGCCGCCCGCGCGGGCAGGGCAAGGGCCGGTCGCCGCGCCGCGGGCGCCCCGACCGCGGCTCCCGGCGCCCGCGCGAGCGCGGCCCGCTGCCGTTCGGCGAGCTGCGCGAGGCGGCGAGCGCGGTCGCCGAGCTCTTCGGACCCCGCCGCGCGCTGCGCGAGGCCTTCTCCGTCCTCGGCGACAAGGAGCGGGCCGACCTCGCCCGCCTCGTGACCGAGGACGGCGACTGGCGCGCCCGCGCCCGCAACATCTCGGCCGGCTCCCTGGGAGCCGGGCGCGTCGGCAAGGCGCTCGCCGCCCAGCAGGTCTCGACGGCGCGCCTCGAGGACCTGTGGGCGCTCACGCTCTCCAAGGAGGAGGCTGCCGAGCGGCGGGCGCGCACCCGCAATGCCCGCCGCCGCGACGAGCGCCGCGCACAGCGCGAGGCCGACCGCGAGCGCAGCTCGGACCGCGTCTCGCGCGCCGACCTGGCCAAGGCCCGGGACGGCCGCGTCGGCGCGACGATCCGCATCGTCATGCCCGGCGAGCCGGGCGGCGGGCGCCGCCGCAAGGGCGACGACGAGGGAACCGACGGCGGCTCGGACGTGCTCGACCGCCTGGGCTACTGAGCCCGGCCCTCGCCCCGGCGCGGGGGAGGCGCCCGACACGCGCCGCCACCGGGTCGGCGAGGGCGCGTCGCGTCCGGGACGGCATTCGATACCCGATCGGCGCCGCAGCGTTCGTCCTGGCGGTCGCCCTCACGCTCGTGAGCTGAGCGAGCTGCGGGGTGTAGGGTCGCCTGCACCGGCCATGCCGAGGCTCGAGCTGCATCTGCTCGGCGGCTTCGCCGCGAGCGTCGACGGCGTCCCGGTGGACGATCGTGCGTGGCGGCTGCGCAAGGCCAAGACGCTCGTCAAGCTCGTGGCCCTGGCGCCGGAGCGGCGCGTGCACAGGGAGGTCGCCGCCGAGGCGCTGTGGCCCGGTCGCGACGCGCGCGCCGCGGCCAACAACTTCCACCAGGCGCTGCACGCGGCGCGCCGCGCGCTGGGCGACGCCGACGTGCTGGCGCTCGTCGACGGGACGCTCCTGCTGGCGCCCGAGGCGGACGTGGACGTGACGGCATTCGAGGCGGCCTCGGCGGCGGCGCTCGCGAGCGGGCGGCCCGAGACCCTGCGCGAGGCGCTCGCACTCCACACCGGCGAGCTCGTTCCGGAGGACCGCTACGAGCCCTGGGCGCACGCCCGGCGTGAAGCCGTGCGCGAGCAGCACCTCGCGCTCTGCCTCGAGCTCGCCGAGCGCGAGGACGACCCGACCGCCGCCATCGCCGCCCTGGGCGAGGCGCTCGTGGCCGCGCCGCTGCACGAGCCCGCCCACCGCGCGCTGATGCGCCTCTACGCCCGGACGGGCCGGCGCCAAGAGGCCCTCGCCCATTTCGAGGAGCTGCGGAGCGCGCTGCGCCGCGATCTCGGGGCGGACCCGGACCGCGACACGCGGGCGCTCTACCGCGAGCTGCTCGGCGACGCCGACGCCGGCGCCCGCCCCGCGCACAACCTCCCCCGCGCGCTGACGAGCTTCGTCGGGCGCGCCCGCGAGCGCGCCGAGATCGCCCGGCTCCTCGAGCGCACGCGGCTGCTGACGCTCACCGGCCCCGGGGGCTGCGGCAAGACGCGGCTGGCGCTGGAGGCAGCGCGGACCGCGGTCGAGACGACGCCCGACGGCGTCTGGCTCGTCGAGCTCGCGGGCCTCGGCGAGCCGGCGCTCGTCCCACAGGCGGCGCTCACCGCGCTCGGCGTGCCGGTGCCGGCGCAGCGCCCGGCGACCGAGGCGCTCGTCGCCCACCTCGCCGGCCGCCGGGCGCTGCTCGTGCTCGACAACTGCGAGCACCTGATCGAGGCGTGCGCCCGCCTGGCCGAGGCGGTGCTGCTCGGCGCGCCGGAGGTGCGGGTCCTCGCCACGAGCCGTGAGCCGCTGCGGTGCCCGGGCGAGATCGCCTGGCGCGTGCCGTCGCTCTCGCTGCCCGACGGCGACGACGTCAAGCGCTCGGAGGCCGCGCGCCTCTTCGCCGACCGCGCCGCGGCGGCGCGTCCCGGCTCCGACCTCGCTCGTGACGACGCGGCCACAGTCGCGGAGCTGTGCCGGCGCCTGGACGGGATGCCGCTCGCGCTCGAGCTCGCCGCCGCGCGGACCGCCGCGCTCTCTCCGGCGCAGATCGCGGCGCGCCTGGCCGACAGCCTCGACGTGCTCGCCTCGGGGAGCCGCACCGCGCTGACGCGCCAGCAGACGCTCCGGGCGACGATCGCCTGGAGCCACGACCTGTTGACCGGCTCCGAGCGCGTGCTCTTCCGGCGCCTCGCGGTCTTCGCGGGCGGCTTCCCGCTCGACGCCGCCGAGGACGTCTGCGCCGGTGGCCCGATCGACCGCCGCCACGTCGCCGACCTGCTCGCGCGGCTCGTCGACAAGTCGCTGCTCGCCGCGGAGCAAGCCGGCCACGAGGTGCGCTTCCGCGTGCTCGACACCATCCGCCAGTTCGCCGCCGAGCGCCTCGACGCGTCGCGCGAGCACGACCGCGTCGCGCTGCGCCACCTCGACTGGTGCCTCGCCCTGGCGGCCGCGCACGACCCGATGTCGGCCGGACGCGGGCGCTCGCTGCGCCGCCTCGAGCTCGACCGCGACAACCTCCGCGCCGGGCTCGCGTTCGCGCTGCGCCGCGACCCGCACGGCGCGCTGCTGCTCGCCACCCGGTTGTGGCGATTCTGGCTGGACCGCAGCGCGTTCGTCGAGGGCACGCGCTGGCTCGATGCCGTGCTCGAAGCGGCTCCCGAGGCCACGCCGATGCGCGTCGAGGCGCTGCTCGCGGGCACCGGCCTCGCGCTGCGCCGCGGCGACACCGAGGTCTGCCTGGCGCGGGTGCACGAGGCGGTGCGCACGGCGCGCGCGCTCTTCGACGAGCCCGCGGAGGTCGCCGCGATGACCGAGCGCGCCGTCATCGAGACCCTCGTCGGGGACCACTCGGGTGCGGGCGCGCTGTTCGCGGAGGCGGCGGGCCGCGCCGAGCGCCTCGGCGACCCGCGCCTGGCGGTCGACGCGCTGCACGCCTCGGCGCTCGTCCCGTGGGGCCGCTCGGACGCGGCGGGGACGGCGGCCCGCCTGGACGAGGCGCTCGCGCGCCTGCGCGCGCTGCCCGACGACGACGCGCCGTTCCTGCGTGGCGTCACCCTGGGCATCTGGGTCCTCGACGAGCCCGAGGGCGCCGGGCCGCGCGTGCTCTGGGAGGAGACCGCCCTGATCTTCCATCGCTTCGCGCAGGCCCGCGCCGTCGGCTACGTCCTCGGCAACGTCGCGTGGGCGGCGCGCGCGAGGGGCGACGTCGACGCGGCGCGAGCCGCCCTCGACGAGGCGCTCGCTCGCTTCGTCGCGCTCGGCGACACGCCGGGCGAGGCCTTCGTCCTCGCCCATCGCGGCCACCTCGAGCGCGCGGCCGGCGACCTCGCCGCGGGCGAGAAGCCCCTGCTCCGGGCGCTCGCGCTGCGTCGCGAGCTCGGCGACCCGCGCGCGGTGTCGATGACGCTGATGGCGTTGGCCATGCTCCACGGCGCGGCCGGCGACCTCGCGACCGCCCGCGCCGAGCTCGGCGTCGTCCGCGATCGCCACGAGGCGGTCGACGACGCCCCCGGAGTCGCGGGCACGCTCTCCAACTGGGCGGTCATCGAGGAGCGCGCCGGCGAGCTCGAGCGCGCGGCCGCGCTGTTCGCGGAGGCAGGCGGGCTGTGGGAGCGCCAGCGCTACGGGCGCTGGGCGGCCTGGCTGCGCTTCGCCGAGCACCAGACGCTCGCGGCGCTCGGCGCGGCCGAGCCCGCCGCGACGGCGCTCGCCGTCGCCGGCGCGGGCTTCGCGCGCGTCGGCGACGAGCGCGGGATCGAGCTCGCCCGGGCCGCAAAGCGCGCGCAAAGCCCGCGCAAAGAGACGCGCGCGTAGCGTCAGCTCCACCACGACCCACCAAGGGGGACCAACCATGAGTGTCGAGACCCACGCGCCGCTCGCAGCGGGCGCCGTGCAGGAGCTGCGCGACGCCGTCCGCGGCGACGTCCTCGCGCCCGGCGATCCCGGCTACGAGGAGGCCCGCCCGATCTGGAACGGGATCTTCGACGACGTGCGGCCGGCGCTGCTCGTGCGCTGCGCCGGCGCCGCCGACGTCATCCGCGCCGTCGAGCTCGCCCGCAGCGAGGATCTCGAGATCGCCGTCCGCGGCGGCTCGCACTCGCTGCCCGGCTTCTCGACGAGCGACGGCGGCCTCGTGATCGATCTGGGGCCGATGCGCGGCGTGCGCGTCGACCCGGCGGCGCGGCGGGTCGTCGCCGAGCCCGGGCTGCGGTGGCGGGACCTCGACGCCGAGACGCAGGCCTTCGGCCTGGCCGCGACCGGCGGCCTCGTCTCGACGACCGGGGTGAGCGGCTTCACCCTCGGCGGAGGGATCGGCTGGCTCGTGCGCAGGCAGGGCCTGGCCTGCGACCACCTCGTGGCCGCCGACGTCGTCACCGCCGATGGGCGCCTGGTGCGCGCCGGCGCCGGGGGCGACCCCGAGCTGCTGTGGGGCCTGCGCGGCGGCGGCGGCAACTTCGGCGTCGTGACCGCGCTCGAGCTCGCGCTGCAGCCAGTGGGGCCGACGGTTACCGGCGGCATCATGTTCTTCGACGGCGAGCGCGGCGAGGAGGTCGTGCGCTTCTTCCGCGACTGGACGGCGAGCGGCCTGCCCGACGAGCTCACGACGCTGCTGAACCTCACGACCGCGCCGCCCGTGCCGTTCCTGCCCGAGGCCGTCCACGGCCGGGCGATCGTCGCCGTCGGCGCGTGCTTCGCCGGCAGCCCGGACGCCGCCGAGCGCGCGCTCGCGCCGCTGCGCGAGCTCGGCGACCCCGTCGCCGACCTCCTGGGCCCGATCCCGTACGTCGCGCTACAGGGCCTGCTCGACCCGCTCTGGAGCCGCGGCGCGCGCAACCACATGAAGGCGGGCTACCTCGACGACTTCGCCGACGGCGCCGTCGACGCGCTCGTGGGCGGCTGGCGGGCCAAGCCCTCGCCGCTCTCCGAGCTGCACCTGCACCATCTCGGCGGCGCGACGACCGGCGAGCCGGCGGGGGGCGCGACCTTCGCGCACCGCGATGCGCCGTACGTGGCGAACCTCAGCTCGCGCTGGACGGACCCGGCCGAGGACGACGAGCAGATCGCGTGGGGCCGCGACGTCCACGCGAGCCTGCAGGAGTTCACGACCGGGGGGGCGTACGTGAACTTCCTGGGCGAGGAGGGCCAGGACGGCGTCCGCGCCGCGTACGGGGACGACGCGTACGCGCGGCTGCAGGCGCTCAAGCGCGCCTACGACCCCGACAACGCCTTCCACCGCAACCAGAACGTCCGGCCGTAGGGGGGCCCGGCCCCGCCGCGGCCCCGAGGGGCCGCGGCGGAGCCGACGGGCCGTGCCGCGCACGGCGCCGAAGCCCGCGCGCCGCGCCGTCGCGGTTGCCGCGGTCGGCCGTCGGTCCGGCGCGGTGCCGGGCGGGCGCGCCGTCAGCGCGACCGTGGCGCTCAGGCGCCGAGGACCGTCTCGAGCCGGCGCGCGAGCGCCCCGGCGACCGCGTCGCGGACCGGCCCCTCCTCGAGGCGCTCCACGAGCGCCTGCAGGAAGCCCTCGACCACGAGACGGTGGGCGTCGGCCTGTGGGAGCCCGTGGGCGCGCAGGTAGAAGAGCTGCTCGGGGTCGAGCTGCGCGATCGCCGCGGCGTGGGTGCAGCGCACGTCGTTGGCGAGGATCTCAAGGCCCGGGATCGCGTCGGCGTGCGCGCGCTTGGAGAGCAGCAGGTTGCGCGACTCCTGGAAGGCGTCGGTGCGCTGCGCGCCCGGGTCGACCTTGATCATCCCGCGCCACACCGCGCTCGCGCGCCCGGCGAGGATCCCGCGGAAGGCGAGATCGCTCGTTGTGTCGGGCGCCGCGTGCTCCTGGAGCGTGTCGAAGTCCAGGTGCTGGCGTCCACGTGCCGCGTAGGCGCCGGTCACGCTGCCGTGCGCGCCCGGGCCGGCGAGCTGGGTCTCCTGGAAGACCTTGCCGTTGCCCGAGCCGAAGCCCAGGGTGATCCAGTCCAGCGAGCCGTCGCGCGCGACGGTCGCCCGCTGGGCGCCGAAGACCCACGTGGACTCCTCGAGGTCCTGCAGGTCGACGAAGCGCAGTCGCGTGCTCTGGCCGACGACGAGCTCGACGACGCCGTTGAGCAGCCCGCCGGGGGCCGAGCTCGACTCGTGCCAGACCGAGGCCTGGGCGTCCTCCTCGAGGACGACGAGCAGCCGCCAGTGCAGGGCGCTGCCCGCCTGCTGGTGGGCCGTCGAGACGACGATCGGGGCCTCGACGCTCGTGCCCGCCGGGACGTAGACGAACGTCCCGTCGGTCCACTGCGCGTCGTTGCGCGCGACGAACGGCGAGTCGCTGCGGACGACGGAGCCGAGGTGGCGCTCCACGAGGTCGGGATGGCGCTCGGCCGCCTCGGCCAGCGGCACGACGATCGCGCCCTCGGGCACGTCCTCGTCCAGGCCGAACGAGCTCGGCGCCGTGCCCCCGGGCGCGACCGGGCAGGCGTCGACGTCGAGCTTGTCGATCGGCGTGAACTCCCAGCCGGGCACGCCGCGGAACGTCGGCGTCTCGAGCGTGGAAACCCGGCCGGCGGCCGCCTGGCGCCGGGCGTCCAGCGTCGGCGTGTGCGTCATCAGCCGATCGAGCCTTCCATCTGCAGCTCGATCAGCCGGTTCATCTCGACCGCGTACTCCATCGGGAGCTCCTTGACGATCGGCTCGATGAACCCGTTGACGATGAGCTTGGAGGCCTCGTCCTCGGCCAGGCCGTGGGCCATGAGGTAGAAGAGCTGCTCCTCGCCGACCTTCGAGACCGTGGCCTCGTGACCGACGTCGACGTCGTCCTCGCCGATGCGGATCGTCGGGTAGGTGTCCGAGCGGCTGTCCTCGTCGAGCAGGAGCGCGTCGCAGACGACCTTGGACTTCGCGCCGTGCGCGCCCTTGGCGACCTCGAGCAGCCCGCGGTAGGACGAGCGTCCGCCGTCCTTGGAGATCGACTTGGCGAAGATGTTCGACGTCGTGTTCGGCGCGGCGTGGATGATCTTGCCGCCCGCGTCCTGGTGCTGGCCGTTGCCGGCGAAGGCGATCGAGAGGATCTCGCCGTGGGCGCGCTCGCCCATGAGGTAGACCGACGGGTACTTCATCGTCAGCTTCGAGCCGAGGTTGCAGTCGACCCACTCGACGGTCGCGTCGGTCTTGGCGACGGCGCGCTTTGTCACGAGGTTGAAGACGTTGTTCGACCAGTTCTGCACGGTCGTGTAGCGGATCCGCGCGCCCGGCTTGGCGATCAGCTCGACGACTGCGGAGTGCAGCGAGTCGCTCGAGTACGTCGGGGCGGTGCAGCCCTCGACGTAGTGCACGTAGGAGCCCTCGTCGGCGATGATCAGCGTCCGCTCGAACTGGCCCATGTTCTCGGTGTTGATGCGGAAGTAGGCCTGCAGCGGCATCTCTACGTGGACGCCCGGCGGGACGTAGACGAACGAGCCGCCCGACCACACGGCGCTGTTGAGCGCGGCGAGCTTGTTGTCGTTGGGCGGGATGATCGTCGCGAAGTGCTCGCGCACGAGCTCCTCGTGCTCGCGCAGCCCGGAGTCCATGTCCATGAAGACGACGCCCTGCTCCTCGAGGTCCTTTCGGACCTGGTGATAGACGACCTCGGACTCGTACTGGGCGCCGACGCCGGCCAGGAACTGACGCTCGGCCTCGGGGATGCCGAGGCGGTCGAACGTCTTCTTGACGTCGTCGGGGACGTCGTCCCACGAGCGCTCGGCGCGCTCGGAGGCGCGGACGAAGTAGTGGATGTCGTCGAAGTCGACCTGGGAGAGGAACGGCGAGCCCCACGTCGGCATCGGGCGCGCGAGGAAGTGCTCGAGCGCCTTGAGGCGGAAGTCGCGCATCCACTGCGGCTCGCTCTTGAACTCCGAGATCCTCTCGACGAGCTCGCGCGTGAGGCCCTTGGGCGCCTTGTAGAGGTAGTTCTCGGCGTCGTGGAAGCCGTAGCGCTCGGTGTAGTCGGCGTTGATGCCCGCGAGGGCGGCGTTCTCGGTGATCTCAGGCGTGGCCATGGTCATTCAACCTCGAGTCGGATCATGTCGTCCTCGACGAGGACGTCGAAGGTGTCGACGGGGACGTAGGCCGGCAGCGTGCGCGGCTTCCCCGTGCGCAGGTCGAAGGCCGAGCCGTGCCGTGGGCACTCGACCGTGCAGGTGGCCTGGTCGAAGTCGCCCTCGGCCAGCGGTCCGTTGTCGTGCGAGCAGCGGTCCTCGATGGCGAGGAGCTCGCCGGCGCAGTTGAAGACGCCGATCTCGAGGTCCTCCCACTCCACGATGCGCCGGGTGCCGGGTGGCAGCTCGGAGAGCGGGCAGATGTCGATGAGCTCGGTGGCCATGTGTGAGGAGGTACGAAATCCGTCTCGGACGGTATGAATTGTACCGGTCCCGACGTGCGGTCTCAGCCCGCGCGCGCCGGGCAGCGGTCGCGGTGGAGGCGTGCCGGGATCCGGGGGTGGACATCGCGCTCCTACACCCGCGCCCAGATCGATCCCACGAGAGCCACCGGGCGACGGTGGTTCACGGGGCATCGCGCTGTCAAGGCGGCGCGGCCGGATGCCCCGCGCTCAGGCCGTGAAGACGATCTTCCCGAACGCCTCGCCCTGCGCCATCGCCGCGAAGCCCGCCCGCGCGTCGCCCAGCGGCATCGTCTGGTCGATCACCGGGCGCACGCCGGTGTCGACGAGCAGGCGCAGAAGCCGCTCGAGCTCGTCGCGGGTGCCCATCGTCGAGCCGACCACCGCGAGCTGGAGGAAGAAGATACGCGCGAGGTCGGCGGCCGGCCCCGGCCCGGAGGTCGCGCCGGAGACGACGATCGTGCCGCCCGGGCGCAGCGACCTGACCGAGTGGCTCCACGTCGCCTCGCCGACCGTCTCGAGCACGGCGTCGACGCGCTCGGGCAGCCGAGCGCCCGGCTCGAAGGCGGCGTCCGCGCCGAGCTCGACCGCGCGCGAGCGCTTGGCCTCCGATCGGCTCGTGACCCAGACGCGGATCCCGGCGCAGCTCGCGAGCGCGATCGCCGCGGTGGCCACGCCGCCGCCGGCGCCCTGGACCAGGACCGTCGAGCCGGGCGGCACCCGGCCGCGCGTGAAGAGCATGCGGTAGGCCGTCAGCCAAGCCGTCGGCAGGCACGCCGCCTCCTCGAAGGAGAGCTCGGCCGGCTTGGCCACGAGGTTGCGCCGCGGCACGGCGACGCGCTGCGCGAACGTGCCCGGATGACGCTCGGACAGCAGTGAGCGCTTCGGGTCCAGCGTCTCGTCCGCGCGCCAGTCCGGATCGGAGAGGACGGCGTGCACGACGACGTCGCGGCCCTCGGCGTCGACGCCGGCCGCGTCGCAGCCGAGGATCATGGGCAGCTGCTGTTCGCGCAGCCCGACGCCGCGCAGCGACCAGAGGTCGTGGTGGTTCAGCGCCGCGGCGCGCACGTCGACGACCGTCCAGCCGTCGGGAACGTCGGGCTCCGGCCGCTCGCCGACCTCGAGCGCGGCGAGCGGGTCGTCGGCGCTGAGGCGGGTCGCGGTGACGGCGAGCACGCCGCGGAGCCTACGCGACGGCTCGGCACAGCCGGGCGGCGATGGTCGTCGGAGCGCCGAACACGTCCGCAGCGGTGAACCGCAACACCCGCCAGCCGGCGAGCTGCAGCTCGGCGTCGCGAGCGTGATCGACCTCCCGCGCGCCGCGCGCGGCGTGGAAGGCGTGGCCGTCGACCTCGACGACCAGCCGCGCCGACGGCCACGCGAAGTCGCGCTCGCGCCCGAGGACGCGGTGGTTGACCAGTGGCGCGTCGAGGCCGGCGTCGCGCGCGAGGAGCCGCAGCCGCCGCTCGAGGCCGGAGCGTGTCCGCAGCTCGGCGCCGTCGTCGCCGAGGAGGCGCGCCAGCCCGGCCCGTCCGCGGCGGTTCGCGGCGCGGGCCGCCGCCCGGCGCACGGCTCCGGCGTCGAGCCGCACGCCGTGGTCGGCGATCACGCGCAGCGTCGCGTACGGCACGACCGCCGCAACGTCGACGAGCGTGCGGGCCGGCGTCGTGACCGGGACGCCGCGCTGCACGGTGACGTCCGCGCGGGTGAGGGCGCTGCGGTGGACGACGATTCCGGGGCGCCGGCGCTCGGCGCCCCGGACCGTGACGTGGACGGCGGGCTCGGCCGGCACCGACGACATCCGCCACAGCCGCGCCGCCGAGCCGTGGCTCAGCACCGCGCCCTCACCGCAGGCGAGCACCGCCGCGAGCCAGCGCCCCTCGTCGCGCAGCGCGGTGTGCGCGACGGCGTAGATCCCCGCGTGCAGGCGGCGCAGTGAGCCCCGGCGCACGCGGCTCTTGACCGCCGTCGGCGACAACCCGAGCTCGAGCAGCTGGGCGCGCGTCACCACACCGTGCTGCGCCTCGATGAGCCGAGTGCTGGAAAAGGCGTCCATATGACGCCTTAGTCAGCACTCGCGCGGGTTCGCCCCCCTGGAGCCTCGGCTGGACGTCCGTGAGCCGCCTCTAGCGGCGGGCTTCGACCTCGGGTTCCCAGTCGACCGCGCCGCCGAGGCCCGCGCTCTTGAGGACCTTGAGCGAGAGCAGCGCGCACTTCATGCGCGTCGCGGAGATGTCGATCCCCAGGAGGTCGAGGACGAACGAGCGCTCCAGCCGCAGCAGCTCGTCGACCTTCATGCCCTTGACCTCGTCGGAGGCCATCGACGCCGCGGCCTGCGAGATCGCGCAGCCGTGGCCCTCGAAGCGCACGTCGTCGACCGTGCCGTCGTCGCGGACGCGCAGCATGACCTTCAGCTCGTCGCCGCAGAGCGGGTTGGAGTCCTCGAACTCGAGGTCGGGCGCCTCCATCGGCCCCCAGTTGTGGGGGCGCTTGTAGTGGCTGAGGATCTCCTCGCGGTAGAGGTCGTCCACTACGCGAACACCTCGCGGACGCCGGCGAGGCCCTCGACGAGGCGGTCGACGTCCTCGCGGCTGTTGTGGATCGCGAACGACGCGCGCGAGGTCGCCCCTACGCCGAGGCGGCGCATGAGCGGCTGGGCGCAGTGATGACCGGCGCGGACGCAGACGCCCTGACGGCCGAGGATCTCGGCGACGTCGTGGGGGTGCACGCCCGCCAGGGCGAAGGAGACGACGGCGCCGCGGGCCCCGGCCTCGGGGGGCCCGAAGAGCGTCACGTCGTCCTCGGCGCCGAGGCGCTCGAGCGCGTGGGCGACGAGGTCGGCCTCGTGTGCGCGGACGTGCTCCATGCCGATGCCGGAGAGGAAGTCCGCGGCGGCGCCGAGCCCGATGCCCTCCGCGATCGCGGCCGTGCCGGCCTCGAACTTCGCGGGCGGCTCGGCCCAGCGCGAGCCCTCGTCGAGCGTCACCGAGGCGATCATGTGGCCCCCGCCGAGGAACGGCGGCATCGCCTCGAGCAGCTGACGGCGCCCGTGCAGGACGCCCACGCCGGTCGGCCCGTAGGCCTTGTGGCCCGTCCAGGCGTAGAAGTCGGCGTCGATCGCCGAGAGGTCGACGGGGAGCTGGGGCACGGCCTGCGAGCCGTCGACGACCGTGATCGCGCCCCCCTCCCGCGCGCGGCGGACGATCTCCTCGACCGGGTTGATCGTGCCGAGCACGTTCGAGACGTGCGCGACCGCCACCACCTTGACGTCGCCGCCGGCGAGCTTGGCCTCGAGCTCGTCGAGGCGCAGGCGCCCGTCGTCGTCGATCCCGATCCAGTCGAAGGTCGCGCCGGCGCGCTCGCACGCGAGCTGCCAGGGCACGAGGTTGGAGTGGTGCTCCATCTCCGTGACGACCACGCGGTCGCCCGGGCCGAGGCTCGCCCCGCCCCACGAGGAGGCGACGAGGTTCAGCGCCTCGGTCGCGTTGCGGGTGAGGATCGTGTCGCGGGCGGGCCAGCCGACGAACGCCGCGACGCGCTCGCGGGCGCCCTCGAAGAGGTCCGTGGCCTCCGCGGCCAGCGGGTAGACGCCGCGGTGCACGCTCGCCCGGTGATGGGCGTAGTAGTCGTCCATCGCGGCGAGCACGGCCCGCGGCGTCTGCGACGTGGCGGCGGCGTCGAGGTAGACGAGCCCCTCGCGGTCGAGCGAGGGGAACTCGTGCGCGAGCGCGGTGTCGGCGAGGGCGCCCATGCTACGCGGCGGCCTCGGCCTCCTCGCGGACCCAGCCGTAGCCCTCGCGCTCGAGCTGCTCGACGAGCTCGGGGCCGCCCTCCTTGACGATCCGCCCGTCGAACATGATCGAGACGCGCGTGGGCTGCACGAGGTGCAGGATCCGCTGGTAGTGGGTGATGATGAAGACGCCCATGTCGCTGCCCTGCGAGACGGTGTTGACGCCGTGGGCGACGACGTTGAGCGCGTCGATGTCCAGGCCGGAGTCGGTCTCGTCGAGGACGGCGATCTCGGGACGCTGGAGCGCGAGCTGGAGGATCTCCATGCGCTTCTTCTCGCCGCCCGAGAAGCCCTCGTTGAGATAGCGCGAGGCGAAGTCGCGCGGGACGTCCATGAGCTCCATGGCGCCCTCGACGAGCTTGCGGAAATCGCGCAGCGAGACCTCGTCCTCGCCACGCGCCTCGCGATGGGCGTTCATGACCATCCGCAGGTACTTCGAGATCGTCACTCCCGGGATGGCGACGGGGTACTGGAAGGCCATGAAGAGGCCGAGGCGCGCGCGCTCGTCCGGGTCGGCCTCGGTGATGTCCTCGCCCTTGAAGACGATCCGGCCGGCCGTCAGCTCGAGGTTCGGCTGGCCCATGATGACGTTGGCCAGCGTCGACTTGCCCGAGCCGTTGGGGCCCATGAGGGCATGGACCTCGCCCCTGGAGACGCTGAGGTCGAGCCCGCGGAGGATCGGCTTGTCGCCGGCGCGGACGTGAAGGTTGTGGATCTCGAGATCGGCCATGCGCTTTCGGGTTCGGGGGAGGATCGTCAGACGGCCACGGCTGAAGGCGGCGCCTCGCGCTCGGAGAAGGCGACGAGCTCGGCGAGCGTCGTGTTGGCCAGCGCCTTGATGACGCCGCCCTGCACGCGCGTCCACAGGAGCTTCGTGGCGCAGGCGTGGCCCGAGTCGGCGATGTGCGAGCAGAGCACGCGGCCCTCTTCGGAGTCGTCGACGAAGCAGCTCATCGGCGCGACCGCGCCCTCGAGCGCGAGCACGACCTCGTCCATGTGGATGGACTCCGGCTCGCGCACGAGGCGGTAGCCGCCGTGCGCGCCGCGCGTGCTCTCGACGAGCCCGGCCTTCTTGAGGAGCGCGACGATGCGCTCGAGGTAGGCGAGCGGCAGGGCCTCGGCCGCGGAGATCGCCTTGAGCGACACCGGGTGATCGGTCCCCTGCCGGCCGAGCTCGACGAGCAGCCGCACGCCGTACTCCGCCTTCGTCGTGAAGATCATGGCCCCAATCCTACCAGCGGGGTCGGAGTTCCCGGGCGGCGCGCTGGCGCGCGCCGTCGGCCTCTGCTAGTCGTGCGGCCATGATCCCGCGCGCGCCCATCCTCGCGTCGGTCTCGTGCGTCGTGCTCGCATCGCCCGCCCCCGCGGCGGCGTGCGCGGGCGCGCGGCAGCGCCCGACCGCGGCGACCCTCGGCCGCGCGACGGCCGCGACCGCCTGCCTGCTCGACGCGCGACGCACCGCCCGCGGGCTCGCGCCGCTGCGGACGAGCCGTGCGCTCGCCCGGGCGGCGCGGACGCACTCGCGGCGCATGGTCGCCCGGCGCTTCTTCGCGCACGTGGATCCGGGCGGCGCCGGGCCGGCGCAGCGGATCGCGGCCAGCGGCTACCTCGCGGGGGCACGGAGCTGGGCGGTGGGCGAGACGATCGCCTGGGGCAGCGGCTCGGAGGCGACGCCGACGGCGATCGTCCGCGGCTGGATGCGCTCGCCGCCCCACCGGCAGACGATCCTCGACGCCCGCCTGCGCGACGTCGGCGTCGGCGTCGCCCGCGGCTGCCCGGCCGGCCTGCGCCGCGCCGCCACCGTGACCGCGGACTTCGGGGCGCGCGGCCGCTGAGCCCGACGCCGCGAGCCGAGCGATATGCTCGGCGGCCTCATGGTCATCGCGTTGTCGAGCGTCGCGGCCACCCTGGGCCTGGTCGTCATCTTCTTCGTCGTGTTCCCGGTCCTCGTCCAGGGCCTGATCGCGTTCGCGGCCGCGCAGGCGCTCGGCGAGCGCGCCGACAACCAGGAGTACGCGCGCCGGCACCGGATGCCGGGGTCCTGACGGCGGCCATCACCGTTCCTCGAGCGGCGCGCCGCTGCGCACGAGGTCGCGCGCGTGGTCGAGGTCGCCGCCGCCGTTGACCGACAGCATCGCGGCGACGCGGCCCTCGTGCAGGTACCAGACCGCGAAGCGCCCGTCCTCGAGCGAGCCGCGGACGAGCTCCTCGTCCCAGGCCTGCGCCGGCCCGACGTACTCGATCCCGGCCCAGTCGGCGAGGTCGGAGAAGAAGTAGGGCACGTCCTCGTGCGGCGCGTCCGCACCGAGGAGGTTGCGCGCCGCCGTGGCGCCCTGGCGGGCGGCGACGTCCTCGTGCTCGATGCGCATCGGCCGCCCGTGCAGGACGCTGTCGAACTCACAGGGGTCGCCCGCCGCGAAGACGCCCGGGGCGCTGGTGCGCAGTCGCGCGTCGCAGCGGATCCCGCCGAGCGGGCCGAGCTCGAGGCCGGCCTTGCGCGCGAGCATGACGTCGGGCAGCGCGCCGACCCCGCAGACGACGGCGCCCGCCGGCAGCGTCCGCCCGCCGGTGGTGACCACGCGCGCGACGCGCTCCCCGTCGCCCTCGAAGCGCGCGACCTCGTCGCGGCCGACGACCGCGATGCCGTGCTCCTCGAGCAGCTCGCGGAACCAGAGCCCGGCGACCCCGCCGAAGTGGCGCTCGAGCGTGTGCGTCTCCTGCATGAGCACCGTGACGCGCTTGCCGAGCACGGTCAGCGACGCCGCGACCTCCGAGGCGATGTACGAGCCGCCGACGCAGACGACGTCGTCGACCTCCTCGAGGTCGGCGCGCAGCGCGTCGGCCGTCCCGAGCGTCCGCAGGTAGTGGACCCCCTCCAGCTGCGCGCCGTCTACGGCGAGCCGGCGCACCGTCGCGCCCGTGGCCACGAGGGCCTGCCCGAAGCCGACCTCCGTCCTCGTCGAGAGCGTGGCCGTCCGGGCGGCGGGATCGAGCCCGAGGACGCTCGTGCGCGTCGCGAGCTCGACGCCGCTTCGCTCCCACCAGCCCTCGGGGTGCACGAGCGCGTCGGAGCGCGACTCGAGGCCCTGGAGATAGCCCTTGGAGACGGGAGGGCGGTGGTAGGGCTGGTCGAGCTCGCGCGAGACGAGCAGCACGGTGCCCTCGAAGCCCTCGTCGCGGAGCGTGGCGGCCGCGATCGCGGAGGCGATGCCGCCGCCGATGAGGAGGATGTCGACGTCGCGGTCGGCCATCGCGGACGCGGAGCCTAGACGTCGCGCAGGCCCGGCGAGCGCTGCGCGACTCTTACGGATCCTTGCCGATCGCCTTAGGCGCCGTGCAGGTCGCTGTCGCACGCTCACGCGCATGAACATCCGAAACGTGCTCGCCGGCGGCGTCGCCGCCATCCTCGCCGCCGGCGCGGGCGGCGTCCTCACCCACGAGCTCCTCGACACCCGCTCCTCGTCCGCGACCACGGCTGCGGAGCGGCCGGCAACCGCCACCCGGGCGGTCGCCGACGACGGCTCGACGGCCAAGCGCGTCTACGACGGCGCGAAGGACGCAGTCGTCTACGTCGTCGCCGACACCGCCGAGGGCCAGGCGACCGGCTCGGGCTTCGTCGTCTCGGCCGACGGCCTGATCGTCACCAACGACCATGTCGTCGACGGCGCCGGCCAGGTCCAGGTCAAGATCGGTACCTCGGGCAAGGCGAAGGCCGCCGAGGTCGTCGGCGTCGACCCCGCGCACGACCTCGCGCTGCTCAAGGTCGACGCGAGCGACCTGCCGACGCTCTCGCTCGGCGACTCCTCGTCGGTCAGCGTGGGGGACGCGACCTACGCGATCGGCAACCCCTACGGGCTCGACCACACGCTGACGACGGGCATCGTCTCGGCGCTGAACCGCGACCTGCAGGCGCCCAACGGCGCGACCATCAGCGGCGCGATCCAGACCGACGCCGCGCTGAACCCCGGCAACTCGGGCGGCGTGCTGCTCGACGCAGCCGGCAAGGTCATCGGCGTCAACGCGCAGATCGCCACCGGCTCGGGCGCCGGCCAGGGCGGCAACGTCGGCATCGGCTTCGCGATCCCGTCGAACACCGTCGCGACCTTCCTCGAGCAAGCGAAGACCGGCAAGCTGGCGCCCGACACGAGCGCGCAGGAGCAGAGCGACCCCTACGGCCAGCAGGCCGACCGGTACGGCCGGGAGCAGCCAGACCCGTACGGTGGCGCCGTGCCCTACGGCCCCGGCCTGGGTCTCGGCTAGCGGGAGGCCGCGGCGAGCGGGCGGAGCCCTCCTCCGGCCGGGATCGAGCGCGCACGAGGACGCCGCCGGGCCGGACCTCGTGGGCGCCCGCGCGCACGGGCGACGTGCGGAGCCTGCGGATCGTCTCGCGGCCCCAGGCGCTGCGTCACTTCACCGCGCGCTTCGCACCGCTGGGCTGAGCTGCTCGCCTCGATAAGGTCCGGGCCATGGCGAACGGCGGGGACCTCATCGGCACCGACGAGCCGGCCTACCGGCTCGAGCTCACCGCGGCGCAGCTCAAGGTCACTTACACCGCGCTGAAGGCGCTCGCGGACGACCTCGGCCACGACGAGCGCGACGTCCAGGGCGTCGTGCTCGAGGTGCTGGCCAAGCTGCCCGGCGAGCACGACGTGAGGGCCATCGACCTCGCCCGCGAGCTCGCCCGCCGCCGCGGCGCCGACGACAGCTAGCGTCCGTGCCACGTGGCCGGCTCCACGGCGGCGCCGCTCGTCGGCGTCCCCGCCGCGCTCGCGGGAGTCGTCGAGGCCCTGGGTGCCGTCGGGGTCCGACGACCTGCCCGGCGCGGTGACGATCCGAGACGGGGCTGTTCGCGATCGCGCTCTTGGCCGAGGATCGCGAGGAGGCGCTCGAGCGCGTCTGGGACGCCGTCGCCGCCGCCGGGATCTGCCCGTCCCCCGCGCGGTGGCGGGCCGGCTGCGCGAAGCCGTCGAGGCCGGCGAGGGCGAGCAGGACATGGCGGCGACCAACGGCCTGAGCAGGGCAAAGACGGCCTGACGCGCGTTCGCAGAACCGCATTCGCGCGCCGCCACGCCCGCGACGGTGGGTATCGTGGGACGGCTCCGGTGAGCACCTTCGACCCCCGTTCTCGAGAAGCGCCGCGACTGCCCTACCTGCCGGGGGTCGACGGCCTGCGCGCGCTCGCGGTCGGCGCCGTCTTCCTCTATCACGCCGACGCGCCGTGGATGCCCGGGGGGTTTCTCGGCGTCGACGTCTTCCTCGTCATCAGCGGGTTCCTCATCACGTCGCTGCTGCTGGCGGAGTGGGAGGCGAGCGGGCGGATCGACGTCCGCCGCTTCTGGCTGCGGCGCGCGCGGCGCCTGCTGCCCGCGGTCTTCGTCCTGCTCGGCGTCTGCCTCGTGGTCGCCGCGCTCTTCCTGCGCCACGACCTCGCACGCGTACGCGGCGATGCGCTCGCCGCCGCCGCGTACGTCATGAACTGGCACCTCGTGCTTGGCCACCAGTCGTACTTCGAGGCCTTCGGGCGCCCGCCGCTGCTCCAGCACCTGTGGTCGCTGGCCGTCGAGGAGCAGTTCTACCTGCTGTGGCCCGTGCTGCTCGTCGCCGGGCTCGTGCTCCTGGGCCGCCGACGGCTGCTGATCGCCGTGGCGGCGGCGGCGGTGGCCTCGACAGTCCTGATGGCGCTGCTGTTCACGCCGGGCGCCGACCCCTCGCGCGTCTTCTACGGGACCGACACGCGGGCGATCGGACTCATCGTCGGGGTCCTGCTCGCCTTCGCCTGGCGTCCCGGGCAGATCACGGCTCGGACGGGGACCGGCGCCGCGTTCGTGCTCGACCTAGCCGGCGCGGCCGGCCTCGCGGCGCTGCTCGTCGTCTTCTGGCGCGTGCAGAGCTTCGACCCGGCGCTCTACCGCGGCGGCTTCCTGGTCGTGGCCGCGGCCTCCGCACTCGTCATCGCCGTGCTCGTGCACCCGGCCGCGCGGCTCGGCCGCGTGCTCGGCGTCGAGCCGCTGCGCTGGCTCGGCGTCCGCAGCTACGGGATCTATCTGTGGCACTGGCCCGTGCTCACAGTGACCCGCCCGCACGTCGACGTGCCGGTCGGCGGCCCGCTGCTCGTCTGCGCCCAAGCCGCCGTGACCGTCGCGCTCGCCGCGGCCTCGTACACGTGGGTCGAGCAGCCGATCCGCCGCGGCGGGGCGCTCGCGGGCTGGCGCGGGGCGCTGGCGGCCGCCCGCCCGCGCGCACGCCTCGGGCTCGCGGGCGCCGCGGCAGCGCTGCTCGCGGCGCTCGTGTGGGGGTTCGCCTCCCCCGCCCCGCCCCCGAGTCCCGCGCTGGCCTCGATCGCGCGCACCGCGCCGGCGGTGAAGGTGTCGCCGGCCAACGGCGGCGCGCCGCTCGCCGGCGCGCCCGCGCTCGCCATCGGCGACTCGGTCATGCTCGGCGCCGCCGACGGGCTGATCCGGGCCCTGGGACCGCGCACGAGCATCGACGCCGGCGTCGCGCGCCAGCCGGCCGCGATCGTCGCCGAGCTGCGTAGCCTGCGCGCGGCCGGCCGGCTCCCCGACCGCGTGATCGTGCAGCTGGGCAACAACGGGCCGCTCGTCGGCGACGAGCTCGGCCAGCTCCGCGACGTCCTGCACGGAGTGCGGCGCGTCGTCCTCGTCAACGTCCATGTGCCGCGCCGCTGGCAGGACGAGGTCAACAGCCGCCTGCGCGCAGCCGTCGAGGGCTGGCCGGAGGCGGCCCTCGCGGACTGGAACGCCGTGAGCGCTCGCGGCGGTGGCGACGTCTTCTGGGACGGCGTCCACCTCACGCAGCGCGGCGTCCAGCTCTACGCGCGGACGATCACGCGGGCGCTGAGCGCCTAGCGACCACCTCGCCGAGCGCCTCGTCGGCCCGATCGCGCGGACCCGGGGCACGCGCGCATTGTGCCCCGGCGAGCGGGCGCTCGGGCCGCTACTGCTCCAGGTGACCGCCGAAGCCCAGGCGCATGGCTGACAGCGCGCGGTTGCCGAAGTCGGCCTCGCCGCGCGAGGCGAAGCGGGCGAAGAGCGCGGTCGTGAGCACCGGCGCCGGGGCGCCGGTGTCGATGGCCGCCAGCGCCGTCCAGCGGCCCTCGCCCGAGTCCGAGACGCGCCCGCCGAAGTCCTCGAGCGACGGGCTCGTGTGCAGGGCCTGCGCGGTGAGGTCGAGCAACCACGAGGAGATGACGCTGCCGCGCCGCCAGACCTCGGTGATCTCGGGGAGGTCGAACTCGTAGCGGTAGAGCTCGGGCTCGCGCATCGGCGTGGTCTCCGCGTCGACCTCGTGCTCGTGGGCGCCGACGCTGGCGTGGTGCAGGATGTTCAGGCCTTCGGCGTACGCGGCCATCAGCCCGTACTCGATCCCGTTGTGGACCATCTTCACGTAGTGCCCGGCGCCGCTGGAGCCGCAGTGCAGGTAGCCCTCGGCCGCCGTGCCCTCGTCCTCCCGGCGCCCCGGCGTGGGCGGCGCGGCGCCGCGGCCGGGCGCAAGCGCCGCGAAGAACGGGTCGAGCCGCTGCACGGCGACGTCGTCGCCGCCGATCATGAGGCAGTAGCCGCGGTCGAGGCCGAAGACGCCGCCGCTCGTGCCCATGTCGACGTAGTGGATCTCGCGTTCGGCGAGCTCCTTGGAGCGGCGCAGGTCGTCGCGGTAGTCGGAGTTGCCGCCGTCAATGACCGTATCGTCGGCATGAAGGTGCTCGAGGAGCGCCTCGAGCGTCTGGTCGACGTAGCCGGCCGGGATCATCATGCAGATCGACCGCGGCGCCGCGAGCTTGGCCACGAAGTCCGCGAGCTCGGTCGCGCCGGTCGCGCCCTCGCCCTCGAGCTCGGAGACGGTCGCCGCGCTGCGGTCGAACACGACGCAGTCGTGACCGGCGCGCATGAGGCGGCGCACCATGTTGGAGCCCATCCGGCCGAGTCCGATCATGCCGATCTGCATCTGCGTCTCCTTGTCGGGTGGGGCGAGGGTCGCGCGACGGTATCACCGGGGTGCGCGCGCCTCGCAGTCGATCATGGCGTGAACCAGACCGGGCTCGAGCGGGTGATGCTCGTCCCGAAGCCCTGCTCGTCGCGGGCCGGACAGCTACCTCGTGCCCGGCACGCCGATCCGGGCGACGTCGAGGCGCGCCGGCGGCCGCGCGGGCCGCGGCGCCGTCGCCCCCGCGCCCGGCAACTGCGCCTGCCGCGGGGGCGCCCGCAGCCGCCGCGGCCGCGAGACCCCTGGGGCCGGCGCCGGCAGCAGGAGCCCGCCGGGCGGCAGCGGGACGTCGACCTGGCAGGGCAGACGGCGCTCGATGTCCACGGGGTGCGAGCTCGTGAAGCGGTTCTGGGCGAAGCACGACCCCTTCGAGCTCGGCTGGTGCGGACCGCGCACGAGCGCGAGGTCGACGCCGTCGCCGGTGAGGACGTTGCCCTGAACGCTGACCTCGGCGGCCGGACCCGCGGGCGAGCCCTCGAGCAGGACACCCGCCCCGACCTGGCGGGCGATGACGTTGCGCGCGACGGCGTCGCGGCGACCGCCGTCGACGAGCACCCCGATGCCGAAGCGCTCGCCGCCGCCGGGCGCGCCGGTGTCGTCGTTGTCGGCGATGACGTTGCCGGCGACGGTGACCTCGCGCTGGGGCTCGGCTCCCTCGTCCCTCCGCGTGGCGGTGAGCACGACGCCGACGCGGTTGCGCCGGAAGCGCGAACGGGCGACGATGACGTTGCCGCTCGCATTGCTCGCCTCGAGGCCCACGCGGTTGAGGTCGGCCGCGCTGTCGAGGACCCTCGCGTCGCACGCCGCGCAGTCGGCGAGCAGCAGGCCGGCGCGCGTGTGCCCGCGGGCGAGGACGTGCTCGATCGCCCCGCCGCTCGCGCCGCGCACGGCGATCCCGACCCGGCCGTCGCCGAGCGCGGTGACGTAGCTCACGCGCCAGCCGCGCAGCGGCCTGGCCGCTCCCGGCGCCGTCTCGACGGCCACCCCGGCCGTGCCAAAGCCGCGCACGGTGAGGTTCTCGACCGCGGTGCCGCCACCGCGCACGAGGATCCCGACCGCCCGCCGGCCGCGACCGCCGTCGAGGACCACGCGGTCGCGATCTTCCCCGCGGATGACGACGTCGCGCTTGGACGGCGGGACGACCACGGCCTGCTCGTACACGCCGGGCGCGATGCGCACGAGGTCGCCCGGTCGCGCGGCGTCGACCGCGGCCTGGATCGACGGATAGCGCCCGGGCACGTCGCGCGCGACCCAGCCCCCGTCGCCACCGCACCCCGTCAGCAGGACGACGCCCGCGAGGACGGCGAGAGCCGCTGCCGCGCGCCTCACGTGGGCGGCGGGACGGAGCGGGATGGCGGGGGCGCGGCGGTGAGCGGCACGAGGCGGCACGTCGATCTTCGCAGCCCGCCTCCGCCTCCGCGGTGCGGACGGCCGCACCTTGGGCGGCCCGAGATCGAAGCAGCGCCGTCGCGGACGGGGTGCTCGGCGCACCCCGTCCCGTCGCGGGGCGGCGGCGCGTACGATGGCGCCGCGATGCGTCCCGCCCCGCCCGCCCCCGCCGCGCCGACCGGGGAACCGAGCCTGGCCCGCGCGGTCTACGGCACGATTCTCGCGCTGGCCGTCGTGCTCGCCGTCGCCGACGATCCGGACAACGGGATCGGCTTCGTCCTCGGCGGGCTGCTTGCCACGGCGATCATCTTCTGGCTGGCCCACGTCTACGCCGAGGTCCTCGCCGAGCACGTGCGCTCGAGGAGGACGAGCTGGCGCGCCGACATCCGCGCGGCCGTCGTCGGCGAATGGCCGCTCGTGCAGGCCGCGGTGCCGCTCGCCCTCGGGCTGGCGCTCGGGGTCGTCGGTCTCCTCTCGCGCGACGCCGCCGTGAACGTCGCGATCGCGCTCGGCCTCGCCGAGCTCTTCGGCTGGGGGCTCGCCGTCGGGCGCCGGCTGGGGCAGCCCCTGCCGCTGGCCGTCCTGACCGGGATCGCCAACTGCGGGCTCGGCGCCGTGCTCGTCGCCCTCAAGGGCCTCGTCCACTAGTGGGTCTTCTCGTGACGTTGGGCCGGAAACGGCGAGGCGCCGGCGCCGACTGGCAAGGACGCAGGGAGCGAGCAATGGTGGAGCCATTGCCGCGACCGAGGACAAAGCCAGGCGGTGATCGGCGTCCGCCGTTTGCGGTCAAACGTTGCGAGAAGGCCCACTAGATGCGCCTCGCCGGCGAACGCCCGAACGTCGAGCTGCGCGACGACGGCGGCGAGCGCGTCGTCGTCCTCGCCTTTGCATACGACCCCCACGTCGTCGCCGAGGTGCGAGGCATCCCGCGCCGGCGCTTCGACTGGGACCGGCGCGAGTGGTGGGCACCGGCGGACGACTGGGCCGGGATCCACGTCGCCGGGGTCCTGGAGCGGTTTCCCGAGCTCACGACCTCGCCGGCCGTGGACGCGTGGCTGGCCGGCCTCGAGCGCCGATGGGTCGCGCGCGTAACGACGACGCGCCACGACGGCAGCGGCTGGTGGGTGCTGCGCACGCTGACCGGCACGGCGCCCGCACCGCTCGCCGTGGACGCCGCGGAGCGCGGCGGCGTGGTGCTCGCGCCGCTCACGCTCGCGGGCGCCCGGGCGCTGGGCGAGGAGCGTTCGGCGCGTCTCGACGCGGCCGCCCAGCGTTGCGTCGAGGCGCTCGAGCGCGGGGAGGACCCGCCGCCGCCCGCCCGCCTGCGCCGCTCGGAGAGCGTCGATGGGGAGCACCTGCGCCTCGACGTCCTCTGGGATCACGACGCGGGCGCCGCCTTTGAGCGCCTCCCCGGCGCCGAGGACGCGAGCCGCTGCATGCCGCTCGATCCCTGGGTCGTCGAGCCGCTCGACGCCTTCCTGGCGCGCCACGGCGTGGCGGTCGACGCCACCGCCCGATCCGTGCTCGCCGCGCTGCGGGCCGAGCACGACGAGGCCGCTGCGACGATCCGCGCCTCGCGGGCGACCGCCGCGCCGCCGATCGACGCCGTCGCCGCCGTCCTCGGCGGCGAGCTCGCTCCCTACCAGTGGGCCGCCGTGCGCTACGCGCTCGCCGCGCGGCGCACGTTCCTGGCCGACGAGCAGGGCCTGGGCAAGACGGTCGAGGCGCTCGCGGCGCTCGAGGCCGACGATGCCTTCCCGGCCGTCGTCGTCTGCCCCGCGTCGCTCAAGCTCACGTGGGAGCGCGAGGCGCGCCGCTGGCTGGCGCACCGCGGCGTGGCGGTCGTCCACGGCCGCGTGGCCGTCCCGCCCACCGACGAGATCACGATCGTGAACTTCGAGATCGTCGCCGCACAGCGCGAGGCGCTCGGACGGCTACGCCCGCGCGCGCTCGTGGTCGACGAGTCGCACCTCGTCAAGAACCCGCAGGCCAAGCGCACGCGCGCGGTGCGCCGGCTCGCCGAGGCCGTCGCGCCCGACGGGCTACGCCTCGCGCTGACCGGCACGCCGGTCCTCAACCACGCCGAGGAGCTCGTCAGCCAGCTGCGGGTCCTCGGCCGCCTGGAGGACTTCGGCTCGGGCGCGCGCTTCGCCCGCGAGTTCCGCGGCGAGCTCGCCGAGCAGCGCCTGCACTGGCACCTGCGCCGGCGCTGCTTCGTGCGCCGGACGAAGGCCGAGGTCCTGCCCCAGCTGCCGGCCAAGCGCCGCGTCGTCGTGCCGATCGAGCTCGCCAACGAGCGCGAGTACCGCCTCGCCGAGGAGGACGTCATCGCCTGGCTGCGCGAGCAGCCGCTCGACCTCTCCGAGCTGAACGCGAAGATCGCCGCCACGCTGCGCGCCGAGCGCCTGGCGCAGCTCGGGACGCTCCAGCGCCTGGCGGCGCGCGGCAAGCTCGCCGGCGCGCTGGGCTGGATCCACGACTTCCTGGCCTCGGGAGAGCCGCTCGTCGTCTTCGCCCGCCACCTCGAGGTCCAGCAGGCCGTGCTCGAGCGCTTCCCGCGCGCCACGCACCTGCTCGGCCGCGACGCGCTCGGCGAGCGGGATGCGACCGTCGGGGCGTTCCAGCGGCCGGACGGTCCGCAGCTGCTCGTCGCCGCGACCCGCGTCGCCGGGCAGGGGCTCACGCTCACGCGCGCGTCCAATGTCGCGTTCCTCGAGCTCGAGTGGACTCCGGCGATGCACGACCAGGCCGAGGACCGCCTGCACCGCATCGGCCAGCGCGACGCCGTCACCGCCTGGTACCTGCTGGCCGCGGCCACGATCGACGAGACGATGGCGGCGCTGATCGCGCGCAAGCGCGGGCTGGTCGACGCGGTCACCGACGGCCGCCGCCGCGACGCCGACGGCCTCGTCGAGGGGGTCGTGCGGGAGCTGCGCGAGGGACGGCCGTTCCGTCGCCTGCGGGCCGTGTAGCCGCGCTCAGCCGCGCAGCGCGACGACGACCTTGCCGACCGCGCCCCGGCCCTCGAGCAGCGCCAGCGCGTCGCCGGCGCGCTCGAGCGGCAGCGTCGCACCCACGATCGGCGCGACGCGGCCCTCGTCCACGAGGCTGCTCACGGCCGCGCCGATCTCGCGCTCGACCTCGGGGCGCGTCGCGATGTACTCACCCCAGGCCGCGCCGACGACGGCGATGTTGCCGAGGAGGAGGCGGTTGACGCGTAGCTCCGGGACCGCGCCGCCCGTGAAGCCGACGACGACGAGGCGCCCGTCGGTGCGCAGCACGCGGAGGCTGTCCAGGAAGCGGTCGCCGCCGACGGGGTCGATCACGACGCCGACGCCCTCGCCGCCGGTCAGCGCCTTGGCCTCGTCGCGCCAGGCGCCGTCGGAGCGCAGGACCTCGTCCGCCCCCGCCTCGCGCGCGACCCGCTCCTTCGCGTCGCTGGAGACGACCGCGAGCGTCCGCGCGCCGAGACCATTGGCCAGCTGCAGGGCCGCCGTGCCGACACCCCCCGCGGCGCCGTGGACGAGGACCGTCTCGCCCGCCGCCAGGCGGGCGCGCATGACCAACGCGAACCAGACCGTGTGGTAGTTCATGACGAGTCCCGCGCCCTGGGCGAACGAGAGGCGCTCGGCCAGCGCGAAGGTCGTGAAGCCCGGCGCGACCGCGACCTCCTGCAATCCTCCGAGCCCGGTGTAGGCGGCGACGCGGTCGCCCGGCTGCCAGCCCGTGTCCGGCGTCGCTGCGCGCACGACGCCGGCGACCTCGACGCCCGGCACGAACGGCGGCTGCACCTTGAGCTGGTACTGACCGCGCGTGAGCAGGACGTCGGGGAAGGCCACGCCGGCGGCGTGGACGTCGACGAGGACGCCGCTGCCGGGCGTCAGCGGGTGCGACGGCTCGGCGGGCTCGGGCAGCTCGGCGAGGCCGACGGCCGAAGGCCCATCGAGGCTCGTGACCTGGGCGGCGCGCACGGCCGGGCAGCCTATCCGGCCTTGACAGCGGGGCGACGCGCAGGAGAAGTTGGGCTGCGCCATGAGCGATGACCTGCACGAGATCATCGGCCGCTACAACGCGGCCTGGAACGCCCACGACCTCGACGCGATCGTGGCGCTCCACGCCCCCGACATGGTCTTCGAGAACCACACGGCCGGCGAGAGCGCCCAGGGCGATGCCGTGCGCGAGCAGATCGCGGCGATCTTCGCGACGTGGCCCGACATCGCCTTCGCCGCGCGCCGCCTCTACGTTCGCGCCGACCTCGTCGTGCAGGAATGGACAGCCGGCGCGACCCATACGCGGACGATGCGGCGCGGCGACCTCGTGGCCGAGCCCACCGGGCGGCGGGTCGAGTGGGAGGGCCTCGACGTGATCCCGTTCGAGCACGGCCTCGTCAAGCGCAAGGACGTGTACTCCGACTCGGTCTCGATCCTCCGCCAGGTCGGGCTGCTGGCCTAGTCTCGGCCGCATGGCCGAGCCGCGCTCGAACCTGCCGCGCGACGTCGGGCGGTGAGGAGCGCCTGCTCGATCTCCACGGTCGAGATGTCTCCCCGCCAGACGCCGCCGGCCATGGCGTGCCTTCCCGGAGACATGGGAGGTGGGCGGCGGGTACGAGACCCGCCGCCCACCGGTCACATGTCGAGTCCGCCGTTGACGCCCCAGATCTGTCCGGTGATGTAGCTGGAGGCGTCGTGGGCGAGGAAGCTGACGACGCGGGCGATTTCGTCGGGCTCGCCCATGCGGTGCATCGGGATCTGCTCGATCAGGGCGTTGAGCATGTAGGGGGGGATCGTGGCGACCATGTCGGTGTCGATCAGGCCGGGGGTGATGACGTTAACCGTCAGCCCGATCGAGGGGTCGAGCTTGCCGGACGCCCTGAGCGCGAACGCGGTCTCGCGCGCGAGCGTCTTCGTGAAGCCGAAGAGCCCGGACTTCGAGGCCGTGTAGTTGACCTGGCCGATGTTGCCGATCTCGCCGGATATCGACGAGATGTTGATGACCCGGCCCGAGCCTCGCTCGAGCATGTGCACGAGCGCCGGCTTGGTCATGTAGAAGGCCCCCGACAGGTTCACGCGCAGGACCTGCTCCCAATCGTCGGCGGACATCCTCCAGATCGGCCGGTCGACGGTGACGCCCGCGTTGTTGACGAGGATGTCGAGGCGGCCGTGCTCGCCGATGACCTCGCGAACGACGCGCTCACTGGCCTCCGGGTCGCCGACGTTGCCCTGATGCAGCGTCAGCGTGCCGCCGTCGGCCTCGACCGCTTGGCGCACCTCGTCGGCGCGCTCGCGATTGGAGGTGAAGCCGGCCGCGACCGTCGCGCCGTCCGCGGCGAGGCCGCGAGAGATCGACGCGCCGATCCCACGGGTCCCTCCCGTGACCAATGCGACCCGTCCCGTGAGATCCTCGCCGCGCTCGGCGGTCCGTGGGCTAGAACCCGTGGTAGCCATGCTGCCGTCCCCTTCCGCTCGCTAGTTGAGCCGCTCGACGATCATCGCCTGTCCCATCCCGCCGGCGACGCACATCGACTCGAGCCCCAGCCTGCCGTCGATGACATCGAGGTTGTTCAGCAGCGTCGTCATGATCCGCGCGCCGGTCATCCCGAACGGGTGGCCCAACGCGATCGCGCCGCCGTGAGTGTTGAGCTTGTCCGGATCGATCCCGAGCTCGTCGCGGCACGGCACGACCTGCGCCGCGAACGCCTCGTTCAACTCGACCGCGTCGATGTCCTCGATCGTCAACCCCGCCTGCTCGAGCACCGCCCTGACCGCCGGGATCGGGGCCAGGCCCATGATCTCCGGGCGGATCGCCGCGACCGACGACGCCACGATCCGCGCCCGCGGCTCGAGGCCCAACGCGCCGGCCTTCTCCTCGGACATCACCAACACCGCCGCCGCGCCATCGTTCAACGGACACGCGTTGCCAGCCGTCACCGAACCATCGGGCTTGAACGCAGGCTTGAGCGCCGCGAGCTTCTCCACCGTCGTGCCCGCACGCGGCCCGTCGTCACGCGTGACCGTATGCGCCGCGACGACATTGCCGCCGGCATCGCGAGCCTCCGGGATCTCGACACCCACGATCTCACGATCAAAGTGACCGCTCTCACGCGCCGCCACCGCACGCTGCTGCGACAACGCCGCCCACTCGTCCTGGGCCTCACGCGTGACCTTGCAACGCTCGGCCACGTTCTCGGCCGTCAACCCCATCGGGATATACACGTTGTACGGCGCGCCGTCCGAACCATCGATCCGCGGATTCATCGCCGGCAACGTCATCGCCGCACCCCGCGACACACACTCCACACCCGCCGCCACGTACTGATCGCCCTCGTCCGACCTGATCGCGTGAAACGCCATCCGAATCGTCTGCAACGAAGACGCACAAAACCGGCTCACCGTGACCGCCGGGACATGATGATCGATACCCGCCAACAACTGCGCGTTGCGCGCAACGTTGTAACCCTGCTCACCATCGGGAAAACCGCAACCCATCATGATGTCGTCCGTCTCGCCGAAATCGACCCCCGGATTGCGCTCCACCAGAGCACGCAACGGAATCGCCGCGAGATCATCAGCCCGCAAAGCCCTCAACGACCCCTTCACCGCACGCCCAACCGGCGTCCGGATCGCATCGACAATCACCGCTTCACCCATAACTCCTCCTAAATGACTATCGGCCGCAACCACCAGCCCAGACCATCACCACCAACGCGCACCGAACCCCCACAACCGCCACCCAAGCGCTCCGAACACCGCTCCTCCTCTCCGGACGCCTCGCAGGAGCCGACACCGGGTCATTGTCCCAAGCGCGTCTCATGCCGAATCGCACTGGCTTGCGACTCCAATGCGAGGCAGTCACTCCCCGGGCCATACCGAGATTCCGGGTCAGCGAGTGCGTCAGGCGTCCTCCTCGGTGTTGGCGGACGTGCATCGAAGCTCTCCGATTCGGGCTGCCGGCGAGAGAGGAGCCGCCGCTGCGGTGCGTGTCGGACTCAAGAGCCTGAGCCTGCCGTCGTCGCGGGGCCGGCGATCGGGATCCCGCGGTCGGTCTCGAGCGGCGGGACCATCGGGCCGTCGCCGGCGGACGGGTCCATGATGTCCGCCTCCAGCCAGGTGTGTCGGCCCTTGAGGATGTCCAGCGCCAGCCGGTGGTTGGGCGCGTCGGCGTTGCTCCACAGCTCGTGGAACAGCCGCTCAATGCGCTGCTCGGCCTGGTTGCAGAAGGCCTCGGCCAGCTCCTGGGTCTCGGCTGCCCGCTCGGGGTGCTCCCGCATCGCCGTCTGGGTGTAGACCACGGCCGAGGCCATGGCGAACAGCTCGGCTCCGATGTCCACGATCCGTCCCAGGAAGGCCCCGTGGGCCTCGGTGCCGGCCTGCCAGCGGGCCATGCCGTAGAACGTGGAGCGGGCGAGCTTACGGCTGGTGCGCTCCACGAACCGCATGCGCCCGGCCAGCTCGCCATACGAGGCGTATGACTGGGGGACGTGGCCACGGCCGAGAGTCAGTCGCGGATACCAGCTGGCATAGAAGGCACCGGCCCGGCCGAGCGCCTTCGCCTTGCGTTCCATCGGGAGGTCCGGCTCCATGAGGTCCCCGGCCACCTCCAGGTGCTGGTCCATCGCCTCGCGCGCGATCAGGAGGTGCATGATCTCCGTCGAGCCCTCGAAGATGCGGTTGACGCGCATGTCGCGCAGCGACTGCTCGACCGGCACGCCACGCAGCCCGCGGGCCTGCAAGGACCGGGCGGTCTCGTAGCCGCGGCCGCCGCACACCTGTATGAGCTGGTCGACGACGCGCCAGCCCATCTCCGAGCCGTAGAGCTTGGCCAGCGCGGCCTCGATGCGCACGTCGTTGCGCTTCTCGTCCGCGAGCCGGCTGGCCACGTCGAGCATGGCCTCGAGGCCGAAAGCGGTCGCAGCGATGAACGCGATGCGCTGCGCCACCTCGTCGTGCTCGCCGACGGGCTTGCCCCACTGGACGCGCTGGCTGGCGAACTCGCGGGCGACCTTCGTCGCCCACTTGCTGATCCCGGCGCAGACGGCCGGCAGCGCCAGGCGGCCGGTGTTGAGCGTGGCGAGGGCGATCTTGAGCCCTTGGCCCTCGCCGCCGATCACGTTCTCCTTTGGCACGTAGGCGTCGGTGTACCGGGTCTGTGAGTTCTCGATACCGCGCAGCCCCATGAACTCGATGCGCGCCTCGACAACCATGCCGTCGGTCGAGCTCGGGACGATGAAGGCGGTGATGCCGCCCCGGCGACCCTCGCTGCGGGGGACCTTGGCCAGCACGACGAGGACGTCAGCCACAGTCCCGTTGGTCGTCCACAGCTTGCGGCCGTTGATGAGGTAGCCCGCGCCGTCCTCGGTGGGCGTCGCGGTGGTCGACACCCTCGCGGGGTCGGAGCCCACGCCGGGCTCCGTCAGCGCGAAGGCGGACACGTGCGTACTGCAGACCTTCGGCAGCCACTCGCGCTTCTGCTCCTCCGAGCCGAACAGCAGCAGGGGCTGCGCCAGCCCGATCGACTGGTGCGCCGACAGCAGCGTCGAGACGCTGGAGTGCCAGGTTCCGGCGAGCATCAGCGCGCGGTTGTAGTAGACCTGCGAGAGCCCGAGGCCGCCGTACTGCTCGGGCACCTTCATGCCGAGGGCGCCAATCTCCTTGAATCCGGCGACCACCTCATCGGAGATCCGCCCGTCGCGCTCGATCGCCTGCGGATCGACCTCGTCCCGCAGGAACGCGCCGAGCGTCGCCAGGAACCGTTCGCCCTTCTCGACCGCCTCGGCCGGCAGTTCCGGCTGCGGGGAGATCAGCTCGGGCTGGAAGTCGCCGAGGTAGAGCGCCTTACCGAAGCTCGGCAGCTTCCATTCCTGCTCCCGGGCCGCCTCCGAGATCTCCCGAGCCTCCTTGTAACCGGAGTCAGCGGACATGCGTCACCTTCCTTCCGTCGTCGGTGGTGCGGCCGGGAACGCGAGGATCCTCGCCATTGGGAAAGGGATGAGGTCGGCCTTCGCGGCAAGCCGCTCAGCCACCCCAATATGGGCTGGAAGTCTACCCGCTCCGGCACGTCGCGTCGGAGGTCGACCCGGCCGCGGCCTCGATCAACGCGCGTCACCGCGGGAGATCGCCCGACGCGGCGGTGAAGTGCAGGTCCTCGAGCGCCTCGAGCGAGAAGCCGCCGGCCGCGCCGGGGGCGACGTCGAGGTGGAAGCTGGGGTACAGCCAGCGGCCGTTCTGATCACCGTCGATGACGACGGGGACGTCGGCGAGGGCGCCGAGCTGCACGTCGTGCGGGCTCGCCGGGAGGTCGGCGGCCCGCAGGCACATCGGGGAGCTGCCGTCACAGCAGCCCCCCGAAACGTGAAGGATCAGGTCGCCGTGCTGGGCCCGCAGGCGCTCGAGCAGGTCGAGCGCCTCGGCCGTCGCGGTGATCTGCTGCGGCATCTAGAAGAACCCCATCGGGTTGGCGTCGTAGGACACCAGCAGGCACTTCGTCTGGCTGTAGTGGTCGAGCATCATCCGGTGGTTCTCGCGGCCGACGCCCGAGTTCTTGTAGCCGCCGAACGCCGCCGCGGCAGGGTAGAGGTGGTAGCAGTTCGTCCACACACGGCCGGCCTGGATGCCGCGGCCCATGCGGAAGGAACGGGTCATGTCGCGCGTCCACACGCCGGCGCCGAGCCCGTAGGGCGTGTCGTTGGCGATTCGCAGCGCCTCGGCCTCGTCCTTGAACGTGGTGACGGCGAGCACGGGCCCGAAGATCTCCTCCTGGAAGACCCGCATGGCGTTGTGGCCCTTGAGGACGGTCGGCTTGAAGTGGTAGCCGCCCGAGAACTCCCCGTCAGCGACGTAGCGCTCGCCGCCGCAGAGCAGCTCCGCGCCCTCCTCGAGGCCGATCTTCACGTAGCTCTCGATCTTCTCGAGCTGGGCCTGGGACACCTGCGGGCCGACCATTGTCGACAGGTCGAGCGGGTTGCCCTGCTGGATGCGCGCGATCCGCTCCAGGCAGCGCTCCATGAAGGCGTCGTAGATCGACTCCTGGATCAGCGCCCGCGAAGGGGCCGTGCAGACCTCGCCCTTGTTGAACGCGTAGAGGACGAGGCCCTCGATGGCCTTGTCCAGGAAGGCGTCGTCGGCGTCCATGACGTCCGCGAAGAAGATGTTCGGCGACTTGCCGCCGAGCTCCGTGGTGGAGGGAATCAGGTTCTGCGCCGCGTACTGCATGATCAGGCGGCCGGTGACGGTCTCGCCGGTGAACGCGATCTTCGCGATCCGCTTGCTCGAGGCAAGCGCCATGCCGACGGACGCGCCGGGTCCGGTGACGACGTTGATGACGCCGGGCGGAACGACGTCCTGCAGCACCTCCATGAGCTTCAGCAGCGACCACGGCGTCGGGCTTGCGGGCTTGATCACGACGCAGTTGCCGGCGGCGAGCGCGGGCGCCAGCTTCCATGCCGCCATCAGCAGCGGGAAGTTGAACGGGATGATCTGCCCAACGACGCCGAGCGGCTCGTGGAAGTGGTAGGCGATCGTGTCCTTGTCGAGCTCGGAGATCCGGCCTTCCTCGGCGCGGATCGCGCCTGCGAAGTAACGGAAGTGGTCGACCGCCAGCGGAAGGTCGGCGTTGAGGGTCTCACGGACCGGCTTGCCGTTCTCCCAGCTCTCCGCGACCGCGAGCATCTCGAGGTTCGCCTCGATCGCGTCAGCGATCGCGTTCAGGACCTCGGCGCGATCCGTCGCCGAGGTTTCGCCCCACGCCTCACGCGCCGCGTGCGCGGCGTCGAGCGCGAGGTCGATGTCAGGCTCGGTCGAGCGCGCGACCTCGCAGAACGGCTGCCCCGTGGCGGGACTCGGATTGGGACTGTAGGCGCCTCCGACCGGGGCGACCCAGTGGCCGCCGATGAAGTTCTCGTAGCGCGGCTTCAGCGCAACAGGGCTTCCGGGTGATCCCGGTGCGGGATAGACGGTGGTCTGCTCGGCAACGGCCATTTCGCAGCCTCTCCAGGGGGGTTCAACGGACGCCGGACAGTCGATCAGGCGGGCGCCCGCGCTGTCATCCGCAAGAGTCCCGAGGCCGGTGTGGAGAGCTACGGTGCCGTCGGGCCCGGACACGAGGTACGTGGAGTCCAGGGTGCGGCGCGCGCTCTGGCACTCGCGTGACGCGGTCGCGACGTCGGGGTGTGCTGTCCGGGGCGCCTGAACGCGGGGACGGCCGTAGCCGCCCGGCGTTTGAGCCGTCCCCCCCGGCCCGCACCGCCAGCTCGAGCACGTGCTCACCCGGTCCGGGCGTTCGTGAGCGTCGAGCAGCTCTCTCCGCGGCTTCGGCGCCGTCCGCGTCGGCGTACGCGCAGGCTCGGCCCAGGTCCCAGCCACGACCGCTCACAGGCTGTGGACGCGCACGCAGCGCTCATCGCCACCTCCGTCGGAGCGGGATCGGGTGTCCGGCCGCTCGGTGGTGCTTGCGGCTTCCAAGATCGGCTCGCCGTCGACGTGGTGGATGGGGATCTGCCGTGCGGCGGCTTCCCGGGGCAACCACGCGAGCTGCTAGTCAGCGGGGTACCGCGATCCTGAAGCCGTTCTCGGCGGTACTTCACGCGCTGCTGACGCGGCGTCGGCGCTCAGGATTCGCTCGCCACGATCGATGATGACCTTCAATGCCTTGGTCTCCGCGGCCCGGCCGAACGTGTCGTAGGCGTCCATCATGTCGTGCAGCTCGAAGTGATGGGTTGCGAAGTTGTCGACGTTCAGTCTGCCGCTCTGCACCAGTTTGAGCAGCAGCGGTGTGGTGTTGCTGTTGACCAGCCCCATCGTGATCGCGATGTTGTGAATCCAGAGGTTCTGCAGTTGGAGATCGACCGATGTTCCGTGCACCCCGACGTTGGCCACGTGACCACCCGGGCGGACGATCTCGGTGGCCATCTGGAACGTTTGCGAAAGGCCGACCGCTTCGACGGCGACGTCCACACCCCAGCCGTCGGTCAACGCCATGATCTGGTCCTTCCAGTCGGCGTCGCCGGAGTTGACGCCATCCGTGGCCCCGAACTTCTTCGCCTCCTCGACCCTGTTGGGGTCCAGGTCGACCGCGATGATCCTGGCCGGCCCGTACAGGCCGGCCGTCGCCATCACCGAGAGCCCCACCGGACCGGCACCGATCACCGCGACCACGTCCCCGGGCTTCACCTGCCCGTACTGGACGCCGATCTCGAACCCCGTCGGCAGAATGTCGCTGAGCAGCACGCCCTGCTGGTTCGTGACGCCCTCGGGCACTTTGTACACGGATGTCTCGGCGTACGGCACCCGCACGTACTCGGCCTGGGTGCCATCGATCAGGTGGCCGAAGACCCAGCCGATCCCTGACGCTCCCTCGTCACCCAGGCAATGCGCGAAAATGCCCTGCTGGCAGAAACTGCAACGACCGCACGACTTGATGCAGGAGATGATCACGTTGTCGCCGACCGCGAGCTGCGTCACGGAGCTGCCCACCTCGGTGATGGTCCCGACACCCTCGTGACCGAGAATCCGACCGGACGTGACCGCCGGCACATCGCCCTTCAGGATGTGCAGGTCGGTGCCGCAGATCGTCGTCGTGTCGATCCTCACGATGATGTCGGTCGGATGCTGGATCTGCGGATCAGGCACGTCGGTCCAGGACTTCTCGCCGGGGCCGTGGTACACGAGTGCTTTCATGATGTCCTCAGATCGGAGGATGGCTCACCGATCACGGTGTCCACACATTGACCCTCCGCCGCCGTTCGCCCGTCGGCCTGCGGCCGACGATGAACGCGATTGTAGATCATCCCGCGCGAGGGTCGTGAGCCCAGGCCGCCAGTCGTGTGAAGGCGTAATCGTCAGATGGCGGTGCTGGGGATCCGGCCGCCGAAGTGGATCTGAAGTGCGCCCATGGCGGCGTTCCAGTTGTAGGCCGGCGCGACTTGGTCTGGCCGCGGGTGATCGCTTCGGCAAAGCCATGCTGCTCGAGGTCGGTGCGCGCGTGCAGCCAGAACCTCGCTCCTCGGTCGGCTGAAACCGGATCCGGAGCACGTCGCGCTCGCCGTCGAGGCTGACGCCTGAGGAGCTGCCGAGCCTGATCCGGTACCTTGGGGTCCATGAAGGCGAAGCGCTGCGCGTCGACGCCGTCCGAGGTCGTTTCGGCGCTCACGGTGCAGAGCGACGACCGCTCAAGCTTCGACCCTTCGCCGGGAGGCCAGCAGGCTTCCACTGTCGACGCCGGTGATGCGGTGATCATCACGAGCTTCGCTGGCAGCGCGAGGCCGCTCGGCTCTTCGCGGATCCGGTCTTTCGCTGCGAGGACGTGCCGCAAGGGGATCGTCGCGCCATCGTGCGACTCCCGGGCGTCCTCGCGCGCACGTGTTGGTGGGCTGGTTGCGGCGGCTCGGGTACCTCGCGCGCGCGTGAGGGCTCTGGCCGAGCCCCGGCTGCTCGGGCGCCCCGCTCGAGATCGTCCGCCGCGCGACGGAGGATGCCATTGAGCAAACCGGGGCCGTGACGCACGTGCGGGCCTGGGCCACGAACCGAGCTCTTGCAGGCCGCGGAAGACGCGATCGGCCTCTCCCGCGTCTTTTCGCCCTATCCACGGAGAGGACGGACTGCGACGACAATGTCGGCGAGGAGGACAGGATGCTTACGGTCAACGGCATCGACGAGCTGAAGGCCCGCGCGGGGGATGACGCGGGAGTGAGCGGCTGGCACGAGGTCACTCAGGCCGAGATCGACGCGTTCGCCGATGTGACCGGCGACCATCAGTGGATCCACGTCGATCCCGAGCGCGCGCGAGAGACGCCGTTCGGCGGGACCGTTGCCCACGGCTACTACACGCTCTCGCTGGCTCCCCGCTTCCTCGAGGAGCTGCTGCGCGTGGACGGCGTGGCCTTCATGGTCAACTACGGCCTCAACAAGGTGCGCTTCCCGGCAGCGCTGCCAGTGGGCGACCGGGTCCGCATGCGTCTCCGCCTCGGCGCGGTCGACGAGGTCCCGGGAGGCGTCCGGCTCGCCTGCGAGCTGACCTTCGAGCGCGAGGGTGGCGACAAGCCCGTGTGCGTGGCGGAATCGCTCGCGACCGTCTACGGCGGCTGAGGACGCCGTCGCGCTCGTCTACGTCAGCGGCCACCGCAACTGGGGCCTCGACTCGATCGGCGCCGCCATCGGCTATGCGGAGCGCAGGTAGGCGCCCGCGCTCAACACCGCGACGTGCCCGCGCGGGTGGGCGCGATCGACGCCCAGACGCGCTGGGCGCCTGAGCGCAGCGGTGCCGGCGAAAGCCCGAGCTGCTACGTCGAGGCACCTGCGGTACCCCTGGTGCAAGCTGTTGCCCACGGACGGCCGCGCGAGCGGCCCGACCCGGTCGCCAAGGCCACTCGCTCCCCGGTCGCCGACGTGCCCGGCTGTGGGTCGTTGAGCGTTGTGCTGGCGTGGTCGTGCTCCTGAAGCGGCTCGTGCCGTTTGGACTACTATGCGTGTCTCGTCGCCGGACGGTCGCTGCATCGGGGGTCCGCTGCGGGAGGCGTCCGGAGAGGAGGAGCGGTGTTCGGAGCGCTTGGGTGGCGGTTGTGGGGGTTCGGTGCGCGTTGGTGGTGATGGTCTGGGCTGGTGGTTGCGGCCGATAGTCATTTAGGAGGAGTTATGGGTGAAGCGGTGATTGTCGATGCGATCCGGACGCCGGTTGGGCGTGCGGTGAAGGGGTCGTTGAGGGCTTTGCGGGCTGATGATCTCGCGGCGATTCCGTTGCGTGCTCTGGTGGAGCGCAATCCGGGGGTCGATTTCGGCGAGACGGACGACATCATGATGGGTTGCGGTTTTCCCGATGGTGAGCAGGGTTACAACGTTGCGCGCAACGCGCAGTTGTTGGCGGGTATCGATCATCATGTCCCGGCGGTCACGGTGAGCCGGTTTTGTGCGTCTTCGTTGCAGACGATTCGGATGGCGTTTCACGCGATCAGGTCGGACGAGGGCGATCAGTACGTGGCGGCGGGTGTGGAGTGTGTGTCGCGGGGTGCGGCGATGACGTTGCCGGCGATGAATCCGCGGATCGATGGTTCGGACGGCGCGCCGTACAACGTGTATATCCCGATGGGGTTGACGGCCGAGAACGTGGCCGAGCGTTGCAAGGTCACGCGTGAGGCCCAGGACGAGTGGGCGGCGTTGTCGCAGCAGCGTGCGGTGGCGGCGCGTGAGAGCGGTCACTTTGATCGTGAGATCGTGGGTGTCGAGATCCCGGAGGCTCGCGATGCCGGCGGCAATGTCGTCGCGGCGCATACGGTCACGCGTGACGACGGGCCGCGTGCGGGCACGACGGTGGAGAAGCTCGCGGCGCTCAAGCCTGCGTTCAAGCCCGATGGTTCGGTGACGGCTGGCAACGCGTGTCCGTTGAACGATGGCGCGGCGGCGGTGTTGGTGATGTCCGAGGAGAAGGCCGGCGCGTTGGGCCTCGAGCCGCGGGCGCGGATCGTGGCGTCGTCGGTCGCGGCGATCCGCCCGGAGATCATGGGCCTGGCCCCGATCCCGGCGGTCAGGGCGGTGCTCGAGCAGGCGGGGTTGACGATCGAGGACATCGACGCGGTCGAGTTGAACGAGGCGTTCGCGGCGCAGGTCGTGCCGTGCCGCGACGAGCTCGGGATCGATCCGGACAAGCTCAACACTCACGGCGGCGCGATCGCGTTGGGCCACCCGTTCGGGATGACCGGCGCGCGGATCATGACGACGCTGCTGAACAACCTCGATGTCATCGACGGCAGGCTGGGGCTCGAGTCGATGTGCGTCGCCGGCGGGATGGGACAGGCGATGATCGTCGAGCGGCTCAACTAGCGAGCGGAAGGGGACGGCAGCATGGCTACCACGGGTTCTAGCCCACGGACCGCCGAGCGCGGCGAGGATCTCACGGGACGGGTCGCATTGGTCACGGGAGGGACCCGTGGGATCGGCGCGTCGATCTCTCGCGGCCTCGCCGCGGACGGCGCGACGGTCGCGGCCGGCTTCACCTCCAATCGCGAGCGCGCCGACGAGGTGCGCCAAGCGGTCGAGGCCGACGGCGGCACGCTGACGCTGCATCAGGGCAACGTCGGCGACCCGGAGGCCAGTGAGCGCGTCGTTCGCGAGGTCATCGGCGAGCACGGCCGCCTCGACATCCTCGTCAACAACGCGGGCGTCACCGTCGACCGGCCGATCTGGAGGATGTCCGCCGACGATTGGGAGCAGGTCCTGCGCGTGAACCTGTCGGGGGCCTTCTACATGACCAAGCCGGCGCTCGTGCACATGCTCGAGCGAGGCTCGGGCCGGGTCATCAACATCTCGTCGATATCCGGCGAGATCGGCAACATCGGCCAGGTCAACTACACGGCCTCGAAGTCCGGGCTCTTCGGCTTCACGAAGACGCTCGCGCGCGAGACCGCGTTCGCGCTCAGGGCGTCCGGCAAGCTCGACCCCTCGATCGGGCTGACGGTCAACGTCATCACCCCCGGCCTGATCGACACCGACATGGTCGCCACGATCCCCCCCTACATGCTCAACGCCCTGATCGAGCAGATCCCGATGCACCGCATGGGCGAGCCCGACGAAATCGCCCGCGTCGTCAGCTTCCTCGCCCACGACGCCTCCAGCTACATCACCGGACAGATCTGGGGCGTCAACGGCGGACTCGACATGTGACCGGTGACGAAACCGCGGGCGTCTCGAGGATCTCGCGCTCATCGCGGGTCGGCCTTCATCGTGGCCGGCGTCGATGTCGCGCCCTCCTGACGCCCGGCTGCGGAGCGTCTGCTGTCGCGCTCGGCGGTGGAGCGGCGGCCGGTGCAATGACCCTCGCCCGCAATCCGGGTTGAATTCGGCCGGCCCGCCGGTGTAGACCCGGGGTCTGCGGCGGCACGTCCCCTGGGTTCCTGCTGGCGGACCGTACCCGCGACCGAGTCTGCCCCACCGGCTGGAAGCGCGGTGACTGCGCTCGTCGTTCTCAAGGTTGTTGGACGCCCTTGGCGGGCGTAGCGTTGGCCGGAGGCCGCGACTGATCCATTTGCCACGAGAGGAACGCGCCATGTACGTGAGCATCCGGACGTACCGCGTCGGAAAGGGCTCGATCGACGAGCTCATGCATCGGGTCGACCGCGATCTCACAGATGCGTGCGTTCAAGAAGCCGGCTTATCGCGTACCAGGTTGCCCGCACCAGCGATCGCAGGGTGGCGTCGGTCACGCTGTTCCATGAGCGCGACCGAGTCGAGAGGTCCAACGGGCTGGCTGCGGCTTGGGTCGCGGAATCGCTGGCCGATCTCGACGTCGAGCGCGTGGGCCTCATCGGCGGCGAGGTGGTGGTGAGCCGCGCGATCGCGGATCTGCTTGAGCCCGCACACCACTGACCACGCCCGGAGGATCGCCGCCTGGCCGCGCCCAGACGACGCGGTAGCAGAGGAGCCGTCATGTCCGATCAGATCCCGACCGTACCCGCCAAGCGGCTGCAGCCCTCGGCGTCCTACAGCTTCACCATGCGCCTGCACATGCCGCAGCAGGGCGGCGCGTTCGCCCGCGTCGCGCATGCCATCGCCGACGCGGAAGCGATGCTGGGCGCCATCGACCTCGTGCGCGTGCAATCCCGTGAGGTCGTCCGCGACCTGACGGTCGCCTGCGTGGACTCCGGTCATGCCGAGGCGGTTGTGCGCGCCGTGCGAGGGCTCGAGGGAGTACGCGTTGACAGCGTCTCGGACCGCACGTTCCTGATGCACAAAGGGGGCAAGATCGAGGTCAACGCCAAGCTGCCGCTGAGAACGCGCGACGACCTCTCGATGGCCTACACCCCCGGCGTCGCGCGGGTCTCGATGGCCATCCATGAGGACCCCGCCAAGGCGTGGGCGTTGACCATCAAGAGCAACACGGTGGCCGTCGTCTCCGACGGCAGCGCCGTGCTCGGCCTCGGCGACATCGGCCCGGCTGCGGCTATGCCGGTGATGGAGGGCAAGGCGATGCTGTTCAAGGAGTTCGCCGGCGTCGACGCCTTTCCGCTGTGCCTGGACACGAAGGACGTCGAGGAGATCGTCGCCTTCGTCAAGGCCGTGGCGCCGACCTTCGGCGGCGTCAATCTGGAGGACATCTCCGCGCCGCGCTGCTTCGAGATCGAACGGCGGCTGCGCGCGCAGCTCGACATCCCGGTCTTCCACGACGACCAGCACGGCACCGCCATCGTCGTGCTCGCCGCGTTGCTCAACGCTCTGCGCATCGTCGGCAAGCGACCCGAGGACGTCACCGTGGTGGTCGTCGGCGCGGGCGCCGCCGGTCTGGCTTGCACCGAGATCATGCTCGCCCAGGGCATCGGCGACGTGATCGTCTGCAACCGCCGCGGCGCCCTCTATGCCGGCGCGAAGCACCTCGATGCCGAGCGGGCGGCGCTGGCCGAGCACACCAACAGGCGCGGACTGCGGGGCACTGCCGACGAGGCGCTGGCAGGCGCCGACGTGCTGCTCGGAGTATCCGGGCCCGGCGCGGTGACGGCCGCCGCGGTCCGCGGGATGGCCGCGGGTGGGATCGTCTTCGCGATGGCCAACCCGGTGCCGGAGGTCCAGCCGGAAGACGTCCGCGACGATGTCGCCATCATGGCCACCGGGCGCTCTGACTACCCCAATCAGATCAACAACGTGCTCGCCTTCCCGGGCGTCTTCAAGGGAGCGCTCGAGGTGCGCGCGCGCACGATCAACGAGGAGATGGAGCTCGCCGCCGCGCACGCCATCGCGCGCGTCATTCCCGACGACGAACTCCACGCCGACTACATCATCCCCAGCGTCTTCAACCACCACGTCGCCGAATCGGTGGCCGAGGCGGTCGCCAACGCCGCGGTCGCCACTGGAGTGGCACGCCGCGAGAGGGGCGGGCGCACGAACGAGCCGGCGACCCCGCTGGAAGCGTTGCGCTGAGCACGGGTCACGCCCGCCGTCACCGAGCCGCGCGCCGGCGCTGCCCGTCGCAGCCGTCGACCAGGGTCGGCGCGGTTGTCCACGAGCTCGACGCGCTCGGCAGCCAGCACGTCGTCAAGGGCCGGGGCCACCGAACGCGCCGGGACCCGGCCCCGTCCATGAGCGGCCGTGCTATCGCCGGGCGACGCGGGGAACGGCCGCGCTCCGGCCTACTCGGGCGAGTACCAATGACCGACGGTGAGCGCAGCGGAGCTGTCTATACACGTCTGCGACTTGACGGAGATCCTTTATCACGGAGATGTGGCGGCGTATTCTTGGAGTGTCGCCCCGAACGAGAGGATCGCGTTGTCTCGAATGCAGCAGGTCATCAACGCGCTCGAAGCTGAGCGTGCCGCGGTGCAGGAGCGTCTCGCATGGCTTGAACGGCAGATCACAGAGTTCCGTGACCGCCATGATGGTGACGCTGCGACGCCGCCGCCGCGCTCGGCGCGTCGTGCGACGGCACGGCGTGCCAGCACACGTCGCGCCACGGCCCGCCGGCGCCGAAGCGACATCAAAGCCCAGATCATCGCGTACCTCAAGGAACATCCCGAGAGCACGGCCGGCGACGTGGCCAAGGCCATCAACGCCAACCGCAACACGACCGCCACACGCCTGTCACAGATGGCCAAGCAAGGCGAGATCACCAAGGCCTCAAAGGGCTACGTCGCCAAGTAGCCCGACCGAGTGATCGCGTCGCCGTCTCGGCGCGCCGCCACTGGGCCTCGGAGAGCACCTTGCCGCGGATCCGCACGCGGTACGGGGAGTAGCGCGAGCACTGCATCTTCGCGAGCACCACGCCGGGCTCGATGTCGAGCTCGGTGACCTGACCGGTGCGCGCATAGTTGCGTCCACGCTTCAACCGGGATCCGACGCCGAACGACTCGAGCAGCCCGATGAAGCGCTGCGACCACCACGTCTCGCCGATCGTGCCGCGCCGGCTGCACGCCTGGATCCCGCCGTGCACCGGCAGCGGCTGGGTGGCTCGTATTGCGGGTAGTAGCTGAACGAGCTCATCGTCAGTCCGCCACCGCGTCGGCCGACAGCGTCACGAGCTCGCGCAACTGGGCGGTGTGCAAGGGCCGGGCGACGTTCTGACCTTCGTTCGTGGCTCCGGTAGCTACGTCATCGATGCCGATGGTGGCCGCTACCTGGATTTCAGCTCGCAATTGGTCTTCACCAACCTCGGCCACCAGCACCCGCGCATCGTCGCCGCTATCAAGCAGCAAGCCGATCAGCTCTGCACGCTCGCACCGGGCCATGCAGCCGACGTCCGTGGGGAAGCGGCGCGAATGATCGTCGAGGTCGCCCCGGATGGGCTCGGGCGCGTGCTCTTCACAACGGGCGGGACCGAGGCCGTCGAGCATGCGGTGCGGATGGCATAACGGGCGACCGAAGTGCTCGCCGCCTACCGCTCATACCAGGGCTCGACGACGACCTCGATCCACCTCACCGGGCGACCCGCGCCGCTGGGCCTCAGACACCGGCGCGGCGAGCGCCGTCCACTTCTTCGGCCCTTCCTGTACCGCTCGGCATTCGGATCGACCACACCCGAGGAAGTGTGCGAGCGGGCGTTCGCACACCTCGAGCAGGTGATCCTCTTGAAGGTCCGTCGACGATCTCCGCGCTGGTCCTGGAACCGGTGACCGACAGCTCGGGGGTCATCGCGCCGCCGGTCGGGTATCTGCGCGGGGTCCGGGATCTCTGCACACGTCACGGCATCGTCTCCATCGCCGACGAGGTGCTCGTCGGCTTCGGCCGCACAGGCACCTGGTTCGGCGTCGACCACGACGGCGTGGCTCCCGACTCATGGCTTTCGCGATAGGCGACAACTCCGGGTACGTGCCACTCGGCGGCGTGCTGGTCGGCGATCCGATCTACGAGGCATTCACGAAACGCCCCTATCCGGCAGGCATGACCTACAGCGGGCATCCGCTCGCCTGCGCAGCCGCCGTCGGCGCCATCCGAGCCATGCACGACGAGGGCACGACGAGCTCAGCGCCGCGGGCTCGCAGGCCGGCGGCGACGGCGTCGATGTCCTCGACGGCGAACGCCAGATGGCGGAGACCAAGTGTGTTCGCCGGCGGGTGCCGGTTCGGAGCGCGTCCACCATGCTTGGGCAACTCTCCGGCTTCAGCGAAAAGCGATAGGAAGGGGCGAGATGGCCGAGCGGATGATCGAGGCGAACGGCGTCGAGCTGTGTTCGGAGGCCTTCGGGGATCCGGTGGACCCGCCCATCCTGCTCATCATGGGGATCGGCGCCTCGATGCTCTGGTGGGAGGAGGACTTCTGCCGCATGCTGGCCGGCAGGGGTCGGTTCGTGATCCGCTACGACCACCGTGACACGGGTCGCTCGGTCACCGATCCGCCCGGGCGCCCGACGTATACGGGCGCGGATCTTACGGCCGACGCCGCCGGCGTCCTCCGGGAGTGCGAGGTCGCGGCCGCCGACCTCGTCGGCGTCTCGGCGGGCGGCGGCATCGCTCAGGAGCTCGCGCTTCACAACCCCGACCGCGTGCGCTCGCTGGTACTGATCAGCACATCGCCCGTCGTGTCGGTCGACCGCGAGCTGCCGCCGCCGACCGATGAGTTCGGCCGGTTCGCGTCCTCGGCGCGCGTGGACTGGACCGATCGCGACGCGGTGATCGAGTACCTGATCGCCTATCAGCGCGTGCTCGCGGGAGGCCAGCGCCGATTCGACGAGGCGGCGGTTCGAGACCTCATTCGCCGCGACGTCGACCGCGCGCGCGACTTCGCGGCAGTGCAGAACCACGACGTGTTGCCTCAGGGCGAGGTGCCGGGCAAGCCCCTGTCCACGATCGCCGCACCGACCTTGGTCATCCACGGCACCGCCGACCCGATGTTCCCGATCGAGCACGGTGAGGCGCTGGCGGACGAGATCCCGGGAGCGAGGCTGCTCCTGCTGGAGGGCGCCGGCCACGGCGTTTATCGGGCCGACTGGGAAACGATCGTCGGCGCCATCCTCGAGCACACCGCCGGAAGCGGCAGGTCGGTCACCTGACGGCTCGCTGGGCGTCGTTTGCCGGCGGAGCGGGCGACGGGCATGCGTGAGTGCGAGGCGCTCGCAAGGGACGAGAACGAGCACTACCAGGAGGCGACGATTCACGCCCTCCCAGATCATGCCGGCGGCGTCGCGATTAGGGCCGCCGGGCGGTGACCAACCACGAGCGCGAATCGAAGGCCACGCCCGGATCGTCGTCGTAGTGGTCCTCGAGCGTCTGGCGGAGCCGGTCCACGGCGAGGGCGGCCTCCTCACGGCTCATACCCGCGAGCGCGGCGCTCGCGTCCTGGAAGCCGCACACGAATTCAAGCGCGGCGTCGACGTCGTGTCCGTAGAGGACCGGCTCGTGGACGTCTTCGAATCGCACCGCCTCGAAGCCGGCGCGCTCGAGCATCTCCGTGGTGGCCCCGGCGTCGCCGAGCGAGAACGGATTCGCGGCTGGCGGCGGCACCTCCGCGGCATTGCCGAGCGCGGCGTCGATTGCCAGTGCCCATTCGCTGAGCTCGCGGCGCTGCCACACGAGCCAGACCAGCCGTCCCCGGGTGCGCAGGGCAGAGGCGATGTTGGCGAAGGCGGCGACCGGATCGGAGAAGAACATCGTGCCGAAGCGACTGATCACGACGTCGAAGCGCTCGGGGTCGAAGCGAGATACCTGGGCGTCGCCAAGCTCGTAGCTCACATTTTCGAGCCGCTCGCGCGCAGTGAGCGCACGGGCGCGCTCGAGCATTCGCTCTGAGACATCGACCCCGACAACGCGTCCCGGCGCGGCCGCCCGCGCCGCCTCGCGGGTCGTCAGACCGGTTCCGCAGCCGATATCCAGAATCTCATCGCCGCGGCCGATCCCGTACGCGGCGCGAAGGTGCTCGTGGTGAGCGCGCAGCTCGACGTCGTAGAAATCGAGTCTGGTCGGCGACGACACCGAGCGCGATGCTACGGAGCCGACGGCGGGACTGGCTTTGCAGCAACGTAGCGGGGGAGCGCTATGGCCTTATTGGCGACCCGGGCGTAGGCGTCGAATTGGGTGGTCGATCGGGACCTCTAGAAGGGCCCGGTGTCACGGACTGCCTTCCGGTTCAGGCGGCGAGCTCGTCCTCGACGCCGAGCTCGTCGTGGCTCCAGTCCACGTCGGCGAATGGCTGGCCGCGACGTCGGGCGCGCTCGGCGCCGTTCTCGATCCTGCGCACCAGCCTGAGACCTCGGGACGGCGCTCGCCCGCAACCGCCTCGCGCGGCGTACGGCCGTCGAGCAGCGAGTGCGGCTCGTCGAGCCACCTGCGCATGCGGTCGGTCATGACACCTCCGAGGATGCGCCTCTCCTCGGCAGGCGCCGGGTCGGCGAAGCAGCACCGACGGGGGGTGGTTCTTTGCGGCCGCTGCCGCAGGGAGAGGGGCTGTTCCTCGTAACTCTCGTCGGGGGCCGACGGTAGTAACCGCTCCGGACGCCCCGAGGACTTGCTCGTCAGAGCCCCAGGATGAGCGCGAGAGCCTCGTCAACCGCGCGCAGCTCGCTCGCCTCGAGGCGTCCCGCCGGCCGGCCGAGGCGCTGCGGATCCACCACGGTCGTCTGCTCGACGAGGATGCGCGTTTCGGCCTCGTCGAGCGTGATCGTGGGACGGAAGGTCGTCGGCCGAGCGCTCGTGGAGGTCGGTGCGACGAGCGTGGTGCTGAGATCGAGGAACTCGTCGGCCTGCACGATCACCGCATAGCGGGGGCCGCGTTGCTCGTGCCCGCGCGCGCCGCGGGGCGACGGCAGGCGGAACATCTCGCCGCGGACCATCTCAGGCGGAAGACGGTGGCGCCAACTCGGCCATCTGCTCTCGGACGATGCGCATCTCCTCGCGATCGGCATCGTCGGCCGCCACGCGCCGCACCTCCTCGCGGATCGCCGAGCGGACTCGCCGGCGCGCCGCGGCCTCGCGCAACGCCGTGCGCACCGCATCGGAATCTGTCATACCGCCGGTGCGGACCACGTCGAGAGCCGCGGCCGAGGCGTCATCGAGGCGAACGTGAAGTGATCGCGCCATCCGGCGCAATGTAGCACAAATGATGCTACGCAAATGAGAGACACGAGCCTCGCGGGGATCACCCTGCGCGCCCGCCATGACCGACGGGCGGGCGCGATGCTTGCGAGCCGTTTGCTCATAGTGCGACCAAGACCGAGGGCGCTGTTTCACAAAGAGAGCCGCAAAGACGTGAACGCGTGCGCACGTACAGTATGTAGCGCGATGGCACGTCCTGCGCGGTGGCATAGGATTGCGCCGTGCCGTTCACGCTCAGGAACATCAAGGAGGATCTGGAGGACCTCGGCTCTAGGTTCGACGGCGCGCCGGACCTGGAGTTCCGCTCGGCGACCGAGGCGCTCGAGCTCGAGAAATCCGGCCTGAGCTACCAGCGCGTCCCGCCCGGCTATCGCTTTCCGTACGGCCACACGCACAAGAAGCAAGAGGAGGTGTACGTGGTCCTGCGCGGGAGCGGGCGGATGAAGGTCGACGACGAGATCGTCGAGCTCAAGGAATGGGACGCGGTGCGCGTCCCGCCCGGTACGTGGCGAGGCTACGAGGCCGGGCCGGAGGGCCTCGAGATCCTCGTCATCGGCGCGCCCAATCTCGGCGAGGCTCCGCGCGAAGACGTCGATGGCCAGCGCGACTGGTGGGCTGACTAGTAGAGCTGTCCGGAAGTTTGATCGTTAGGCCGCGAGTCGGAGGTCGGGCTCGCGGTCGGCGATCTTCGCGAGGACCTGGTTGAGGTCGTTGCGGGTGAAGGTCCAGTCGAACGGGCGGTCAATCGTCCGGTAGTGCTCGGCGAACGTGGTCAGTCGGTCGGTCAGCGCCTGGAGGTTGGGGAAGTCGTTCGGGGTCAGCGCTTTGCGTTGAACGATCGAGAAGTAGAGCTCGATCTGGTTCAGCCACGAGGCGTGCCTTCTCCGCAAAGGCGCCCTCGCGCGGAAAGATCCACCAGCGCGTCTGCCACGGCTTCATCGCATCCTCGTGCAGCCAGCGCCAGATCGTCGTGACGCGTCCGTCACGCCGCGTTGCACGACGAGGCGATGCAGCTCAACCCGCGAGAACTTCGAGAGCGGCAGCCCGCTGGTAGCCGGCAGCTCGCACGCGATCGCCTTGAACTCGGCGACCTGTTGCGGGGAGAAAACGGCGCGGGCGACACGCGCGCGGCTTGTCTTTACCCCCTCAAGCCGAGTGCGCGACGAGCGAAAGTCCGCTGAACGGCTTGACTCGCTCAACCGTGCTCCAAATCCGCGGCACGCACCGCCACGATGTCGGCGGCAGCGATGAATCAGAAACCGTCGCCTGTCGAGGCGGCGGCAGCTACGCGAGCCGCTCCCGGCTGAATGGCAGACTTGCCGTATGACACTCATCCAACAGCTCGACTTCATCGGCATCCCCTCGCAGGACGCCGCGCGGGCGCGCAGTTTCTACCGCGACGTCCTGGGCATGCGCCCCGATGAGCACGCGGAGTACGAGCAGTGGGCGGGCAGCACCTGCTTCGTCGTCTGGGAGCCCGAGAGGGTCGGGATGGAATTCATCGCCCAGACCGGCAATCCGCTGCCACTGCGCGTGGAGGACGTCCACGCGGCGCGCGCAGAGCTCGAGTCCAAGGGCGTGACCTTCTTCGGCGACACCCTCAACACCGGCGTCTGCCACATGGCGATCTTCGCCGACCCCGACGGCAACCAGCTCATGTTGCACCACCGCTACGCACCGTACGAAGACGCGTAGCAGGCATCGACGACTCCGCGCGCGAGAAGGCGTCGCGAGGATTGCCCCCTCGCGGGACGGGTCATCTGGTCGCAGAGCTCGCACAGGTTCGCTTCACTCATGCGGAGCAGCTATCGGCCTGGCACCGCGCCACTTAACGGCCGGTTGTGGGGAGTGCTCTCACTCGGGGAATGGTCGCGAGGCGGCGGCCAACCTGACGGCGACGATCCACCTTCCGCCGCTCGTACAACGCCCGGCGCACTCGCGCGCACGCGCCAGCGGTTGTGTTTTCGCTGCAAGGTGCGGGAAACGAGATCGCGGTAGGGACCGCCCCTGCGGGCGGCCCCCCGCGCAGATCCCAGCGTGCGCTGCTAACGCACTGGGCTCCTGCCTTGGGTGCGGGCGTCGAAGCGCGCGTCGGGGTAGGGGTGCGTGATGCGGGCGGGTGGGAGCCATCGGGTCGCGAGGCGGTTCATGCGCTTCCAGTCCAGGCGTGAGCGCTGGCTGCGGCGCCGCAGCGCCCAACACCAGTGCCGTGTGACCTGGGTGCGGAAGGCGATGATCGCGTCGCTGTTGCCGGGCACGGCGTAGTAGGCGAGGTGCCCTCGCACCACGCTTGCCAGCCAGCGGCCCTGCTCGGGGATGGGCAGGTGCCGGCGTCGCATGAGCGCGAGCTTGATCTCGCGCAGCTTGGCCCGCATCGGCTTTGCGATCGTGACGCGCTTGAGCGTGAAACGCCCGCTCCGGGTCTTCGCGCAGATGTGCGTGAAGCCCAGGAAATCGACCGTCTTCGGCTTGCCGAGGCCTCGCCGCTTGCGGTCCAGGGCGGCGAACCGCCCGAACTCGATCAGCCGCGTCTTGTCGGCGTGCAGCTCCAGGCAGAACGTCGCGAACCGCTCGCGAAGATCCGCGTGGAACCGCTGCGCGTCCTCGTGGTGCTCAAAGCCCGCGACGAACTCGTCGCCGTAACGCACGATGATCATGTCGCCGTGCGCGTGGCGGCGTCTCCATCGATCGGCCCACAGGTCAAGGACGTAGTGCAGGTAGACGTTCGCCAGCAGCGGCGATGCCGACGCTCCTTGCGGCGCCCCCTGGTCACTGTCGGTCCAGGCCCCGTTCTCGATGACGCCTGCGCTCAACCACTTCTGGATGAGGCGCAGGACCCTCCGGTCCGCGATCCGGTGCTCGAGAAACCTCGCCAGCCAGCCGTGATCCAGGCCGGTGAAGAAGTCGCGGATGTCCGCGTCGAGCACCCAGTTCACCCTCCTCCTCAGGATCCCGGCCGCCAGCGCATCCAACGCGTGATGCGGGCTGCGAGCGGGACGGAACCCATAGGAGAAGCCGAGGAAGTCGGCCTCGTAGACAGCGTTGAGCACCTCGACGACGGCGCGCTGGACGATCTTGTCCTCCAGCGCGGCGATGCCCAGCGGCCGTTGGCCGCCGTCCGCCTTCGGGATGTAGCTGCGACGAGACGGCTTGGCCCGGAACGCTCCCCGCTGCAGCCGTCCGTGCAGGTCGTGGAGATTGGCCTCCAACTGCTGCCCGTAGATCTGCCACGTCACGCCGTCCACCCCGGCCGCGGCCTTCGGGCTCAGCGCCCGATAGGCCGCCCGCAGGCGATCGACCGTGACGTGATGCAGGAGCGCCGCAAACCGCGCGTCCTTGTCCTGCTCTGCGACTCGGCGCACACGATCCAGCGCACTTGGCGCGCCCTGCCCGGCGCTGCGTCCGGGGCGCGTTTTGCTGGCCGTGTTCCCCTTGGCCAGCCCCCTTCCCTCCACCACCTCCGCCGCCGCTTGCGCGGCGTTGTTCGGCGGCTTCGCCGGTACTACGGGGCTGTCAGACTTCCCACGCTCGTGCATCTCAGGATTACGGCCTCGGCCTTCCCTGAGCGGCCCGCCGCAGGCAAACGCCACTGGCGGGCGATCGTGGGATCTCCCGGTTCTCGCGCATGGAGATTCCGTGCATGCACAGGTTCTTCGACCGCGCGGGGTCCCCCGACAGCTCGCGATAACGCTGCCGACGATGTTGCCTTCCGCCACGCTTAACGACGTCGGCACCCCGAAACCCTTGATTTCGCGGCTCAATGGCCCAGCCTGCACGTACCCCTGTCAACGCTTCGCCGACGCCCTCGCGAACGCCGCCGCATGACTCGGGGCCACCGTGGATCGCTACCCCTTCAGTGTCGGACTCTCTCATTCCTTTCTCCATGCCGGTTTATCCGGACTTCCGAAGC
>CAWDMB010000007.1:0-142936 GCA_963803375.1 uncultured Actinomycetes bacterium | reverse complement strand
CAAGGTGCTCTTCGCCTGGCATCAGTTCGCCGACGCAGCTCACGGCGGCGCCGAGCAGGCCGCCGCCGAGTGCCTGCTCGTGGAGCCCGGCGACCTCGAGCGGCTCCTAGCACGGTGCGGACCCGTCGCCGAGGTGGTCGAGCGCGACCGCGACGACACGGCGGTGATCCTCTACACCTCCGGCACGACCGGCACCCCGAAGGGCGCCGAGCTCACGCACGACAACCTCCTGCTGCAACGTCGAGGCCACCGTCGGCACTGCTCCGGCTTCGACGAACGCACGGTGACCCTCGGCGCGCTGCCGCTCTTCCACGCCTTCGGCCAGACCTGCGCCATGAATACCGCGGTCGGCGTCGGCGCCCGGCTGACGCTGCTGCCCCCGCTTCGACCCCGGTCCTGGCGCTGCAGACCGTCCAGCAGCGGCAGGTGAGGGTCTTCGAGGGCGTGCCCACCATGTACGCGGCCATGCTCGCCCGTACACACAGCAGCCCGGCACCCACGACACCACCACCCTGCGGGGTGGCCGTGTCCGGCGGCGCCTCGCTGCCGGTCGAGGTCCTGCACGGCTTCGAGAGCGCCTTCGGCTGTCCCGTCCTGGAGGGCTTCGGCATGTCCGAGACCTCCCCGTACGCCGCCTCCAACCACCCGGACCGCCCCCGCAAGCCCGGCTCCGTCGGCACCCCCCGATCGAGGGTGTCGAAATGTGCCTGCTCGACGAGTCGGTGACCGGCGTCCGGCGAACTGTGCGTACGCGGTCACAACATCATGAAGGGCTACTGGGGCCGCCCCGAGGCCACCGCCGAGACCCCCGTCCAGGACGGCTGGCTGCCAGCACCGGCGACCTCGCACGCGTCGACGAGGACGGCTTCTACTACATCGTCGACCGCAAGAAGGACCTGATCATCCGCGGTGGTTACAACGTCTACCCCCGCGAGATCGAGGAAGTCCTCTACGAACACCCCGCAGTCGCCGAGGCGGCGGTGATCGGCGTCCTCCACCTCTTCCCCCCTCGGCGAGGAGGTCGCCGCCGCCGTGGCCCTGCTCTCCCCCAGGCGCCCGCGACCACCCCCGACGAGCTGCGGGAGTTCGTGCGGGCGCGGGTCGCCCCCTACAAGTACCCCCGCGAGGTCTGGCTGCTGCAGCGCCTCCCCAAGGGCGCCACCGGCAAGATTCTCAAGCGCGAGATCAAGCCGGCCGCCGAGCGCCCCGAGACCAACCGGCTACGCTGCATCGGCGGCTGTATGCGCGGGACCCGAGCGTGGGCTGCGCGAGCCCACGCTCGGGATCGTTGATCGGCACAGCCGCTGTACGCACATGACTTCGACCGTTAGCCCGCAAACGAAAGGAAGTGCGACGCCCAGGGGTCGAGCGCCACGTACAGGCCTTCAGCGGCCAGTTCGTCGCCGGCGCGCTGGAACTGCTGTCCGTCAAGCCTGTCGGTCAGCTCCCAGGTTCGTCCCGGGAGGTCTCCCCATGGCAGGCGCACCCGTGCCTGCGCGGGAGCGTCTGAGAGGTTGACCACGACCAGCTGGCGTGACTCTGAGCTCGACCAGCACCACGAGACCAGCCGGCGGTAGGAGTCATTGTCAGGCCAGCCCCGGCATTCGCACAGGCGCCAGTCGCCGTCGCGCAGGTCGGCCTCGGCGACGGCTCGCAGCAGGCGTGCGTAGAACGAACGCAGGTCGCCGTCCGGCGGCTCGTCGGGGCCACGGCCTAGGAATACCGGGATCCGCGTTCGCCGGCCGTCCAGCTGGCCGTCGTGGATGAGACGCGCACCCTCCAACGTGGACCCGACGACCGCGGCTGCTCTGGCTTGGGCAGGTCCGAAAACGGACGCCGCGCGGGGCTCATCATGGTTCTCGATGAACCGCAGCAGGCGGCGCTGGAAGTCGGAGGTCGGCACGCAGATGGGAGCGTATGGATTCAGCGTTCTCATGCCACAGGCGGTCATAGAGGCGCTTGTCATAGCAGAGATCGAAGCCTTGCGCCTGGTGTTACTGGAAGACCCAGTAGGCTTCGGCGATGAACAGAACACCCACGGGTGATCACGCCCGGGTCGGCTTCGATAAGCTTTCCGGCCAGAATTCCGCCGTTCCGGCACCGGTCCGGCGCGCTGCCCCCACGTGCGAACGAAAGATGTCCGTCATCATCAGCATCGCCATGTCGCAGCGCATGCCGTCACACTGTGCGGCTTATAGATGATCACGGTCTCGGCCGCCGCCCGACGGGCCCCGCGGGCGAGAATGCGTTAATCTGGGCGACGTCCGGCCATGGCGGAAAGTTGAGATAGCGGCCGCGTGCAATAGCGACTGGTCACCCACTCTCGAAGTAAGGCAGCCGGGTCCCGCTGCCAGGTCGAGTGCAATCTCCGTGCAGTACGAAGTATAGATGCTCTGGGTGAGCAGGGATGGTCCGGCGCGACGTGGTTCGGAACGTAGTCGAGGATCAGCCGCAGGCCTAGGTCGGCGAGCTGCGCTGCGGGCCGCGGCGAGCGCTTCGGGGCCGCCGAGCTGCGCGTCGACCTGATAGCCTCGCACGCAGTACGGCGACCCGAGACGTTTTCGTCGGTGAGGTCGGGCAGCGCCACCTGGTTGCCGGCGTCGAGCCCGGGAGCGGTCTGCGCTGATCCGCGACCGGCGGGGCTGCGTTCCCATACGCCCATCAGCCAGACCGCATCGACCGGCAGCGCCACCTGGTGTCCCACTCCGCGTCCGGGCCTCAGCGACCTGAGCGGCCGTCGTACGGCGGGCCAGCCGTTCAAGCCAGACCGCCGTGTTGATCTCGTAGACCTCGGGCCGGGCAGGCGCTCGATGGATCGGCTCCCGTGCGGCGCCGGCGGCCGTGCCCGGCCGCGTCTGAATGGCGCCGCCGAGGGGGAACAAGAGCGCCACGATCCGGTCCAGCCGGTCTGGTGGCTTGCGCCGATGCCGGCGCCGTTATCGCCGTGGAAGTACTCGTAGAACAGAAACAGGTCCTGCCAATGCGGGTCGGTCTGGAACTTCTCGATGCCGCCGAACACCGGCCGGCGCCCGTGCTCGTCGTGGTGAAGGTCTTGCGAGCCGCGCGCCGATCTCGCTCGGCGACCTCGAGCAGGTTCATCTTCCGACCGGAGCCGGTCGGGCATTCGACCTTGAGCCGTCGCCGTAATAGCGATGGAGCTGGACGCAGGGCGCGCAGAATGACCAGGTTGATCGGGAACCAGACCGGACCGCGCCAGTTGGAGTTGCCGCCGAACATGCCGGAGTCCGACTCCGCCGGCAGATAGCAGACGCTGTACTCCTGGCCCCCCCAGTCGAACACGCACGGCTGCTCGAGGTGGCGGCGAGAGATCGAGCGAATCCCGTGGGGGCCGAGGAACTCCTCCTCATCGAGCATCACGGCGAGGATCCGCCGCAGCCGCTCGCTCATCGACGAGCGACGACGATCCGCCGTCCCTCCGGGCTCGGGGCCGAGGCAGGTGCGCCACTGCCGGTCGGCGTCGGAGCATTCTGCGACGCGCTCGGTGTCAGCGCCCCAGCACTCGGGTTGCGTTCGATATATCTGCGCTCGAACACGGTCGCCGCGCACAGCGGCAGCAGACCGACGAGCGAGCGCACCTTGAGCGGCATCGCGCTGCCATCGGCCATCCGCATCACGTCGTAGTAGAAGCCGTCCTCCTCGTCCCATAGCGGCGTGTCGCCGTCAGGTGGGTTCATCGCGATCGCGATCCACTCGAAGTGGCTCGACGAACTTGAGCGCCATGTCGAGGTAGCCGGTATCGTCTTGCGCAGCTCGATCGCGATCTGCAGCATCTACTGGGAGTAGAGCGCCATCCAGGCCGTGCCGTCGGCCTGCTCGAGCGCGCCACCGCCGGACAGCGGCGCGGAACGATCGAAGACGCCGATGTTGTCCAGGCCCAGGAAGCCCCCCTGAAACAGGTTGCGACCGTCCGGATCCTTGCGGTTCACCCACCACGTGAAATTGGCCAGCAGGCGGTGAAACACGCGGGCCAGGAACTCGCGGTCGCCCTGCCCACGAATCTCCGCCTCATGCTCGTAGACGTACAGCGCCGCCCAAGCGGTGCACCGGTGGGTTGACATCGCTGAAGTTCCACTCGTACGCGGGAATCTGGCCGTTCGGGTGGAGATATCGAGTCTTCGAGCAAGAGCTCCATCTGCTCCTTGGCGAAGTCGACGTCGACGAGGCCAGCGGCGCGCAGTGAAACGCGAGATCCCAGCGGCGAACCACGGGTACTCCCACTTGTCGGGCATCGAGATTACGTCACCGGCGACCATGTGGGACCACTGAGTTGCGCGCCGAACTGGCGGGAGCGTTCGGATCCCACGGTGGACCCATGCTCCCCAGCCACCCCTGCACGTGGTACTCGTAGTACTGCTTGCCCCACAGCATCCCCGCCAGCGCCTGGCGCATCACCATCGCCGCGTCGGGCCGCAGCGCAGGCCGCAGGAATCACGGTCGCATAAAACTGGTCTGCCTCCTCCCGCCGCGCGATCAGCACCTTGTCAAACCACGCAGCGGGCCGGCTCGGCATTTCATTTCCTCCGGCATGGCCGTCTACGCGGTCAAGCGGACCCGAACCGTGACGCTGTCCCCGGGGCCAATCTAGAACGTGATGAGCCGCGACCTTCGTGCCCGTGCGCTCGATTGACCGCCTCGCTTGCCCGCGACGACGTACCCGTTGATCGCATCCTTGACGTACGGGGACGCGTTCTGGACGCCGAACAGGCGCGGTTGTTCGTCTCGTTCTCGCAGAACAGCAGCGGCGCCGACTCGTCCGCGCGCAACCAGTCCCCGAGCTCCGAGGAAGCGCGCACGGCGGCGACTCCCGGCTCCCCGTCGTCCGCCTCCAGCGTCGGCTTCGGGACGTCGTCGCCCCACGACCAGTGTTGCGAAACCACAGCTTCGGCAGCAGGTGCAAAGTCGCCGCGTCCGGCCCGCGGTTGTGCGCCGTCACCAGCATCACGATGTCGGCGGCGGCGCCCTTGGCGTACTCCACGATCACGTCGAAGTAGCGGTCCTCGTCGAAGATGCCGGTGTCCAGCAGTCGTACTCCAGCTCCTGCTTGCCGGCTGGGGTTGGTGGACACCAGTTCCCTGTAAGGGAACGCCCGCTGCGGATACTTGTACTGGCACTTCAGGTACGAGTGCGTCGGCGTGCTGTCCAGGTAGTACCAGTACTCCTTGACGTCCTCGCCGTGGTTGCCCTCCCCGTTGCTGAGGCCGAACATCCCTCCTTGAGGATGGGTCGTTCCGTTCCACAGCGCCAGCGCCAAGCACAGCCGCTGGCGCTCGTCGCAGACCCCGGCGATCCCGTCCTCCCCCCAGCGATAGGCGCGCGACCGCGCCTGTTCGTGACTGAAGTAGCTCCAGGCATCCCCCCCACGCTGTAGTCCTCGCGCACCGTGCCCCACTGGCGCTCGCTCAGATAGGGGCCCCAGGCCTTCCACGCGACCTCGCCGGTGCGGCTCCTCCAGGCGCCGATGCTCGGGCGTGCTAGCCATCGCCTGCGCGGTTTCCATGGGCGCACAGCCTTGCACCCTGCAGCACGGGCTTACAATCGTGCTTCCCCGGAGAACCAGCGGCGTCTACGCGGGTCGGCGATCACGGAGTGGTCTCGAGGACAGCGCGCCGCCGTCGCGTGTCGCCTCCTTGACGTGCGCCACGCTCGCCGGGTCACGCTCGCTCTTCGGTCTTGGGCGCGGCGGCCGGGCGAGCCCCCTTGCTGGTCGCTGCCGCCGGTGCGTCCGCCAGCTGCGTCGGCCCGCGCTGAGGTGAACGGACGCCATGAGCACTTGCCAACCTAGATTACGATCGGGGTGGCGATCGCGAGATAGACCGCGACGCTGAGCAGGTCCTGAACCACAGTGGCCCGGACCGGATCCCAACACCGGGTCGGCGTGGCGAGCGCGATTGCCGGGGGTGCGCTCGAACACGTTGGCCGCGACCGGGAAGACCATCGCGGGGTCGTGGCGGCGCGTGAGCGTCACGAGCGGCAGCGTCAGCGGTCGGGCGGCGCCGCCGTGGGTGAGCCGGATCGCGAACGGCTCTGTCTGCATGCGCTCGAGGCCGCGGCGGATCCGCTCCCGCGTGTTCGCGGCGAGCGGCCGGATGCGCTCCCCGATCCGCGGCGCCGGGATCGTCGGGTCGATGATCGCGGCGGCCGGAAACGCTCCCGGCAGCACGGGCTGCCGGCAGTCGGGGAAACTGTAGAGTCCCCGGGCCCGTAGCGACCCCAAACCCGCCCGGCGGGCTTCTTCCACGTCTGCCGCCCGCAAACGATGCGCTCGCAGCGCGGGCACCACGCCGGGGGCTCGACCCGCAGGTTCGGCCGCCGCATCCCGCGCCGCCCGAGCACCACGTACATGCGGTCGCGCCACTGCGGCACCGGCGCCGGCGCCGGGGGACAGAACATCGAGTTCAGCCACACGATCTCGTGCTCGTAGCCCAGCGCACGCAGCGCGCCCAGCCAGGCGATGAACAGGCCGCCATCGTCGTCGGCGCCCCACTTGAACGCGTCGACGACGTTCTCCACGACCACGGCCTGGTAGGGACGGCCCTTGATCTGCTCGCAGAACCGCACGACGTCCCACATCGTCGCCCGCGAGCGCTCCGCTCGGCGTCCCCGCCGGGCCGTCCTCCCACAAGGAGGCGGCTTGCAGCTTACGGCGCCGCGCCCCCTTGGCCAAACTGTGATTTACGCACTCCGGCGAGGCCAACAAGATGGAGGAGTCCGGGTAGCCGCGGATCCGGCTGGTGGTCAGCGAGGCCACGTCCTCGCACTCGTGGTCGGCGTGCTGGAAGTTGGCGGCGTGCGTCTCCACGGCGCGGTCCCAGTGGTTGAGCCCGAGCCGCAGGCGAGTGCCGGCGAGCTCGGCGCCGAGGCTGGAGCCGCCGGCGCCGCAGAACAGGTCGGTGACCGTGACGCTCATCGCGCCGGGCGGGTCGGGATCGCAGGGTCGGGGTTGCGCACAAGGGCGCGCTCCTTTCAGGGTGGGCAAGACGGGATGGGGCGTGCACGCGCGGGCTCGGGCGTTAGCGCGGGCTGGCCGGCTCGCCGGCGTCGCCCGGGCGCAGGCCGGCGCTGCGGCCCGCGGAGCAGGTCCTTGGTCGCCTCCCGCTTCGCTTCGCGCTGGGCCTTCTCGGCGGCCGCGATCTCGGCTTCCACGTCGTCCACCGAGCGCCGGAGCACGGTCCCGCCGAGGCGCGCCATGGCGGTGTCGACGACCTCAGCGCTCTGCTCGGTGACCTCCGCCAGCAATGCGGTGCGACGCGGGCTCACCGACGTCGAGATCTGGCTCAGCACGGACTCGCTCTCTTCGACGTCGCTCAGGTCCACCAGGGAGCCGACCATCAGGCCGTAGGTTCCCCCGAGGAGGACCCCCGGCGGGCCGCCGATGATCCCGAGCAGCAGTCCCATCAGACCTCCGCCTGCCGCTCCCTCGAACTCGACCGAGCCGACGCGGTCCTTTATGACGATCTCGCCGTCGTCGTCGCGCACGACCACGGCGGCCGCTGCGAGACGCAGCTGGCCCTGCGAGTCCAGCTCCTTCAGCGCAGTCAGTGCCGCGTAGGCATTGTTGTCGGGGTCGAACGACACGGAGATCACGTTGTACGCGCTCGTGGACCGGTCGGCCCCGCCATTGTGCTGCAAATTGCCTTCACTCTGTTCCCCTCGGCGGGGGCCGAATTCCGGGCCGACAATCGCCATCGATGATCGAGCCGGGCTACGGCTCACGCGGCGGCCGCATGTCCGACTGGAAGTCAATCGGCTCGCTCAGCCCAATCTGCTCCGCGATCTGCTCTCGCTCCTCGTCCACCTCGACCTGGCGTGGGTTCCCGCGCGCGATCAGCTCATAGACGAGGCCGGCCAGCGCAACCACGATCAGCAGGATCAGGCCTATCCCGACGACTCCAACTGCAAGCGGCACCACGAGCGTAGACATTCAGCACATCACCGCCTCCGCCATCAGCCCCGGCTCACCCGTCCATGCCGGCGGTGATGACCGTGATCTTGTTCGTGATCCCGCCGACGCCGGCGACGTTCGAGACGGCGTCGAACGCCGCGTTGCTCTCGTGCTGGTGCTTGACCTCCCCCGTCAGGGTCAGCCACCCGTCCGCAACCCTGACGTCGATCCGGCCGTCGGGCACCTCGTCGTTCGACATCAGCTCTTGCAGGGCTGCGCCACGAATCTGGTCGTCCAACGCGTGATCCCGAGGGTCGACCCGGAGCTCGTCGGTGACTGCATTGACGCCCTGCACGGACTTGGCGATCTCAAGGGCGACTCGATGCTGGTGGAGGCTTCGGACCGTGCCCCGCAAAGTCACCTGCCCCGCTTGCTCTGAGACTGCCACTTGCGCGGCGTGGTTGATCCGTGGGTCGCGCTCGAGCGTGGCCCGGATCTCGTCGATCACGCGTTCGTTGGACATGAGAGGCGCTCCTCGCGTTGCGGATTCGTCTCCCGAGGATGCGGGCCCTCGGGGTGAGCTGTCTTCACGCGATTTGCGTGATTCAACCCCTGAGGGGCGGCGCTCGCGGCGGGCGCCCGCGGGGAGGGGCCTGTCGATGCCCGTCGACGGGTTCTTCGGCAGGTCGGCCGGGTCGCTTGTATGTGGCGAGGCCGTCGGCGCAGAGCCCGCGGAGTTCCTCGACGTCATCACGTTGTCCGCGAACTCCCAGACGGCGGCGCGCAGCGCGCCGTGGCCGCCGGGGAGGGCGTCTGTGAGCTTGCGGCGCATGCGTTCGTCTGAGCCGAGCGCCTTGGTGCGGGTGATGCCGTCGGGGTCGAGGACGAAGGCGGCGGCCCAGCGGGCGGTGAGCTGCGCGATCCCCTTGAGCGGGTCGGGGTCCTCGAGCGCGTGCTGGAGCTCGGCGTCGAGGATCGCGTCCGGGTGGCGGGGCTCGTGGCGGCCGGTGTCGCCGACGGGCTGCTGGCGCTCCTGATCGGTCCAGCCGGCGCCGTAGGCGATGACGTCGCGGTAGTGCCCGGCGAGCACGTGGCAGACGATCGCCTTCAAGGCCTGCAGCTGGCCGGGGGTCGGCTCCATCAGCCCGGCCCTGATGTCGTGCCCGAGCCCGAGGTTGCGCCGCGTCGCCTCCGCGTGGCGCAGCTTGGCCTGCTGCTTGCGCGCCCGGTCGTCGTCGGCGGCCTGTTGCAGCTCGTCGTCGTTGAGGCCGGCGCCGGCGAAGAACGCCTCCTCGCGTGCGGGCCCGGTGTCGTCCTCGTCCTGGTTGAGAGCGTCGACCGTGAGGTCGAGGGTGAACGCGGGTCGACGACCCAGATCCCGGCGGCGAAGTCCGGGCCGCGATCGTGCACGAACACGAAGCGCCCGGCGCGGGCGCGGTCGCGGATCTACGCGGTGATCCTGACCTTCAGCGCCCGGTTCTTGGCGCGCGCGGTGAGCGCGTCGAGCTCAGCCTCGAGCTTCGCGGGCTCGCACTCGAATCTAGTGACGTGGTGGCCTCGATGAGACGCACGATCGTGACGGCCATGGCCCTGCTGCTGCCGCCGCAGCTACGCCCACCGGCGCGCACGCGACGACGTGCGCGGCCTTCCGCAACCAGGCCCAAGCGCAGCGCGCGGCGAACACGCGTGACCCGGACCACGATGGGTTCTACTGCGAGTCGCTGCCGTGTCCGTGCTCGAGCGCCAAGAGCTCTGGGGGATCCCGGCCAAGCGGTGGCCGCCGTCGGCGCAAGGCTCAGAGGATCTCAGCGCGCGTGATCTCCGTGATCGACGGTGACACGATCACCGTCCGCCGGCGTTTCCACGAAGTGCGGATCATCGGGATCGACACCCCCGAGACCCGCAAACGCGGCACCCCGATCGAATGCGGCGGCCCCCAGGCCACCAGCTACATGCGCCGCCTCGCGCTGCCAGGCGGACGCGGGCGCCGGGTGTGGCTGACCACCGACCCCACCCAAGACCTCTTTGACCGCCACGGACGTCCAAGAGCGCGAGCGCGACTGCGCGTCGCCGAGACCGAGGTCGGCGACACCTGGCGCAACATCCGCGACAAGCTTGACCGCATGCACCTCGTCACACTCGCCACCTCCGAAGGCACCGCCGCCCAACGCACCGAGCTCACCCCCGCACAGCGCCGCATCCTCAAGGCGCTGGACCTACCCGAGCCGCCCCGCTTCTACGACTTCACCCCCGCCGCCGAGTAGCCGCTCCCCGTAGACACACGGGCCGACCCCGCCAAAATCGGCAAAATACCTGCTCATACCCCATTTTCAGTAAGCGTTCAGTTGGTCTGGGGGACATAACGTCGGGCTCGTCGAATCTGGTGGTGTGGAGCGGGCCGAGGCCGAGGCGATCTATGACCGGGGCCGGGAAGTGGTCGTTGCGGTGCTGTTGCGGATGGACGAGCAGATCCGGCGCCTGGAGCAGCGCGTCGCGAGGCAGGACGAGCGGATCGCGCAGCTCGAGCGTCAGGTGAAGCGGTCCTCGCGCAACTCGTCGCAGCCGCCGAGCGCCGATCGGCCGGGCTCGCCGCCGCGGCGCGGCAAGGACCCGTCGGGGCGCAAGCAGGGCGCCCAGCCCGGTCATGAGGGCAAGGGCCGCGAGCTGTCTGCCGACCTCGGCGGTCGACGAGGTGATCGTGCATTGGCCGGCCCGGTGTGAGTGCGGGCACGTCTTCGCCGAGAGCGAGCTGGTCGCGGTCGGCGAGCCGGTGCGCCATCAGGTCGAGGAGCTGCCGCGGCTGGCGGTGACGGTGACCGAGCACCGGTGCCCGCGCGTGCGCTGCCCGGGTTGCGGCAAGCGCCGGCGCGCCGAGCTGCCCGCCGACGTCGCGGCCAGCGCGTTCGGGCCGCGCTTTCATGCGGCGGTGGCGGTGCTGTCGGTGCGCAACCGCGTCTCGCGCCGCGATGTCGTCGAGCTGTGCGAGCAGCTGTTCGGCGCTCGCATCAGCGCGGGCACGGTCGACGCGATCCTCGAGCGCGTCGCCGGCGCGCTCGTGGACCCTGACGCCGATCTGCTCGAGTGTGTTCGTGCCGCCAACGCGCTGAACATGGACGAGACCGGCTGGCGCACCGCCGGCCAGCGACGCGCGCTGTGGGGCGCGTTCACCGACCGCCACGCCGTGCTGCGCATCCGCGCCGACCGCCACGAGGATCACGCCAGCGAGCTGCTGGCCGACACGACCGCGATCGTGACCTCCGATCGCTGGTGGGCCTACTCGCATCTGCCGCTCAAACGACGCCAGGTCTGCTGGGCGCACCTGCGCCGTGACTTCAAGGCCCACGCCGACGGGCTCGGCGCCGAGAAGGCCTTCGGCGAGCACGGGCTACGGATCTGCGACGAGCTGTTCTGGGCATGGGAGATCTACCAGCACACCCGCGACCGCAAAGAGCTGCAAGCGCCGCATCCGCGCGCTGCGGCGCGAGTCCAAGCCGATCCTGCGCACCTACGCCGGCAAGCAAGCCCGCTACAGGCACACCCGCGGCATGGCGCGCAACCTGCTCAAGCTCTGGCCGGCGCTGTGGACCTTCGCCGACCACAAGCGCGTCCAGCCGACCAACAACCACGCCGAGCGCGCGCTGCGCGGCTCGGTCATCTACCGCAAGCTCAGCCTCGGCAGCCAGTCCGACGACGGCGAGCGGCGCATCGAACGGCTGCTCTCGGTGCACACCACCTGCCGCCTCCAGCACCGAGCGCTGCACGACTACCTCGTCGACGCCCTCACCGCCCACTCCCGCGGCGATCCCGTGCCGCTCCTGGCGTGAACCCGCCGGGAGACTGAACGCTTACCATTTTCAGCGCATTCGTGTGCTCAGCTTCTGCGGAAGTCCGGCGAGCGCACGCCGCGCGATCTTGGCGCACTCGCCGCCCGAGAGCTTCTCCTTGTTGCCGCCGACCAGCTCGCTGGTCAGCGCGCGGCCGCGCTGCGCCCAGAACGCGACGTGCGGCGCGTAGCTCATCGAGCCGTGGCGGCTGCGGCCGGCGCCCTGCTTCTGGCTGCCGTAGACGGTCACCTGCGTGACGTCCAGATCGATCGTCACCGGCTCGCCGACGTCGCGGCCAAGCCCGCGGTCAAGACGCTGGCCGGCCCTGGCCATCGCGCGCTCGATGCGCTGCACATGGACGCGGCGGAAGCGCTTGGCGTTCTGCAGCGCCGCCGGCGCCGACGGCGTGCGCGCCACCGCCCGCAAGTCCGCGCCGGCGCGGTCGGCGCGGACGTCCTCGATGTGATCGAAGAACGAGCCGCCGACCAGCTGGCACTCCGCCAGGCTGACGACCAGCTCGCCCGGCGACAGGCCGCGCCGGCGGACCTTGACCGGCCGCGCGCGGCGCTCCACGGCGAGCTCGGCGTCGACCAACGCCGCCAGCCCGAGCCGCCTGGCCAGCTCGCCACTGACCGCCAGCCCCGCATACGGCGTCAGCCCCCGGATCATCGGCGCGCACCACTATCCGTCCGGGCCGCCTGTCACCGTGAACAGCCATTACCCTCTGGATGGCCTCCATTCACCGTCGATGGCCAGCCTCATCAACCGCCCGCCATCATCCCGGCCCAGCCGGATGGAAAAGCCCCGCAGCTGCGGGGCTTTTCCACTCCTAGCCGGAATCCGACACGCCACCGCTCCGCGCGATAGGGGTAGACGCCAGCTGCCCTCAATCTCCGTGAGTTCCTCCGTGCTGCGCCCGCACCGCTTGATGTCGAGCCCACGCATCGTGAGAGGAAGAACAACTATTAACGAGCGAGCCTCATACCGCCGAGCTTGTGCGCGAGATGCCGTGGCAGACTCGTATGAGCCTCGCCCACGGGTGCACCAACGTGGCCGCCCCTCCCGATTCTTGTGGCCTCGTGATAACACGCTGGCCATCGCGCTGAGCATGCCCCGGCGCTCGGACGCTCGCGTTTGTCAGCTGTGGGGTATCCATCTAACCGGACTAGAATCGTGGCGTGCCCGCTCTGCAGGCCGGCAAGCACTATCCGCGGTCGCTCGGCGAGTTCCAGGCCTGGTTTCGGACCGATGCCGACTGCCTGGACTACCTCGAGTGGCTGCGCTGGCCGGATGGGTTCGTCTGCCCGGAGTGCGGGCAGGCGGCGGGTGGCTGGCGGCTGGGGGACGGTCGTCTCGGGTGCTCGGCTTGCGGTGCGCGTACCTCGCCCACGGCGGGCACGATCTTCGACCGCACGCGGACCCCGCTGACGGTCTGGTTCACCGCCTGCTGGCTGTTCGCCTCCCAGAAGGACGGGATCTCGGCGCTGAGCCTGAAGCGCTTGCTCGAGATCGGCTCCTATCAGACCGCGTGGGCGATGCTGCATCGCCTGCGCTCGGTGCTCGTGCGACCGGGCCGCGAGCGTCTCGGGGGCGAGGTGGAGGTCGACGAGACCTACTTCGGCGGCGAGGAGCCGGGGCTGCGTGGCGGACGTCAGAAGGGCAAGAAGGTGCTGGTGGGCGTCGCCGTCGAGCGCACCCAGCCCAAGGGGTTCGGTCGCTGCCGCATGGCGCCGCTCGTCGATGGCTCGGCCGAGCAGCTGCGGGCGTTCCTCACCGACAACGTCGAGCCGGGCGCCAGGGTCGTCACCGACGGGTGGCGGCCGTACCGGCCGGCAACGGCGGGCGTCTACGAGCATCAGCCGATCCCCGGGGCCTCGGGGCCGGACGCGTCGAAGCTGCTCCCCGGGGTGCACAAGGTCTCCTCGCTCGCCAAGCGCTGGCTGCTCGGCACCCACCAGGGATCGGTCGACGACGCCCACCTGCCCGGCTACCTCAACGAGTTCGTGTTCCGCTTCAACCGACGCCGCTCCCGCAGCCGCGGGCTCGTCTTCTACCGCGTGCTCGAGCTCGCCGCCGGCCACGACCCGGTGCGCTACCGAGACCTCATCGCCAACCCCCGGCCCGGCACCGGACCGCGCACGGCGCCGGGCACCCGTGGTCGCCCGCCGAGCATGGAGCGGCCGCCCGCTGGACGCCCGTGGAGGACAGAGCGGTCCGGTTAAATGGATACCCCAGTGCGTCACGAACGTTGAAGGAGGAAGTCGTGTAGGAGACATCTTTCATAGGCGGTGCTGTGCGAGAGATGGAGGATTGCTGGCCCTCCGGCGTCGGCCCTCGGGGGCAGGCGCTAAACCACCCTGATGCTGCGTTGGCTGAAGACCGTCGTGGTGAGCGACAGGGAAAAGGCGCGGCTTGATCGCGTCAGGTGGGGACCAGGAAGACGTTCCAGAAGCGCTCGGCCGGGGATGTCCGGCGGGGCGTGCGCTGTTGAGTCGTCGAAATCCATTTAGATGGCATCGAAATCGGGGGTTCTTGGGGTTCCCTCGGGATGAGCCTGGCGGATGCCCGTGTGCTGGCCAGGCGGTGCCCGGCGTGGAGGCGGCGTGAGCCTGGTCTGCGGCTCTTGCACGGAACGTGAGAAGGCGAGCGTCGATACGGCGTCCGGGGTCGCAGGCCCCCAAGGTCGCGAGAGGGAGCGTGCCGAGGCAGAAACCGAAGGCATTGAGTACCGATGCGGCGCTCGCTGGCGGACCGGCCCGTAGTAGCTGGGAAGCCGCTGCTCGCTGGGGTGGGGGTGGAGCCAAGGGGCCGGCTCACCAGGAATGTCGATTCGATCAACCGGGGCGTCAGCCCCGGGAGGAAGCGAGGATGTACATGCCAAAGCCCAAGGACAAGCCGTTTGTGATTCCCAAGTCGATGGTCTGGGAGGCGTACCGGCGGGTTGCGGCCAACAAGGGTGCCCCGGGAGTGGATGGGCAGGCGCTGGAGGAGTTCGAGGCCGATCTGAGGAACAACCTCTACAAGATCTGGAATCGGATGAGCTCGGGGTCCTACTTTCCGCCCCCGGTCAGGGCGGTGGAGATCCCCAAGCCGCATGGCGGCGGGGTCCGAGTGCTCGGCGTGCCCACGATCGCGGACAGGGTCGCTCAGACGGTGGTGGCCATGCATTTGGAGGAGCGGGCGGAACCGCGGTTCCACCCGGACTCCTATGGCTACCGGCCGAGCAGTCGGCCCATGACGCGCTCGAGGCGTGCCGGCGGCGGTGCTGGAAGTACGACTGGCTCATCGATTTGGATGTCCAGAAGTTCTTCGACGACGTGCCGTGGGACCTCGTGGTCAGGGCGGTCGAGGCGGTCACCGACTGCCCGCTGGGTGCTGCTGTATGTCAAGCGGTGGCTTGCCGCCCCGCTGCAGCACCCGGACGGCACGCTTGTCGAGCGGGACAAGGGAACTCCGCAAGGGTCGGCGGTCTCGCCGATCCTGGTGAACCTGTTCATGCACTACGCGTTCGATCTGTGGATGGCCCGGAACCATCCGGGCTGCCCGTTTGAGCGCTACGCCGACGATGGTGTCGTGCACTGCAAGAGCAGGCGGCAAGCAGAGTATGTGCTTGCCGGGATCGCCGCGCGGATGGAGGAGGTGGGGCTGCGGCTTCACCCCGACAAGACGAAGATCGTCTATTGCAAGGACAGCAACCGTCGGGGCGAGCACGAGCACACCTCTTTTACCTTCCTCGGGTTCGCCTTCCGGCCACGGGAGGCGCGGCGCAAGGACGGCGTGTACTTCACCGTCGTTCCTGCCCGCGATCAGCCCCGAGGCGCTCAAGGCCAAAAGCGCCCGGCTCCGCGAACTGCGGATCCACCGGCGCACCAACCTGACGCTGAACGACCTGGCGGCGATGGCTGAACCCCATCGTCGCCGGGTGGATGCACTACTACGGCCGGTACTACCGGTCGGCGCTGTATCCCCTCCTGCGGCGCGTCAGCACCTACCTGAGGCGCTGGGCCGGGAAGAAGTACCGGCGGCTGCGGACCTACAAACGGTTCAAGCGGTGGTGGACCGCGCTGCTCGAACGAGAGCCCGGCCTGTTCGCCCACTGGCGGTGGGTCCGCGCGTACTGACAGGCTGGTGAGAAGAGCCCGGTGACGGGAGACTGTCACGCCGGGATCTGAGGGAGCCGGGGGCTGCGATGCCCCCGGCCACCCGACCGTGTCAGCTTTATCCCGGATCCACCGATAGGGCCGTCTGGGCGAGTTGGAATCGGGCGCGGCGGCGGGCTGGCGGTGCGCGGGTCGTCCGGAGCTGTCATCGAGGGTCGTCGGGGCTCGGTGGCGCTTCCGCGGAAGCGTCTTGTGGTGTTGGCGGGCAGCGGTGCTCGCGCCGGGGTCGGCTGGGACGGATCGACTCGTCGTCGGTGAGCGCGGCGCGCTGTCAGGCCGGGACGGGGAGCGCGCGGATGCGGTTGAGCGCGCTGATGTAGTCGCCGTGCCAGGGCCAGCGGGCCGGGAGGTGAAGGGTCCAGCCGCGTGCGTGGCGGGTTAGCTAGGCGGCCGGGGACCTGGAGGAGTCGGCGGCGCAGGGTGGCCGCGGCGCGAACGGTCGTGTCGGGAAGTCCGAGCAACTGCGTCCAGCGCACCGAGGCTCCGCGCGAGCGTCGCGACAAGCATCACCCCGGCGTCAGAAACGACCCGCTCGTCATCGAAGGCCACCCGCACGCCGTCCAGTCCGACCGGCTTGTCATCCTGCACCATGAAGGTGACCTCCCGTCGCAGGCCCCGGCTGCCACGAACAGCCGTAAAAGCCCTGCACAGGAGGTCATTCTTCTCTCCGGACCGGACGGAACCGACCTAACCGCCGCGGTGGATCCGGGTTTATGAAAGTTGACTCGTTCGCGTACTTTCGAGGGATCAAGCGGAGCGAGGGACCAAGCGGAGCTAGCGAGCGCGCCGGTCCCGGCCCGGACGGGTAGGAGTCACGCGTGAGCGCGCCGCACCCGCCACGTCGCGCCGAGACCGTCCCGACAGAAGGAGCGCCGTGACCGCCACCGCCGGACCCCTGTCCGCCGAGGAGCTCGACCGCCTCGACGCCTACTGGCGCGCGGCGAACTACCTCTCGGTCGGGCAGATCTACCTGCTCGACAACCCGCTGCTGCGCGAGCCGCTGCGCCTCGAGCACGTCAAGCCGCGCCTGCTCGGCCACTGGGGCACGACGCCCGGTCTGAACTTCGTCTACGTCCACATGAACCGGGTCATCCGCGAGCGCGACGTCGACGCGATCTACATCTGCGGCCCCGGGCACGGCGGACCGGGGATCGTGGCCAACGTCTACCTCGAGGGCACCTACAGCGAGGTCTACCACCACATCGGCCACGACGAGACCGGCCTGCGCCGGCTGTTCCGGCAGTTCTCGTTCCCGGGCGGCGTCCCCAGCCACGTCGCCCCCGAGACGCCGGGCTCGATCCACGAGGGCGGCGAGCTGGGCTACGCGCTCATGCACGCCTACGGGGCGGTCTTCGACAACCCCGACCTCGTCGCGTGCTGCGTGATCGGCGACGGGGAGGCCGAGACCGGCGCGCTGGCCACGAGCTGGCACTCCAACAAGTTCCTCGACGCCCGCCGCGACGGCGCGGTGCTGGCGATCCTGCACCTCAACGGCTACAAGATCGCCAACCCGACCGTGCTCGCGCGGATCCCCGAGGACGAGCTGCGCTCGCTGCTCGTCGGGTACGGCTACGAGCCGCGCTTCGTCGCCGGCGACGACCCGGCCGCGATGCACCAGCTCATGGCGGACACGCTCGACGACGTCGTCGACGAGATCCGCTCGCTGCAGCGCGCGGCGCGCGAGGACGGCGTCGAGCGGCGCCCGCGCTGGCCCATGATCGTGCTGCGCACGCCCAAGGGCTGGACGGGCCCGCGCGAGGTCGACGGCCAGCCGGTGGAGGGGACCTTCCGCGCCCACCAGGTGCCGCTCTCCGGGCTCGCCGCCAACCCGAGGCACCTCGATGCGCTCGAGGCCTGGATGCGCTCCTACCGGCCCGAGGAGCTGTTCACCGACGACGGCGCGCTCGTCGGTGAGCTGCGCGAGCTCGCGCCGCGGGGCCGGCGCCGGATGGGCGCCAACCCCCACGCCAACGGCGGGCTGCTGCTGCGCGACCTCGAGCTCCCCGACTGGACCGACCACGGCGTCGAAGTACCCGCGCCGGCCGCGGTCACCGGCGAGGCGACCCGCGTCCTCGGCGCCTACCTGCGCGACGTCCTCGCGCTGAACGCCTCCGCGGCGAACTTCCGCCTCTTCGGCGCCGACGAGACCGCGTCGAACCGCCTGGGCGACGTCTTCGCGGTCACCGACCGGACGTGGGAGGAGCGCCGGCTGCCCGCCGACGACCACCTCGCGCCCGACGGGCGCGTCATGGAGGTCCTCAGCGAGCACCTCTGTCAGGGCTGGCTCGAGGGCTACCTCCTGACGGGCCGCCACGGCCTCTTCTCCTCCTACGAGGCCTTCATCCACATCGTCGACGCGATGTTCAACCAGCACGCCAAGTGGCTGAAGGTCTCCCGCGAGCTCCCGTGGCGGCGGCCGATCGCCTCGCTGAACTACCTGCTCTCCTCGCACGTCTGGCGCCAGGACAACAACGGCTTCTCCCATCAGGATCCCGGCTTCATCGACCACGTCGTCAACAAGAAGGCCGAGATCGTCCGGGTCTACCTGCCGCCGGACGCCAACTGCCTGCTGTCGGTGGCCGATCACTGCCTGCGCTCGCGCGACTACGTCAACGTCATCGTGGCCGGCAAGCAGCCGGCGCTGCAGTTCCTCACGGTCGAGGAGGCGATCGCGCACTGCACTCGGGGGGTCGGCATCTGGGAGTGGGCGTCGACCGACGCGGGGGAGGAGCCCGACGTCGTCCTCGCCTGCGCCGGGGACGTGCCGACGCTCGAGACCGTGGCCGCGAGCATGCTGCTGCGCCGGCGCTTCGGAGGGCTGCGCATCCGGGTGGTCAACGTCGTCGACCTCATGCGCCTGCAGCCGGAGAGCGAGCACCCGCACGGGCTGTCGGACCTCGAGTTCGACGCGCTCTTCACCGCCGACCGGCCGGTGATCTTCGCCTATCACGGCTACCCGCGGCTGATCCACGAGCTGACCTACCGTCGCCGTGGCCACGCTCACCTCCACGTGCGCGGCTACAAGGAGGAGGGCACGACGACGACGCCGTTCGACATGGTCATGCTCAACGATCTCGATCGCTTCCACCTCGTCATCGACGTCATCGACCGCGTGGCGTCCCTCGCCGGGCGCGGCGCTCAGGTTCGCCAGGAGATGGTCGACGAGCGCCTGCGCCACCGGCGCTACACGCGGCAGGTCGGCGACGACATGCCGGACGTGCGCGACTGGGCCTGGCCGGCGGACGGCGGCGCGGGCGGGGTGCAGCGCGGCGAGTCCGCGTAGCGTGCGGGTCCTCGTCGTCAACGCGGGTTCGAGCAGCATGAAGCTCGCGCTGCTCGGGCCGGGCGACGAGGTGCTCGGGCGCCGGGACCTCGACGCGCCGGGCGGTCGTGCCCCCGAGAGGGAGCTCCGCGACGCGCTCGACGCGCTCGGGTCGCCCGACGCGACGGGTCATCGGCTCGTACACGGCGGCCCCCACCTCACGGCGCCGGTGCGCGTCGACGACGAGGTGCTCGATGCCCTGCGCGAGGTCGCGGCACTGGCTCCCCTGCACGTCCCGCCCGCGCTCGAGGCGCTGTGCGCCGTGCGCGCCGCCCGGCCGCAGGTGCCGGCGGTCGCCTGCTTCGACACGGCCTTCCACGCCACGCTGGCGCCCGAGGCCTTTACCTACGCCGTGCCGAGCGACTGGCGCGAGCGCCTCGCCGTCCGCCGCTACGGCTTCCACGGGCTCTCCCACGCGTACGCGGCGCGGCGGACCGCCGAGCTCGTCGGCGACGAGGCGGCGCGGGTCGTGATCTGCCACCTGGGCGCGGGGGCGTCGCTGTGCGCGGTGCGCGTCGGGCGCTCGGTTGACACGACGATGGGCTTCACCCCGCTCGAGGGTCTCGTCATGGCGACGCGCTCGGGCACGGTCGACCCCGGCCTGGTGACCTGGCTCGTCGAGCACGCCGGCCTCGACGTCGGCGAGGTCGCGCACGCGCTCGAGCGCGAGTCGGGCCTGTTGGCGCTCGCGGGCACCGCCGACATGCGCGAGGTCCTCGCCCGCGACGACGGCGCAGCGCGGCTCGCGCTCGGCGTCTACGTCCACCGCCTGCGGGCCGGGATCGCGGCCATGGCCGCCGCGCTGGGCGGCCTCGACGCGCTGTGCTTCACCGGCCGGGTCGGCGAGCGCTCGGCGCCGGTGCGCGCGCTCGCCGCCGGCGGGCTCGCGTTCCTCGGCGTCGTGGTCGACGCCGCGCACAACGAGGCCGTGGACGGCGACGCCGAGATCAGCGCCGACGGATCGGCGGTGCGCACCGTGGTCGTGCTCGCGCGCGAGGACCTCGAGATCGCGCGCCACGTGCGCGACGTGCTCGGTCGAAGGCAGGCCGAGGCGCGCTGACCAACGCCGTCGCCCTCGTACCGGGCGCTGACGGGCGTCCTCGCCGAGCTAAGCTCGCCACTCCCGTCGCACAGAGGTGACCGAGACCATGGCAGCGACCACGCCCGTCGCGCTCGACCGCGAGCGCATCCGCGAGCTCACCGAGCGCGAGGAGGCGCGCCTGAACGCGTCCACCGGGGCGTCGCTGGCCATGTTCAAGCGCGCCGCCCGCGTGCTCAGCGCGGGCGTGGCGTCCTCCTACCAGGTGCGCGAGCCGTGGCCGATCTACCTCGAGCACGGCGAGGGACCGGTCGTGTGGGATGTCGACGGCAACCGCATGTGGGACTTCCACAACGGCTTCGGCTCGATGGTCCAGGGCCACGCGCACCCGGCCATCGGCCGCGCGGTGACCGAGCGCTACGGGCGCGGGACCCACTTCGCGGCGCCGACCGAGGACGCCGTCGTCGTCGCCGAGGAGCTCGCGCGGCGCTGGGGCCTCGAGCGCTGGCGCTACACGAACTCGGGGTCGGAGTCCACGATGGACGCGATCCGGATCGCGCGGGCCAAGACCGGGCGCGACACGGTGCTGAAGATCTTCGGCTCCTACCACGGCCACCACGACACGGTGATGGTCTCGATCGGCGTGGCCTACGACGAGATCGGCCCGCACGACGCGCCGCGCTCGCTGCCCTACGGGGCCGGCATCCCGCAGGCGACGGTCGACCAGGTCTTCGCGGTGCACTTCAACGACGCCGAGTCGATGGAGCGGCGCATCGCCGCGCTCGAACGCGAGGGCCGCAAGCCGGCCTGCGTGATCATGGAGCCGGCGATGATGAACCTCGGCGTCGTGCTTCCCGAGGACGGCTACCTGCAGGCCGTGCGCGACATCACCGCCCGCCGCGGCATCGTGCTGATCTTCGACGAGGTCAAGACCGGCCTGTGCATCGCGGCCGGCGGCGCGGTCGAGCGCTGGGGGGTCGTGCCCGACATGGTGACGCTGGCCAAGGCGCTCGGCGGCGGCCTGCCGAGCGGCGCGATCGGCGCCAGCGCGGACGTCATGTCGGTCGTCGAGGACGGCAGCGTCTTCCAGGTGGGGACCTACAACGGCAACCCGCTCGGCATGGCGGCCGCGCGCGCGAACCTGCTCGAGGTGCTCACCCCCGACGCCTACGAGCGCCTCGACGCGCTCAACGATCGCATCCTGCGCGGTTGCGCCGAGGTCATCGAGCGCCACAACCTGCCGGGCTACGCCGTCGGCGTCGGCTCGAAGGGCTGCGTGACGTTCTCGCCCGTGAGGATCGTCGACTACGAGACCTTCAAGGCCAACCAGGACGCCGAGCTCGCCGACCTCGCGTGGCTGTTCAACATGAACCGCGGGATCTTCATGACGCCCGGCCGCGAGGAGGAGTGGACGCTCTCGGTCACCCACACCGAGGAGGCCGTCGACGCCTACGTCGGCGTCTTCGCCGAGATGGCGCGCGAGCTGACCGCCTGAGCGCACGGCTCGTCACGATCCCGGTCAGGTCGCTGACCGTGATCGCCATCAGTCCTTGCCGCGCAGGAGCGCGCGGCGCACCTTGCCGCTCGCCGTCTTGGGCAGCGTGTCGGCCCACTCGACGAGCCGCGGGTACTTGTACGGCGCGGTGCGCGCCTTGACGTGGTCCTGGAGCGTTCGGGCGAGCGCGTCGGTGCCATCGACGCCGTCGCGCAGGACGACGATCGCGCGCACCACGCTGCCGCGCTCCTCGTCCGGGGCGGCGACGACGGCCGCCTCGGCCACCGCCGGGTGCTCGACGAGCGCGGACTCGACCTCGAAGGGCCCGATCCGGTAGCCCGCGGAGATGATGACGTCGTCCGTCCGGCCCTCGAACCACAGGAAGCCATCGTCGTCGACGGAGACGCGGTCGCCCGTTCGCCACGGGCCGCGGGGCGGCGGCTCGCCGAGGTAGCGCAGGAAGAACGTCGGCACGCTGCCGGGGTCCACGACGAGCTCGCCGCCGTCCACCCACACGCGCACGCCCGGCAGCGGCCGGCCCATCGAGCCCGGGCGCGCCGGCTCGCCCGCGCGGTTGGCGGTGATCTGGCCGGTCTCGGTCTGCCCGTAGCCGTCGCGGATCTGCAGGCCAGTCGCCTGCTCCCAGGCGCGCAGGACCTCGGGGTTGAGGGCCTCGCCCGCGGCCACGAGCCCGCGCAGCGCGGGCAGCGGGCCCGGCGTCGCGCGCTTGGCGACGACGCGGAACTCGGTCGGGGCCATGCAGAGGACGTTGACGTCCTCACGCGCGAGGAGCTCGAGGCGCTCGTGCGGATCGAAGCGCGCGTCGTGCAGGAGCGCCGCGGCGCCGAGCAGCCACGGGGCGATGAAGACGTTGCGCGCCGACTTGCTCCAGCCGCTCGCCGCCGTGCACCAGACGAGCTCCCCGGCGCGCGCGCCGAGCCAGTGCCCGGCCTGTAGCCGCTGGCCGAGCAGGTAGCGCTGCGCATGGAGCACGGCCTTGGGCTCGCCGGCGGTCCCGCTCGTGAAGGTCAGCAGGCACGGCTCGTCGGGCGCCAGCTCGATCGCGGGCGCGGGCGCCGCCGTGAACAGGCCCTCGTCGGGCACGAGCAGCACCGGGCAGCCGGGCGCGGCGGCCTCCAGCTCGGCGCGGTTGCGCTCGTCGGCGACGACGAGCGCCGGCCGTGCCACGGCGAGGCGCACGCGCAGGTCGCCGGCGCGCAGCTGCTCGCTGCACGCGAGCGCGACCGCGCCGAGGCGAAAGCACGCGAGCATCGTCAGCACCCACTCGGGGCGGTTGCCCACGAGCGTGAGGACGACGTCGCCACGCCCGACGCCGCGCGCCGCGAGCGAGCCCGCCAGCCGCGCGCCGCGCCCGGCGACCTCGCCGAACGACCACTCGCGGCGGGCGCCGTCGCGCGCGAGCTCGACGAGCGCGCGGGCGCCGGGATCGGCGGCGTCGACGACGTCGCGCGCGAAGTTCACGTGCTCGTGGGGGATGAGCCGGGCAGAGCTGCCGAAGTATGCTCTCGCCATGGCCGCCGCGACCCTGAGCTTCGAGAAGACCGACGAGCAGCGGGCGATCACCGAGATGGTCCGCCGATTCGCAGACGAGCAGATCCTGCCCCAGGCCGAGCATCACGATGCGGAGGACAGCTACCCCACCGCGATCGTCGAGCAGATGCAGGAGCTCGGCCTCTTCGGGATCACGATCCCCGAGGAGTACGGGGGGCTGGGGCTCGACCTGACGACCTACACGATGGTCGTCGAGGAGCTCTCGCGTGGCTGGATATCGATCAGCGGCATCATCAACACGCACTTCATCGGGACCTACCTGCTGCTGAAGTACGGCACCGAGGAGCAGCGCCAGAAGTACCTGCCGCGGATGGCCACCGGCGAGCTGCGCGCCGCGTTCTCGCTGTCGGAGCCCGAGCTCGGCTCCGACGTGCAGGCCATCAAGACGTCGGCCCGCAAGGTCGACGACGGCGGCTACGAGATCAACGGTCAGAAGATGTGGGTCACGAACGGGCTCATGTCCGGGGTCGTCTTCGTGCTCGTCCGGACCGACCCCGACGCCGAGCCGCGCCACAAGGGGATGACCTGCTTCATCGCCGAGAAGGAGTCCGGCGTCGGCGAGAACACCGGCGCCTACGCCGGCTTCACGGTCCCGCCGAAGATCCGCAAGCTCGGCTACAAGGGCGTCGAGTCGACCGAGCTGGTCTTCGACGGCTACCACTGCCCGGCCGAGAACGTCCTCGGCGGCGAGGAGGCCGGGCTCGACAACGGGTTCGCGCAGATGATGGACGCGCTCGAGGTCGGGCGCGTGAACGTCGCCGCGCGAGGCGTGGGCATCGCGCAGCGGGCGCTCGAGCTCGCGCTCGTCTACTCCCAGCAGCGCCGGACGTTCGGCAAGCCGATCGCCGAGCACCAGGCGATCCAGTTCAAGCTCGCCGACATGGCCACGCAGGTCGACGCCGCGCGGCTGCTGACGTTGCGCGCCGCCCGGCTCAAGGACGCCGGCGAGCGCTCGGACCTCGAGGCCGGCATGGCCAAGCTCTTCGCTTCCGAGGCCGCGCGCACATGTGTCGAGGAGTCCTTCCGGGTCCACGGCGGCTACGGCTACTCCAAGGAGTACGAGATCGAGCGCCTCTACCGCGATGCGCCGCTGCTGCTCATCGGCGAGGGGACGTCGGAGATCCAGCGCATGGTCATCGGCAAGAAGCTCCTACAGCGCCACCGCATCTGAGCGACCTCCGGCGGGTTGCAGGCGACGTGGCTCCGAGGCCGGCGATCCTGCTGACCGTGCTCGCGCTCGCGCTCGCCGCGCCGGGCCTCGCCCGCGCGGGCACCTACGACGTCGTCACGTGCGAGAGCGGCGGCGGTCTCTACGCCAACCTCGCCTGGGCGGCCTCCAATGCGCCCGCCGGCGACGGGCGCTTCCAGACCGACGCGTCGTGCGCCGTCCCCCGCGACCCGATCGGGGTCGCGCTCGCGCCGGGCTTCAGCTACCCGCAGGGCACGTACGCGGGGCTGCGCTTCCAGGCGCCGCCGGGCACGACGATCGCCGACTACCAGCTGCGCCTCGGCATGCGCTGGGTCGCGGCGCCTTCGGAGAGCACCGACGCGATCGTCACCCTCGGTGACGCGGTTGTCCTCGGCGCGGGCCAGTGGGACCCCGACGAGCAGGCCGCGCTCAACGAGGAGGGCCGCTGGCTCGGCTACGTGGGGCTCGGCGATGTCCAGGTCAAGGACGTGCCCGAGACCGCGATCGTGCTCCAGCGCGCAGCGTCCCCGATCGCGCTTCGCGTCTCGGCGCCCACGACGATGTCGATCCAGGCGGGGTGCTGGGCGGGCGCGTCCTCGCCGTGCGCCCTGGATGGCGGCGCCGACGTCGGCGTGCGCCTGACCGGCGCGCGCGTCACGGTCGACGACCCCAGTCCGCCCGCGCTCTTCGTGCGCGCGGGGGAGGGCCTGCTCGCCCCCGGCCCGCGGACGGGCGCCGAGGCCGTCGGCTTCGGGGCGAGCGACAACACCGGCATCCGCCGCGCCGAGCTCGTCGACGTCACCAACCCCGCCCGGCCCGTGGTCACCGGCGTCCTGGCGGGCGCGTGCGACTTTCGCCGCTCGCTGCCCTGCCAGGACCTCCCGGCCGGCGCGGTCGCGCCCGCCAAGCAGCTCGTGGGCCGCCACGCGCTGCTGCTGCGGGTGACCGACGCCGCCGGCAATCAGACCGTTTCGGCCCCCTTCGCCGTGGCTGCGCGCGGGCGCGGGAACGGTCTCGGCGCCGGCGACGGGGCGCGGCTGAGCGCGGGCTTCCGCAGGACGGTCGTGCGCCGGGTGAAGGGCAAGCGCCGGCGCGTGTCGGTCCTGCGGGCCACGGCCACGGTGGGCTTCGGCCGCGAGGCGACGGTCCGCGGGACGCTGCGCAACGCGGCCGGGCGCGCGATCGCGGGCGCGCGGCTGCGCCTCCTGGCTCGAGAAGCGCGGCGCGGCGCGCGCTACGCGGGCGCCGGGTCGGTGCGCACGCGCCGCGACGGCAGCTTCGCCGCCCGCTTGCGGGCTGGGGCCTCGCGCAGGGTCCTGCTCAGCTACCGGGCGTTCGCCGGCGACGAGGGGCTGGGCGTCACGCGGGCCGTGCGCCTCGCCGTCCGCGCGGGGCTGTCGGTCCGTTCCCCGCGCGTCGGGCCCGGGCGGACCGCGACGTTCCGCGGGCGCCTGTCGGGGCGCCCGGTGCCCCCGGGCGCGGTGAAGCTCGAGCTGCAGGCCCTCGGGCGGCGCGGCGCGTGGCGGACGCTGCGCACGACGAGCGCGCGCGCCGATGGGCGCTTCGCGCTCGCGACCCGGATCGCCGGCCGCGGCGCCTTCCGCGTGCGCGTGCGCCCGACGGCGGCGTATCCGTATGCGGCCGCGGTAAGCGGCGTCGTGCGCGTGCGCTCGTAGCACCCCGGCGCCCCGCACGAACGCTCTGGCAGGCTCGTCGTCACCCGTTCGTGGCAGCGGGCGGGGCGAGCACGCCCTCGAGGCGCAGGATCCGCCGCAGGATCGCCAGCGACGACGCGTACGTCGAGTCCATGCCGTAGTACGACAGGCCGCGGGCGCCGAGCGTGCGCGCCTGCGTGTACGGGGTGTCGGAGGCGTAGTGGATGATCCCGAGGTCGATCGGGAGCTTGGAGAAGTTCACGGCCTCGCCGACCGGGTAGCGCTCGGCGTCGGCGATCTCGTAGACCGCGTCGCAGTACGCGCCGGCCTCCATCTCGACCACCGTGAACGCCTCGCGGTAGTAGAAGTCCAGGTACTGGCGGTTCTGCAGGAACGTGCTCTTCACGGTCACCGCGCGCTGGTTGTCCAGGCCCGTGCCGAAGCGCAGGTCGGGCGCGATGTCGTCGACCGAGAACGCGTTGTCGAGCCAGTACGTCGTGCGCGAGTGCTCGTCGTGGACGACGCTCGAGATCATGACGTCGCCGACGTCGGCGTTGAGCGTCGCCGCCTTGCCGAGCACGTAGACCCCGCGCAGGTTGGCGGAGTCGACGGCGACCTCGTGCAGGAGGTTGTAAGCGGCGAGGCCGAGCGGGTAGTCGACGTTGACGACGACCGCGGGCGAGGCGGCCAGGCGCCCGGCGTCGACCTCCCCGAGCCGCGGGTCAAGGCGCTCGGGCGCCAGCCGCGCGAGCGGGATGACCTGGGCGGCGACGCGCAGGGCGGTGCGCGAGCGCAGGTGGTCGACACCGGCGGCGGCCTCGGCGAGCCGGCGGCGCTCGCGCAGCTCGGGGCTGCCGGCGTCGAAGAACGCGCGCGCGACGAAGATCAGGAAGTTCTCCCACGAGCCCTCGGTGCGGCCCTCGCGGAACGCCGCGAGCTCGGTCTGGAGGTCGCGGTCCTCGCCGCGCTCGACGAACGCCACGAGCTCGGCCTCGCGCTCGCGCGCCAGCCCGGTGACGAGGTTCGAGAGCGAGTGCGTGTTGGAGGAGACGAAGTACAGCGGGCCGTCGGGGACGCCGGCCGCGACGAGGCGCTCGCGCACGGGCGCCCACCAGCGCCGCGTCATGCGCTGGTAGCCGACCTGGGTGCCGCCGAGCATGCGCACTCGCAGCGAGAGGCCGCGCCGCGCGATCGCGCGGAGGCGCTCCTCGAAGCGCTCGCCCCACCCGTCGCGCAGGCGCATCCAGTCCTCCTCGGCGCCGCCGAGCGCCTCGACGCACGCGGCCGGGGCGACCCCCGCGCCCTCCGGTGGCCAGCCCGCGGCGCGCATGCGCCGGCGCAGCTTGTTCCACTCGAGCTGCAGCGCGACGAGCGTGGGGATCAGGTCGTCGACGTCGGACTCGCTGGCCAGCAGCACCGCGAGCACGCTCTCGCCGCCGTCGTACCAGCGCCGGCGCCGCGCCGGCGCCTCGACGGGATCCCACGTCTCGAGCGGGCCGAAGCCCGCGCGCGCGAAGAGCGTCGCCTCCTGGCCCATGACGATGAGCTCGGCGCGGACGATCGCGTCGGGCAGCCGGCGGATCGCGTAGAGGAAGGCGCCGAGGTCGAGCTCGCCGTCGTCGGCCAGCGGATGCAGGCTCGAGCCCATGGCGCGGTGCGAGGGCTCGAGCACCCGCAGGCGCGTCTCGCCGCTCGAGCGCAGCAGCGTCGAGTACGTGCGCTGGTAGAGCTCGACCTCGTCGGAGAGATTCGACCCCCCCGCCGGCGGCGCGGCGGACGGGCGGGCGACCGTGAGGCGCGCGATCGCCACGCTACCGCTCGTCTGCGGCGTCGATCACGTGGCCATCCTCCGTGCGAAGGTCTCGAGCAGGCCGGCGAGGTCGCCGGCCGCGCGGGCCGCGTCGGCCAGCGTGGCCTCGTGGCTGAGCGGCGCGTCGGAGAGCCCCTCGGCCAGGTTCGTGATGACCGAGACCGCAGCGACGCGCAGCCCGCAGTGGCGAGCGACGATCGTCTCGTGGACCGTCGACATGCCGACCGCGTCCGCGCCGAGCGTGCGGAAGGCCCTGATCTCGGCGGGGGTCTCGAAGCTCGGGCCGGTCACCGCGAGGTAGACGCCCTCGGCGAGGTCGATCCCGCGCTCGGCCGCGGCGGCGCGCAGGCCGTCGAGCAGCGCCGGGTCGTAGGCGTCGCGCAGGCTCGGGAAGCGCGGTCCCAGCCCGTCCTCGTCGGGGCCGGCGAGCGGGTTGTGTCCCGTGAGGTTGATGTGGTCGGTGACGGCCATGAGCCGCCCCGGTCCGACGTCGGGGCGCAGCGACCCGGCGGCGTTCGTCAGCACGACCGCCTCTGCCCCGGCCGCCCGCAGCGCCCGCACCGGTACTCGCCGCGGCCCGGGGTCGCCGCCCTCGTAGAGATGCGTGCGGCCCTGAAGGGCCGCGACGCGCACGCCGCCGAGCCGCCCGAGGACCGCCCGGCCGGCGTGGCCCGCGACGTCCGGGCGCGGGAAGCCCTCGAGCTCGTCGTAGCCGACGACCTCCGCGTCGGTCACCGCGTCGGCGACGGCGCCGAGCCCCGAGCCGAGCACGATCCCCAGTCGCGGCGCGCCGCCCGCGGCCAGGCGGGCGCCGGCGGCGGCGGCGCTCATCCGGGGCTTTCGCGGTCGAAGCCGTGGGGCAGCACGTTGCGGCGCGGCGCGGGCACGCGGGCGAACTCTAATGGCGTCTGCGCGATCGCCTAGAAAGGGCGCAGGCCGGGTGTCAACCGCCGAGCGTTTCTGGCGACTCTCACAGAGACCGACAGACATCACCGTGGACAAGCGACGCAACCCCTACACCCCCGGCGCCGGGCTGCGCCCGCGCAAGCTCGCCGGCCGCGACGAGGAGCTCGAGCGCCTCGCGCTCCTGGTCGACCGCCTCTCCGAGGGTGCCCACGAGCGCAGCCTCATCGCTTCGGGGCTGCGGGGCGTCGGCAAGACCGTCCTGCTGCTCGAGTTCGACGCGATCGCCTCCGAGCGCGGCTGGGCGACGTCGGAGGTCGTCGAGGTCGGCTCGCAGCCCGACTTCCGGCTGACCTTCGCGCGCATGGCCGTCCGCGTCCTGCGCTCGCTGAGCCTCAAGCACCGCGTCAAGGACCGCGCGCGGCGCGCGCTCGGCGTCGTCGGGGCGTTCAGCCTCGGCGCGGGGGCCCCGGGGGCGTGGTTCGGTCTGCGCGTCGAGCCGGCCACCGGCACCGCCGACAGCGGCGACCCCGAGGAGGATCTCGCCGAGCTCCTGCGCGCGGTCGGCGACGTCGCGGTCGCCGCGCGCACCGGCGCGCTCTTCCTCCTCGACGAGATGCACAACCTCGACGGCCCGTCGCTGGCCGCCGTCTGCCTCTCCTTCCAGGCCCTCGCGAAGCACGAGCTGCCGGTCGCGCTCGTCGGCGCCGGGCTGCCCGACCTGCCCGGGCGGCTGTTCGCGGCCAAGCCCTACGCCGACCGTCTCTTCACCCACCGCGAGCTCGGGCGCCTGCGTCCCGCGTCGGCGCGCTCCGCGCTCGTCGGTCCCGCCGGCGTGCACGGCGTCGCCTTCGAGCCGGCGGCGGTCGCGGCGGTCGTCGCCGAGTCGGCCGGCTACCCCTATTTCATCCAGGAGTACGGGCGCGAGCTGTGGAACCACGTCGAGCGCTCGCCGGTCACGGCCGCCGACGTCGCCACGGTCCGCGAGGTCGTGCGCGAGTCGCTCTCGCGCGACTTCTTCGGCACGCGCTTCGGCCTGGCCACCGACGCCGAGCAGCGCTACCTGGCGGCGATGGGATCGCTCGGCGACCCGCCGTACCGCACGCGGGCGGTGGCCGCCGCGTTCGGCGCCGCCGACCAGCGCGCGGTCTCCGTCCAGCGCGACGGGCTCATCAAGAAGGGCCTGGTCTGGAGCCCGCGTCGCGCGTACGTGGACTTCACCGTCCCGCTCTTCGCCGAGTTCCTGCGCGACGAGCACCCGCTCGCGGGCTTCGACGAGTGAGCTCTTGACGCCGGGTAGAGTGCGCGCCGATGGCGGCGGACGCGAAGATCCTCATCGAGCAGGCCGCTCGCGCGCTGCTCGAGGAGGTCCCCGCACTCAGGCCGCTCAAGCTCGTCGTCGGGGTCGACCTGCGCGGGCGGGGCGACGTGCAGCAGTTCCGCCTCGAGCTTCCCAAGCTCGAGGTCCGCAAGGACATCGCGACCGACGCGCGCATCCGCCTGGACATGCGCCGCGAGTTCTTCAACGCAATGGTCGAGCACGAGGCGAAGGTGCCCGACTGGCGGGAGGCCTTCCTCCACGGTCAGGCGAAGGCGACGGGCGTGGACCAGTACCTCAAGCTCATCGTCACGGTCGTCGAGCGCCAGGAGGAGCGCAACCGCACGCGAAGGGCGCGCCGCTGAGCGTCCCGGCGGCCGACGGGTTCGCAATGCCCGCCGAGGGGGCGCGCCACGAGCGCACGCTCATGGCCTGGCCGTGCCGCCGCGAGCTCTGGCGCCGCCAGCTCGAGGGGGCGAAGGCCGCCTACGCGGCGACGGCCAACGCGATCGCCGCCTTCGAGCCGGTCACGATGGTCTGCGCCGACGCCGGCGCCGCCGCGGAGGCGCGGGCGGCGCTCTCCGCCGCGTGCGAGATCGTCGAGCTCCCCATCGACGACTCGTGGCTGCGCGACAGCGGCCCGGTCTTCGTCCTCGGCCGCCACGGCGCCCGCGCAGCCGTGCACTTCGGCTTCAACGCGTGGGGCGGGCGCTTCCCGCCCTGGGACCGCGACGCCGCGATCGGGCGCCTGTTGGCGGAGCGCCTCGGCGATCACGTCTACGAGGCGCCGTTCGTGCTCGAGGGCGGCGCGATCGCCGTCGACGGCACGGGCACCGTGATCACGACGGAGCAGTGCCTGCTGAACCCCAACCGCAACCCGGCCCTCGACCGCGAGGCGATCGAGCTCGGCCTGCGCGATCACCTCGGCGCCGACCGGGTCGTCTGGCTCGGGCGCGGCCTGGCCGAGGACCGCGACACCGACGGTCACGTCGACCTGATCGCGGCCTTCACGCGCGACGGCGAGGTGCTGCTGCAGTCCGCGCCGAAGGGCCACCCCGACCACGAGCCGATGGAGGACAACCGTGCGCGCCTGGAGGAGGCCGGGCTCGCGGTGCTCGAGTTCCCGATCCTCCCGTCCGTCGAGGTCGAGGGCGAGACCGTGGTCTGCAGCCACCTGAACTTCTACGTCTGCAACGGGGCGCTCATCGTCCCGCTCGCGGACGCGACCACCGACGACGATGCGCTGCAGCGCATCGCCCACGCCTACCCGGGCCGCGAGGCCGTCGGGGTGCCCGGCGCGGTGCTCGCGTTCGGGGGCGGCGGACCCCACTGCATCACCCAGCAGGTGCCGATAGCGTCCTCGGCGTGAACGAGACGCCGCGCCTCGTCACGGCCCTGGGCTCCGTGCCGCCCTCGCCCGCGCGGGTTCGCGAGCCCGAGCGCGCGCCGGTGCGCATCGGCGCCGTCCAGCACCGCTGGCACCCCGATCCCGCCGAGCACCGCGCGGCCCTCGCCGAAGGCGTGCGCCTCGCGGCGGGAGAGGGGGCGACGCTCGTCTGCCTGCAGGAGCTCACGCTCTCGCCGTACTTCGCCCTCACGCCCGACGGTCCGGGCCCGGGTGGCTCGGGGGCAGAGCCCGAGGCCGTGCCGGACGGCCCGACGTGCCGCTGGGCGGCCGACCTCGCGCGCGCGACGGGCGTCCACGTCCACGCGTCGCTCTACGAGCGCGTCGACGAGCCGGGCCTCGGCTTCAACACCGCGGTCGTGCTCTCACCGCAGGGCGAGCTCGTGGCGCGGACGCGCAAGCTGCACATCCCGGTCACCGCGGGCTACCACGAGGACAAGTACTTCCGGCCCGGCCCGCCCGAGGACGGCTTTCCGGTCGTCGCCCTGGGGGCGGCCCGGTTCGGCTTCCCGACGTGCTGGGACCAGTGGTTCCCCGAGCTCGCGCGCGCCTACAGCCTCGCCGGCGCCGAGGTCATCGTCTACCCGACGGCGATCGGCTCCGAGCCCGACCATCCCGGCTTCGACACGCGCCCGCTGTGGCAGCAGGTCATCGTCGCCAACGGCATCGCCAACGCGACGTTCATGGTCGCGATCAACCGGATCGGCACGGAGGGGACCCTGGCCTTCTACGGGTCGTCGTTCGTCTCCGACCCCTACGGCCGCATCCTCGTCCAGGCGCCGCGAGACGAGCCCGCGGTCCTCGTCGCCGACCTCGACCTCGACCAGCGCCGCGACTGGCTCGAGCTCTTCCCGTTCCTGGACACGCGCCGCCCGGACGCCTACGGCGCGCTCGTCGGCCGGCGCGGCTGAGCCCGGCCGGACGTGGTAGGAACGCGTCACGAACGGGCATAGTGCTGAGGTAGCCCGCGCCGGCCGGCGCGCCCTCCTCCCTGTCGCCGGTCGGCGGCGGGCGCAGGTCTGCTCCTCGGACACCCGTAGGTTGTCCTGTGCAAGCGCGGGCATCGAGAGCGGCACGGGCGGGCGCTATGCCCGGGCCAGCGCAGCCTCGCCGTCGTAGAGCTTGAGCACCCGCACGGCGCCCGCGGGCGTCGCGTCGAGGCAGAGCCGGCAGAGGACGCATTCGTCGAGGTTGTCCTCGACGAGGACCACGCGGCCGTCCTCGCTGGCGAAGATGTCGACGGGGCAGACCTCGGCCAGGCGCTCGGCGACCGCGGGGTCGCCCGCGACGGCGTCCTCGACCTCGACGCCGATGAAGACGCCGTCGCGCCTCATGCCGTGACCTCCATGCGCTCGCGGATGAGCGGGGGGATGTCCTCGATGCGCTCGGCGACGGCGATCCCCGCCTCGGCGAGGCGGGCGATCTTCTCGCCGGCGGTGTCCTCGCGGCCCTCGACGATCGTTCCGGCGTGGCCGAAGCTCATGCCCGGCATCTCGTCCATGAAGCGCCCGGCCATGAAGGCGACGATCGGCAGGCGCGAGTCGTTCTCGGTCACCCAGCGCGCGAGCTCGGCCTCCATGCGCCCACCCGGCTCGGTGTAGATGACGATGCCGCGGGTCTGCTCGTCGGCCTCGAAGAGCGGCATCAGCTCGGCGTAGGAGGAGCCGATGATCGCGTCGCCCCCGATCGAGACCGCGGTCGACTGGCCCAGCCCGGCGGCGCTCAGCGTCGAGGACATCTCGGTCGTCATCCCGCCGGAGCGGCTGATGACGCCGATCGGCCCGGGCGTGTAGGCCTTGGCCGCGTCCGTGGCCGGCCCGCCGATGCCGCCCATCTTGACGACGTCGGGGACGATGATCCCCAGGCAATTGGGGCCGATGATCCGCGCGCCGCGCAGCGTCGCGAGCTCGACCATCTGGGCCACGTCGCGGCGCGGGATCCGCTCCGTGACGATGACCACGAGCTTGACGCCGTTCTCGACCGCCTCGAACACGGCGTCCTTTGTGAAGGCCGGGGGGACGGTGACGACCGAGCCGTCGATCGGACGCCCGTGGTGCGCGACGGCCTGGTCGACTGTGTCGAAGACCGGCACGCCGTGCACCTCGCGCCCGCGACGACCGGGGGTGACGCCGCCGACGACCTTCGCCCCCCGGCCGTAGTCCAGGCACTCGCGGGTGAGGTTGACCGCCTCGCGCCCGGTGATGCCCTGCACGAGGAACGTCGTGGTCTCGTCGACGAGGATGCTCATGCCCGGGCCACCGCCATCCGCGCGGCCTCGTTGAGCGACGTCGAGCGGTCCGCGTAGCGCACGCCGTAGCGCTCGAGGATCTTGAAGCCCTCCTCCTCCCAGGCGCCCGGGATGCGGAAGATCGAGATCTTCTCGGCCGGGTCCATGCCGAGCTCGAGGCAGGCCTTGATGACCCCGCGGGCCACGATGTCGACGCGCGTGTTCGAGACGATCGACATCATGACCGCGATCCGGTCGACGCCGGGCTTCTGGAGCACGAGCTTGGCCAGGCCGCAGGCCTTGGCCACGCTCGGGTTGCCGCCGATCTCGCAGTAGTTGGCGGGCCGGCCGCCGTGGGCGCGGACGGCGTCGAAGAGCGTGAGCGAGCCGCCGCCCGCGCCGATGACGAGGCCGAGGTCGCCGTCGAACTCGGTGACGTTGCCGGCCACGCCGCGGTGGTCGGTGGCGTCGACCTCCTCGCCGGCGAGCTCGAACGGCGTCGGCTCGCGCGCCTGCCGCGTCTCCTCGTCGCCGACGCCCAGCTCGTGCAGCAGCGCGGCCTGGCGCGCGCGCGCCTCGTCCTCCATCTCGACATGCGCGTCGAGCGCGACGAACGAGCCGTCCTCGAGCTCGCAGAGGGGGTTGATCTCCGCCAGCGTGAGGTCGCGCCGGGCGAAGAGCCCGGCCAAGCGCGTGAGGATCGGCACGAGGCGGTTCAGGCGCGAGCCGGTGACGCCGACCGCCGCGATCACCTGCTTGGCGCTGAAGGGGCTGAGCGGCAGCAGGTTCGAGACGTGCTGGCGCCCGACGTGGTCGGGGTGCTCCTCGGCCACCTGCTCGATGTCGATGCCGCCGAGGTCGCTGAAGAGCATGACCGGGCGCTTGCGGATCCCGTCCCAGACGACGCCCGCGTAGAACTCCTGGCGGACCTGCGCGCGGGGGTCGACGAGCACCCCGCGGGGAGCGTGGCCGTTGATCTCCAGCGCGAGGATCCGCTCGGCGTGCTCGGCGGCCTCGTCGGGCGTGTCGGCGAACTGCACGCCGCCGGCCTTCATCCGCCCGCCGGTCAGGACCTGCGACTTCACGACCACGGGGCCGCCGATGCGCTCGGCGATCGCCCGGGCCTCCTCGGGCATCGTCGCGAACCCGAAGTCGGTCACCGGAATCCCGGCTCGCTTGACGATCTCGCGCGCCTCGAACTCGAAGAACCGCATCGAGCCGCAAGCCTACAGGCAACCGATTGACCCGTCGGTCAGGGGGCTCCGAGCCCGTAGGTCGCGGCCAGCTGCGGATCCTTGCGCGCCAGCATCTCGGCGAGGTCGACCATGACCCGGCACTGCTTCCAGGTCGCGTCGTCCTGCATCTTGCCGTCGATCATGTGGACGCCGCGGCCGTCGGGGATCGCCTCGATGACCTTGCGCGCGAACGCGACCTCGTCGGGGTCGGGCGAGAAGACGCGCTTGGCGATCTCGATCTGCGCGGGATGCAGCGACCAGGCGCCGACGCACCCGAGCAGGAACGCCGCGCGGAACTGCGTCTCGCAGCCGACGACGTCGCGGATGTCGCCGTAGGGGCCGTAGAAGGGGAGGATCCCCGCGGCGGTGCAGGCGTCGACCATGCGGGCGATCGAGTAGTGCCACGGGTCCTGCTGGGCGCTCGGGCGCGGCGCCTCCGGAGCGGCCGGATCGGGGTCCTCGATGACGCGGTAGCCGGGGTGCCCGCCGCCGACGCGCGTCGTCTTCATCCGCCGCGACGCCGCGAGGTCGGCGGGGCCGAAGCTCATGCCCTGCATGCGCGGGCTGGCGGTCGCGATCGCCTCGACGTTCGTGACGCCGAGCGACGTCTCGAGGATCGCGTGGACGAGGATCGGGCGCTGCAGGCTCGCCCTGGCCTCGAGCTGGGCCAGCAGGCGGTCGACGTAGTGGATGTCCCACGGGCCCTCGACCTTGGGGACCATGACGACCGCGAGACGCTCGCCGATCGCCCCGACGAGCTGCGTGAGGTCGTCGAGCATCCAGGGCGACTCGAGCGCGTTGACGCGGGTCCACAGCGCGGTCGGGCCGAGGTCCATGTCGCGGCCCACGCGGATCAGCCCCTCGCGCGCGGCCACCTTGCGGTCGACGGGCACCGCGTCCTCGAGGTTGCCGAGCAGGATGTCGGTCCGCGTGGCGATCTCGGGCGCCTTGGCCACCATCTTCTCGTTGGAGAAGTCGAGAAAGTGGATCATCCGCGACGGCGTCAGCGGGATCTCGAGCGGCGGCGCCGGCGCGCCGATGGCCAGCGGCTTGGCGAAGTCACGTGGATTGCGCATGCGGTGCGAAACCATAGTGACCGTCCGCGGACGCGCCGCGAGTAGCCACCGACGACCACGGGCGCTCACGGGGTGAGCGTCGCTGGCAGACTGCGAACCCATGAGCGAGCAGACCACCGCCGTCGAGACCGACCAGGCCGCCCGCGAGGCGAGCGGCGCCCATCCGTACGGCCGTTACCTCGAGGAGTTCGAGGTCGGCGCCGTCTACAAGCACTGGCCGGCCAAGACGGTCACCGAGGCCGACGACCACCTCTTCTGCCTCATCACCATGAACCACCACCCGCTGCACATCAACGACGTCTACGCCGCCGCCTCGCAGCAGGGGCGCAACGTGGTCGTCGGGCCGCTCGTCTACTCCCTGGCCCTCGGCATGAGCGTCTCCGACGTGTCCGGCAAGGCGATCGCGAACCTCGCCACCGAGGAGCTCATGCATCCGGCGCCGGTCTTCCACGGCGACACGCTGTTCGTCGAGTCCGAGGTCCTCGAGCGGCGCGAGTCGCACTCCAAGCCCGACCGCGGGACGGTCAAGGTCCACACCCGGGTCTTCAACCAGGACGGCACGCTCGTGGCCGAGTTCAAGCGGCTCGTGCTCGTGCCCCGCCGGCATCCCGACCCCGCCGCGCCCGAGGGCAACGTGGAGTAGTTCCCCCGGATGGATGGGAAAGAGCTCTCAAGCACGGCCCGCGCCGGTTTACGGCAGAATCCCGGTCCCGTCCCAGATCCCGTCCCCGAGAATGCCGAGGAGGCCCGGCCGCCCGTGAGTACCGAGGTCACTGTCCCGACGAAGCACGCGAAGCTCATCAGCTGGGTCGACGAGATCGCGGCGCTGACGCGGCCCGACGCCGTCCACTGGTGCGACGGCTCGGCCGACGAGTACGACGCCCTCGCCCAGGCGCTCGTGCGCGTCGGGACCTTCGAGCGGCTCTCGGAGGCCAAGCGGCCGAGGTCCTACCTGGCCCTCTCGGACCCCGGCGACGTCGCCCGCGTGGAGGACCGCACGTTCATCTGCTCGCGCGCCGAGGCGGACGCGGGGCCGACGAACAACTGGCGCGACCCCGACGCGATGCGCGACGAGCTCACCGGGCTGTTCCGCGGCGCCATGCGCGGGCGCACGCTCTACGTGGTGCCGTTCATCATGGGCCCGCTCGGCTCCGACAAGGCGACCATCGGCGTCCAGCTCACGGACTCCGCCTACGTGGCGGTCTCGATGCGGATCATGACCCGCATGGGCGCCCGTGCGCTCGAGGAGCTGGGCGACGACGGCGAGTTCGTGCCCTGCCTGCACTCCGTCGGGATGCCGCTGGCCGCGGGCGAGGACGACGTCCCGTGGCCGTGCAACCACGAGAGCAAGTACATCGTCCACTTCCCCGAGACGCGCGAGATCTGGTCGTTCGGCTCGGGCTACGGCGGCAACGCGCTGCTCGGCAAGAAGTGCTTCGCGCTGCGGATCGCGTCGATCATGGCCCGCGACGAGGGCTGGATGGCCGAGCACATGCTGATCCTCAAGCTCACCTCGCCCGAGGGCACCGTCAAGTACCTCACCGCCGCGTTCCCGAGCGCCTGCGGCAAGACGAACCTCGCGATGGTCGTCCCGACGCTCGAGGGCTGGACGGTCGAGACGATCGGCGACGACATCGCCTGGATGAAGTTCGGCGCCGACGGGCGGCTGCGCGCGGTCAACCCGGAGTACGGCTTCTTCGGCGTCGCGCCGGGCACGGGCCAGGGGACGAATCCCAACGCGCTCGCGATGCTCGCCGAGAACACGGTCTTCGTGAACTGCGCGCTGACCGACGACGGCGACATCTGGTGGGAGGGCATGACGCCGGAGGCGCCCGAGCACCTGCGCGACTGGCGCGGCGACGACTGGACGCCCGACGCCGACCGGCCGGCCGCCCATCCGAACGCGCGCTTCACGGTGCCGATCGCGCAGTGCCCGTCCGCCGCCCCCGAGTGGACCGACCCCGCCGGCGTGCCGATCGACGCGTTCCTCTTCGGCGGGCGGCGCGCGAGCGTCGTGCCGCTCGTGCGCGAGGCCTTCGACTGGGAGCACGCGGTCTTCATGGGGGCGACGATGTCCTCCGAGACGACCGCGGCCCAGGCCGGCGACGTCGGCGAGCTGCGGTTCGACCCCTTCGCGATGCTCCCGTTCGGCGGCTACAACATGGCCGACTACTTCGCGTACTGGCTGCGCATCGGGGAGCGCGAGGGGGTGCGGCTGCCGCGCGTGTTCTACGTCAACTGGTTCCGCAAGGACGATGACGGGCGCTTTCTGTGGCCCGGATTCGGCGAGAACTCGCGCGTGCTCGCGTGGATCTTCCGCCGGCTGGAGGGCGCGGCCGAGGCCGTCGAGACGCCGGCCGGGCTCGTGCCCGCCCCAGGAGCGCTCGACGTCGAGGGGCTCGCCATCTCCGCCGACGACCTCGAGGCGCTGACCACCGTCGACGAGGACGGCCTGCGCGCCGAGCTCCCGCAGGTCCGCGAGCACCTCGACCGCTTCGGGGACCGTCTTCCGGCGGCCGTCCGCGCGCAGCTCGAGGCGCTCGAGGCGCGGCTCGCTTGAGCGCGGGCATCGCGGGCACCCCGAGCGCAGCGCGCGGCGCGATCCCTAGCGGGTCGCGCTCAGGCTCGACCACGCGGAGCTGACCTCGGCGCTGCACGGGGCGGGCCGGCGCGGCATGATGGGACCGTGGGTCGCATCGACGAGCTGGTGGTCGAACGGGTCCCCGGCGAGCGCGCCGACGCCGTAAGGGCCTTCGCGGGGGCCTACCTGCGCCGCGAGGCCGCAGCGCACGCCGCGGGCCGGGACGGCGGCCCCGGTCCGGAGGCGCTCTTCCACGAGCTGCTCGGGGCCTTCGAGCTCGCGGCCGGGCGCGACGGCGCGCCGATCGCGGTGCGCGCGCTGAACCCCACGCGCGCCGAGCACGGCTACGAGCCGGCCGGCTCCGTCCTCGAGACGAACACCGAGGACCTCCCGTTCCTGGTCGACTCGGTCTCGGCCGAGCTCCACGCCCGCGGCCTGAGCATCGCGCGCCTGCTGCATCCGATCGTCGGCACCGAGCGCGACCCCGACGGGCGGATCGCGCGCGTCCTGCGTCCCGCCGGCGCGCCCGCGGTCGAGTCGGTCATGCACTTCGAGCTCGACCGCCGCCTGAGCCCCGAGGAGCTCGCCGACCTCGAGGACGCGGTCCGCGTCGTCCTCGGCGAAGTGCGCCGCGTCGTGCGGGACTTCGACGCGATGCGTGCCCGCCTCGACGAGATGGTCGCGCTCGCGCGGGAGGGCCGCGCGCGCTACGACGCCGACGAGGTCGACGAGGCCGTGGCGTTCCTGTGCTGGGTCGCGGAGGGCAACTTCATCTTCCTCGGCGCCCGCGAGTACGCGATCGCCGACGGCGCGCTGGGGGTCGTGCCGGGCTCGGGCCTCGGGCTGCTCTCCGACGAGGATCGCTCGCGCTTCGCCCACCCGGTGGCGCTCGGCGAGCTCGACCCCGGGCTGCGCGAGCGCGCGCTCCACGGGGACCTGCTGATCCTCTCGCGGGCGAACGCCCGCTCGCCGGTGCACCGCCGCGAGCGCATGGACTACGTCGGGGTGCGGCGGATCGCGCCGGACGGCTCGACGGCCGGCGAGTCCCGCATGCTCGGGCTCTTCACCACGAAGGCGTGGGCCGAGCCCGCGAGCGAGACGCCCCTGCTCGGGCGCAAGCTGCGGCGCATCCTCGCGGCCGAGGACCTGATCGAGGGCTCGCATGACTTCAAGGCCGCGGTCAGCGTCTTCGACTCCTTTCCCAAGGAGGAGCTCCTCACCGCCGCGACCGAGGACCTGCGTCAGGCCATCGTCGCCCTCCTCGCCGTGCAGGGCGACGGCCTCGCCGTGCTGGCCCGTCGCGATCCCGACGGACGCGAGGCGTCGGTGATCGTGGCGCTCCCGAAGGCACGCTGGGAGCCGACGGTCCTCGAGCGGGTCCGAGCGCTGCTCGCCGAGCGCTTCGGCGCCGAGCTCGTCGAGGCCCACGAGGTCCTCGGCGAGGAGGGCCGCGTGCGGGTGCACTTCAGCGTCCACCGGCCCGAGGGCGGCCTGCCCGACGTGCCGCCGGCCGAGCTGCGCGACGAGATCGAGGACCTCACCCGGACCTGGGACGACCGCGTCCGCGAGCGCCTCGTCGCCGACCACGGCGATGAGCGCGGCCGCATCCTCGCGCAGCGCTGGGCGCGCCGGCTGCCGCCGTCCTACAAGGCCGCTGTGGCCCCGGAGGCCGGCGCGCTCGACATCGCGAACTTCGAGCGGCTCTTCGCCGGCGGCCAGGCCTTCCTCGTGGCGCTGCGCAACGAGCACGCACCCGGCGGCGCGCTGCTCACGCGCATCGGGCTCTACCGCCTCGGCGGCAAGGTCGAGCTCTCGCGCGTCATGCCGATCCTCGAGGACCTCGGGCTGCGCGTCATCGAGGAGCGCCCGACGCGCCTGCGCGACGGGAGCGGCGAGACGTGGCTGCAGGACTTCGGCGTCCTCGGCCCCGGCGACGCGCCGCTGGACTGCGAGGCGGTCGGCCCACGGGTGGCCGCGACGATCGCCGCCGTCTGGCGCGGCGAGGCGGAGTCGGACGCCCTGAACCGGCTCGTCGTCAGCGCCGGCCTGGACTGGCCGCGCCTCTCGATCCTGCGCGCGTACCGCCGCTACCGCCAGCGCATCGGCTCGCGCTTCACGGAGGGCTACCAGCACGACGTGCTGACGGCCAACGCCCCGATCACCGCGAAGATGATGGCCCTCTTCGAGCGGCGCTTCGACCCGTCGCGCCCGCGCGACGAGGACGCCGAGCGCGCGCTGCGCGAGGAGATCCTCGCCGACCTGGAGGCGGTGCCGTCGCTCGACCACGACCGCATCCTGCGCAACCAGCTCGGGCTCGTCGAGGCGACCGTCCGCACGAACGCGTTCCGCCGCGGGCGCCGCGCGCTGGCCTTCAAGCTGCGCTCGGCCGAGGTCCCGGCGATCCCGCAGCCGCCCCCGCTGTTCGAGATCTACGTCCACGCGCCGGAGGTCGAGGGCATCCACCTGCGCGGGGGCCGGATCGCGCGCGGCGGCCTGCGCTGGTCGGACCGGATGGACTACCGCACGGAGGTCTTCGGCCTGATGCGCGCGCAGATGACCAAGAACGCGGTCATCGTCCCCGACGGGGCCAAGGGCGGCTTCTACCTGCGCCGGGCGCCGGCCGATCCGGCGCAGCTGCGCGCGGAGGTCGAGCGCCAGTACGTCGTCTACGTCTCGGGGCTGCTCGACCTCACCGACAACCTCGTCGACGGCGACGTCGTGCACCCCGAGGGCGTGCGCGTGCTCGACGACGACGACACCTACCTCGTCGTGGCCGCCGACAAGGGCACGGCGACCTTCTCCGACACGGCGAACCGGATCGCCGCGCGCTACGGCTTCTGGCTGGGCGATGCGTTCGCCTCCGGGGGCTCGAACGGCTACGACCACAAGGCGCTCGGGATCACCGCGCGCGGCGCGTGGGAGTCGCTGCGCCGGCACTTCCGCGACCGCGACCGCGACCCCTCCGTCGACGTCTTCACCGCCGTCGGCATCGGCGACATGTCGGGCGACGTCTTCGGCAACGGCATGCTGCTGAGCGACCGCATCAAGCTCGTCGCCGCCTACGACCACCGCCACGTCTTCGTCGATCCCGACCCCGACCCGAGGGCGTCGTTCGCCGAGCGCCGTCGGCTCTTCGAGCTCGAGCGCTCGAGCTGGGACGACTACGACCGCGACGTGCTCTCCGAGGGCGGCGGGGTCTGGCCGCGCACGGCGAAGGCGATCACGCTCTCCGAGCCGGCGCGGTCCGCGCTGGGGATCGAGGCGGACGGTCCGCTGGATCCGACCGAGGTCATCCGGGCGATCCTCCGCGCCCCGGTGGAGGTGCTGTGGAACGGCGGGATCGGGACGGTCGTCAAGGCCTCCACCGAGAGCGACGCCGACGCCCAGGACCGCTCGAGCGACGCGCTCCGCGTCGACGCCTCGCAGCTGCGCGCCAAGATCGTGACCGAGGGCGGCAACCTCGGGCTCACGCAGCGCGCGCGGATCGAGTTCGCGCGCGCCGGCGGTCTGGTCTTCGCCGACTTCATCGACAACTCGGCCGGGGTGGACTGCTCCGACCACGAGGTCAACCTCAAGATCCTCCTCGACCTCGCGGTCCGCCGCGGCGAGCTCGACGCCGAGGGACGCGCCGCGCTGTTGCGCGAGGTCACCGAGGACGTCGCCCAGCACGTTCTCTACGACTCGTTCCTGCAGGCCCAGATCCTCGCCCAGGAGGTCCGCGCGTCGGCGAGCCGGATGTTCGCGTACGAGGACCTGATGCAGGCGCTCGAGGGCGCGGGGCTCATCGACCGCGCGGTCGAGCCGCTCCCGGGCGTCGAGGAGATGGCCGAGCGCCGGCGCGTGGGCGAAGGGCTCGAGCGCCCCGAGCTCGCCGTCCTGCTCGCCGACGGCAAGCGGGCGCTCACCGGCGTGCTGCTGGAGTCCGAGCTGCCCGACGATCCGTGGTTCGAGCGCGACCTGCGCGGCTACTTCCCCCCTGCCGTCGTCGAGCGCTTCGCGCCGCTGCTGGCCGAGCACCCGCTGCGGCGCGAGCTCGTGGCCACGCTGCTGGCCAACGGCGTCGTCAACGCGCTCGGGCCGACGTTCGTCTCGCGCCTGATGGCCGAGCGCGGGGCCGAGGCGCCCGCGGTCGTGCGCGCCTTCCGCATCGCCAGCGACGTCATCGACGCCAACCGCCGCTGGGAGGCCGTCGAGCACCTCGACCGCAGCGTGGAGCGCAGCGTGCAGTGGCGGCTCATGGACCGGCTGGACTGGCTCGTCGAGGGCCTGGCCCGCTGGTATCTGGCCCACGACGCCGGCGAGCCGCTGCAGTCGACGATCGCCGCCGGGCGCGAGGGGTTCGAGCGGCTGCGGACGGCGCTGCCGCAGCTCGGCTCGGCGCGGTGGCGCGAGGCGGGCGAGCGGGCCGCCGCCGAGCTGGAGCAGGTCGGCGTGCCGGCCGAGCTCGCCCGCGACCATGCCTTCGGGCGCCGGCTCGTGCACGTCCCCGACGTCCTGGCCGTCGCCGCGGCCACCGGCCGCGAGGCGCGGGACACCGCGCGGGCGTTCGCGGCCGTCGGCGACGCGCTGCGGCTCGAGTGGCTCGAGGGCGAGATCGAGGGTCTGCCGGTCGGCACCCGGACCCAGCGCTGGGCCCAGCAGGCGGCGCGCGACGACGTCATCGAGCTGCGCCGGGCGCTCGCCGAGCAGGCGTTGCGCGAGGCGCCCGAGGAGGACGTCGACGTCGCGGTCGCGCGCTTCGTGGCCGCCCGCGCGCGGGCGCTCGAGCGCCTCGGGCGGCTCGTGCGCTCGCTCGGGGTGGAGGGCGGCGCCGACCTCGCCGGCGTCACGCTGACCATGCGCCAGCTGCGGGCCCTCGTGCGCTGAGCGTCAGCCGGGCTGGTAGGGCGGCGCCTCGCCCCAGCCCCAGCGAGGGACCGGGGCCTGCAGCGGCGGCGTCGCGCCCGGCTGGGAGTTGTGCAGGGCGATGCGCGTGCCCCACTCCAGGTAGGCGAGGAACGCGGAGCGGAACTCGGGATCGTCGGGCAGCCCCGCGGCGTCGGCTGCCTTCGCGATCAGCGTGAGCCAGCGGAAGCGCTGCTCCTCGGTGATCGCGAGCCCGAGGTGGTGCGCGACCATGCGGTGGTAGCCGCCGAGCTCGTCGGTGTAGCGCGACGGCCCGCCGAAGACCTCGGCCAGCCACATGGCGACGTGGTGCGGATGGTCCTCGGGCATGTGGGCGAAGATCGGGGCCAGCAGGTCGTCCTCGCGCACGCGGCGGTAGAAGGCCTCGGTCAGGCGCTCGAAGGCCTCGGCGCCGCCGGCCCACTCGTACAGCGTCGGCGTCAGTGGGGATCCTCGCCGGTCGCGGCCGGCGGGCGCGACTCCTCGGCCAGCGACGTGAGCGTCAGGCGACCGCGCGCGGCGTCCTCGAGGACCTCGGTGGCCTCCTCGGGCGAGCGCGCGTAGAGCTCCACGAGCAGGTGCACGGTGATCGTCCCGTCGTCGTCGTGCTTGTGGAAGCGCACGTGGGTGAAGAACTCGCGCGTGCCGTGGTCGCCGAAAGCCGCGAAGGAGAGGTTGTCGCCGGCCTCGGGGCCCGAGCACGCCTCGACCTCGTCGCCATCGACGGTCACCGTGCACGACGCGACCCACGGCGTGCCCGCGATCATCCGCTCCCAGCGGTCCTCGATCGGCTCGACGCGGCCGTCGCGGAAGCCGAGGTGGGGCTGGTCGTGCATGCACTCCAGGCACTGCACGATCGCCTCCTGGAGCTCGTCGACGACCTCGCCGCGCTCGCCGTTCTCGGGGTCGACCTTGTGGATCCCCTCGTAGTGGACCTGCACCTCCAGGTCGGTCGACCAGCAGCGGTAGCAGCGCAACCAGGACCTCGTGCCGACGGAACCCTCCATCACGGTGATTGTATGGCGCCCGTGGCCATGGCCGTGATCGCGCAGTCCGAGGCCGGGGTCGGACGCTCACGCTCGACCGCCCCGAGCGCCTGACCGCGATGCTCGTCGCCCGGCTCGTGCGCGGACCGCGGTCAGCCGCCGATCGCGCTCATCGTCCGGGCCGGCTGCACGAACCCCGGCTCGTTGACGTGGTGCTTGAGCTCCTTGCGCCAGACGGCGTCGCGAACGATGCCCTCGAGGTCGTCGTCGCGCGCGCCGGCGCGCAGCGGCCCGCGCAGGTCGGTCTCGTGCAGCGAGAACAGGCACGTCCGCAGGCGCCCGTCGGCGGTCAGGCGGATGCGGTTGCAGTCGCCGCAGAACGGCTCGGAGACCGGGTTGACGAACCCGATCCGCCCGCGGCCGTCGGCGAAGCGGAAGACGCGGGCGGTCGCGTGGGTCTCGCGCGGCTCGGCCTCGAGCGGCCAGACGGCGTGGATCGCCGCGCGGATCTCCTCGCCGGAGAGGACGCTGTCGGGCGTCCAGGCGTGGTCGGCGTCGAGCGGCATGAACTCGATGAAGCGCACCTCGTAGGGGCGCTCGCGCGCGAAGGCGGCGAAGGGCAGGACCTCGTCCTCGGTGAAGCCGCGCACGGCGACGGCGTTGACCTTGATCGGGTGGGCCTCGGGGAACGAGGCGAGGCGCTCGAGGCCGGCGAGCACGCGTGCAAGCGCGTCGCGGCGGGTCATCTCGAAGAAGCGATCGCGCTGGATCGAGTCGATCGAGACGTTGAAGCGCGCGACGCCCGCGCGCACGAGGGCCTCGGCGTCGCGCTCGAGCAGGTAGCCGTTCGTCGTGACCGAGAGCTCGCCGACGCCGTCGACGGCGGCGAGCATCGCGGCCAGCAACGGGAAGTCGCGGCGCACGAGCGGCTCGCCGCCGGTGAGGCGCACGTCGCCCACGCCCATCGCGCCCAGCAGTGCCACGATCCGCTCGATCTCCTCGAAGCTCAGCACCGCCTCGCGCTCGAGCCACGGCAGGCCGTCGGCGGGCATGCAGTACTGGCAGCGGAAGTTGCAGCGATCCGTGACGGAGACCCGCACGTCCCCGATCGCGCGGCCGTGGCCGTCGACGAGCTGCTCGCGGGTCATGACCCTCAGCGTACCCGGCCGCAGCGACCGCCCGGGCCGCCCTACGGCCCCTTCACGAGCACGGCCACCAGCGTTGCGGCGAACGCGAGCTGGCCGAAGGTCAGCGCCGTCCCGAGGTTGGCCGCGCCGAGCAGCTCGGCGACGACCGTGGCCAGCACGAAGGCGCCGAGCATCAGCGCGAGCGGCCGGATCACCTGGCGGCCGCCTCGGCCTCGAGCGCGGCCACGAGCGCCGGGACGTCGGCGCCCGGGTCGATCCCCCCGAGGCGGCGGAGCGCCGCGCGCCCGCCGCCGAGCGCGCGCAGGCCGCGCTCGCCGTGCTCGGCGGCGAAGTCGGCCACCGCGCTCGCGCGGCGCGCGGCGAGCCGGCGCGCGGGGAGGTCGAGCCCGGCGCGGTGCGCGGCGAGCGCGGCCACGAGCTCGTCGATCCCGCTCGCCGGCGCCACCGCCGAGACCGCGATCACGGGGGTCGCGCGCGCGCCGACCGAGCGCAGCGCGGCGTGCAGGTCGCGACGCGCGCGCAGCGCGACCTCGCCGAGGTCGGCCTTCGTGACGACGAGCACGTCCGGGATCTCCATGATCCCGGCCTTGAGGAACTGCAGGACGTCGCCCGCGCCCGGCTGGACGACGACCGCGACGGTGTCGGCGACCTCGGCGACCTCGGTCTCGCTCTGGCCGACGCCGACGGTCTCGACGACCACGACGTCGAATGCGGCCGCGAGCGCCTGCGCGGCCGCGCGTGTCGCCGGCGCCAGGCCGCCGACGCGCCCGGCGGCGGCGGTCGAGCGGATGAACGTCCCGCGGTCGCGCGGGTCGAAGGGGATTCGGGCGCGATCGCCGAGCAGCGCGCCGCCCGTGCGCCGGGAGGAGGGGTCGACCGCGAGGACCGCGACCGTGCGCCGGCGCGCCCGCCAGGCGCGCACGAGCTCGCCGAGCAGCGTCGACTTCCCGGCGCCCGGGGGCCCGGTCACGCCGACGACGTGGGCGGGCGCCTCGCCGCCGAGCGCGGCGGGGGAGAGGGCACGCAGCAGCGCCTCGGTCGCGACCCGTGCTCCGGCGGCGCGGCTCTCGACGAGGTTGAGGACCGCGGGCGCCGCGCTCAGGTCGCGGTCGCGCAGCCGCCGGCCGAGCTCGGCGCCGTTCGGACCGCTGCTCACGCCTCGGTGGCGGCCGCCTGACGGGCCGCCACGAGCGCCACGACGTCGGCCATGACCCGGGTGAGGTCGAAGTCCTTCGGCGTGAAGACGGCCGCGACCCCGGCCGCGCGCAACGGCTCGACGTCGGCCTCGGGGATGATCCCGCCCACGACGACGGGAACGTCCACGCCGCTCGAGCGCAGCGCCTCGACGACCGTGGGGACGAGCGCGCGATGCGAGCCCGAGAGGATCGAGAGCCCGACGACGTGGACGCCCTCCTGCAGCGCGCTCGCCGCGATCTGCGCGGGCGTGAGGCGGATGCCCTCGTAGACGACGTCCAGGCCGAGGTCGCGCGCGCGCACCGCGATCTGCTCGGCGCCGTTGGAGTGGCCGTCCAGGCCGGGCTTGCCGACCAGGATCTTCAGCCGCCGCCCGAGCACCTCGCTGACGCGGTCGACCTCCTCGCGCAGCCCTTCGAGGTCTTCGTCGGCCGGGCCCGCCGCCGCCTCGCCCACGCCGGTCGGCGCCCGGAACTCGCCGACGGCCTCGCGCAGCGTCCCGGCCCACTCGCCGGTCGTCGCGCCCGCGCGGGCCGCGGCGATGCTCGCCGGCATGATGTTCTCCTCGCCGCCCGCCACCCGCGCGAGCTCCGCGAGCGCCGCGCGCACTGCCGCCTCGTCGCGGTTGGCCCGCCACGCGGCCACCGCCGCGCGCTGCTCGGCCTCGAGCGCCGGATCGACGGTCAGGATGCCGCCGTCGGCCCCGGCCAGCAGCGGCGAGGGCTCGCTCTCGGTGAAGCGGTTCAGGCCCACGACGACCAGCTCGCCGGCCTCGATGCGGCGCAGGCGCCCACGGTGGGACTCGACGAGCGCCGCCTTCATGTAGTCGACGCCGCGGACCGCGCCGCCGTGCTCGGCGACGACCGCCATCTCGGCCCGCGCGCCGTCGACGAGCTCGGCCACCAGGCCGTCCATCACCTTCGAGCCCTCGAAGAGGTCGGGGTACTCGAGCAGGTCGGTCTCGTAGGCCAGGACCTGCTGGATGCGCAGCGACCACTGCTGGTCCCACGGGCGCGGCAGTCCGAGCGCCTCGTTCCAGGCCGGCAGCTGGATCGCGCGGGCTCGGACGCTGCGCCCGAGCGTCACCGCCAGTGCCTCGAGGACGATGCGCTGGACGTTGTTCTCCGGCTGGGACTCGGTGAGCCCGAGCGAGTTGACCTGCACGCCGTAGCGGAAGCGCAACAGCCGCTCGTCGGCGATCCCGTAGCGGTCGCGGCCGAGCTGCGCCCACAGCTGGGCCATCGCGCGCAACTTGGCGTGCTCCTCGACGAAGCGCACGCCCGCGTTGACGAAGAACGAGATCCGCCCGAAGACCGTGGGCATGAGCGCCTCGTCGACGCGCTCGCGCACGGCGTCGAGGATCGCGATCGCGTTGCTCATCGCGTACGCGATCTCCTGCACGGGCGTGGCCCCGGCCTCCTGGAGGTGGTAGGAGCAGACGTTGACCGGGTTCCAGCGCGGGACGTGCTCGACCGAGTAGGCGACCATGTCGGCGGTCAGCCGCATCGAGGGGCCGGGCGGGAACGCGTAGGTCCCGCGCGCCAGGAACTCCTTGATGATGTCGTTCTGGGTCGTGCCCTCGAGGGCCGCCGGGTCGATGCCGTTCTCCTCGGCGACGACGACGTAGAGCGCGAGCAGCCACGCCGCGGTCGCGTTGATCGTCATCGACGTGTTCATCGCGTCGAGCGGGATGCCGTCCATGAGCGCGTGCATGTCGCCCTTGTGGGCGATCGGGGTGCCGACCTTGCCGACCTCGCCGCGCGCGAGCTCGTGGTCGGGGTCGTAGCCCGTCTGCGTCGGCAGGTCGAAGGCGATCGACAGGCCCGTCTGGCCCTTGGCCAGATTCGAGCGATACAGCGCGTTGGAGCGCTCGGCCGTCGAGTGGCCCGCGTACGTGCGCATCATCCACGGGCGGTCCGGCGCGTCCAGGCGATGCTCCATACAGGCGATTGTAAGGTCCGTCCCATGGCGCTGCCGCGCGAGATCGACGTCCGCCACGTGGGCCTGCCCCGGGCGATCTGCTGCTTCGCGCACGACGGGGTCATCGTCGACCCCGGCCCGGAGTCCTCGCACCGCACGCTGCTGGAGGCCCTCGGCGACGAGGTCCCCGAGCGGATCCTGCTCACGCACATCCACCTCGACCACGCGGGCGCGACCGGCGCGCTCGTGCGCCGCTGGCCCGACGTCGAGGTGTGGGTCCACCGCCGCGGCGCGCCCCACCTCCTGGACCCGTCGAGGCTCGTGGCGAGCGCCGCCCGCATCTACGGCGACGACATGGAGCGCCTCTGGGGCGAGATCGTGCCGGTCCCCGAGCAGCGCCTGCGCGCGCTCGACGGCGGCGAGCGGATCGGCCCCTGGCGCGTCGAGTACACGCCGGGCCACGCGTCCCACCACGTCGCCTACCTGCACGAGCCCACGGGCGTCGCCTTCGCCGGCGACGTCGCCGGCGTGCGGATCGACGGCGGACCGGTCATGGCCCCCACACCGCCGCCCGACATCGACCTCGAGGGCTGGCACGCGTCGATCGACGTCGTCGGCGGCTGGTCGCCCGAGCGCATGGCCATCACCCACTTCGGCCTCTTCGAGGACGTGGGCGCGCAGCTGCAGGCCATCCACGACAGCCTCGAGCGCTGGGCCGCGCTGGCCCGCGAGGTCGATGGCGACGGCTACGCCGCCGCCATCGCCGCGCACCTCCGCGACCACGCCGATCCGACGGTCGTCGAGGCCTACCTCGACGCGATGCCGCCCGCGATGCTGTGGCCCGGCCTGCACCGCTACTGGTCGCGGCGGAACGGGTAGATTCCGGCCCGTGGGCCAGACGATCGAGCTTCCCCGGGCGCAGGAGCCCGGCAGCGGTCTCGGCGGCCGCTGGCGGGTCATCGTGCGCAACGACGACCACAACACGTTCGACCACGTGGCGCACACGCTGGCCCGCCACATTCCCGGGGTCACGGTCGACCACGGGTTCGTGATCGCGGAGCGGATCCACACGGCCGGCCGGGCGATCGTCTGGGCCGGGCAACGGGAGCCGGCCGAGCTCTACTGGGAGCAGCTCGCCGACGCCGGGCTCACGATGGCCCCGCTCGAGCAGGCGTAGCTCGATACCGCGACTGCTGCTCGCGCGCCCACGGACCACCGACGCCACCGCCGGCGCCGGAGCGCGTGGTGGAGCGGCGAACCGGCCTGAGTATCGTGCGGTCGAGGCATGGAGGAGCGGGAGGCCATCACGAGCGCGACCCGGGCGCATCGCGAGCAGCAGTTGCTGCGTCGCGTGCACGTCGACGGCGACCGCCGCGCGCGCGACCAGCTCGCCGAGGAGATGCTGCCGCTGGCCCGCGCGCTGGCGGGTCGCTACGCCGGCCGCGGTGAGCCGCTCGACGATCTCGTGCAGGTCGCGTGCGTGGGCATCATGAAGGCGATCGACGGCTTCGACCTCGCGCGCGAGGTGCGCTTCTCCTCGTATGCGACGCCGACGGTGCTCGGGGAGATCAAGCGTCACTTCCGCGACAAGACCTGGGCGGTGCGCGTGCCGCGCGGCCTGCAGGAGCTCCAGCTGCGGGTGGCGCGCGCACGCGATCGGCTCACGAACGAGCTCGGGCGCTCGCCCACCGTGCAGGAGCTCGCCGCCGTCGTCGACGTGCCCTTCGAGGAGGTGCTCTCGACGATCCAGTCGGTCAGCGCGCGCCGCACGCGCTCCCTCGACGAGCCCACGGGCGAGGACATGACGCTCGCCGACTCGCTCGGCGCCGCCGACATCGACCTCGACCGCGCCGAGCTGCGCGCGCTGCTCGACGGCGCCTCCAGCGTGCTCTCCGCGCGCGACCGCGAGGTCCTGCGCCTGCGCTTCGAGCTGGATCTGACCCAGACGGAGATCGCCCGGCGGATCGGCGTCTCGCAGATGCAGGTCTCGCGCCTCATCCGCCAGTCGCTCGCGCGCCTGCGGATGGACATCGAGCGCTCGCCCGAGCGCCCGATGTAGCGCAGCTCGAGCGGTGCGAGGCGCAGCGCCTGTCGGCGCTCGAGCACGACCGCCCTCGCGTCAGCCCGAGCGGTCGCCGCCGGGCTCGGTCCCCGCGGGAGCGCCGGCGGCGCTGTGCGCGAGCGGCTCGGGTTGGAGCGTGCCCGCCGCGACGAGGTCCGTCCATCCGTAGACGACCGGCACCTGGAACCAGCTCGCGGCGAGCACGCGGAAGTCCGTGAACTCGGGCCCGTACCAGTAGGCCTCGAAGTCGGCCTTGTGCTCGAACTCGGCCATCTGCAAGAACTTGTAGCGATCGTCGCGGAAGCGGTAGAGCGAGTACGACCGCGCGCCGTAGCGCAGCGCGATCGGGGCGATGCCCGCGAGCCCGGCCGCGAGCTTGTCGCCGCGCAGCCCGGTCGCGTACCAGGGGATCTGGACGATGCCGGCCATACCTAGGCGCCCACCTCGGCGCGGATCGCGCCGGGGCCCGCGACCGTGCGGCCCTCGGCCTCGTCCCCGGCGCCGACGAGGATCGCAATCTTGCCGAGGTGCTTGTTCTCGTGCATGAGCTGGTGGGCCTCCGCGACCTGGTCGAAGCCCATCGTGCGCCACAGCACCGGGCGGACGTGACCGTCCTCGATCAGGCGGTTGGCGACGTTGCACTCCCACGCGTTGGCGAAGTGCGAGCCGATGATCTCCTTCTGGCGCATCCAGAGGTAGCGGACGTCGAAGTCGAGGTGGTAGCCGGACGTGGCCCCGCAGATGACGACCTTCCCGAAGGGCTTGACCAGGAAGACCGACGTCGGGAACGTGGCGCGCCCGACGTGCTCGAAGACGACGTCGGGGGCGTCGCCGAGGAGCTGCGTGACGCGCTTGGCGAACTCGCGCGAGACCGCGAAGCGCGCCTTCTCCTCCTCGGGCGTCTCCGAGCCGCGCCGCATCATGCCGGCGAACTCGTTGCGGTCGATCCAGCCCTGCGCCCCGAGCTGCTCGACGAGCTGGCCCTTCTCGGCCGAGGAGACGACGCCCACGCACTCCGCGCCCGCCGCCGCGCACAGCTGCGTGGCGAAGACGCCGAGGCCGCCGGCCGCGCCCCAGATCAGCACGCGATGGCCGGATTGCAGCCGCGCGCGGTCCATGAGCATCCGGTAGGCCGTGAAGTACGTCAGACCGTAGGCGGCGGACTCGGCCCAGGTCAGGTTCGGGGGCTTGGGCAGGAGCTGCTGGGCCTGGACCTTGGTGAACTGGGCGAACGACCCCCAGCTCGTCTCGTAGCCCCAGATCCGCTGCGACGGGGCGGCCAGCGGGTCGAGGCCGTGGACCTCGGGGTCCTCGTAGGAGGCCTGGTTGCAATGCAGGACGACCTCGTCGCCGGGCTGCCAGCGCGTGACGCCGGGACCGACCTTCCAAACGATGCCGGACCCGTCGGAGCCGCCGATGTGGTGGTCCTCGTCGGGGTGGTAGCGGAAGACCGAGACGGGCTTGCCGAGCGCGGCCCAGACGTTGTTGAAGTTGACGCCGGCGGCCATCACGCGCACGACGACCTCGAAGGCGCCGGGCTCGGGCACCTCGATCTCCTCGACCTGGAAGGCGTCGATGGGCTCGCCTTCGCGCTCCTGGCGGATGACCCACGCCGCCATCGTGGGCGGCAGCCGCCCCGGTTCGGTGTCGACGGTGGCGACCTGCGTGAGATCAACGGCCATGGGTGCTCGGCTCCTGGCTGGCTTCTGGTGTACGCGTCCGTTCAATCCGGTGCGCGTCGCGCAACCCTATCCGTCCCGTCGTCCGAACAGGTCGGTGCGGAGGAACAGGATCACCGCGACGAGCGCGGGCACAATCATCCCGCCGACGCCGAGCACAAGGAAGGCCCCGCGCGTGTCGATGTGCCCGACCATCCAGCCGAAGTTCATCCCGAAGAAGCTCGTCACGACGGTGAGGGGCACGAAGATCGTGGCGATCAGCGCGATCCGGGCGGCGAGCTCGTTGAGGTGGTTGGAGGTCGTGGCCAGGTAGGCTTGGAGGGCCTCGCCCAGCACCTCGCGGCCGTAGGCGATGCGGTTGGCGGTCTGGACGAGCTCGTCGTGGACGTCGCGGAAGGGATGGCGCGTCTCCTCGCGCTCGAGGCCGGGCAGGCTATCGATGAGCTCGGCCCCGGTGACGAGCATGTCGCGCTGGGCGACGACGACCTGGCCGATCGCGAAGAGCCCGCCGCGCAGTTCGGAGATCCGCCGGCGGTCGGCCCGGCTGGGACGCTCGAAGGCCGCCGCCTCGAGGCGCTCGACCTCGACCATCCGGCGCTCGACCATCGCCGCGACGCTCTCGGCGAGGGCGTCGAGGATGCGGAAGACGAGCTCCTCCTCGCTGTGCCCGCTCCCGCCCGCCCGGGCGCCGGCGAGCCGGCCGCACGCGCCGCGGCGCACGGTGACGACCTCGCCGCCGCTGAGGTGGAGGTGGACCTCGACGAGCGCGTCGCCGTCGGCGCCGTAGAAGACGACGAGCACCCGTCGCCGGAAGTCGTCGATCTTCGCGCGCTGACCGAACTCCTTGGAGTCGACGATCGCCAGCGGCGGGATCCCCAGCAGCCGGCCGAGCTCGTCGAGCTGCTCGTCGGTCGGGTCGACGAGATCGAGCCAGAAGAACTCGTCGCGCTCGTGCAGCGCGCGGATCGCGTCGGCGTCGAAGTGCTCCAGAACCTGCATCCGGCGCCGCGACCGTAGCCGCGACGCCGGACGCTCAGGCCGCCCCGGCGACCGGCTCGCCCGGCGGGGCGGCGGCGGCGCGCTCCTCGGCGCCGGCCTCGGCCGCGGCGGGCGCCTGGACGCGGTCGGCGATGAGGACCCAGGCGAGCACGGCGCCGACGACCGCGACCGCCGCGGCGATCCGCAGGCCGTCGTTGAGCGCGACGACGAAGGCGTCCTGGACGACGGTCCCCACGCGCCCGCCGACCTGGGCGCCGCCCGCGCCGAGGGAGTCGGCGAGCTGCGCGCGCCGGTCGGCCGGCACGGCGGGCAGGAGGTCGTCAATCCGCGCTCGGCCGAGCGCGCTGATGAGCGCCCCCATCGCGGCGACCCCGAAGGTGCCGCCGACCATGCGGCTCATCGAGAGCACGCCCGAGGCGACGCCGGCCTTCGCCTCGTCGACCGCGTTCATGGCGGCCGCGCTCATCGGCGACATGACGAGACCCATGCCCATGCCCATGAGGACGAAGGCGCCGGCGAGGAACCCGTAGCTCGTGTCGACCGCGAGGTGGCCCTGCCAGAAGAGCGAGCCGGCGACCATGAGCAGGCCGGCGGTCATGAGCGGGCGCGGCCCGATGCGGTCCGAGAGGCGCCCGGCGATCGGGCCCGCGAGGATGATCACGGCCGTCGCGGGCAGGAAGCGCACGCCGGCCTGCAGCGGCGAGTACCCGCGCACGTTCTGCATGTAGAGGGCGAGGAAGAAGAACATCGCGAGCATCGCGAACGAGACGACGAACGCGACGAGGTTCGCGCCCAAGAACGAGCGCGAGCGGAAGAAGCGGAAGTCGACCATCGGCTCGGGCACGCGGGTCTCGGCGACGGCGAAGAGCACGAGCGCGACGAGCGACGCGGCGAGCAGCGCGAGGATCTGCGGCGAGCCCCAGCCCCACCCGTTGCCCTCCACGAGCGCGAGCACGAGCGTCCCGAGCCCGACGGAGATCGTCGCGACTCCGGCGAGGTCGACGTGATGGGCGGCGGTCTCGTCGCGCGACTCCCGCGCGGCGGCGAGCGTCACGAAGACCGCGAGCGCGGCGACCGGGACGTTGAGGAAGAAGATCGACTGCCACGAGACGTTCTCGACGAGGAAGCCGCCGACGACGGGCCCGATCGCGAGCGCCATCGCGCTCACGCCGGCCCACGTCCCGATCGCCTTGCCGCGCTCGTGCGGCGCGAACGCGTTCGCGATGATCGAGAGCGTCGCCGGCATCATGAACGCGGCCCCGACGCCCTGGGCGGCGCGGCCCCCGACGAGCCAGGCCTCGGTCTGGCTGAAGCCGATGAACGCGCTCGAGAGCCCGAAGGTGACGACCCCGAAGAGGAACATCCGGCGGCGCCCGAAGATGTCGCCGAGGCGCCCGCCGGTGACCAGGAGCACGGCGAAGCTCAGCGTGTAGGCGTTGATGGTCCACTCGAGCCCGCTGATCGACGAGCCCAGGTCGTCCTGGATCGCCGGCAGCGCGACGTTCACGACCGTGTTGTCGAGCATGATCATGAAGAGCGCGAAGCACATTGCGCCGAGGGTCCACCAGCGGCGGTTCTCGTCGTTGACGAAGACGGAGAGGCGACGGGTCATGGGTGATGGGGGAGGTCGGCGAGCGCGGCCGCGAGGCGGTCCCGCTGCTCGGGGGTGAGCGAGAGGGCGAACTGCTCGAGGCCCACGAGCCGGGCCTCGTCGATGCGCCGGACGACGTCGCGCCCGGCGTCGGTGATGCGCACCCGGCGGATCCGGCGGTCGTGCTCGTCCTCGCGGCGCTCGAGGAAGCTGCGGCGCACGAGCGCGTCGGTCGTCCGGCTGGCGGCCGGCAGGCTCAGGCCGAGCCGCTCGCCGAGGTCCTTGACGGAGATCTCGGGCTCGCACTCGGCCAGCGTGTGGAGCGCCTTCATGTGCGTGATCGTGAGGTCGAGCTCGGCGAAGAGCGCGTAGAGCGGCTGCGCGCCGCCGCGCAGGATGTGGCGCCAGAGGAGCAGGAGCTCCGCGGCGAGCTGCTTCGCGGTCGCCGGCGATTCCTGCGTGCGCGCATCGGTTGCTTGCACGTACGCAAGTATTGCACGGCACGAAATGATTGCGAGTGTGATCTACGTCACGGAGCGCCGCGGCGCGCAGGGCCGCCGGGGATACCGCGCGGAGCGTGGGGCCGCCGCCCGGTGGCTAGCCTGCAGGCCATGCACCGCGTCGTCATCGTCGGGGGCGGCTTCGGCGGCCTGCAGGCTGCGCGGCACCTGCGCGGCGCGCCGGTCGAGATCACGCTCGTCGACCGGCGCAACTTCCACCTCTTCCAGCCGCTCGTCTACCAGGTCGCCACGGGCGCGCTCTCGCCCGGCGAGGTCGCCGCGCCGCTGCGCGCGCTCTTCAAGGACGACGCCAACGTGCGCGTCGTCCTCGGCGAGGCGCGCGAGCTCGACCTCGGCGCGCGCACGGTCACGGTCGGCACCGACCTCGAGGGCCACGAGCCGTTGACGCTCGGCTACGACACGCTGATCGCGGCGGGCGGCTCGTCGTACTCGTACTTCGGTCACGAGGAGTGGAAGCGCTTCGCGCCCGAGGTCAAGTCGCTCGAGAGCGCGCTGCTCGTGCGCCGGCGCATCCTGCAGGCCTTCGAGGAGGCCGAGCTCGAGCCCCACGTCGAGCACCGGCGCGCGCTGCTGACCTTCGTCGTCGTGGGCGCGGGGCCGACCGGCGTCGAGATGGCCGGCCAGATCGCCGAGATCTCGCGCGACACGCTGCGCGGCGACTTCCGGGAGGTCGATCCGGGGGAGGGGCGGATCGTGCTCGTGGAGATGGCCGACCGCGTCCTGACCGCCTTCCCCGAGAAGCTCTCGGCCAAGGCGGCCGACGCGCTGCGAGCGCTGGGCGTCACGCCGCTGACGGGCCACGCGGTGACCGGAATCGACGCCGACGGCGTCACCGTCCAGGCCGACGGCTCCGAGCCCGAGCGCATCCAGGCGCGCACCGTCGTCTGGGCGGCCGGCGTCACCGCCTCGACGCTGGCGGCCAAGCTCGCGAGCGCCGCGGGCATCGAGACCGACCGCGCCGGGCGCGTCACCGTCGGCCCGGATCTCACGCTCCCCGGCCACCCCGAGGTGATCGCGCTCGGCGACATGGTGCGGGTGGCCGACGCGCGCGGCGGCGTGCAGGACCTGCCGGGCCTCGCGCCGGTGGCGATGCAGGAGGGCCGGTACGCGGCGCGGCTCGTGCGCGCCCGCCTCGAGGGCCGCGCGGCCCGGCCCTTTCACTACGTCGACAAGGGCAACCTCGCGACGATCGGGCGCGGGCGCGCGGTCGGCGACCTGAAGGGCGTGCAGCTCAGCGGCCTGTTCGCCTGGCTGACGTGGCTGCTCGTGCACCTCTTCTACCTCGTCGGCTTCCAGAACCGCGTCCTCGTCTTCATCCGCTGGGTCGTCAGCTTCGTCACCCGCGGGCGCGGCGCCCGGCTCATCACGTTCGTGGACTGACGCTACGGCTGCAGGAGATCGCCCTGCGCGCTCGGGCGGTCGTCGCCCACGCGCAGCGTCGCCCGCCCGATCGCGTCCCCGCGGACGCTGACCGTGTAGCGGCCGGGACGGACGTCGGCGGCCAGCGTGGCCGTGTCCTGCGGATTGATCGGCGCGGTCTGCTGACGGATCCCCGGGCCCTCGCCGGGCGCGAGCGCGCTCTCGAGCGTCACCTGCTGGGCGGCGCTCGTCTGGTTGACGACGATCAGCCGGACGGGCCCGGCGCCGAAGCTCCCCGGCGAGACGGAGACCCGGTCGGGGGCGACCGACGCGGTGATCGTGATCGGCGCCGGCGGGCGGTCGGCGTTGCGCCGCTCCGTGCTCTGCCCGCACCCGCCGGCGGCGAGCGCCGCCAGCGCCGCCGCGGTGAGCACCCTGCCCTGTCGTCCGCGCACCCCGATCGTTCCCGCCCGCGCCGCGACGTCGGGCGGCGCCAGTCGCGGGAGCCTATCCCGTGGCGGGCGCGTCACGAGCGGCGATCTCCCGCAGTTGGCGCTGCAGGAGCTCCCACGAGCGCCGCTCGGCCTCGTCGTAGTCGGGCCCGTCGAGGTGGCGCAGCGACGCGGCGTAGGCCCGCCAGGCCGCGCTCTCGGCGGTCGCCCGCTCCGTCGCGCCTTCGGTGGCCTTCGCCATGAGCCGCCAGGCTACCCGCAGCTCCGGCGGACCACGCCTGCAACGCTCCGTGCGTGGCGTCCGGGCCGCGGCGTACACCACGCGGCGGATGGACCTCGACCAGGCCCTGCGCACCGCGGAGTTCGTCGCCGTCGACACCGAGACCAACGGCCTCGCCGGCGACGCCTGCGAGCTCACGGAGGTCGGCGCGGTGCTCGTCGGCGGCGGGGAGCTCCACGACCGCTGGGAGACGCTGCTCGGCGTCCGCGCGACGCTCTCGCGCGGGATCCAGCGCTTCACGGGGATCACGCAGGCAATGGTCGACGCGGCCCCGCCCGCCGAGCTCGTGCTGCCCGAGCTCGCCGAGCGCCTGGCTGGCCGGGTCCTCGTCGCCCACAGCGCGTCCTTCGACCGGCGGGTCCTGCGCCAGGCCTTCGCGCGGGCGGGCGTCGCCTGGACGGAGCCGCCCGTGCTGTGCACGGTGGCGCTCGCGCGCCGGCTGCACCCGCTCGCCCGCCAGCGCCGGCTGCGGCCGCTGGCCGAGTCGCTGGGCATCGAGGTGGAGGTCAGCCATCGCGCGCTCGCCGACGCCGAGACGTGCGCGCGCGTCTTCTGCGCGCTCTTCGCGCGCCTGTGCGCGAACGCCGCCACCGTGGCCGACGCGCTCGCGCTCCTGCGCCCGTCCCGGCCGCGGCGGACGCGGGCCGGGGCCACCGACGGGCGCGGGCGCGGGCGTGGGCGTCGCCGGCAGCCCGAGCTCGGCCACCTCTCCGACGACCCCGGCGTCTACGTCGTGCGCAACGGCGAGGGCCAGGTGCTCTACGTCGGCAAGTCGGTCAACGTGCGCAGCCGCGCCCGCGCGCACTTCGCCCCCTCCGCGCACGAGGGCGCCTGGGTCGCGCAGGCCGAGACGGTCGAGCACGAGGTCACGCACTCCGAGCTCGGCGCGCTGCTGCTGGAGAGCCGCCTCGTCAAGCGCCTGCGGCCGCCCGGCAACGCGCGCCTGAAGCACGTCGACCGCTACGTCTACCTGCGCTGCCGCCTCGACATCGCCTATCCGGTGCTCGAGGTCGCCCCGGCGCCGGCCGCCGGGCGCGCGGTCAGCGTCGGGCCGCTACGCGGCCGCGCGGCGGCGGTCGAGCTGGTGGAGCAGCTCAACTCGCTCTTCGGCCTGCGCCACTGCCCGCGCAAGCTCGCGCGCCGCGACTGGCCCAGCGCGTACGGCCAGATGGGCCGCTGCCTCTCGCCCTGCCTCGGCGACCTCGACCCCAACCTCTACCGCCGCCGGCTCGACGAGGCACTCGCGCTCTTCACCGGCGGCGCGGACGGAGGCGCCGCGCTGCTCGCCCATCTCGAAGCGCAGATGCGGGCCGCCGCGGTGGCGCGGGCCTTCGAGCGGGCGGCGTGGCTGCACCGGCGCCGTGCGCGCCTCGCCGAGCTGCTCGAACGCCTCGGCGGCGTCCTGGCGGCGACGCACGCGCGAGCGCGCCTCGTGCTGGCCGAGCACCCGCGTGGCGGGCGCTTCGACGCCTTCTGGCTCGTGGGCGGGCGGGTCGTCGACTGGGGGCCGCTCGGGCCCGTCGACGACGTCCTCGAGCGCACCCGCCACGCGCTGCGCGGCGGCGACGGGACCGGCGCGACGGCGTGCCTGGCCCCGGACGAGGTCGAGGAGGCGCGGATCGTCGCGACGTGGCTCGACGCCCACGACGCGCCGGCGCTCGCGCTGCGCCGCGACCTGGGGCGCGGTGACGTCGAGCGCTTCCTCAGCGCGGCCTGAACGGCAGCTCGACGGCGGTGGCTGCGGCCGCCGCCGGGCCGACGGCGATCGTGTCGCCGGGCTGGACCTCGCGGCGCACGAGCGCGAGCGCGATCGGACCCAGGCGCGGTGAGACGACGGCGCTGCCCACGTGCCCGACCTCGCGCTCGCCGGCGCGCAGGACGTCGCCCGGCGCGGCGGGCGCCGATAGGCACAGCCCGCGCAGGTGGCGGTTGGGCTTGCCGCGCCAGTGCAGGCGCGCGACGGTCTCCTGCCCGACGTAGCAGCCCTTCGTGAAGCTCACGGCGCGCTCGTTGAGCCCGGCCTCCTGCGGGATGACGGAGTTGTCGAGCTCGACGCCGAACCGCGGGCGCCCGGACTCGACGCGGACGATCTCGGCCACGGCCTCCGGCGCCTCGGGCACGTCGAGCGCCGCGCGCACCCGGCCGGCGTCGTCGGCCTCGCAGATGACGTCGACGCCGAGGTCGGTCGCCACGAGCACGACCGGGGCGCCGCCGAGCGTCGCGCGCCGGCTCGCGTGCTCGGGCGCGAGGTCCTCGGCGCCCGTCGCGGCGCCCGCGCGCGGGCCCACGAGCGAGAGCAGCGCCTGCTGGACCGTGCGCTTGTACAGCTCGGCCCGCCAGCCGACCGTGCCGCGGCGGATGAGGTCGAAGAGGGCCTGCAGCGCCGCGCGCTCGGTGTCGAGCCACAGCTCGTCTCCGAGGTCGAGCACGCGCAAGTCGCCGAGCATCTTGCCCTTCGGCGTGAGGAACGTCGCGTAGAGGCCCGTGCCGGCGCCGAGCGCCTCGACGTCGTTGGAGACCTGACCGTTGAGGAAGGCCTTGGCCTCGGGGCCGGCGAGCGCGAGCTTGCCGCGCTCGGAGCGGTCGACGAGCGCGACGTCCTCGGTCAGGGCCCGATAGGCGGCGGCGGGCGCGGCGAGCGTGGCGGTCACGCACCCCAGGTTAGAGCGCGGCCGCGCGACGGCCGAGGTTTAGGTGTGCCATAATCTGAGATCGTGCTCACGTCATCTGCAGTCGAGGACTACGCGAAGGCGATCTACGCCCTCGAGCAGCGCCGCCAGGGCCCGGTGAGCACGAACGCGCTCGCCGAGCGCCTGCACGTGACCGCCGCGTCGGCCTCGGGCATGGTCAAGCGGCTCGACGAGCTCGGCTTCGTGCTCCACGTCCCCTACCACGGCGTCAAGCTCACCGACGCCGGGCGGCGCGTCGCGCTGGAGACCCTGCGTCACCACCGTCTGCTCGAGACCTACCTGGCCGAGACGCTCGACGTTCCCTGGGATCGCGTGCACGCCGAGGCCGAGGTCCTCGAGCACGTGCTCTCCGAGGAGCTCGAGGCGCTGATCGCCGCCAAGCTCGGGAACCCGACCCGCGACCCGCACGGCGACCCGATCCCGACGCCCGACCTGCGCGTGGAGGAGACGCCGACCTGCTCGCTCGCCGAGCTCGAGCCCGCCGCGCGCGGGACGTTCGTGCGCGTCTCGGACTCCGACCCCGACATGCTGCGCTACCTGGCCGACCGTGGGATCGCCCCCGGCGCGACGCTCGAGGTCGTCGACCGCCAGCCCTTCGACGGGCCGACGTTCGCGCGCTTCGCGGGCTCGCCCGAGGTCCACGTCCTCGGCGGCGGGCTGGCGCGCGCGATGCGCGTGGAGCGCGAGCGATGAGCGAGCAGGTCGCCGCGCTGCCCCAGGCGGGGGTGCTCCAGGAGCCCAGCCCGCTCCAGCTCCTGCGCTCCCGCGGGCGCCTGCGCGGCACGCTCGCGATCCTCGGCCCGGCGTTCGTGGCCTGCGTGGCCTACGTCGATCCGGGCAACTTCGCCACGAACATCGCCGGCGGCGCGAGGTACGGCTACCTGCTGATCTGGGTGCTGCTCGCGGCCAACCTGATGGCGATGCTGATCCAGAACCTCTCGGCGAAGGTGGGCATCGCCACCGGGCGCAACCTGCCGGAGCTGTGCCGCGAGCACTTCCCGCGCCCGGTGAGCTGGGGCCTCTGGGTCCAGGCCGAGGTCATCGCGATGGCGACCGACCTCGCCGAGTTCGTCGGCGCGGCGATCGCGCTGAACCTGCTCTTCGGCGTCCCGCTCTTCCCCGCGGGGCTCATCACCGCCGTCGTGGCCTTCGGCATCCTCGCGCTGCAGGCCAAGGGCTACCGGCGCTTCGAGGCCGCCATCGCCGGCCTGCTCGGCCTCATCATCCTCGGCTTCCTCTACGACACGCTGCGGATCGGCTTCGACGCGGGCGGCGCGGCCCGCGGATTCATCCCGGGCTTCGCCGGGACCGATTCGGTCCTGCTGGCGACGGCGATCCTCGGGGCGACGGTCATGCCCCACGTCATCTACCTGCACTCGGCGCTGACGCAGGGGCGGATCCCCACCCGCGACGACGGCGAGCGCCGGCGTCTCATCCGCCTCGGCCGCATCGACGTCACCCTCGCGATGGGGCTGGCCGGCCTCGTGAACATGTCGATGCTGATCATCGCCGCCTCGCTCTTCCACACGAGCGGGCTGTCGGACATCGAATCGATCGAGGACGCCCACGCCGGCTTCGGGTCGCTCGTCGGGGACGGCGCGGCGCTCGCCTTCGCGCTCGCGCTGCTCGCCTCGGGCTTCGCGAGCTCGAGCGTCGGGACCTACGCCGGCCAGGTCGTCATGCAGGGGTTCATCGCCCGCACGATCCCGCTCGCGCTGCGGCGCGCGGTGACGATGACGCCCGCCCTCGTCGTGCTCGCGCTCGGCCTCGACCCGTCGCGCTCGCTCGTCATCAGCCAGGTCCTGCTGAGCTTCGGGATTCCGTTCGCGCTCGTGCCGCTCGTGCTCCTCACGCGCCGGCGCGAGGTCATGGGCGCCTTCGTCAACCGCGGCCTGACGACCGCGCTCGCCGTCGTCGTCGCGGCGCTCATCATCGCGCTGAACGCGTTCCTGCTCTACCAGACGATCCTTTAGGCTGGCGCTCCCGATGGCGCTAGCGGAGACCTTCCAGCAGGTCGTCGACTCGTTGCCCGACGACTGGACCGACCTCGAGCTCGACCTGCGGATCTTCGACGAGTCGCGCTACATCGAGGCCGCGACCTACCTCGTGCAGGTCAACGCCCAGCCCTACTCCGAGCACGACTGGCACTGGCGTCTGCTCGTCGCCCACCGCTTCGGCCACGCGGCGGCCGCGCCGGTCGTGCACGGGACGCTGGCGCTCCTGGACCAGGCCGGCTTCGAGGGCGAGCTCGCCGTCCGCGAGGTCCGCGCGGGCCGCTCGGAGGTCGTCCAGATGTGGGGCCGGCCCGAGTCCGTCAGGCGCGACTTCAAGCGCCTGCGCGCGCAGTGATGGCGCGCGTCGCAGCGCTGATCCCCGACCTTCTCTTCGGCTCGCGCGTCCGGGCCTCGCTCGAGGCCGCCGGCCACGAGGTCGACCTGGTCACGTCCGAGGTCGAGGCGTGGGACGAGGTCGGCGGCATCGACGTCCTCGTCGTCGACCTCACCACCGAGGCGTTCGACGGCGTCGGCCTGCGCGACACGCTCGCCACCGGCGGCGAGCTGCACGGCGTGCGCACGCTCGGCTTCTTCGCGCACGTCGAGCCCGAGGTCCGCGAGCGCGCCCTCGAGGCGGGCTTCGACCAGGTGGTGCCCCGCTCGCGCATGGCGCGCGAGGGGGCCGAGCTCGTCGGCCGCCTCGTCGAGGGCGGTTGAGCGCCCACGCCCGGAAGGTCGGCGCTCGTGGGACCTCGGCCTCGCGAGCCGCACGAGCAGCGCTCGCTCCGACGCGGAGATCAACGATCAGCCACTGCGCGCGCGGGGAAGGCGGCCGCCACGTCGGGAGCGCGCTTCGTGATGCCGAAGCGCGCCTCCCAGCGCGCCCACACCCGCAGGATCGCCGGCTGGAGCGCGCCGAAGCGCGGCGCGCCGGCCGTGAAGGCGGGGGAGACCGCGTCGAGCTGGCGCCGCACCTCGGCGCGGCCGAGGCCGGGAGCGCGCTCGAGCAGGGCCTCGACGCCCGACTCGGGGTCGCGCAGCGCCTCCTCGTAGCCGCGGCGCAGGGCGGCGACCGTCGCGCGCACGAGCGCGGGGTCGTCGTCGAGCGTCGTGGCCGCGGTGGCGAGCACGAGCTCGGGGTACGGCGGCGCTCCGAACTCGTCCACGCGGAACTCGCGCGTGCCCGGGCGCCGGGCGCGGAGAGCGACGCCCTCGACGTCCCAGAACGCGGTGGCCGCGTCCACGCGCCCGCCCACGAGCGCGGGCACGGCGTTGAAGCCGATCGTCACCCGGCGCACCCGCCGGGGGTCGCCGCCGTCGCCGCGCACGACCGAGGCGAGGACCGCGTCGTCGCTCGGCAGGCCGGTCACCCCCGCGCGGCGGCCCTCGAGCTCGCGCGGGCGCCGGACGCCGGGCTGCGCGAGCACGGCCGCGAGCGGGCGCTGCACCAGGGCCATGACGCCCACGACGTCGCGGCCGCGCTCGCGCGCGAGCGCGAGGTCGTGGATGTCGAGGATCGCGAACTGCGCGCGCCCGGCGAGCAGGAGCTTGACCGCGTCGGTCGAGGAGGACGGCAGCTGGACGCGCAGGCCGACGCCCTCGGCGTCGTCGAAGTCGCGCCGGAGCGCGAGGAAGATGCCGGTGTGGACCGCGTTGGGCTGGAAGTCCAGCACGAGGGTGGCCGGGCGGTCCGGACGGTCCTCGGCGCCCCGCCCGCAGCCCGCCGGCGCCGCGGCCGCGAGCAGCGCGAGGAGCACGGCGGCGGCGCGGCGCACGGGCATCGCGCCCGGAGCATAGGGCGGCCGATCTAGACTGCTCGAGATGCGCCGCCGCGTCACCTTCTCGCGCAACGTCACGTTGTCGCTGTCGCGCACGTGCGTCGCCCACTGCAAGTACTGCGCGTTCAAGACCCACCGCCCGCACCTCCACGATCCCGAGGAGGTGCTGGCGCTCCTCGACGGCGCCGCGCGCCGCCAGGTCAAGGAGCTGCTCGTGCTCACGGGCGACGATCCGGGCGCCCATCCGGGGGTCCGCACGCGCCTGCAGGCGCTGGGCTTCACGGACTTCGTGGCCTACGTCACGTGGGCCTGCGAGCGCGCGCTCGAGCGCGGGCTGCTCCCGCACACCAACCTCGGGGTCCTCGGCCGCTCCGACCTCGCGCGGCTGCGCGAGGTGACGGCCTCTCAGGGGCTCATGGTCGAGTCGATCCGGCCCGACCTCGTCGCCCATCAGGGCTCGCCGACGAAGGACCCCGAGACCCGGCTGGCCACGATCCGCGCCGCGGGCGAGCTGCGGGTGCCGTTCACGAGCGGCATCCTCGTCGGCATCGGCGAGTCCGAGGACGAGCGGGTGGCGGCGCTCCAGGCGCTGGCCGCCGTCCACGCCGAGCACGGCCACCTGCAGGAGGTGATCCTCCAGAACTTCGTGCCGCACCGCCGCTATCACGGCGAGGAGCCCGCGCAGATCGCCTCGGCGGCGGCGGACCGCTTCTGGGCGACGGGGCTGACCGACTCGCCCCACCGCGAGCTGCCCGCATGGGCCACGCCGGTCAGCCTCGAGGAGATGCGCCGGCTCGTGGCCGAGGCGCGCCGGCTGTTGCCGGGCGTCGGGGTCCAGGTCCCACCCAACCTCGCGGACTGGTGGCCGGAGCTCGTGGCGGCCGGCGCGACCGACCTCGGCGGGCTGTCGGCCAACGGCGACCACATCTCGCCCGAGCACCCCTTCCCCTCGCCCCACCAGGTGCGCAAGCGCCTGGCGGCCGACGGCGTGGCGCTCACCGAGCGCCTCTGCGTCTACCCGCAGTTCATCGACCGGGGATGGATGGCCCAGGGCGTGCTCGACGTCGTCAAGGCGCGCTTCTGGTCGTTCATCCCGCGCCGCGGCTCGGGGCGCACCGACCCGCCGCGCCCGCTGCGCCCGGACCTCGCGGCGCGCGCGGTCGCCCGCGGCCGCGAGGGCCTCGCCCTCGACCCGGACGAGCTGACGGCGCTCTTCGCCGAGACGCGGCCGGAGGTCGTCGCCGAGCTGCGCGCGGCCGCCGACGACCTGCGCGCGGAGCTCGCGGGAGAGACCGTGACGTTCGTGGTCAACCGCAACGTCAACGTCTCGAACGTCTGCGTGGTCGGCTGCGCGTTCTGCGGCTTCGGACAGGGCAAGCGCTCGCCCGACGCCTACGAGCACGATCGCGACGAGTTCGTGCGCCGGCTGCACGAGGCGGTGGCGTACGGGGCGACCGAGATCTGCCTGCAGTCGGGCATCCACCCCGACTGGTCGCTCGAGGACTACCTGGGCTGGCTGCGGCTCGCCAAGGAGGTCGCACCGCAGCTGCACCTCCACGCCTACAGCCCGATGGAGATCGCGCACATGTGCGACCTCTCCGGTCTGGCGCCCGCCGAGGTCTTCGCGCGGCTGAAGGACGCGGGCCTGGGCTCGACGCCGGGGACGGCGGCCGAGGTCCTCCACGACGGTGTGCGCGAGCGCATCAGCCCGAACAAGCTGCCCGTCGCGCGGTGGGTCGAGATCATCGAGGCCTCCCATCGAGCGGGCCTGCGCTCGACGGCCACGGTCATGTTCGGCCACATCGAGGAGCCCTGGGAGCTCGCCGAGCACATGCGCGTCGTCCGGGCTCTGCAGGAGCGCACCGGCGGCTTCACCGAGTTCGTCCCGCTGAGCTTCATCCCCTTCCACACGCTGCTCGGGCGCACCCACGGCGTCGAGGAGATCTCGCGCGCGGAGAACCTCAAGCACACCGCCGTCTTCCGGCTCGCGCTCGGGCGCACCGTGCCGAGCCTGCAGGCCTCGTGGGTGAAGATGGGCCTCGACGCCGCCACGGAGGCGCTCACGTGGGGCGTCAACGACCTCGGCGGGACGCTGATGGAGGAGAACATCAGCCGGCTGGCCGGCTCCTACCACGGCGTCCGCCTCGATCCGCCCGAGCTGATCGCCGCGGCCCACCGCGCCGGGCGCCCGGCGGCCGAGCGGACGACGCTCTACGAGCTCGTCCGCCGCCACCCGCTCGCCGCGGCGGCGTGATGAGCGTCGTGCGCGACGGCGAAGCCATCACCGCGGAGGGCCTCGAGGCCCTGAAGGCCGAGCTCGAGCGCCTTGAGCGCGAGGGCCGGCGCGACATCGCCGAGCGCATCGCGAGCGCGCGCGAGCTGGGCGACCTCAGGGAGAACGCCGAGTACCACATCGCCAAGGACGACCAGGCGCATCTCGAGACCCGCATCTCACGCCTGGCCGAGCGGCTGCGCAACGCGCGCGTCGTCGAGGCGCCGCGCGACGGCGACGCCGTGAGCTTCGGCTCGACGGTCACGGTCGCCGACCTCGAGAGCGGCCGCGAGGCGACCTACACCCTCGTCGGCGCGACCGAGGCCGACCTGCGCGCGGGCCGGCTCTCGGCCGAGTCGCCGATCGCCCGGGCGCTCGTGGGCACGCGTCCGGGCCAGGAGGTCTCCGTCCCGACGCCGCGCGGGGTGCGGCGCCTGCGCGTCGCGCGCGTGGGGTCCTAGCCAGCCGACCCAGCCGATCTCACCCACTTTTGACATCTCTAGATAGATCGTGACGGCCCGGCGATGAGCCGAGTGCTGGAAAAGGCGTCCATATGACGCCTTAGTCAGCACTCGGGCGGAGTTCGTCCCTGGTAGGAGTCATTCGGTGTGCGAGCCGGGCAAGCGCAGCCGCTTCAGCGAGACCGCGTTGAGCGCGACGATGATGCTGGAGCCTGCCATGGAGATGGCTCCGACCTCGGGGCGCAGCACGAACCCGAGCGGATCGAAGACCCCCGCGGCGACGGGCAGCGCGAGAGAGTTGTAGCCGACCGCCCACGAGAGGTTCTGGTGCATCTTGCGGTTGGTGGCGCGGCTGATCGTGATCGCGGTGGCGACGTCGAGCGGGTCGGAGCGCATGAGCACGACGTCGGCGGTCTCGACGGCGACGTCGGTGCCGGCGCCGATCGCGATGCCGACGTCGGCCTGCGCGAGCGCGGGGGCGTCGTTGACGCCGTCGCCGACCATCGCGACCTTGCGGCCTTGCCGTTGTAGCTCGGCGACCCTGGCGGCCTTGTCGGCGGGCAGCACCTCGGCGATGACCTCGTCGATGCCCAGCACCGCAGCGACCCGCTCCGCGGTGGCTTGGCTGTCGCCCGAGAGCATGACCGGCCGGATACCGAGCTCGCGCAGCGCGGCGATCGCCTCGGCGGAGGTTTCGCGCGGGGCGTCGGCGACGGCAATCACGGCCGCGGCCCTGCCGTCGATGGCCACCTGCACGGTCGTGCGGCCCTGTCCGGCGAGCTCATCCGAGCGCGCGGCGAGGCCGTCACGCAGGATGCCTTCGCGCTCCAGCAGCCCGGCGTTGCCGACGGCGAGGCGGTGGCCGTCGACGGTGGCGAGCAGTCCGTGGCCGGGGACCGCCTGGAACGTCTCGGTTCGCGGCACCTGCAGCCCGCGCCGGCCGGCGGCGTTGACGATGGCCTGGGCCAGCGGGTGCTCGCTGTCGCCCTCGGCGGCGGCGACCAGGCGCAGCACCTCGGTCTCGGCGACCCCGTCGCGGGTGGCGACGGCGACGACCTCGGGCTCGCCGCGCGTGAGCGTGCCGGTCTTGTCGAAGACGACCGTGTCCAGTGAGGCCGCCCGCTCCAGCGCGATCGCGTTCTTGAACAGGATGCCTCGCTTGGCTCCCAGCCCGGTGCCGACCATGATCGCCGTTGGGGTCGCGAGGCCGAGCGCATCCGGGCAGGTGATGACGACCACGGTGATGGCGAACAGCAGCGAGTCCTGGATGTCGCGGCCGACGATCACGTACCAGACGACGAACGTCAGGGTGCCTCCGAAGAGCGCGACCAGCACCAGCCAGAACGCGGCGCGGTCAGCCAGGCGTTGCCCGGGCGCCTTCGAGCTCTGGGCCTCCTGGACGAGCTTGACGATCTGCGCCAGCGCGGTGTCGGAGCCGACGGCGCTCGCGCGGGCGCGCAGCGTGCCGTTCTTGTTGATGGTCGCGCCGATGAGCTGGTCGCCGGGGGTCTTCTTGACCGGGAGGCTCTCGCCGGTGACGGTGGACTCGTCGACCCGGCTCTCGCCCTCCTCGACGGTGGCGTCGACCGCCACCTTGGACCCGGGGCGGATGAGCAGGATGTCGCCGACCTCAACCCCGGCGGTGGGGATCTCGACGGGTTCGCCGTCGCGGAGGACGACCGCCCTCGGTGGCGCGAGGTCCAACAGCGCGCGGACAGCGTCGTTGGCGCCCCCGCGGGCCCGCATCTCGAACCAGTGGCCGAGCAGCACGAACGTGGCCAGCATCCCCGCGGACTCGTAGAAGACGTCGCCTTCGATGAAGAACGTCGCGGCGACCGAGTACAGCCACGCGGTGCCGATCGCGACCGCGACCAGCACCATCATGTCCAGCGTCTTGTTGCGCAGCGCCGAGGCCGCGCCCTCGAAGAAGATCGACGACGCGTAGAAGACGATCGGCAGGCTGAGCAGGAACTGCCAGACGTCGCGGTCGATGCCGAACGGCGTCGCAAGCTCCGTACCCAGCAGCTTCGTGCCGACCATCGACCACAGGACGACGGGGATGGTGAACACGAGCGCGACCAGGAACCGGTTGCGCAGATCGCGCGCCATCGAGTCCATCGACATGCCGGCGTGGCCGCCATGACCGTGACCATGCGCGTCATCGGCGCGCTCGACCGCCGCGTGGTCGTGCGGCCCGTGGTCGACGTCGACCAGGGGGTCGCAGATGTGGCCGGGCGTGGACTGGCCCGCGCAGTGGTAGCCGCATTCCTCCACCCAGCGGCGCAGGTCCTCGACCGACGTGGCCGCCGGGTCGAACGTGACGATCGCGGTCTGCGCGACGGGATTGGCGTCGACGGCGACCACGCCCGGCCGGTGGGCGAGCACCTGTTCGACGACCGCCCTCTCGGTTGCGTAGTACAGGCCGCCGACGTGCAGGACGACCGTCTGCGGAGCCGGTGACAGGGTCGCGCTCACGGGCTCATCCTAGTACCCCCTAGGGGTATGTCAAGGCGCGCGCGTCTGCGCTCTGCGCCTCTGCTCAACGGCGCATGAAGCGCGCCATGGCCTCCATCAACCCTGCGGTCTGGGCCTCGCGCTCGCTTCCGTCGGCGTTGGCCACGCAGTGCTTGACGTGGCCGTCGAGCAGGCCGAGCGCGACCTTGTCGAGCGCCGCCTCGATGGCGGCGATCTGCACGAGGATGTCCGGGCAGGGCCGGTCGTCGTCGACCATTCGCTGGATCCCGCGGACTTGACCCTCGACGCGGCGCAGCCGGTTGTGAAGCTGGTCCTTGGTGGCGGTGTAGCCGCGCGTGGGTGCCGTGTCCGTAGCCATACGACGACTATACCCCGCCGCGGTATCCCTGCCATGCTTTATACACCTAGGGGGTATAGTGGGTGGTGGTAGCTCGACACCGAAGGAACCTCGACATGAGCCAGACCGCCAAGCAGCTGACCTACTCCGTTGTCGGCATGAGCTGCGGCCACTGCCGCGCCGCCGTCACCGCTGAGGTCGAGAAGGTTGCGGGCGTCGCGTCCGTGGACGTCGACCTCGATGCCAAGCGCGTCACGGTCGCCGGCGAGCAGCTCGACGACGCGGCCGTGCGCGCCGCCATCGACGAAGCCGGCTACGACGTCGCCTGAAGCCGACCGCCCCGCTGCCTGCGACGAGCACGCCATGAGCACCACCCACAGCGAGCACGTCGAAGTTCCGATCGCGGGGATGACGTGCGCCTCGTGCGCGAACCGCATCGAGCGCAAGCTCAACAAGCTCGACGGCGTGTCGGCGACGGTCAATTTCGCGACCGAGAAGGCCACGGTCGACTACGACCCCGAGGTCGCGAAGCCCGCGGACCTGCTCGGTGCCGTCGCGGCCGCCGGCTACCAGGCGGTGCGGCCGGTCGCCGAGCCCCAGCACGACGGCGGCCATGAGGATCACGACCTGGTCGAGGACGAGAGCGCCGCGCTGCGCCGGCGGCTCGTCGTCTCCGCCGTCCTCTCCTTCCCGGTCCTGCTGCTGGCGATGGTGCCGGCGCTGCAGTTCGACAACTGGCAGTGGTTGAGCCTGCAGCTCGCCACGCCCGTCGTCATCTGGGGTGCGTGGCCGTTCCACAGGGCCGCCTGGGCCGGCGCCCGTCACGCCACCGCGACGATGGACACGCTCATCAGCGTCGGCGTGCTCGCCGCGTGGCTGTGGTCGTTGTACGCCCTGTTCCTCGGCGAGGCCGGCGTGCCGGGGATGCGGATGGCGTTCGAGCCGATCCCCGAGCGCGGCGCCGGCACCGACAACATCTACCTCGAAGTCGCGTCCGTGGTGACGACCCTGATCCTGCTGGGCCGCTTCTTCGAGGCGCGCGCCAAGCGCCGCGCCGGCGCCGCGCTGGAGGCGCTGCTGGAGCTCGGCGCCAAGGAGGTGGCCGTCCTCGACGAGCACGGCCGCGAGACCCGCATCCCCGTCGACCGGCTGCGCGTCGGGCAGCGCTTCGTCGTGCGTCCCGGCGAGAAGGTCGCCGGTGACGGCGTCGTCGAGGAAGGCTCCTCGGCCGTCGACATGAGCATGCTCACCGGCGAGTCCGTCCCCGTCGAAGTCTCCCCCGGCTCGGAGGTCGCGGGCGCGACCGTCAATGCCGGAGGCCGCCTCGTCATCCGCGCGACCAAGGTGGGAGCGGACACCGCGCTCGCGCAGATTGCCAAGCTCGTCACCGACGCCCAGAGCGGCAAGGCGCCGGTGCAGCGTCTGGCCGACCGGGTCTCGGGCGTCTTCGTGCCGATCGTCATCGGGCTCGCGGTCGCGACGCTCGGCTACTGGCTCGCCACCGGCGAGAGCGCGAGCTTCGCGTTCACCGCCGCGGTCGCCGTCCTCATCATCGCGTGCCCGTGCGCGCTCGGGCTGGCAACCCCGACCGCGCTCATGGTCGGCACCGGCCGCGGCGCCCAGCTCGGCCTACTCATCAAGGGCTCGGAAATCCTGGAGTCCACCCGGCGCGTGGACACGGTCGTGCTCGACAAGACCGGAACCGTGACCACCGGCAAGATGAGCTTGGCCGACTTCGCGCTCGCCGACGGCGTCGAGCGCGCCGAGGCGCTGCGCCTGGTGGGCGCGCTGGAGCATGCCTCCGAGCACCCGATCGCCCAGGCCATCGCCACGGCCGCTGCGGCCGAGGGCGAGCTTCCCGCGGTCGAGGGCTTCACCAATCGCGAGGGCCTCGGTGTCGAGGGCGTCGTCGACGGCCACGCGGTCGTGGTCGGCCGGCCGGCGCTGCTGGCGGACTGGGCGATGCACCTGACGCCCGGGCTCGACGCCGCCCGGCGCGCCGCCGAGGCCAAGGGCCAGACCGCCATCGCCGCCGGCTGGGACGGCCGGGCCAAGGCGGTGTTCGTGGTCGCCGACGCCGTCAAGCCGACCTCCGTGGAAGCCATCGCCCAGCTCGAGGCGCTCGGGCTGCGCCCGCTGCTACTCACCGGCGACAACGAGACGACCGCAAAGGCCGTCGCTGCGGACGTCGGCATCGACGCGGTCATCGCCGAGGTGCTTCCGGCCGACAAGGTCTCGGTCGTCGAGCGCCTGCAGGACGAGGGCCGGGTCGTCGCCATGGTCGGCGACGGCGTCAACGACGCGCCGGCGCTCGCGCGGGCCGACCTCGGGCTGGCCATCGGGACCGGCACCGACGTCGCGATCGAGGCCTCCGACCTCACACTCGTCTCCGGCGACCTGCGCGCCGCCGCCGACGCCATCCGCCTCAGCCGGGCCACGCTGTGGACGATCAAGCAGAACCTCGCCTGGGCGTTCGGCTACAACATCGCGGCGCTGCCGCTCGCCGCGCTCGGCCTGCTCAACCCCGTCATCGCCGGCGCAGCGATGGCATTCTCCAGCGTGTCGGTCGTGACCAACGCCCTGCGCCTGCGCCGCTTCGATTCCGCCCGGACCGAGCGACCGCCCGCGTCAGGCGGCGAGCTGGCGCGCGGCGGCCACGCCGGCTCAGCTACGCCCGTGCCCACCCTCTAGTTCGACCGCGTGGCGGCATGAGTCACTTTCCTGCCTTCGACCGGCTCGAGCAGGTCCTGCTCAACTGGTCGCGCCTTTTCGATGGGCCGACGGCGGGCACGCAGCCGCTGGCCGTCCAGCGCGACACCGTCATCGTGCTGTGCGCCGATCGCGACTGGCTCTCGTACATCGCCGCCAACCACGAACGGCTCGTCGAGCAGCTGCGCGAGCTCGTCTCGGGAGAGCTGCGGCTCGAGCTGTCACGCATCCAGCCGGTCCTCGCCACGCCGACGGAGCTGTTCCTCGCGCGACAGCTCGTCGTCGTCCAAGCGAAGCTGCGCGATCTCGAGGTCGGCTTCTGAGCCGGGAGCCATGCTCCACGAACACCACCCGCTCAGCCACTTTCCGCAGTTCGATCGCTTGGAGCAGGTCCTCGACGCCTGGCCACGGCTCTTCACGAGCCCGCCGACACCGACACAACCACTCCACGTCGAGGACGGCACCGTGCTGGTCATGTCGCAATCGCCGCAATGGAGTCGCTTCATCGACGACCACCACGACCAGCTTCTCGATCGGCTGCGAGCCCTCATCGACCCCGAGCTCGACCTCGCTCTCAGGCGGATCGAGGTCCTGCCGACGACGCCGACGGCGATCTACCTCGCCCGTCAGATCATCGTCGTGCTCGCGCGCCTGCGCGACCTCGAGGTCGAGTTCTGAAACGTGGTCGCCGCGTCAGGCGAACAGGTCCTCGGCCCGCGCGCGCAGCAGGGCGCCGGCGCCCGGGCCGTTCTCGGCGGTGACGTGGCGCTCGAGGCCGCGGACGATGACGGCGGGCTCGCCTGAGGCCTTGTCACGGGCGAGGTCCGCGGCGGCCGCGGCCTCGTCGGCGACGGCGATCGACGTCGCGCGCAGCTCGCGCCCGCGGGTGTCGGTCCGCCCGCGCCAGTCGTCGAGCGCGGCGAGGCCCGCGAGCCCGATCGCGACGTCGCACTGGCCGCGGCGCCACGCGCGGCCGAACGAGTCGGCGACGACGACGGCCGGGCGCCCCGGCAGCGCGGCCCGCACGGCGCGGGCGCTCGCGTCGGGATCGCGGGGGAGCGTCACGAGCCTTCCCGTGGGCGCGTTGGAGGCGTCGACGCCCGCGTTGGCGCACACGAAGCCGTGGTGCGTCCGGCAGATCAGCACCCCGCGCTCGGCGCGCACGACGCTCGCGCTCTCGTCGAGCACGACCTGGACGTGCCGCGGGTCCTTACCGAGGACGCCCGCGAGCGCCTGCGCGCGCTCGCCCGGCACGACGTCGGCGAGCGCCCGGAGCGCCCCCTCGGCCTTCGAGACGACCTTGTGCGCGACCACGAGGACGTCGCCCGGCGCGAACGTCACGCGGGCGGCGAGCAGCGCTCCGAGGTCGTCGCCCGGGCGGATCTCGGGCAGCCCGCGGACGGCCTCGGCCGACAGGCGACCCGTCACAGCCGACCGAGGCGGGCGAGCAGCCCTCGCGTGTGCGCGGCGCCGCGCGTCGAGGCGGCCAGCGCGGCCCGCAGTGCGTCGAGGTCCTCGGCCGTGTCGACGTCGAGCACGAGCGAGCTCGGCGCGGCCACCGCGCACGGCACGCCGGCCGCACGGGCGGCCTGCTCGTGACGGGCGCGGCTGCCGGGTCCGAAGCTCGGCGCGATCGCGGCGGGCGGCGTGAGCACGATCGCGTTCGTCCCGGTCCCGTGGCGGTCGGGGACGACGGTCACGCGCGGCTCGTCGGCGTGGGCGGCGAGGAGGTCGTCGACCTCCGCCGGGTCGAGCGCCGGGCAGTCGCCGGGTACGAGCAGCGCCCGCCGCGCCCCGCCCTCGGCCGCCCAGGTCACGCCGTGCGCCGCGGCCGCGGAGTGCCCCGGCGCCGGCGGGTCCTCGATCGCGGTCGCGCCGTAGGCGCGCGCGAGCGCCTCGGCGCCGTGCCCGCTCGTGACGACGACGACGCGGTCGACGCGGGCGCAGCGCCGCAGCGCGGTCAGCACGTCGGCGAGCATCGCCTCGGCCAGCACGCGACGCGTGCCGGGCGAGAGCGCGTGGTCGAGGCGCTGCTTGGCGTCGTCGAAGCGCTTGACCGGGAGCACGGCGACGGTGGTCATCGCAGAGTCCGCGCGAAGTCGAGCGTCTCGAGCGCGAGGCGCCGGCGGCCGGCCGCGTCGGGCATGAGCACGTCGATCCGGCGCAGCGGCAGGTCGTCGACGGGCTCGTCGGCGACGATGCCGTCGAGGAGGTCGCCGTAGGCCGCGGCCACGCCGCGGGCGTCGCAGCTCAGCCCCGCCCAGTCCAGGCACGCGCGCGTGACGCCCTTGAGCACGTCGCCGGAGACGATCGGGGACACGGCCACGACGGGGGCGGGGGCCGCGCGCAGCGCCTCCTCGAGGCCCGGCGTGCGAACGATCGGCCAGATCGAGGCGACCGGGTTGCTCGGGCCCACGACGATCGCCTCGGCGTCCGCGATCGCCGCGAGCGCCTCGGGCGTCGCGCGCGCGGCCTCCAGGCCGGCGAACTCGACGCCGTCGATCGGCCCCGCCCCGCGCCGGCGCACCATGAACTCCTGGAAGTCGACCCAGCTCCCGGCGCTCATGACACGCGTGCGGACGGGGTCGTCGCTCATCGGCAGCACGCGCGCGGGCACGCCGAGCGCGCGGCGCAGCTCGTCGGCGCACCGCGTGAGCGTCGCACCCTCGGCGAGGCGCCGGGCGCGCCGCAGGCCGATGGCCAGGTCGCGGTCGCCGAGGGCGAACCACACATCGTCGCCGAGCTCGCGCAGCTGGTCCATCGCGTGGAAGCTGTCGCCCTCCAGCCCCCAGCCGCGCTCGTCGATGCGGTCGGCCAGCCAGAACGTCACGAGGTCTGGGTCGGGGGAGACGTACGCGCCGTGGGCCTCGACGTCGTCCGCCGTGTTGGCGATGACCGCGAGCTCTTCGCCGGCGACGTCGAGCATCCCGCGGGCGAGCTTCGCGCCGCCCGTCCCGCCCGCGAGCACGACCACCATCAGCGGTCGGGCAGGCCGGTGATGCGGATGCCGGCGTGGGTCTTGTGGCGGATGTTGATCGAGATCAGCAGCGACGTGAGGCTCTCGGCGATGCGCGCCACCTCCAGGCGCCCGGCGTCCACGGCCCGCAGGCCGTCGATCCGCTCGACGAGCTCCATGACGCGCCGTTTGGGCTCGCGCGCGTCGCCGCAGACGAGGACGTCCTCGCCGAGCTCGTGCTCGAGGTCGCGCATGACGGAAGCGCTGACCGTGTGCAGCGCGCTGACCACGACGACGCCGTCGGGGACCATCTCGGCGGCCTGCTGGGCCGCCGAGCCCTGCCAGACCCCGAGCGTCCGCGTCGCCTTGCCGGAGACGGCGGCGGCGAGCGGGACCGTCGCGTCGACGACGACCTGCCCCGGCGTCAGGGCCTCGCGGAGGTTCGTGAGCGTCTCGGACTGCGAACGGAACGGGACCGTGAGGACGACGACCCCGGCGCGAGACGCGGCGTCGGCGTTGCCGAGCCCCTCGAACGACCCGCCGGGGGCGAGCGCGGCCGCCCTGCCGGCCGCCTCGAGCGCCCGCGCCGGGTCGCGCGAGCCGATCAGGACCGGCACGCCGGCCCGTCCCCAGCGCAGCGCCAGGCCGAAGCCCAGGGCCCCGCTGGCGCCGATGATCGCGACGGGCTCGCTCACGAGGCGGCGACCCTAGCGGCCGCCGAAGGCCGGCGTGCGGCGCTCGGCGAACGCTCGCGTGCCCTCCGCGAAGTCCTCGGTCCGCGCGCACACCGCTTGGGCGGTGACCTCGTGCTCGAGCGTCGCCGCGAGCGCGGGCTTGGCCGCCGCATCGAGGACGCGCTTGGCCAGGCCGACCGCGACCGGCGCGCAGGCGAGCAGCTCGCCGGCCAGCGCCTCGGTGACGGCGTCGAGCTCGTCGGTTGGGGCGACGCGGTTTACGAGCCCGATCCGCTCGGCCTCGGCGCCGTCGACCAGGCGCGAGGCCATGATCAGCTCCTTCGCGCGCCCCAGGCCAACGACCGCGGGCAGCCGCGAGGAGCCGCCGACGTCGGGGATCAGCCCGACGCGCGTTTCGACCATGCCGATGAGCGCGTCGGCGGCCATCGTGCGCAGGTCGCACGCGAGCGCGAGCTCCATCGCCCCGCCCAGGCAGGCGCCGTGGACCTGGGCGATCGTCGGCTTGGGCATCTCCTCGAGCAGGTTCCACGCCTGCAGGATCGGCCGGCGGAACTCGCGCAGGCGCTCGGGATCGGCGGCGAGCGCGCCGAGCCCGGCGAAGTCCATCCCACTCGAGAACATCGGCCCGGCGCCGCGCACGACGACGCAGTGGACGGCGCGGTCGGCGGCCGCGGCCGCGAAGGCCTCGCGCAGGCCGGCGATCAGCTCCTCGTCGAGCGCGTTGCGCTTCTCGGGGCGATTGAGGACGACGTGGCGGACCGCGCCGCGGTCCTCGGTCTCGACGATGCTCATGGCCCGCGGATCATGACGTGCCCGCGTTGAAATAGCCTGCCGGGATGAGCGAGAACACGATCGTAGGTGTGCTGGGCGCGGGCATCATGGGCCACGGGATCGCGCAGGTGGCGGCCCAGGCGGGCTACGACGTCGTGGTCCGCGAGGTCGACGAGGCCACGCTGGCGAAGGGCGTCGCGCGGATCGACAAGCAGCTCGCCCGCGCGGTCGAGAAGGACAAGACCACGCGCGAGGAGGCCGACGCCGTCCGCGCGCGCATCCGCCCGACGGTCGACTACGGCGACCTGGCGCCCTGCGAGATCGTCGTCGAGGCGATCACCGAGGACCTCGGGCTCAAGCTCGAGATGTGGCGGGCGGTCGACGCCGTGCTCGCCCGCGACGACGTGCTCCGGGCCACGAACACATCGTCGCTGGCCGTCATCGACCAGGCCGTGGTGACCTCGCGCCCCGACCGCTTCCTGGGCCTGCACTTCTTCAACCCGGCCCAGGTCATGCCGCTGCTCGAAGTGGTCCGCTGCGTCACGACCTCCGACGAGACGTTCCGCGCGGGGCTGGACTTCGGCGCGCGGCTGGGCAAGCGCGCCGTGCCGACGAGGGACCGTGCGGGGTTCATCGTCAACCGCCTGCTCGTGCCGTACCTCCTCGACGCGATCCGCGCCTACGAGGAGGGCGTCGGCCCGATCCAGGAGATCGACGCGGCCATGAAGGCGGGCGCCGGACACCCCATGGGTCCGCTCACGCTCTCCGACTTCATCGGGCTCGACACGCTCGGGGCGATCTGCGACGTCATGTACGACGAGTTCCGCGAGCGCCGCTTCGCCCAGCCGCCGACGCTGCGCAAGATGCTCAGCGCGGGCTGGTACGGGCGCAAGTCCGGCCTGGGCTTCTACGACTACTCGGGCGCCGAGCCGAAGCCGAACCCGAGCGTGTGAGCGACCTGCACGAGGCGAGCGGCCGGGCGCGCCTCGGTGGCCCCGAGCGCCAGCGGGCCAAGGCGCTCGTGCAGGGCAAGCTCCCCGTGCGCGAGCGCGTCGCGCGGCTGCTCGACCCGGGCTCGTTCGCCGAGGAGGCGCTCCTGGCCAACGCCGAGCAGGAGGGTCTCGGCGCCGACGGCGTCGTCACCGGGCTCGGCCGCGTCGCGGGCCGCGCCGTCGCCGTGATGGCCAACGACCCGACCGTGAAGGCCGGCTCGTGGGGCCCGAAGACCGTCGAGAAGATCATCCGGATCCAGGAGCGCGCGCTCAGCCTGCGCGTGCCCATGATCTACCTCGTCGACTCCGCGGGGGCGCGGATCACCGACCAGGTGCAGATGTTCCCCGGCCGCCGCGGAGCCGGCCGGATCTTCTTCACCGAGGTGCGCATGAGCGGCGTCGTGCCGCAGGTCTGCGTGCTCTTCGGTCCGAGCGCCGCGGGCGGCGCGTACATCCCAGCCTTCTGCGACCTCGTGATCATGCGCGACGGCAACGCCTCGATGTACCTCGGCTCGCCGCGGATGGCCGAGATGGTGATCGGCGAGAAGGTGAGCCTCGACGAGATGGGCGGCGCTCGGATGCACACCTCGGTCTCGGGCTGCGCGCATCAGCTCGTCGCCAGCGACGAGGAGGGCATCGACCTCGCGAAGGCCTACCTCTCGTACTTCCCCTCGCACTGGGAGCAGGAGCCGCCGCCCGCGCCGCCCGGCGCGCCCGGCTCCGACGCCTCGATCCGCGAGCTGATCCCGGCCGACGAGAACATGCCGTTCGACATGAAGGCGCTCGTCGACTGCGTCGTCGACGCCGGCTCGTTCCTCGAGATCCACCCGCGGTGGGCCAAGGAGCTCGTCGTCGGCCTCGCGCGCCTGGAGGGACGGGCCGTCGGGATCGTCGCCAACCAGCCGCGCCAGAAGGGCGGCGTGCTGTTCGTGGACTCCGCCGACAAGGCCGCGCGCTTCATCCAGACCTGCAACGCCTTCGGGCTCCCGCTGCTGTTCCTGGCCGACGTGCCCGGCTTCATGATCGGGACGCAGGTCGAGCGCCACGGCATCATCCGCCACGGCGCGAAGATGATCAGCGCGGTCAGCGAGGCGACGGTGCCCAAGCTCAGCGTCATCGTGCGCAAGGCCTACGGTGCGGGGCTCTACGCGATGGGCGGGCCGGCCTTCGAGCCCGACGGCTGCCTGGCCCTGCCGAGCGCGTCGATCGCGGTGATGGGCCCGCAGGCCGCCGTCAACGCCGTCTTCTTCAACCAGCTGCAGGCGATCGAGGACCCCGACGAGCGCGGGCGGCGCACGGCGCAGCTGCGACGCGAGTACGCTGAGGACGTCGACCTGCTGCACCTGGCCAGCGAGCTCGTCGTCGACGCGGTGGTCGAGCCCGAGGACCTGCGCGCCGAGCTCGCGCGCCGTTACGCGCTGGCCGCCGGCAAGGCGCGCGAGTGGCCGCGCAAGCGCACGCCGATCACCCCCGCATAGCGGGCGCTACCGCCGGTGGGACGATCTCCGCTCGCCGGCACCCGCAGATCAGCGAACGGGACGCATTTGCGCAGCTTCGGGCGCCCAGGCCGCGCAAGGCGGCGACGTCACTGGCGCACGGTCGGCGGCTCCTCGTCGGGCTCGTCGCGCATCGGGTCGCCGTGAGGGCGCGGCGGCTCGGTCTCGGGGGTCGGCTCGTCGGTCGGCGGGGCGGGCGGCTCGGCGAGCTGGGCGTCCCCCTCCGGCGGGGAGTGCGGCTCGGCGGGCTGGGTCTCCGCTTCCGGCCGCGCGGCCGGCTCGGCCGGCTCGGCCGGTTCGGCCTCCGCCTCCGGCGTGGGCGGCGACGTCGCGGCCGCGGCGGGCGGCCCGCTGTCCGGCAGCGCCCCGAAGGCCGGCCCGGGCTCGACCAGCTCGGTGTGGCGATCGATGAACGGCGGCCAGTCCTCGGTGATGAGCCCGAAGTAGGCGTACGCCCGCTGCTGGTAGGAGACGCCCAGGGCGATCATGTCCTGCAGGCCCTTGGGCTGGCGGCCGAGGATCAGGATCGCGAACCAGGCGAGGAAGGCGCCGACCTGGTAGACGATCTGCATCGCGTAGACGATGAACGCGATCGGGATCGCCAGGATGAAGCGGAAGCCGGCCTTCAGGCGGCTGTAGCGCTCCAGTGGCGGCGCGATGTTCAGGCGCGCGGGGTACGCGTGCTCCTCGCCGCCGGTGAACGGCGGGTAGGGGTCCACGCCGAGGTAGGCGTAGCCGGTCACGCGCGTGCTGTAGCGCAGGAAGCCCGCGACGAAGTCGTACAGACCCTGCGGATAGCGCGCGGTGAAGACGAGCGCGAACCACGCGGCGAGGACCGCGAGGCCGGCGACGATCGACCAGAGCGTCAAGACGATGAGATGGGGGATGACGAGCAGCCAGCGGAAGAACGTCGTCAGGCGGCTGCGCGGCTCGACATAGTCCAGCTCGAAGGTCACGGGGTACGTGGACATGGCCACAGTCCTACACGCCGGCCCGGCCGGACGGCAAGCGCCGGTTAGGATCGCCGCCATGAGCGACCGCGTCCTGTGGACGCCGAGCGACGAGCGGATCGAGCGCGCCTGGGTGACGCGCTTCGCTCGCGCCGTCGGGCACGAGGGGCCCTACGACGAGCTCCGGCGCTGGTCGGTCGAGGATCTCGAGGGCTTCTGGGCCGCGGTCTGGGAGCACTTCGACGTCCACGCGGCCACGCCGTACGAGCGGGTCCTGGCGAGCGCCGAGATGCCGGGCGCGCGCTGGTTTGGAGGCGCCGAGCTCTCCTACGCCGAGCACATCTTCCGCGACCGCGACGGCGCGGCGGTCGCGATCCGCCACGCGAGCGAGCTGCGCGAGCCGGGCGAGTGGACCTGGGCCGAGCTGCGCGCGCAGACGGCCGCGATCGCGGCGGGCCTGCGGGCGCTCGGCGTCGAGCGCGGCGACCGCGTCGTCGCCTATGCGCCGAACATCCCCGAGGCCGTCGCGGCATTGCTGGCGTGCGCGTCGATCGGCGCGACGTGGTCGTCGTGCTCGCCGGACTTCGGTGCGCGCTCGGTCGTCGACCGCTTCGCGCAGATCGAGCCGAAGGTCCTGATCGCCGTCGACGGGTACCGCTACGGCGGGCGCGACTTCGACCGCTCGGTCGCGGTCGAGGGCATCGCGCGCGCGATCCCGTCGCTCGAGCACGTCGTGCGCCTGGGCTACCTCGACGGCTCGGGCTGGCCCGACGGGTTCCTCGGCGAGGGCGACCTCGAGTTCGCCTCGCTGCCCTTCGACCACCCGCTCTGGGTCCTCTACAGCTCGGGCACGACGGGGCTGCCGAAGGCGATCGTGCACGGCCAGGGCGCCATCCTCCTCGAGCACCTCAAGAAGCTCCACCTCCATGTCGACGCCCACGAGGACGATCGCGTCTTCTGGTTCACGACGACGGGCTGGATGATGTGGAACTTCCTCGTCGGCGTCCTGCTCACGCCGGCGTCGATCGTCCTCTACGACGGCAACCCGGCCACGCCCGACCTCGGCGTGCTGTGGGACCTCGCCGAGCGCGCCGGGATCACGATCTTCGGCACGAGCGCCGCCTACCTGAGCGCCTGCCTGAAGGCCGGGGTCGACCCGGCAAAGGGCCGCGACCTCTCGGCCCTGCACGCGGTCGGCTCGACCGGCTCGCCGCTCGCACCCGAGGGCTTCGCGTGGGTCTACGAGCACATCGGTGCCGACACGTGGCTGTTCTCGACGAGCGGCGGCACCGACGTCTGCACGGCGTTCGTGGGCGGCGTCCCGACGCTGCCCGTCCACGAAGGCGAGCTGCAGGCGCGCTCGCTGGGCGCCGCCGTCGAGGCGTGGGACGAGGAGGGCCGTACGGTGATCGGCGAGGTCGGCGAGCTCGTCATCACGAAGCCGATGCCGTCGATGCCGATCGCCTTCTGGGGCGACGAGGACGGCTCGCGCCTGCGCGAGGCGTACTTCGACATGTTCCCCGGCGTCTGGCGCCACGGCGACTGGATCGAGATCACCGAGCGCGGCACGGCGATCATCAGCGGCCGGTCGGACGCGACGATCAATCGCGGCGGCATCCGGATGGGCACGAGCGAGATCTATCGCGCGGTGCTCGCGCTCGACGACGTGGTGGACGCGCTCGTCGTCGACGTCCCGCGGGAGGGCACCGACGGCTGGGTGGCGCTGTTCGTGGTCCTGCGCGCGGGCGCCGAGCTCGACGACGAGCTCGTTGCCGCGATCCGCGCGCGGATTCGCGAGGACTGCTCCCCGCGCCACGTGCCCGACGAGATCCACGATGTCGCCGCGGTCCCGCGCACGCTGAGCGGCAAGGTCCTCGAGCTGCCGGTCAAGCGGATCCTCATGGGCCGCGCGCCCGACGAGGTGGTCAGCCGCGACTCGCTCGCCAACCCCGAGGCGCTCGACGTCTTCGCCGGGCTCGCCGCCCGCGGGTAGCGCGCGTGGACGCCACCGAGCTCGCCTACGCCGGCGCGGCGCGCCAGGCCCGCCTCGTCCGCGACGGCGAGGTCTCCGCGCGCGAGCTCGTGCAGGCGACGCTCGAGCGCATCGAGCGGGTCGGGCCGGCGCTGAACGCCTTCCGCGTCGTCTTCGCCGAGCGCGCGCTCGTCGAGGCCGAGCAGGCCGACGCGCGCCGGCGGGGCGGCGACGCCCGGCCGCTGCTCGGGGTGCCGGTCGCGATCAAGGACGACGCCGACGTCGCCGGCGAGGCGACCGCTCGCGGGACGAGCGTCGACGGGCGCCCGGCGGCGCGCGACGCCGACGTCGTCGCCCGCCTGCGCGCTGCGGGCGCGATCCTCGTCGGCAAGACGAACGTGCCCGAGCTGACGATCTGGCCGTTCACCGAGACGCTCACCTACGGCGCCACGCGCAATCCGTGGAGCGCCGACCACACGCCGGGAGGCTCGAGCGGCGGGTCGGGCGCGGCGGTCGCCGCCGGGCTCTGCGGCGTCGCGCTCGGCTCCGACGGCGCGGGCTCGATCAGGATCCCGGCGGCCTTCTGCGGCGTCTTCGGCCTCAAGCCCCAGCGCGGGCGGATCCCGCTCGAACCGGGGCGGAGCGAGGCCTGGCACGGCCTCGTCGCCCTCGGCCCGCTCGCTCGGCACGTCGCCGACGCGGCGCTCTTCCTCGACGTCGCGGCCGCCGCGGACGGCGCCTTCGCGCGGGCGGCGGCGACGGCGCCCGGTCGGCTGCGGGTCGCGGTCTCAACGACGGTGCCCGCGGGGGTGTTCGCCCACCTGGGCGCCGAGCAGCGCCGCGCGCTCGACGAGACGGCCGCGCTGCTGGGATCGCTCGGGCACGACGTCGAAGAGCGCCCGCTCGCGTTCGGCCCCACCGCGGGAGTCGATGTCATCGCGCGCTTCCTGCGCGCCATCCACGACGAGGCGGCGGCGCTGAGCCGGCCGGAGCGCCTCGAGCGGCGCACGCGGACGATGGCGCGCCTCGGCGGGCTCGTCCCGCCGGCGGCCGTGGCGCGCCTGCGCGCGGCGGAGCCGGCGATGCGCGCCCGCGTCGACGCCGTCTTCGAGCACGCGGACGTGGTGCTGACGCCCGGGCCGGCCGGGCCGCCGTTCCGCGTCGGGCGCTTCCACGGCCGCGGCGCGCTGTGGACCCTGAACGCCTCCGTGGCCAAGGTCCCGTGGTACGGCGTCTTCAACGCCACCGGCCAGCCCGCCGCCTCGGTGCCCGCGGGCGTCGACGCCGACGGCCTGCCGCTCGCCGTCCAGCTCGTCGGGCGTCCCCGCGACGAGGCGACGCTGATCGCGCTCGCCGCCCAGCTCGAGGCCGAGCGGGGCTGGCCCGACCGCCGCCCGCCCGTCGGATGACCGACGCCCCGGCGCTGCTCGACGTCGCCGTCGAGGCCGCGCGCGCGGCCGGCGCCCTCCTGCTCGAGCGCTTCGAGGCCCGGCCCGAGGGCGTGACGACGAAGTCCTCGCCGACCGATCCCGTCTCCGAGGCCGACCGCGCGGCCGAGCGCGCGATCCGCGACGTCCTCGCCGCGCGGCGCCCCGACGACGCGATCCTCGGCGAGGAGGGCGACGACGTCCCCGGCACGAGCGGCCTGCGTTGGGTCGTCGACCCGCTCGACGGCACCGTCAACTACCTCTTCGGGCTGCCCCAGTGGTGCGTGAGCGTCGCCTGCGAGGGCCGCGCGGCGGCGATCCTCGACCCGGTTCGGGGCGAGCTCTTCACGGTCTGCGACGGCGACGCCGCGCGCGTCGACGGCCGCCCGCTCGAACGCTCGCGGCGCGCCGAGCTCGCCACCGCGCTCGTGGCGACCGGCTTCGGCTACGACGCCGGCGTGCGCGCCCGGCAGGCCGCGGTCGTCGCGCGCCTGCTGCCCGCCGTGCGCGACATCCGCCGCACGGGCAGCGCGGCGCTCGACCTTGCCTACACCGCCGCGGGCCGCCACGACGCCTACTACGAGCGCGGCGTCCAGGCCTGGGACACCGCGGCGGGTTCGATGCTCTGCCGCGCCGCGGGGCTGACGGTGCGCGAGCTCGAGCCGGCGGGCGGCCTGGCCGGCGGCCTGCTCGTCGCCGCGCCGGCGATCGCCGACGAGCTCGCGGCGCTCATCGGATGACTCGGCCGTCGCCGAGGCGCACGGCCACGACCGCCGGCGGCCCCGGCTCGACGGCGACGGGCAGCGACGCCCCGCCGAGCCACGCGCGCAGCCGGCCGGCGTCGCCGCGCAGCTCGAGCCTCGCGATGCCGCCGGCGCCCGGAGCGACGCCGGGATCGGGGACGCCGACGTCGCGGGCGATGAAGAACGGCAGGCTCGGGTCCGCGATCGCCTCGGCGAGGCCTGCCAGCCGCGCGGTCAGGCCCTCGCGGGCGATCGTCGTCACCTCGAGCTCGAGCCGAGCGGCCTCGGCGTCCGCGTCGGGCACGGCGACCGCCCAGCCCATGAGGCCGTCGGCGGCCGCCACCGCGCGCCCGATCGGCGAGGCCGCCGCCTGCGCCGCGTCGGCGACCGCGAGGAGCTCGAGGTATGCCCCGCCGAGCGGGACGATGCGGTTGTGCGTCCCGAGGCCCTCGTGCCGGCCGCCGGCGACGACGTCCAGCCCGAGCGCGCGCATCCGCGCCTCCGCGGCGTCGAGGTCGGGCGCGGCAAGGAGGACGTGGTCGACGCGCACGCGATCAGACGGGCCAGATGCGCACCCGCTCGGGCGCGAAGCGCAGCGTGAGGCGCTGCTCTCCGGGCTGGCGGTACGGGTAGCTGTCGGCGTCGAGGTACTTCTTGGCCAGCGCGTCGATGACGTCGTCGGCGTCCTCGGTCGTGGCCTCGGCGAGCGTCGCCACGATCTCGACGTACTCGTAGGGGTTCTCGAGGTTCATGACGTTCAGCGTCGCCGCGCCTGTGCGGCGGACGTTGCGGGGCCAGACGCGCCCCTCGGCCGAGTTCAGCACGACGTGGTCGCCGTCCACGTCGCACCACACGGGCACGGCGTGGATCGTGCCGTCCTCGCGCAGCGAGGAGACGTGACAGAAGTTCTTCGCTGCGAGGAGCGCGCGGGCGCGATCGTCCAGGGTGGCGGCCATCGGGTCCTTTCGGGTTGGGGAACGGACGTGCGATGCCCGGGGCGGGATTCGAACCCGCACGCCCCGAGGGACAGAGGCTTTTGAGGCCTCGGCGTCTACCGTTCCGCCACCCGGGCCCGCGGCCACAGCCTACGTCAGGCCGTCGCCGGCACCGGGGCGCCGCCCTCGGGACGGCGCTCGACCTCGACGTTCCACGCCTGGCGGAAGCCCTGCATCGCGAACGCGATCAGCAGCGCCTGCACGGGGACGATCAGGACCGTGAGGATCCCGAGCACCGACGCGTCCAGGTCCGTGCTCGCGAAGCCCTCCTTGTCACGCTCGAACCAACCGGGCGCCGCGACCGCCGCGAAGATCAGGAGCACCAGGGCGAGGGCGGCCGCGACTGGCAGGACGCCGCGGTTCCAGCGCACCACCAGCGCGGCCATGAACAGGTAGAGCACGACGAAGGCGACCTGGAGGCCCTTCGCGCCCGTGAGCGCGTCCCAGCCGCCGATCGTGACGGCGGCCACGAGGACGGCGGACACGAGCAGCAGGAGCACGACGATGGCCCGCGTGGCGCGGCTCGCGGGCGCGTCGCGGTTCGGATGCTCGATGACGACGTCGGCCGCTGCCATCCCCGGGCGCAACATACAATCCGGCGGCGCGCGGGCGTGGCGGAACTGGAAGACGCGCGGGGTTTAGGTCCCCGTGGCCCCTTGGCCGTGGAGGTTCGAGTCCTCTCGCCCGCATCGGCGTTCGGCGAGAGCGCCGACCTTGCGTGAGTGACGCATCTCACCCGGTTCGTGGTGCATCTCACCGGTCTTCGTGATGCGTCTCACCTGGTGCGCCGCGCGGTGCTCGGGTATCGTCGGCCGATGCGGGTGGGTCTCGTGCTCGGCGCCGGTGGGGTAGTCGGAGCGTCGTGGCTGATCGGCGCGCTCGAGGCGCTCGAGGCCGAGACGGGCTGGCGCGCCGGCGAGGCTGAGCGCATCGTCGGCACCTCCGCGGGCTCGGTCGTCGGCGCGATCACGGCCACCGGCGTCCCGGCCGCCCTCATCGCGGCCTACTGCGCCGGGCGCTCGGTCGAGGAGGTCGTCGACGCCGAGCTGCGCGCCGAGGTGGTCGCCCAGCTGCGCGCGGAGCCCGTCGCGGACCGCGTCATCGGCACCGACTTCCGCCTACATCCCGCCCTGCCCCCGATCGGACCGGGGTCGTGGCGGCTGGCCGCTGAGAGCGTGCTGCATCCGCGACGGCATTCACCGACCGTGCTCATGGCCGGCTGGCTCCCGCGCGGGATCATCTCGACCGCCTCGATCCAGTCCCTCGTCGAGCACTTCGTCGACGGCGAGTGGCCGGCCCACCCGTCCTACTGGGCCGTGGCCGCCGACTACGCGACGGGTCGCCGCGCGGTCTTCGGCCGCGACGGCGCGCCGCCGGCCCGCGTCGCCGAGGCGGTGGCGGCCTCCTGCGCGATCCCCGGCTTCTACCACCCGGTGACGATCGCGGGCCGTCGGTACGTCGACGGGGGCATCTGCTCGCCCTCGAACCTCGATCTCCTGCGCGACGACGGGCTCGACCTCGTCCTCTGCTTCAACCCCATGTCCTCGGTCGCGCAGGTCACGGGCGGCTCGCCGTCGGATCGCCTCGCCGCGCTCATGCGCATCGCCACCGGCCGGCGCCTCCGTCACGAGGCCCGCAAGCTGCGCGCGCAGGGCACCCGCGTCGTCACCTTCCAGCCGAGCGCCGAGGACCTCGGGCTCATGGGCGCCAACCTCATGAGCAGCGCGCGGCGCCTCGAGGTCATGGCGAGCGCCCGGCGCTCGGTCGCGCGCGACCTGCGCCGCCTGCGCACGCAGCCCGACCTCCTGCCGGGCCGGGCCCGCGGTGCCGGAGCGCGCCGCGATGCCCCCGCGGCGGTACGGCGCGTGGCGTAGCGGCGCTGAACAGGATCGGCGCGCTCCTGGCGCGCCGGTCCTGCACACCGCCTGGCGACGGGCGCGGACGGTACGATGCCATCGCTCGGGGGAGTGAGTTAACGGCGATGCGCGTGGTCTCCAAAACCATGAATCCGGGTTCGAATCCCGGCTCCCCCGCCTCCCACCGTGCCGGTCGGCCCTTCGGAGCTCTTCGCCCCCCGACGCGCTCACCGGCCGCGTCGTCCTCGTGGTCCTCGCGCTCGCCGCTCGGCCCGGCGCCCAGTGGTGGGCCTGCGAGCAGGGCCACCATCCAGCCGACCGACCGAGGCGCGCCGTCCGCAGTGGCACCATCTAGGCTTAGACTGGTCGCGGGCGAAGTGTTGTGGCTGCACAGAAGCCTTCCAAGCTTCTAGGGCGGGTTCGATTCCCGTCGCCCGCTTGACGCACACGGGGAGTGGCGCAGTCTGGTAGCGCACCCGGCTGGGGGCCGGGCGGTCGCAGGTTCAAATCCTGTCTCCCCGACTCGGTGAAAGGACTGCGTTTGCGGGCCTCTTCTGCCTTTTCTGCGTCTGCTGGCGCGTGGCAGGGTCATGTCGGTAGAGGTGGTGTAACGGGCGCGTGGTAGGCCCGCCGAAGGAAGGGTCGGCCACCGCGGCGTCCAACTCGTCGGTCGATACCAGTCGATCGACGGAAGGAAGCACCACGATGGCCGAGAGCCGGATGATGACCCCTGCCGATGTTGTCGCCCAGGTGATGGGCGGCGAGCACGGCGATGTGTTGCGCGAGGCGGTCGCGCTGGTTGCCCGTGCGCTGATGGAGGCCGAGGTCTCCGCGCGGGTTGGCGCCGAGCACGGCGAGCGCTCGCCCGACCGGGTTGCGCACCGCAACGGCTACCGGCCCAGGGCGTGGGAGACGCGGGTCGGCGAGCTCGAGCTGTTGATCCCCAGGGTGCGCTCGGGCCCGGCGTACTTCCCGTCGTTTCTGGAGCCGCGCCGGCGCTGTGAGCAGGCGATCGTCGCGGTCGTGATGGAGGCCTACGTCAACGGCGTGAGCACCCGCAAGGTCGACCGGCTCGTCGAGCAGCTGGGCATCCAGTGCATGGACAAGGACCGCGTCAGCCGCCTGTGCTGCGAGCTTGACGAGCACGTCGAGGCGTTCCGCACCCGCCCGCTGGAGGGCGCCTACCCGTACCTGTGGCTGGACGCCAAGCAGCTGAAGGTGCGCGATCACGGCCGCGTGGTCTCCAAGGCGCTGGTCGTCGCCTACGCCGTCCACGAGAGCGGCCGGCGCGAGGTGATCGGCCTCGATCTCGGCGAGGTCGAGTCAGAGGCGTTCTGGGTCGAGTTCCTGCGCTCGCTGCGCGCGCGCGGCCTGGACGGCGTCCAGCTGGCGGTCTCCGATCATCACGAGGGCCTGAAGACCGCGATCGCCCGCGTGCTGGGCTGCCCGTGGCAGCGCTGCGCGGTGCACTTCGTCAGGGCGATGCACCAGCACTGCCGGCCCTCGCAGCGCGGGCTGGTCTCCGCCGCCCTGCGCGAGGTCTTCAACGCCGACAACCAAGAGCAGGCGCGCGAGCGCGTCACCCACGTCATCGAGCGCCTCCAGCCGGTCGCCCCGAAGGTCGCCCGGCTGCTCGCCGACGCCGAGGAGGACCTGCTGGCCTTCTACGCCTTCCCCGCCGCGCACTGGTCCAAGCTGCGCTCGACCAACCCGCTTGAGCGCGTCAACCGCGAGATCGGCCGACGCTCCGACGTCGTCGGGATCTTCCCCAACGACGCCGCCGCGATCCGCCTCGCCGGCGCCCTGCTCATTGAGCAAAACGACGAATGGCTCGTCGGCCGGCGCTACCTGTCAGACGAGAGCATGCGAATGGTTCTCTACGCGACCCTGGACCAGGAGAAGGATCCCGATCAGATCAACAACAACGAGGAGATGCTGCCCCTCGCCGCCTGAGAAGAGCACCAACGCCGACGAGCTGGCGTTACACCACAACCTGCGACTTGACTCGTGGCAGGCGATCGCGACCGGTCCGTTTGGGGTCCAATTGTCGGTCAAGGGATTCGCAGACCGTGAGCGTCCGTCGGAGGCGTCGAAGCCGGCACGGACATAGGCAAGCGCGAGCGACACGCGAGGTAGGGTCTGTCGTCGTGGCGGTGCCTGACTTCCAGATGCTCATGCGACCGCTTCTGGTTTCGCTGGAAGGTGGCGACGATCGCACGATCACGTCGATTCGAGCGGACCTCGCGGAGCGCTTCTCGCTCAGCCAAGCGGACCTCGACGAGCTGATCCCAAGCGGACGCGTCACGACGTTCCAGAACCGCGTGGGCTGGGCGGCGACGTACCTGTACAGGACGAGGCTCATCGAACGACCCAGGCGCGCCGTGTACCGGATCACCGACAGAGGCCGACAAGTGCTCCAGGAGAACCCCGAGCGCGTCGACCTCAAGGTGCTCGGTCAGTTCGAAGAACTCTCCGAATTCCGACAGGCCAAGTCGGCGCCGACCGACGGCGGCCCAGTCGAGGCCGGCGCTATGGACGACGAACAAACGCCCGAGGAGCGGATCGACCAGGCGTACCGTGAGCTGAGTCTGGCGTTCGCCGCCGAGCTTCTCGATCGTGTGTCGGAGCAATCGCCTGAGTTCTTCGAGTAACTCGTCCTCGACGTTCTTCATGCGATGGGCTACGGAGGGCGCCGGGACGACGCGGCCGAGCGGCTCGGGCAAAGCGGCGACGAGGGCGTGGACGGCGTGATCCGTGAGGACCGCCTCGGCCTGGATCTCATCTACGTCCAAGCGAAGCGCTGGAGGAACGTCGTAGGCCGTCCCGAGATCCAGAAGTTCTTCGGAGCGCTCCACGGCCAGCGCGCCACGAAGGGCGTCTTCATCACCACGTCGAACTTCAGTCGGGAGGCAACCCAATATGCCGACGGCGTCACGCCACGCGTCATCCTCGTCGACGGGAAGGAGCTGGCGCAGTTGATGATCGAGCACGGCGTGGGTGTCACCGCGTCGCGCGCGTACGAGCTCAAGCGCGTGGATCTCTACTACTTCGTCACCGAGGACGACGTCGAGGCAGAGCCCTTCACAACAGCGCCCGCTCTTCTTGATGCGCCGCTCCGGCCATCGTCGGACTCACGGGACCCGGGACCGTAAGCACGAGCTAGCCGAAACCACGGCGTCATAGGGTTGCTTCGCCGAGATCATCGTGCGTCGCGAACGAGGAGGAAGTGGGAGATGAGGCGACGCTCGTCATCTTCGAATGGAATCGCGTCGAAGGGTATCGCGCGGCTCCGGCCAGCCGATGCGCACGATCCAGGGGTTCCTCGGCCACGCCGACTCGAAGACCAACCAGATCTACGCGCACTACGCGCCGAGCGCGCACGAGGTTGAGATGGTCAACGCGGCATTCGCGGAGGAGCCCTCTCAGGCTCTCAGGGAGGGGGCGATTCCATGACACTGACGCGTGGCAACAGGCAGCTGGGCGGCGAATATGCTCCAACCATGCTCGGCTCACGCGGCGCATATCCCGCGCCTCGCACCGCGGCACTCTCGGGGGTGCCGCTGTCGACCGTGCACGACTGGGCGCGCAAGGGCGTCCTGGTCCCGAGCATCTCGCCCGAGCGGGTCAAGCTCTGGTCATACGCCGACCTAATGGGCCTGCGGATCATCCATTGGCTCCGCCATGACAAGGAGCTCGATGACGGCCGCGTCCCGCGGAGCACCATGAGCGTGGTCAAGCGCGCGCTCGCGCAGCTGGCGGAGATGGACATGGCCCCGTGGACCGAGGAGGCCGGACCGTCGGTCGTGGTCGACCGCGCCGGTCAAGTTCTAGTCAGGACCGCGCCGCACCACGAGGCCGATGCCCGTCAGCGTGTCCTCGACGATGAGCTCGACGTGCTTTCGCCGTTCGCGGTAGCTGACGGCCTTCGGGGTCCCGACCTCGTCGCGCCGCGGCCGCGGCTGCGCATCGTGCCTGGCAAGCTCGGCGGGTCGCCCCACGTTGTCCACACGCGCCTCGAGTCACAGGCGCTCGGAGCACTGGCCGACAGTGGCCTGCACATCGCCAAGATTTACAGGCTGTACCCGGACATCGAGCGGCCCGCAATCGACGAGGCGCTCGACCTCGAGCGCCAGCTCGCGGGGAACCTGCGGCCAGTGGTCGCCTGAGCCGCGATGGCGCGGCTCTTCGCGCTCGACCAGAACTTCCCGCAGCCGATCGTCAACGTACTGCAGAACTTCCAGGCGGACGCGGAGCTCGTCCCGGTAAGTGCCACCGATCCGCGCATGGCAGAGCTCGACGACTGGCAGCTGTTGCTCGCGCTGCGCCACGACGACCAGCCCTGGGACGGACTCATCACTACCGACAGCAGCATCCTCTTCCAACCATTGGAGCTGGCGGTGCTCATCCAGACCCGACTGACGCTCGTTGTCGCACTCGAAGCGGGGCACAACCCGGTGAAGGCGACCGGCCTTCTGTTTGCCCACCTCGCCGGCATCTGCAAGCGGACGCGGCCGGACGAGTCGCAGCTCTGGCGGCTACAGGCGAGGACACAGGCACCTGTCGCGCCCTGGGATCAGCTCAAGACCGTCGCCGAGCACCAGAACACCGACGCGTCAAGCCTGTTCGCAGCCCATCGGCTCGACGACGAGCAGCTCGCCTCCAATCCGCTGGCGCCCCGACCGAGCCGACGATCGCCGGGGTGACGACGAACCACCCTCCGTACCGTCGATCGCTCATGGAGCCTGACTTCCTCGACGAGATGATCGCCAAGCTGGTAGCGGCGAACCCCGACTTCCCCGCGATGGTCGAGGCCGCGAGGGTCGAGGGGGCTGTACGCCTTCGAGGCGCCGAAGACCAAGCTCGAGGCGCACGTGGAGGGCGCGCCCGAGGCCTCGGACGAGGAGGTCCTGGCGCGCTGGCGCGGCTGAGTCGGCCGCCGTCAGGAGCGAAGCGGTCCGCCGGAACGCTCGTCGAGTGCGTCTCGCAACGCGCCGCTGGCATGCGCAGGCTCTCCGACGGGCGTCGCGCAAGCGTCCGGCTCGGGGTCTACGTTGACGGCGTGACACGCGTCAGACGACGGAAGGAGCGCCGATGACCTCCAGCGAGCCGATCCTGCAACTGAAGGTCAGCCTGGTCGGAGCGTCCAAGCCGCCTATATGGCGCCGGCTCCTCGTGCCGGCGACCATGCGGCTCAACCGACTTCACGAGGCCATCCAAGTCGCGATGGGCTGGGACGACTACCACCTCCACGCCTTCGAGGCAGGCAGCGTCGACTATGGCCCGCCCGATCCGGAGCTCGGTCATCGAGACGAGCGCCGAACCTCGATCAGCGACCTGCTCAGCGGACCGGGCGACCGGATGCGCTACGTCTACGACTTCGGCGATCACTGGCAGCACGACATCGTCGTCGAGAAGGTGCTGGCCGCCGAGCCCGGCGCGCGCTACCCGGTCTGCCTCACCGGCAAGGGACGTTGTCCGCCCGAGGACTGCGGCGGTGTTTGGGGATACGCCGACCTCCGCGCGACGCTCGCCAACCCGACCCACGAGGAGCACGCCGACATCCTCGAGTGGCTCGGAATCGAGACGGCCGCAGAGTTCGATCCGCACGCCTTCGACGCCGACGAGGTCAACATGGTGCTCGGCGGGCGAATCGTCGTGGCGTGATCGGTCGAGGGCCGTTGCCCCGCAACTTCGGGGGCCAATCCGGGGTCCAATTGCAGAGATCCCAGACGCACCGAGAACCAAGAAAGTCGAGATAGTCGAGCCAGACGCTCACCGGATAGACCGACCTCGGTAGGGAGCCCAGCGATTGCAGGGCGCGGACGTCGAGGATCGGATAGCGGTCGGAGTAGGCGAAATGCAGAAGCGTCGACCCCGTCGGCACCCCGACGCCTTCGAGGGAGGTGAGAGCGCTCATGCGCGCGGCCTCATCGAAATCGCGCAGCGCCGCGCGGGTGGCGCGTCGGATGGCGGCCGCCGTGTTCCCGGCCACCCTCGACCGGCTGCGGCGCGCGAGCTGCCACACGTCGGGATCGAGGCCGAGCCGCCTGGTGGAGGGAAACTCTGCGGCGTGCTGCACATCCACCGATCCGAGCGCGCGGACGGCTTGGTCGACGCGCTGCGCGCGCTTCTGGCCGATCCGTTGCCCGATCCGTTTGCGCCGGAGGTCGTCGCCGTGCCCACGCGCGGCATGGAGCGCTGGCTCTCGCAGCGGATCTCCGATCGCCTCGGCGCGAGGGCTGGACGTGGTGACGGCGTGTGCGCAAACGTCGAGTTCCCGTCGCCGCGCAGGCTCGTCGGCGACGCGGTCGCGACGGCCTCCGAGATCGATGCCGATGCGGATCCGTGGCTGCCGGAGCGGGCGGTGTGGCCGTTGCTCGAGGTTGTCGATGGGTGTCTGGATGAGCCGTGGCTGGAAGGCCTGGCCGCGCACCTCGGCGGCTCGGGCGAGACGGCGGATCGGGCGCGTCGAGCGCGGCGGTTCAGCGTCCTGCGCCACCTCGCCGTGCTGTTCGACCGCTACGCGCTGCACCGGCCCGAGATGGTGCGCGCGTGGGCAAGCGGGGTGAACACCGACCGGGCGGGCCTGGAGCTCGGCGGCGACGGCGCCTGGCAGGCCGAGCTGTGGCGGCGCCTTCGCGAGCGGATCGGACGGCCGGATCCGGCCGAGCGCGTCGAGGGCGCCTGCGCGCGGCTGCGCGAGCAGTCCGGGGTCGTGGAGCTGCCGGCGCGCGTGTCGCTCTTCGGCCTGACGCGCCTGCCCGCGGGTCACCTCCAGGTGCTGCGTGCGCTCGCCGTCGGCCGCGACGTTCACGTCTTCGTGCTGCATCCCTCGCCGGCGCTGTGGGACCGCGTCGCGAGCGTCACGGCGAAGTGCCGGCCGGTCATCAGCCGCCGCGAGGACCCGACGGCGACGCTCCCGGTGAACCGACTGCTGGCCTCATGGGGGCAGGACGCGCGTGAGATGCAGCTCGTTCTCGCCGGAACCGAGCATGTCGATCACCACGATCCGGTGGAGCACCGGGCCGAGACGCTGCTCGCGCGCATCCAGGCCGATGTGCGGGCCGACCGCCGGCCTGCCGGCGCGCCGCTGCCCGGTCAGGAGGACGCCCGGCCGGCGCTGGGGAAGAACGACCGCAGCGTGCAGGTCCACGCCTGCCACGGTCGCGCGCGCCAAGTCGAGGTCCTGCGCGACGCGATCCTGCACCTGCTCGAGGAGGATACGACGCTCGAGCCGCGCGACGTGATCGTCATGTGCCCGGACATCGAGACGTTCGCGCCGTTGATCCAAGCGACGTTCGGCGCGGGGGAGGTGGCCGACGACGACGATGAGCTGCAGGCGCTGCCCGCCGAGGTCCGTCCGCCGGACCTGCGCGTCAGGCTCGCCGACCGCTCCCTGCGCCAGACCAACCCCGTGCTCGGGGTCGCGGCGCGGCTGCTCGAACTGGCCGAGGAGCGGGTGACGGCGTCGCAGGTGCTCGATCTCGTCGACCGCGAGCCGGTGCGCCGGCGGTTCGGGCTCGACGACGACGACGTGGCCCGGATCGAGGACTGGGTCGCGGCGAGCGGAATCCGCTGGGGCTTGGACGCCGCTCACCGCGCGCCGTTCAAGCTCGACTCGCTCGCTGCGGGCACGTGGCGTGCGGGCCTCGACCGCGTGCTCGTCGGCGTGACCATGACCGAGGACGAGGAGCGGCTGTTCGAGGGCGTGCTGCCGCTCGACGATGTCGACAGCGCGGCGATCGAGCTCGCGGGGCGCTTCGCCGAGCTCGTCGACCGCCTCCAAGCGTCGCTCGACGCGCTCGGCGCACCCAAGACGATCGACGCCTGGGCGGGTGCGATCGCCGACGCCGCGGACGCGCTCACCGCGACGACCGAGCGCGATGCCTGGCAGCGCTCGGAGCTTGATCGTGTCCTCGACGACGTCGTGACCGAGGCGCCCGGCGGCAACGCGACGAGCCTCGCGCCGGCCGAGGTGCGCGCCCTGCTCGCCGAGCGTCTGCAGGGACGGCCGACGCGCGCCAACTTCCGCACCGGTCACCTGACGATCTGCACGCTCATGCCGATGCGCTCGGTGCCGCATCGCGTCGTCTGCCTGCTCGGGATGGACGACGGCGTCTTTCCCCGCAAGTCGTCGCGCGACGGCGACGACCTGATGCTCGGCGACCCGCACGTCGGCGACCGCGACGCGCGCACCCAGGACCGTCAGCTGCTGCTCGACGCGCTGCTCGCGGCAACCGACCGCCTGATCGTCACCTACACCGGCAACGACGAGCGCAGCAACCTCGTCCGCCCGCCCGCCGTGCCGATCGGAGAGCTGCTCGACGTGATCGACCGCACGGTCCGCAGCGACGAAGGACCGGCCCGCGATCGCGTCGAGGTGCGCCACCCGCTGCAGCCGTTCGACGCACGCAACTTCGCCGCCGGCGCCCTCGTGCCCGAGCGGACGTGGAGCTTTGACCCGGTCATGCTCGAGGGCGCGCGAGCGCTGACCGGGGAGCGCATCGAGCCCGCGCCGTTCCTCTCCGGGCCGCTGCCGCGGGACGCGGCGGCGCTCGTGGAGCTCGAGGACCTCGTGCGCTTCGCCGGGCATCCGGTCCGGGCGTTCCTGCGACGGCGGCTCGGCATCAGCGTCGGGGACTACTTCGACGAGGTCGCCGACGCGCTGCCGGTCGAGCTGGGCGGCCTCGAGCAGTGGGGCGTCGGCCGCCGGCTGCTCGAGGGCACGCTCGCGGGTGCCGACCTCGAGGCGTGCGTCGCCGCCGAGATCGCGCGCGGGACGCTTCCACCCGGGAGGCTCGCCAAGCCCGTGATCGACCGCGTGCGCCCGATCGTCGAGGAGATCGCGGCCGCCGCGCGGGCAGTGCTCGACACCAGCGCCGAGCCGGGAGCGGTCGACGTCAATGTCGCCCTCGGCGACGGGCGCTCGCTCAGCGGCACGGTGCCCGGCGTCTGCGGGGACGTGCTGCGGACGGTCACGTACTCGCGCGTGAACGCCCGGCACCGCCTGGCGGCGTGGGTGCGCTGGCTCGCGCTGACGGCGGCGCGCCCCGAGCACCCGTTCCAGGCGGTCACCGTCGGGCGCGCGAGGGCCGGCGCGCCCGACGGGGCCCGTGTGACGATCGCCCGGATCCCCGCGCTCGCGCCCGAGGCGGCCACCCGCCGCGAGCCGGCGCTGGCGCAGCTCGCGATGCTCGTCGACCTCTACGACCGCGGCATGCGCGAGCCGCTCCCGCTTGCCTGCATGACCTCGGCGGCGTACGCGCACGCGGCGGCCGCCGGCCGGGACGCCGAGGCAGCCGGGCGTAGGGCGTGGGAGTCGGGCTGGAACCATCCGAACGAAGGCGCCGAGCTCGAGCACCAGCTCGTGCTCGGCGGCGTGCGCCCGTTCGACGAGCTGCTCGCCGAGTCGCCGCGACCCGACGAGGCGGGCGACGATTGGGACGACGCCGAGACGACGCGCTTCGGCCGGCACGCGCGCCGCATGTGGGCCGGCCTGCTGGCGCGCGAGGTGATGGTCGACCGGTGACCCTCGCCGCCGACATCCGGCCGTTCGACGTCCGCGGGCCGCTGCCCACCGGCGTGACCGTGCTCGAGGCGAGCGCCGGCACGGGCAAGACGTTCACGATCGCCGCCCTGGCCGCGCGCTACGTCGCGGAGGGCACGCCGCTCGACGAGCTGCTGCTGGTGACGTTCACCCGCATGGCCACGGGCGAGCTGCGCGAGCGCGTCCGCGAGCGGCTGGTCAGCGCCGAGCAGGGGCTCGACCGCGCGCTCGCGGGCGCGCCGCCGAGCGACGAGCTCGTCGCGCTGCTCGCCGCCGGCTCCGCGGAGCAGGTCGCCGAGCGGCGCCGGCGCCTCGCCCGAGCGCTCGCCGACTTCGACGCCGCGACGATCGCCACGACCCACGGCTTCTGCCAGGAGGCGCTGGGCGGGCTGGGCGTCGCCGGCGACGTGGACCCCGACGCCACGTTCGTGGAGGACATCGGCGACCTGATCGAGGACGTCGTCGACGACCTCTACGTGCGCCGCTTCCACGGCCGCGACACGCCCGACTTCGACCGTGCGCAGGCCACGCGGATCGCTCGGATCGCGGTCGAGAACCCCGCCGTGCGCGTCGAGCCCGCAGCCGCGCCGGAGGACTCGATCGCCGCGATGCGCCGCCGGCTGGCGCTCGCCGCGCGCGACGAGCTCGAGCGCCGCAAGCGCCAGCTGGCGCTCATGACCTACGACGACCTGCTCACCCGCCTCGACGACGCGCTCGAGGGGCCGGGCGGCCCGGCGGCGGCGGCGCGGCTGCGGGCTCGCTATCGGGTCGTGCTCGTCGACGAGTTCCAGGACACCGACCCGGTCCAGTGGGACATCATGCGCCGCGCGTTCGGCGAGGGCGGCGTGACCCTCGTCCTCATCGGCGACCCCAAGCAGGCGATCTACGCCTTCCGCGGCGCCGACGTCTACGCCTACCTCGAGGCGGCGAGGGCGGCGGACGCGCGCGCGACGCTCGAGGTCAACTGGCGCAGCGACCAGGGGCTCATCGACGCCTACGACACGCTGTTCGGCGGCGCCAAGCTCGGACACGAGGGCATCGTCTATCGCAGGGTGCGCGCCGCGGACGCCAACCAGACGCCGCGGCTGTCGGGCGCGCCGGTCGCGGCGCCGCTGCGCGTGCGGGTCGTGCATCGCGAGGAGCCGACGGTCGGGCGCACGCCGCGGGGGTTCGCGCGCCTCGCTCCGGCCCGTGACCACATCGCGAAGGACCTTGCGGCCGACCTGGCGGCGCTCCTGTCCTCGGGGGCCGAGATCGAGATCCGCGCCCAGGGCGGCGCGGTGCAGCGCCGCGAGCGCGTGCGGCCGGGACACGTCGCCGTCCTCGTGCGCACCCACCGAACCGCGGCGCTGGTCCGCGCCGCCCTCGACGAGGCCGGGATCCCGGCGGTCATCAACGGCGCCGGCAGCGTCTTCGGCACGGCGCCGGCGCGCGACTGGGTGGCGCTGCTGGAGGCGCTCGAGCGCCCGACGTCGTCGGCGCGCGCCGGCTCGGCGGCGCTGACCCCGTTCCTCGGCTGGACGGCCGAGCGCGTCGCGTGCGCCGGCGAGGGCGACCGGGAGGAGCTGCATCGCCGCCTGCACCAGTGGGCGCGCGTGCTGCGCGTCAAGGGCGTGGCCTCGCTGACCGAGACGATGACGCTCGTCGAGGGCGTGCCGGAGCGCGTCCTGCGGGCGCTCGACGGCGAGCGTCGCCTCACCGATCTTCGCCACGTCGGCCAGCTGCTGCACGCCGCGGCGACGAGCGAGCAGCTGGGCGTCACGGCGCTGGCCTCGTGGCTGCGCCGGCAGATCGCCGAGGCCGACGAGGACACGACCGACGAGGAGCGCAGCCGCCGCCTGGAGTCCGACGCCGAGGCCGTGCAGGTCCTCACGATCCACCGCAGCAAGGGAGTCGAGTTCCCGATCGTCTACTGCCCCTACCTGTGGGAGCCCGGGTGGATCCCGCGGGAGCCCCAGCCCGTCTTCTTCCACGACCCCGACGCGGGCGACGAGCGCGTCATCGACGTCGGCACGGACGGCCCCGACTTCCCGCGCCACCGCCGCCAGCACGAGGCCGAGCAGCGCGGCGAGGACCTGCGGCTCGCCTACGTCGCGCTGACCCGGGCGCAGCACCAGGCGGTCGTGTGGTGGGCGGGCTCCTGGGACAGTCGCGACTCGGCGCTCGGCCGGCTGCTGTTCGCGCGCGATGCCGACGGCAACGTGCCGCCCGCGGGCGGCTCGACGCCGAGCGACGCGATGGCGGTCGATCGCTTCGAGGCGCTCGCGGCCGACGCGCCCGGCTGCATCAGCGTCGAGCGGGCGGCCGTCGGCTCGGCGAGCGCGTGGCCGGGCGAGCCGCGGGAGGCCGCGGAGCTCACGGCCGCCCGGTTCGACCGTCGCCTCGACCGGCGCTGGCGGCGCACCTCCTACAGCGACATCACCGCCGGGGCGCACGAGGCCCGGGTCGCGAGCGAGCCCGAGGAGCGCGTCGTCTCCGACGAGGAGGCGCTCGCGGCGCCGCCGGCCGCCGCGCCCGATGACGATGGGGCCGCTGCGCTGCGGGGCGCGCCGTCGCCGCTGGCGGCGATGCCGGCCGGCGTCGAGGTCGGCACGCTCGTGCACCGCGTGCTGGAGGCGGCGGACTTCGCCGCAGCGGATCTCGACGCGGAGCTCGGCGCGCACCTCGCCGGCGCGCGGGCGCGCCGCCGCGTCGACGTCGGCGACCCGGCGGCGGTCGTGGCCGGCCTGCGCGCTGCGATCGAGACCCCGCTGGGGCCGTTGGCCGAGGGGAGACGCTTGCGCGACGTCGAGCGCGCCGATCGCCTCGACGAGCTGGACTTCGAGCTGCCGCTTGTCGGCGGCGACGAGCCAGCCGGCCGGCTGACGCTCGCGGCGATCGGCGCCGTGCTGCGCGAGCATCTGCCCGCGGCCGACCCGCTCGCCGGCTATGCCGATCGGCTCGACGACCCGGCGCTGCGCCAGGGCCTGCGCGGCTACGCCACAGGGAGCATCGATCTCGTCGTTCGGGCCCGCGCCGACCGGTTCGCCGTCGTCGACTACAAGACCAACTGGCTCGGCGCCCCGGGCGAGGAGCTGAGCGTGTGGCACCACCGCCCGGCGGCGCTGGCCGCGGAGATGCAGCGCATGCACTACGCGCTGCAGGCGCTGCTCTACACGGCGGCCCTGCACCGCTACCTGCGCTGGCGACTGGCGGACTACGACCCCGAGCGCAACCTCGCCGGGGTGCTCTATCTGTTCCTGCGCGGGATGGTCGGGCCGGAGACGCCGGTCGTCGACGGCGGCCCGTGCGGCGTCTTCGCGTGGCGGGCGCCGGCGGCGCTCGTGGAGCAGCTCAGCGATGTCCTCGACCGAGGGGCGGCGGCGTGAGCGCGTCCGTGACGGAGGCGGATGCGTTCGACGTCCGCCGCGCGAGCAACGCGCCCGGACTGCTGCGCGAGTTCAACGACGCGGGCGTGCTCACCGCGGCCGACGTGCACGTCGCGCTGCGGCTCGCGGAGCTCGGCGGCGAGGACGACGAGCGGGTGGCGCTCGCGGCGGCGCTCGCGGTCCGCGGTCCCCGGCTCGGCCACGTCTGCGTGGACCTCGCCACGATCCGTGAGACCGCTACGGTCGAGGCCGACGAGGCCGCCGATCTGTCGGCGCTGTCGTGGCCGCCCGTGGGAGCGTGGACGCAGCGGCTGGCGTCGAGCGCGCCGGTCGCGGTCGGAGAGCAGGACGGCGGCCCAAGCCCGTTGCGCCTGGTCGGCACCTCGCTGTACCTGGATCGCTACTGGCGCGAGGAGCGTCAGGTCGCCGCTGACCTGCGGTCGCTCAGCGACGCGCTGGTGGTGGACGTGCGTGGCGAGGCGCTCGCGGCCGGGCTGGCCAGGCTGTTCGCCGACGACCGCCAGCGGCTGGCAACGGCGTGCGCGGTCGTGCGCCGATTCGCGGTCGTCGCCGGCGGGCCCGGCACCGGCAAGACGACGACCGTCGCGCGGATCGTCGCGCTGCTGGCCGAGCAGGCCGCGGCGGCGGGCTTGCCCGAGCCGCTCGTGGCGCTCGCGGCGCCGACGGGCAAGGCGGCCGCGCGCCTGGAGCAGGCCGTGCACGAGGAGGCGGCCCGGCTCGACGTCAGCGACGCCGTCCGCGATCAGCTGCTCGCCGCGCGCGCCTCGACGCTGCACCGTCTCCTCGGCTGGCGTCCCGACAGCCACAGCCGCTTCCGCCACCACCGCGCCAGCCGGCTGCCCCACGACGTCGTGATCGTCGACGAGACGTCGATGGTCTCGCTCTCGCTGATGGCGCGGCTCGTCGAGGCGGTCCGCCCGCAGGCCCGGCTCGTCCTCGTGGGCGATCCCGGACAGCTCACGTCGATCGAGGCGGGCGCCGTGCTCGGCGACATCGTCGGACCGGCCGCCGTGCGCCCGCTCATGCGGCCCGGGGCGCGCAAGCTGCTGGCGGCCCTGACCGGCGCCGAGGTCGCGGCCACCGATCCGCCCTCCGGCGCCACGATCGGCGACGGCATCGTCGTACTCGACCGCGTGTATCGGTTCGGGGGCGCGATCGCCGCGGTCGCCGACGCCGTCCGGGGCGGTGACGCCGACGCGGCGATCGCGGCGCTCTCCGGCGCGCGCGGCGAGGTGACGTGGATCCCCCTCGACGCCGCCGACCCCGCCACCCGCGACGCGCTGGCACCCGTCCACGACGGCGCCGTCGCGGCCGCCCGTGGCACGATCGGGTCCGCCCGGGCGGGCCACGCGCGCGCGGCGATCGAGTCGCTCGCGGCCTTCCGCGTCCTGTGCGCGCACCGACGCGGGCCGCACGGCGTCGAGACGTGGATGGGCCGGATCGAACGCCGGCTCGCCTCCGCGGTCGAGGGCTTCGGCGCCGAGGGGCGGTGGTACGCCGGTCGCCCGCTGCTCGTGACCGAGAACGACCACGGCCTGCGCCTCTACAACGGCGACACCGGCGTGGTGGTCGCGGGCGCGGGCGGCCGCGTGAGCGCGGCGTTCGAGCGAGGCGGGGAGATCGTCGAGCTCAGCCCCTCGCGCCTGGCGGCGGTCGACACGGTCTACGCGATGACGATCCACAAGAGCCAGGGCTCGCAGTTCGACACCGCGGCCGTCCTGCTGCCCGACCCGGCGTCGCGGATCCTCACGCGGGAGCTGCTCTACACGGCGGTCACCCGCGCCCGCCGGCGCCTGATCATCGCCGGCACCGAGGAGACGATCCGCGCCGCGGTCTCGCGCCCGGTCGCGCGGGCATCGGGGCTGCGGTGGCGGCTGTGGGGTGGCGAAGCCCGCTGAGGGAGCCCGCGGGCGAGGGCGACTCGCGACGGCCGGCGGTGCCGTCCTCTTGGCGCAGGCGCTGACACCGACGGTCGGACCCCGGCCGGGAGCTCGGGGTGGGAACTGAAGCTCAAAGCGAGCCATGCGGCGCACCGCCGTACACCGTCGCCACGCGCCGCTCGGTCGCCACGCGTGAGCTGGTGAACGCCGCGCACAGCGCGTCGAGGTCGCCGCCGTGGCGCGCGTGCTCGCGCACGAACAGCCGGCGCGGCATCAGCAGCTCGGCGGCGAACGCGCTCGCCTCCTCCTCGATGTCGGGCGCGGTGTGGGCGCCGGACTCGTCGACGGTCGTGCGCCGGCAGAAGAGCGACCGCTGGCCGAGACGGTGCATGACCCAGTGGCCGAGCTCGTGGCCGATGGTGAAGCGCCGGCGCGGGGGCCAGCGGCGCGCCTCGTCGGCGTTGACCCAGATCTCGCCGCGCGCGGGAAGCAGCAGGCCCGACAGCGACTGGCCGGTGGCGAGCGGCGGGGCGCCGGGGGCGGCCGACATGTCCTCGACGTCGCGCACGAACAGTCCGTAGCACGTGTCGACGATGTCCTCGACCGGGACCGGCACGCGCTCGCCGTCCCAGACGTAGGAGGGCACGCCGGCGAGGACGGTCTCGGCGGCGGCGACGACGTGGTCGGGAACGCCGTTCACAGCGCGAAGGCGTACGGGCGCGGCGGGTCGGGGCACGGGCGCATCCTCATGCCGTGGTCATCCGCCGCCGGGGGCCGGCGCGCCCGTGAAGAGGTCGTCGATCTCGTCGCGCTCGCCCGTGGCCGCCGGCGCGATGACCCCGAGCGGCGCCTCGTCGATGAGCTCGGGGTCGGGCGCGCCGACCCGCGCGAACGCCGCCCCCCGCCCGGCAGGCGGCGCGGCAGCACCCAGCCCGCGGCCGGCGTCGCGCAGCCGGGCCGCGGTGGTGTCGACGATGACGGCCAGCGCCTCCAGCACCCGGTCGCAGACGCCCGCGGCCGGCAGCGTTCCCTGCTCCATCGCGTGGTAGTACGCGGCGACCTTCGCCTCCCGCCCCTGCGCGTCGAGCTCGTCCGCCAGCCGCTCGACGACCTCGGCGCGGCGCAGCCTGGCGCTCGCGCGCAGGCGCGGCAGCAGCGACGGCCACCAACCGCTCTGGCCGACGAGCGCGCGGTTGAGCTCGTCGGTCGCCTGGTGGGCGCGCGAGCGCTCGAACGCCGCAGCGTCGAAGCGCCGCCGCGGCGCCCGGGCCAGGTAGGCGTCGATCAGTGCCTCGAGCTCGGCGCGATCGGTTCCGCGCGCGCGCGCCAGGTAACGCGCGGGGTCGGCCTCGCCGCCCTCGCGGTCCTCGGCGATGAAGTCATGCAGCAGGCGTTCGACGTCGGCCATCGGTCACCCGCCCGCAGTATCGCGATCGTCCAGCTCGCGCCGCAGCGCCCGGCGGAAGCGCGAGACGATCTGGTGGGCGTTGTCCTCGGTCATGCCCGCCACGGCCCGCGCGGCCTCGCTCGCGGTCAGGCCCTCGGAGACGATCGACTCCACGACTCGCCGATGCGGCTCGCTGAGACGCGCGAGGACGCGGTCGACGGCGTCCTGCACCGCGACGGCGCCCTCCTCGGAGGCCACCGCGGGCTCGGGCGTCCGGACCGCCTCGTCCGGGTCGCCGACGAGCGGCACCAGCCGCGGCGACGTCTCCGCGCGGCGGTGGAAGTCGGCGATCCGCCGCTGGGTGATCCGCTTCAGCCAAGCGACGAACTCGCCCACCGACGTGCCGTCGAACGCCGACTGGATCGCGCTGAGCACGATCTCCTCCGTCACGTCCTCGACGTGCGCGGGCGGGACCTTCAGCCGGACGCGACGCTCGACGTTGCGCCAGCGGCCGAACACGAGGACGCCCAGCGCGTGACCGGCCGCGGCGCGATGTCCGGCGTCGCGGGCGGCGCGGACGTAGGCGATGAGCGCATCATCGTCGAGGCGGTCGAGCTCATGGTCGGGCTTGGGCTGGAAGGACGGCACGGTCGCCGGTCGCGTGGTCGAGGCCGGGCGCAGGAACCTGACGCGGCACGCTACCCCGCGTCAGGATCGCAGCGGTGGCGCCGACTGCAGGGCCATGACGTTCGACGCCAGCCACGCCCTTCGCTTCGTCAACCGCGCGCGGGCCGCCGGCGGGCTGCCCGCGCTCGCGGAGCTTCCGTTCGCCGGCGCCGTGCGCGTCGACGAGCGCGCCTGCGTGCTCGCCCGCGCGCTGCGCGCGGACGTCGGCGGCTCCGACGACCCGGCCTGGGGCGGGCGCTTCGTCGTGCGCCTTGGCGACGCTGCGCACGCGCACAGGATCGCCGCGGCGACCGGGCAGCCGTGCAACGCCCGCGGCGAGGTGCTGCTGCCGGACTCGCTCGCGCGCCTGGCCGTGGGCTTCGACCGCGGATCCGTCGGCCGGCGCGGAGCGCGGTACGTGTCGCCCGGTCAGCTCAGCTTCGAGGATCTCGTGCTGCGCGTCGTGAACGGCGACCGGGCGCAGGTGGACGGTGCCCAGCGTGGCCGAGGCAGCGTGACTCGTCGCACCGGACGCCGTTCGACGGCGCCGCGCCCAGCGGTCCGCTCGCGGTGGGCGAGCCGAGCAGCTCCTCGCGCTTGCAGGGCAGGACCGGAAGCGAGCTAGTCAGCGAAACTCGCCGGCCGCTTCTCGAGAAACGCCTGCACCGCCTCGGCCGGCGCGATTCCGGTCGTCGCCATGATCTGCTGGCGGTCCTCGTACTCGACTGCCGCCTGCTCGCTCGGGATCTCGAGTGCCGACCACATGCCCTGCTTCGTCAACCGCACGGCCCACGGTGCCCACGCGGCGATCTGATCTGCCGCCTCCAGCGCGCGGTCGACGACGTGGCCGTCGTCGACGACCTCGGCGACGAGCCCGATGCGGTCCGCCTCCTCGGCCCCAACGCGACGCCCGGTGAGCATGAGCTCGTGCGAGCGCGACGCGCCGATCAGCCGGGGGAGGAGCCAGCTGACGCCCATGTCGCAGTTGGACACCCCGATGTTGATGAAGATCGCGCGGAAGACCGCGGACTGCGCGGCGTAGCGGATGTCGCTGCCGAGGGCGAGTGCCAGGCCGAAGCCCGCCGCCGCCCCGTTCACCGCCGCGATCACAGGCTGCGGCGTCCCGCGCAGCCGCAGGATCAGGCGCGACATGTGCGTCTGGGAGCCGAGCCGATCACGCATGGGGTCGCTTCCGTCGCTGCCTGGCGCATCGCCGTAGCCACGGAGGTCGAGACCGGCGCAGAAGCCGCGTCCCGCGCCCGTGATGACGATCGCACGGCAGGAGCGGTCCTCGGCGAGCGCGCCAAGCTCTGCGTGCAGCGCCTCGCAGAGTGGCGCGCACATCGTGTTCAGCTGCTCGGGCCGGTTGAGGGTCAGCAGCTGAACCTGCGGCGACACGCGGGCGCTCAGCAGTACATCGGACGTGGTCTCAGACACGGCAAGCCCCTCCATCGAATTGGGGCCGCGAGCCTACCCTTCGCTTCGCATCGCCGGTTACCCGGTGCTCGGCGAGCAGGCCGTCTTGACGCCGGCGCGGACAGCCGGTTGGCAGGACCGCGCGCCCGCGCGCCGAACGCCTCCCCATGCCCTACCCGAGCAACGAGCCTCACATCACCGCTCACGACCTTCGCGCCGCCCCGCAAGGCTCGCCGCGCCGGCCCACCACCCGGCTGACCGGCTGGGCAGGCGACTGGGACTGGGAGCTGGGCCTGTCCGTCGCGGAGCGCGCCGAACTCGACGAACTGCGCGACACGGTCACCCAACAGCGCGAGCAGCTTGACGCGCTCGGGCGCGCCCACGACACCGCGACCACCCAGGCGCAGGCTCTCCGCGAGGCGCTCAGCTCGCTCGCCTCGACCCCGGTCCGCAAGCGCCGCGGCGCCATCAAAGCGCTGCGTGCGCGCGGCCTGCTCGACGAGGCGCCAGCGGAGCGGCCGGCACCGTAGGCGAGCTTCCCCACACCCCGCGGGCGCACCGTCGGAGAGTCGACCCCCGCCGTCGCATCGCGCTCGCCAGTGCCGGGCCGGCTTCGGCGCACGGCGCACGGCGCACGGCGCGTGGCTCGCAGCGACTGGCGCCGACGCGGGCGCCGACGCGACCGTTGGTCCGCGAGCCCCGGTCGCCGCCGGGGCTGCGGACCCGGGCGATCGTGCGTCATGTCGCCCGCTTGGCGTTCTCGGGCGCGAGCCGCAGCGCGCCGGCTGCCGGCGTGTAGACGCTCGTGTGCCCGTCGTCCCACTCGATGCGGTAGCGGGCGCCCGGGTCCTCGTGGACCACTTCCCGCACGGTTCCGTACCGCGCGGGACGCTCGGTCGACTCGGACTCGGCGACGACCCGATCTCCGGCCTGGAAGGTCATGCCCTGCTCCCTCCGCTGGTTGGCGCACCGAGCGTACTCCAGCGGCCGTCAGAGTCGTCGCGCGGCCGCGATTCTGCTCGCTCTGCGCACAGGTCACTCGTCGCTGTGCGTCGGCGGCGGACTTCACCGCAACCGTCGGCCGCAGCCCGGTGATGGCGGGATCGTGTCATGTCGGTAGAGGTGGTGTAACGGGCGCGTGGTAGGCCCGCCGAAGGAAGGGTCGGCCACCGCGGCGTCCAACTCGTCGGTCGATACCAGTCGATCGACGGAAGGAAGCACCACGATGGCCGAGAGCCGGATGATGACCCCTGCCGATGTTGTCGCCCAGGTGATGGGCGGCGAGCACGGCGATGTGTTGCGCGAGGCGGTCGCGCTGGTTGCCCGTGCGCTGATGGAGGCCGAGGTCTCCGCGCGGGTTGGCGCCGAGCACGGCGAGCGCTCGCCCGACCGGGTTGCGCACCGCAACGGCTACCGGCCCAGGGCGTGGGAGACGCGGGTCGGCGAGCTCGAGCTGTTGATCCCCAGGGTGCGCTCGGGCCCGGCGTACTTCCCGTCGTTTCTGGAGCCGCGCCGGCGCTGTGAGCAGGCGATCGTCGCGGTCGTGATGGAGGCCTACGTCAACGGCGTGAGCACCCGCAAGGTCGACCGGCTCGTCGAGCAGCTGGGCATCCAGGGCATGGACAAGGACCGCGTCAGCCGCCTGTGCTGCGAGCTTGACGAGCACGTCGAGGCGTTCCGCACCCGCCCGCTGGAGGGCGCCTACCCGTACCTGTGGCTGGACGCCAAGCAGCTGAAGGTGCGCGATCACGGCCGCGTGGTCTCCAAGGCGCTGGTCGTCGCCTACGCCGTCCACGAGAGCGGCCGGCGCGAGGTGATCGGCCTCGATCTCGGCGAGGTCGAGTCAGAGGCGTTCTGGGTCGAGTTCCTGCGCTCGCTGCGCGCGCGCGGCCTGGACGGCGTCCAGCTGGCGGTCTCCGATCATCACGAGGGCCTGAAGACCGCGATCGCCCGCGTGCTGGGCTGCCCGTGGCAGCGCTGCGCGGTGCACTTCGTCAGGGCGATGCACCAGCACTGCCGGCCCTCGCAGCGCGGGCTGGTCTCCGCCGCCCTGCGCGAGGTCTTCAACGCCGACAACCAAGAGCAGGCGCGCGAGCGCGTCACCCACGTCATCGAGCGCCTCCAGCCGGTCGCCCCGAAGGTCGCCCGGCTGCTCGCCGACGCCGAGGAGGACCTGCTGGCCTTCTACGCCTTCCCCGCCGCGCACTGGTCCAAGCTGCGCTCGACCAACCCGCTTGAGCGCGTCAACCGCGAGATCGGCCGACGCTCCGACGTCGTCGGGATCTTCCCCAACGACGCCGCCGCGATCCGCCTCGCCGGCGCCCTGCTCATTGAGCAAAACGACGAATGGCTCGTCGGCCGGCGCTACCTGTCAGACGAGAGCATGCGAATGGTTCTCTACGCGACCCTGGACCAGGAGAAGGATCCCGATCAGATCAACAACAACGAGGAGATGCTGCCCCTCGCCGCCTGAGAAGAGCACCAACGCCGACGAGCTGGCGTTACACCACAACCTGCGACTTGACTGGGATCGTCGCCCCGGGCCGATAATCAGGCGGTGACACGGCGAGCTCGTGACCGTTTCACGATCGGGTGGCGCGATGCGTGAGCTGGCGCTCCCGGCGCACTTCGAGCCGAGCCGCGTAGGCGACGTGTGGCGGGTTGCATACGAAGACCGCGCGCGCGATGCGGAGGCGTGGGCCGAGAAGCACGGTCTGGGCTCAGCCGCAGACGACTCCTTTCGCTTGTGCCTGCTGGCCGTCGACGTCCAGAACACGTTCTGCATCCCGGACTTCGAGCTCTTCGTCGCCGGGCGCTCGGGCACGGGCGCGGTCGACGACAACCGTCGCCTGTGCGAGTTCGTCTACCGCGCCCTCGGGACGATCACGCAGATCTTTCCGAGCCTCGACACCCACCATGCGATGCAGGTCTTCCACGCGATCTGGCTCGTCGACGAGCGGGGCAACCACCCGGCGCCCTATACGCTCGTCTCGGCCGAAGACGTCGAGTCCGGTCGCTGGAGACTGAACACCGCGGTCGCCGAGCCCCTCGGGATCGACGTCGACTACGCCGAGCGCCACCTGGCCCACTACACGCGGCGGCTCGCCGCGGGCGGGAAGTACGACCTGACGATCTGGCCCTATCACGCGATGCTCGGTGGCATCGGGCACGCCCTCGTCTCCGCGTTCGAGGAAGCGGTCTTCTTCCACGGCGTCGCCCGGCGCAGCCGGCCCGCCTTCCACGTCAAGGGGGACAACCCGCTCACCGAGCACTATTCGATGCTCGGCCCCGAGGTGACCCAGGGACCGGACGGCGATCGCCTCGGTCAGAAGAACACCGAGCTCATCGAAAGGCTGCTCACATTCGATGCCGTCGTCGTGGCCGGGCAGGCGAAGAGCCACTGCATGGCCTGGACCATCGATGACCTCCTGGAGGACGAGGCCGCCGGGGAGCGGCTTGCCGAGCGCACCTACCTCCTCGAGGACTGCACGTCTCCGGTCGTCGTGCCGGGCGTCGTCGACTACACGGACGAGGCGGATGCCGCCTTCGAGCGCTACGCGGCCGCGGGCATGCACGTCGTCCGCTCAACCGACCCGATCCAGAGTTGGCCGGGCATCGATTAGTGGGCATGCGTGGCGCTGCGGCTGGACGCTGAGGCCGTGTCCGGGCGGGAGTAGCGACCCGGGTCGGCCTGGAAGCGGCTCTTGCAGTGCTCGGAGCAGAAGAAGCAGGTTCTGCCGTCGTGCTCGATCCGAAGCGCCTTGCCCTTGTCGATCGACATGCCGCACACCGGGTCGCTCGCGCCGCCGCGCATCGTGATGGCGAAGAGGGCGCCGAAGACGACGAGACCGAGGACGTTGAGCGCGAGCTTGTAGTCGAGTTCGATGGTGCCGAACATGTCCTCGGTGCTCGGGCGGCTCGAGGGGATGATTCCGAGGGCTCCGAACAGCAGATCGACGATGACCGCGGCGAGGACCATCGTCACGAACATCAGGGCCGTGATCCGCAGGGCGAACACGGTGCCGTAGTACTTGCGGTAGGCGGCGATGATCGGCAGCACGATGAGGTCGGCGAAGATGAACGCCATCACGCCGGCGAACGAGATCCCGCCGGACCACAGGACCGCGGCCAGCGGCACGTTGCCCACCGAGCAGACGAAGCTCAGCACGGCGATCACCGGACCGATGAAGGCTCCCCACATGACCTGAACCGCCGACGGGGCGTCCTCGAGGAACAGGCCGTTGAAGAAGTCGTCGCCGAGCAGAGCGATGAAGCCGGCCAGCAGGAACCCGATCGTGATCTCCTTGTAGAGCATCTGCCAGTCGCCGCGGAAGTTGTGCGCGACGTCTGACCAAGCGGTCGCTGAGGTCAGCCGCCGGCGCCAGCTCATCTGCTCGCCGGCGGCGTGGTGCTGGTGGCCGGTGTCGGCGTCCTGGGCGTGCTCGCGCGCCTGCCGCTCGGCGCTCGGGCTCACGAACAGCCGCAATAGCGCCCACATCAGCGCGATCATCACGAGTCCGCCGAGGTACTCCGCGAGGGTGAACTGCCAGCCGATGAGCACCCAGAGCACGAGCCCGAGCTCCCACACGAGGTTGGTCGAGGCGAACTGGAAGGCGAGCGCAGAGGCGGCGCTGGCGCCCTTCTGGAACAGGCTCTTGGCGATCGCGATGGCCGCGTAGGAGCACGAGGACGAGGCGGCACCGAGACCGGTCGCCCTGGCGATTGGGCCGATGCCGTCACCGGCCAGTGCGGCTTGGATGCGCTCACGCGGAACCCACGCCTGGACGACTGCCGAGATGGCGAAGCCGAGCACGAGCGCCCACCACACCTCCCAGGCCATCCGGGCGGCGTTCCAGAGGCCGTCGCCGATCGTGCTGATCACGTCGCTCATCTGGCCAGCCTCCTCGCACGGCGCGCGCCCAGCGAGCTCGTCGGCCGTGCGTGGGCCGCTGCGATGCTGTTCGCATGATCATCGACGTGTGGATGCAGCACCCGACGCTGCGGTTGCTGGCGCACGACATGTTCGAGTCGCTGCGCCGGTGGACGGGCCGGCAGGTGCCCGAGGAGGAGCCGCCGATCGGCATGACCGTGGCCGCGATGGATCACGCCGGTGTGAGCTTCGGCCTGTTGAGCGCGTGGCAGGGCCCGGAGGGGGTGCTGATCGGCAACGACGAGGTTGCCGGCTGGGTCGACGCCTACCCCGACCGCTTTGGCGGTGTGGCCGCCGTCGATCTCAGCAGGCCGATGGCGGCGGTTCGCGCGTTGCGTCGTTGTGTGACAGAGCTCGGTTTTCGCGGACTGCGCGTCGTGCCGTGGCTCTGGGACGCGCCTCCGACCGATCGCCGGTACTACGCCCTGTATGCGACGTGCGTCGAGCTCGGCGTCCCGTTCTTCACCCAGGTCGGCCACACCGGGCCGCTGCGTCCGTCCGAGACCGGACGACCGATCCCGTACATCGACCAGGTCGCGCTGGACTTCCCCGAGCTCGTCATCGTCTGCGGGCACATCGGCTACCCATGGACCGAGGAGATGGTCGCGGTCGCGCGCAAGCACGAGAACGTCTACATCGACACCTCGGCCTATGCCGCCAGACGCTATCCGCCGGAGCTCGTCCGCTACATGCAGAGCACGAGCGGGCGCCGGAAGGTCCTCTTCGCTACCAACTACCCGATGCTCGTGCACGAGCAGGCGCTCGAGGGCGTCGATGCGCTGGGGCTCGACGACGAGACCCGCGCGCAGTTCCTTGCCGGCAACGCCGAGCGGCTCCTACGGACAACGGCACGCTCGACCGGCCGGAGCCGGCCGGATCCCGGCGTGGCAACCTGACGCACGCCGGCGGAGACGTCGTCACTCGCGGGCAGGCCGTGCGCCCGCGGTCACGGACGGTTGCGCCCGAACAGGTCGTGCGCCTTCACCCATTCCTCGGCGACGATCGCCGAGCCGAGCGAGATCTCGCCGCACAGGACCGTGGCTGCGACGATCTCCGCCAGCTTGCGGACCTTGCCCGCTCCGTAGCAGCCGAGCATCTCGAGGCACTCCCGCTGCGTGGGCAGCCCCGTGCCGCCGCCGTAGGTCGCCACGATCAGCGACGGGATCGTCACCGAGTAGTAGAAGTCGCCGTTGGGCCGGTGCTCCGCGAAGACGAGCGCCGCGGAGGACTCCGCGACGTTCGCGGCGTCTTGGCCGGTCGCGATGAAGATCGCGGTGACGCCGTTGGCGGAGTGCGCGCCGTTGTTGTTCACGCCGGCCATGAAGCCGCCCAGGTTGGCGACCTCGCGGGCCCTGAACAGCAGCTCGCTGCTCGATCCCATCCCGTGTTGCAGGAGCGCGTCGGGGATCGTCGCTTCCGCGACCACGCGCTTGCCGCGCGTGTGCAGGATGTTCACCTGCGAGCTCTTCTTGTCCGTCGCGAAGTTGGATTCCAGGAAGTACTGCTCGATTGCGGGGTAATGCTCCAGGATCCAGTGGCACGCAGCCTGCGTGGCCTTCCCGGTGAGGTTCTGCCCGGCGGCGTCGCCGGTCGTGAAGTTGAAGCGCGTGAAGAGCATGCGGCTCGCCGAGTACTGCTGGATCTCCTGAAGCCGGCCCGAGCGGGTGCTCGCCTCGGCGGCGGCTTTGATCTCGTCGAAGCTCTCGACCAGCCACTCGCCGAACGCGCGCGCCTCGCGGGCGCTGGCGAACACGAAGCAGGGGGCCCGCTGCATCCGGTCGTCCAGGACCGTCGTCCTGACGCCGCCCGCCGCGTGCAGCAGCTTCATCCCGCGGTTGTAGCTGGCGACCAGTGTTCCCTCGGCCGTCGCCAGGGGGACGTAGAACTCGCCCTGGGCGTGCTCGCCGTTGACGAGCAGCGGTCCGGCGACGCCGATCGGCACCTGGCTGACGCCGACGAACTGCTCGATGTTCCCGGCCGCCTCCGCGGGGTCGAACGAGTAGTTCGCCAGGTGCTCGAACGTGGCGTCGGTCCGCTCGCTCAAGAATGCCCGGCGGGCGTCTGCCGCGCGGCGCGTGTAGTCGTCCTCCCGGTCACGCGGAACAGGTACGCGGCCGTTGCTCATGGCGGTCATCGAGTCTCCTCGCTCGGGGGTCGATGACACGGTCGCAGATCGCTCTGCGGCCGGTGCGAGATACTGTCGCGGTGTTCGCGGGCACCCGCGAGATCGCGCTGTCCGAGTTGATCGGCGCGCTGTCGTATGCGCTGGACATGGCCGAGGGCGAGCCGCCCGGGCACGCCGTGCGCTCCTGCCTGATCGGCATGCGCCTGGGGGACGAGCTGGGGCTCGACGCGCAGGCGCGGTCGGATCTCTTCTACGCGTTGCTGCTCAAGGACGCGGGCTGCTCGGCGAACTCGGCGCATATGGCCGCGCTCTTCGGCGCCGACGAACGGGAGGCCAAGCGGACCTCCAAGCGCATCGACTGGGCGCGGCGGTTCTCCGCGTTCGTGTGGTCGGTGAGGATCGTCGCACCGGGCGGCTCGGTGCGCGCCCGGGTGGAGCGGCTGCAGGCCATTCGTGACGAGGGCGAAGTGACTCGGTCGCTCATGCGCGCGCGCTGCGAGCGCGGCGCGGAGATCGCCCGCATGCTCGGCTTCTCCGAGGCGACGGCGGAGGCGATCCGGGCGCTCGACGAGCACTGGGACGGCCGCGGCCAGCCACGCGGTCTACGGGGGGAGGAGATCCCCCTGGGGGCCCGGATCCTGTGCCTGGCGCAGACGCTGGAGATCTTCAATGCCGCCGGCGGCGTGGGCGCGGCCTGCCGCGTGGCCGAGAAGCGCAACGGACACTGGTTCGACCCGGTGCTCGTCGACGCCCTCGGCGCCTTGCGCGCCGACGCCGGCTTCTGGGCGACGCTGGCCGAGCCGGACCTGTCCGCCGTCGAGCCGCCCGACCGGGTCCTCGTCGCCGACGAGAAGCATCTGGATCGGATGGCCGATGCGTTTGCCCGAATCATCGACGCGAAGTCACCGTGGACCCATCGGCACTCCGACCGCGTCCGCCTGATCGCGGCCGGCATCGCCTCACGGCTGGGCTTCGAGTCGACCGCGCTGCGAGACCTGGGCCGAGCGGCGCAGCTGCACGACATCGGCAAGCTCGGCGTGTCCAACCGGATCCTCGACAGACCCGGGCGGCTCACCGACGAGGAGTTCGCACGGATGAAGGAGCATCCGCTGTTCACCGAGCGGATCCTCGAGCGGGTCCCGGGCTTCAGCGAGCTGGCGCCGCTCGCGAGCGCGCATCACGAGCGCCTCGACGGCAGTGGCTATCCGTACGGGCTGACGGCGGGTGAGCTGACGATGCCGATGCGCGTGCTCGCCGTCGCCGACGTGTACGAGGCGCTCACGTCGGAGCGTCCCTATCGCTCGGCGTGGAGCTCCCATGAGGCGCTCGAGATCATGCGTCCCGACGTGCCGCGGCGCCTCGACCACGAGGCCTTCGCCGAGCTCGAAGCGCTCGTCGAGGACGACGAGACGCCGGCACGACGATTCGCCGCGCACGGCGGCCCTGGCTCCCTCGCCGACGGCCCACGGCGGGAGCCGATCGTGGTTGGCCCGCAGCTGTCCTCGCGCCGGGCGTCTCGGCCTCGCCGCACGAGGGCGACATGACCGACCGTCGGCGCGCACCCACCGGGTCGCGCGTACGAGGCCGAGAGCTCGGGCCGTCAGCCGGACAGGGCCCTGATGACGTCGCCCGTGTGCAGCGTCGGGACCCGCGAGCCCTCGAGCTGCACGCTCGCGCCGGTCTCGTCGTCGACGAGCTCGAGGATGCGGACGTTGACGCGCTGGTGAACCTTGGGGGTCAGGTGCTCGCGGGGGATGTTGAAGAGCAGGCGCGTGGGGCGCCGACCGTGGTCGCGCGCGGAGTCGAAGCCGAGGACGGCCGACCGGGTGACGGCGACGACCATCCGCTCGGGGAGCCCCGACGCGGCGTCGTGGGCGCGCCCGCCGGCGATCGCGCCGCCCGCCGTCCCGACGCTCGAGCCCAGGCCGCCGAGCGCGCCGCCGACGCTGTCGCCGAGAAGGCCGCCGGCGAACATCCCGCCCGTGTGCCCGCGTGGGAAGAAGATCCCGGCCGCCAGCACCTCCTCTTCGACGCCCTGCTCGGCGAGGGCCTCGTCGACTCGCTCCACCAGCTCCTGCTCGTCCATCGGCAACGCTCCTGGCCGGAAAGCGGGCACGGTATCGCACGGTTCCGGGGCCGATTGGGCTCGCGCGGATGGCGCCTCGCCCCTCACCACGGCAGATGACCGCGCAGGCGCGCGACGAGCCTCCCGATCGCGCGCGCCGCCACCGTGCCCGCCGCCAGCCTGACCGGCCGCGCCCCGACCGGGTCGAGCTCCGTCAGTGCCGAGGCCGAGGGCACGGGCGGGTCGCCGCCGGTCGTGCTCACGTAGACGTCGTAGTGCTTGGCCGGGTCCAGCGGCAGGCGCGTGAAGACCGTGCCGCGCTCGAGCGCGGCCACCGCGAACGTCGTCGTCACGGGCGGAACGCCGGGCTCGTCGCGCGAGTTGACGGTCACCGCCAGCGACGCCGGCGCCGGGCCCTCCTGGCGCGTGAAGTCGAAGTCCACGCGCAGCCGTTCGCCGTCGCGCGCGATCGTCACGTTGGGCGCCGCGATCGCCTCGCGGCGCACCGGCTCCCACGCCGTGGCCAGGATGCTTTCGGGGTCCTCCCATTGGGGATGCACGCAGGGCGCGTCCGGGCTCGGCTGACCCAGGCCACCGCCGATCCTCGGCCGCGTGTCGCCCCAGACGCCGGGCCACAGCGCCCAGCCTCCGGACTCGTCGAAGACCTCGAGCGCGAGCTCGGGCGTGTGGCGCTTGCCGTCGGCGAGGTCGTACCAGGCCTCGGTCTCGTGGAAGCCGGGCTCGAAGTACGAGGCGTGCGAGCCGCGCGCGACGTAGACCATCGGGGTGTCGGGCCGGCCGGGGGCGCGGGCGACCGCCGACCACGGGCGCTTCTCGGCGCGGCGGTGCTGCGCGTAGACGGCGAGGTCGGGCTCGTCGTCGTGGAGGCGCAGCTGGATCATCTCCCAGTCGCCCTCGTGGCGCCCCGCACCGAGCGCGAGGTTGTAGTCGTTGTAGAAGTACCAGAACCAGTACTGCAGCCAGCGACGCCCGCCGGCCTGCACCGCGCGCGCGTGGATGCGGTTGCGCAGGTCGGGGCGCGCGGTGCGCAGGGCGACGTACTGTGTGCGGTAGTCGGTGCTCGGATCGCCGATCCGGTCGCCGGACACGACCGGCTCGCCGCTCGCGTAGCGCTCGGCGCCGAGGAAGTCCAGCGCGAGCGCGTCGCCGGCGCGGGCGAGCAGCGCGCCCGGGCTCGTGCGGGTGTCGGCGCGACGCAGCTCGTTGCCCGGGTTGTCGGTCCATTGGGCCGCGGAGTCGGCGAAGTACTGCTCGATCGAGTCGTAGGCGAGCTGCGGCTTGAAGCGCTCCAGGAGGTCGTCATGGTCGCCCATGGCCCCGCCGAGCCTAACCGCGAGAGGTTTCGTGCGTACCTACCTCGACTGCTTCCTCATCGAGGAGCCGGGCGCCGGCCCCGGGCGTCACCGCGCGCGCGCGCTCGGGCGCGGGCACGCCGGGCGGGAAGAGGCCGAGGACGTGACCGCCGAAGCCGCCGCCGACCATCCGGGCCCCGGCGGCGCCCGCTGCGCGCAGGCGCTCGACCGCGCGCTCGACGGCGCCGGTCGAGGCCTCGTAGAGGTCGCGCAGACTCGCGTGCGAGGCGTCGAGCAGGCGCGCGACGGCCTCGAGGTCGCCGGTGTGCAGCGCCTCGACGGCCGCGTCGACCCGGGCGTTCTCCTCGAGCACGTGGCGCACGCGGCGGTCCAGCGGCGCGGGCAGCCGTACGAGCTCGCCGGGCCGCGCGTCGCGCAGCGAGCCGCGGCCCAGCAGCGTCCGCGCGCGCTCGCACTCGGCGCGGCGCGCGTTGTAGCCCGAGTCGGCGTGCGCGTGGACCTCGCCGGAGTCGAGGATCGCCAGCGTCCATCCCGCGAGCGCGAACGGCACGGGCCGGACGTCGAGCGTGCGGAAGTCGATGCGCAGCGCGTGGCGATCGCGGCCGAGGAGCGCGGCGAGCTGGTCGAGCAGCCCGGTGTTGGCCCCGACCCAGTCGTTCTCGACGCGCGAGCAGAGGCGCGCGAGGGCGATCCGGTCGGCGCCGTGCTCGCCGGCCAGGCCGAGCAGCGCGAGGCAGAGCGCGACCTCGAGTGCCGCCGACGACGACAGCCCCGAGCCCTGCGGCAGGTCGCCGGCGATCTCCAGGTCGGCCGCGGGGACGCGATGTCCGGCGGCGCGCAGCTCGGCCGTCGTCCCGCGCACGAAGGCGCGCCAGCCGTCGGCGCGGCCGGGGTCGTCGAGCGCGAACGCGTCCTCCTCGCCGCCGTGGTCGACGGCGACCGCCCGCATGCGCGCACCCGCGACCGCCGTGGCGGTCACGGTCACGCCCTCGGCGATCGCGAACGGGAGCGCGAGCCCGTCGTTGTAATCGGTGTGCTCGCCGATCAGGTTGACCCGGCCGGGGCCGAAGGCGACGACGTGCTCGCGGGAGGCGCGGTTCACCGCCCGCGACCCTACGCCACATCCTTAGCTGCGCTTTGGGGAGCGCTGACAGCGTTTGGCCATGACGTCGATCGCCCATCGCATCGCCCGGCCCTCGCCGGGGCGCTACCTCGCCCTCGCCGAGGGCGCCGACGTCGTCTTCTTCGCCATGGACGGCGCCGTGACGCGCGTCGGGCGCAGCCGCTCGGCCGACCTCTTCCTCGACGACGCCACCGTCTCGCGCCGCCATGCGCTGTTCGTACGCCGGGGCGACGCGCTGCACGTCCTCGACGACCACAGCCTCAACGGCGTGTGGGTCAACGGCGCCCGCGTCGCCGACGCCGAGCTCGCCGACGGCGACGACATCGTGCTCGGCCGCGTCTCGCTGCGCTTCGTCGAGGTGCGCGCCGCCAGGGCGCCGGCGTGAGCCGGTAGGCCGCCGCTAGCCTGCCGGGCGTGATCGCGCTGTGCGACGTGGGTCCGCGCGACGGGCTGCAGAACGAGGAGCGCGTCCTCGCGCCGGCGGTCCGCGCCGAGTTCGTCGAGCGGCTCTTCGCGGCCGGTCTGGGGCGCGTGGAGGCGGTCGCGTTCGTCGACCCGCGGCGCGTGCCCGCGATGGCCGGCGCCGAGGAGGTCGTGGCGGCCGTGACGCGCCGGCCGGGGACCGTGCTCGCGGGGCTCGTCCTCAACGAGCGCGGCTACGACCGCCTCGCGGCCAGCGCGGTCGACGAGGTCCACCTCTCGTTCGCCGTCAGCGAGAGCTTCAACCGCGCCAACGTGAACGCGACGCCGGCCGCGTCGATGGCCGTCGCCGCGCGCGTCGTCGAGCGCGCCCACGCCGACGCGCGGACCGCGTCGATCACGATCAGCACCGCGTTCGGCTGCCCGTTCGAGGGCGCGATCGAACCGGCCGCCGTGCTCGCCGCCGCCGAGCAGGCGGTCGGCGCCGGGGCCGACGAGGTCGTCTTCGCCGACACGATCGGCGTCGGCGTGCCGCGCCAGGTGCGCGCGCTCGTCGAGGGTGGGCGGGCGCTGGGGGCCCGCGTCGGCGTGCACCTGCACAACACGCGCAACACGGGCTACGCGAACGCGTGGGCGGCGCTCGAGGCCGGCGCCGAGCTTCTCGACGCGTCCGTCGGCGGGCTCGGCGGCTGCCCGTTCGCGCCGCGAGCCACCGGCAACATCGCCACGGAGGACCTCGTCTACCTCCTTCACGGCGACGGCGTGGCCACCGGCGTCGACCTCGACGCCCTCGTCGGCGTGGCCGCGTGGCTCGAGGAGGTCATCGGCCGGGCGCTGCCCGGCCTGCTGCATCGCGCGGGCGTGTTCGCGCCCGTGGCGGGCGCGGTCAGCTCACCAGCACGGTGAGGATCTCGAACGGGCGGAAGGGGACCGCGATCGCGTCCCCGGCGACCGCGAGCTCCGCGCCGGGATCCTCGAGCAGGTTGGCCAGCCGCGCAGCGGCGAACGGCACGCCGACGCGCACGCGGGCGGTGCCGCGGGCGCCGTGGGCCTCGTAGAGGCGCAGGACGAGGGCGTCGATGTCCTCGGCGCGCTTGACGGCGTCGACGACGAGGCTCGGGTCGTCGCTCGCGGCGAGCGGCGTCGTCGGCCCGAGCGGCCCGGGCGCCCAGCGCAGCGCGGCGTTGAAGCGACGGGCCTCGGCGACCACGCCGCCGTCCTGCCATCCGCCGGCGTGGGGGAGGACGGCGTAGGCGATCCGGTGCTCGCCGAGATCGGCGTCGGGGTCGGGGTCGGTGGGACCGCGCAGGAGGCTCAGGCGCAGGTCGCCGCCGCGCGCCGACCAACCGTACGTGCTCGCGCTGAGCAGGGCGACGCCGAAGCCGTGCTCGGAGAGGTCGGCGAAGCGGTGGCCTGGGACCTCGAAGCGCGCGAGGTCGGCGGGCGTCGAGGCGTGCGTCGGGCGCCGGGCGACCCCGAACGGCATCTCGTAGGTCGCCTCGTCGGCGTGGACGGCGAGCGGGAAGCGGGCCTTCAGGAAGCGATGGCGCTCGTGCCAGTCGACGGTGAGGTGGACCTCGAGGCGCCGGGCGCCGGCGTCGAGGCGCACGACCTGGCGCAGGGAGCTCGCCGCGCCGACGCGATGGTCGAAGGCGACCTCGGCGCGCAGCGGGCCGTCGGACAGGACGGCGTGCTCGTGGGCGCCGGCGACGCCCGCGCGCCGCTCGAGGTGGGAGGGATCGACGTCCCAGGCGTCGTAGGCGACGGGGCGGTCCTCGTAGAGCTCGAAGCCGGAGCCGGGGGCGCGCAGTGCTTCGCGGCCGCTCGGCTTGTGGACCAGGCTCACCAGCTCGCCGCCGGCGGCCACGCGCGCGCGCAGGTGGGCGTTCTCGAGCACGACGTCGTCGCGCGTGACGGTCAGCGTCACCGCGTCGGTGGGGGCGACGAGCGCGCCGGCGGCGTGCGGCGCCGCCTCCACCACCACGAGCTCGCCCGCGGGCGTCGTCGTGACCTCGCGGCGCGCCACGGGCGCGAGGTTGACCGGCGTGGGCGCCCCCGGCGCGGCGAGGATCTGCAGCGCGGCTGCGGTGAGCGCGTCGGCGCCGTCGACGACGGCGGCCAGATCGGCCCGGGCCTCCGCTGCGACCTCGGCGATACAGCTGCCGGGCAGGATGTCGTGGAACTGGCACACGAGCAGGCGCTTCGTCAGCGCCTCGAGCTCGGCGGTCGGGTACGGGGCCAGGCCGAGCCTGTCGGCGAGCGCGCACGCGACCTCGGCGTCGTGCAGCGCGACCTCCGCGCCGCGGTTGCCGCGCTTGATCGCCGCCTGGCTCGTGAAGGTCGCCCGGTGCTTCTCGAAGAACAGCTCGCCGACGACGCGGAGCGGATCGTCGAGCTCGGCCTCGATGCGCTCGAAGAGCTCGTCCGGCGTGCCGGGCCGCGTGCGCGGGACGCCTTCGAGGTCCTCGAGGCGCTCGAGCCGGTCGACCATGGCGGGCGTTGGGCCGCCGCCGCCGTCGCCGAAGCCGAACAGCAGCAGGCTCGTGCGCGTGCGGTCGTGGTCCTTGAAGTTCGACGCGGCGAGGCGCAGCTCGCGTACACCGACCTCCGCGTTGTACGTGTCGGCGGGCGGGAAGTGCGCGAGGATCTCGCTGCCGTCGCTGCCCTGCCAGAGGAACGTGTGCGACGGCGGGCTCGTGAACTCGTTCCAGGACAGCTTCTGGGTGACGAAGCGAGTCATCCCCGCGCCGCGGACGAGCTGGGGCAGCTGCCCCGTGTAGCCGAAGACATCGGGGTTCCAGAACTCGCGGCAGCGACGCCCGAAGGCGCGCTCGAACCAGCGCTGGCCGTGCAGGAGGTGACGGACGAGCGACTCGCCCGACGGCAGATTGCAGTCGGGCTCGACCCAGGTGCCGCCGACGACGACGAAGCGCTCCTGCGCGGCCAGGGCGCGCAGGCGCTCGAAGAGCGCGGGCTGGTCCTCCAGGACCCAGGCGAGGTGCTGGGCGGCGCCGCAGGCGAAGCGCAGGCCGGGATGGCGTTCGAGCAGCGCGGCCTGGCCGGCGAGCGTGCGCACGAGCTTGCGCCGCGTCTCGGCCAGCGGCCATAGCCAGGCGGTGTCCATGTGCGCGTGCCCGAGCGCGACGACCTCGTGGGTGACGTCGGCGTTGCGGCGCGCAAGCAGCGCCTCGAGGACGGCGCCGGCCGGTCCCCAGGTCGCGCGGTCGGCGGGATCCCAGAGGTTGGCGAAGCGGTTGAGCTCGGCGAGCAGCAGCCCGGCCCACGCGGGGTCGAGGCCCCTGGCGTGCTCGGCCTCGAGCATGCGCAGGACCTCGAAGTCGGCCGCGAGCCGGTGCGCGTCGGCGTCGAAGCGCGCGAGCGCGCAGCGCTCCAGGCGCGCGTGGAAGCCGAGGTCGGCCGCTCCGGCGGCGGGCGCCCGCGCGGCCGTCCACGTGCCGCGGGCGAACGCGCTGATCGCGGGCGCGGCGGCGAAGCGCGCATCGTCGCCGAGGAACCCGTTGCAGGCGACCTCGACCTGCACCGCGACGCGCTCGCCGCCCGTCGCGGGCTCCAGCAGCGGCGCCTCGGTCCGCATCGCGAGGGTCCCCGAGCTGAGCCCCTGCACGGGCTGCCCGTCGCGCCACAGCGTCGCCTCGCTGCGGCTGTCCCAGAGCAGGTCGACCCGGTCCCCGGCCCATCCCGCCGGCACGGAGCCCTCGACGCGGAACCAGTACGTCGCCCACAATGGCCCGAAGGTCTCCGCGAGGCGGGCGGGGCGGTAGCAGAGCCGCTGCGCGGCGTCGAAGCCGATGCGCCCGGCGCGCTCGGAGACCTCGAGCACGTCGACCGCCACGGACTCCGGGTGGACGACCGAGGCGAGCCGGTGCGCCGTCTGGGCGAGCCGCGCTCGCGTGTGCTCGGGGTGGCGCTGCATCGCGGGCGGCCGGCGCGTGGAGCCTCAGCGAAGCGATGCGGATGAGAGGACTCGAACCTCCACGGGCGTAGAGCCCACAGGCACCTGAAGCCTGCGCGTATACCAATTTCGCCACATCCGCCTGGGTGCAGAGCGTATCGGGACCTCCGATCGCGGGTGCGCCGATCCTCTCCGCCCGCCTGGTCGAGCGGTCAACACCGACCGGCCGCGGCACCCGGAGAGCGGCGAGGCGACTGCTACCCTCACGCGCGTCCCGCCGCCATCGTCTAGGGGACTAGGACGCCGCCCTCTCACGGCGGAAACCGGGGTTCGAATCCCCGTGGCGGTACCTCGGAATCCTCGCGTGCATCGGGGTTCCGTCGCACCAAGGGCGCCGCGCGACAGTCGGCGCGACAGCCCGCGCTTGTGCGCACCGCGCGCGCGTTAGGACGTAAGGCCGCGGTCGGAGGTTGACGCTGCCGGCGCGCAGGAGGAACGTGCCGTACGTGGCACGAATGTCCGAACGGCTTGCGAGTGTCCTTGCGGCACTGGCGCGAACATTGCCACGTGAGCGACGAGGAGGGTCGGTTATGGACGAGACGCGAGATCAGCGAAGGACCTATAGCGCCGAGTCGCTCACGGTGGCGATGGGCGAGTTCGAGCGGATGTTCGGCCTGGCGTCCGACGAGTTCTATGCGCTCCACAGCGCCGATGAGCCGCTCGCAATCCCGCGCTACGAGCGGCACGTGTGGGCGAGCTTCTACGAGGACGTGCTGCGACTCCGCGGCGAGGGATCGTCTGGCGATGAGGCCGTGATGGACCGCGTTAGCCGGAGCTTCGCGACCGCCTGCTAGGTGGACGTCTGGGGCTACCTGGACGACCGCCGCCGCGAGCTACGCGAGATGTCGCTCGCGGAAGGGCCTGACTTCCAGCTCGAGGTCGCGGAGGAGCAGGGTTCCAGCGGGCAGCGAGGCCGCCTCCTCGGACGGGTGTGGCTCGATGACCATGCGTTCGTGGAGATGCATGAGATTGTGCGGGTCCAGGGTGAGTCGATCACCCGAGAGAAGTACGCCTACTTCCTCTGCATCGACGCTGACGAGATCGGTGGCTACGAGCGGGACCCGAGCCACTACGACCCGCCCGAGCACCGGCACTGCTCACGCCATGAGCTCCACGAGATGCAGCCCTGGCCGCGGGTGACCTTCAAGGAGGCGATCCGGGATGCCTGGGACTACGTCAGTTCGCTGGCGTCCGATGAGAGCTGAGAGCGCCGCGTCTGCGGCTCTCTGGCGCCATCGTCCACGCGAGCCGGCCCCGCGCCCCGCAGACCGAGCGCCCGACTTCGAGGCCAACCCCGGGCGTAGTTGCGCGAGCAACCAGGCGTCCGCCCGGCCGCTCATGATCCCGGGGGATGGCGCTCAACTCCGACCCCGCGCCGGCCCAGGCGTTGCGCGCCAAGCTCGCCAGGATGCGCGCAGCGGGCGCGACCTTCACCGCGGCGTGGCCCGCCGCCGTTGACTGCTCGCTGGCGCACGTCGCGCGCAGCGAGCGCCCGCAGTGGGAGAGCGTGTGCGCGCAACTGCGCCCGGCGTGGGAGGCCGCATACGAGCGCCGCCCCGTCGGCGCGTGCGGCAACCTGAGCCTGCTGCTCGACCACGCCGCCGCGTGACCGAGATCACCGATCCCGCCGAGCTCGAGCGTCGCCTCGCCGAGATCGACCGCGAGCGTGACGGCGGGATGGCCGGCAAGCCCGCGCCCGCGTGCCGATGCCCCGAGCCGCTCACCGACACGGACGGCCAGTGCGCGCGCTGCGGCCGCGCGCTGCGCGCGAGAATCCACCGGTGCGCACGAACGCCGTTTCGCGCGAAGCCTTCCTCGCGGCGCTCGAGCATCACGGCGGTGACCAGGGCGCCGTCGCGGCCGCGCTCGGCGTCGGCCGCCAGGCCGTCCGCAAGCGCTTGGAGCGCATCGAGGCCGCCAACGGCTCCGCGCCGAGTCCGCCGGCGAGCGCGGACCCCGTCGGCGAGCGCGGACCCGGCGGGCTCTTCCGCGCGCGACGCGCTCGCGGAGATCGCGCGCCGGCGCAAGCGCTACGCGATCGCCGAGAGCGTGGTCCGCGAAGCTGCTTGACGGCTAAGGGGCCGCCGCGGCACTTGCACCGCTCCTCACGAAAACGTCGCGCTCACAGAGCCGGAACGCGGCGTATATTGTGCGTTTATGAGCACAACGCGCGAAGACCCGCCCGTCCGCTGGCTCAGCGTCAGCGAGGCCGCGGGCGCCCTGCACGTCACGAGCGCCACCGTCCGCTCCTGGATCCGCAACGGGCATCTGAAGGCCGCTCGCCCGGGTGGCCCCCACGGGTCGCTGCGCGTCCACCCGAGCGAACTTGAGCGCCTCGGCGAGGAGCATCCGGCCGCATGAGCTGGTCGCTCCACGTCGCGCACCGCCGCCGCGACGACAGCCTCGTCGACGTCGCCGGCCTCGCGCGGACGCTGCCGCCCGGGCCCGAGCGCGACGTCGCGCGCGAGCTCGCGGTCCAGGCCCGGCTCGACGGCCTCGCTACCGCCGGCCAGCTCATCGACCGTCTCGAGCACGCCGACGGCGCCCAGCGCCGGCGGCTCCTCGACCGAGCCCGCGAAGCCGCCGGCCTCGAGCCGCTCGCCGAGCTCGAGCAGCAAGAGCGCATCGCCGCGCTGCGAGCGCGCCCCGAGCCGTTCACGTCGTGCGCGATCCCAGGCTGCCGGAACCTGCCGACCGTGGGGCCTGGCAACCCGACGCTCCGTGACCCGCACGTCCGCCGCTGGCACTGCGGCGAGCACGAGCACCTCGCGCAACCCGGCGATATGCAGCCGTGGCGGTGGCGGCACGCGCCGAGCGGAGGGATCGAGCTCGTCGACGATCCCGGCGAGTACCGCGACGCCGCTGTCCGTGAGTCCCAGGCCCGTCAGGCCGAGCAGGACGCCGGTCGCCGCCAGGCCGACCACGAGGCCGCCCAGGCCGAGGAGCGGGCGCGCATCGAAGCGATGGACCGCGAGCTGCCCGCCTCCCTGCGAGGCGCCGCATGACCGCCGTCGACGAGCGCGCGCTGGAGATCCATGCGCACCGCCGGCTCTGCAGCCACGAGGCCGCGCACGCAAGCGTGGCGATGCTGGTCGGCCTCGACGTCCGCTCCGTGGCCGCGCCGCACTGGACGCTGAAGCAACTCGAAGACGCTGGCCCCGACAGCGAAGAGGCCGCCGGCATGGCGCTGATCGAGCGCCCCAGCCCCGACGACCACGACAAGCTGCGCAAGACCGCGATCGTGCTCCTCGCTGGGCGCCTCGAGGAAGGCGCCGCCTACTGGCCGCCGACCTGGCCGCTGAGCGCCGTGCCCGAAGCCGGTGACGAGGCCGACCTCACCGCCACCGTGAAGCAGCTCGACCTCGACGAGGCCGGTTACCGCAAGCTCACGCAGGACGCGCGCGAGCTCACGCAGAGCGACGAGTACCTGCGTATCCAGCCCGTCATCGCCGAGCTACTCGAGCAACGCGGCGAACTCGACGCCGGCACCCTTATCCAGATCAAGGAGAACAAGCGGATGCAGCGCCTACACGCGAAGGCCGTCGCCACCGCCGTAGACGAAGGCGTCTTCGAAGCGGTGATCAGCACCACCGACGTTGACCTCGAGAAGGACATCGTGGACGCCGACGCGATGGTCCGGGCGATCCGCAAGTGGACCAAGACGGGCAAGCGTATCCCGGTCGCGTGGGGACACCTCCCCGATAAGCCCGCGGACATCATCGGCAGCGTCGACCCCGCATCCGCGCGTAACGATGATGGCGAGGTTGTCGTGCGCGGCGAGATTGATCAGTCCGTCGACGCTGGTGCGCATGCGTGGCGTCTCGCGAAGTCCGGGGTCCTCGGCTTCTCCGTTGGGTTCATGGCGGAGGAGACCAAGCGCAAGGGCGGCGGACTGCACCTCGTGCCGACCGACGTCTTCGAGATCACCGCGACGGTCGTGCCCGCGAACACCTCCACCCGCATCCTCGCGCTCAAGGAGGCCGACGACCCGCAAGTCGCCATCACCAAGATCTTCGACCGCATCGAGCACAAGCGAGCCCGCGACCACGCGCTCCGGCTCAAGGCGCAGCGCGTCGAACGTGAGAACGCACCAGTCCGAGTCGCGAAATTCGACTGCTGACCAACCAGAAAGAGGTAGACACCATGGCAACGCCGAAGCAACCCAACGCCGGCCCCACACCTATCGCCGGCCCCAAGCCGGCCCAGGGCGCCAACCCGGCAAAGACCTGGCCCGTTCCCTCCGCACCAAACCCGAACCCAGCGGCCGGCAACAACCGCTGACTTACCGTAAGGGGAGGGTTTACCGTAAGTACGCCTCACCTCACCGACCGCTGGCTAAGAACGCTCGCGCAGTTGATTGCAAGGTTGATTCTCCGTGGCTAGGACGGCTGGGCAGCGTCAAAAGCGTCACCGGCCGGCGGTAGCGACGCCGAGGAGGGGGACGCGTCCCAGGTTGGCGGAGATCGAGCCGCTGTTCGACACGTACGACGCGCCGAGGCCGGCGGGCGCTTGGTTCGACGAGAAGGCTGCGAACCGCGCCGTGCGGTGGATCGAGCGCAGCCTCCGCCACTACAAGGGCCGGTGGGCGGGGCAGCCGTTCTATTTGCTGGCGTGGGAGAGCCGTCTGATCCGTGAGTTGTTCGGCTGGCGGCGCGCGGACGGGACGCGGCTGTACCGCCGCTGCTACGTCGAGGCGCCGCGCAAGTCGGGCAAGACGATGCTCGCCGGCGCGGTCGGCCTGTACCTCGCCTACGGGGATGGTGAGGCTGGGCCCGAGGTCGCGTTCGCCGCCTATGACCAAGAGCAGGCGAAGATTTGCTACTCGGCGGCGCGGCACATGATCGAGGCCAACGACGAGCTGTGGGATCAGACGGTGATCTACAACTCGGCGCTCGAGATGCAGCTGCGCGACAATCCGGGCGGCATCCTGCGCTGTCTGTCGCGCGACTCGGCGCAGCAGTTCGGCCAGGACCTCCACGGGGCTGTCTTGGACGAGCTGTTCACGTGGAAGCACCGGGAGACGTGGAACGCGCTGACATCCGCGCAGGGCGCCCGGGAGCAGCCGCTGGTGTTCGGGATCACCACGGCCGGATGGGATCAGCAGGGCGTCTGTTTCGAGCAGCACGAGCTCGTCCGCCAGATCGCGGAGGGGACCGCTGAGGACGAGGTTTTCCTCGGCGTGGTGTACGGGGCGCCGATGGACGCCGACTGGGCCGACGAGGAGGTCTGGAAGCGCGCGAACCCGAGCCTCGGGGAGACGGTGAAGATCGACCACTACCGCGAGCATGCGCGGCGCGCACGCAACCAGCCGACCGAGCAGAACGGGTTTCGTACGCTGCTGCTGAGCCAGTGGGTCGGCCAGGCGAAGCGGTTCATCGACATGCAGCGCTGGGATCGCTGCTCACCGGTGCCGGACAAGCGGGGTGTGGCGTTCGGCGGGCTGGACCTGTCGGCCACGCAGGACCTGACGGGATTCACGCTGCTCGCCGACGGCACCGACGTGTACTGCTGGGCGTTCCTGCCGGAGGAAGGGATCATCGATCGTGAGCGCCGCGACCGCGTGCCGTACCGCGTGTGGGCGCAACAGGGCAGCCTGATCCTGACGCCGGGCCCGGTGATCGACTACGCGTACGTGAAGGCCGCGGTCCTGGAGGCGGCCGAGCGCTTTGATCTGCGCCATATCGCTTACGACAAGTGGAACTCGAGCCAGCTTGTGCAGGAGCTGGCGGCCGAGGGGATCGAGATGTTCCAACTCGGGCAGGGGTACGCGTCGATGAGCGCGCCGGTGAAGGAGATGAGCCGGCTGATCGTCGAAGCCAAGTTCCGCCATGGCGCCGATCCGCTGCTGCGCTGGTGCGCGTCGAATGTGGCGGCGACGATGGACGCGGCCGGGAACGTGAAGCTCGACAAGGAGCGCTCGGCTCACCGCATCGACCCGATCCAGGCGCTCGCGATGGCGGTGGATGGGTGGCAGCGCCGTGGCCACGAGGCGCAGCCGACGAGCGTGTACGAGACTAGATTTCGGGCGGCGGCATGACCCGAGGGAAGGACGGACGATGCAACTAGCGCGGATCCTTGATGCCTGCCAGGGCGTTGAACTCGACAACTGGCGCCAGATCCCCGTCAGCAGCTTCAACGAACCGGGCATCGATCTGCTCCCGGGGAGCCTGTGGAACGCCGGCAGCGAGGAAGAGCCGGCCCTTGCGCAGCTGACGCACCTCTACCGCGCGGTGTACGTGCCGGACGCGCGCCTCGGGCTCGGCTGGGGGATGCAAACGCGCTACACGAGCGAGTGGGAGGGGCAGCGCCCCGACTGGGCGCTCGAGGACTGGGGTGACCCGATACAGCCAGTGCTCGCGCACGTGCTGTTCAACGGGACGGTGGTGTGGCGCACCTACTACACGTACATCAACCGGGGCGCCGGGCGCGACGGGATCCTGCCATGGCCGAGGAAGCAGTTCGAGGAAGGCCCCAACTATCCGCTCGATGCCACGCCTGGCGGGTGGAACACGACCCGCTGGGAGATCGAGTTAGTGCGGCTGCTCATCGGCCTGCAAGAGATCGATGACTGGGATTACGACGAGCAGCTACGCGGCTGGGGTTTGAAGATCCGCGAGGTACCGCCGCTTGATGTGACGCGTCCCGGCGGCCCCCGCGACGACGAATGATGTCGGCGCGCTGCTCGCCGAGCGGCGGGGCTGGCGTCCACGCGGTCGGGTAGCCTTCGCAGCACGGTCATAACCGCCTCGCGTCTCGCCGAGGCCCTTGAACGCCCGCCGATCCCCACCGGTGGGCGTTCGTTCTTTCCGTCCTGCGCCGGGCGTACCGTGAGCGCCAATGACCGAGTGGGGACTCGCTCAACTGGACGAAGAACGCGCCGCCGCGCCGTCGCTGCGCACCCTCGCCGCGCTCGAGGCGAGCGTGCTCGGCGATCTGCTGCCGGACGTGCGGCCGCGGGAGCGCCCCGCTCGCAGCGCGTACATGAGGTCGCTGTCGCGTCCTGGGCGCCGGATCGTCACGCGGATATTCGCGCCGCGCCGCGCGGGCGGCCCTGGCGGCCGGCCGCGAGCGCAGGCGGCTCGATCGAGCGCTAAGAGCGGCGACTCGCCCGACGACGACCCGCACGAACCCGCCGGGCCCGGCTGGCGCTGGGCCCGCACGCGGTTCGAGAAGACCGAGCGCTGCCGCGGGTGCGGCGGCATCCTGCTCTGGAACCACGGCCAGCTGTTCTGCCCGCGGGGGTGCCCGCGATGACCCGCCGCCGCCAGGCCCCGGTCATCAATGAGCGCCGCTGCGCGGCGTGCCGGATCGTGTTCGTCGGCCGCGAGCTGCTGTGCGCCGCGTGCCTGGCGAGGCGGAGGGTCGCGGTGGCGCTCCTCTCGAACGGCAGGCGGGCGGCGTGATGCGCTGGCTCGGGCACTGCCTCATGTGTCAGGGCGAGCGCGACGTCGAGTCGCGCCCGTCGCACGCGATGAAGGCGCTGTGCGACGAGTGCGCGGTGCGGCCCGCCGCCCCGCCGACCCCGCCGCTGGGCCCGACGCGCTGCGACGGCTGCGGGCGCATCACGACCGTCGGCCCTGAGCACAGCCCAGACAAGCCCTACGAGCTCGCGCTCACGTGCGACCGCTGCCACGACCGCAGGCGCCGGCGATGACCGCCGGCACCGCGATCTGCGCGGACTGCCGACGCACCGGCGACGTCGCTCCCTACCTCGTCGACGCCGGCCCGCGGTTGTGCGGCGACTGCGCGGAGCGCCGCTGGGCGAGCGACCCGGCGAGACCGAGCGACGAGCCGTTGCCGCGTAACGGCAACGGGCCGCTGCCGCTGGGACTGAGGACCCGCGGCGTGATCCTGGAGCGGGTGCGGCCCCTGCGATGGCTTTGGGCGCGCCGCATCCCGACCGGCGTCCCGTCGATCCTCGTCGGCGAGGAGGGCGTCGGCAAGGGCACGCTCGCAGCGTGGATCATCGCTCGCGCTACGCGCGGCGAGCTCGACGGCGACTACCGCGGTCAGCCCGCGCGTACCCTGGTCATCGGCGACGAGGACGGCTTCGAGTCGATCTGGGTCCCGCGGCTGTACGCGGCCGGCGCTGATCTCGGCATGGTCCGCACGCTCGACGACGGCGAGTACCTCGACGATCTCGGCAAGCGCGCCGGCGACCTCGGGCACACCGTGCGCGAGGAGGGCATCCGGCTCGTGCTGCTCGACCAGGTCCTCGATCACGTCCCCGGCGGCGACGCCGGCCAGGGTGTTTACAACCCCAAGAACGTCCGCGAAGCGCTGATGCCGCTGCGCCGCGTCGCGGGCGAGCACGGCATCGCCGCGCTCGGGCTGCTGCACCCGATCAAGGGCGACGTCAAATCCTTCCGTCAGCTGCTCGCCGGCTCGCACCAGTTCAACGCCGTGTCGCGCTCGAGTCTGCTGCTCGGCGAGGACCCCGACGACGATGCGCGCCGCGTCGTCGTGCGCGGCAAGGGCAACCACAGCGCGGCGCCGCGATCGTTTGAGTTCGCGATCGCCGCCGACACGGTCGAGCTCAACGCGCACGTCTTCGAGATCCCGAAGGTCATCGCCGAGCAGGAGGGCGAGCGCACGATCCGCGATCTGCTGGCGGCCACCGGGGCGCCAGCGCCGATCCGCGATGACCTGACCGATCGGATCGCCGGTGTGCTGGCGGACGGCGCCGAGCATGCTCGCAGCGAGATCGCTCGCGCTGTCGGGCGGGAGCCGGATGACCGCTCGGTCGGCCGCGCGCTCGGGGCGCGGGAAGTGGCGGGAATCCAGCCTCGGTTTAGCATTGGCGCCCCTTAGGGGCGCGCCAATGGCCAAACGCGGAGAAGCTGGCCCTCGTAGCGCCATCTTCGACGACCCTGGCGAGGACCGATGAGCGCGCCGAAGGATAGGCCGCTTGTCGCGCCGGTTCCGCGGCTCGCGCTCAACCGCGCCGAGGCCGCCGCGAGCCTCGGCGTGAGCCTGACGACGTTCGACGAGCTTGTCGCGCCGAACGTGCGGATGGTCCGCCACGGCCGGCTGCGGCTCGTCCCCGTCGCCGAACTCGAGCGGTGGATCCTGGAGAACGCCCAGCATGTCCTCCCGTGACCGGCGTATGCTCGCTCACGTAGGGGCGCCCCGCGACGTTGAAGCGTCCGGGGCGCAGGCCCACGACGACAGGAGCGACATGGGCACCGCGAAGGCTACGCCAGGCATAGACGTCCGCCACGCCCGCGACTGCGCGAGGGAACCGTGCTCGTGCTCGCCGGCCTACCAGGCGCACGTGTTCGACAAGCGCACCGGCAAGCGGGTGCGCAAGACGTTCGCGACGAAGACCGCCGCGAAGCTGTGGCGCCAGGACGCGCTAGTGGCGCTCCGCGCCGGGACGCTGCGCCCAGCCGCGAACGCGCCGACCGTCGACGCCGCCCTCGACGAGCTGCTCGCCGGGATGACCGACGGGCGGATCCTCGACCGCTCCGGCAAGCCGTACCGGCCCGCGACGGTCCGCTCCTACCGCCAGGCGGCGGACGGCTACCTGCGCCCGCAGGTCGGCGCGCGCAAGCTCACCGACCTGCATCGCCGCGACGTCCAAGCGCTCGTCGACACGCTCCGCGCCCGCGGCCTCGCCGCGTCCACCGTCCTGAACAAGCTCGACCCGCTGCGCGTCGTCTGCCGCCGGGCGCTGCGCGACGACGTGATCGCGCTCGACCCGACGAAGGGCCTCGAACTGCCCGCGCAGCGAGGCCGCCGTGCCCCCGTCGCCGACGTCGGACGCGCCGAGGCGCTGCTCGCGGCCCTGGAACTGCCCGAGCGCGCCGCCTACGCGCTGTTCGTCTACGCGGGCCTGCGGCGCGGCGAGGCGCGCCCTGCGCGTCAGCGACGTTGACCTTGAGGCCGGGGTCATCCGCGTCGAGCGTCACTTCGACGACGCGGACGGCGAGCAGGACACGAAGACCGACGCCGGACACCGGACGGTTCCGATCGCGAGCGCGCTGCGCCGGATCCTCGTCGAGCACGTGATGGCGAGCGCCCGGCGCGGCGGCGACCTGCTCGTGGGCTCCACCGCGACCGTTCCGTTCCAGCCCACGACGCTGCGCCGCCGCGCGCTGAGGGCGTGGAAGGACGCCGGGCTCGCCCCGCTGACGCCGCACGAGGGGCGCCACGTCGCCGCGTCGTTCCTGCTCGCCGCGGGCGTGCCGCTGTTCGAGGTCAGCCGCTACGTCGGTCATACGGACGTCCGCACGACCGCGAACGTCTACGGGCACCTCGTCGAGGGCACCGAGCAGGAGGCCACGCGGCGCCTCGACGAGCTGCTCGAGCGGCCCGCTGCGCGACAGTTGCGCGACAGTTGACCCCCGCTCCCGGCGGTCCGACACGGGCCGAGGCGAGCCCGAAACCGCTCTAGCGAGCCAAACCGCCGCATGGTTACGGGGCGCGCACGGTCTTCGAATTCCCGTGGCGGTACCTCGGATTCCTCGATGGACATCGAAGTCTCCGTTGCTCATCGGCGACAAGCACCCGGCGCGCCGGCACATGTCGCGTGCTCCATGGGTCCCTCGTCCGGTTGCGCTACGCGGGCACGTGCGAGGGCGCCTCGCCGAGGCCGTGTCGCTCGAGGCGCTCGTGCAGGCGGCGCAGCGCCGGCGGCGACCACCAGTTCCAGCGGCCGAGCAGCGCCATGAGCGAGGGGACCAGCAGCGTTCGCACGACGAAGGCGTCGAGGAGCACGGCGGTCGCGGTCCCGACCCCGATCTCCTTGAGGAAGACGACCTTGCTCGTGGCGAAGACGCCGATCGCGATCGCGAGCAGGACGGCCGCCGCCGTGATGATCCCGCCGGTGCGCTGCAGGCCGACGGCGACTGCCTCGCGGTCCTCCAGACCCGCGTCGTGGGCCTCCTTGACGCGGGTCAGGAGGAAGACGCCGTAGTCGGTCGACAGCGCGAAGGCGATCGCGGCGAGGACGAGGAAGTCGGCCGACTCGAGCCCGCCCTGGCTCGTGTAGCCGAGCGGGCCGGTCAGGCGCCCGTCCTGGAAGACGAGCACGAGCAGTCCGGTGGCCGCGCCGACCGAGAGCGCGTTCATGAGCAGCGATTTCAGCGGCAGGACGACCGAGCCGGTCATGAGCCAGAGCAGCAGCAGCGTCGTCGCCGCCAGGAGGCCGAGCGCGAGCGGCAGGCGGCGGCCGAGCGCGGCGAGCTGGTCGTGGAACTGCGCCGCTTGGCCGCCGACGGCCACCGGGAACGGAGCGGGCAGCGCCCGGACGTCCCGGACCGCGTTCTGCGCGACGGCGCCGATCGACTCGCCGCGCACGTCGAAGCCCACGACCCATGTCCCGGCGCCGGCGGCGATGGGCCGGGCGACCGTGGTCACTCCGGGGGTCCGCGCGACCCGCCGGGCGTAGGCCCGCACCTGCGGGGAGGCGGCGCGCGGCGCGGAGATCGCCGCGACGAACGCGGTCGTGTCGCGCGCGGGCAGCTCGGCCTCGAGGCGGTCCTGGACGACGCGCGCGCTCTTGCTCGTGGGCAGGATCGAGGCGTCGACCCCGGTCCACTGCGCGCGCAGCGCCGGCAGCGCGACGAGGAGCAGCGCCGCCGCGGTCGCGAGCGCGACGAGGCCGGGGCGCCGCATTACCGCGTGGGCGAAGCGGTACCAGCGCCCCTCGCGCACCGGCCTCGGCCGCACCTTGCCCAGGCGCGGGCCGAGCAGCACGAAGAGCGCGGGGAGCACGGTCAGGGCGACCGTGCCGGCGACGAGCGCGACGATCGCGCCGCCGAGCCCCATCGACTGCAGGAAGCGCAGCGGGAAGACCAGCAACGAGGCCATGGCGGCCGCGACCGTCACCGCGCTGTAGGCGACGGTGCGCCCCGCCGTGCTCATCGTCGTCCGCACGGCGGCGGGGACGTCGGAGCCGCGGCCGAGCTCCTCGCGGAAGCGCGAGACGAGGAACAGGCTGTAGTCGATGGCGAGCCCGAGGCCGGCCCCGATGACGAGGTTGAGGCAGAAGACCGAGAGCGGGAAGACCGTGTTGACGCCGCGCAGCACCGTGAACGCGCCGAAGACGCTGGCCGCTCCGACCACGAGCGGCAGCAGCGCGGCCACCCCGCGGAAGATGAGCACGGTCATCAGCGCGAGCAGCGGGAACGCCAGCAGCTCGGCGAGCGCGAGGTCCTCTCGCGCCTGCTCGCCGATCTGCTCGTTGGCGACGGCGGGACCGCCGAGCGTCACGTCGTCGCGGGCCGCGAACGCGTCGTCGAGCCGCTCGACGACGTCGCCGTCGTCGGCGTCGGCGCGCAGCGTCGCGGCCACGACCGTGACGTCGCCCCGCGACGCCGCGACGGTGGCCCGGGCCACGCCGGGGTCGGCGGCGAGCGTGCGGTGCGCGCGCTCCACGGCGAGGGCGGCGCGCGGGGCGTCGACGAGCGCGAGGATCGAGGCGGACGGCGCGACCCCGGTCGCGCGCTCGATCCGGTCGCGCGCCTGCGCGGACGGCGCGCCCGGATCCTCGAAGTCGTTGCCGGCGTCGAGCGCGCCGGCGGCCGGGCCGCCGAGCGCGACGACGACGACGAACGCCGCGAGCGCGGTTAGCGCCACGCGCCTGGGGTGTCGGATCGCGCGGTCGGCAAGGCGGCGGAGCATCCGCTAGGTGTACACCCGTACATGTACGTCTGTCAAGACAACGCGCTAGGGTCGCGTCAGATGGCGAGCACCGGTTTGAGGCGCCGCAATCGGCGCGGCGAGGGCGGGCGGCTGCGCGAGCAGCTGCTCGACGCCGCGGCGGAGCTCCTGCGCGCGCGCGGCGACGCCCGCGCCGTATCGGTCCGCGCCGTCACGGCGCGCGCGGGCGTGTCGCCCTCGGCGCTCTACCTGCACTTCGCCGGCGTCGAGGAGCTCCTCTCCGCCGTCCTCGACCGCTCCTTCGCCGAGCTGCGCCGCTACCTGCGGGCGGCCGAGGCCGCCCACGACGGCGACCCCGACGCGCAGCTGGAGGCGATGGGCCGCGCCTACCTCGCGTTCGCCCTCGAGCGCCCCGGCCACTACGCGACGATCTTCGGCCCGCGCCACGACAAGCACGCCGGCGGCATCGACCCGGCGCTCGGCGACGCCGCCTTCGACGACCTCGTCCGCGCGGTCGCGCGCTGCATGGATCCCGCCGACGCCCGCGACCCGCACGCCGTCGCCGCGTCGGTCTGGGTCGAGATGCACGGGATCGTCACGCTCCGCCACGCACTGCCGGACTTCCAGTGGCCGCCGGTCGACGCGATGCTCGAAGAGGTCGTCAGCGGGCACGTCCGCCGCTTGCGCTGATCGCGGGACGGGTACCCGAGGCGCCCGCCTGTGTCGCACGCACCACTCCGAGCTCGCGGCTACGACGTCGCCCCGGACATGCACGTAGCTGCCGCCTTCCACGCACGGCGGTGGTGCAGCGGTATCGCCGGCAGCGTTGATCGACGGCGGAGGGCTATGCTCGCCGGCCGTGGCGGTCGAGATGCGGGACGTGGCGCCGGGCCTGTGGCTGTGGCGGCAGCCTCACCCGGACTGGAGCGAGGGCGCGGACTGGGAGCCAGAGGTCGCGTCGTTCGCGGTCGAATCTCGAGGAGTCGCGGTCCTGCTCGATCCGCTCGCGCCGCCGCCGGGCGCACGCGAAGTCTGGACGCGCATCGACGCGCTCGGCCCGAGCGCGGTCGTGGTGCTCAAGCCCGACCACGTGCGCGATGTCGACCTATTCGTGCGCTGGTACGACGCCGAGGCGTACGGGCCGCAGCTGTTCTGGCGCGATGACGTGCCGCGCACCGAGCTGCGGCCGGTGCAACCGGGCGATGAGCTACCCGGTGGGCTTCAGGCGCACTGCGACGGCCGTGGCGCCATGGAGACTCCCGTCTATCTCCCCGAGCAACGTGCGCTGGTGTTCGCTGACGGCATGACAGCACCGGGCGGGGTGCTGCGCGCGTGGGCGACGCCGTGGCATGAGGAACGGACACTGCCGGCGTTGCGCGCCTTGCTCGCGCTCGAGTTCCAGCACGTTCTCGTCTCGCACGGGGAGCCGGTGCACGATCGCGGCGACTTCATGGCCGCGCTCGAGCGCGAGCCCTGGTCTGCGTGGAGCGGGGCCTGAGGCGATCAACGCGGGCGGTGCAACCCAGAGCCTTGAGGAGGTGACGATGGAGATTCAGGACTGCACGGCCCCGAGCTACAAAGAGCTCAGGCCGTTCAAACCAAAGAAGACCGAGACGTTCCCGGTCTACGACGATCTGGTCGGCAAGCTCGTCGCGGCGAAGAAGCATCCGGACGACAACGTCGCGCACGTCATGGGCACATGCGCGGGCTACGCCTACTCGGACGGTCAGACCGTGGCGATGATCATGGCGCGCCTGGGCCTCGAGGACAACAACTGCCGCATGATCGCCGAGTACGTCGACATCATGTTCATCACCTCGACGTCGTTCTTGATCCAGAGCAAGGACGGCAGGGCCGTGATCCTCTGCTACCGCGGGACGCCGGCGACAGACCTGATCAGCTGGCTCACGGACATCGACGTCAACCCCGCGAAGATCAAGATCCCAGCTCCCGGTGGGTCCGGCGAGTACGACGTGCACGGTGGCTACTACCGCAACGTGCGCTCGACGCGCTACGAGATCGTGGGGGCATTGGAGCGCGCCATCGACGGACGCTCCGTGTTCACAGCGGGCGCCAAGATGCCGAACGCGCTCGAGGCCCTCTACATCACCGGACACAGCCTCGGCGCCGCGAGCGCGTCGCTCTTGGCCATCATGCTCTTGACCGAGCCCCGGTACGCGCCGATCGTCCGCAAGCTCAAGGCGGTGTACACGTTTGGCCAGCCGATGATCACCAGTCCGGAGCTGGCGGAGAAGTGCAACGACAACGACTTTCTCCGCGAGAAGGTGATCCGCTACGTGAACGCGAATGACATCGGCCCGCAGCTGCCGCCCACTCAGGCCGGTCGCTTCGAGCATTTCGGAGCGGAGTACCAGTACAAGCCCAAGGGGGACGGTGGGAGCTGGCACCACAACAAGGAGCCTCGCAAGCAGCTGTCGAGTGCGCTGGCGCTCGTGGCCAACCCGCTCTCGTTCGTGGCGCGTCAGCTGACGTTGACTCGCAACCTTCCGTTTCACGCCTCGGTGTACGACCATCTGCCGCAGAACTACATCGTGGCTCTGACCCCGGTGGGCGTTCGGAGCGAGTTCGGCGACTAGCGATGCCAACGCGCCACACGGCGGTCGGGTCAGAGCGAGGAAGGCGTAGGCGCGGCGACTCCCGCGCCCGTGGTTTCGGTCGGATCGCGCGCCGGAGCGGCGCGACGCGGGTACGCTCGACCCCATGTCGGACACTGCGCGACACGTGGCGCCGCAGGACCCCGGAGCGGTCCCGATCGCCACACCGCCGTTCAGCCCGAGCGCAGACGGCGACGTGACCACGCTCGCGAACCCCGAGGTCGCCGACGACATCCGCCACGAGGTGCAGAGCCTGACGGCGGCACGCGGCGAGGTCCCGCGCAAGCCCACCCCGGAGGAACTGGAGGAGATCAAGGCGTTCGGCAACGAGCAGACGCGATCGCGCGAGCGGGCCACCCGGACGCGGCCCGCTCGCAGCGGGGAGGCAGCCGCTTGCCGCTTCCCCGGCGAGAAGCGTGAACCTGCGGTCGCCGTGCACGGCGAACCGCGAGAGCGGAAGGGCGGCAGCAATGGATTCCTATGACGACACCTACCGCCGCTGGCGGGAGGATCCCGACGGATTCTGGCGCGAGCAGGCGGCGGCGCTCGACTGGGAGCGTGCCCCGGGGCGGATCCTCGACGACAGCCGCGCCCCGGTGTACCACTGGTTCCCCGACGGCGTTCTCAACACGGCTCACAACGCGCTCGACCGCCACGTGGCCGGCGGGCGCGCCGAGCAGGCGGCGCTGATCTACGACAGCGCGATGACCGGAGAGGTGCGCCGGTTCACGTACCGCGAGCTGCGCGACGAGGTCGCGCGCTGCGCGGGGGCGCTGCGGCGGATGGGCATCGTCACGGGCGACCGGGTGATCATCTACATGCCGATGATCCCCGAGGCCGTCGTCGCGATGCTCGCGTGCGCGCGGCTGGGGGCGATCCACTCCGTCGTGTTCGGCGGCTTCGCCGCCAACGAGCTGGCATCGCGAATCGAGGACTCGCAGGCCAAGCTCGTGATCTCGGCCTCTTGCGGTCTCGAGCCGGCGCGCGTCCTCGAGTACAAGCCGCTGCTGGACCGTGCGCTGGAGCTCGTCGCCTCGCCGCCGGAGCGCTGCATCATCGTCCAACGGCCGCAGCACACCGCGGAGCTCGTCGCCGGCCGCGACGTGGAATGGGACGAGGCGATGGAGGGCGCCGAGCCGGCCGCGTGCGTGCCGGTCGCCGCCACCGACCCGCTGTACATCCTCTACACCTCCGGCACCACGGGGATTGCGAAGGGGATAGTGCGCGACAACGGCGGGCACGCGGTCGCGCTGACGTGGTCGATGGAGGGGATCTACGGCGTGCAGCCCGGGGAGGTCTACTGGGCGGCGTCGGACATCGGCTGGGTCGTCGGCCACTCCTACATCGTCTACGGCCCGCTGCTGCACGGTTGCACGACGATCCTCTACGAGGGCAAGCCGGTCGGCACGCCGGACGCCGGCGCCTTCTGGCGCGTGTGCGCAGACCACGGCGTGAGCGCACTGTTCACGGCGCCCACCGGCATTCGCGCGATCAAGCGAGAGGACCCGCAGGCCGAGCTCGTCGCGGGGCACGACCTGTCGCGCCTGCGCACGCTGTTCCTCGCAGGCGAGCGCTGCGACCCCGACACGCTGGCGTGGGCGCAGCGGGCGCTGGACCGGCCCGTGATCGACCATTGGTGGCAGACCGAGACCGGCTGGCCGATCGCCGCCAACTGCGTTGGGCTCGGCACCCTGCCCGTCAAGCCGGGCTCGGCGACCAAGGCCGTTCCCGGTTACGACATCCGGATCCTCGACGAGAACGGCGACGAGGTGGCGCCGGGCACGATCGGCGCGATCTGCGTGCGGCTGCCCTTGCCGCCGGGGTGCAGCCCGATGCTGTGGGGCTCCGAGGAGCGGTGGATCAGCGAGTACCTGAGCGCCTACCCGGGCTTCTATCTGACCGGCGACGCCGGCTACGCCGACGCCGAGGGCTACCTGTTCGTGATGAGCCGCACCGACGACGTCATCAACACCGCCGGCCACCGGCTCTCCACCGGTGCGATGGAGGAGGTGCTGTCCAGCCACCCGGACGTCGCCGAGTGCGCGGTGGTGGGCGTGGCCGACGATTTCAAGGGTCAGGTGCCGGTCGGGTTCGCCGTGCTCAAGGCGGGCGCTGGCCGCGACCGGGACGAGATCAGCTCCGAGCTCGTCGCCCTCGTGCGCGAGCAGATCGGCCCGGTCGCGTCGTTCAAGACCGCGCGCATCATCCGCGCGCTGCCCAAGACCCGCTCGGGCAAGGTGCTGCGCAAGACGATCCGCCAGATCGCCGACGGCGATCGCTGGGGGGTGCCGGCCACGATCGAGGACCCGACCGTGCTCGACGAGATCAGCGGCGAGCTCGAGGGGCTCGGCTACCCGGCCAACCGGGCAAGCTGACTCGAATGGCGCACCGCTCCGCCTCGTTCAGCGCTCGCTGCGAGCGCGCCGGCCGGAGCCGGCGCGCTCGCGGTCACAACGCCGAAGCAGAGCTCGGGTCGAGAGCGACTTCGCCACGCTCACGCTCGGGGTTTCGCACTGCCGGTCGCGGTGCGTCCCGAACGTGTGCGCCGTAGACGTTCGTCGCGACCAAGGCGTCCGAGAAGCCGGACGCCGCGCGCGATGGTCGGCGATGTCGCGCCAGATGCGGCCGCGTGACAGCGTGATGACGCTGTTGTACGTTTCCGCACGATGTCTTCGTCCGCTCGCCGGGCCTGGGGGATTCTGGCCGTCGGCGGCGTCCTCGCCGCGCTCTTCGCGCTTCCCGGCGCGGCCGCGGCCTCGCTCACGATCTCCAGCGCCACGATCGATGGCGTGACCAGCACATCGGCGCCGCCGGGGAGCGTGCTCAAGGCCACCGCGACGGGCGATGCCACGGGAGGCGACAGGTGGCGTGGGACCCAGTACCGGTTCGACGACAACAGTCCGCAGTGCGTGGACACCGGCAACAGCCCCGGTAACAAGACGGTCGATTTGGACGTCACCGCTCCGGGAACGCCGGGGAGTTACGACGTCGGCTTCACCGCCCGGGGCCAGGATGACTGCAGCGGCGCGGCGAGCTCGGAGAAGGTCCTGACGGACGCTCTGCGCGTCACGGCGCCCGCTTCGAACCCCGGCCTGCCGCCGCGCTGCGGCATCGACGTCATGCTGGTGCTCGACAAGTCGGGCTCGATCCAGTCCTCCGGCGCCACGGAGCAGGTGCGCAACGCGGCGCGGGCCTTCCTGAGCTCGCTCTCGGGCACCGGCTCCAAGGTGTCGATCACCGACTTCAGCACGACCGCGGCCCAGCAGGTCGGCTACACCACGGTGACACGAGACTCGATCGACAGCACCTTCGAGCCCTACCTGAAGAACCGGTACAACCCCAGTGGCTGGACCAACTGGGAGGACGCTTTCCAGAAGGTCGCCGCGGCCAACGCCGCGGGTCCGGTCGCGGATCTCGTCGTCTTCATCACCGACGGCGACCCGACCGCGCGCAACAACCCGCCCGGCAACCCCGTCACGGGCCTGACCGAGGGCGACGTGACCGCGATGCGCCCGGCGGCCGAGGAGGCGGACATCGTCAAGGGGCAGGGCTCGCACGTCTTCGCCATCGGCGTCGGCGCGGCCGTCACGAAGCCTTCGAGTGCGCGGCGGCTGACGGCGATCTCCGGGTTCGACCAGTTCCCGGGGACGAGCTTCTCGGAGGCCGACTACACGCTGGTGAAGGACTTCGCCGACCTCGCGGCAGCGCTGCGCAAGATCGCCACCGAGCTCTGTGAGGCCTCGGTGACGGTCACCAAGGTCGTGGACGAGGGCGACGGGACGTACAAACCGGACCCGGGCTGGAAGTTCACCGCGACGGTGTCCACCAACCGCGGCGACTACAGGTGGGTGCAGCCCGCGCCGCCACCCGACACGGGGCCGCGGTCGGAGTACACCGACGACGACGGCGTCGCCAAGTTCCAGTGGAAGCCGTCCGACTCGACCGCGACGAGCACGGTCACGCTCGACGAGGCCGTGAAGCCCGGCTACGAGTTCGTGGACGCCACCTGCACGAACAACGCGCGCAGTCGGAAGCGCAGGCGCACGATCCGGCGGACGTCGGAGCCCGTGAAGTCGCTCACCCTCGGGCCCAACCAGTACTACAAGTGCACGGTGAAGAACAGGATCAAGCCGGGCACGATCGAGATCGAGAAGCAGGCGACCCCGCAGAGCTCCCAGAAGTTCGCCTTCGGCGGCTCGCAGGGTCCCTTCACGCTCGTCGACGACGGCAACGGGGCCTCGTCGTCGCGCATCTTCAGCGGCCTGGCGCCCGGGACATACACGTTCCGCGAGCTCGTCCCGGCGAACTGGGCGCTCACGGGCGTCACCTGCAGCGACCGGGCCGTCGCGATCACGGGTCCCGAGGTGTCGATCACGATCGGTCCGGGCGACTCCGTCGTGTGCACGTACAGCGACACGAAGCTGGGGACGATCGAGATCGAGAAGTCGGCGAATCCCCGCAGTGCCCAGGAGTTCGCGTTCTCGGGCGCCCTCGGCGACTTCATGCTCGTGGACGACGGCACGGACGCGTCCACGTCGTCGCGTACCTTCACCGAGCTCGCGCCCGGGACGTACACGGTCCGCGAGCTCGTCCCCGACAACTGGGCGCTCACGGGCGTCACGTGCAGCGACCCCGGCGTCGCGATCACGGGTCCCGAGGTGGCGATCACGATCGGTCCGGGCGACGCCGTCGCGTGTGCCTACCGCGACACGAGGACCGAGCCGCCGGCGCCGCCGGAGCCACCGGGGCCGCCGCCCGTCCCGCCGGCGCCGCCGGGCCCGTCGGTGTCGCCCGCGTCCGCGTCGCTGCCGTCCACCCAGCTGCGAGTCGTGAAGACGGCGCCTCGCTTCGCCCGCGTCGGCCGCCGCGTCCGGTTCAGGCTGACCGTGACGAACGCCGGGTCGGTCGCAGCGAGGGACGTGCTGATGGCCGACATCCCGCCGGCGGCCGTCGCGCTGGCCTCGTTGAAGACTCGCACCCGAGCCCGCGTCGTCCGCGGGAGCGCTATCTGGCGCCTCGGGACGCTCGCCCCGGGAGCGAAGCGCACCGTCCGCGGGAGCGTCCGGATCAAGGCCGGGACTCCGGGGCTGAAGCGCAACCTGGTTCTGGCGACGGCCGTCAACGCCGAGCTGGTGAGCGATCGCGCCGACACGCGGCTCCTCGCGCGGCGGAGGGTCCCGGGCTTCACCGGGTAGGTACCGGTCGAGCCGGCGCGCGCCCGGCCTGGACCTTCGTGAGCTGCCAGCCGCGCGCCATGCGGCCCCATTGGGGCGGACCCCACCGCCGACTACCCTGATCTCGTGGGCCGTCGCGTCACCGTGTCCCTGCTGGCCGCGCTGGCCTGTGCGCTCGGGCTGGCGCTCGTCGGCGTGCTCGCGCTCGGGCTCGCCGGCGTGCATGCCCGCGACGCGGCGGCGTTGCACGCGTTCACGGGCCTCTCGCGACCGTCGCTCGACGGCCTGCTCTCCGCCGTCGCCCAGCTCGCGGATCCCGCGCCCTACGCGGTCATCGGCCTCGGCCTGGCCGGCGTCGCGCTCGTCCGCCGGCGTCCGGAGCGCGCCGTCGCCGTCGTCGCGCTGCTCGTGCTCACGGGCCTGACGACCCAGGCCCTCAAGCATCTCTGCGCGCAGCCGCGCGTCCTCGCCTGGCTGGGAGACGAGGCGCCGAACGACCTGGCCTGGCCGAGCGGTCACGCGACCGCCGCGATGACGCTCGCGCTCTGCGCGGTCCTCGTGGCGGCGCCGCGACTGCGCGCGCTCGCGGTCGTCGGGGGCGGCGCGTTCGCCCTGGCGGTCGGCTACGCGCTGCTGGTCCTGCACTGGCATTACCCCTCCGACGTGCTCGGCGGCTACCTCGTCGCCGGGACGTGGGCGTGCGTGGCGCGCGCGGCGCTCGCGCTGCGCGAGCGCCCCGAGCCCGGGCCGGCGCCCGGCCTGCTTGGGGCGCTCGGGCTGGCGGCGGCCGCGGCCGCCGCGGCCGCCTTCGCGGTCCTCGGGCGCCACGAGGGCGCCGCCCGCTACGCGCTCGAGCGTCCGAGCCTCCTCTTCGGTGCGCTCGCGGTGGCCGCGCTGGCCGCGGTACTGCCGGCGGGCCTCTCGCGCG